>JAXMCE010000002.1:0-559485 GCA_046349515.1 Alphaproteobacteria bacterium | reverse complement strand
CTTCCATCACCTGGAAGATCCCCGCCTTGACGATGTCCTCAGCGTCGCGGCCGCTGATGCGTTCGCCCTGGAACACGATCTCGCCGCGCGTGATGGCGCCGTCCTCGCTCTTGAGGAGACCTGAGATCGCCTTGAGCGTCGTGGACTTGCCGGCGCCGTTGGACCCCAGGAGCGCCACGATCTCGCCGTCCGGCACGGTGAGAGACAAGCCGTTCAACACCTGGATGACGTCGTTGTAGACGACGTCGATGGCGTTGACGGCGAGGGCGGCCGCTCTCTGCTCCGTGCGCACCGCCGTCACCGCCATGCCGATCGTCCTCTTCTTGCGCGTGCGGGGCGGTGCGCCGGCCGGCCTATCCGACGCGCGGCCCAGTCAGGCTACCACCCCAACCATTCCGCCTTTCGCGGCACGTTCACTTCATACACCTTGGCCATGCTGATCGTGCCGGCCTTCGCGAGATCGGGGATCGGTGCATCCGTCGAACCCTTCACAGTCCCGCGATAGATGAGTACGCGGGAGAAGCCGCGGTGGTCGGCTTCACTCCACGTTCCCACCGGGCACACGCCCTCGAGGCCCGCGGGCACCCAGTCCTTTTTCTGATACATGGCCTTCTTCACGTTGGGGCCATTAACGCCGCCGTTCTTGTCGGCCCATTCCATGGCTTCCTTCATGAAGAAGATCGAGCAGATGCCGCGGATGTAATGGGGCGTGCGATAGGCGACTCCTTTCGGATCGGAGGACTTGGAGATCGCCTGAATCATCTTCATGCCGGGGACATCGTCCCCCCATCTTGCCGAACCCATGACCCAGACCACGCCGTTGGCCGCCTCGCCCGCCGCCTTCATGGCGTTTTCGTCATAACCCCAGATGTTGGCCATGAATTGGGTCTTCACGCCGACGGTGCTGCATGACTTCAGCATGGAGATATTGGAGTCCGAGGTATTGGCGAGGAAGGCGTAATCGGCGCCCGATTCCTTGAGTGTCAGGCACTGCGCTTTGAAGTCGCCGGGTGCGATTGTGTATTGGATCGCCGGCAGGACATCGAAGCCGATCTCCTTGGCATAGTCCTCACCAGCCTTCTTCGGGGCGTTCGGATAGGGATGGTTGTCGCCCATGTGGACGTATTTCGGCTTGCCGGACTTGCCTTGCTTCTTCCAGTCATCCGCCGCCCATTGCAGGAGCGCGCGCACGCCATCGGAATAGGACGGGCCCATGACGAAATTGTAAGGCGCGGGCTTCTTGGTCTCTGGTCCCTTGCCCTGCGGGTCGGTCAGGTGCGCGGAGTAGGAAGCGGAGAAGAACGGAATCTGATCTTTGGAGACGAACTCGACGAGCGCTTCGGTGTCCTGCGTACCCCATCCTTGGATGGCCGCCACCTTGCGCTGCGACGTCCACTTCTTGTAGGCCGCTATCGCGCGCGGCTGGACGTAGGAATAGTCGACCGTGTCGAAGTCGAACAGCTTGCCGTTGATGCCGCCGTTCTCGTTGATCCAATTCATCGCATCGATCTTGCCCTGGCCATATTCCTTCCCGACGACGGCGGTGCCGCCGGTGAAATCGACCAGATTGCCGATCTGGATGTATTCCTGGGCGTCGGCTGCGCCGCTGAACGCCAGCGCGATGACGAAGGCCCCGAGCACCGATCCAAGCCGCGTGTCCATGTGACATGCCTCCTTCTTTAGTTGGCATGGCTTGCCGCCAATGAGCGTCCTTGGCGGACCGCTCCATGGCGAGAAGTCTATCAGATCGACCACCCCGCTAGTATGAGAACGGGTAGAGTTTCCAGTACGCCTTGACCTGCCGCCAGCGGTGGGCAAGCCCGTCCGGCTCGAACACAAGGAACAAGATGATGGCGAGGCCGATCGACATCTGTTTCAGGTAGGGCAGGCCCGCGGTCAGCGACGGGATGTGTTTCAAGCTCTTTGTGAGGAGCTCCATGGCCTCGGGCAGCAGCACGAGGAAGGCCGTGCCCATGAGCGATCCCATGATCGAGCCAAGCCCGCCGATGATGATCATGCCGAGGAACTGGATCGACAGCAGGATGTCGAAGCCTTCGACGCCAACGAAGCCGAGATAGTGCGCGAAGAGAGCGCCGCCCACGCCCGCATAGAACGAGGAAATGCCGAAGGAGAGGATCCGGTACTTCGTCAGGTTGATCCCCATGATCTCGGCGGAGAGGTAGTGGTCGCGCACGGCGATGAGCGCGCGCCCGTCGCGCGTACGCATGAGATTGGCCGCCGCGATGTACATGATCACGACGTAAGCCAGGACGACGTAGAAATAGCGCTGGTCGGTCGAGAATTCGAAACTGAACAGGGCGAAGGTGCCGGCATTGGCACCCGCTGCGCCGCCGCTGAACCAGTCAGCGCGCGCGAAGAAGTCCTGGATGATGAATTGCGAGGCAAGCGTCGCGATCGCGAGATAGAGGCCCTTCAAGCGCGCAGCCGGAAGGCCGAACACCATGCCCACGGCGGTGGTAAGCACGCCCGCAAGCGGGATCGATAGGGCGACCGGCACGCCGAAGGCGTTGTGGAGCCAGGCGGAAGCGAACGCGCCGAAGCCGAAGAAAGCGCTGTGGCCCAAGCTGATCTGCCCCGTGAAGCCGACGAGAATGTTGAGGCCGAGCGCGGCGATGCCGTAGTAGCCGATCTGGATCAGCATGTTGAGGTAGTAGCCGGAGAGCGCGAGGGGCGCCGCAGCCAGGAGCGCCACGCCAGCCAGGCATGCGAGGCGCGACAGGCGCGTCGGGAAGATCGTCGTGTCGGTCCGGTAGGACGTCTTGAAATCGCCGCAGGGGCGGAAGATCGCCGTCGCCATGGCTCAAATCCGCTCGATCGTCCGGGTGCCGAACAGACCGTACGGCTTGATCATCAGGATGACGATGAGGACGTAGAACGGCGCGATCGCGAACATATTGCCCCAGTGGAGGATCTGGCTGTCCCCGTACTCGGCTGCGTTCTCGAGCACGCCGATGATGAGCCCGCCCACGACCGCGCCCACGATCGAATCGAGGCCGCCAACGATGATCGCCGGGAAGACTTTGATCCCGATCACAGAGAGTCCGGAAGACACGCCGCTCACCATGCCGGTGACGACACCGGCCAGCGCCGAGACCATCGCTGAGATGGCCCAAGACATGGCGAACACCTGCTTGATGGAGATGCCCATGGACTGGGCGACCTGCTGGTCGAAGGCCGTCGCGCGCATGGCGAGGCCGAGGCGGGAATACTTAAAGAAGAGGGCGAAGGCCACCATGATGACCAGCGAGATGACGAAACTCATGACATAGGCCGTTTGCACCGCGAGGCCGAAGATCGTGACCGATGCCGCCGAGAACACCTGCGGGAAAGGTTGCACCGTCACGCCGAACAGCCAGCGCATGAGCGCCTGGAGGAAGATCGACAGGCCGATCGTCACCATGATGACACTGATGACGGGCTCGCCGATCAAGGGTCGCAGCACGATGATCTGCAGCAACACGCCGAAGACGAGCATGACGATGAGCGTGGCAAGAAAGCCGACCGCGAATGGCAGTCGAAATTCCGTGAGGAGCCACCAGCACATCCATGCGCCGATCAGGAGGAACTCGCCCTGCGCGAAATTGACGACCTGGGAAGCCTTGTAGATGAGCACGAAGCACATGGCGACGACGCCGTAAAGCGTGCCCACGATCACGCCATTCAGGAGAAGTTGAAGCAGGAGCGGGGCATTCATGATGCGGCAGCCCTATGTGGCATCTTCAAGCGGCTCTGGCGACGGAAACGGCGGATAGATCGACGATCGGCAGGGTCGCCTTGACCCGCTGCGTGGTGCCGTCCTGGAACGCGATCGTGGTATCGATGTCGACGGAGCGATGCTCGGAATAGATCGTGTCGATGATGTCGCGGTATTTTTCGCCGATGACGTTGCGTCGCACCTTGCGCGTGCGCGTGAGCTCGCCGTCGTCCGCGTCGAGCTCCTTGTAGAGGAGGAGAAACTTCCGAATGCGTTGTGCCTCAGGCAGCGAGGCGTTGATCGCCTCGACCTCGCGCCGCAGAAGATCGTAAATCGCCGGTTTGGCGGCGAGGTCGCTGTAGGTCGTGTAGGCGACGCGGCTCTTCTCGGCCCATTTGGAGACGGTCGAGAGGCGAATGCAGATGATGGCCGAGAGGTATTCGCGTCCATCGCCCAGGATCACGGCCTCGCCAACGTAAGGCGAGAATTTGAGTTTGTTCTCGATGAACTGAGGAGAGAAGCGCGTGCCTTCTCCCGTCGTCGCGATGTCCTTGATGCGATCGATGACGACGAGGTGACCCTGTGCGTCGAAATATCCGGCATCGCCCGTACGCATCCAGCCGTCGCGGATCTCCGAGGCCGTCGCGGCTTCGTTCTTGAAGTAGCCGAGGAACATGTTGGGATGCCGCGTGATGATCTCGCCGACGCCGTTGGCGTCGGGCTCGTCGATCCGCACTTCGATCCCGGCATCGAAGGGAAAGCCCACCGTGTCGAAATTGACATCGCTCGGACGATGGATCGTATAGGCGCCGATCAATTCGGTCTGGCCGTAGATCTGGCGCAGAGGCACGCCAAGGGCGAGGAAGAATCGAAACGTCTCGGGCCCGAGGGCGGCGCCTCCGGTCGCGGCGGATCTGAGGCGGGAGAAGCCCAAACGGTCGCGGAGCGCCCGGAACAGGAGGGCATCGGCAAGGGCAGACCGGCGCCCTCTCGCGGCGGCGGCGAGCCCAAGACGCATGCCGTGCTGGTAGAGCCAGCGTTTCAAGGGCGAGGCGTCGAGCATGCGCGAGCGCACATCGGCCGCGATCGCTTCCCAGACTCGCGGGGCGAGCAACAGGAAGGTCGGCCCGATCTCGCGCATGTCGTGCATCATCGTCTCGGGCTCCTCGACGAGATTGATCTTCATGCGCGAAAGCAACGATTTCCCCACGGCGTACACCTGCTCCATGATCCAGGGGAGAGGCAGGACCGAGACGTATTCATCGCTCGCGTCCTTGGGGTCGGCGTGGAGATAACTCGCACAATGCTTGATGAAGCGCCCGGCCTGGAGCATGGCCAATTTCGGCCGCGCCGTCGTGCCGGACGTTGTGCAGAGAATCGCCACGTCCTCGCCAGAGCCCGCCTCGAGGAGCGAATCGTAAAGCCCTGGCTCAGCTCGCTCGATCGCTTCGCCCAGCGATTCGAGCTCGACGGTGCTCATGAGGCGCGGATCGGACAACTTCCTGATGCCGCGCGGATCCGAGTAGATGATGCGTTCGACGCAGGCGACGCGGGCCCCAAGGCCGATCAGCTTGTCGATCTGCTCCTCGTCCTCGGCGAACACAACTTTGGCTCGGGCGTATTCGATGAGGTAAGCGACCTCATCCTCGAGCGCGTCGCGATAGATGCCGAGGCTCATGGCGCGCAACGCGTGAGCCGCGATTTCGCCGAACAAGGATTCGGGCCGATTGTCGCCGAGGATCGCCACCACATCCCCGGGGCCGACGCCGATGGACCTCAAACCCAAGGCAAACCGCCGCACATGGCGTGCATAGTCGGTCCAGGTGTAAGGGTGCCAGAGCCCGAGATCCTTCTCACGCAGCGCGACCCCATCGGGGTGGTGGGCCGCGTTGTAGGCCAAGAGTCGCGGCAAAGTGTCATGACGATCGAGATCGGGCAGATCGAGGGTCATGGCGAGGTCCGTGCTGCCGCTGCGCGCGAGGCGACGTCGTCCTCGCCGAGATAGGCGCGCTTCACGTGCTCATCCTTGCGCACGGCGTCGGGCGTCCCAAGGGCGATGAGCTTGCCGAAATCCAAGACCATGACCCGGTGCGAGAGATCCATGACGACGCCCATGTCGTGCTCGATCATGATGATCGACATGTCCCACTCTTCGTTGAGATCGATGATGTAGCGGGCCATGTCCTCCTTCTCTTCGAGGTTCATGCCGGCCATGGGTTCATCGAGCAGCAGCAGGTCGGGTTTCAAGGCGATGGCGCGTGCGAGCTCGACGCGCTTCCGCAATCCGTAGCCGAGCGTGCCCGCGGTCGCATGGCGGATGTGCTGGATTTCGAGGAAGTCGATGATCTCTTCGACCTGCCGGCGGTGGGCCAGCTCCTCGCGCTCGGCGCCGCCCAGCCAATAGAGGGCGCCCGTGAGGAAGTTGGATTTCAGGAGATGGTGGCGGCCGACCATGATGTTGTCGAGCACGCTCATATGTCCGAAGAGTGCGAGATTCTGAAACGTTCGCCCGATGCCGAGTCCCGCCCGATGGTTGGGGCGCAGACGCGTGATGTCGCGGCCCTTGTAAAGAATCTCGCCTTCGCTCGGGCTGTAGCGGCCCGAGATGCAGTTGAGGAGCGAGGTCTTCCCCGCGCCGTTCGGGCCGATGATCGAGTACAATTCGCCCGGGCGGACCGCGAAGCTCACGGCATCGAGCGCCGTGAGGCCGCCGAATGCCAGGCTGAGGCCGCGCGCTTCCAAGATGGGCGCCGAGTCCGTCACTCCCCGCTCCCTGTGCAAGCCGCGCTTCGTCCGTCGCTTCGCTCGCGCCAAGGGTTGCGCCAGCCAGTTCACCTGTCAATTCTTTCAGGCACGGTCGCGGCGGACGCCCTAGCCGTTCCCCTCGGTTCAGGAAAGAGGAACTGAGGGAGTTCGCGGAAAGGCGTATGGTAGGCACTGCGACGGGTTGTGGGAACCGCGACCGAGAGGCTGGCGCCGAGAATCGAGGACCACAAATGGCCCGCACGGGTGCCATCCTCGGCCAGATCTTGAGGGGGCTGGCCTGGTTCGTCTGAACTTGTCCGTAGCGCGGTGGGGGGGACCAATGAGCGAGACATTCCGTGCGACGCTCCTCGGCAGGGTGCTTTGCGCAGCCTTGCGTGGGCTCCGCTGGGGCTGGACTCTCGTCGACAATATCCTCGACGTGTTGAAGCCCTGCCGGTTCAGCGCCATCGTCGTGGCGGCCGGCGGGTTCGCGCTGCTCGTGACCGATCAAGGGCGCGAGCTCTCGGTGCGCCTTGGCGATTCCGGGCCAAAGCAGATTCAATGGATCCTGTTCTTCCTGATCGCGATTGCCGTGTGGGCGTTCCAGAGTTGGTTTTGGGCGCGACACATTCTGACTTTCGTGCATGGGCGGACACGGGATGAGAGCACGCGTCGCGGTTGGCTCATCCGCAATATTCCGAGAATTCTCGGCGGCGGCGCTTTTGCCTTCGTGGGTTGCGCGGTCTTGCGGACCTGGCTCGTCACTGGCGCGCGCAATGGAACGCTGCTGGGTCTGGCCGTGGCGACGTTCGTTCTTGGTATCGCCTTTTATCTGCTCATCATGCGACGCCGGGAAATCATCGCCCGCATCGAACGCCACTTCACGAAGGATGGACAGCCGGGCCAGGGAATCGTTCCGCGCTTGCTGCGCCGGAAAGCTGAGCTCCGCTCGTTCGGCGACTTGCCAGGAACATGGAAAATCTGGATTTGGTTGACGGGCGGCTATTCGGTCGCGACAGCGCTGTGGGCATGGACCGCGCCCGTCTCCATGGGGCTCACCTTCGGAGCGCCGGGCGTCGCGTTTCTTGCCATGAGTTCCATTGTTCCGTTCGGCAGCTACCTCGTCTACCTGTCGCGTGCGGCGCGGTTTCCGGTCGTCACGACTCTCTTGCTGGCTGCGGTCGTGTTCAGCATCTGGAACGACAACCACGCAGTGCGGCCAGCCGTCGAGAGCAGTGGTCCGATCCTCCCCGAGCGAAAAAGCCTCGCTGAGGCTGTCGATGCGTGGTCGTCGTGCCTCGATGCTCAAGAGGGACCGGCGCCACTCGTCATGGTCGCGACCGCTGGAGGTGGCCTTCGCGCCGCATACTGGACGGCAACGGTGCTGGGCGCCGTGCAAGACATCGAGCCGCGGTTTGCCGATCGTCTCTTCGCCATCAGTGGCGTGTCCGGCGGCAGTCTTGGCGCGGCGGTCTTCGCGAGCATCTTGCGCGAAGACGATGTCCACTGCCCCCAAGCCGAGGGAGAGCGGACTCCCGAAACCGCGGGAAGTGTCGAGCGGCGGGGCCAGGCGGTGCTCGACCGCGACTTCTTGGCCCCGACCCTCGCGGGTCTTCTCTATCCCGATCTCATGCAGCGTTTTTTCCCGCTCGGCATTTTCCCGGACCGGGCGGCCGCTCTCGAGAAATCCTGGGAGCACGGCTGGCGCGCGGCGTCCTGGCGGCCGGCAGCAGATCGGTTCGCTACTCCGTTCAACGAGCTCTGGTCGCGCTCGGGCGACGGTCGCGCGGCGCATCGACCCGCGCTCTTGTTGAACGGGACCCATGAGGAGACGGGGAAGCGGATTATCACCAGCAACCTCAAGATCGATCCCGCGATTTTCTCGGATACGTTCGATTTCTACGATGTCGCCGGTTACGAAATCCGGTTGAGCACGGCCGTGCTGAACAGCGCGCGGTTCCCCTACGTCACGCCTGCCGGGCGGATGAGCCGAAGCGTAATCAAGGCCGAACACATCGTCGACGGCGGCTATTTCGAGAATTTCGGCGCGGCGACGGCGCAAGAGGCCTTGCGCGGCGCGCTCAAGGAGCTTGGGCGGACCGGACATATCAAAGTGCGTCCCGTGGTCGTGCAGATCAGCAGCGATCCGGCCCTCGCCGGGACCGATATCGCCGATGACGACCGGGTTCCCAAGGCGCCGACCCCGAAAAAAGGCGCGAGTTGGGGCAACGAAGCGGCCGGGCCGCTGAGGGCCATTTTCGCCACGCGCACGGCGCGCGGAATTCTCGCGTCCGACGAGCTGGCCGAGTACACGCACGGCCTCGCGGAAGGCGCGGCGCCCGTGTTCGTGCATTTCCGGCTGTGCGCTGAATCCGGCGCGCCGGATCCGGCGCTTGGCTGGGCCCTTTCGAAGTCGTCCGAAGCGCTGATGGCTCGCCAGCTCCGCTGTTCCTGCGGCAACGGCAAGGCGCTGAGCGACCTGCTCGTCGCGCTCGGCACGGCACGCGAGAAGGCGGAGGTCGCCGCGCGCTGCCCGACGGCAGTCGCGATGCAGCCATAGTGAACGCACCATGGGCAATGCCGGACGAGACGGCTCCTGGGCGCCTCTGACGTTCGAGAAAAAGGAGTACGAGGCGCGGCTCGCGCGCACGCGCGAGGCGTGCGCGGCGGCAGGACTCGATGCCTTGCTGCTGTTCAATCAGGAGAGCCTCTACTACCTCTTCGGCTACGATCAGATCGGCTACTGGGTCTATCAGGTCGCCGTGCTGCCCGTGGACGGGCGACCGCCGATCGCGATCTGCCGGGCGCCGGATGAACTCGTGCTGAGGGAAAGTCCGTTCATCGGCGATGTACGCGTCTGGTACGACGATTCCGCGGACAGCCCCGGCGACATGACCGCCGGCGCTTTGCGCGACCTCGGGCTCCAGGGGCGGCGCGTTCGCGTGGGTATCGAGAAGAAGAGTCATGCCTTGCTGGCGCACCACTATGACGCGCTCATTGAGGCGCTCCCTGATTCCGTCGATTTGGTCGATGCCTCCGAGCTCGTGGCCGAGCTGCGACTTATCAAGTCGCCGGCCGAGATTGCGCTGTTCCGCGACGCGGTCCGGTTCATGGACCTCGGATTCGAGGCGGCCCGCGCGGTGATGCGGCCCGGCGTACGCGAGCTCGATGTGCATGCCGCCGTCTTGTCGCGCATGCACGCGGCCGGCGCAGACATCCCGGCCTTGCCACCGCCCATCATGGCGGGGACCCGCACTCTCATGCAGACGCACGGGTCCGCGACCGACCGCATCCTTCGCGACGGCGAGCCGTTCGTCATCGAAATCGGCGCGGCGGCGCGGCGGTACCATGCGGTCGGCGTCCAGTCCTGGGCGATCGGCGCGCCTTCTCCGGACGTGGAGCGTCTTCATGGCGCGCTGGTAGACGCGCTCGAATCAGGCTTCGAGACGATCCGGCCCGGCCGCCCCGTCGGTGACTTGGCCCGCCAGGTGCGCGAGAGGCTCGCGGCGCGCGGCTATTCGCGCGCCGGCCGTCACGTCGGTTACGGGACAGGGATCGGCTATGCGCCAAGCTGGCTCGATCACCTCCGCCTCAAGACGACCGATCCGCATCGCTTTGAGCCAGGCATGACGATCTTCTATTTCATCGGCTCGCTCACGGCCGATGGGCAGGCGAGCCTTTATGTCGGCGAGCCCGTGCTCATCACCCCAGCGGGCCATGAGCGCCTCAGCCGAACACGGCACCGCCTGTTTTGAGGCCGATCGGGCGATCACCGGGACGTTCGTCGCTCGCAGGACTCTGCGCCAAGGTCACGACGCCAGCCGGACGTAGTCATAGTCGACGGGCAGGTTGTTGATTCCGCGGTCGGGCGGTGCGATCCAGGATGCCATCTTGCCGGGCTCGGTGACCGCGTGCATCAGGCTGGCGACGAAAGCGCGGTCGTCCGCGGTCGGCAGCCATTCGTGCTGGCGCGCGGAAAACACATCCGGTGCGACGGGATTGCCGCCAGCATCAGTCGGCACGCCCGCCCAGGCGCCGATCGATCGGTGAAACCGCGGACTCGGCAAGGCATAGCGGAAGTCGATTCCCGCCTTCTCGATGGTGAATGATCGCAATCGGCCGTGCCACGCGAACCGGCGCTGTCGGCCGCACGTTCGATCAGAGGATGGTCGGCTCGTTCACGTCGACGATGCAGCGAGGGCCGCTATTTTGCCTGAATGTCCTTGAGCCAGGTGCGCGCCCACGCCACGCCCGCTTCCTCCGGAACGCCCTCGGAGCTGGCATCGTGCTGGCAGATCGTCCCGATGCGCACGGCGTGGAGTTCGCTCAGCAACTTGTCGAAGCGGAGGCCGCCGAAGGTGTAGGTGTCGGTATAGGCGCGATCGCCGAGTGCGATCACGCCATAGCGGACGGCGCTCAGGTCCGGGCGCTCCTTCCCGAGCTTCTCGTACAGCTTGATCGCGTTGTCGGGCACGTCGCCCTGGCCGTAGGTCGACGTGCAGATGAGGAAAGTTCCCTCGCGCTCGAACACGGAACAGTCGAGGTCGTCCATGAGGAGAAGCTCGGCCTCCCAACCTTCGGCCTTGCACATGTCGCGGATGTCTTCCGCGACGATTTCGGCGGTGCCCGTCATGGTGCCGACAAGAATGACGATTCGGTTGGACAACGGGCCCTCTGACGCATGCCTGCCCTGGCGGCGGGGATGCCGCACCCCCGGGGGCGGCGGCGCGGGAGGATATCGGCCGGCCCCGCCAGAGCAAAGCCCCAAAACACCCCTCTAAAGCCTCGGAAATACCGCACTCTTTACTAGTCGGCAATGAGTGCGGGACAATGGTATGCCGCTCGCCCCGGGGGCGGTCGTTTCCGAAACACGGTAGGCAGGTCCGTCATGTCGAAGTCCTCATCCGACAGCTTCAAGTGCCGTCGCCAATTGGTCATCGACGGCAAGACTTACGACTATTTCAGCCTCGAAGTCGCCTCGAAGGCCGGGCTTGGCGACATCGCGCGCCTGCCCTTCTCGCTCAAAGTCCTGCTCGAGAACATGTTGCGCTACGAGGACGGGCGCACGGTGACGGCGGATGACGCACGTGCGGTCGTGGCTTGGCTCAAAGACCGGCGCTCGGACCGCGAAATCGGCTTTCGCCCGGCGCGAGTCCTGATGCAGGACTTCACGGGCGTGCCGGCCGTCGCGGATCTGGCGGCGATGCGCCAGGCCATGGTCGCGATGGGGGGTGATCCGGAGCGCATCAACCCTCTCTCGCCTGTCGATCTCGTGATTGACCATTCCGTCATGATCGATCATTTCGGCAGCGCCGACGCGTTCAAGCGGAACGCACAACTCGAGTTCGAACGGAACGGCGAGCGCTATGAGTTCCTGCGCTGGGGACAGCGCGCATTTCGCAACTTCCGCGTCGTGCCGCCCGGCACGGGCATTTGCCATCAAGTGAATGTCGAACATCTCGCGCAGGTCGTCTGGACGCGGGACGAGGACGGCCGCGCCGTGGCCTATCCCGATACGCTCGTCGGCACGGACAGCCACACGACGATGGTCAACGGTCTGGCCGTGCTCGGCTGGGGCGTGGGCGGCATCGAAGCCGAGGCGGCAATGCTCGGCCAGCCCGTGTCGATGGTGATCCCGGAGGTGGTCGGTTTCCGGTTGGCTGGCCAGCTCAAGGAGGGAGCCACGGCGACGGATCTCGTGCTGACTGTCACGCAGATGCTGCGGAAAAAGGGTGTCGTCGGCAAGTTCGTTGAATTCTTCGGCCCTGGGCTCGCCGCGCTTTCGCTCGCCGATCGCGCGACGATCGCGAACATGGCGCCTGAATACGGCGCCACCTGCGGCCTGTTCCCGATCGATGCGGAGACTGTGCGCTTTCTCGCCTTCACGGGTCGCGATGCGAGCCGGGTCAAGCTGGTCGAGGCTTATGCCAAAGCCCAGGGCATGTGGCGCGACGCGTCATCGCCGGATCCCATCTTCTCGGACACGCTCGAACTCGACCTTGCCACGGTCGAGCCGTCCCTGGCCGGCCCCAAGCGCCCGCAGGACCGGATGCCCCTGTCGAAGGCGGTCGCATCCTTCGCTTCGGCTCTGTCCGAGGCGCGCGGCGCAGCCGGCGGTGCCGCGGGCGGTAGTCGTTCCGCACCCGTCGACGGCGCGGGCTACAAGCTCGAGGACGGAGCCGTGGTCATCGCGGCGATCACGAGTTGCACTAACACATCAAACCCGAGCGTCCTCATCGCTGCGGGTCTCCTCGCGCGCAATGCGCGCGCCAAGGGACTCGCCGCCAAGCCGTGGGTCAAGACGTCCTTCGCGCCGGGCTCGCAGGTCGTCTCCGACTACATGCAAGCGAGCGGTCTCCAGACCGACCTCGACGCGCTCGGCTTCAACATCGTGGCCTATGGTTGCACGACCTGCATCGGCAATTCGGGTCCGCTGCCGGATGCTATCAGCAAGGCGATCGAGGACGGCGATCTCACCGTCGCGGCGGTGCTCTCGGGCAACCGCAACTTCGAGGGGCGCGTCCATCCGCTGACCAAGGCCAATTACCTGGCCTCTCCGCCGCTTGTCGTCGCCTACGCGCTTGCAGGTTCGATGCAGGTCGATCTTCACAAGGATCCGATCGGCACGGCGCCCGACGGCACCAAGGTCTTCCTCAAGGACATCTGGCCTTCCAACAAGGAAGTGCGCGAGACCATCGACCGCGTGCTCACGCCCGAGATGTTCCGCCGCCGCTATGCGAACGTGTTCGAGGGTGATCAGGCCTGGCGGTCGATCAAGACGGTCGAGGGGCGCACCTACAAATGGGCGTCGTCGAGCACCTACGTGCAGCATCCGCCGTTCTTCGAATCCATGGGCGGTGCGCCGGCACCCATATCTGACGTGAAGGGCGCGCGGATTCTCGGCCTTTTCGGCGATTCGATCACGACCGACCACATTTCGCCCGCGGGCTCGATCAAGACCGAGAGCCCGGCCGGCAAATATCTCGTCTCGCACCAGGTGCGGCCGGCGGATTTCAACTCCTATGGCGCGCGGCGCGGCAATCACGAAGTGATGATGCGCGGGACGTTCGCCAATACGCGGATCCGGAACGAGATGGTTCCGGACGTGGTCGGCGGCTTCACGCGCCACGTGCCGGGTGGTGAGGTTATGGCGATCTATGACGCGGCGATGAAATACGCGGCCGACAGCGTGCCGCTCGTGATCTTCGCCGGCAAGGAATACGGCACCGGCTCCTCGCGGGATTGGGCGGCCAAGGGCACGCGCCTCTTGGGCGTGCGCGCGGTTGTCGCCGAGAGCTTCGAGCGCATCCACCGCTCGAATCTCGTCGGCATGGGAATCCTGCCCCTCCAGTTCAAGGCCGGTACCGATCGGAAGACTTTGAAGCTCGACGGCAGCGAAACAATCGACATCACAGGCGTCGCCGCTGGATTGAAGCCGCGCATGGATGTGACCTGCCGCATCACGCGGGCGAATGGGGCGACCGACACGGTGACGTTGCTCTGCCGGATCGACACGCTCGAGGAGATCGAGTATTTCCGCAACGGCGGGATTCTGCAGTACGTGCTGCGCGGCATGGTCAAGGCGGCTTGAAGCACGAGGCGGCAATCGATCCTGTCGCGAGTCCTGACATCTATGGGGCACTGGGTGAGCGGCCGTGCACGTCGATGAGGCCATCACGAGCCGGCGGTCGGTACGCGCCTTTCTGCCGACACCCGTCGATGAAGCGGTCATCCGCCATATATTGGAAGTCGCGGCACGCGCGCCTTCCGGCAGCAATACGCAGCCGTGGAAGGTCTACGTCGTCACGGGCACTGCGAAGGAGCGCCTGAGCGCCGCTATCCTCAAGGCGCGGCGCGAGGATTCGCCGGACGCGCATCAGGCGGAATATCACTACTATCTTCGCAAGTGGCGCGAGCCCTATCACAGCCGACGACGCAAGATCGGCTGGGGCCTCTATGGTCTTGTTGGCATCAAGAAAGGGGATGTGGAGGCGAGCCAGCGCCAGCATGATCGCAACTTCGTCTTCTTCGACGCGCCGGTCGGTCTCATCGTCACGCTCGAGCGCGACATGGAGAAGGGCAGCTGGATCGATCTCGGCATGTTTCTCGAGAACGTCATGCTGTCGGCGCGTGCCCAGGGCCTACACACCTGCGCGCAGGCCGCCTTCATGAACTACCACACGGTGATCCGTCGGGAGCTCGGCATCCCTGAGGACGAGATCGTCGTCTGTGGCATGTCGATCGGCAGGGAAGACACGACAAAACCCGAAAACCAGCTCAGAACGGAGAGGGAACCGGTCGATCGCTTCGCGCGATTTTTCGGATTCTAGGCCCAGGGACGCGACGCAAATTGCGACGCCTGATGCGCACGATCGGTGTCGATTACCCGGTAATAGGCCACCGCGCCGCGGTATGGGACGATGGTTGCCGGCTTGTTCTCCTCCCGCAGTTCCCCGCCACCACTTTCGGGGGAGGCCGATGCATCGCGAAAAGCCTGGCACAATCTTTGCGAAAAATTAACCAAGCCGGCCCAATAAGGGGGACGGTAACTTCCGGCGGATCAGACGGGATCATGGTATTCTGTCCGCGCGGGGTGCCTGACAAGCTGATCCAAGGGATCGGCCATCTGCTGGTGTGGGGGTTTGCCCGATGTCTTGGAAACTTGTCCCGAACGCTGGTGCGATCGAGTTCCCGATGCTGCACTCGGAGCCGGGCGTCGCGTCCTGGCCAGCGGCGACGGTCCGGCGCCGGAGCGAGCGGCTTTACGCGAATTGGCTCGAAGCACGCAACGGCGCGCCGATGCCGGCCTGGTCCGCGCTCGGTTCGGTCATGGGTCCGGATCTCTCGACCTATTGCGTCATGGGAGAGTTCGGGACGCCTGAGGGGGATCCCACGATCACCGGCATGGGCGTCCACTTCTCGGAAAATCTCGACGTCTCGAGCGAAGAGGATAAGACGGTTGCGAGCTACCCCGCCGCCGTTCTCATCGGAATAATCCTGTCGCTGAGTTCCCAGCTCCAGCACAATTGGACTCCCATTCAAAGCTCCGGCGAGTTCTTTTCTGAGTTCAACAAGTTGATCCGTTATCGCGCGGCGGTCCTGCCGTTCGGCGAGAGCCGCGTGCGGGTCGAGAACTGGCTCGGGATCGCGAGCTGGATCGTGGCGCCGACCGCCCAGGAAACACCGGTTCGCCACTGAACGGCCCATGCGCAGACTCCGTCTGCGTTGAGATGGATCAAAGACGGGTCGTACCCCTCTTTTCCTAGACTGCTCTCTGCATCGCCCCCTGTCCGAAGGGGCCGAATCGCGCGCCGCCGCGAGTCCCGTGGCGGCAGGGAGAGATCAGTCATGCAAGTCCCATTGCAGATCACGTTTCGCGGACTCGATCCGTCGGATGCAATCCGCGCGAAGATCGAAGAGCGCGTCGAGCGCCTGGAGCGATTTCACGGCAGGATCACCGGCTGCCGCGTCGTGGTGGAGGCGTCCGACAAGCACCGCCACAAAGGCCATCTGTACAACGTGCGCGTCGACGTGACCGTGCCGGGCAGCGAGGTGGCGACGAACCGGGCGCCTGCCAAGGCTCAGGATCACCAGGACGTCTATGTCGCGATCCGCGATGCGTTCGATGCGACTGAACGACGTCTCGAGGATCACCTGCGCCGCGTGCGCGGTGACACGAAGACCCACGAAGCTCAGCCTCACGGCCGTGTGATCAAGCTCTTTCCCGAGCGGGAGTACGGATTCATCGAATCGTCCGACGGACGTGAAGTGTACTTCCACCGCAATGCTGTGACGGATGATGCCTACGACCGGCTGAGCGTCGGAACCACGGTACGATTCACCGAGATCGCCGGAGAGGAAGGTGCCGTCGCGAGCACCGTGCACATTGTCGGAAAACATCAACGCCGTGATTAGGCTTGCGCGTTCAAGCAGGGGATGCGGTCGATTGACCTCGCCTGGTGGTCACCGAGGGTGGGAGCCGTGAATCGCGACGCGGCGGCCGTTGAAGCCGGTTTCTCGGAACGCTGCCGTGCGCTCATTGCCGAAATCGAAGCGGACATGGTCGAGCTCGAAGGCCGGCTCGGCAAAGGTGCGCTCGACCCGCGGGTCATGTCGGCAATGGCCAGCGTGCCTCGACACGAATTCGTGGCGCGGGACCAATGGGACAGGGCCTATGACAACGCCCCGCTGCCGATCGGATTCGGGCAAACAATCTCCCAGCCGTTCATCGTCGCCTTGATGACCGATATGTTGGCGCCGAAGTCTACGGACCGCATACTCGAGATCGGCACGGGATGCGGTTATCAGTGCGCGGTCTTGGCCCGGCTGGCGCAGACGGTCTTCAGCGTCGAGATCGTCCCGGAGCTTGCGGAAGCCGCCCGGCAGCGCCTGAAGCGCCTTGGATTCGCGAATGTCGAAATCCGGGCGGGAGATGGGCGGAACGGCTGGCCGGAGCAGGCGCCCTTCGATGCCATTATCGTGACGGCGGCCGCGCGCGAAGTCCCGCCGGCCCTGCTCCAGCAGTTGAAACCCGGCGGGCGGATGGCGATTCCGCTCGGCGGGCGGATGCTCGGCCAGGATCTCGTCTTGGTGAGGAAAGACGAATCGGGGGCGGTGACCGAGCGTGTCATCCTGCCCGTCGCATTCGTGCCGTTGGTCAGGGGCAAGGAGAGCTAGGCGCAGGATTTCTTGGCTGGGGCGCCTGTATCATCGCCGTAATGGTGCCAAACGTCCGCCTCCGATTTGAATCCGCGCGGGCCGGGCCGTCCGGTGGGCCGGGACTGGGTGGGACGCTTCGCGATTTCGTCCTTGGCCTGGCACAGCACGGCCAGCGTTCCGCGATTTTCGCGGTCGATGTCGATGGACGCCCGACATCGATGAGCTATGCGGAGCTCATCGAGGCTGCCGGCGACGTTGCCGAGAGGTTGGTGCGTGCGGGCATTGGCGCGAATACGCCGGTCATCCTCATGGCGCCCAGCCGACCGGCGTGGGTTATCGCGCGCCTCGCGCTTCTGCTTCTCGGCGCCCTTGCCGTGCCGATCGATGATCTCATCACCGATAGCGACCTTTCCCACGCCCTCCGCAATTCCGGCGCGCGCCATGCTCTCACGATCGCCAGCAATCGGGCGCGGATCCAGTCGGTTGATTCCGCATGCACGGTCATTCCGCTCGATGACGGCATCTCCGGCGACGGAAGGACGCTCGACGGTGTTCCGGACGCCACGCGCGTGCAGTCTCGATGTTGGGCCACATCTCCGATCGATGCCGATGCGCCTGCAGCCCTCTTTTACACTTCGGGGACGACGGGTCCGCCGAAGGGCGTGCCGCTCAGCCATCGCAATATCCTTGCGAACCTCGGTGCCCTCGTTCGGGCGAACCTCATCGACCGCGAGGACCGCGTCCTCCTTCCGCTGCCCTTGCATCACTCTTATCCGTTTCTCGTCGGCATGCTGCTTCCGTTGGCCGTCGGCGCGTCGGTCGTATTCCCGTCCGGCATCGGTGGGCCGGAGATCATTGCTGCTCTTCGCTCGAGCCGGGCGACCACGATGGTGGGCGTGCCGCGCCTCTACGAGGCGCTCCTTGCGGGCATCGAGGCGCGCATGCGCGCGGCTGGCCGCCTCTCTTGGGCGCTCTTTCGCTTGCTTCTGGCCGCATCGATGTGGCTCGGCAAGCACGTTGGCGTGAGCGCAGGGCGCATCCTGTTCCGGCCGTTTCACGAGGCGCTGGCACCTTCGCTTCGCCTCATGGGCTGCGGCGGAGCATGGCTCGACCCAGAGATCGAATGGCGTCTCCGTGCCCTTGGCTGGACCGTGCTCACGGGCTACGGCCTCGTCGAGACGACGTCGATCGCCACGTTCAATCTGCCGGACCAATCCCGGGTGGGGAGCGCCGGCAGGCCCGTTCCTGGCGTCGAGATTGCGCTCGACGATCCCAACCGGGAGGGACAAGGAGAGGTTCTCATCCGCGGTCCGGGCGTCTTTGCCGGCTATCACAACGACCCGGAGGCGACGCGTGCGGCGTTCACCGGGGACGGCTGGTTTCGAAGCGGCGACATCGGACGGATCGATTCCGAGCGATTCCTTTTCATCGTTGGCCGGGTCAAGGAGCTTATCGTCCTCTCGGACGGCAAGAATGTCTCTCCTGAAAACCTCGAGGCCCACTATTCGAAGAGCCCCTATGTTCGAGAGATCGCCATCCTCGAACGCAAAGGGTCGTTGGTCGCCCTCGTGCGGCCTGACCTCCAGGCGATTCAGGCTGCAGGGTCGAGTCGGTTCGATCAGGTCCTGCGCGTGGCGCTCGCCGAGGCGTCGCAAATCCTGCCGTCGTTTCAGCGGATCACCGGTCACGTGATCGTTCACGAGCCGCTGCCGCGGACGCGTCTTGGAAAGTTCAAGCGCCATGAACTTGGCGCCATCTACGAGCGCGTTTCGACCGGCACGGGGCGCCGGCCTGCAGGGGCCGCGGCAAACGAGGCTCTGGCAACGCCGCTCGCCCGCGCCATCTGGGCGTGGCTGCAGGAGCGCTTTCCCGAACAGGTCCTCGCTTCCGATACTGTCCTCCAGCTCGACCTTGGGGTCGATTCCCTCGCGTGGATCGATCTTGGGCTTGCTCTCGAAGCTCGGTTCGGTATCGCACTGCCGGAGGATGCGTTCGCGCGCATCGTGACGCTCGCCGATCTCGTGCGGGAGATCGAAGAGGCGAGCCAGCGCGGTGCCGCGAAGCCGGCCACTCGTATCTCGCTTGCCGACTTGGAGGCGCATTGGCTCGCGCCGCCGGCTTGGCCCATCCGCTTCGTGGCCGTGCTCCTCTACGCGCTCAATTGGCTGGCCATGCGCCTCCTTTTCCAGTTGCGCATAGAAGGACGTGGCAACGTTCCTGTCGCAGCGCCGTTCGTACTCGTCTCGAATCACCAGAGCGACATCGATGCCTTCGTGCTCGCGGCGGTCCTTCCCCGGAGCGCTGCGCGACGTTTGTCGTGGGGCGGCGACGTCACGCGGCTCTTCCAAAGCGCGAGCCGGCGCTTGCTCGCACGGGCGGCGGGCGTTTTCCCGATCGATGATCGCGCGGGGGAGCAAAGCGTGGCGCTCGCGCGCCGGGCGCTCGCGCTGGGGCGAAGCCTCGTCTGGTTTCCCGAAGGCTGGCGGTCGCCGGACGGGCGTCTGCAACCATTCCTGCCGGGGATCGGCCACATTCTCCGCGATTTTCCGGGGCCGGTGGTGCCGGTTCGGATCGAGGGCGCCTTCGAAGCCCTGCCGCGCGGCCGTCGGCTGCCGCGGCCTGGCGCGATCCAGGTCCGCTTCGGTATGCCGGTTCGCATTGGTGCGCTGCCGGGCGGAGCGCCGGCCGACGCACCGGCTCTCGCCCAGATTCTGAGAACGTTGGTTGCGGCGCTCGAGGAAGCCGCGCCGCCGGACAAGGCGCGTTCGCCTTGAACCGGGTGCACCAAAACGGGATGCTCTTGGCATGAGCGTACCGGACGGCTCGCCGCGCATTACCGCCATCCTCGGCCCGACCAACACGGGCAAGACCTACATGGCGGTCGAGCGCATGCTCGCCCACCATTCGGGCATCATCGGCTTCCCGCTGCGCCTTCTCGCGCGAGAGAACTACGACCGCGTCGTGCGGCTCGTGGGCCCCAAGGCCGTCGCGTTGGTGACCGGCGAAGAAAAGATCGTTCCGTCCGGCGCCCGCTATTTCCTCTGCACCGTCGAGGCCATGCCGGAAAGCCAAACGGATTTCCTGGCCGTCGACGAAATCCAGCTTGCGGCCGATCCGGACCGCGGCCACGTCTTCACCGACCGGTTGCTCCATGCGCGCGGGCGCGAGGAAACCGTCTTCGTCGGCGCCGATACGATCCGGCCGCTCATCCGCCGCTTGATACCCAGTGTCGAGTTCATCAGCCGGCCCCGCTTCTCCCAGCTGTCGTACACCGGCCACAAGAAATTGATCCGTCTGCCGCCGCGGAGCGCGGTCGTCGCATTCTCCGTCGAAGACGTCTATGCGATGGCCGAGCTGATCCGTCGTCGGCGTGGGGGAACGGCCGTGGTGATGGGAGCCCTGTCGCCGCGGACGCGCAATGCGCAGGTCGCCTTGTTCCAGTCGGGAGACGTCGACTATCTGGTCGCGACCGACGCCATCGGCATGGGCCTCAATATGGAGCTATCGCATGTCGCCTTCGCCCGGCGGTCGAAATTCGACGGCCGGGGCATGCGACGTCTCAGCGCATCCGAACTGGCCCAGATCGCCGGCCGCGCGGGACGATACTTGCGGAACGGCACATTCGGAACCACGGGGACTCTCGGCCCACTCGACGCCGAAACGGTCGAAGCCATCGAGAACCATCGATTCGAGCCGCTCCAAGCCATCTTCTGGCGCAACAGCGATCTCGATTTTCGCAGCATCGATACCCTCATTCGGAGCCTCGAGCGGCCATCCGCCCATGTCGACCTGCTCCGCGCACGGGACGCGGACGACCACCTGGCGCTCCAGGCGCTTGCCGCGGATCCGGCCATCGCGCGCCTCGCCCGAAGCCCCGCGACGGTGCGGCTTCTGTGGGACGTGGCGCAAATTCCGGACTTCCGCAAGACGATGTCGGATGCCCATGCCGTCTTTCTCGCGCGCGTCTATCGGCATCTCATGGAACAAGCTGGCCGTCTCCCGAATGACTGGGTGGCCAGGAATATCGACAGCCTCAACCGCGTGGACGGCGACATCGAGGCCCTCACACAACGCATCGCCTCGACGCGAACCTGGACTTTCATCGCGCACAGGGCCGAATGGCTGAGCGATCCGCTGCACTGGCAGGAGCGAACCCGCGCAATCGAGGACCGGCTGTCCGACGCGCTCCACGAGCGCCTCACGGAACGGTTTGTCGACCGGCGGACCGCCGCTCTCGTTCGCCGGATGGACCGGGCGGGGGAGCTGCTTGCGGCCGTCCGCGCCGACGGTTCGGTTGTCGTCGAAGGCGAAGCGGTCGGACGTCTCGAGGCGTTTCGCTTCGTTCCTGATGCGACCGGCGAGGATGCGCGGCCCATTCTCCAGGCCGCGCACCGCGCCCTTCGCACGAGCATGCTTCATCATGTCGAGCGATTCGAGCGGGACGAGGACGGGGCGCTCTCGCTCGACACGAGCGGGCGCATCCTGTGGCGGGACCGGCCGGTCGCGCGCCTCTCGCGTGGCGAGTCGATCCTTCGGCCGATCGTCAAGCAGATGCGAACGGATCTTCTCGACCAGCCCTTGAAAGCGCGTGTCCAGCGACGTCTCGAGGCGTGGGTCGATGCCCATATCGCGCGCGTCCTTGGCCCGATCGTCCGCCTGCGCACCGCCGACCTCGGCGGACCGATCCGGGGTCTTGTGTTCCAGCTCGCGGAGAATCTTGGATGCCTCGCCCGGCGGCGCGTCGCGGACCTCGTCGGCGGCTTGACCAGGGCTGAGCTTTCCGAATGGGGCCGCTTGGGGTTGAGAGTGGGGCCCATGGCGGTCGAGGTCTTCGGCCTGTCATCACCGGAACCCATGCGTCTCCGCGGTTTGTTGTGGGCGGTCCATCACAGTCGCGCCGACAGTCCGCCGCGTCCCGATGCGGTCTCGGTCGCGGATGCGTGCGGTTGGCCCGACGCCTTCTTCGAAGCGATCGGCTTCCTTCGCGCTGGGCCGCGCCTCGTCCGGGTCGACTGTCTCGACCGGCTCGCAGCCACCGCCCGAAAGCGTGCGGCACAAGGACCCTTCCTGCCGACACCGCAGATGGCGCGGCTCATTGGCTGCAAGGCGGACGAGCTCGGCCCTGTCCTGGGCGCGCTCGGCTATGTGGCCGTCGAGACGGCAGAAGGGCTCGTGTTCAAAGCGGCGGGCACGGGTCGAAACAGGCGTGACGCGCGACAGGGAGAGCAGCCTGGCAAGAGCGGTGGACAAGCGCCTCCCGGCACAGCCTCCAGACGCAAGGGCCGCAAGCGAATCAAGGCCGCGCGCCGCACAACCTATGATCCCAACTCCCCGTTCGCCAAGTTGAGGGAGCTCAAGCTTGTGCGCTAGCCGGAGCAGCGCGCCCTCGATGCAGGCGACCTCGCGCGTCGACAAATGGCTCTGGTGCGCCCGCTTCTTTCGGACGAGAGCTGCCGCGTCTCGCTATTGCATCGAAGGCGGCCTTCGCATCAATCGAATCCAGACAAGCAAGCCTCATCACGCGATCCATATTGGCGATGT
Source organism: Alphaproteobacteria bacterium (assembly GCA_046349515.1). Lineage (GTDB taxonomy): Bacteria > Pseudomonadota > Alphaproteobacteria > CADEGL01 > CADEGL01 > JBGPGW01. The sequence goes on along the minus strand of JAXMCE010000002.1, from coordinate 536,825 downwards.
CCTGACGTTCGTGCTCGGGCCCCATGTCCGCGTCATCCGCGTCGTTGCGTTGGCCGAGCGTCGTGGCCCGTCGTCCACGGCGCGCACGCTCTACGTCGACTTGTCACCGCCTTCAGCGGATCGAGCGATCGTTCGCAGTGAACCCTGTCTTGACTAGCGACCCACGATGATCGATCGCCTGAAACGACTTCTCGAGCACCGGCATGATCTGCGGCCGGCCGATCACGATACGCTGCAGCTGGCGGCGGCGGCTCTCATGATCGAAGTCGCCCTCATGGATGGACATCTTGATGACCGTGAACGGCAGACGATCCTCGACATCGTCAGGATCCAATTTGGCCTTGCACCGAGTGAGGCGGAGGGTTTGTTTGAAGCCGCGGCGGCCAATAGAGGTGGCGCGAGCGACCTGTGGACGTTCGCGTCCGTGGTCAAGGCGCGCTTCTCTGAAGAGGAGCGTATCCGCCTTGTCGAAATGCTATGGCGGGTCGCCTATGCCGACGGCGTGCTCCATGACTACGAGGCGCACTTGCTGCGTCGGATCGCGGGCCTTATATACGTCTCCGACCATGAACGGGGCGCCGCGCGCCAGCGCGTGCTGGCCGCACTTGCCCTTGCGAAATCGGCAACTGACGGGCAATGATCGGGCGCCGGAGTGGCTCCGGGATTTCGCGTGACCGACTCGACGGGAGAACCCAATGACCTACGTCGTTACCGAGCCGTGCATCAAGTGCAAGTATCAGGACTGCGTCGAGGTATGTCCCGTCGACTGCTTCTATGAAGGCGAGAACATGCTGGTCATCCACCCGGATGAATGCATCGACTGCGGCGTCTGCGAACCCGAGTGCCCCGTCGAAGCCATCCATCCGGACACGGACAGCGACATGGAGCGTTGGGTTCAATTCAATCGGCAATATTCGGGATCGTGGCCCAACATCACGCGCAAGGGCGAAGTGCCTGCCGATGCCGATCAGTTCAAGGATACGCCCAACAAGCTCAATGATCTCTTCAGTGCCAATCCGGCGAAGCGTTGATGATGCGGGGCGCGGCGATCACGCCTTTGATCTAGGGCCGGCATGCCCCGGCGCGACATCGCGCTCATCATTGTGGCGGTTCTGGCCGCCAGCCTCGGGGCCTTGATCAGCCATTTCTACTGGCAGCCCGCGCCCGACTGGTTTCGGTTTCGCGATGTCGCGAAAGTTCCGAGCGCTGAGCTCATCCGCTACGGCAGGGAACTGATCGAGGAAACGGAGCTCAAGATCGGCCCGGACGTCGCGGACGCTTCGTTGCGTTATGCCGGCAACAACATGAACTGCGGTGCTTGCCATCTCAACGGCGGCGTGAAGAAGTTTGGACTGCCGCTCATCGACAGCTTCGCCACGTTTCCGCGCTATTTCGAAGGCAGGCCGATCACCCTCGAGGATCGCATCAACCTGTGCATGATGCGCTCGATGAACGGCAAGCCCCTGCCTCACGACAGCCGAGAGATGTCCGCCTTCGTGGCTTACATCAAGTTTCTTGGCACGGGGACGCCGGTCGGCGTTGAGATCGATGGGATGGGCGTCCAACCCTTGTCCCGGCCCGCCGCGCCGGCCAGCGCCGAACGCGGCGAGGTTGTGTATCGGGAAGTCTGCTCGACCTGTCACGGCGCCGATGGCGAAGGCCAGCGGCGTGGGCCGGATCCGGCGGCGGGTTATACGGTGACCCCACTCTGGGGGCCGCAAAGCTTCAACAGCGCCGCTGGCATGAACAACCCCGCGACGTTGGCAGCCTTCGCCCATGACAACATGCCTTACGGAGTCGATTTCACCCGTCCCCTTCTCTCGGTTCAGCAAGCATGGGACGTCGCCGCATTCATTGCCGGGCGGCCGCGGCCCGAGTTCAGAAAGTAACTATTCAAATCATTATAACTGGTTATCTTGGCTAAGTCCTTGCACGGTAACGTGTGCTGCGCTCCAGGGGCATTTTAGCCCTGGATGTCCGTCGGCTGGTCGGCACGGCTCAGCTCGGGAAAAATATTAAATTATCGTTTTGAAACAATATGTTGCCGCCAAAAATTGATCGTCAGAATTACTTACGGCCTATCTTTTGTACATCGAACGTGATATGAAGATCGGCACAGAGAGACACGGTCCCTGGCCGTGTCTCTTTGGTTTCCAAGAGTGGCACAAGACCACAGGGGAGAAACCTATGGGCGGTCCCTCAGTGAGGGCCCGCGCGGGGCGTGTGTGTGGGTAGGGCAGCGAGGGATTGAAGAGAGCCGTGAGCGCATTGAAAAAGATTCGGAGCACTTCCAAGGACATTGTCTTCAAAGCCGGAGAGTATGTGGTCTACCCCACGCATGGCGTAGGGCGTGTGGCAGGCGTGGAAACCCACGCCGTCGGTGACAACGAACTCAAGGTTTTTGTCATCAATTTCGACAAGGAGCGGATGACCCTCCGCGTGCCGATCGGCAAGGTCGAGGCGGCCGGTCTTCGTCGCCTGAGCAACCGGAAGATCATGGAGACCGCGCTCACGACCCTGAAGCGCCGGACGCGGGTCAAGCGCACGATGTGGAGCCGCCGGGCCCAGGAGTACGAGGCCAAGATCAACTCGGGCAACCCGGTCTCGATCGCCGAGGTCGTTCGCGACCTGCACCGGAAGGGCGACCAGCCCGATCAGTCCTACAGCGAGCGGCAGATGTACCAGGCTGCGTTCGACCGCCTGGTGCGCGAGCTGGCGGCGGTGGAACGGATCGCCGAGGACGCCGCGATCAAGCGATTGGAGCGCGTGCTTCACACCGCCTGATCCCTGCCGAACAGCAAGGAACACCGCACCCGGCGCGAACGTCGCGCCGGGTGTTTTCTTTAGCGCGATCGGCGAATGGAGACCGCGACTGGCACCGCGGTCGCGAGAACAACCCAGATCAGGCGAACCTGGTAGCGGTCGTGCGGGCCGGACAGGGCGCCGCATACGAATGCGTTGGCGAGGAGGGCGATCATGACCGTGAAGCAGCCAGTCCGCAGCGGTGGTGTCACGCGCCGCGAAAACAAGCCGATCAAGGTTAAAGCCAGGGCGACAAGCACGATGGGCAGATGAATGCGGTTGGCGGCCTCGGACACGGAAAGAAGCCGGCCGCTTTGCTGAAGTGCGCGCTGCCAGGCCCCGAATTCTTGAGGAAATGACGCCTTGATCGTCCAAGCCAGGAACCACTCCTGGCTCTCGGTGCCTTCGCCCAGCTCGATGTAGAGAAGTTGCTTGCCAAACCCGTCGAGGGCGAAGAGCGCCGCTTCGACCGGATGCTCCCGGATGACGTCGATGACGATGCGTCGGCTGTCCTCGCGCGTGCCTTCCCAATTACCGATTCGCCAAAATGGCGTCCCGCGCTGCCAGAGCCACTTTTCCGCATTCTCCGGAATCCGGTCGCGGTAGGTGCAAAGCTTCGACCAGTCGGGATTGTCGTCGCAGTGCTGGTCGAGCTGCTCTTGGACGAGACCGCTCTCGGCCAGTCTGGAAAAAAGCAGAACCCACCCCGTGCGGTTGAAGAATGCCTGTCCGGTGAGAATCGCGTTGGCAAAGACGGTGAGGGCGACGGCCGCGACGAGGCAGGCCACTGGCGGAATCCAGGCGATGCGGACACGGAACAGAAGGGCGCCAATCACCGCGCCGGCGATCGTCGCGGCCACGAGCGGAAAATGGGAGGTGTGGCTCAGAAGCGAAAAGATGAGCAGCACGCTCAGAGCTCCCGTTTGCCAGCGCGGCCAGTGTCCGAAGGCGAGGCCAAGTGTCGCGAGGACCGCAAGCCCCGTGAACACGTCGGGCATCAACCAGGACGCGTACCACGGCAGTGACGTGAAGCAACCGAGAACGAGGGCCCAGACCGTGGCGGCAATAGAGCCGGGGAAGAACATTCGGACCGTTGTCGCGAGGGCCGCCGCCGAGAATGCGGATTGTACGGCGATCACGCCCCAGGCCGAAAAGAACCCCGTGATTTCCGCGAACCAGGCGTAGTAGGCGGATCGATTCGGTACATATTCGTCGCGCACGCCGGCCATGAGATAGCCGCCCGTGTCCCAATAGACGAGCGGATAGCCGTTGATCATCGCAGGCGTGAGATAGGCGACGGTCGCGATCGCAACGGCGATCGTCAAGGGAGCCGGCCAACTCTGGTCGCGAGGCAATGTGGCTATGGAACTCGTTTCGGCGGTCATCGTGCGCTGGATCGTCCCACGTTCGGACGTGCTGTGCCAGTTTTCCCTTAGCGTTTGAGGCCGCGGAAAGCGTACCGGTGCCGGTTGGGCCCGGGGTTTCTCGGAAGTTGTTCGCCGAGGAATCCGGCGGAACGAAGGCGTTCGAGGAATTCGGACGGCCGATAGCGCATGAGCCCGACATCGCGCCGGAGGCGACGATAGTCCGAGAAATAGGTGCGGATGAGGCCGAAGGCGGCCGAGAGAAAGAATCCCTCCTTCCAAGCGAGGGTCATGAGATCCCTGATATCCGAGACCATGCCCGTATCGGGTGAAATAACGTCCGCGACGATCAAGACGCCGCCCGGCTTGAGCCATTCGTGCCAGCGCCGAAGAAGGGGGACGAGAGCGTTTTCATCGACGTATTGGAGGAGGGAACTCGCGATCACGACGTCGAGGCTCCCCGATGGAAGGCTTTCGACCTCGGAGTCTTCGAGAATTCGAATGTCCCGGGCGGTGCCGAGGCGTACGCGCAACCTCCGGCGGACCTCTGCGGAGGCGTCGTAGAGCAGGAGCGTGTTCGTGCCGGCTCGAAGATGTTCAACAGCCAGCGCGTCTCCACAACCATAGTCGAGAATGACCAACGGCCCCTGAGGCGGCAGGAGCGCCGCGAGGTCCCGGCCAAGCGTCTCGAAGTGGGCCCTTAGGTGTTCGGGCCCCACATAGATGGAATTGGCGCTGTTCCAGAACTCGATCCAGGACGTCATGGGTGTGCTCCGCGCGGGAAGAGTGTGCACAGCCAAGCGACTCCTGGCCAGCACGGACCCGGGCGCTTGACCCTCGGCGGGGCGGTTCCTACGGTTGCTCGATCGGCGAGGAGGATGGCATGCGCAATCTTAGGATCAATGGCGACCGGCTCTGGGCGAGCCTCATGGAGATGGCGAAGATCGGCGCCTTGCCCAAGGGTGGGTGCGGCCGGCTCGCGCTCAGTGACGAAGATAAGGTGGGCCGCGATCTTTTCGTCCGCTGGTGCAAGGAAGCCGGCTGCACGATTCGCGTCGATCGTCTCGGCAATATCTTCGCTCGCCGTCCTGGGCGGCATGCGGACAGGCCACCCATCATGACCGGAAGTCATCTCGACACCCAGCCCCATGGCGGCAAGTTCGACGGAGTCTATGGCGTCCTCGCCGGGCTCGAGGTGATTCGGACCCTCAATGATGCGGGCGTTGAGACCGATGCGCCGATCGAAGTCGCGGTGTGGACGAACGAGGAGGGGTCGCGCTTCGCCCCCGCCATGTGCGCATCCGGCGTCTTCGGCGGCGCCTTCGAGGCCGACTACGTTCTCGGCCAGAAGGATTTGAGCGGCAAGACCTTCGGGGAGGAATTGAAGCGCATCGGCTATGCCGGCGATGAGCCTTGCGGCGGCCGGCCAGTCGGGACCTTCTTCGAAGTCCATATCGAGCAGGGCCCGATTCTCGAATCTGAAAACCTGCCGATCGGTGTCGTCATCGGTGTTCAGGGCGTTCGGTGGTTCGACGTGACCGTGACCGGCCAAGACGCGCATGCGGGGCCGACCCCCATGAATGTGCGGCGGGACGCACTTCTTGCGACCTCGGGCATGGTTGCCGCGGTCAATCGGATCGCCCGGACCCATGCGCCCTATGGCCGCGGCACGGTCGGACAAATGCAGGTCATTCCCAACTCGCGGAACACCATTCCGGGCGAGGTCCGTTTCACCTTGGATCTCAGGCATCCCGAGGCCGCGACGCTCGATCGCATCGAGGCAGAGGTGCGAGCGGCCTTCGACGACTGCGCGTCGAGTGCCGGCGTGTCGGTCACCGTCGAGCGAATCTGGAATTCGCCGCCTGTCGCCTTCGACCAAGGCTGCATCGCCGCGGTGCGAGGTGCCGCCGAGGGGCTCGGTTACAAGCACCGGGACATCGTGTCTGGGGCCGGTCATGATTCCTGCTACGTATCGCGCGTGGCGCCGACCAGCATGATCTTCGTGCCGTGCCGCGGGGGTTTGAGTCACAACGAAGAGGAAAGCGCCGACCCCGCCCATATCGAGGCGGGTTGCAACGTGCTTCTCCAGGCGATGCTCGCCCGCGCCGGCTAGGATCGGGAGGCTTTCGAGGGAAGGGAGGGCCAATGGCGAGAGTCCTGAGGGTTGCCGCGGCGCAGATGGGACCGATCGCGCGGCGGGAGACGAGAAAAGAGGTGGTCGAACGCCTTCGGGCGCTCATGGCCGCTGCGCATAAGGAAAAATGCCGCCTCGTCGTCTTCACCGAGCTGGCGCTCACCACGTTCTTCCCGCGCTGGTACATGACGGACCAGGCGGAGGTCGATCATTTCTTCGAGCGCGAGATGCCAGGGCCGGAGACGAGGCCGCTTTTCGACGATGCCGCACGCCTCGGAATCGGTTTCTGTCTCGGCTACGGGGAACTTGTTCACGAAGGCGGAACGCTCCACCACTACAACACATCGATCCTCGTCGATGAGCGTGGCGTGATCGTCGGCAAGTATCGCAAGATCCATCTCCCCGGGCATGCCGAGCACGACCCTCAGCGCGCCTTCCAACATCTCGAGAAAAGATATTTCGAGCCCGGCAATCTTGGATTTCCCGTCTGGCGGACCATGGGCGGGTTGATCGGCATGTGCATCTGCAACGACCGGCGCTGGCCCGAGACCTACCGCGTCATGGGGCTTCAGGGGGTCGAGATGGTGCTCCTCGGCTTCAACACGCCCTCGCTCAATGCGGTCGCCAGGGAGGCGCCGCACCTTCGGATGCTGCACCATCTGGTGCCGATGCAGGCGGGCGCTTACCAGAACGGCACATGGGTTGTCGCGGTCGCCAAGTGCGGAACCGAGGAGGGCGTGCACCATATGGGTGGCACGGTCATCATCGCACCGACCGGCGAAGTCGTGGCCGAAGCGAAGACGGAAGCCGATGAGATCCTGGTTCATGACTGCGATCTCGACCGCGGGCGCTATATCAAGGACACGATCTTCAACTTCGCCGCACATCGCCGCATCGAGCACTACGGGCTCATCGCGAGTCAGGTGGGAGAAAAACCACCGCCGTGACGCACAGCCGCGCGGTGACGGGAGAAGGAGGCAGCACGATGACCACCACATGCATCCGCAACGCCGAGTGGGCGATCGTCTGGAACGCCTCGGCAAAGCGGCACGAGTACCGCCGCGGGGTTGATGTGGTGTTCAAAGACAATGCGATCGCGCACATCGGTTCCCGCCACGCCGGTCCCGTCGATCGGGAGATCGACGGGAGGGGGCTCTTTGTCATGCCCGGTCTCGTCGATCTCCATTGCCATCCGACGAACCAGCCGCTCTACAAGGGCGTGCGGGAGGAGCTGGGCAACCCGCACCTCTATGGCAGCGGCCTCTACGACTACATGCACCTCCTCAGGCCGGACACGGAATCGCGCCGGGCCGGGACGACTTATACCTACTGCGAGCTCCTGAAATCGGGCGTGACGACGGTTGCCGATTTGACCGTGCCCTATGATGGCTGGGTCGACTTGGCCGGTGAGAGCGGGCTCCGCGTCTGCATCGCGCCCATGTATCGCGCGGCGGAGTGGGTCGTGCGCGACGGGCGCAGCCTCGACTATCGCTGGGACGAGCAGGCGGGGCGGAAGCGCTTCGATGAGGCGATTCGAGTCGTCGAAGCGGCCGAGCGACATCCCTCGAAGCGCCTTTTCGGCATGATCTCGCCCGGACAGATCGACACCTGCGGCGAAGAGCTCTTGCGCGACAGCGTGGCTTTGGCGCGTTCAAGCCGGCGGCCGTTCCAGGTCCACACTGCGCAAAGCGTCGTCGAGTTCAACGAGATGACGCGCCGGCACGGTAAGACGCCGATTCAGTGGGCGCACGACATCGGTCTTCTCGGTCCCGGAACCGGCCTTGGTCATGCGATTTTCGTCGACAGCCACAGCTGGATTCACTGGAACACCCGGCGCGACATCGCGATCCTCGCGGAAACGGGCACCAATGTCGCCCATTGCCCGACGGTGTTCGCCCGCTACGGTCACCTGCTTCAGAGTCTCGGCGCCTATCACAAGGCGGGCATCACGATCGGCATCGGCACCGATACCTTTCCCCACAACATGATCGAGGAGGTGCGCACGGCGCTCATCATGGGCCGTGCCGCAGCCGGCTACATGCAGAGTGTCACCACGGCCGATGGTTTCCACATGGCGACGATCGGCGGAGCAACGGCGCTCTTGCGCGACGACATCGGGCGGCTCGCGGTCGGCGCCAAGGCCGATGTCGTGCTCGTCGACCTCAAGACGCCGCTCATGCAGCCGGCGCGCGACCCTTTGCGCTGCCTCCTCTACACCGCCGCGGACCGAGCCGTGCGCGACGTGTTCGTCGACGGCCGGCAGGTGGTCAGGGACGGCCAGGTTCTCACGCTCGACATGACTGCCGCGGCCGAGCGCCTGAGCGAGGGTCAGGCGAAGATGCTCGCAGCCGCGCCCAATTTCGATGATGCACGCCGCAGCGCCGAAGAGATCGCGCCGCTCAGCCTGCCCGCCGGTTGACCGCTGGCGTCTCGGACCGATTGACAGTCGCCCACGAGTGCCTAGGCTCGCCCGCGCCATTGCTTTTTCCTGAGGATCCCCATGACCGAAGAGTCGCTTGAACGTACGCGCCAGCGCTGCACGCTGTCGACCAAGCTGTGGGGGCGCAGCTTTGCGGGCCTCACCTGCATGACCTATCGGGAGCGCGGCGCGGCCGCGCTTCACAAATTGTGGTTCGACGTCCTGTGCGGTCATCAGGTCGGCCACTATCACGAAGGGCTTCGCCTTCTCGGAATCCACAATGACCCCCCCGCCGTGGCGGCCGCCAAGTACCACTATCTCACGAACCAGATCGGCGGCTTGGCCATGGAGTATGTGGAGGAATCGCCGAAGAAGGTCTGGATCCGCTACCTGGCGCCCATGTGGACCTACAACGGCATCGCGCTCCTGGCGCTGCCGGGCCAGGTGCGCCGCACGATCTTCTCCGCCTGGCATCCTCGGAACGGCAAGCTCATGGGCTGCCCTCGTTTGGGCTATGTGGGGACGAAGTTCATCATGGAGGGCGAGCCCTACGACGAAGGCTACTTCCTCGAATACGACCGCGACCTCGCGCCTGAAGAGATCATGCGCTACGAGACAGTGCAGCGCACGCCGGAGTTCGATCCGGCGAAAGCGCCAAAGCTTGACCCCAAGGTTTGGCCCGAGGCTCGGCTCCTCAAGGCCCAGCGCAATTTCTCGGGCGGCTACGTCAAGACGACCGTCGACATGCTCAACGCGACTTACGGCGAGTGGGTGACGAATTTTTTGCTCGGCGAGACGATGCGCTGCCTCGCCATCCAATACGTCCATGAATTCCAAGGTGCGTTCGGGATCACGGGCAAGGACGTGGCTTCGATCGCGCAGCTCTTCGCGGCCCTCCTCGATGCGTGCTACCAGGACTTCACGGCCGAGCGGATCGACGACCGGCGCCAGCGCATCGTGCTCCGCAGCTTCCGCCCCTTCGATGATGATGCGCCCGACGGTCTCCGCGCGGCGTGTTTCCAGTTCCAGTCCATGGCGACGCGCGTGCTGAACGGCCGCATCCGCGCGACGCGGCGTCTCGAAGGCGTGGGCTCGTCGAAGCCGGTCGAAATCTGGGAGTTCGAAGACATGGGCCGTTGGCTCTATTGAACGGGAGAAGCGAGGGTCATGCGCGCCGGCGAAGGAGAGACATCGTGACGGCACCGCCTGCGATGGATGTCGAAGAGTTTCGCCGCCTCGGCCACAAGGCGGTCGACCTCGTCTCCGACTATCTCGCGGGCGTGGCATCCCGGCCGGTGTTCACGCCGATGACGCCGGGCGAGCGCCAATCGCTCCTCGATGAGGATTGGCCGCGGACAGGATGCCCGGCCGAGGCGCTCATCGAGGCGGTCGCGGCCAAGGTGCTGCCGCATGCCATGGGCAATGGCCATCCGCGCTTCTTCGGCTGGGTCAATTCGCCGCCAGCACCGATCGGCGTCATCGGTGATTTTCTTGCGTCCGCGTTGAACCCGAGTTGCGCCGGCGGCGACCATGCCGCTGTCTATATCGAGCGGGCTGCCATCCGTTGGTTGATGGAGCTGCTCGGCTACCCCGCTGACGGCAGCATGGGGCTCTTGGTCAGCGGCGGCTCGGTCGCCAACCTGATCGGTCTTGCCGCCGCGCGCCATCGTGCCTCCGCGGAAATGGGCTCGAATGTCCGCGCCGAAGGACTTCATGGCGTGCGCCGCCGGTTGCTCCTGTACATGACGGCCGAGGGGCACAGCTGCGTGCGCAAGGCGGTCGAACTCATGGGCCTCGGCACGGATTCGATCAGGACCGTTCCGATTGATCGCGATTTTCGGATGGATGTGCCAGCGCTCGAGGCGGCCGTCGCCCGCGACCGCGCGGCAGGACTGTTGCCCTTCGCCGTGGTTGCGAGTGCCGGAACTGTCAGCACCGGTGCAATCGATCCGCTTGCGCGGATCGCCGATGTGGCTGAGCGGGAACGGTTGTGGCTCCACGTCGATGGGGCCTATGGCGGCGTCGGGATCACGGCTCCCGGCCGGGCCGAGCGCTACAAGGGTCTCGACCGAGCGGACTCGCTGGCACTCGACCCACACAAGTGGCTGTCCGTCCCGATCGAGTGCGGCTGCGCCTTCGTTCGCGATGGCGCCTTGCTGCGCGATGCCTTCAGCTACGTGCCCGCCTATCTCCGAACCGAAGAGGGCAAGGGCTTCGGTGGGCCGACCTGGTTCTCCGAATATGGCATCCAGCAGACGCGCGGCTTTCGAGCCCTCAAGCTGTGGCTGGTGTTGCAGCATATGGGGCGCCAAGGAATCGCCGCTCTCGTCTCGCGCCATATTGGTCTGGCGGAGCGTCTCGCGGCCGCTGTGGACCGGGCGCCCGATCTCGAGCGCTTGGCGCCCGCGGAGCTCTCCATCGTCTGTTTCCGTTTCACGCCCCCTGGCCGTGCCCTTGACGGAGAGGGCCTCGATGCGCTCAACAAGCGCATCATGGAGACGATCCAGTCCGAAGGCCGTGCGTTCCTGTCCAATGCCACTCTTGGCGGGCGATTCGCGCTGCGCGCCTGCATCCTCCACTACGGAACGGTGGAGGCGGATGTCGACGCCCTCGTCGATCTCGTCCGCGAAACCGGCACTCGCCTCCTGAACGAATAGATCGCCGCCCCGTGATTCTGTCCGATCCGGAAACGAGAGAGCTACTTCGCGCCCGCGGCCTCGCGGTTCGCGGGGGCGTCGGCGGCGGCGGATCTCGTCTCGTGGCCCGGCTCGATCGCGACCGGCGTTGCCACGTTATCGAAGCGACGAATGGCACGACTCTGAGCCAGACCATCGATCCCTTCACCGGTTTGGCGCCGTTCATCCCGCGCCGGCTCGCGCGGCATCTTCGTGTTTCCGAGTCTGGACGTGCCGCGATCGAGCACCTGGTCGACGTTCTCCACGCGCTTCTTCAGGCCGACAGTGTTCGGATCGAGATCGATGGTCTTGCTGTCTCCGAGGCTGGCGTTGTGCACGTCGGAAACGCCCGCGCGGAGCTCGACCGCACGGCGGCTTTCCGCCATCCCGAGTGGGCCGCTTACGGCGAGCGCCTGCCGGGAACGGAAATCGAGCAGGCGTTCCGGCGCGTGGGCGCCATCGCTGCCGAGATCGATCCCGCTGGCACGATCGTTGCGGTCCTGAGCGGCGCCGGCCTCATGATGACTGTGCTCGATATGCTGACGGCGATGAAAGCCTCCGTGCGCTGCATCGTCGACATGCAGGGATTGCCGCTCCAGGGCGAACGCGGCATGCGCCCCATCGTCGAGAACGCCGCGCGCATGGGGCCACGCGTCACGTTCATTGGGGGACGCTTCCAGGCGCCTGTCGCGCACATCTTCGCCGAGACGGTGACCGGCGTTCACCGGTCGACTCCGCTCGTCGGACGTGTCGTCACATGGATCGCCGGCAACCGGGCCGAGGAGGCGCAGGCGCTGTTCCGGTCGGAAGGTTTCGTGACGCATGACGACATGCGTTCCGCGCTGGCTGCGGTCACGGGCGCCGGGGGTTGAGGATGCCATGGCGATCCTGACCAACGCCGAGACTCGTGCCATCATCCAGGGCATCACCGGCAATGTCGGGCGGAGCTTTGCGCGGCGCTTCCTCGCGGCAGGCACGCCGCTCGTCGGCGGTGTCACTCCGGGTCGGGGCGGGCAGGAGATCGAAGGCTTGCCCGTTTTCGATTCCTGCCACGAGGCCGTCGCGGCGCGAGGCGCCAACACGAGCTTCGTCGTTGTGCCTGCGCCCTTTGTCCTTGATGCGTGCTATGAAGCCATCGACGCCGGCATTCGTCTCATGGTCCTCTACATCGAGAACATCCCGCTCCTCGACGCCATGCGCATGACGGCCTATGCGCGCGCGAAGGGGGCCGTGATCCTCGGACCCAACTCGGCCGGCTGCATCACCGTCGGGGGTGCCAATCTCTCCGAGCTCGATCCCGTCTTTCTCAAGCGCGGCCCGATTGGCGTCGTCGCCAAGAGCGGCGCCATGTGTGCCGAGTCCGCGCATTATCTGGCGGAATGCGGCTTCGGCTGCACCACCATCGTTTCGATCGGGGGCGATCCCGTCATTGGAACGACTCACGGCGACGTGCTGGAATTGTTCGAGGCCGATCCCGAGACGCGCGGTATCGTCATGGTGGGTGAAATCGGAGGGCGGTCGGAAGTCGAGGCCGCCACGGTTCTGAAGCGCATGACGAAACCCGTCGTCGCCGTCATTATCGGCGGCTCGGCGCCGCCAGGGCGCCAGATGGGTCACGCGGGCGCGTGGCAGGGCGAAGGCGAGGAGAATGCGCCCGAAAAACGCCGTCTCCTGTCCCAGGCGGGCGCCGTGATCGCGGCCGATGTCACGGAAGTCGGCGCAATGATGAGGAAGGTCTTCAAGGAATGACCGAGCAACCACTCTCACTTCACGTCCCCAATGACACGTCGATCCGCCGCTTGCTCGAAGGGCGCGTGGCGAGTGATCCAGACTTCGTCTACCTCATCTTCGAGGACCGGCCGCTCACGATCCGAGAGATCGATCGGAAGGTAAACCGGCTCGCCAACGGCCTGGCCGAACTTGGCCTTCGCGCGGGCGACCGTGTCGCGATCATGTTGCCAAACGTTCCAGACCACATGTTCGCCTTCCTGGCCTGCGCGAAGCTCGGCCTCACGCAGGTGCCGGTGAATGCGAATTTGCGCGGCGCGAGCCTCGAATATCTGCTTGAGCACTCCGATCCTCGTGCGGCGATCGCGGACACGATCTATGCCAACGCCTTCACGCCTGCGCTCGAGCGGACGAAGGCGGAGTTCGCGATCTGGCGGCGCGGCACCGTGCCGGTCAAAGGCATGCGGATCCTTGCCTTCGACGACGTCGCGGCTTCGGGTCATGAGGAGCCCCCGCCCGGCTCGCCCCGGCACGACGACGTCCTCTCGATCAGTTACACCTCGGGCACGACGGGGCCGCCCAAAGGCGTGATGGTGACGGACAAGATGCTGCGCGCCTCGGCCGCGGCCGCCTCGCTCGTCGCCGATTTCCGCGCGGGCGACATCCCGATCCTGTGGGAGCCGCTCTTCCACATCGGCGGCAGTCAGATGATCGTGGCGGCGCTCCAGAATCGCATCACGATCGCGCTTCTCGAGCGGTTCAGCGCCTCGCGGTTCTGGGACGAGGTGCGCCACTACAAGGCAACCCAGGTTCACTACCTGGGCGGCATCCTTTCGATCCTGTTGAAGCAGCCGCCGCGACCCGATGACGGGCAGCACACGGCGCGGCTCGCCTGGGGCGGCGGCGCGCCACCGCCTGTCTGGAAGCCGTTCATGGAGCGCTTCAAGATGGGCATCCACGAGAATTACGGCATGTCGGAATGCTCGAGCCTCACGACGGCGAACATCACGGGCAAGCTTGGCTGTGTCGGCAAGCCGCTTCCCTATTTCGAGGTCAAGATCGTCGACGACGAGGGACGGACTCTCGGAGCCGGGCAGATGGGCGAGATCCTGGTGCGCGAGCGCGAGCCGGGCTTCATCATGAAGGGCTACTTCCGCAATCCTGAGGCGACAGCGCGCGCGCTCAAGGATGGCTGGATGCACACGGGCGACCTTGGTAGCTACGACGAGGAAGGTGATTTCCACTACCTCGGCCGCAAGAAGGACAGCATCCGCCGGCGCGGCGAGAACGTCTCGGCCTGGGAGGTCGAGCGCGTGCTTCAGGCACACCCCGCCGTCGACGAATGCGCCGTGATCGGTGTCGATGCCGAGGTGGGGGAGCAGGAGATCAAGGCCTTCGTCAAGCTCTTGCCTGGCGCCACTGCGGCGCCCCTCGACCTCGTCAAATGGTGCGAAGAGCGTCTGGCCTACTTCCAGGTGCCGCGCTATGTCGCCACGATCGATCAGTTCTCGAAGACAGCGACCGAGCGTATCCAGAAGGAGAAGCTGTCGCGCGCGACCGATGATTGCTGGGATCTGGAGAAATCCGGCTACAAGGTGTCGCGGCGCTAGACTCTCTCGCTCCACTCGAGATAGCGCAGGCAAAGGACGCTGCCCGCCACGATCGCTCCCCAGGCCAGAAGCGAGCCGAGCGCCAAGGTCGAGACGCCGGTGACCCCTTGACCGATCGTGCAGCCAAGCGCAAGCGTGCCGCCCACGCCCATGAATGCGCCGCCGAGTGCCAGGTGGATCGTGTCTTTGCGGTCGCTCGGTGCCTCAATGCGGAATCGCCACGGCCAGGCGACCGCGAGGAACGAGCCGATGACGACCCCCGGCACCGCGGCGATCCCGAAGCTCAACATGCGCTCGCCGCCCGACACATAACTGGCTGCGTCGCCGAGCGGCGTCACGAAATTGAAGGAATCGGGCGCACGACTCGCCTTGCCCATGAGGCCGCCTGTCACCAGCCATCCGAACGGCACGATGGCGCCAATCGAGAGGCCTGCGACGATGTTGCGCCACGAGGCCCGGAACGGCCTATCCTTGAAGCAAAACCAGAGCAGGACGGCGGCCAGGGCGCCGGCGATCGCCGTGCGCAGCCATGTTGCCTGAATACCAAAGGCCGTCGCCAGGAGGAGCGAGACATCCTGTGACTTCGCCGTCGACATCATCGTGCCAAATTCCGCGATCCAGCGTCGTGCGGGCGCCAGCACGCCCTCGGAGCAGGCAAAGGCGGACAGCGCCATGATGACAATCACGAGCAGCGCCTTAAGGCTTCCGGCACCCGTTCTTACCAGGCATCGGTGGGCGCATCCGCCCGCCAATGTCATGCCGATACCGAAGAGGAGCCCGCCGAGAATAGCCGCCACCCACCCGAAGGACGGCGCGAGGTAGGCGGCGCCGTCGAGCGTGATGGCGCCCGCGAGGCGCAGCGCCTCGGTGCCAAGCAGCGCCACCGCGATCGCAAGGAGCCAGCCGCGAAACCGTCTCCAGTCGCCCGTGATCCAAATGTCGGAGATCGAGCCCATGACGCAGAAATTGGCGCGGAGCCCGACCGCGCCGAGGATAAGTCCGCCGGCGAATCCCGCGAGAATGCCGAGAGTGCTCATTGAAAGATCGGTCATGGCGTCTCGATTGGCACTTCGATGCGTTCTTATGATCGGTTAGCTTCGTGGCCTCGTGGGCGGCAGACAAGCCCCTTCGTGAAGTCAGGGCGCCGTGCGGCAAGACTTAGACTGCCAGCGGGCGAGGGGACGCATGGTGGAGAAGGTCAGGGTCGTCGGATGAAAACTCTCGGTAACATTCTGGTCGTGTCCCTTGAGCAGGCGGTGGCGGCGCCGTTTCTTTCGTCCCGCCTTGCCGAGGCCGGTGCGCGCGTTATCAAGATCGAGCGGCCCGAAGGCGATTTCGCGCGCGGCTACGACCATGTTGTCCGCGGCCAGAGCTCCTACTTCGTCTGGCTCAACCGCGGGAAAGAATCGATCGTCCTCGACATCAAGAAGGCGGAAGACACGGCCCTTCTTCACCGAATGATCGCGCGTGCCGACGTTTTCATCCAGAACCTCATGCCGGGCGCGGCCGAGCGCGCGGGTTTCGGCTCAAGCGCCTTGCGCAAGAAGCATCCGCGCCTCATCACCTGCGACATCAGCGGCTACGGTGAGGAGGGGCCTTACCGCGACATGAAGGCCTATGACCTCCTCATCCAGGCCGAGTCTGGCTTGGCGTCGATCACTGGCACGCCGGATGGTCCGGGCCGGGTCGGGGTCTCTCTCGTCGACATCGCGGCCGGCATGTACGCGCTCGTCGGCGTCTACCGGGCGCTCCTTGACCGCACGGTGACCGGGCAGGGAGCCTCGCTCAAAGTCTCGCTCTTCGATGCGATCGCCGACTGGATGTCCGTGCCGCTTCTCCATCACGACTATGGCGGCAAGGCGCCGGTCCGCGTGGGGCTCAATCACCCCTCGATCGCGCCCTACGGCGTCTACGCGACCGGCGACGGCGGCCAGGTGGTCATCTCGATCCAGAACGAGCGGGAGTGGCGGCGGCTCTGCGCGGAGGTGTTGCAGCAACCAGCCCTCGCGACGAAGTCCGAGTTTAAGGACAACGACGCCCGCGTGCGCAACCGCCCGGCGTTGAACGAAGCCATGGCGCAGGTGTTCTCCACGCTCACCCGCGACGATTTGATCGAACGCTTGCGTCGTTCGCAGATCGCCTACGGAGCGCTCAACAGCGTCGCCGATTTCTCCCGGCACGCGCAGCTCCGGCGCCTTCCGGCCGAAGCGGAGGGAGGGGCAATCGATCTCGTAGCACCCCCGCTCCAGATCGCGGGCATCGAGCAGACCTATGGTCGTGTTCCCGCCTTGGGCGAGCATTCGGATTCCATCCGTCGCGAGTTCGCGGCTTAGGCCAAGACATGCGTTGATCGCTGTCTTCTGCCGCCTATATTGCGGATGCGAAGTGATGGCCAAGGCGATGGCCCGCCGGCCTTGTCCATCCGGCTCCCTCCCTCATGAAACGGAACGTCGTCCATGTATTTCGACCGCCGGCTGTGGGACCTGACGAAGGGCGTGCGGGGGCGGATTGCGCTTGGCGTGTTCACCGGCGTGCTCGCGGTCGCGGCCGGTACCGCGCGTCTCGCGCTTCTTGGCTGGCTGTTGGCCGACATTCTCCTTGGCCAGTCGCTCGGACAGACTGCGCCTCTGGCGGCCATCGTGGCCCTCGTCATGCTCGCGCGCGCGGCCCTCGACCATGGTCGTGCCAGGATCGCGCACCGCACGGCGGCCCTTGTCCAGCTCCGCCTGCGCCGCCGCATCTATGATCACGTGACGACGCTCGGTCCGGCCTATTTTGGCGGGGCCCGGACGGGTGATGTCGTTCTCTCGATGGTCGAGGGTGTCGAGCAGCTTGAGACCTATTTCGGCCGGTATCTGCCCCAGTTCTTCGTCGCTGTCCTGACGCCGCCGTTGATCTTCCTCGGGATCGTTTGGCTCGACGCGCCCGTCGCGACCATCCTCCTCGCCGCCGCGGTCGTGACGTTCCTGGCGCCGGCCCTCTGGCATCGCCTCGACAGCCGGAAGAGCCGCGAGCGGCAGGGCGCCTACGGCGCCTTCGGGGCCGAATTTCTCGACTCGATCCAGGGCCTCACGACTCTCAAATCCTTCGGCCAGAGCAAGGCCCGCGCCGCGGCGCTCGCCGAGCGTGCGCACACGCTTTTCCGGGCTACCATGTGGGTGCTGGGGACGAACACGCTCGCGCGCGGCATCACGGATGCGGGAATCGCGATTGGCGCGGCGACGGCTCTTGGCTTGGGCGCCTATCGCGTCGTCGAAGGCGCGATGACGCTTCCGGTTCTTCTCGTCGTTCTCATGCTGGGGGTCGAGGTGTTCCGCCCCTTGCGCGAGCTGCGCGGCCTCCTGCACCAAGGCCTTGTCGGCATGTCGGCCGCCCAGGGCATCTTCGCGCTCTTGGACCAGAGGCCGCGCATCACCGATCCCGCGCAGCCGGAGACCGCGGACATCAGGCCGACCATCGCCTTCGAGGACGTGCGGTTCAGCTACCCGGGGGCCAGGCGGCAAGCGCTGGATGGTCTCACCTTCGAGCTTCGTGCGGGCGAACGGGTCGGCATCGTGGGATCAAGCGGTGCCGGCAAGTCGACGATCTCGAAGCTGCTTCTCCGTCTCTATGATCCGCAAGGCGGGTGTATCCGCGTGGGCGGCCACGACATCCGCACTCTCCGACAGGCCGATCTCCGCGGGCAGATCGCCATCGTGAGTCAAGACAGCTATCTCTTCCATGGCACCGTCGAGGAGAACCTCCGTCTGGGTAAGGCGGACGCGACCATGGCCGAGCTCGAGGCTGCGGCGCGCTCGGCCAATGCCCATGGGTTCATCGAGCGACTGCCACGGGGCTACGCGACGGTCATCGGGGAGCGGGGCGTGCGGCTGTCCGGCGGCCAGCGCCAGCGCATCGCGATCGCGCGCGCCATCCTCGCCGATGCACCCATCCTTATCCTGGACGAGGCGCTGTCATCGGTCGACGCAGAGAATGAGTCGATCATCCAGGAGGCGCTCGATCGCCTCATGGTCGGACGCACCACGCTCATCTTCGCCCATCGCCTTTCGAGCGTGATCGGTGCTGATCGTATCCTGGTCCTGGACAACGGTCGTGTCGCGGAGAGCGGCACCCATGCGTCCCTGATGCGGGAGGCCGGTCTCTATCACCGCCTCATGGCTGCGCAGGCGCAGGACCAGTCCGCCACGTTCCTTGAGGAAACGCCGGACAATGAAGAGACCTCCACCGGTCTCGCGCATGTAGAGATGGGGCCAGCGTCAGCTCCGCCCGAAGGCATCATCAGGGCCGAAGGGCTCGGCTGGCCGCAACTGCTCCGGGTGCTCTTGGGGCTGGTGCGGCGATGGCGCTTGCGTCTCGTGACGACTTTCACGCTCGGCGTCGCTCGCGTCGTGGCCTTTATCGGTGTCGGCGTGCTCTCGGCCCTCGTCGTCCGCGCCGTTCGCGATCATCTGCCCTTCGATGGCCTCCTCATCGCGCTCGGCCTTCTTGCGCCCCTCGCAGGCGTGCTCCATTGGATGGAGTCGTGGCTCGCCCACGACATGGCCTACCGGCTCCTCGCGACGATGCGCGTCGATCTCTTCCGCAAACTTGATTCGCTGGCGCCTGCCTACTTCACGCGACGGCGAACGGGCGATCTTCTGGGTGTCGCGACGCATGACGTCGAGATGGTCGAGTATTTCTTCGGCCACACGATCGCGCCGGCCTTTGTGGCCGTGCTCGTGCCGCTCGCCACGCTGTCGATCCTCGCGATCTTCGGCTGGCCGATGGCGCTCGTGCTGCTGCCGTTCCTGGTCTTCTCGGGACTGGTGCCGGTCGCCCGCCGCGCGCGCATCGACCGCCTCGGCAGCGCGGCGCGCGAGGCGCTGGGCGAGCTCAACGCCCACGCTGTCGACACTGTCCAAGGGCTTTCGGAGATCGTCGCGTTCCGCCAGGTAAAGCCGTGGGGCGATGCGTTCGTCGCCAAGGCGCGGGCCGCCATCGATGCGCGCCTTGCCCTCTTCGATGACATGTCACGCCAGACCGCGAGCCAGGAGTTGGCGACCGGTTTTGGCGGCTTGTCCGTCGCCTTGGTCGGCGCGGCGCTCGTCGGGCGAGGCATGCTCGATCCTGCCCTTCTCCCCCTCCTTAGCCTGTTGGCCATGGCGGCCTTCCTGCCCGTCTCGGAGATCGCCCAGGTCGGCCGCCAGTTGGCCGACACATTCGGCGCGACGCGGCGTCTTTACGCCGTTGAAACCGAGACGCCTGCGGTGACCGACGGTCCGGGCGTCTCACCCGTGGCACTATCGCCCGCGGTACCGGCGCTCGAGATGTCGAGTGTCCACTTCACCTATCCGGGCCGGCGAATTCCCGCGCTCGATCGGGTCTCGATCAAGGTTGAGCGCGGCGCGCGGCTGGCGCTCGTCGGTCCGTCGGGCGCGGGGAAGAGCACAATCGCCAGCCTCTTCCTCCGATTCTGGGATCCGGACGGTGGGCTCGTGCGCATGGACGGCGCATCGCTCAAGGACTTTGCCCTCGACGATCTTCGCCGCCGGATCGCGCTCGTCGCGCAGGACACCTATCTTTTCAATGACACGTTGAAGAACAACGTTCTCATCGCGCGGCCTGAGGCCTCCAAGGCCGAGCTCGACCGGGCGGTTCGCGAGGCGGCGCTCGAATCCTTCGTCGAGGAATTGCCCGACGGGCTCGAGACCAAGGTGGGAGAGCGCGGAACCCAACTTTCCGGCGGACAGCGCCAACGGGTGGCGATCGCGCGCGCGTTCCTGAAACAGGCGCCCATCCTCATCCTCGACGAGGCGACCTCCCACCTCGACGCGGTCAACGAAGGGGCGGTGCTCGAATCCCTGGACCGCCTGATGCAGGGACGTACGACGGTCGTGATCGCCCACCGCCTGTCGACGGTGCGCAACGCCGATCTCATCGTGGTGATGGACGAAGGCCGCGTTGCCGAGAGCGGAACGCACCAGGCTTTGCTCGCGCGCGGCGGGCTCTATGCGCGCCTCGTCCGGCGCCAGCTCTCGGGCGGCGTCGATGCGGCCGCGCAATAGGCGCGGTTCGCGCCGTCAAAGGTCCTTGCAGAGCCGCAGCGAGTCGTAGATCGCGGCGTGAATGTTGCGGCTCGATATGGCATCGCCCACCCGGTAGAGATTGAAATGCCCGGCCTCGTTTCGCACGACCATTTGCGGCGCGCCGGCCAGGATCGCATCGTAGTCGACCTCACCGAGATTGCGCGAATGGGGCTTCAGCGCGAAGTAGAGCTCGTCCTGGGGCAAAGTCCCATGTTCCGCGATCACTTGATCGACGACGCGCTCCTCCTCCATCTCCGAATAGTCGTTCCGCAGCACGGCCACCAGCTTGTTGCCCTCGCGGTGGACGCCGATGAGGCGCATGTCGGGTGTCATGACGGCCTTGAGCTTGTGGAGGTTCCGGATGTGCACGGGCCGGCTTGTGATGCCGGTCCGGGGCGCGATACGCTGATCCCAGGTTGCGAGCTCGACAAGACATCCGCGCTCGGCGAGATACTCTGCGACCGTCGCCGCCTGATGGTCGCCGTGATCGTCGTAGACGAGGGCCGATTCGGCCGGCGCCGCGCGGCCCGAGAGGATGTCCCAGCTGCTGGTCACGAGCCCCGACTCGGCGGCGACGCCTTTGTTCGGCCGCCCGCCGGTCGCAAGGATGATTGCATCGGCCTTGAGTGCCACCAGCATGTCCGCAGTCGCGGTCGTTGCCATGCGGACATCGACGCCGCGCTTCCTCACTTGGCCCTCGAGCCAGCGCGTGATGCCCCCGAGGCTCGAGCGGTGGCCGATCTGGGTCGCCAAGTTGATCTGGCCGCCCATGCGGTCGGTCGCCTCGATGAGCGTGACATCGTGGCCGCGCTCGACCGAAACGCGCGCCGCTTCGAGCCCGCCAGGACCGGCGCCGACGACGATCACGCGCTTCCTTGAACTCGCCTTGGCGATGACGTGGGGCATGGTCTCCTCGCGTCCCGTCGCCGCGTTCTGGAGACAGAGCGCGCCTCCACCGGAGTAGAGGCGGTCGATGCAGTAGGCGGCACCGACACATTCGCGGACATCATCGGCCCGTCCCTCCATGAGCTTTCGCATGACATGGGGGTCTGCGATATGGCCGCGGGTCATGCCGACCATGTCGACATGGCCGTCCTCGATCGCACGCGCGGCCGTGGCAAGATCGTTGATGCGCGTCGCCTGGAAGACCGGAATGTCGACGGCAGCCTTGATGGCGCTCGCGAGATGGAGATAGGGCGCGACCGGCCAAGCCATGTTCGGCGTCAGCTGCGAGTGGTAGAGGTAATTGAACGAGCCGCTGCCCGTGATATTCAAGAAATCGACGAGACCGTTCGATGCGTGGTAATGGGCGATCTTGACGCAGTCCTCGTTGTGCAGGCCCTCCTTGATCAGCTCATCGCCCGACATGCGCATGCCGATGGGGAAATCGGGGCCGACGACCCGGCGCATCTCTTCGAGGACCTCGCGCGTGAAGCGCATGCGGTTCTCGAGACTCCCGCCGTAGCCATCGGTCCGCCGGTTGTGCACCGGCGACCAGAACTGGTCGAACAGTGCGCTGCCGTGGGCGGAAATCTCGCAGCCGTCGAGCCCGCCTTCCTTGCAACGTCGCGCGGCCTGGCCGTGGTCCTTGATGATGCGCTTGATGTCCCAGTCCTCGAGCGTCTTCGGATAGCTGTACTTCATGCGCTCGATCGAGGCAGACGGCGCCACGGAGGGAATCCAGTCGGCTAAATCCCACTGCGCCCATTTCCCCATATGGGCGAGCTGGATCATGATCTTGGCGCCGTGCGCATGGACGCGCGCAGCCATGCGCTGGAAATGCGGGATGATCGAGTCGTGATAGCAGTGCAGCGCGCCCCATTCGAGGCGCGAATCGACGGACACCCCCGTCGATCCGCCGAACATGGTAAGGCCGATCATCCCCTTGGCCTTCTCCTCCTGATAGGCCTGGTAGCGCCCTTTCGGCATGCCGTCTTCCTCGTAAGCCGGGGCATGCGCCGTGCTCATGATCCGGTTGCGGATCGTGAGCCTTTTGATGGTCAGCGGCTTCAGGAGCGCGTCGTACTGGCCCATTCCCCTCTCCCTCGGTGAATGGACAGGAGATTAGCCGCAGGGGAGGCCGGCTCAAAAGCCCGTGTGATTTCGTGCGGCGGGAAGGGGCGTCGTCGTCGAAGAATCAGTCGCCGCTGCGCACGCCGTGGAGGCGCGCGATATGGGCGTGGTAACCCACCACTTCGCGCTCGATCCTTTGGGCATCCCAGCCCAGGATGTCGGCTACGGTCTCGGCGGCGAGACGCGCGCCTTCGCGTGCCATCGTGGCCGTCCAACCCGCACCGACACGCCCGAACAGGAGGTCGACGAGAGTCACCGGATGTTCCCGGGCGGCCGCGTGACGGAGATCTTCGAGGGTTGCGCCATCCCAATGGTTGAGCAGGGCCGGTGAGGACTCGCGCCCAGGCGCCAATTTGGCGGCGTAGGAGATGGTCTGGGGGGCCCCCGAGGGGGGAAGGCGGGACGCCACCGTCTGGCACAGCTCTTGGCCGGAGAGGCGGTGAGAGATGATGTTGCCCGCGGTGAGCGCCAGCATGTTCGGCATGCCCGCCTCGCCGAGATCGTGCATCCGCCGCCAGCGCAGTCCCATGGCGACGTGGGCATCATAGGTTTGCGGCCGCACCCCGGCCCAGGTGAACAAGACGTCGCTTCGCTTGAGGGCGAGGCTCGGCAACAGGTGATTGGCCTCGTCGATGAGGAAGCGGATTTCGTCTTCGGTCGCGGTCACGTCGGCATCGACATCGCCCTCGTAGAGCGTGTCGGTCGGGCCGATGTAATGCATGCCGCGCCAGGGGTAGATGTAGAACGGGTTGCCGTCCCGGTAGGACGTGATGACGCCATAGCGCCGGCATTCGGGCGGCAGCTGCACCATGATGTGCGCGCCTTTCGTCCCCGTGGTCTTTCGGGGCGCGGACGGACTCGCGAGGCGATTCACCTTGTCGATCCAGATACCGGCCGCATTGATGACCACATGTGCCTGCAGTCGCGCAGTCGTTGTGTCTCCCGCCTCGTCCCTCAAGACGAGTGACCAGGGCCCCTCCCGCTCGCGACGGAGATCCGTGACGGCTGTGTAGTTTCGGATGACGGCGCCCATCCGTTCGGCGTCGAGCACGTTGTCCATGACGATGCGCTCGGGCCATTCGAAGCGGTACTCGCGGAACGAGGCGACCGCGCGAAGACGTTCGGGATCGCGGAGCATCCCGGCGAGCGGTGCGCCTTTGGCCTCCTGAGGCGTGAGCATGCGGTCATCGAGCGGCACGTCCTTGGGGGCAATCGCCCAAAGCAGTTTGAAGCCCAGCTTGACCTGCCAAGGCGCATATTTGTCGCCCTCGTAGATCGGGTAGAACCAGGTGTTGGCCTCGACGCGTTCGGGCATGGTGCGCACGAAGTCGGAGCGGCAGCGCGCACAGTCGCGCGCCTTCCTGAGGCCCGTCATGAATTGCTTCGGATGCCGGACGAATTGCCACAGCGGCGAGGTGCCCGGTGCCATGTAGGCGAGACCATCGCCGGGCTCGAGATAGCGGATTCCGCAGGCCAGCATGCGACCCGACCGGCTGCTCGTGCCGGCGCCGAAATCACCCTTGTCGACGAGCAGTGTGCGATAGCCCGCAGCGGCGAGGTGCTGCGCGGCACTCGACCCAATGGCACCGGCGCCGATGACAGCGACATCGAAGGTTTGGCCGTTGAGCGTTCGAAGCGATGGTCGGGGCATGGCGAGCCGTGGGGTGAACGGAATGCGGTGAGAGTGTAGCCGAGAGCCGCCCCTTCGTTGACCCTTGCGCAGGCGCGCTGCTACGGTCTTCCGATCGGGTCGCCCGTCGGGGTTTGGACATGAATCGCCCAGAATCGAGCCTGCCTCAATCGCGCCGTCCCGAATCGGCCCATCCAGCCTGGGCCGAGATCGACTTGGGGACGCTCGACCGGAACTGCCGCGCGCTCACGGCACGCCTCAAGCCCGGCACGCACATCATCGCGTCGATCAAGGCCGATGCCTATGGCCACGGCGTCGTTCCCATCGCCGAGCGGCTCGCGGCCAGCGGAGTCTTCGCGCTCGCGACGGGTGACTTCGACGAAGCGGTCGCGGTGCGCCGCGCGGGCATCGCCGGCAAAATCCTCATGTTCGGCGGCAATCTGCCGGATGCGATGGGCGACCTGCTTGAACACGATCTCATCCCCACGATCTACAACATGGCGGCGGCGGAGGCGGTCTCGAAAGCCGCGGCGAAACCGACAGCCGTCTACATCAAGGTCGACTGTGGCCTTGGCCGGCTCGGCATCCTTGCCGACGATGCGGTGCCGTTCATCCTTGCCGTGTCGCGTCTGCCGAACGTCGTCGTCGAAGGTGTCTACACCCATGTTCCTTTCGGCGATCGTGCGGGCGCCGCATGGTCGCAAGGCGGCCTCAGGCGCTTCGATTCGATCATCGCGGCGCTTGCCAAGCAGGGGCTCAACGTGCCCATCACGCAAGCGCGCGCGAGTGCCGGCGCGCTCATGGGCCTCGAGGACAGTTGCAACGCGGTCTGCGCCGGGCATGTACTCTACGGGCTTTCCCCCATGGTGGCAGGCGAGGCGACGATGGACGGGTTCGAGCCGATCCTTCGCTCCGTGCAGTCGCGCCTCATCCATGTGGGACGCCATCCGGCGGGGCGAGATGTCGCGATCGGCGGCCTCTACGGCCTCAACACGGCGAAGGTGACGGGCGTGATCGCCATGGGCGTCACGAACGGGCTGCGCATGCCTGCGAGAGGACAGCGCGCGTCCGTGCTGTTGCGCGGCCGCCGGGTGCCCGTCATTTCCGTCTCGCTCGAACACACGACGCTCGACCTGACGGGCTTCGAAGACGCGACGGTGGGCGAGCTCGTGACGGCGGTGGGCCGCGACGGTGCTGAACGTATCTCGATCGAGGAGTTCGCGGGCTGGCAGGAGCGAAGCCCGCTTGAGGCGATCATGACGCTCTCGAAGCGTCTTCCCTTCCGCTACAGGGCCGATTCCGCGGGCTGAGGGCACCCGCCGGGGGCGGCCTAGAGGCTTGCCATTCCTCACGAATCGCCCCATATGCGTTAACGTGCGGATTTTGTTATAATTTCGTAACTTTTCCACAGGAGCCTCAAGGCGGGCGGGCGTGTGGCCGCAAGGTGCGCCCGGGCGGGAACGATTCATGGCAACGGACCCCAAGTCCTCGAAGCACATCATCCTGACGTCCCACCCGAGCGGGCAGGGACGCAAGGTCCAGCCCATCAAATGGGGCGCGGACACGCCCAAGGTGCGCGGTCCCGTCATCGGCACCGTCACGCGGCCGGGCGACCGCAACGTCATCGGGACGCATTCGGGGTCCTATGCGATCTACCGCGCGCTCGCTGTTGCCGCGGGCGATCTCGATCCCGAGCGCCGGCCCGATCTCACCGACACCGAGCCGGCCGATGCAATCGGCCCCTATCCGCAGTGGCATGACGCGAAGCGCGTGGTCTCGCTCGATCCCTACGGCCACATGGTGCGACAGGTCTTCGCCGAGGAGCTTGCCGCCGGCTTCGACATCCGACCCTCGATCGCGGTGACGAAGGCGCACATCAACATGCCGGAGATCCAGGACGCGATCCGCGCGGGGCGCTTGAAGCCGGATAATCGCATTCTCTCCTCGAGCGGCGACATCCGGGTGACCAAGGCCGCGATCGAGCCCGTGTGGTACTTGCCCGGCATCGCCGAGCGGTTCGAGATCACGGAACAGACTCTCCGCCGCGCGCTCTTCGAGCACACGGGCGGCATGTACCCGGAACTCGTGACGCGCCCGGATCTCAAGGTCTTTCTGCCGCCCGTCGGTGGCGTCTCTGTCTACATCATGGGCGATGTCGAGGCGCTGGCCGACGAGTCGCACAAGGTTGCCTGCCGCGTGCATGACGAGTGCAACGGCTCGGACGTCTTCGGCTCGGACATCTGCACCTGCCGGCCCTACCTCGCGCATGGCATCGAAGTATGCGTCGCGACGGCGCAGGAGGGCGGCGCCGGCGTCATCGTCTACAACCGCAAGGAAGGGCGCGCGCTCGGCGAGGTCACGAAGTTCCTCGTCTACAACGCGCGGAAGCGTCAGCCCGGCGGCGACCGGGCCGATGCCTACTTCACGCGCACCGAGTGCGTCGCGGGCGTCCAGGATATCCGCTTCCAGGAGCTCATGCCCGACGTGCTCCACTGGCTCGGCATCCACCGCATCGACCGGCTCGTCTCCATGAGCAACGTCAAGTACGACTCGATCGTCTCGCAAGGGATCGAGGTCGGCGAGCGCATGTCGATTCCCGACGAGCTCGTGCCGGCCGACGCGCGGGTCGAGCTCGAAGCCAAGAAGGCCGCGGGCTACTTCACCGAGAAGCCGGCGCCGACGAAGGACTCTCTGGCCGCGACCCGGGGCCGCGGGCTCGAAGACTGAGCGCCGGTTGAGCGGGCAAGCGGAACCGAACGGAACACCCCAGGCGGTGCGCGTCCTTCGCTCGCCCGAGACCATTCGCGCGCGCTGCCATCACATCCTCGCTCGCGCCGAGGCGGGCCAGGCGCTGGCCTTCCACTACGACCCATCGAAGCTTCCGGCGACGGTCGACTACGTCCTCGACACGATCCGCGAGCGCTATCCCACGCTCGCGATCCCCTATCACAGCCGCTGGCGTCACTTCGAGGCTGGCAGAGCCGATCGCTGGGCGCGGCTTGCGGCGCGGGCCGGGACCCTTCCCGCTGCCGAGCGCGCGCGCATCCGTTTTGACCTCGTCGTCCCCAGCGTGCTCTTGGACGCGGGCGCGGGCTCTGCCTGGTCCTATCGCGAGCCCGGCGAGGAAGAGGGTCTTGGCCGGTCCGAAGGGCTGGCGATCGCGACCTTCCACATGTTCGTAGACGGCCTCTTCTCCTCCGACCGGACACGTCCGTTGCGGACCGACGGCGAGCGTCTTTCGCACCTGGCCGAGCTCGACCTCGAACGCGCTTTTCAGGTGCGCACCGATAATCCGCTCGTCGGCCTCGTGGGACGGACAGCGCTCATGCGTCGCCTCGGCCGGGCCTTGCTCGACCGCGCCGATGTCTTCGGCTCGCCCCCACGGCTCGGCCACCTGGTCGACCATCTGGCCGAGCGCGCCCCGGACAAGCGTCTCGCGGCTGCGACGATCCTGGGTGTCGTGCTCGACGTCTTCTCGCCCATTTGGCCGGGACGCATCGAACTCGACGGAATCAACCTCGGTGACGTGTGGCGGCATCCGCTCATCAAGGCCGGGGACCCGACCGACGGGCTTGTCCCCTTCCACAAGCTCTCGCAATGGCTTGCTTATTCGCTCGTCGAGCCGCTCGAGGAGGCGGGATTCGTGGTGACGGGGCTCGATGCGCTCACGGGCCTGCCGGAGTACCGGAACGGCGGCCTCTTCGTGGATCTGGGTGTGCTGCGGCCGAAGGATCCGGGCGACCTCCATCGGAGCCACACGGTCGATTCGCCCCTCGTCGTCGAGTGGCGCGCGCTGACCGTCGCGCTTCTCGACCGCGTGGCGGAGGGGATCCGCACGGCGCTCGGGCTCGATGCCGCGGCGCTGCCGCTTGCCAAGGTGCTCGAAGGCGGCACCTGGGCAGCAGGGCGCAAGATCGCGCGAAGCCTGCGTCCCGACGGTGCGCCGCCCATTCGCGTTGAAAGCGATGGTACGGTCTTCTAAGACTTCACCTTGAACAGGTTTGGGAGAGACTCCATGGCCGGGCAGGTGCACCTCATCGACCACCCCGTGGTGCAGCACAAGCTCACGCGCATGCGGCGGAAAGAGACGGACACGGGCGATTTCCGCCGGCTCTTGCGCGAGATCAGCATGCTCTTCACCTACGAGGTGACGCGCGACCTGCCGCTCACCTCGGTCGAGATCGAGACGCCGATCGCGCGCATGCGGGCGCCGATCCTGCCGGAGAAGTCGCTGTGCTTCGTCTCGATCCTGCGCGCGGGCAACGGGATTCTCGACGGCATGCTCGAAGTCCTCCCCTCGGCGCGCGTAGGGCATATCGGCCTCTACCGCGATCCCGAGACGCTCGTCGCCGTCGAGTACTACTTCAAGGTTCCGGACGATGCGTCCGAGCGCCACATGATTGTGGTCGACCCCATGCTGGCCACGGCCAACTCGGCGGTCGCGGCCGTGCGGCGCTTGAAGGAGATCGGCCCGCTCTCCATGAAGTTCATTTGCCTCGTCGCGGCGCCCGAGGGGGTCGCTGCCTTCCACGGCGAGCACCCGGACGTCCCCATCTACACGGCCGCGGTCGACGAGCGCTTGAACGAGCACGGCTACATCGTGCCGGGCCTGGGCGATGCGGGCGACAGGCTCTACGGCACGAAATAGGGAGGAACGCATGGCGAAGTCACCGGTCTTCGATCCCAAGGCCGTCCCGGCCGTGACGGGCTCGGGCTACCCCGAACCTTTCCGCTCGAAATGCGCCGCGCGCGAAAAGCGGCGCTTGGGCGACCACGCGGGGCTCAAGAATTTCGGCGTCAACCTCGTGCGCATGCCGCCCGGCGTCATGTCCGCCATGCGCCACTGGCACACCAAGCAGGACGAGTTCATCTACATGATCGAGGGCGAGCTCGTGCTGCTGACGGACGCGGGCGAGACGGTGATGAGGCCCGGCATGGCGGCCGGCTTCCCCGCGGGCGCGCCGGACGGCCACTGCCTCGTCAACCGCTCGGACAAGGACGCGGTCTATCTCGAGGTCGGCGACCGCCTGCCGGGCGACGAGGTCGACTATCCCGGCATCGACATGCGGGCGGCCTTCAAGAGCCCGACCGCCGCCTTCTTCCGCAAGGACGGCACGCCCTACTGAGCGACGGGCGGATCGAGCGATCGGGGAGGGATGCGAGGAGCGTCGCCCGGCGTGATGCGGCGGCGGTCGCTTCGCTTGGCGCGCGGCGCCGTCGTGGCGCGCTCGTGAATTGTTCCGCCCGAACAACGGCCTATAAAATGTTCAGATTATTTCGCTGATTCTCGGTCAGCACGCGCGCATCGTCGTCGGGACATCCACAACTGGAGACGATGCATGTACCGCTTCCCCGATCCGCTCGATGAAGATTCGTTGAAGGCCCTCGTGGCCGATCCCCGCTACGGCGACCCGTTCCATCCGGAGCACCCTTATTACCGCAAGTTCGTCGACAAGGCGTTCTCCCTCGTCTATCCCGATCCGCCGCGGAACGGGGGCGGGGGACTTGATCATCGACCCGCGCGATCCGCTGCAGCCGCAGGTCATCACCGGAGGGGACGAGTTCAGGCCTTGGGAGACCGAGGACAACACGGGCGGCGACGCCGAGCTCCCGTCGCCGGCTTCCGACTGGCCGGAGACGCCCACGCCCACCCGCACTCGCGTATCGACGGGCACCGGCCCCACGGTCCTCGGCCTTGCTGGAGAAGTGAGGGGCAACGGGCGCCAGCACGAGCAGCCTGATCCTGAGGCGGAAGCGTTTAATACGAGCGAGCCCGGCGGCGAACAGCTCGCACAGCACATGCCGGTTGAGCCGGAATATCGCGATTCGTGGCGTAGCACGTCTGGAAATATTCCTGTCTCAACAAGCGATAACTTCGACTGGCCTGACTATGGTCATGCCTTAGGCCGCCGGCCGCCAGAAGACGAGACCGATCCGGAGACCGCGCGAAATAGGAGATATCGGGAAAACTACAGGCGCGATGTGTATGCCCGCGAGCAGGCGGAAATCGACGCGCTCAATCCGGTCTATGTCAGTGTACTGGGAAAAAGAGAATCCGAGGGTAAGGGCTATGGCGCCTTCAATTCTGAAGGCAATGGAATGGGTGCGATTGGGCGGTATCAGTTCCGCCAGCCTGCTTTGCAGGATATTGGTCTTGTCGACCAACATGGTCGCTGGCTCTGCAAAGAGGTGTCGGGGCAGCGCATTTGCAGCGCATCCGATTTTTGGAACAATCCTCGCGCACAGGACATTGCTCTCGCGTGATATACGGAAAAACTGCACCAACAAATGGCGAGGAATGGCACCCTCGGTCATGTCGGCACGACGATTGATACAGACAGCATGCAGTTCCCCATCAACGAAGCCGGTCTCTATGCAGCCGCGCATTTTGCGGGCGCGCGGGGGTTGCGATATTACTTGGATCATGTGGCGGCTAATGGATGGCGAAGCGAAGATGGAATAATTCCCTATGATCGGACGCTCATGGGTCCAACAGAACATGGAACACCCGAAGAGGAGAGTGCCGCGGCCGAAAAGTGGCGGAAGGAGATCGATGGGCGTCTCACCACATTCGTGTCACACACTTCTCCAAGACGGGGAGCACGATGAGAGAAGCGTGTTCTTCAATCTGCTTTGCGCACATATGGAACAAGTGTCCCGCCGCCGTGATAGCCGCCTCGATCGATTCAGTGTAGTGATTGAATTCCATGGCGAAGCGGCACAGGTGCCTTGCGCCCTTGGAATGACGCCATAGTTTCGACATTCTGGTCTCGGACAATGCGGTTGGATTGACACAATTCGCGCGCGCCGATTGCCGCCTTTCCAGCACCGGTCGTCCGATCGATCGTGCCCCGTTAAAGACGGCCATGTCGGCGCACGCTCGGGTTGCTGTGGATTTCGGGTTGCGGCCGATGAATGTCACGATGCGGCGCACTGTCGCCGGCGCCCTGATGGCGCTCGCTCTTCTCGGTGCAGGTATTGGCGTCCATTGGCTCTTGCGCGTGCGATCGGGGCCGCCACCGGATGTGCTGCCCGAACCCGTCGCGCATACAAGCATTGCGCCCGTCTGGCGTCCCCTCAATGAGCTTGATCCGTCGAACGAGGGTTACCTCGCCGAAGTGCTCTCCTATATGCGGCAGCAATTGGAAGGTGATGTTGTGTTCATTGTCGATCGCCCGCCAATAACGATCGATGCTCCAATCGTCCACAGGTGTGAGACGCACAAGATCGAGCGTCGCAAATCCAAGCGAGTAGATTAGAAAAATGGCGCATGCAATTCCGAAAGGCCGCAAGACAGTGCGCATCCAGTGTCGTACGCCTTTGCGTGAGCGGCCGCTTCCGTCATCGTTGCCTAATGCCATTCGTGTTCTCCGTCTCCGCTACGGGAGAATGTCGCTTCTTGCACCTCCCGTCCGGAATTTTCATTCGTCGGTGTCGCTGATGGCAGGCGAAGCTACCCTCTTGCATCGTCCTGAACGGCGGCGCTTCGAAGTCGCCGATCCCACGGATTCCATCCGAATGCGTTTTGTATCCTGCACGCGAGTGCTGCGGTCCTGACTCGAAGAAACGCTCGCATGCCCAATCGCCCGAATGCACACGTAGTATGATCATATAATGTGACTATGGCGAAGTGAGGAAGGGTTGGCGAAAAATTCCACCGTTCCTTCATCGGCCTGAGAAATTTTCAGATTATTTCGCTGATTCTCGGTCAGCACGCGCGCATCGTCGTCGGGACATCCACAACCAGAGACGATGCATGTACCGCTTCCCCGATCCGCTCGATGAATTCGCTGAAGGCCCTCGTGGCCGATCCCCGCTACGGCGACCCGTTCCATCCGGAGCACCCCTATTACCGCCAGTTCGTCGACAAGGCGTTCTCCCTCGTCTATCCCGATCCGCCGCGGAACGGGGCGGGCGACTTCGTCATCGACCCGCGCGATCCGCCGCAGCCGCAGGTCATCACCGGAGGGGACGAGTTCAGGCCCTGGGAGACCGACGACGACACGGGCGGCGACGCGGAGCTCCCGTCGCCGGCTTCCGACTGGCCGGAGACGCCCACGCCCACCGCACTCGCGTATCGACGGGCACCGGCCCCACGGTCCTCGGCCTTGCTGGAGAAGTGAGGGGCAACGGGCGCCAGCACGAGCAGCCTGATCCTGAGGCGGAAGCGTTTAATACGGCGAGCCCGGCGGCGAACAGCTCGCACAGCATGCCGGTTGAGCCGGAATATCGCGATTCGTGGCGTAGCACGTCTGGAAATATTCCTGTCTCAACAAGCGATAACTTCGACTGGCCTGACTATGGTCATGCCTTAGGCCGCCGGCCGCCAGAAGACGAGACCGATCCGGAGACCGCGCAAAGGAGATATCGGGAAAACTACAGGCGCGATGTGTATGCCCGCGAGCAGGCGGAAATCGACGCGCTCAATCCGGTCTATGTCAGTGTACTGGGAAAAAGAGAATCCGAGGGTAAGGGCTATGGCGCCTTCAATTCTGAAGGCAATGGAATGGGTGCGATTGGGCGGTATCAGTTCCGCCAGCCTGCTTTGCAGGATATTGGTCTTGTCGACCAACATGGTCGCTGGCTCTGCAAAGGGGTGTCGGGGCAGCGCATTTGCAGCGCATCCGATTTTTGAACAATCCTCGCGCACAGGACATTGCTCTCGCGTGATATACGGAAAAACTGCACCAACAAATGGCGAGGAATGGCACCCTCGGTCATGTCGGCACGACGATTGATACAGACAGCATGCAGTTCCCCATCAACGAAGCCGGTCTCTATGCAGCCGCGCGATTTGCGGGCGCGCGGGGGTTGCGATATTACTTGGATCATGTGGCGGCTAATGGATGGCGAAGCGAAGATGGAATAATTCCCTATGATCGGACGCTCATGGGTCCAACAGAACATGGAACACCCGAAGAGGAGAGTGCCGCGGCCGAAAAGTGGCGGAAGGAGATCGATGGGCGTCTCACCACATTCGTGTCACACACTTCTCCAAGACGGGGAGCACGATGAGAGAAGCGTGTTCTTCAATCTGCTTTGCGCACATATGGAACAGTGTCCCGCCGCCGTGATAGCCGCCTCGATCGATTCAGTGTAGTGATTGAATTCCATGGCGAAGCGGCACAGGTGCCTTGCGCCCTTGGAATGACGCCATAGTTTCGACATTCTGGTCTCGGACAATGCGGTTGGATTGACACAATTCGCGCGCGCCGATTGCCGCCTTTCCAGCACCGGTCGTCCGATCGATCGTGCCCCGTTAAAGACGGCCATGCCGCACGCTCGGGTTGCTGTGGATTTCGGGTTGCGGCCGATGAATGTCACGATGCGGCGCACTGTCGCCGGCGCCCTGATGGCGCTCGCTCTTCTCGGTGCAGGTATTGGCGTCCATT
The DNA here is from genome assembly GCA_046349515.1 of Alphaproteobacteria bacterium. Taxonomy (GTDB): domain Bacteria; phylum Pseudomonadota; class Alphaproteobacteria; order CADEGL01; family CADEGL01; genus JBGPGW01. The sequence goes on along the minus strand of JAXMCE010000002.1, from coordinate 502,933 downwards.
GGCTCTTGCGCGTGCGATCGGGCCGCCACCGGATGTGCTGCCCGAACCCGTCGCGCATACAAGCATTGCGCCCGTCTGGCGTCCCCTCAATGAGCTTGATCCGTCGAACGAGGGTTACCTCGCCGAAGTGCTCTCCTATATGCGGCAGCAATTGGAAGGTGATCCGTACCCATCACCCATTACCGGCCGTGCCGAATGGGATACCGACCGCCCGCTCACCGAAGCAGAGATCGTGACCTGGTATCGGAGCATCCTTGAATGGGCCATCGTGCCTCTCTCGGAAGGGCGGGACGCTCTCCTGTTCCGCTGGGGCTGGTCGGCATTCGCCTACGCCTACGGCATCAACTACAAGGGCTCGGACGATGACCATGCCTTGCTGTGGTTTGATCCCGCCGATTCATCGGGCCGACGGGTGCTGCGGCCACTGGAGTGGGGAGTCGACCTCCGCATCGAGCCACGCGAGGGTGCGGCACTGCCCGACCTGATCTATCCGGTGAACGATGTCCTCGACAGCGTTTGGCGATGGAACGGGAAGAGATGGACCCGTGTCGGCGCCGTCGAAGTGATCGATTCAGCTTCCTGGACGGTCCCGCCGCCGATCGATGTCAAAGATCTTTCACGGTTCGCCCATTCGTTCGACATCGGCCCGGTTCTGAGTCTTCGAGCGGTCCGCGCTCAATTGCGTACCGGATTTGGCGAACGGTATCTCGAGTGGCTGAGGACATTCGAACGACCGGACGAGTGGGTGCTCGATGTGGAAGAACACCGCGACGGCTGCCTCACGATGCGATCGGGCTCGCATCACTTTGCTACTGGCTCGTGGGGCATCGTGGCGATTTGCCTCGGAGAGGGTGAGGTGCACGCAGCCTTCGCGGAGAAAGGGCAGATCTCCCTTGTCTCACCTGCGCCGCGTTACCGCGACGTGCCGCTGAGCGTCCGTCGCTTTATCACGGAGCCAGAAGATCGAAAGGACGAACCCTCGCCGGAGAAATTAAAGGTGCCGCCGCGGGAAAACTTCATCTGGCTAAAGCACCGATGACAGGATGCACGGGCCCTCAATACACCTGAAAATGCACGTCGCGGACTTCGCCGCCGTTGATCGCGACATTGGCGAGGTCGTAGGGGCAGGCGGACATGGAGACGACGCAGTCCATCTCGGCCTTGAGCACGATGTAGTCGCCCGGCTTCGTCACGGGCGGCAGGTAGCCGATCGAGCCGTTCGCGCCGATCGGATTGTTCATCCAGAGGTTGAAGGGCTGGGGCGTGAAGCGCGGCGGCTCGAGGCCGAGCGCGCGCAGCGACGCGGCCAGGTTGTCGCCGCAGCTGTCGTGGTAACCCTGATACCCGTCCCAGATGTAGCGGAACTTGTCGCAGGCTGGCAGCACCGTGTCATGGACGCCGGGCGAGCGGTCCTCGATCACCGTCAGGATCGGCCGGCGCGTGTAGGTGTAGAAGGACTCGCCCGGTGCCGGCATGAGCTTCTTCAGGCACGAATGGGTGTGGTGCATGGACATGCGATCTTCCATGTCATGGGCGTCGAAGGCCCACATGTCGATTACCTGCGTGCCGTGAGTGTTGATGCATTTCAAGTGCTGGCCCTTCGCGAGCCGCACCGCCTTGCCTTTCCGCGCCGGCACCACTTGCAACTCGGCCATGGATCTCCCTCCGCCTGTCCCGTGTCCTCGACCACTCACGTCACTTGAAAGTGCACGTCGCGCACGACGCCCGAGTTCACGGGCAACGCCGCGAGATCGTAGGGGCAGGCCGACATGGCGACGATGCAATCCATCTCGGCGCGCAGGAGCATGTAGTCGCCGGGCTTGGTCGCACAGGGCGCGAAGCCGATCGTGCCGTCGGGTGCGACCGGGCAGTTCTGCCAGAGGTTGAAGGGCTGCGGCGTGAAACGCGGTGGCTTGATCGCGAATTCCTTGAGCGCGGCCACGAGGTTGTCCCCGCAGCTGTCGTGGTAGCCCTGGTAGCCGTCGCGCGCGTAGCGGTACTTGTCGCAGGCCGGATAGGTCGAATCATGGAAGCCCGGCGAATGATCCTCGACCACGGTCAGGATCGGCCGGCGCGTGTAGGTGTAGAAGGACTCGCCCTCGCGCGGCACCAGGCGTTTCAGGCACGAATGCGTGTGGTGCATGGACATGAGGTCGCCGAGGTCGTGGGCGTCGAAGGCCCACATGTCGAGGACCTGCGTTCCGTACGTGTTGATACACTTCAAGTGCTGGCCCTTGGTGAGCCGCACTGCCTTGCCCTTCCGCGCGGGAACGACCTGCAAATCGGCCATGGCCTTCTCCCTCGTGCCGTTGCGTCCTGCGGCGGGGCGGGACTACTCCGCCGCCGCCTGCCTGTCGCCGAACAGGTGACTCGCTTCGCTCCAGACCCGGTCGGCGATCGTCTGGGCGCGAGCGATCACCTCGCGCTCGTCGAGCGTCTTTAGCATCCGATTCTCGACCACCATCTCGCCGTCGACCATGACATGCGTCACGTCGCTGCCGCTCGCGTTGTAGACAAGGTCCGAGACCACGTTCTCCCGCCGGATGGGATTGGTCCAGGCGGTCGAGAGGTCGACGAGGATGATGTCGGCCTTCTTGCCCGCCTCGAGCGAGCCGATGTCCTTCTCCATGCCGAGCGCTTTCGCCCCGCCCATGGTCGCGATTTCGAGCAGGCGGTAGGCGTCGACAAGCTCGATATCGCCGGACTGCACGCGCGCGAGCAGGATCGCCGCCTGCATGGTCTTCCACAGGTCGTTCGACGTCCAGTCTGAGCCGAGCGAGAGGTCGATGCCCGCGCGGTAGATCTTGTCCATGGGTGGGAAGTAGGCGCGTTTTCCCACGAGATAGGCCGTATGGCTCATCTGCGTGCGCGTCTTGGCCATGATCTCGATCTCGCGCTCGTTCATGAAGACGCAGTGCGCGGCGACCGTATTCCGTCCGAGGAGACCGAGGTCGTTCATGAACTCGACGGCGCGCTTGCCGTAGTGGTGCTCCATGAAGCCTTGTTCGGCCGGGACAGACGCAAGGTGCATGTGAATCCCGACATTGTATTTCTTGGCGAGTTCGCGGCAGCGTTCGAGCACGGGCGGCCGCGCGCGGTCCGGGCCGTCGGGGGCGACGCGCGTCGTGATGCGGCCCTTGCATGCGCCGTTCCATTCCTGGATGAGCGCCTCGCATTCGTCGAGGTTCTGCTTGGCAAGATCCGGCAGCCACTCGCGCCCGAAGTCGCCGGGGGTGATCTTGCCCGTGTTCATTTCGCGCACGACGCCGCCCACGACCGCGCGGATGCCGAGGTCCTTCACGACCCGCGCGGGCTCCGGCATGTACCACCACATCTCGTTGATCGTGGTGGTGCCGGTCTTCAGCATCTCGATGCCGTGGACGAGGCTCGGGAAGTAGACGTCATCGGCCTTGACGAAATCTTCCTGAAGCGGAATCGCGCGCTTGAAGGCGCCGCCCATGGCGCGCTTCGCGTCCTCCGTCGTCGCCTTGTTGAAGGCGCCCACGAGGTGGGTGTGGGTGTTGATGAGGCCGGGCAGCACGGCCTTCCCTCGCGCATCGACCGTCCGGTCGGGTTTGAATTGCTTCTTCACGGCGGCGCTCTCGCCGACGGCGACGATGCGGTCGTTCTCGATCGCGACGGCGCCGTCCTGGATCGTGAAATCGCGCTTGGTGACCGGTATGACCCAGCCATGGTCGATGAGGGTCTTTGTCATTCTTGGCTCCTCCCGTTCCGCGGATAGTGGCGCTTTCCCGCCATGCCTGGCAAGTCAGGGTCGCCTGGGCGCATTGAGCCTAGGCGTGCTAGCATCGAGGTCGCTTGTGCGCGGGCGGGGCCCCGTCGCCGGCAGGGGGCGGGCGGTGGCGTCGCGTGAACTGACAGGGACTGCGGGAGCATGGCACGGCCGGTGGCTGGGTTTCGCCATGGGCCTTACCGCCGCCTTCTGCTTTTCCTCCGGGACGATCCTGGCACCCTCCGCCTTCGCGGCGGGGGCGAACGCGCAGGCCATCGTCGCCTTGCGCTTGTTGTTGATTTGTCCCGTGATCGTCACCTATGCGGTGCTGGCTCGGCGCCCCATCCGCCTTCCCTTGCGTGAGCGGTTGATCGCGCTCGGCCTCGGCGCCTTTGCCGCGTTCCAGATGCTGTGCTTCTACCTGGCAGTGCGCCACATCCCGGTGAGCCTCGCCATCCTCGTCGAGTATTGCTACCCGCTTCTCGTCGTCATCGCGATGCGCGTGTTGTTCAGAGAGCCCTTGACGCAAGTGAAGCTCGGCGCGATCGCTGCCGCCTTTCTCGGTCTCTTCCTCGCCCTTCGCGTTGATTTTGCCGCGCTCAATCTCCTGGGCGTCCTCTTCGCCTTCGGCAGCGCGCTCGGCGCTGCGACGAAACTCATCACGAGCGGGTGGTTCTTGCGCTCGGGCGATCCCATCCGCCTCATGATTCACATGCAGTTCGCCGGCATCCTCGTCTTCTGGCCGCTCTTCGGTCTCACCGGCGCTTTCGCCTTTCCCGAGACTCTCGGGGGGTTCGCGGCGATCGCGGGCATGGCGGTGTGCAACGGCACGGGCACGTTCTTGAGCCTCGCGGCACTCGCACGCATCGGCGCGACCCGCACCGCCTCCGCGCAAACCGCCGAGCCGATCTTCACCGTCATCCTGGCCGTCACGCTCCTCGGTGAGGTGATGACGTTCCAGCGCGCGCTTGGCGTCGCCCTCGTCGTGGGCGCGCTCTTCGCCCTCCAGATCTGGCGAAGCCGGGCTTAGGCCTGATCGAGCTCGCGGAAGGGCGCCTCGCGCTCCTTGAGGAACGCCTTGAGACCTTCCTCGAAGAGAAGGCGGAACCAGCGCGCCCCTTCCGGCGAGGAATGAAGCGCCGCCGCCGCTTCCGCGTTGTAGAGCCAGGAGTTGTGGAGGCCGGCGAGCAATTGCGATTGGTTGATCGCGAGCTTGTTGAACTTGATCGCGGGCGTCGGGATGCGCGCGAGCTTGGCGGCGAGGCGTCGGGCCTCGTCCATCAGGCGATCGGCCGGCACGGCTTTGTTGACGAGATTCATCCGGACGGCCTCCTCGCCCGAGATCATGTCACCCGTGTACATGAGGTAGCGCGTATGCCGGATAGGGGCCGTCCACGGCATCATGAGGCTCGGCGGGGCCGAGGCATGGCGGATTTCGGGCTCGCCAATTCGGGCGTCCTCGGCCGCGATCGCGAGGTCGCAGCACATCATGAGCTCCATTCCGCCTGCAAGCGCGTAGCCGTTGACCGCCGCGATCGTGGGGATGGGCAGGGACCAGAGCGCGAAGAGGCGCCTCTGGTTGGCCAGCACGTCCTCCCGCCAGGCTTCGAAGCCCATTTCGAAATTGGCGCTCTCGAGGTCGTAGCCGGTCGAGAAGGCACGCCCTGTGCCGGTGATGATGAGGGCGTTCGCCTCCTTGGCCGCACGCTGGATCGCATGGTCGAGCTCATCGAGGATGACGCCGCCGAGGGCGTTCAACTTCTCTGGCCGGTTGAGCGTGACCGTAACGAACTTGTCGCGGGTGTCGGGTTCATAAAGAATTTGCGTGTAGGCCATCGCTCTCTCCGTATCTCCTCCGCCCGGCGCGGGACGGTCCGCGATTGTATAGGGCCGGCGGTGGCCCCTCGCCAGCGGCTTGGTTAGACTGCGCTCGGGAGGTGATCCATGACCGTCCGTCCGCCAGCAGAACCCGGGATGCGCGCCGAAGAGGTCGATACGCCGGCCCTCCTCATCGACCTCGACGCTTTCGAGGACAATCTCCGCCGCATGGCGGGCGAAATGCGTGGTTCGCCCGTGCGCGTGCGGCCCCATGCCAAGACCCACAAATGCGCGGTGATCGCGCTTCAGCAAATGGCCCAAGGGGCGGTCGGCGTGTGCTGCCAAAAGGTGAGCGAGGCGGAAGCGCTCGTCGATGGCGGCGTCGGCGACGTGCTGGTCTCGAACGAAATCGTGGGCGAGCGCAAGCTCCGCCGTCTTGCGGCCCTCGCTCGCCGCGCCCATCTCGGGGTTTGCGTCGATGAGCCGGGCGGCATCGACGAGCTCGCGCGAGTCATGGGGACTTTCGGTGCATCGATCGATGTCTATGTCGAGGTCGATGTGGGCTCGAAGCGCTGCGGTGTCGAGACGCCGGAGGCCGCTCTGGCGCTCGCGAGGCGAATCGCATCGAAGCCCATGCTCAAATTCCGGGGCTTGCAGGCCTATCACGGCTCGGCGCAGCACAAACGAACGCCGGCCGAGCGGAAGGCGGCGATTGACTCGGCGGCATCACTGGCCGGTGCGGCCAAGCGGGCGATCGAGGCGGCGGGTATTTCGTGTCCCATCGTGACCGGCGCCGGAACCGGCACCTACCGTCTTGAAGCCGCGAGCGGCGTCTACAACGAGATCCAGCCGGGCTCCTACGTTTTCATGGATGCCGATTACGCGAGGAACCAAGTTGAGGGCGGAGGGGCCTTCGCGGATTTCCGCCACAGCCTCTTCGTTCTGGCGACAATCATGAGCCGCCCGACCGGCGAACGCGCCGTGGTCGATGCGGGCTTGAAGGCGCTGTCCGTCGATTCGGGCATGCCGACGCTCGGCGACGGGATCGATGGCGAATACCTCGTGCCGTCGGACGAGCATGGGACCATGCGCCTCGGGCCCCAGTCGCAGCGCCTCAAGGTGGGCGACAAGATCCGCCTCGTGCCGGGGCATTGCGATCCGACGGTCAATTTGTATGACTGGTACGTCTGCGTGCGCGGAGGCCTCGTCGAGGCCGTGTGGCCGATCGCGGCGCGCGGCGCCGTCTATTGATCGCAGGTCTATCACGATCGGCAGACCGAGCTGACGGTCGGCGGCCGATTCGACTATCATCGCGCAATGTCCGGGGGTCGTGCGCGCGTGATCGAAGTGGCGGCGGCGGCATGCAGGATTGCTTCAGCCCTTGCGAGGGCCGTGATGCCATGGCCGTGAGCGGCCGTGGCACCGATCCCAACACAGGGAATTGATCGCCATGGCTCTTCGCACGATCGATCTTGACCATGTCGGCGTCGGCGTCCGTGATCTCGACGCCGCAGCCCGGACTTATGAGCGCCTTGGCTTCACACTCTCGCCCTTCGCGCGCCATGCGGGCGCGGTCGAGCCGGGAGGCCCGGTGGTGGCCCGCGCGACCGCGAACCGCTGCGCCATGCTCAAGGGCGGCTATATCGAGCTCATCGCGGTGGTCGATCCGAATCTGCCGTCGGGCGGGCTCGATCAACGGATCGCCGCGCGCGAAGGCATTCACATCGTCGCCTTTGGCTCTGAGGATCCGGTCGCGGCCAACGCCGCGCTCATCGAAGCTGGATTCCAGGCGCGCGGCTCGGTCTATCTCGAACGCATGGTCGACACGCCCGAAGGCCCGCGTCTTGCCAAGTTCGACCGCGTGCCCGTGGCGCCGGCTGAGATGCCGGAGGCCGTCATCTTCCACATCAAGCACCTGACCCGCGACGTTCTCTGGCAATTGCCCCTTCTCAAGCACGCGAACCGAGCGGTCGGTCTCGACGAGGTGTGGATCCATGCGGACGACCTCGACCGCGCTGCCGCACGATTCAAGCGATTTCTCGGTGTCGAGCCGCAGCGAGAGGCGGGCGCGCGGGTGCTCGCCCTGCCCCGCGGCCGTTGCGTGCTCCTCGATGCGTCCGGCTTCGCAGAGCGTGGCCTGACGCGGACGCCTCCGCCCGCGCCGAGCGTCGTTGGTATCGTCGTTGGCACCGCATCCGTCGAGGAGGCGGCGGGTCATCTTGAAGCCTCTGGAACCGCTTTTGAGCGCCGCGGCGGACGGCTTCACGTGGCACCTGCCGACGCCTGCGGCGTGGCCCTGGCCTTTGCCTCTGCTTGAGCGCGCTGGACAAGCCTCAAGCGGCCCCCTTAGCTTGCACCCGGTCCAGACCTGACAATTGCCCCATGCCGAAAAAGCCCATCGTCCGACCCAGGGATGCAGCCAGTCTCGTGCTCTATCGCCGCCGCCAGGGCGGCGAGATCGAGATTCTGATGGGCCGGCGCCATTCGAAGCACAGCTTCATGCCGCAGCGCTGGGTGTTCCCCGGCGGGCGGCTCGACGCGGCCGACAGCCGTATTCGCCCGGCAACGCCCCTCCGACCGGAGGTCGAGAAGCGCATGGACGATTGCGCGCGCTCGCCGGGGCACGCGCGCGCGCTCGCCGTCGCCGCCATCCGCGAGACGTTCGAGGAAGTCGGATTACTCTTGGCCAAGCCCGCGCCCGTGCCGAGCCAGCCGGTGCCTGAAGATTGGCGCGGCTTTCTCGACCGCGGCTTGGCCCCTGCGCTCGACGAACTCGACCTCATCATGCGGGCCATCACGCCGACCTTTTCGCCGAAGCGGTTTCATGCGCGCTTCTTCCTGGCGAATGCCGAGAGCGCCTCGGGGGAGGTCGGCGGCAGCGGCGAACTCGAGGACATTCGCTGGTTCACCATCGAGGAAGCGATCGCTATCCCGCTTGTCGATGTGACCGAATCGGTCGTGCGGGAGGCAGAGCGTTTCCTTGCCGAACCCGATGCGCGCCTGGCAACGGATCCGGTACCGCTGTTTTGCTACCGGGGTGATGTGCGGGTCATGCCGCGGCGCTAGAATGGCGGCTGGCTCGGCCGATGATCTAACCGGACGGCGAGGAGTGGCGTCCCATGTATCAGCTCTACCAGACGACGCGCTCGGCGGCGATGAGCGTTCATGCCGCGCTCGAGGAGATCGGCGCGCCCTACACCCTCGTCGCGGTTGATTTATCGCAGCCGCGCAGTGCGGAACACCTGGCCCTCAATCCCCAGGGCAAGGTGCCGGTTCTCGTACACGATGCCCCGCAAGGCAAACGCGTTCTTTTCCAATCGGCGGCCTGCCTGCTTTACCTGGCCGACCAGCACCCGGAAGCGAAGCTCGTGCCCCCGCTCGAGACACTCGAGCGCGGCCTCTGTTACCAGTGGCTGTTCTATATGGCCGAGTCGTTGCAGCCCTTCTATCTCGCGTATTTCTACACCGATCGACACACAGCGGATCCGTCTGGACTCGCTGGCGTAAAGAGGAAGGCCGTCGAGCAGATCGACAACGCCTGGGCGCTTCTCGACCAGGCGCTTGCGAGCGGCCCTTATTTTCTCGGCAAGACGTTCAGCATCGCCGATCTCTACATGCTGACGTTCTCGATCTGGCACCAGCCCGACATGAGGCCGATGGCGCTTCGCGCCAATGTCCTTCGCAACCTGGCGCTCGTGCGCGAGCGTCCGGCGGTCCAGCGCATGCTCCAAGCCAATGGCGTGACGTGAAGCTCGTCCGCCTCTAGGCGAGGCTGTAACGAGCGGCCGCGTGGGGCGGTTCCTCGGAGCGCGCGCGCCCTGTCTCGACCATGTGGATCAAGTGTGCGAGGACAGTGTGCGCCGCGGCGGCGTGCAGCTCGCGCGGAACATCCTTGTACATCGCGGCGACCATCGCGGGGATCGTGTCGATTCCGGCTTGGAGGCATTCGGCAATCTGTGTCTCGCGCGCGCGGCGATGTCCGGCCAGCGCCCGCACGAATCTCTTGGGTTCGGGGATCGGGGGGCCATGGGTCGGCCAGAACGGTGTTTCCGCGCGGGCTTCGAGCTTCGCCAAGGACGCCATGTAGTCGTGCATGTTGCCATCGGGCGGCGAAACGACTGTCGTCGACCAGCCCATGACGTGGTCGCCGGAGAAGAGTGCGTTCTCTTCAGCAAGGGCGAAGCACAAGTGATTTGATGTGTGGCCCGGCGTATGGATGGCTTCGAGCGTCCAGCCCTTGCCGTGCACGCGGTCGCCATCGCGCAAGACATGATCCGGAATGAAGCCGTAATCCCCACCTTCCTCGACCTGAGGGCCGCGTCCGTCGCCGCCATGCGGGCCGAAGCCATAGGTTGGGGCACCGGTCGCTGCCTTGAGTGGGCGCGCGGCCGGTGAGTGGTCGAGATGGGTGTGGGTGATGACGATGTGGCTCACCCGCTCGCCGCGAAGCCCTTCGAGAATGGCGTCGACATGGGCCGGCAGGTCGGGTCCCGGATCGATCACCGCGACCTCGCCTTTGCCGATGATGTAGGTGCCGGTGCCGTGGAAGGTGAAGGCGCCGGGATTGCGCGCGACGACGCGTCGGATGAGGGGACTCACCGCCGCAATCGTGCCGTACTCGAATGTCATCCCGCGGACGAACGGTATTGCCTCTGCCATGTCGCACACTCCTGTCGCACGGATCATGATCGGGCACCGGCGTCAGCCGATCAATCGCGACGATTTCGAGCCTGGACGTTGTCCACAGCATCGTCCGCACGCATCCGCCCTTGAACCGCCGCACCCCCGATCCTACAGTCCACGCCGGTTCGATCTCTGGTGGGGCCAGAATGCGGACGGCCGGAAGCGGCGCGACGGTGGAGACGGGCGCGGGGGCTGAGGCGTGAGGGCACGCTGGCTCGGCGCCGTCGATGCCCGCAGCGCGGGCCTCGTCATCGCCCTCAACACGATCGCACCGCTCAATTTCAATGCCGTCACGACTTCTCTCCGCGAGCTCGCCCAAGCCTTCTCGGCAACGGCCGGCGAAGAGCTCTGGCTCGCGGATGCCTACATGATCGCCATCGTCTGCGTGACGCCGCTGACGGCGTTTCTCATGCGGCGGCTTGGTCTCAAGAGGCTCCTTGCGCTCTCCCTCCTCGTCATCGCGGCGACATCGGTCTGTGCCATGCTTTCGCCCAGCATATTCATGCTGATCGGCGTGATGTTCGTCATGGCGCTCGGGGTCGCGCCGGTTCAACCGGCGACGCAGGCCCTCATTCTCGATCACGTGCCATCCGGCCAGCGCGGCATCGGCATGGCGATTTGGGGGGTCGGGAGCGCAATCGGCACACTTGTCGGGTCGACGCTCGGCCCCGTCCTCGCCGACGTCCTGACCTGGCGCGCGATGTTCGGGCCGGTTCTCATCATGGCGGCGCCCTGCCTTTGGCTCGTCCAGCGCTTCGCACCGGCAACTCATCTCGCGACGACGCCCATCGACTGGCTCGGGCTCGGCGCCTTCACCTTGGGGATCCTGGCCTTGGGTGCATTCGTCAATGTGGGCCCGGAGATGAGCTGGTTCCGCTCGCCGGTGATCATCGCGATCTTCGCGACGATGGTCGCGGGACTACTTTACTTCGCCTGGCACTACCGCCGCGCTCGGACGCATGCGATCGATCTTGCGCCGCTCGGTGAGCGTAATTTCGCGCTGGCCGTCATCACGGCCCTCGTCGTCGCCGGGCTCTCGACCGGGCAGATCGAGGCCGCGGACTTGAGCGACGTTCTCTCCGTCGATGGCTACTTCATCAGCGCGCGTGGCGCTGTGGGGAGTATTGCCTGGCTCATCGGCATGATCGTCGGCGGTCCCCTGATCGTCTTGCTCGGGGCCTGGCGCAGCGTCGCGATCGGACTCCTTACGCTCCTCGTCGGACGTTACGGCTATACGCTCTATGGTCCCGGTCTCGATTTCACGACCGTGGTCTGGACGGCCGTCGTCCTCAACATCGGCTATGGCATCATTGGCACATCGCTGGCCGTCCTCGCGTTCCAGCGTCTGCCGGAGAGGCTCGCGGCGACGGCGCCGAGCCTCTATGTGCTTGGCTGGCAGCTGGGGCCGGCGCTCGGCGTGGCGCTCCTCAATCTCCAGATCACGCTGGGCCTCGATGCGCTCGAATCGATCGGCGTCGGCGGGAGGGACGCCATGATCGCTGCCTACTCCGACGCGATCTGGCTCGAATTCGCCGGCAGCCTCGTATTGTTGCCGATCTTGTTCTTCTTCAGGAGAGGCGCCGTCCGAGCGTCTGCCGCGGCATGATCGAAGCCAAGCGGCCCCCATCCGCATGAGTTCGGACCGCCTGGCGTTCCGCTCGCATGTCCTACCGTGGCTCATCGTGGCCTTGATCCCGCTCGCGTGCGGCGCGCTCACCCTCGCGCTCGACATGGACGCGAATTGGGATTTGCGCAACTACCACTACTACAACGCTTACGCCTTCCTTGAAGGTCGCGGCGGCGTCGATTTTCTCGTGGCGTCGATTCCGACCTTCTTCAACCCGCTGATCGACGTGCCGTTCTACCTCGCGGCCGAAGCCTGGCCCGCGAAGCGCGTCGGCTTTCTTCTCGGCGTCGTGCAAGGTCTCAATGCCGTGCCACTTTACGGGATCGCCTCGACGGCGCTGGTTCGAGGACGATGGCGAGTGCCGATCGCGTTCACCCTGACGCTCCTCGGGGTCACGGGCGTCGGATTCCTGAGCCTCCTCGGAACCACCTTCTACGACAACGTCGTCACGATCGGAGCCTTGCTTGCCTTGTGGCTGTTGGTCGCGCGGTGGGAGGATCTCTCGATTGGGCGGCCGGTCGCCGCTGTGTTTCTCTCCGCAGCCGCGGGCGCGCTTGCGGGCCTGGTGGCAGGGCTCAAGCTGTCTTCCGCGATCTATGCCATGGGGCTCTTCGTGGGTGCGCTTTCGCTCCCTGCTGCGCGTGCGCGCAGCGTATTGAATGCCGTGGCGTTTGCTCTCGGATCGGCGCTCGGCTTCGCCGCGACCGGCGGCTATTGGATGTGGGCCCTGTGGCAGCGTTACGGCAATCCGCTCTTTCCGTTCTATAACCAGATCTTCCGGTCACCCTGGGCCTTGCCGCAGGACTACAAGCACGTCTTCTATCTGCCGCATCAGGCGTGGAAGCGGATCCTCTTCCCGATCGCCTATGCGCTCGAACCCTCGATCGCGGGCGATGTCGAGTTTGAGGATTTCCGAGTTCTCGTTGCCTTCGTGCTTCTTGTCGTGGTGGCCATTCTCTGGTCCTTGCGCCGTCGCGTCGTCGTGATGCATGAGTTCGGCGAAACCGTGCCGTCGCGCCTCATCATCGCCTCGGTCGCGTCGACCTACGTCGCCTGGGTCGCGCTCTTCGGCATCTACCGGTACGCTTTGGCGCTCGAGATGCTGGCGCCGCTCGTCATCGTCCTCGCGATCGGCTTGTTGCCGGGGCCGGTCCGCATGCGTGCCGGCGCAGCGGCGATCGTGCTTGCGGTGGTGGCGGTAAGCATCAAGACGACCGACTGGGGCCGCGCGCCCTGGTCCGAGAAATGGGTCGAAGTTGCGATGCCGAGCCCGGCGCCCGAAGAGGGGGCGCTCGTGCTCCTCACCGGCCATGAGCCTTTCGGGTTCCTGGCGCCGTCCTTCCCGCGTTCGGTTCGCTTCCTTCGCATCGATGGCGGTTTCACGAATCCGGGCGAGACGGGCGTCGCGTTCAACCAGGTCATGCGCGACATCGTCGAGCATCACGAGGGAGCCATCTATGTTCTGATGATCCCGTCCGATGCGACGTCGCCCGTGAACAATTTACGCGCTTACGGTCTTGCGATTGACTGGAACGGTTGCCGGACGATCGAGTCGTCGATCGGCTACATGCCCTACGATCTATGCCCCGTGCATCGCCTGAGCGGCTGAGCGCTCTTTTCCGGCGCACTTCCACGTATTAGCCTTGGCGCATGCGCCGTGGCGCCGGGCCGCGGCCGAGCCGGGAGAATACGCCCATGAGCACGCCCCGCTACATCAGCCTCGATGGTCGCCTCGTCCCCTTCGACGACGCGAAGATCCACGTGCTGTCTCCTGCCGTGCGCTACGGCGCGACCGTGTTCGAAGGCATCTGCGGCTATTGGAACGAGGACGAACGGCGCACCCATGTGTTCCGCCTGAAAGAGCATCTCGTCCGCCTCCAGCATTCGATGCGTTTGATGCGCTTCGACGCGGCATATTCCCTCGACCAGTTGACGGATACGGTGCTGGAGCTGGTTGCGGCTAACGACTTCGACACGGATTGCCACATTCGCCTTTCCGCTTATGTGATCGGCGATCCCGGCATCGCTAACATCGCGGCGACGGGGCCAATCGGCCTCATCTGCGCGGCGATTCCGCGAAAGCCGCGCGCGCTCGAGGCGCGCGCGATCACCTGCGGTATCAGCTCCTGGCGGCGCATCGATGATTCGGACATGCCGCCCCGCATCAAGGCCGCTGCCAATTACCAGAACGGACGCCTGGGCCTTCTCCAGGCACGGGCCGACGGATACAACGAGGTGTTGTTCTTGACTGGCGCGGGCAAGCTAGCCGAGGGGGCGGGGGCCTGCTTCTTCATGATCCGTGACGGCAAGCCATCGACGCCCGAGACGACGCACTCGATCCTCGAGAGCATCACGCGCGATACGCTGATTCGCCTATTCAAGGAGTATTTTGGCTCTCCCGTCGAGGAGCGCACGATCGACCGCACCGAGACCTATATCGCGGACGAGGCCTTCCTCTGCGGCAGCGGTTACGAGATCGCGCCAATCACAAGCATCGACCGGCTGCCGATCGGCGCGGGACAGGTGGGCCCCAAGACGCGGGCGCTCTGGGAGAAGTACGACCAGATCACGCGCGGGCTCATCGCCGATCACGCCGAATGGCGCACGCCCGTCGCGGCCGCGCAGGCGGCGAAGCGCCAGGCGTCATAGAGACTCGACACGAGCGGCGGCTTTCAAATCGCCATGCGACGATAGGCGACTCACGGCGTCGTCCTGCTCGCCTGTCTTGACCACGGTCAAGCATATGGCCGGTGACGGCCATGGCACTTTGGCGTAGATTTCACCCGCTTGGCGGACCGAGCGAGTGGGAAACCACGCGTGATAGCATCGAAATCAAGGTTGACGAATTGCGAAACAAACCACGTCGGCTTGTCACAAGGCGATTTCGTCCTTGTCCAATCGTCGCCTTTATTTGCCGGCGTCTCGGCAGAGGAGATCAACGCGTGCCTAGCCCAAGCACGGGTGCAGACATATTCGCGCCGGGCGACGCTGTTCAGGCGCGGTGATGCCGCGCGGCACTTCTTCATCGTCCTTGATGGGTGGATCAAGCTGTTTCGCGATTCGCCTGATGGCGGTCAAACCGTTATCGGTGTGTTCACGCGCGGCCAACCCTTTGCCTTGACCGCCGCGCTCCGTCTCGGCAGCTATCCTGCGAACGCGGAGGTCGTCGAGCACTCTCGGCTTCTTGCGATGCCGGCGGACGTCTTCGCGGAGCGGGCGCGCGCCAATGCCGCCTTGGCCATGAACATAAACGCGGCAATGGGTGACTTGATGCAGTCATTCGTCGCGCAAGTCGAACGCCTGATCACGCGGTCGGCGAAGGAGCGCGTGATCGAATTCCTTGCCAGCCAATGCAAGGCGAAGGAGGGGGCCGTGCGGCTGCACCTACCCCATGACAAGGCGCTGATCGCCGCGCGTCTCGGCATGGAGCCGGAAACGTTCTCGCGCTGCCTGGCCAAACTCCGCTCGCTTGGAGTCGAGAGTGAAGGAAGCGTGATTCACATTACGGACATCAAGGTGCTGCGTGATGTCGGCGCGGACAACCGCGGGTAAACTCCACTCCCATCTCGTCCAATCTTGACCGGGGTCAATGTGCTGACGATTGCGCGATGTCATGGTGTCGACATCAGCAAAAGACGGTGCCGGCCATGGACTGCTTCGATTGGGATCGGCTGCAAACGGGAAATGTCCAGCACGAGCCGTTCGACTACATGGTCGTGCGCAATGTTGTGAGGGCGGCGGCGCTCAAGGATATCCGCAAGGACTTTCCCTCGATCAGCAAGCCTGGGCTTTTCCCGCTGAGCGAGGTGACGGCCGGGCCGGCATTCAATTCCTTCGTCGAGGAAATCCAATACGGCGAGCTCACGGCCATGCTCGGCAGGAAGTTCGACATGGATCTGAGCGAGCGGCCGCAGATGATCACGGTAAGAGGTCGATGCCGCGCGCGCGACGGAAAGATCCACACGGACACGTTCGAGAAGATCCTCACGGTTCTCATCTACCTGAACGACGAATGGACGGCCGGTGGTGGCAATCTCCGGATTTTGCGTGGTCCCCATGACATCGACGACGTGATCGCGGAGGTGCCGCCCAACGGCGGCACGATGATCGCATTCAAGCCGTCGCCACGATCCTGGCACGGGCACAAACCGTTCGAAGGTGAGCGGCGCTACGTCATGGTGAACTGGATGAAGAATGCGGACGTCGCCGCGCGCGAGATTCTGCGTCACAGGGTTTCGGCTGCCGCGAAACGAATCTTCACCACGTGAGGGGCACAGAAGTCGACATGAGCGCAATTCCGGATGTGATCGACACCTTCCGCCAATGCTTGACCGCGAGCGACAGGCACGCCGAGCCCTATCGTCATTGGCTGCTGAAGGATGTGCTGCCGGTTGAGACAGCGCGCGCGGTGCGCGGCTTGCCCTTCGAGCCAGCCGAGATCGAGGAGACGAATGGCAGACGTGAAACGAACAATCAGTCGCGCATCTTCTTCTCCGAGGAGAAGCGGTCCCGGTTTGCCGTGTGCGACGCGTTGGCAACAGCGTTGCAGGATCGCCGTGCGACGGGTGCTATCGAGGAGACCTGTGGCATTACTCTCGAAGGCACCAACCTCCGGATCGAGTACTGTCAGGATACCGCCGGATTCTGGCTCGAGCCTCACACCGATATCGCGGAGAAAGCCTACACGATGCTCATCTATCTCTCCGACGAACCAGGATCGGAGGCGTGGGGCACCGACATTTACGACTCGGATCTCAAATATGTCGGCTCCGCCCCCTATGCCTTCAATCGGGGCCTTATCTTCATACCCGGCCGAGACACGTGGCACGGATTCAGGCGCCGTCCGATCAACGGCGTGAGGCGCTCTCTCATCGTGAACTACGTGAAAAGCAGCTGGCGGGCGCGGCAGGAGCTGGCGTTTCCGAACAATCCCATCGGACAGGGAAGGCATGTGTCGCACACCCGACGCCAAGAAAAGGCGCGGTCATGACGACGCTCGCACGGGAGAAAAAGAAAGCCGACGACAGCACATTGCCGCCCGCCGAGCGCGACGAGATGATCTGCGGCTGCTTTGATCTCACGCTCGGTGCGTATCAAGATTTTCTGCGGGCCAATCCCGGTATCGGCTTTGACGAGATGATGTGGCGGACGAAGGCCGGGACCAAATGCACGGCCTGCACGCTCGATCTCGAATATCACTACGTCGCGACGGCGCGGGAAGGCGTCCAGCCGTCGGATATGAAGCGTGCTCCTGTCGGAATCGACCGGCCTGTGGTGGCAGGCAAAGCCGCGCTTTACAAGGCGATCGATAGCATCTCGCCCCAGGTGGCCCAGCCCTTCAGTAATGTGATGCCCATCCTCGTCGGCCATGGAATCGATGAGTTTGTCTGCGTCGACAACCACTCGTTGCTCTACGAGCATGAAATTTGCGCGCCTGACATGCGAGTCGATCTCGAAGTACGGGATTCAGAAGGTCGGCTGCGCTTTCACCACGAGGATGTCGTGAAGGGGGAGGCTTCGCTCCGGATAAACGTTTCGCGGCATCTCCCGGCAACAAGCGGCACGCTGGGGATCGGTTCAGTCACCATTGCCCGGCAGGCACTGAAGCCGGGCTATCGCGGAACGACGCGACCGCAGATCGAGATCGTGGCGCCTCGCGCCGCTTGCGCCCTTCACAGTCAGGCCGCGACGCGCGCACCGGAAGGTTGGTTTACCTGCCTTCATCGGTCGGAAGACGAGCGCATATTCCTCACGCTGGTCAATGCTGGTGACCGGGACCTTTCGATGGAGCTGGCCTACCCGATCATCGATGGAGCGCCGTTCACTTCGAAACCGGAAATCCACATTGTGCCGGTACCGCCGCGCGGAGCGCGTCTTCACGAGGTGACGCTGCCTCGGGAGCAATATGCGCATCTTGTTGACCGGCCAATCAACATTCGATGGCGCGCCGAGGGGCAGTACAAGGTGCATGTCGTGTGCGCGACGCCATCGCTCGATCGCTTTTCCATCGATCATCTCTAGTGTGGGGCGGAATTCATGGCCGAAAGCTTCTTGTTTCCGACAATCACGTCCTTGCCGGCCGGCTATGACTGCACGATCAGCTTGGCGCCGGCCGTGCTGGCGGAGCGTCTCATCTCGGGATCAGGGGTGGTCAACATCCACTACGCTGTCTTCCACGAGGGCCGGCAGGAGGATGAGCGAGCCGTGTCGGTCGAGTACGTGAATGGGCGGATTCGAGGGCAGGTGCTGGAGCCGTTTGTCTGGCGCGACAGGTCGCCGGCATGGGCGGGCGGGTATCTTGAGGTCGCGGTCACGGCCGAGGGAAACGCGAAGCTGTTCGACGACAAGCGGCCGATTTCCTATTACGCGATCTACGCAAAGCCGGGGAAGAAATCCTTCTTCTCGGACAATGCCTACAAGTTCGGCGCGCCACCCGTGATCGAGCAGATCGCGCGTTACGGGCGCTACGTCGACAACTATCCCATGGTCCATATCGATCGGACGCGCGATCTCGGTGAGACGATCACCTTCATCAATCCGTATCGGAAGGCTCTTCTCGCTTCGATCAAGACCTTCGATGGTCGGAGTTTGGAGCGCCAGCGCGTGAATCCCATGAGCGTGCGGAACGTTCGGCTCGACGTTCTCCTGAAGCCGGAGGAAACCGAGTGGTTCGGCCAGATCCAGATCACCGCGACGAATCGCGTGGTCACCTACGACGTCAAGCATTCGTTGGTGGACCCCGGAATCATATCGGATCACGAGCACCTGGATCCGTTCCGTGGCGAGCCGACCCATCTGCCGCTAACCCAGCTCGTCCGCCGTCGTGTGGGCGAGGCGATCAGCCGTTCCGCCTGACAAGGGGCGACGTCCCGAGGGGAGTGGTGTCGGCGCTGCCCACACCGCGTCAATTTGCGCGCAAAGGCGCGAGAATGCGGTGGTGCCGACCGCCGCGCGTTCGCTGGTTCCCCGATCGGACTGCCTGAGCCCAGAGCTCGCGTGCAAGGTATCGCGGCCAAAGGGTTAGAGGTCTGCGCAGGTGGACCGGCCCTTGGGCAACCTCTTTGCCTCGGCTATAAGGGCCCTCTGGTGTCCCCGTAGCTCAGCAGGATAGAGCACAGGATTCCTAATCCTGGGGTCGTGGGTTCGAATCCCGCCGGGGACGCCAATTCTTCAATAAGCAAGGGGCATTGCAGCCTTGTCCGGTTGCCGCGTCCTCTCGTGTCGATCGATCCGGCGGCCGATCTCGGCGTCTCTCGGCCCGCGCTCAGCTCGCTGTCTTGTCGTTCTCATGCGCCGCCGTCTTTCCATCCCTTGTGCCTGCGCGTCAAATTCTAGCGCTGCGCAGTCTCCCAGCCCGGATTGATCCAAACATTGGCATCGTCGCGGGCAAGAGGCGGGCGGCTCAGTATGAGGTCGGCCGCTTTTTCGCCAATCATGATCGTCGGAGCGTTGGTATTCCCGCTCACCAGGTCGGGCATGATCGAGGCATCGACGACGCGGAGTCTCTCAATGCCGATCACGCGCAGCTCCGGATCGACCACGGCAAGCGTGTCGCCGGCGGGTCCCATGCGGCAGGTGCTCACGGGGTGCTTGGACGATCCCACATTGGCGCGGACCCAGCTCTCGATCTGCGCATCGCTTGCGACCGCCGGACCAGGCTTTAACTCATCGCCGCGGTACGGTGCAAAGGCGCGTTGCGCGTAGATCTCCCGGACGAGCTTCACGGATGTCACCAGCGCGGCGGTATCTTCCCGCGTCGCGAGAAAATTGACGAGCAGCTTTGGCTTGTCGTGAGGGTCGGCGCTCCGGAGCGTCAAGCGACCGCGGCTCGTTGGCCGCAACAGGTCGACGTGGGTGGTAAAGGCGTGTTGGCCAATGCTGGCATCCATCAACGAGCCGTCCTTTACCTCGCCAAGACCCACCGGGAGGAACGTGAATTGGAGGTCCGGATGCTCGAGACCGGCACGGCTGCGCACGAACGCGACCGCCTCGTAGTGGTTGCTGGCACCGATCCCGTCACGGAGCAGGAGCCAGCGCAGGCCGATGCGCAGCTTGCCCGAGAATGACAGCGCACTATGCAGGGAAATCGGCTGGCGGCAGGCCTGCACCACGGGGATATCCGGGTGATCCTGCAGGTTGGCGCCGACGCCTTTGAGGTCATGGACGACGGGAATTCCGTGGCGCGCCAGCTCCTCGGCCGGGCCGATACCCGACAACATCAGGAGTTGGGGCGAGTTGATCGCGCCACCCGAGAGGATGACCTCGCGCGCCGCCATGGCCTCGTGCTGTTGACCGCCTTGCTCATAGACGACGCCGACGGCCCGGCGACCTTCCATCATCACGCGCGTCGCCAAGGCGCTTGTCGCAATGGTCAGATTCGCGCGGTGCCGGATTGGTTCGAGGTACATGCGCGCGACATCGGCCCGCTTGCCGTCTGGCCCGGTCGTGCGATCCGCGCGCCCAAAGCCTTCCTGGCGCATGCCGTTGACGTCTTCGCTCCGTGGATAGCCGGCTTCAACGCCCGCTTCGACGAAGGCTCTGCACAGTGGATTTGTCATCTTCGACGCGGCGACCGCCAGCGGGCCGTCGGACCCGTGGTAGGTATCACCGCCGAGCTCGTGCCGCTCGGCGCGGCGGAAATAGGGCAGCACGTCCGCATAGGTCCATCCGCGGCAACCCGCTTGGGCCCATCGGTCATAGTCGCGAGCGTGACCCCGGATGTACATCATGCCGTTGATGGAGGTTGATCCGCCGAGAACGCGGCCCCGCGGTTGGTCGATCGTGCGGCCGCCGAGATGCGGCTCGGGTTCCGTCACATATTGCCAATTGAAGCGCGGCCCCTTGATCGCATGCGCCATCGCCGTCGGCATTTGAATGCGCCAATCGCGGTTCTCAGGCCCCGCTTCGAGAAGCAAGACGCGAACCGCGCTGTTCTCGCTCAGTCGGTGGGCCAATACGGCCCCGGCTGAGCCGCTTCCGACAATCACGAAATCGAAATTACGAGATGTGTCTTTGGCCATCATGCTGTGCAGCCGTTCTCTGGAGACAACCTAGCCCTGGCAGAAATAGTTTGCGCAGTCGAGCGTCATCGGACCTGGCGCGCCGTCGTCTGTGTGAATCGATCCTCGCTTGAATCAACGGATGTCACCTCGGATCGCTTCATCAACCGCGAGCCGCCTTCGGCGTCGCTTGGTGCGGTTCTAGACATTCTGCAACGAGCCCCGATGAGCGTTTCGCTCCCCCTCGAGCGAAAACCGTGCCCAAGGTGAAGCATGCCGACCAATTGTCAACCGTCTTTGACGGCAGCGAATTCGAGACGTTGCGAAACACTTGATTGCTCGAGGAGGGGGCGCTCGTAGACTAAATCTCTTCATCTCCGAGTCCCAAGCAACAGTCCATGGGGTGTGATCTTCAATGGTCCGCTTGAAGGTCTTGATATGGCTCGACCCCGCTGTGGAAAATCCGCAACCACACCGCCGCACCGTGAATAGGAATCTCATGAGACGCATGCGCTCTGTTTGAAAGTGAAATTCCTGGTTCGCAGGAACTCGGGAACGTGATCTAGTTGGCCGAAGTGACGCGAGAGCCTGCGAGAGTGATTCCCAATTCTGTGGTCGCGATATCATCTTCCGGAGGAGATACCGCTCCGGCGCAAGGCTCGGCGCCCGGACTGTCGGGGCAGGAATGGACTCCGCGTGAGACTTTGTCCTCATTCAACGAATCCAGCCAATCGCCCGGAGGTTGCAAGTGACTGATGCCCGGTTTGCGTCCGGTGCCAAGATGGAACCCTATTGGTGGGAGACCGCGCCGCGCCCCGCTCTGCCGGAGGCCGATGTGCCCGGGCGCACCGACGTCGTGGTGGTTGGCTGCGGCTATACGGGAGTCTCCGCGTCGCTCACCTTGGCGCGCGAAGGACGGGAAGTCGTCGCCTTTGATGCGGAGCATGCTGGCTGGGGCTGCAGCACGCGTAACGGTGGCCAGATCCACACGAAGCTGCGCTTGGGCCTCGGCGAGCTTGCCAAGACACATGGTAGGGACCGGGCGGTCGCCATGGTCAAAGAGGCGACCAACGCGCGCGACTACATCGAGGCCCTGGTCAAGAGCGAGAATATCGACTGCGATTGGAACATGTGCGGCCACTTCGCCGGCGCACACCGACCGGGCGACTATGACGGGCTGGCGGCCGAGATACCGGTCTATAAGCGCGAGTGCGGCATCGACGCCGACATGGTGCCCCGCTCCGAACAACATAAGGAAATTGCCACGGATGCTTATCACGGCGGCCTCGTGATCCATGGCAACGCGAGCCTCGATCCCGGACGGTTCCACGCGGGTATGCTCGACCGCGCCATCCGGGCTGGCGCGAAGATCGCCGTCCAATGCCCGGTCACCAAGATCGAGAAGGACGGTAATGCATTCGTCATCACCCACGCCCGCGGCATCATCCGCGCGAAGAATGTCATCCTGGCGACCAACGGCTACACAAACGACGTTTCGCCCGAACTGCGCCGGCGCGTCATTCCGATCGGCAGCTATGTGATGGCGACCGAGGAATTGCCCGCCGATCTGATGAAGCGTCTCATGCCCAAGATGCGCGTCATCACCGACACGCGCCGAGTGGTTTACTACTATCGAGTTTCTCCGGATGGGCGTCGCTTCATCTTCGGCGGCCGTGTGGCGGCCAGCGAGACGGACCCAGCGGTCTCGGGCCCCCGTCTCCACCATGTCCTGTCGGGCATCTTCCCGGAGGTGAAGGGCGCCAAGATCACCCATTCGTGGATGGGTTTCGTGGCATACACCTTCGATTCGCTGCCTCATATCGGCGTGCACGACGGCATCCACTACGCCATGGGCTATTGTGGGTCGGGCGCGCACATGGCGCCCTATCTCGGCCACAAGATCGCGCTGAAAATCCTCGGCAGGACGTCCGACGCGGCGACGGCCTACGATGACCTCACCTTCCAGACGCGGCCTTTCTATTCTGGCGCACCGTGGTTCCTGGGCGCGGCGGTCATGTACTACAAGGCCCTGGACCGCCTGCCGTCGGGTATCGGCCGCTGGCAGTGATCTGTCCACCGGCCGAATGATCTCCATGCGGGCGAGCAATTGTCGGGTGCCCGGCGCCTGCGCCGTCGCTATCATGGAGCTCGACAGACCTATGATTGACCTTCGCCCCGCTTCGGCGAAGAGTGATCCTGGGGAGGACGCTTCCGATGGCTGAGGCAACGCAAGCCGACAACATTGATACGGGTGGGTGGGTGCCCGCGGAACCCATCGCGTTCCCTCCTCTTTTCGTGTGGCCGCCCAGGCCCCTGGCGCTGCTCAAATGGCTGTTCGGCGTGCCGGGTTATCTTTTCCCGTGGAACGTGTCTTACGCCGCCATCGCGTTCCTTATCTGGGTCACTCTCATCCCTCCGATTGAGGAGATGAAGACTCTCGAATTCGGATGGATCGCGCGCCTGCTTGCCATCAATTTGGCGCTCATCGTCGCGGTCACGAGCGCGTGGCATCTGCAGCTCTACACCCGGCGAGCCCAAGACATCGCGTTCAAGTACAACAAGCGTTGGCCGAAGGAGAACGCCGCGTTTCTCTTCGGCGACCAGCACATCGACAATGTCATCTGGACGGTGTTGAGCGGGGTGCCCATCGCGACCGCTTACCTCGTGGTCACTCTGTGGGCGATGGCCAATGGCTGGCTGCCCGTCGTCGAATGGGCTGAGCATCCGATCTATCTCGTCCTCGTCATGTTGGCCACGCAGCTGTTCCGCGACGCGCATTTCTTCTGCATCCATCGCCTCATCCACTGGCCGCCGCTCTATCGCTGGGTCCACAGTATTCACCATAAGAACGCGAATCCTGGCCCGTGGTCGGGACTAGCGATGCATCCGGTGGAGCATGTTCTCTATTTCTCGAGCGTGCTCATTCACTGGATCGTGCCGTCCAATCCGTTGCTGGTCCTTTACCACCTCGTGGCCGCCTCGTGCGGTCCCGCGCGCGATCATTGCGGTTTCGCGAAAGTCGTAACCAAAGGCGGCATTCAAGTCGCCGCAGCGTCCTACATGCACTATCTGCACCATCGGCTTTTCGAGGTGAACTACGGCGATGGCATGGTGCCGATCGACCGGTGGATCGGCACATGGCATGACGGCTCGCGTGCGGCCCATGAGGCGATGAACCGCCGCTTTCGCGGCAAGACAAGAGATGGAGCGATCGAGGCGTGAGCGCCGGCCGAGTAGAGCGATTATCTCTCACGGCGGAAAGGGCAGGGCCGCATGTTTTCAGGGAAATCCGCGCTGACGGTGCAATTCTACTTTGGCATCGGCAGCCGTTACTCCTACCTCGCGGCAACCCAGCTCCCGCGCCTTGCGGCCGACACACAGGCGCGTTTCGAGTGGCGGCCGCTCGATGTGCGTACGCTCATCGAACGGGCGGGCTCCGACCCGTTCCGCCCGAACGTGCGGCGCGGTCAGTACGATCCGGCCTTTCGCACGCGGGATGGTTCGCGATGGGCGGCCTATTACGGTGTTCCCTACCGCGAGCCGGACTGGGAGAGAACGGACTGGCGAACGCTGTCCTTGGCGGCCGTGGCCGCCGGCCGGTTGGGCGCGGTCGAGGCGTTTTCCATGGGTCTCCTCGAGGAGTGCTTCGCACAAGGGCGCGCGCCCGCTGACCGTGAGGCGCTGGCGCGCATTGCTGGAGATGCAGGTCTCGACCGGGCCGCGTTCCTCGACGCGGTGGCGTCGCCGGAAACCGCAGCGCGTCACCAGCACAATCTGGACGATGCCTTCAAGGCTGGAGCCTTCGGCGTGCCGACCTTCGTGCTTCCGAACGGCGAACTCTACTGGGGCCAGGATCGAATCCCGCTTCTCCGCCATCGTCTCACCTCCGGTGAGAGTCTGGCCTAGGCCGCGTGAAGTTCCCGCAGCTGTTTGCCTTTCCGTATGCCGGCTGATAGGCATGACAAACAAAGCCGACGACAAAGCGGACAGGGAGAGGGGCAATGGCACAGGCGACGGGTGAGGCAGGTCCGAAAGGGACATTTGACGTCGTCTTCCGCAACGCCACGGTCGTCGATGGCAGCGGCGCGCCGGCGCGCGCGGGCGATGTGGGCGTCACGGGTGAGGCTATCGCCACCATCTCAGCGCCGCGCTCGCTCGAGGGCCGGCGCACCATTGATGCCACAGGCAAGGTGGTCTCGCCCGGCTTCGTCGACATCCATTCCCACGGCGACTACACGCTCCTCCTCGACGGCCGGGCGCACAGCTCGGTCCTGCAAGGCATCACCAGCATCGTCATCGGCAATTGCGGGCATGGCATCGCGCCGGTTACCAAACGTTCGGCCGACCTCATTCCCATGAACATCCCGGGCTGGATGAAGGAGGGAGAGTTGCCGGTCTCCTGGCGCAGCTTCCGCGACTACCTAAACCTCATGCGCGACCGCGGGGTCGGCGCCAACGTCTATCCGCTCGTGGCGCACGGAGCGCTGAGACTGGCGGTCTCGGGCTTCTCCAGCCGCGCACTCGACCGCAAGGAAATCGTCCAGATGCGCGACGAGGTGGCGGCGGCCATGAGCGATGGGGCCATCGGCATGTCTTCGGGCCTCGAATACGCACCAGGCATCGCCGCCGATACGGAGGAGCTGGCCGAGGTGGCCGCGGGCATGCGCGCGACCGGCGGCGTCTATGCGACTCACTGCCGCAACCGCAGCGACACCATGGACAAGGCGGCCGAGGAAGCCGTCGCGATCGCGCGCCGGGGCGGCGCGCGCCTGCAGCTCTCGCATTACGTGCGGCGCCCCTATGCCGCCGATGACGTCGTCGCGCGCGCCTGGCGTATCCTCGATGACGCCGAGCGTGACGGCACGGCCGTGCGCTGCGACGTGTTCCCCTTCGACTACGGCCCGACGCCCCTCGCGGTGTTGATTCCGCAGTCGCTCCGCGACGGAACCCGTGCGGATGTCGCGGCCCGCCTCAAGGATCCGATCACGCGGAAACAGATCCTCGACGGCATGGGCGGGATGTTCGAGGCGGCGGTCAAGCACGGACTCGTCGACAGCATGTATGTCGCGGCCGACGGCTGCGACGGCGAGCTCGTGGGTAAGTCCTTGGCCGAGGTGGCGACGATCGCGCATCTTCCCGTAACGGAGGCCGCCATCTGGTTGCTCGAGCGCGCGGGTGAGAACTTCTACACCGTCACGATCGTCGAGAACTGGGTGCGCTGGGCGCATCTTCAGGAAGCGCTCGCCGATCCGCGGTTCTTCCTCATGGGCGACGGCGTCACCTCCTGTCTTGACGGGCCTCTCGCTCGCGCGTGCTTCTCTCTCTCCGACTGGGGTTACGCGCCGCGCTTTCTCTCTCAATTCGTGCGCGACGAGCGCTTGGTTCCGCTCGAGGCGGCGATCGAGCGCATGACCTCGGCGCCCGCACGCCAGATCGGCCTCACCGACCGCGGCCGCATCGCGCCGGGCATGAAGGCGGATTTGGTGCTCTTCGACCTCGACGCGATTGCAAGCGACGTCCAGCCCAACGAACTGTTCCGCGTGCCCAAGGGGATCGAGAGTGTCCTCGTGAACGGCACCTTCGTCGTCGACGGCGCGCGGCACACGGATGCGCGGCCAGGATCGGTCGGTCTCAAGCGCTAGCAGCGCCGTGGCGCGCGCCCATCCCACGCAATCAACCGACTTGGGAGAATGAACCATGGATCTCAAATTCAGCCATATCGACATCCTCGTCGCGGACCTGGACAAGGCCGTCGCCTACTACAAGCGCGTCCTGGGTTGCACGCCGTCGAGGAAGGAGGTGTGGAAGCGCGGCGATTTCCACGTCGAGTACGTCGTGATGTTCAAGGACGCCACGCGCTTTTTCCTCGTGCGTCCCTATTCGGGGAACCTCAAGACGCTCATGGACAAGAAAGGCGAGGGGACGATTTACCGCTATTGCTTCACCTCCAAGAGCGTCAAGGCGTGCTTCAAGGAACTGGTGGCCGCTGGCGTCCAACCCGAGAACGAGAACGCGGTTCCCCTGAAGGAGGATGATCTCGACTCGCCGATTGGTATGCCCATTGTCTGGCTGCCACGGGTGTTCGGCGATCTCTCCATGGAGATTCTCGAGGAAAAGCCCATGGAGGCCTACATGACCGAGCTGCGGGAAAACGCTCCCCGCTGACGGGGCGGTGGCCACGGCGGGCGGGGTATTCCATGGCGAAGGACGCGACCAGCGAGACGAACCCGTTCCGCGCCGCGGCCGGTCGGCGGTTCCTCAACATGACGACGGGGCCGGTCGAGGTCTCGCCGCGCGTGGCCCAGGCGCAATTGGCGCCGCTCTACACGCCGCACACAGAGGCGTTCTGGGCCGTCCATGACGAGACTGTTGCGCTTCTCTGCCGAGTCTTGAAGACGCGCCACCGCGCGCTGCCGTTCCACGGTTCGATCCGCACGGGGCTCGACGTCGCCCTGGCGAACTTCGTCCGCGAGGGAACCCGGATCCTCGCGATCGAGAATGGCTATTGGGGACAGCTCATCGGCCGATGGGCCGAGACCTATGGTGCCGAGGTCGTGTGGGTTCGTGGCGATGCGCTGGCGCCCGTCGATCCCGACGTGGTCGCCTCGGCGCTGAAGCGCGGCACAGGTTTCGATCTCGTGACGGTCGTTCACGTCGAGACGAGTTCGGGCGTGGTCAATCCCGTCGATGCGATCGGCAGGATGGTGCGCGAGCACGGAGCGCTCTACTTCGTCGATTCGGCGTGTTCAGCCGGCGCCATGCAATACGACACCGACGGCTGGCTCATCGACATCGGGGTGACGGGCTCCCACAAGTGCCTGGCCTCGGTCCCAGGTCTTGCCGTCGCGAGCTTGAGCGATCGCGCCTTCGCCGCGCTTGAGCGCAGGGAGGGGAAGCCGCGCTCGAACTACTTCGACCTCAAACGATGGGTCGAGACGACCCTGGAGCGGCGCGCGGTGCCGCCCTTCACCCAGCCGGTGAGCCTCATCCTCGCGCTGCGCGCGGCGCTTGAGGAGCTCGATGCGGCGGGAGATGCGCGCTTCGAGGTCCACCGCGACGCGGCGACGGATTTCATGGGGAGCCTCCGGGAAGGCGGGCTGCGCATGGTCCTCGATCGCGGTCCCGCCCACAACAACCGGGACGCCTATTCCGACACGGTGCTCGCCGTCGAGTACCCGTCGGGCGTCACGGATTCGGCGTTCCGTTCGGGCATGCTTGGCGAGCACGGCATCGCGGTCATCGGCAATGTCGGCGACTTCGCAGGCCGCTCGTTCCGGGTGGGTCTCATGAGCGCCTCCCAGCTTGAGCCCGCGAACCGGGAGCGTACGCTCGGCGCAATCCGGGACTTGTGCGGGACATTGCGCAGATCGGCCAAACGGTGAGGCGTCCATGGCAGCGACGAAGAAGGGTTTCCGCGCCGATTCGAATCAACTCCTCGGGCCCGATGCGCGCTCGGACGAACACAACGCCTGGCTTGAGAAGGCGCGGACGCTCATCCCCGGCGGGACGACCAACTCGGTGACCCCGCCGGCGGGGCTCGAATTCCTCATCGACGGCGGCGAGGGCGTCCATCTCTACGACGTCGACGGGCGCCGATATCTCGATTTCGTGATCGGCGCAGGCGCGCTCATCCTCGGCCACGCACACCCGCGCCTCGTCGAGACGATCGGCAAGCAGGCGCCCAAGGGCTCGCACCACTTCGCGTTGAGGCGCCGGACGGTCGAGCTCGCCGAGCGGATCGTCCACTACGTCCCTTGCGCCGAGATGGTGCGGTTCTGTTCGAGCGGGACCGAGGCGACCTTTCACGCCATCCGCCTCTCGCGCGCGGTCACGGGCCGCTTGGGCGTCATCAAGTTCGATGGTGCATGGCACGGCCACCATGATTTTGGAGCGATCTCTCTCGAGCACTCGCCGACGGAGATCCCGCATCCCTATCCGGTCAGCGCCGGGATCGAGCCCGCGATCCTCGACGACATGGTGGTCTTGCCCTTCAACGACGCGGCCATGCTGCGCGAGACTCTGAGGCGGGAACCGGGGCGCTTCGCCTGCGTCATTGCCGAGCCCATGCACCGCACGATCCAGCCCGTGCCCGGTTTTCTCGAGACGCTGCGCGAGGAGTGCGACCGCGCCGGCGTGATCTTGATTTTCGACGAGGTGGTGTCCGGGTTTCGCCTGGCGCCCGGCGGCGCCCAGGAGAAATACGGCGTGACGCCCGACCTCGCCACCTTGGGCAAGGCTCTGTCGAGCGGCATGCCGGTCTCGGCCATCGTCGGCAAGCGCGTCGTGATGGACCACATGACCCCGGGCAGCGATCCGCGGCATTACGACTTCCACTGCGGGACTTTGAACGGCTTCGCGCTCGGCGTTGAGTGCGCCCACGCGACGCTCGACATCCTCGTCGAGGAGGGCGCCATCGCGCAGCTTGCGCGCATCGGTGACTATGCGCGCGAGCGGGTCGGCCGCACGCTTGCCGATCACAATATCGATCACGTCATGGCCGGCGACGGACCCATCTTCCAGCCCTACTACACACGGAAGCCCGTGCGCGATCACCGTGATGTCCGCGCCTCGGACCTCACATTCAACGCGGCGTTGCACCGCCAGATGTATGCCGCCGGAATCTATTTTCTTCCGAACAAAACCTACCTTTCGACCCAGCACGACGAATCGCACGTCAACCACTACTGCGACGTGATGGCTTGGGCGATCGGCCGGGTCCGCGAGGGCGAGGCTGGGGCCTGACGAGCTTGTGTGCTTCCGCCATCGGCGCGTCGAATCAAGGTGAGGGGTGCGGGCAGAGACGACGACAGGGCCTCATGGGCGCGTTTCGAATGGTGCGCCTTGCGCGCACGCGGTCAAAGCCCGGCAAGTCCGCAGATGATCACCGGCCTCCTGCGGCCGCGCGGCTCACGCCCGCGCGAATCTGGAGGTAGGCGATGCCGCTCAACAAGATTGCCGCGCCGGCCAGCTGCGGTGCGTCGAGCCGTTCGGCCAAGAGGGCGAAGGCGAGACCGGTCGTCAGCAGCGGTTCCAGGATCGCTGTGATGTTGGCTTCCGTGGCGCTGATCCGCCTGAGGCCAAGAAGATAAAACCACACCGGCAGGATCGCGGTGAGGAAGGCGGCACCGACGACCGCCGCCCATACGTCGGGCGCATGCGGCGCTCGGATAAAGTCGAAGGGCGTGCCACTCGCGATCCAGACAATGGACGCGGAACCGAGGCCGTAGCATAGGATCGTCCACGGCCCAAGCCGCGCGATACCGCGTTTGCCGAAGACCGTGACGAAAGAAAGGCCAAGGCCGGCGAGGAGCCCGACCACGAGCCCCGGCCAGCTCAAGGCGAAATCGGCCGAATCATAGGCGCCGCTGATGAGAACCACGCCCGCGATGGCCATCAGGGCCGCGACGATTTCGTACATCTCGACACGTTCGCCTCCGATGGCGATCGACCAGGCGAGCGTGAACAGCGGGCTCGTGTAAAGGAGGACGACGGCGATCGCGACCGGGTTCAGCTTGATCGACCATGTGCCGATGATGGGCGAGAGCGCCCAGACGACGACTCCATAGCCCGCAAGATAGAACACATCGCGCCTGGTGATTCGCAGTTGTGCCGGTGCCGCGATGCTAACGACGGTGAGGGCGAACGCGAAGGCGATGACGGTCCTGAAGCCGACATATTCGTCGGGCGGAACGCCCGCGTTCATGACGAATTTGATGAGGATGTTGGCGACCGACCAGCAGAGGGTGGCCAGGCAAACGAAGAAAAACCCGAGTAGCTTCGGCGACTGGGGCATGGTCAGGCTCGGACCGCCGAGGCGCGAGGCCTTAGCGCGTCGCGTCGAATACGGCTCTGCCGATCCTACCCCGACGGCGCGTTGGCGGGGTCGGTCACGCGCTGGAGCACGCCGCCCATCTTGGTCTGGTAGATGCGCCAGGTGCGCGCGAGTTTGGCGATCGGCTCCTCGTGCCAGTCGACCCGGAGGTTGATCTCGGGGAACTCGAATCTCTCCGCGACGAGAAGCGTCGCGGAGCGCAGCGGATTGATCTCGCCTCCCGCCTCGAGGCCGGCCGCGAGCCCGGCGATCAGCCGGTCGGCGAGATGCGCGTCCGTCTTCGCCATGAAACCATCGATGATGGCCTTGGGCACGCGGTCGTTCTTCAGGATGTTGCCGATGGCAACGCAGTTGGGTCCTTCCGCACCGCCGCGCGCGAGCCCGTTCTTCTCGCCCGTGAAGTGGGCCGTGCGCCCTTGGCGATCGATCACCGCGAGCTGCCGCCAGGCGATGGTGTCACGATCCTTGCGCAACTCGGCCATGACGTCAGCGGCGGCCCAGCCATGGGACAGAAGCTCGATGCCGCGCAAGCCCAGACGCGGATCGGTTGAGTGCTGCGAGAGGACGGCACCGGCTCCCGCCTTGACGAAGGGACAGCGCGCGCCGACGGCGATGCTTCCTGTCGTGATGCCGATGCCGAAAGCGCCTGTCTTGGTGCAGCGTGCCGCGATTGAGAATGTCATGGATCGTCTCCTTCGGGACCGGCTGGGTGGACCCGTGCCGGCGCTTCGTCACATCACCTCTGCCTTTTCGATGACAACGTCCGACGCCGGCACGTTTTCATAGGGTCCGACGCGCTTCGTCGCGACGGCCTCGATCTTCTTCACCACGTCCATGCCCTCGACAACCTTGCCGAACACCGCATAGCCCCAGCCCTGGGTCGTCTTGCTCTTGAAGTCGAGGAAGCCATTGTCGACGGTGTTGATGAAGAACTGGGCCGAAGCCGAATGCGGATCGCTCGTCCGCGCCATCGCGATCGTGCCGGTCGTGTTCTTGAGACCGTTGTCTGCCTCGTTCTGGATCGGCGCGTTCGTCGGCTTCTCCTTGAGACCGGGAGCGAAGCCGCCGCCTTGGACCATGAAGCCGGGGATCACCCGGTGGAACACGGTGCCGTTGTACTGGCCGCTTTTCACGTAGGCCAGGAAGTTGGCCGTTGTCTTCGGCGCCTTCTCGGGGTTGAGCTCGACCACGATGGCGCCAAGATTGGTCGTGAGCTTGACGCGCGGTGCGTCCGCCGCCTCCGCTGCCATCGCGGTCATGAGGAACGGCAGGGCCATGAAGGCGATCGTGAGACTTTGCGACATCGGGGTCTCCTCTGTGATGGACGGGCGGGGACGCGCGGGCGATGCGCGATGATGAGGCAGGAAACGCGGCGCCGGGCCACACCATGACCGGCCGGGGCCGGCTTCGCAAGCCTCTGTGCGCCGCGGCTAGGCTTCGTTCGCAAGCGCCCGGGCGCGTCGCTCGAGCTCGGCGAGCGCTGTCCTGATCCGCGCGGACTGATCATCGAGCCAGGCGGCATGTTCGCCGAGACGACCCTCGAGCTGGTCGGCATGGCTGCGCACCTGTGCCGGATTGACGCTGCCCTCGGTTGCGCGGCTCTCAACGAAGGCACGGGCATTGAGGATCTCCCTCAGCTCGGCGTTCGAGAGCGAAATGCCCGCGGCCCCTTGCGCGCGTGCGGCCGCAGCCAGCGCATCGGCCGTCGCGGTCTCGGGCGTGAGCCCCGCATCGATCGATTCTTTCACGAACCGGCCGACGACGTGGTGCGCCGTGCGGAACGGCAGATCGAACCGGCGGACGAGCTCGTCGGCCAAGTGGCTTGCCGTGCTCCAGAACGCGCCGGCCTTGGCTGCCATGACCTTCGCGTGGACGGTGAGGGACGACACGACTTCAGTCATGAGGCGAAGCGAGCCGAGGGTCGCATCGCCGATTTGGGGCAGCGGATTGTCCGCGAACTCGAAATCAAGGTCGGTCGAGCACACGCCGCGCTGGCAGCCCATCATGGAGGCCAGCCATCCCGCGGCCTGTCCCGCGACCGCCTTCACGCGCTCGAGCGCGTGCGGATTCTTCTTTTGCGGCATGATGCTGCTTGTGCCGGCAAGCCCGTCGGCCACCTCGATGAAGCCGAATTCGAAGGACGACCAGAGGTAGAAGTCGGTCGCGAACCGGCCGAGATTGCTCATGAGGACGGCGAAGACCGCGACATCCTCTTCGAGGAAATCGCGTGCGAACAATCCACCATCCGAGGAGTTGATGACGATGCCGTCATGGCCGAGCAACTCGGCCGTCCTCCGCCGGTCGAGCGGCCAGGAGGTTCCCGCATTGGCGGCACCGCCGAGCACGCCGAGATTGGTACGCCTGAATGCGTCTCGCAGGCGCTGGAGGTCGCGCTCGAAGATGCTGGCCTGGCGCATGAGGTAATGGCCGAAGGTCCAGGGCTGGGCGTGCTGCAAATGGGTGTAGCCCGGCATGACCGTGGCGGCGTGCTCCCGCGCGCGCGCGAGGAGAGCACGCTCCAGGAGAAGTATGTCCCCGATGACCTCAAGCAGGAGGTCGCGGGTGAAGAGACGGTCGGCAGCGGCATCCTGATCGTTGCGGCTGCGCCCCGTCTGGATGCGCCCGGCGATGTCAGGGCCGAGCGTGCCTTCGAGATGGTGCTCGACCTGAACGAGATAGGAGCCCGTCTGGGGGTTGAACGGAAAGCGCTCCGGGCCGCCGTCATGGATGGCGAGAAGGCCGCCCAGCAGCTTGGCACCCCGGTCGCGGCGTAAGATGCCCTTCTCGACAAGCATGACGATATGGGCGAGATCGACCAATGCGAAACCCCGGAACCGTCGCGGCAGGACCGCAAGGTGCGGCGCTTCGTCATATTTGACGATGAGGTCGTTGCGCTTGCCGAGCCGCGCCTCTTCGAGGAAAAGATCGTGCTTCATGGTGCCTCCCCGCCGGGCCACCGATGGGTCCGCCCGAACGCCTGGATTTCTAGCACCCGCGCCGCACCGCGGCATCCCGATGTTTGGCGCCGATCAGGGTCCTCCACTCCGTAACGAGGCTTACCCGCGCCCGGAGGGTGATGATAGAAGAGGCACGGCTGTATCCGGAGGGAATCGGCCGGCACACCGCGTGAACCGACGGCAAGGAGAAAAGGGGATGCAGATGCTGATGCGGGCCGCTCGTCGATCGGGGATCGCTTGGGCGCTCGCCGTCGGCTTGGCGACGACGGCCTCGGCCGCCGCCGATCTTGGGCCTTCTCTTCAGGCGTTCCTCGCCAAGGCCGCCGAGACCGCACCCGCGGTCAAAGGCGACACGAGCGGGCCTGAGCTGCTCGCCTTCTACCAGGAGCGGAATTTCCAACCCATCTGGCTCGACGGCGCGAAGGCCAGCAAGAAGGCGCGCGACCTCATCGAGATCTTGTCCAGTGCCCGGGCGGATGGTCTCGAGCCTGCCGACTATGCGACTGCGCGCTTGAAGGGCATGGTCGAGGCCGCGTCGGGAACCGATCCGGCGCAGCTCGAATCCTTGCTGTCCTTCGCCGCCGTCCACTACGGCAACGACCTTGCCGCAGGCCGCGTCGATCCCTCGACGATCGACGACGAGATTCAACAGCACCCCGAGAAAATCCCGCCGGGCAAGCTGATCCGCGATGTGGCTGCCGCCGCCGACCTCAAGGCGTTCTTCGCGTCCTTGCCGCCGCAGACGGTCAACTACCGGCGACTTCGGGATGCGCTGGCTCAGTATCGGGTCATTGCGGAGAAAGGCGGGTTCGTGCCCGTGCAGGCTGGCGAGCCGATCAAGCCCGGTGCGAGTGATCCGCGCGTGCCCGTCTTGCGCGAGCGCCTCGCGCAAAGCGGCCTTCAGACGACGCCGGCGGGCGATCCGGCAACCTACGATTCGGCACTCGAACAGGCAGTCAGGACCTTCCAACAGCGCCACGGTCTGCCGCTCGACGGGACGATCGGCAAGAAGACCTTCGAGGCCCTCAACGTCCCTATCGAAAGGCGAATCGAGCAGATGGTGATGAATCTCGAGCGTCGTCGCTGGTTGCCGGACGATCTCGGTGAGCGCTACGTGTTCGTCAACATGGCCGATTTCGAGCTCAAAGTCGTCGACGGCGCACACACGATCCACACGACGCGCGTCGTCGTCGGTACCCCCTTTCATCGCACGCCGGTGTTCAGCGATTCGATCAAGTACGTCGAGCTCAATCCCTTCTGGAACGTGACGCCGTCGATCGCGTCGAAGGAATTGCTGCCGAAGCTCAAGAGGGACCCCGGCTATCTCGGGAAGAACGGCTATCGGCTGTTCAGCGGCTGGGGCGCGGGCGCGGGCGAGGTCGACCCGCATTCCGTCGACTGGTCCCAGGTGAGCGCGTCGCACTTCACCTACAAGATCAGGCAGGATCCGGGTCCGAAGAATTCCTTGGGCCAGATCAAGTTCGTCTTCCCGAACACGCAGAACATCTACCTCCATGACACGCCGTCACGGCAGCTGTTCCAGGAGACGATGCGCGCATTCAGCCACGGCTGCATCCGGGTGCAGAATCCGGTCGATCTCGCCGTCGTTCTTCTCAAGGACAAGGATGGCGAGGGGTGGACGAAAGAAAAGCTGACGCAGGTCATCGCTTCGGGCGAGCAGAAGACGATCACGCTCCCGAAGCCCCTTCCGGTCCATCTCGTCTATCTGACGGCGTGGGTCAACAAGGACGGCAGCGTCAATTTCCGCGATGACATCTATGGGCGCGACAACCGCCTGGCCGAAGGGCTGAAGCGCGCGCGGCATATGATTAACGGTTGATTAACGCCGCTGGGGCGGGGACTTAGCCTCGGGAATGGGGGTTTTCCCGCCGTCCGGCAACCGCTACACTTGGCGCTTGATCGGCGCTGGCGGCCAATGGACCGCCCGCGCAAACAACGGAATGGAACGACCGTGCCTCGTCCGCGTACTCGGACCATCAGTCGACGACAGGTGATCGCCGCGGCGGTGCCGCTTGCGCTCGGCGCGGCCATCACGCGTCCGGCCTTTGCGGTGCGGGTCACCGAACTCAAGCGTTCGCTCACCTTCGAGCACCTCCACACGGGCGAGGAGGTGAGTGCGATCTACAAGGTGCGTGGCCGGTATTTCCCAAGGGGCGTCGCCGAGATCGATCACATCCTTCGCGACTGGCGGACGGGGGAGAGCATTCAGATCGACCGTGCGCTCCTCGATCTCATCTGGGACTTGCAGCGCATGCTGGGCTCGACGGCTCCGATTGAGATCATTTCCGGCTATCGCTCACAGAAGACGAATGCGATGCTGGCCTCGCTTAATCCGGGTGTGGCCGAGCACAGTCAGCATACCGTGGGCAAGGCGCTGGACTTCCGCTTGGCGGATCGCGACCTGGACAAGATCCGGAAGGCCGCCGTCTCGTTGCAACGCGGCGGCGTCGGGTACTATCCACAGTCGGGTTTCATCCACGTCGACACCGGTCGCGTCCGCGTCTGGTAGGCGCAGACGCACGATTCCTTCAATCGGCGCCGCCAGGCCGCCCGGCTCGGCGAGAACGACCGATCAAGAATGACGCGGCTCATGATCTGTCGGGGGCAGAGCGGTGGGCGATCTCGGACAGTGGCTCCAATCCATCGGACTTGGTCAGCTCGAGCAGCGCTTCGCTGCCCATGATGTCGATTTCGAGGTCCTGCGGGATCTGACCGAAACCGACCTCATGGAGCTCGGCCTGTCGCTCGGCCAGCGCAAGCGCTTGCTGAAGGCGCTTGATGCGCTTGCTATCCGCGGCCTGTCGCCGACCTCTGCACAAAGTGAATGGAGCCGGCCGCCGCGTCTCGTGGATGCAGAGCGACGGCAGATGACCGTCATGTTCTGCGACCTCGCCGGATTCACGGCGATCTCGGAACGATTCGATCCCGAGGATGTCCGCAGCATGCTCGCGGCCTACCAGGAGGTCTGCGCCGAGGTGATTGCGCGCTATGAAGGACACATTGCGCGCTATCTTGGCGACGGAATTCTGGCCTATTTCGGCTATCCGGTCGCCCATGAAGATGATGCGGACCGCGCGCTGCGCGCGGGTCTCGAAATGCTCGACGGCATCGAATCACTCAATGCGCGCCTAGCCGCAAGCCAGGACGTGAACCTCGCCGTGCGGATCGGCGTGCACACGGGCCTTGTCGTCGTGGGCGAGCTTGGCGCAGGCGTCATGCGCGATCGACACGGCGTCGTCGGGACGACGCCGAACGTCGCGTTTCGGCTGCAAGAAGTCGCCGAGCCGAACTCGCTCGTGATCAGCGGCGATACCTACCGGCTGGTCGAGGGGCTCTTTGAGTGTGCCGACTGGGGGGCTCGCCAGTACAAGGGCCTCTCGGAACCTGTCCGAACGTACCGCGTGTTGCGACGGACGAGGATCCCCGGCCGATTCGAGGCCAGTGTCCGACGAGGCCTCACGCCGATGGTGGGACGTGATGAGGAGCTCAGTCTTCTGCGCAAACGGTGGCGTGCGGCCCGGGAGGGCAAGGGGCAGGTCGTTCTCCTGTCTGGCGAGCCCGGTGTGGGAAAATCGCGAATCGTCCGGGCGTTTCGGGAAACGCTGGCCGAGGAGCCCCATGTCGAGGCGCGTCTCTACTGCTCGCCCCATCACCAGCATCGGGCCTTCCATCCAATCCTCGAGCAGCTTGCGCTCTGGCTGAAATTCGAATCGACCGACACGACAGCGGAGAAGTTGGCAAAGCTCGAACGCGCCCTCTCCAGCTTGAATCTGGCGGTGGAAGATGCCGTGCCGGTTCTTGCGTCATTCCTCACCTTGACGTCTGAAGCGCCGTCCCGTTGGGCCAAGGTCGATCCGCCGCAACTCAAGCGCGCCATGTTGGCGACGCTGATTTCGATCGTCCGCGCCTTCGCTGGCGCCCGCCCGTATCTCATGGTCGTCGAGGATGTGCATTGGTCGGACCCCTCGACCCTCGAATTCCTTGGCGCCATGGTCGAGGCGGCCGGGACCATGCCGGTTTTGCTCGTCCTCATCTATCGACCGGAATTCGATCCGCCCTGGACCGCGCGTCCCAATCTCACGACGCTGCCGTTGGCGCGCCTCAGTCACGCGGAGAGCGCATCTGTGGCTGTGGATGTCGCAGGCGAGCACACGCTTCCCGAGGATGTGATTCGTGACATCGTCGCCAAGACCGACGGAGTCCCTCTGTACATCGAGGAGATCACGCGCGCGGTCCTCGAGGCGAATGAGCAGGTCGGACGTGGGGCGGCTAAGGCGTTCGGTGGCGGGCCGGCGATCGGGATTCCCGCAACAATCCAGGACTCGCTGATGGCGCGTTTGGATCGGCTCGGGGGCGCGAAGGACGTCGCGCAATTGGCTTCAGTGCTCGGACGGTCTTTCACGAGCGACCTGCTGATCGCGGTCTCACCGCTCGAGCAGGCCGTGGTGCGGCGCGAGCTTGCGAAACTCATCGAGTCCGGACTCGTCCATCGAGGTGGACGGCGATCCAACACCTACGCGTTCAAGCACGCCCTGGTGCACGAAGTCGCCTATCAGTCCCTGCTGAAGAGTACGCGGCAGCGCTACCATGCGCGGGTCGCGGAAGTGCTCGAACGCGATTTCCGAACAATTGCGGAGTTGGAGCCCGGGCTGATGGCCCACCACTTCACGGAAGCCGGCCGCACCAGTCAGGGCATATCGTACTGGATTCGTGCGGCCGAACGAGCCGCGGCGCAATCGGCCAATCTTGAGGCCATCGCCCTGTTCGACCGGGCGCTCATGCTCATCGACAGCATGGCTGCGTCGGAGGACAAGGCCCGTGCGGAGTTTCGATGTCGGTTGGGTTTGATCTCGCCGCTCATGGCCTCGATCGGATACTCGACGCCAGAAGTCGAGCGGACTGTGATGCGCGCCTTCGATCTGGCGAAGGAAATCGGAAACAGCCCGGAAATTTTCCCCGTGCTCTATGGCCAATACGCCTTTCATCAGGTGACGGGACGCATCACAAAATCGCTCTCGCTTGGCGAGCAATTCATGGAACTTGCGTCCCGGCAGAATGATGATACGCCGCTCATGGTGGCTCACCGCCTGCTTGGCGCATCGAAACTGCTCGCGGGGCAGCCGGAGGCGGCGCGCAACCACTTGGAGCAAGCGATCGCCCTCTACGACTTCAAGCGGCATCGCTCGCTCGCGACGCTATATGGCCAGGACATCCGCGTCGCCGGCCTTGGATATCTGTGCCTCAATTTGTGGTATGTGGGCGATCTCGAGGAGGCAAAGGTGCGCTCGCGCGAGGCGCTCGACCATGCTCGTTCGCTCGGTCATGTGAACAGCCTGGGCGTGGCGCACACCTTTGCCGGCGCCTTCCTTCACTCTCTCTGCAGAAACGCGGACGGATTGGAGAAGCACGCGCTCGAGCTCCTGGCGCTTGGCTCTCGGCACAAGCTGCCGGTCTGGCACGCGACCGGCCGGTTCTTCCTCGGTCTTGCTCTGGCATGGCAGGGTCTTGCCGATGACGGCATCCGCGCGATGCGGGAGGGCTTGAGTGCGCTCGCGGGGATTCAAATCGCGCAATTCCGGCCGACATTCCTCGCCCACGCCGTTCTGGCTTGTCTCGATCGGATCGCTCCGGATGACGCTGCCAAGATGCTCTCGGAGGCGGATACACTCGTCTCGATCGGTGGCGAAAGCTGGTTCGAGGCGGAACTTTGCCGGGTGCGAGGCGAGTTCGCGCACAGGAGAACATCAAAAGGCACGGCGGAAGCGGAGACGTGGTTCCGGCGCGCTTTGGAAATGTCCCGCACGCTGGGGGCATCCATGATCGAATTGCGTGCCGCGACGGGTTTGGCCCGCTGCTCGCGATCAGACGAAGCGCGCTCGGCGCTTAGCGCAGCGCTCGGGCGCCATGCCGACGCCGTCGACAATCCTGACGTGCTGGAAGCGCGGGTCGCGCTCGACGAACTCGGCGCCACCATCCATTGACGAGAGTGTTGAGCGGGGCCGCTCCCGATCTGGACGAGCCCGGATTTCCCCAGCGCCCTAGGCGCGTTGGTCGACCGCGCCTTCCGGATAGTGAAGAACCATCCGGTAGCAATCGAGCCGGCGGCTCAGGAATTCGTAGGCCGCGCCCCACAGATACAGCTGGAACCGCCGGAAGTGGAAATCGCCGAATTTCGAGACGATGTAGTCCTTGTTCTTATCCCAGTTCCGCGCCCACTGCTGGAAGGTGAGGAAGTAGCTGAAGCGATCGTTGTAGCAGTCGACCAGCTTGAGTGGTGTCTTGGCCAGCTTGTCGAGCAAGTCATGCAACACGAGGAAGGAGTGATTGCCGCCGTAAATGTAGCGCACCATGAACGACGACAGCTCGTACTTCTTCGTGGCGGCGCTTCCGTCGAGGAAGACGTAGCCGCCCGGCTTGAGCAAGGAGACGAATTTGTTGAGCACGGCTTCGTAATTGGGCAAGTGCTCGATGACGCCCATGATGACGATCGCATCGAACTTGCGGTCGGTCGTGTACTCGAGGAGGTCGGAGAACACGATCTCCCAATCGGCGCCAACCTTCTTGCCGAGTTCGTTGATGTAGTCGACCGAAACCTTTGAAATGGTCAGGCCCGTCATTTTGAGTCCGCGCTTGTGCGTGTGCTCGGCGAATCCGCCCCAACCGGGTCCGATCTCAAGGAAGCGGTCGCCGGGCTTGAGCTTGCACTGGTCGATCACGGCGTCGAATTTGCGCCGCGTGGCGACGGCGAGGGATTCGCTGGGGTCGTCGTAGACGCCCTGTGTGTAGCAGCGCACTTCCGGATCAAGGAAACTGAGGAAGAACGACGGTTCCATGTCGTAGTGGGCGGCGATCGCGCTTCGGTTGGTTTTGACCTGTCCGAAGAGAAGCGGCTGGAGGAAGCGCCAGGCCTCCGTCAAGGGATGGACATCGCTCATTTGCGCCCGTAGCTCGAAAGGCATGAGCATGTCGCCCGAGAGGTCAATGGATCCCTCGAGAAATGCGTCCGCGAAGCGGCCTTCGTCGAGGCTGGCCAGCGCCTTGACGCCGCGTTCGTCGTTGAGCGTCACGCGAAATTTAGGCACCCCGCGACCGAGGAGGTGGGTCGAGCCGTCCGGGAAGATGATCTCGAACGGCGTGCTCGACGTGGCGAATTGCCGGGAAACGCGATCGAGGACGAACCGCATGGGACGGCTCATGGAATACCGAGGTGCGTGTGTCCCGTCCTGTATTTTGGCTTCCGTCATGACCATCGTCTCCGAACCAAGACCCTGACTCTCATCCATTGTTCCAGTGCGGCCGTTGTGTGCAGCGCCGCGGTTCGGCCCCCGCGCATCAACGACTGGATGTGATCGACCCCCAAAAATGGCATAGGGCACCGCGCGCCTTGTCCTCCGGCTAGGGCGGCCCACGGCACTGCCGGTTGGATGATACGCGGTTGCGCCTTTCGATGGCAACGATGCAAGATGGCATCCGCGCATGCGATGACGCGGATACCCTCTCCCATCCGGGCCTCGCGTGTGGCTCCCCGCTGCCACCGGCGGGATGCTTGCCAGGGGCTACTGGGGCGGTGGGTCCAGTCGCCGGGAAAGGACATGGGGCAATGGAGACTTCCGCGCGTTCGATCGCGACGGGCGTGATCGTGGGTGGCGTTCTCCTGGCGATCGGCTGCGGCGTCGGCGGGTTCCTGGCTGGGCGGGGCGTGATTCTCTCACGCCTCGAGGACCGCTTCGTCACGGTCAAGGGCGTCGCGGAGGCGGACGCGCGTGCCGATCTCGCGATCCTGCCCATCCGATTCTCTGTGACCGCCTCCGACCTCAAGGCCGGCATGGGCGCGCTCGACACCAGTACGCGCCTCGTCACGTCCTACCTCAACGAACTTGGCGTCAAGGACAGCGAGGTCAACCTTCAGCGCCTCGAGGTGCAGGACGCGTTCGCGCAAGGCTATCGAAGCGGAACGGAGAAGAACGACACGCGCTTTGTCCTCACGCAGAGCCTCACCATCCGTTCGGCCGACATCGACCTCGTCACGAAGATCAGTCGCGAGATCGGCGAACTCGCGCGGCGGGGCGTGGTCCTCAACGATACCTCGGGCCCGAGTTACATCATGACCGCCGAGCGTCTTAACGAGATCAAGCCTGGTCTCATCCGGAAGGCGACGGAGGAAGCGCGGGTCGCGGCCGACGAGTTTGCTGCGACGTCGCAGAGCAAGGTCGGCGGTATCCGCCGCGCGAACCAGGGGGTCATCGTGATCCTGCCGCGGGACGGCACGGCGTTCGAAACCGAGTACCAATCGGTCGACAAGCGCATCCGGGCCGTGACGACGGTCGACTACTTCCTCGCGCGGCCGTGACGGTTACGGGCGACCGCGAGGCACCTGCAGGTTCTGAGAAGCCATGACGGGAGGGGACGCGGCAAAGGACGCGCCGACGCACGGCGCGGCGCGGCGTCCGTGGTTCGGCGTCGCGATCGTCATCTTCGCCGCCATGGGCTTCGCGTTGAGCGTGATGCTCGCGCGGGTCGTCTACAGGAGCGGCGGATCACCGGCCTCCATCATCGGAGTCCGATTGACGACCGT
The DNA here is from genome assembly GCA_046349515.1 of Alphaproteobacteria bacterium. Classification (GTDB taxonomy): domain Bacteria; phylum Pseudomonadota; class Alphaproteobacteria; order CADEGL01; family CADEGL01; genus JBGPGW01. Next base: position 460,688 of record JAXMCE010000002.1, on the reverse strand, counting down.
CTTCATCGCACTCTCTCTCTATTGCTGGCTGACGAAGACCTCTGTCCGGCTGCCGCCGCGCGTTCGTGGCACCGCGCTCGCCCTCGGGGTTCTCATCGCGTTCCAGACGCTCTCGATCTACGCGTCGTTCAAGTACATTCCGGTCAGCCTCTCGGTCCTGATCGAATACTTTTACCCCCTGCTCGTCGCGATCGCGATGCGGCTCGTGGCGGGTGAGCCGCTGACCGCGGTCAAGATCGGTTGCATCGGCACCGCGGTCCTGGGGCTGACGCTCATCCTCAAGGTCTCGTTCGACGACCTGGATGCCTACGGAATTTTCCTGGCTGGACTGAGCGCCGCGGCGCTCACCGTCATCATCACGACGTCGAACCAGTTGCTCCGCGGTATCGATAGCCTTCGCCTCATGTTGCACATGCAGGGCGCCGGAGCGGTCGCCTCGCTCACGGTCTTCTCGATCACGGGCGATCTCGTCCTGCCGACGACGCCGGAGGGCCTTGCCGCCGTCTTCGCGATTCCGCTCTTCAATGGCTCGGCCCTCTTCGCCGTATTCACCGCCATCGGCATGATCGGGGCGACGAAGGTTTCGTTGTCGCTTACGAGCGAACCCATCTTCGTCGTGGCCCTGGCCGTCATCTTTCTCGGCGAGACGCTCGTCTTCACACAAGCCGTGGGCGCTATCCTCATCGTGGGCGCCATCTTCGTGATGCAGCTCTGGGGCGCGCCCCGGGCCGGGGCCGCGCGTTGACGCCGCGGAAGGGAGCCGCCTAGAGTCGGCCCTCAGCGTTGGGAGGAGCGTCCGCCATGACGAATCGGCTGTTCCCGCAATCGGGCCGGAGTTGGGACGAGGTGAAAGTGCAAATGGAGACGTTGCGCCGCGACGATCTCCCTTGGCATCACGCGCGGATCTTCAAGCCCGCCTACTACGCGGGCGACGACCTCGTCCGCGTCGCGAACGCGGCTTACGACATGTATATCTCGGACAATGCGCTTTACGGGGGCACGTCCTATCCGAGCATCGGTCGCTACGAGACCGAAGTCGTCGCGATGCTGCTCGAGCTTCTGGACGCGCCGGAAGGCGCCGGCGGCAGCGTCACGGCCGGCGGGACCGAGAGCAACATGATGGCGGTCAAGGCCGCGCGCGACTGGGCCCGTGTTCGCCGGCCGGGAGCGCGCGATCCGGAGATGCTCCTGCCCAGGAGCGCCCACCCTTCCTTCGACAAAGCGGCCCACATGTTCGGCGTGAAGCCCGTCCGCATGGCCGAGAGTCCGAATTTCCGCGCAGACGTGAATGCGATGGAGAAGGCGATCAACGAAAACACGATCATGCTGGTGGGTTCGGCACCGCCTTATCCCTATGGTACGACCGATCCCATCGACGCGCTCTCCGTACTCGCCGCGCGCCATGACCTGTGGCTCCACGTCGATTCGTGCATCGGCGGGTTCATCCTTCCCTTCGCGCGCCAGCTCGGTTACTCGATTCCCGCCTTCGAGTTTTCACTGCCTGGCGTCACTTCCATCTCGGTCGACGTGCACAAGTTCGGCTATGCGAACAAGGGCATCTCCGTCCTCCTGCTGCGGGACAAGGCGCTCGAGGCGTACCAGCGCACGACGTTCGATGCCTGGCCATCGGGTCTCTACTCGACGCCGAACATCACGGGCTCGCGTTCGGGCGGTGCCATCGCGTCCGCCTGGGCGGTGATGAATTATCTCGGCCGGGACGGATACAAGGAGCGTGTTCGGGCGATCCTCGCCATCCGCGATCGGATCATCGAGGGGATTCGTTCGGTCCCCGGTCTCGAAGTCTGGGGCGAACCCCATGCCTATAATTTCTCGTTCGGCTCAAGGCGCATCGATATCGACGCGGTCGCGGATGGTCTTGCCGATCGCGATTGGCTCGTCGGCCGGGCACTCGAGCCGCCCTCGATCCAATTGATGGTCAATATGGGCCACAAGGATATTGTGGATGCCTTCATCGCGGATCTTGGGGCCGCCGTGCGCGATGTCGAGGCGGGCCGCCGCAAGAGCCGCGGCGAGAAGGCCGTCTACGCCATCTGAGATCGCGAGCGCCGAGATGATCGTCAAGTATCGGGAAGACCTCGTTGGTGGCCCCCATCACCGGACGCTCGCGACGGGCGAAAGCACGCGTCTGCTGGTGCGCGCCGATGGTGTCGGATTCACCCTCACCGACTTCACGATGGAGCCGGGTTCGGACGCGACGCTTCAATACAAGAACCACGTGGAATGCAACTACATCGTCGAGGGCGAGGGTACGCTCGACAATCTCGAGACCGGCGATCGCTATGCGATCCGGCCCGGGATCATGTTCACCCTCGACAAGCACGAACGCCATCGTGTCCGGGCGAAAACGCGGATCCGCATCATCGTTGTCTTCGTGCCCGCCCTCGTGGGAAGCGAGACGCACGACGCCGACGGGTCCTATCCGCTGCTTTGAGTCGGTTGGCGCATGAATATGGGGAGGTGCAGATGATCGTCAAATACAAGGAAGATCTCGCGGGCGGGCCATTCCATCGCAAGGTCGATTCGGGCTCGAGTTTGAGGTTCCTCACGCGGGCGGATGGCGTCGGCTTCACCTTGACGGACACGGTCGTCGAGCCGGGCCGCGAGGCGATCCTTCACTACAAAAATCACATCGAGGCCAACTACGTCCTCGAAGGCGAGGGCACGCTCGAGGACCTCGCGACCGGCAAGACCTACGCGATGCGGCCGGGCATGATGTACACGCTCGACAAGCATGACCGCCACAAGATCGTGTCGAAGACGCGCCTGCGCATCATCTGCGTGTTCACGCCCGCGCTGGTCGGCTCCGAGGTGCATGACAAGGACGGCTCCTATCCCATTCTCTAGGCCGGCGATCCATGCGTAAGGGCCGGCCATTCGCCCGGCGGCGCGCCCGCGCGTGACCGAGGCCGATCGTCCTCGTCCGTCGTGGCACGCGACTGTCGCATCCGCGCTCTTCGTCTGCTTGTGGAGTTCGGCCTTCATCGCGGCGCGCGCGGGCCTGCCCGATGTCTCGCCGCTCTATTTCCTCACGCTTCGCTTCGCGATCGCGACGGCGTCTCTGATCGCGATCGGTTGTCTCTGGCCCCAGCCATGGCGCCAGCTCAAAGGCCGCTGGCACCACTTCATCGTCGCGGGCGCCCTCATCAACGCTGTCTATCTCGGTGCTGCCTACATCGCCATGACGCGAATCTCGGCGGCGACCATGGCGTTGATCGGCTCGCTCCATCCGCTGCTTGTGGCCGTCCTCTCGGGTCCCATCCTGGGCGACCGGTTCCGGCCGGCCCAATGGCTGGGCTTCGGTTTCGGCATCGCCGGCGTCGCCCTCACGGTCGGTGTCGAGGCGCGCGAGATGGGACTTGTTTCCGGGATCACCTGGGCGTTCGCCGGCGTGTGCGGCATGGTCATCGGCACGCTGTACTACAGCCGGCACTGCCGGGCGGCCGCGGTCCTGCCGTCAAACACGATTCAGCTCGGCTCGGCGGCCGTGATCTGCGCGGTCGCGACCGCGGGGTTCGAGACCGCCCATGCGCATTGGACGCCGGTCGCGCTGGGGACTCTTGCCTATCTTTCGCTCGCCATTTCGCTCGGCGGCATGGCGCTGCTTCTGTTCATGCTTCGCATCGGCACGGCTGGCAAGGTCGCGGCCAATTTCTACCTGACACCGGGTGTCACGGCTGTTCTCGGTTGGCTCGTGCTGGGCGAGGTGGTGAGCGCGCTCGCTGTCTTGGGTCTACTTCTCGCGTCGGCCGGCGTGTGGCTGGTCAACCGCGGCGTCAATTCCCGCCAAAGAGCTTCGTGATCGGCATCGAATAGCTCAGCATGATAACTTCGACGCCCGGATTGATGCGGCCGGTGCTGGCATTCGACAGGTGGAATGCCGTGATGCCGAGACGCGAGCGATCCTCGAAGCGGTAGGCGATCTCGCCCGACGAGCGAAACTCGAGCACGCTGCCAAGATCGAGGCCGTTGCCCCGATAGTAGGCGCCGGGGGCGAAGCCGAGCCGCACGACGATGCGGTTTCCGAAATAAAGATCGAGGGCGATGCCGGCATAGCCGTAAGCGCCGCCGTCCGACGTTCCCATGAGCCCTACGACCGGCTTGAAGAGCCAGAACCGCTCGCCATTGCGGTACTCGAGCGCGAAGGCCGCTGCCTGGTTATGATCCTGGACGAAATCGAAGACGCCGAACTGGAAAGCGAGATAGGAGGGATCGTCCGTCTCCGCCGACGCCGCCGAGGCAATTCCCAAGATCCCGAGAGCCGCGATCGCGGCACCGATCAACCAACGCACGGCATTGCCCCCAGAACGTCCCTGTTTTCCCGCATCCTAGGCCAAGGCCCTGCCGGTTCAAGGGGGAACGCGGGCTGGCCCGGTCAGCTTGCCTTGGCGAGGCCGAGGGTCTTGAAGCGTTCCGTCGCCTCGACGAGGGCCGAGCGGATGCCAGGCTCGAGCGCCGAATGGCCGGCATCCGGAACGATGACATAGTCGGCCTCGGGCCAGGCCTGGACCAGCTCGTCTGCGGTCTCGATGGGGCACACGATGTCATAGCGGCCCTGGACGATCGTGGTAGGAAGGTGGCGGATGCGATCCACCGCTTTGAGCAGGGCCCCTTCGGGCATGAAGATGCCGTTGATGAAATAGTGCGCCTCGATCCTCGCGAGACCGAGCGCCATCCGGTCGTTGCCGAAGGCGGCGATGGTCTCGGGGCTGGGCATGAGTGTCGAGCATGCGCCCTCATAGGTGCTCCAGGCGCGCGCCGCGGGCATGTGGATCGCGGGATCGGGGTCGACGAGGCGGCGGTGATAGTTGCCGAGAAGGTCGGCCCGCTCCTCTGCCGGAATGAAGTCCGAGAAGGCGCGCCAATGCTCGGGAAAGATCGTGCGGATCCCGTAGAGAAACCAGTCAATCTCGCGCCTGCGGCATAGGAAGATGCCGCGAAGGATGAGGCCGAGGCAGCGCTCTGGATGGGCCTGGGCATAAGCGAGAGCCAGGGTCGAGCCCCAAGACCCGCCGAAGACGAGCCATCGATCGATGCCAAGCGTCCCGCGAAGTTTCTCGATATCAGACACGAGATGGTGTGTCGTGTTGTCTTCGACCGAGCCCAAAGGCTTCGACCGACCCGCGCCGCGCTGATCGAAGATCACGATCCGATAGGTGGCGGGATCAAAAAATCGGCGATGGGTTGGCGTTGCCCCGGCTCCGGGTCCGCCGTGGAGAAACAGCACGGGCAGGCCATTCGGGTTGCCGGACTGCTCCCAATACATGACATGGCGCGCATCGAGCGAGAGAAGCCCGGTCTCATAGGCCTCGATCTCGGGGAACAATTCGCGCCGGTTCATCAGGGTCTCCTTCAAGTGGGGCACTCTGTCGGCGAATGTACGATGAGCCAGAGCAAGGATGCAAAGCTTGGCCTTCGCTTTGACACAATTTCGTGGAATCTCGTGATGGATCGGGGTTTTTCGGGGAGGGTGTTCAAACCGGATCGGGAGTCGGTATGCCCGTCACGACGGTTCAGGCGTGTGCGCGCTTCATTGTGGCAGCCTTCCTTTTCTGCCACGTGCCCGTCGCATCCTTGCTCGCAGCGCAGCCTCCTGAGGCGTCGCGGTCGGAGACAGGCGCTGTCGTCGCCAAAGTGATCGACGGCAACACGGTTGTCCTCGACACGGGTGCCACGGTTCGTCTCGCCGGAATCGAGGTGCCGAGGGCGGCCCCGGACGGAACGACGACGCCTCTGGCCGAAGAAGCGCGCGCAACCCTCGAACGCGCAACGATCGGCAAGCACGTGACCCTGCACTATGACGGCGCGCGTCCTGATCGCTATGGCCGCATGACGGCGCAGCTCTATGCCGAGGACGGAAGCTGGGTTCAGGGCCTTCTCCTCATGGCCGGCCTCGCGCGGGTTTGGACGTTGCCGGACCAACGCATTCGCATCGGGGACATGCTGGCGCTCGAGCGCGAGGCGCGCATCAAGCGGCGCGGACTCTGGTCCGATGCACATTATCGAGTCCGCATCGCGGACGATGCCGATCGCTATGCCGACAGTTTCCAACTTGTCGAGGGGACGGTGCTCTCCGTCTCCGCGGTCCGCGGCAGGACGTATCTCAACTTTGGTCCCGATTGGCACACTGATTTCACCATCGTGATCGATCCGGCCGACCTCAAGCGGTTCCGCGAGGTCGGGATCGAGCCGCGCGCCTATGAAGGCCGTCGCCTCCGCGTTCGAGGCTGGATAAAATCCATGAACGGGCCGATGATTCAGGCGACCCGACCGGAGCAGATCGAGGTGCTGGCCGAATGACGCGCAAACTCCAGCGATGGGCATCGTTGGCATTGGGCCTGTGCCTCTTGACGCTCGTGCCGGCCTGCTCGACCAACCCGGCGGGGCGTACGGCGTTCACCGGTCTCATGTCGTCTTCCGAAGAGGCGCGGCTCGGCGCGGAGGAGCATCCCAAGATCGTCGCCGAGTTCGGCGGCGAATACGATGATCCCAAGGTGCGCGACTACGTGAAGTCGATCGGCCAGCGGCTGGTGCCGAACACGGAGCGGGCGAACCAGAGCTGGACCTTCACTGTCCTCAACAGCGACATCGCGAACGCTTTCGCCATTCCCGGCGGCTACGTCTACATCACCACGGGCCTGATGGCGCTGGCCAACAATGAAGCGGAGCTGGCCGGCGTCATGGGGCATGAAATGGGCCACGTGACCGCGCGGCATACGGCCGAGCGTTACAGCCAGACCGTCGCGACGTCGCTGGCGCTCAATATTCTCGGCGTAGCGACGCGCGGGGTCGGCCAGGAATTGGCGCAGTTCGGGGCGGGCGCCATGCTGGCTGGGTTCTCGCGCGGCCAGGAGTCCGAGGCGGACTCGCTCGGCGTTCGCTACATGGCCCAGACTGGGTACGATCCGGTCGCGATGGCATCGTTCCTCCGCACGCTCGAAGGATACAGCAATCTCGAGGCGCTTCTCGCCGGCCGCAATGAGGGTGATCGATTCAGCCTGTTCGCAACTCACCCGCGGACGGCTGACCGCGTCGTCGCGGCGGCGGAGCAGGCGCGGAAGCAAATCCCTCCGACCGAAGAGCCGCGCGTGGGCGAGGCCGATTACCTCGCGCATCTCGACGGCTTGTCCTATGGCGGCGACAAGGAAAACGGCTTCATCCGCAACCGGACCTTCATGCATCCGCGGCTGCGGTTCAAATTCGAGGTGCCATCCGGATTCCGCCTGTTCAACAGCGCGACACAGGTCGTCGGCATCGGACCGGACAAGGCGCGCGTCATCTTCGACCGTGCGCGGAACGCGACGCCGGCGCCCGTTGGACAGTATCTCAAGGACACCTGGGCGCCCGGTCTGTCCCTGTCGCAGGTCGAGTCGATCAACATCAATGGACTCGATTCGGCGACTGCCTCGGCGCGCGTCAACAGCAGCACGGGCCCCCTCGATCTAAGGCTGGTCGCCATGCGGCTCACGCCGCAGATCATCTATCGCTTCGTCTTCGTGAGCCCGCCCAGCCTGACCGCCTCGCTTCAGGAGGATTTTCGCCGAGCGACCTATAGTTTCCGGATGATGAGCCCCGAGGAAGCCGCCAAGGCCGAACCGCTTCGCATCCGCCTTCGCCTCGTCGAGCCCGGCGATACGGTCGAGAGCCTGGCGAAGCAAATGCCGTTCGACGACCATCAAGTCGAACGGTTCCTGGCCTTGAACGGCATGCGTGCGGGCCAGCCGCTCAAAGTCAACCATTTGGTCAAAATCGCCGCCGACTGACCGCAGACGCAACAGCATCCACAGGGGGAACGGCCATGAACACCTACATCGCTCTCATGAATCTGACCGAGCAGGGCATCAAGACCATCCATGAGTCGGGCGCGCGCTCGGAACGCGGCAAAGCGCTCATGAAGAAGATCGGCGGCCGGATCAAGGATTACTACCTGACCTTGGGCGGCTACGATTTTGTCGTCGTTTTCGAGGCGCCGAATGACGAGGCCATGGCGCGCTTCCTTCTCGAAGTGGGCCGGTGGGGCGCTGTCCGCTCGACGACGCTCAAGGCATTCTCCCGGCCACAAGCCAAGAAGATCATCGGTTCGCTCTCACGGGCGGGGACGGGGGCGCCTGTGCGCCGTCGGCCGCGCCGCGGCCGCCGCTAGGCCAATACCGCTTTCAAGAAGGCCCTGGCGCGGCGACGGATGCCGGGGCGCTTCGATTCACGCGGGCCGGCGACGTTGAGCGTCGTGGGCCGCACCGCTGAGAGCCAGGCGCACACCTCGGCCGGGTCGGGGTTTTCGCCGAGATCGATGACGAGGTGCGGCTTTCCCAAATCGCGGGCAAAGAGGATCGTCTTGGCCGTGCCGCCGGTGGGTGGGCCGTCGGTGAGGATGAGCGTCGCGTCCGAATCGGCGACGTTCATGCGCGTCCGCGCGATATAGGACCGGCTCGCGGCTTCGGTCATCGGATAGCGGGCCGGGATGACTCCGTCCTCCGCCAGCCGGCCTTTGGGACACCAGCCGCCGCACGCGATGCCGAGGTCGAGCGCCAGGTCGAGCGCGGCGCGGTCGACGCCCGTCTGTCCGCCCGACACGATGCGCGCGACGCGGCGGCGCCGGCGGCGTCGCTCAACCGGGCTTCGCCGCTGCGAAGAGCGCGATGTTGCCATGGAGATGGAGACAGGCCGGAACGAGCCCTGCGCCCGTGAACCAGCCCATGTAGTCCTCGAATCGGGCCGGCCGATTCGTCTCGCCCAAGTCGCGGAGATAGGTTCCAAAATCGTCCGCCCGTCGCATCGACCCGCCATAGACGCGGTTCATGCGCTCCCACATCGTGACCTGGAACGGAAAGAGGAGCTCCTTGTCGAGGCGCAGGCGGTCGAGGAGGAAGAACGTGCCGCCCGCCCCGAGTCTCGTCGCGGACCACCGGATGAGGCGTTCCTTGGCCTCATCGGCCAGGTCATGAAAGGTAAGGACCGAGACGACGGCGCGGTAGGGTCCGGCGGGAACAGCCAGACTCTCGATCGCGCCAAGATCGCCTTCGATGAGGGAGAGCGATGGTGTCAGGGGCGCCAAGACTTCCCTCGCCTTGGCCAATGATTCGGCTTTCATGTCGATGCCGACAAGGCGCGCACCGCGTGCCCGCTCGAGAATCATGCGCGCGACATATCCGACGCCAATGCCAAGATCGAGGAGGGCGTCGCCGGGCTTCAAGAAATCGCCGATGACGGATGCCAGGATGTCGAGCTGTTCGCCCCGCGTCGGGTGATTTCTCACCGGATCGTCGAGGAGAACGGGGATTTCGGCCCTGCGCTCCGCTGTCATGGGGACGGGACTGCGCCAGGGCCGCTCAGGGGATGGTTACCTGCGCACCGGGCGCGCTCCCCGGCGGGCCGAAGTCGCGCGGGCTCAAGCTCGCATGGAACCATGTCACGAAGCTGTAGATGTCGAAGACAGGAAGTCCGAGATGACGTCGGAGCGCCCGCGCGTAGGGCGTCATGTTCGTGCATTCGAGCACGATGGCTCCGACATCGGGTGCCTTGGCGAGCAACGCATCGCCCGCATCCAGAATGTCGCGTTCGGCCTTGGCGACGTCGAGCCGTTCTTCATTTCCCATGAGGACGCGGGTGAACTCCTGCCCACCATCCGTTCCGACGACGGGCGTGTCGAGAGGAACGTTCGCCGCCTTGAGGTGCTCGGGCGTGAGAGAGCGCTGGCTCACCGTGATGACGCCGACGCGCTTGCCCGGTGGCAGAAGGGTTTGCACGAACGGCACTTGCATCAGGCTCGATGTCGCGACCGGCACACGGCAATGGCGCGTGAGCTCGGCCTGGTAGAGAGAGAGGAACCCGCAATTGGTCGTGATGCCGTCGGCACCCATCTCGACGAGCTCGGCTGCCGCATCGAGGAAGACGTTGAGTAGTCCCTTCGCGCCCTGAAGGACGACCCGCTCGGGGCTCGCGCCGCGCACCACCTTGTAGAGAACGGGGAATGGCCAGGTGGTCGCGTTGCCCATGTCGCCCGGGATGCGGGGGAATCGCGCTTCGAGCATGAGGATGCCGAGACAGGCGCCATAGATGGCCTTGCCGCCTTCCGCCACGCGTGACGAACCGTTCTGCATGACAGGTCGCTCCTCCCTTGCGCGTCGAGATCATACTGCCGTCCCGGCGCGGGAAGCACAACCGGACGGAGGCTTTCGACGGCCGGCTCGTCGCGGCCCTCGCGCCGCCGCTTTACGATGAGCCGTCCGCCCCATACAGTCCCGCGCCATGCCCGAGCCCTTTCGTTGCCAAGATCAGATCGTGCGGCCTGAGTGGATCGACTACAGCGGCCACATGAATATCGGCTACTACCTCTTGGCCTTCGAGTATGCCGCCGTTGATTTCTATGCCCATCTCGATCTTTCGCGTGAGTACCGGGAGCGAACCGATCACGCGCAATTTGCGCTCGAGACCCACATCAACTTCATGCAGGAAGTCCACGAGGGGGACCCGTTGCGTTTCACGGCCCAGCTCCTCGGCTACGATTCGAAGCGCACCCGCGTGATGTTTCGCATGCACCACCGGGACAAGGGCTACCTCGTCGCGACGAACGAGGTCATGTACCTCCATGTCGACCTCAAGGCCCGGCGCTCGGCTCCCTACCCGGAGGATGCCGTCGCCCGTCTCGAGGCCGTGTGGGCGGAGCACAAATTGCTGCCCTGGCCGGAACAGGCCGGCCGCAGCATCGGGTTTCCTGAGAAGAAGGGCTGAGTGCTCGGCCCTAGTGCTTCAATTCCTTGAACCAGAGGGCGAGCCAATCCGCGACGACGGCCGGCTTGTCGCTGCCTTCAAGCTCGATCGTATGGGTCGAGCGCTGGAGATAGCGACCGGGTGAGCGCTCCTTGAAATCGGTCAGCGTGATGCGGTCCCTCACCCGCGAGCCGGTTCGCACGGGCGCCAGGAACCGGACCTTCTCCATGCCGTAGTTGAGGCCGTAGGCGACGTCCGAAGGCTGGAGGCCGGCCTGGTGGGTGAAATAGATGACCAGCGACTGCATGAGGAAACCCTGGACGATCGTGCCGCCATAGGGGCTTTCGCGGCGCGACCGCTCGACGTCGACATGCATCCAGTCGTGATCGAGCGTGGCGGTGGCGAAGCCCGTGACCATCTCCTGCGTGATCGGCGTCCAATTGGAGACGTACAGTTCCTTGCCGATGTACTGACCGGCGGTGGCGATGCGGAAGTCGATCATGCTGTTCTCCCCGGATGGTGGCCCGTCCCGCGATATCATCGGCCATGGTAGCGTCGAAGCTCCATGAGAATCGACCGTCAAGAGCATCGACCGTCAAGCGGGCCTTGATCGGAGGTTTCGGGCCCGCGATCATCACCCGCCAACCCTGCCAGTGAAGAGACCATGACCGATATCGAGACCGTTCGCGCCCGCCACCGGGCCCTGATGAAGGAAAACCGGGCGTTCATGTCCGAGCCCTTGCCCGCGAACATCGGGACGCTCGTGGACGAGGCGGCCGCGCGCCATGGCGACGCCCCGGCGCTCGTCTTCTTCGAGGCCGGTGAGACCCTCACCTACCGCGCGCTCAAAGACCAGATGGACCGGTGCGCGGGCGCCTTCGCACGCCTCGGCATCGGCAAGGGGACCCGTGTCGTCGTGATGCTGCCGAACATGCCGGCCTATCCCGTCACCTGGCTGGCGCTTGCGCGACTAGGCGCCATCATGGTCCCCGTCAACACGCGCTACACCGCGCGCGAGCTCGAATACGTGATCAATGACGCGGAGGCCCAAGCCCTCGTCATCCATTCGGACTATGTGCCGCATTTCGAGAGCATAGGACGGAGACCCGCCTCTCTCACGAGCGAGCGCGTCATCACGGTGGGACAGCCCTGTCCCGGCTTCAAGAACCGCTGGCCGGACCTCGTCGCCGCGGCCGGGCCGGATTTCCGCCCGTCCTGGCCCGTCGGTCTCGATGACCTCGTGAACATCCAATACACCTCCGGCACGACGGGCTTTCCCAAGGGCTGCATGATTCCCCAGTGCTTTTGGCTCCAGGCGGCTCGCGTCGCGGGCTTCGTCACGCGCCAGCGCTTCAAGCGCATCCTTGTCGCGCAGTTCTTCTTCTACATGGACCCGATGTTTCTCCTGCCGCTGGCCCTGCTCCAGGGCGGAGCCGTGTACATGTGCTCCCGGCCCAACAACACGAAGTTCATGGAATGGGTGCGCGCCTACGAGATCGAGCTTTGCCTCATTTTCGAGCCTGTCTACAAGCAGCCGCCCCATCCCGACGATGCCAAGACGAAATTGAAGAACGCCTTCATCTTCGGCTTCACCAAGGAGAACCACCACGACCTCGAACGGCGCTTCAGCGTGACGGCGCGCGAGTTCTACGGCATGACGGAGAACGGCGGCTGCCTTTACGTTCCGCCGGAGGACACGCACATGGTGGGCTCTGGCTCCTGCGGCATCCCGGCGCCGGGGCGGGAAGTGAAGATCATGGGCGAGGACGGCCTTCCCGTGCCTCCAGGCGAAGTGGGCGAGCTGTGGACGCGCGGGCTCGGCCAGATGCACGGCTACTACGACAAGCCCGAGGCCAATGCGGAATCGCTCCGCGGCGAGTGGTTTCGCACCGGCGATCTCTTCCGCGTCGACATGGAGGGCTATCACTACATTGTCGGGCGCGTGAAAGACATGGTGCGGCGAAGTGGTGAGAACATCGCGAGTCGCGAAGTCGAGGCGGTGCTCCGCACCATGCCCGAGATCAAGGAGGCGGCCGTCGTCCCCGTGCCCGATTCCGTGCGCGGCGAAGAGGTCAAGGCCTATATCCAGCTCCAGGACGGCATCAAGCGCTCGGACGTGCCGCCCGAGCGCATCCTGGCGCACTGCGAGGCGGGCCTCGCCCGGTTCAAGATCCCTCGCTACATCGCTTACCGCGACTCGTTCAGCTACACGGCCTCCGATCGAGTCGAGAAGAAGAAGCTGACGGAGGGTATCGCCGACCTTCGCGCCGACAGCTACGACCGCGTCGACAAGGTATGGCGTTAGCCGAGAGCCCGCCCTTGGGCGTGCCTCTTCCTACCGCCGGTTGCGTTGGGCCGCGACGGCCTGGAAGACGAGGGCGCCCATCACGATCACGCCGCCGAGGAGCGTCATAGCACCCGGCACCTCGTTGACCCCGAGCCAGGCCCAGATGGGCCCAAGGACGATCTCGGAGAGCGAGAGAAAGGCGAGGAGGCCGGCGGGCACGTGCCGCGAGGCCATGATGAAAAGCACCTGACCGAGCCCGATCTGGACGCTTCCCATGAAGAGGCAGAGGGCGATGTCGTGAAGCGGCATCGCGACGGTGCCGCCGGCGATCGCGAGGCCGGCAATGATCCCGATGCTCGAGCCCCAGAACGTCGTGGGCAGCATGTCGACATGGCGCTTGGTGCGGAGAGCGACCGTGAGCGCCGAAAAGCACACGGTGCCGATGAAGACGAGCGCGTTGCCGAGAAGCTGGCCGCTGCCGATGTCGCCCGACATCATCACGCCGACCCCGACAGCGCCCGCGGCCATCGCGCCGATGGTCTTCAAGTCGAGACGCTCGCGCAAGAACACCCAGGCAAGGAATCCCGCGATGAAGGGCGAAGTGCTGAGGATGAAGTTCACGCTCGCGACGGTCGTGAGGGTGAAGGCGAAGACCACCGTCACGCTGGATGTCGCCTGGAAGGTGCCGCCGAGGAGGGCTGTCTTGCCCGCGGTCCTGATCGCCGTGAGAACGCGCCCGTTGTTGCGGATCGCGATCGCGGCGAGGAGCGTCAGACACTGGGCAAAGTTGCGCCAGAAGATGATCTGGTCACCCGTCGCCTCGTCGAGAAGGCGGATCGTGATGCCCTGGAGACTCCACAGAAATCCAGCGATGAGGACAGCGACCGCGGCCCAGAGCGGCACGGCGTGAGGCGCGTCCCCCACGGCTCTTCGCCCTTCGCCCACATGGTCGCTCATGCCGGCGGTCTGCCGGCTGTATGGATGGCTTGCCAAACGCGCTCCGGCGTCGCCGGCATGTCGATGTGACGAATGCCGAGGGGTGCCAAGGCATCGAGAAGCGCGTTCATGACGGCAGGCGGAGAGCCCGAGGCCCCCGATTCACCGCATCCCTTGACGCCCAGCGGATTCGTCGCCGTCGGAACGCCGTCGAGGACGATGTCGAACGGCGGCAGGTCGCTCGCACGCGGCAGCGCGTAGTCCATGAGCGTTCCGGTCAGGGGCTGTCCCGTTTCGCCGTTGAATCGCGCCTCTTCGAGGAGCGCTTGCCCGACGCCCTGGGCGAGACCGCCATGCAGCTGACCCTCGACGATCATGGGATTGAGCACGACGCCCGAATCGTGAGCGACGGTGTAGCGCTCGAGCGTGACCAGCCCGGTGTCCGGGTCGACCTCGACCTCGGCGACGTGGCAGCCGCTCGGATAGCTGAAGTCCGCCTTGAAGCGCGCCTCGTTGTCGAGGGCGGACCGGTCAGCCGTGCCATGCCATCGAGGATCGAACGACGCGCGCACGACGTCCGCGAACGGCACCAGGCGATCGGTGCCCACGATGCGGTAGTGACCGCGCTCGAATCGAATGTCGGCCTCGGCGGCTTCGAGAAGGTGCGCCGCGATCGGCTCCCCCAGGACGAGCGCGCGCTCGATGGCACCGAAGAGGGACGAGCCGCCAAGAACAAGCGAACGCGAACCGGCCGTGCCGATGCCGGTGCGAACGACATCGGTATCGCCCTGGACGATCGTCACGCGATCGAAGGCGAGCCCGAGCTTTTCCGCGACGATCTGGGCGAAGGTCGTGCCGTGTCCCTGGCCGTTGTCCATCATGCCGGAGAGAACCGTGACGCCGCCGTCACGGTTAAAACGGATCTCCGAACTCTCCTCGAGTCCGCCACCGCCCGATCGCTCGACGATCGAGGCGAACCCCAGGCCGCGGAGCTTTCCGCGGCGCTCTGAATCCGCGCGGCGCGCGGGAAACCCGTCGGCATCCGCATGGCGGAGCGCTTCGCTCATCTGGCGCGGAAAATCCCCGACGTCGTAGGTGGTGCCGAACGGCGTGGTGTGGGGCAGCTCGGATGGCGACAGCATGTTCCGTCGCCGCAAGGCCGCGGGATCAAGTCCCATCTCACGCGCGGCGTGATCGATGAGGCGTTCGAGGAGATAGTTGGCTTCCGGCCTGCCCGCGCCTCTGTAGGCATCGGTGCGCGGCATGTTCGCGAACACGGCGTCGACGACGACATGGATGGCGGGCGTCCGGTAGACGCCGGCGAGCGCCGAGACGCCCGATGTCGGGATCAGCGCGCCCATGTTCGCAAGATAGGCGCCAAGGCTCGCGATGGTGCGAACCTTGAGGCCGAGGAAGCGACCCTCGGTGTCGAGCGCCAGCTCCGCCGTGCTCACATTGTCGCGCCCCTGGATGTCGGTGAGACAGCCTTCGCTGTTCGTTCCGATCCATTTGACCGGGCGCCCCGTCTGCCGGGCGGCCCACAGGACGAGCGCCTGCTCGGGATAGAACTGGTTCTTCGCGCCGAATCCGCCGCCCACATCGCCGATCACGATGCGAAAGCGATCGGCCGGCAGATGGAACAGGTGATCCGCGAGAAGTGCCTTGAACCGATGGGGGACTTGGGAATTGGTGTGGAGCGTGAAGCGCTCGGTCTTGGGATCGAAAAGCCCCAGGGCCGCGCGCGGTTCGATCGCATTGATGATGATGCGATTGTTCGTGGCCGAGAGCGTCACCACGCGCGATGCCTTGGCGAAGGCAGCCTCGGTCGCCGCTGCGTCACCTGCCTCGAAACGGTAGGAGCGGTTGGCCGGCGCCCCTGCATGGAGGCGTGGTGCCGCCGGATCGAGGGCCGCCGCCGTGGCGGTGACAGGGGCGAGAGCCTCGTAATCGATCTTGATCGTCTCGGCAGCGTCCTCGGCCTGGCTTCGTGTTTCGGCGACGATGAGCACGACCGGCTCGCCCACGAAGCGGACGACCCCGTCCGCAAGGATAGGCTGCGGCGCTTGGTTGAACGGCGAGCCGGCGGGCAAGGACGGAGTGTAGAGGGACGGGATCGGCGACAGCCCGTCGCGCGCAAGATCGGCTGCGGTCGCGACGGCCAGCACGCCTGGGCAGGCGAGTGCGTTCGATGTGTCGATCGCACGGATGCGCGCATGGGCGTGGGGCGAGCGAAGCAGGTGCGCGTGCGCGATGTTGGGGTCATCCCGATCGTCGAGGAATTGCCCCTGGCCGGTGAGAAGGCGCACATCCTCCCGACGCCGGACGGGCTGGCCGATGCCAAACGGACCCATGTGCCGCGCTCGACTGATTGGGATGTTTCTTAGCGCGGCGAATAGGCCTCGAGGGCGACCTCCCGGTCTTCGACTTCGACCGACAGCGCCTGGTTGCCAAGGCGAACCGGTACATAGCCCATGACCACTGATCGGCCGAGATCGGGGAGGTAGGCGGCCGATGTCGTGATGCCCACCACCTTGCCGCGATGGAGGATGGGTTCGCTGCCATGGGCCCTGGCCTTGGCGTCGGCGAGCTGGAAGGAGCGGCGGATCGTGCCGCCCTTCGATCGGCCATTGAGGGCGCCGCAACCGAGAAACGACGCCCTCTTTTGCCGGCCGACCGCGCCGTCGAGCGCGGCGGCGTGGGCATGGACGACACCGCTCACATCGATCCCCCAAGCCGGGCGCCCGTCGGAGACGCGGAGCGCCTCGCTCGCGGCCGATCCGGCATGGAGGAGACCCGCGCCCCGACCCGCCTCGGCGATTGCGTCGTAGAGTGCCAGGGCGAATTCGCTCGGCACCAGAAGGAGCCAGTCGTCACCGAAGGCGCCGCGGACCGCATGGGCCGTCGCGTAGCCGATTTCGATCGTGCCGGCGCTGCCCTCGGGCGCGCTCGCCTTGAGTGCCTGGAATAGCTTGGCCGTCGCCGGGCCGCGGAGACCCAAGGCAGCCCAAGCGCCGTCGACCGGAGTGACCGCCACATGCTGCGTCGATGGCACGTGTTTCGCGATCCAGTCGAGATCGCGCACCGCCTGTTCCGCGCCGGTGAGGACGAGCCAATCCTCTTCGCTGATTCGAAGGATGACAGGCATCGATTCGACGCCAGCCTTCGAGTTGAGGAATGCGGTCGCGCGCGCTTCGCCCGGTTCGAGGGACACGTCGTTGGCGGCGAGGCTCTCGAGATAGGATCCCGCATCGCGGCCTTGGACGAGGATTTTGCCGAGCGACGTGCGGTCGAAAAGCGCCACGGCCGACTTCGCCGCGCGATACTCGGCCGCGATGGCGATCTGGTGAGTGGCGCCGTTGTCGCGAAACCACACGGGTTGCTCCCAGCCGAAGGCGGGCGCGAAAGAGGCGCCATGAGCTTTCATCCGGTCGTGAAATGGCGACAGGCGCAGATCGCGGCCAGTCTTGAAGTCGAGACCGAGGTCGTGAACGAAGAAATGGGAACTCGGCATCTCTGTCACGCGCGACTTGAGGAACGATTCCTCGCCGTGGAAACGTCCGAACCGACGGATGTCGATGTCCGTGACGTCGGTCGTGGGCGCGCCCGTCACGATCCACTCGGCGAGCACGCGCGATGTGCTTGGCGATAGCGTGACGCCGCCGGAGTTGAGGCCGGCGAGCACGTAGAACCCTTTGAGCTCCGGCGCCTCGCCGACGAGGCCGTTGCCATCGGGCGTGAAGCTTTCAGGCCCGTTCAAGAGCATACGAACCTCGGCCGTCTCGAGCGCGGGAATCCGGTGGATCGCGGTCTTCATGTAGGGCTCGAACTGATCCCAATCCTCATTGAGAAGGCTGAACGAGAAATCGTCGGGGATGCGCTCGACGGGGAGCGCTTTGGCGCCGATGTCGAAACAGCCGACGAGGAGGCCTCCCACGTCCTCGCGGCCGTAGATGAGGCCGTCGGGATCGCGGAAGGTCGGCATGTCTGGCACGACGCCCTTGATGGGCTTGGTCAGGATGTAGAAGTGCTCTGCGGCATAGAGTGGGACATTGACGCCCGCGAGCGCGCCGAGCTGCCGTCCCCACAAGCCGCAGCAATTGGCGACGGCCTCGCACGCGATCGGTCCCTTGTTCGTGACGACGCCCGTGACGCGTCCCTGGCTCGTGCGAATGCCCGTGACCTTGACGTCCTCGATGAAGCGCACGCCCCGGCTGCGCGCGCCCTTGACGAGGGACATGAGCACATCCGTCGGATTGACCCGGCCGTCGGTCGGGCTCCAGATGGCGCCGATGACGTCATCGACATGGAAGAGGGGCAGCTTCTCCTTCACCTCGCGCGGGGAGATTTCGTGGATTTCGATGCCCAGCGTGCGCCCCTGGGTCTTCAGCCGGCGAAGCTCGGCCATGCGCTCGGGCGTGCGCGCCATCATCACGCGCCCGCACTGGCGCCAGCCCGTCGCTTGGCCGGTTTCCTTCTCGAGCTGGCTGTAGAGCTCGCCCGCGTAACGGAAATGCCGCATGGTCGACAGGCCGCTCACGAGCCGCGTCACGTTGCCCGCGGAATGCCACGTCGTGCCCGAAGACAATTTCTGCCGCTCGAGGACGACCACGTCGCGCCAACCGAGCAGCGCCAGGTGATAGGCGAGATTGCAGCCCGCGATGCCGCCGCCGACGATCACGACCTGGGCATGGGTGGGAAGGGTGGTCGACATCGCAAAGTCCTCCGGTCCCTCGTGAAGAGCGGTTCGGGCGCTAGGTTATTGGGAGTCGCGCCGGGACGAAAGGCTTGACCGCTCGGAAGGGCCGCCTGCTCTCGTGTCCGTCACGGCGGAGATATTTCGTGCCGCGCCCGGGGCGGGCGCGAACCGATCGGCCCCCTGGTCGTCGGGGCCGATCGAGGGCGACGTCGTCCTAAGCGCCCACCCGCCAGGTGTGGCCGCGTCTGAGAAGCGCGTTCAGGTCAGGCTTGCCACCCTTGGCGCGCACGGCCGCGATCTGGTCGTAGACCGCCCTTTCGTAGGACGTTCCCGGATTGCAGTAGAGCACGCCGAGGGCCACCGGGAAGGCGGGCGGCTCCATCGCGGCGAGCCAGTTGGCGAGCGTATGGTTGGTCTCGTCATGGACGAGGATGTCGCCCTCGCCGACGCCGCCTTCACCGACCGTCACGACTTCGAGTTCGAGGGCGCCCGGCTTCAGGCGCAATCCCTTGGCGCCGCCCTTGCCGAAGCGGAGTGGCTTGCCATGCTCGACCTGGATCTGCGCATTGGCCGCCACGTCCTTGGCCGTGAAATTCTCGAACGCGCCGTCGTTGTAGACGATGCAGTTCTGGAAGATCTCGATGAAGGAGGCGCCCTTGTGCGCGTGCGCGCGCTTCAGGACGTCGGGCAGGAACTTCTGCTGCGTGTCGATCGCGCGGGCGACGAAGCGGGCGCCACAGCCGAGCGCGTAGAGCGTCGCGGAGACGGGCGTGTCGACCGAGCCGCCGGGTGTCGAGGGCGAGCGCGTCCCGACGCGCGACGTCGGCGAGTACTGGCCCTTGGTCAGGCCGTAGATCTCGTTGTTGAAGAGGAGGATGTTGAGATCGACGTTGCGCCGCAGCGCGTGCAAAAGGTGGTTGCCACCGATCGAGAGCATGTCGCCGTCGCCGCCGACCACCCAGACATCGAGATCGGGATTGGCCAGCTTGACGCCACTCGCGATGGCTGGCGAACGGCCGTGGATCGTGTGAAACCCGTAGGTCGAGATGTAGTAGGGGAATCGGGCCGCGCAGCCGATGCCCGAGACGAAGACGGTCTTCTCCTTGGGCGTGCCGATCTCGGCCAAGGCCTTTCGAACCGACTTGATGATCGCGTAGTCGCCGCAACCCGGGCACCAGCGTAGTTCCTGGTCGGACTCGAAGTCCTCGGGCTTCAAATTCGAGGCGGGGGTCGCGATGTTCATCTTAACTCTCCAGGCGGGAGCGGATCGCCGATTCGATCTCTGAGATCTTGAACGGCTTGCCGGTCACCTTGTTGAGGCCTTCGGCGTCGATGAGGAATTGCGCGCGGAGCAGCGTGACGAGTTGTCCCGTGTTCATCTCCGGCACGAGGACCTTGTCGAATCCCTTGAGCAGATCGCCAAGGTTGTGCGGCAAAGGCCAGAGATGCCGGATATGGATGTGGGAGACCGACTTGCCTTCGCTTCGCAAATGCGCGACGGCCCGGTTGATGGGGCCGTAGGTCGAGCCCCATCCGACGACGGCCAGGCGTCCCGTCGGCGCGCCGTCCGACACGGTCTGCGGCGGAATGTCGTTCGCGACTCCGAGGATCTTCTTTGCGCGCACATCGGTCATGCGTTGATGGTTCGCCGGGTCGTAAGAGATGTGGCCGCTATTGTAGTCGCGTTCGATCCCGCCGATGCGATGTTCGAGGCCGACCGTTCCCGGAACGGCCCAGGGGCGCGCCAAAGTGGCTTGGTCGCGCAGGAACGGATGGAAACCTTGGGGGTCGGTGCGGAAGGTGACCGGGAACGGCTTGAAGGTCGATACGTCGGGAATCCGCCACGGCTCCGCGGCGTTGGCGATGTACCCGTCGGTCAGAACGATGACGGGCGTCATGTAGCGCGTCGCAAGACGCACGGCCTCGATGCCCACATCGAAGCAATCGGCCGGCGAGCGTGCGGCGAGGACCACGAGTGGGCTGTCGGCGTTCCGTCCGAACACGGACTGGTAGAGGTCCGACTGTTCGGTCTTCGTCGGCATGCCGGTCGAAGGACCCGCGCGCTGCGAATTGACGATGATGAGCGGCAGCTCCGTCGCGATGGCGAGACCAATCGCCTCAGTCTTGAGCGCGACGCCGGGCCCGGAACTCGATGTGACGCCGAGCGAGCCCGCATAGGACGCGCCAATGGCGGCGCAAATGGCGGCGATCTCGTCTTCCGCCTGAAAGGTGAAGACCTCGTACTGCTTGAGCCCCGCCAGAACATGGAGGAGGGCCGAGGCCGGCGTGATGGGATAAGAGCAGAAAGCCATCCGAAGACCGGCCAGCGTCGTTCCGGTCAGGAGTCCCCACGCAAGCCCCTCGGTGCCCGTCACATTGCGGTAATGGCCTGGGGCAATTTCGGCCGGCGGGACGATGTAGGACGGCATCGGATCGTGCATCTCGGCCGTCTCGCCGAAGGCGTGTCCGGCGTTGAGCGCGGCGATGTTCGCTTCGGCGATCTCGGAGCGCTTGGCGAACTTGCTCTTGAGCCAGTCGATCGTTGGCTGCCGGTCGCGGCCGTACATCCAATAGATGAGGCCGAGCGACCAAATGTTCTTGCAGCGAAGGCCGTCGCGCTGGGAGATGCCTGAGGGCTTCACGGACTCGAGCGTGTGCCGCGACATGTCGATCGTGATGACTTGGTACTTCTCGAGCGAGCCATCCTCGATCGGGTTGGACGCGTAACCCGCCTTCTGAAGGTTCTTGGCGCTGAAGGCGCCGGTGTCCACGATGACGGTTCCGCCCGCGCGGAGATCGGCGAGATTGACCTTGAGCGCCGCGGGGTTCATGGCGACGAGGACGTCCAACTCATCGCCTGCGGTCTCGATGATCTGGGAGCCGAAATTGATCTGGAAGGCGGAGACGCCGTAGGTCGTGCCTGCCGGCGCCCGAATTTCGGCGGGGAAATCTGGGAAGGTGGCCAAGTCGTTGCCGGCCAGCGCCGTCGTGTCCGTGAATTGGCTGCCGGTCAGCTGCATGCCGTCGCCCGAATCGCCGGCAAAGCGGACGACCACCGATTCGATCGTCTGCCGGCGCGGTGCCGTGATCTTTTCTGCCGTCGCAATCGCCATGTCAGAAGGGTCCGTGGTCGTGGAAACTCAAACCGAGCGGCTCAGCGCTCGACTCCGCGCTTTGGGCGGGAGGCGAGTTGACCCCCGCTCCCAGGCCCAATGCAAGCCGGAATGTTCGCTCTTAAGCCATAAAGTTAGGATGATCTACCCCAAGGGTCCACAGGACTCTTAGGTTAATGCTTGACGGGGATCAACCGGTCCGGCCGAGGGCCGCAAGCATATCGGCTATGCGCGCGAACTTGCGCCTCGGGGCACCTGGGGGCGCTGCCGCGATTTCGGCTGCCTCGATCGTCTTCCAGTCCCGATAGGTGACGGGTTGCATACCCTTACGGGCTAGAAGGGCTTCGAACGCCGATCGGCCCGGCTTTGCACCCTGACCGAAGTCCTTGAGGATATGTTCGGCCGCGATGTCGCCGTCCGGCTTGTTGGTGCCGATGACGCCTGAGGGACCCCGCTTCACCCAGCCCGCCGCATAGAGGCCCTTCTCGACGCGGCCATCGGTGTTGATGACGATGCCTTCCTTCCGGTCGAAGGGCGCACCCTCGATCGGCTCTCCCGTGTAGCCGATTGCCGGGATGACGAGGCCGCACTTGATCTCGAAGAACTCGCCCGTGTCGACGGCCCGTCCGTCGACGACCTTCGTCCGTTCGAGACGCAGTCCCTCCACCGTCTCCCCGCCAAGGATCTCGACGGGTTTCGCGAAAAAGGCAAAGTGCACGCGCTTCGCTTTGCCATCAGGCTTGAGCGCGAGGAACTCCCGAAGCGTCGCCAGGTTTTTCTCGCGGAGACGCCGATCGCGGTCGGACATCTCGCCCATGACGGCATCGGGAAGCTGGCTCGGATCGAGGACAGGGTGGCAATTGTCGAGCTCGCCCATTTCCCGGAGCTCGACGTTGGTGAACTTGGCCTCGTTGGGGCCGCGGCGTCCGAACATGTAGACATCGCGGATGGGGGCCGCGTCGATCGCGCTCGCGACAAAATCGGGCAGGTCGGATGTGGTCATCTCGGCTCGCGTCTTGACCAGCACGCGCGCGATGTCGATTGCCACATTGCCGTTGCCGACGACGGCGACTCCAGTGGTGTTGAGGTCGGGGTTGAGGTCGCGAAAATCGGGATGGGCGTTGTACCAACCGACGAAGGCCGCCGATCCGAAGACCCCCTTCTTGTCTTCGCCTGGAATGCCGAGCTTGCGGTCGAACGGGGCGCCGACCGACAGCACCACCGCATCATAGACCGCGCGCAGCTCGGCAAGGCTCACGCCCCGGCCGATCTCGACATTGCCGAAATACCGCACGCGCTCATTCAGCGCCGTCCGCTCATAGGCCTTCTGCACGCGCTTCGTCGATTGATGGTCGGGGGCGACGCCGCCGCGAATGAGGCCGAAGGGTGTGGGGAGGCGCTCGATGATGTCGATGGTGCAGTCGGCACCCGACTCGAGCAGCGCCGCTGCCGTATAGAAACCTGCCGGACCGGATCCGACAATTGCCACGCTGATGGTCACGCGATCCCCCGTAGCGAGCGCGCCATTAAAAAGGCTTTCGCCGTGGGCCGCAATCGTTGTGAGCGCCAGGAGGTGGCGATTGAAAATCGATACCGGCTGTGCTTGGGTCGCTGTCCGAATCACAGATATTTGGCCGACCGCTGATTGCCATGCCCGCTTTTCGCTCGATCGACGACCTTGACGTGCGCGGACGTCGCGTTCTTGTCCGCGCCGACCTCAATGTCCCCGTGGCCGACGGTGTCGTCACGGACCTGACGCGGCTCACGCGCCTTGCGCCGACCATTCGCGAGCTGTCCGATCGCGGCGCGCGCGTGATCGTGCTCTCGCATTTCGGTCGGCCGAAGGGCCGGGATGCCGATCTGTCTCTCCGCGTCGTCTTCGCCGCGCTCCGGCAGGTTCTCGAGGGGCGCGCGCTCTATTTCGGCGAGGATTGCGTCGGACCCATCGCGGAGCGCGCGGCATCGTCGCTCAAGGACGGCGCGATTCTCGTCCTCGAGAATCTGCGGTTCCACAAAGGGGAAGAGGCCAACGACCTTGCCTTCGCGAAGGACCTGGCGCGCCTCGGCGAGCTCTACGTGAACGACGCCTTCTCGGCGGCGCACCGCGCGCATGCGTCGACCGAATCGCTCGCGCGCCTGTTGCCGGCTGCGGCCGGACGGTTGATGCAGGAGGAGCTCGAGCATCTCGGCCGTGCCCTGGAGGCGCCGGCGCGTCCGCTCGGGGCGGTCGTCGGCGGAGCCAAAGTGTCGACCAAGCTCGATGTTCTCCGCCATCTCGTCGGGAAAGTCGACGTGCTGGTGATCGGCGGCGGCATGGCCAACACCTTTCTTCACGCGCAAGGCATCGACGTCGGGCGCTCTCTTTGCGAACGGGACATGGCGGAGACAGTGCGGGCCATCGAGGATGCCGCCAAGCGGGCGAACTGCCGCCTCATCCTTCCGGATGACGCCGTCGTCGCTGAAGCGTTGAAGACGGGCGTGCCGTCCCGCGTCGTCGCGATCGGCGACGTCCCGCACGACGCGATGATTCTCGATCTCGGGCCGCGGACGGCCGAGCGCATCTGCAGTGAGCTTGACCGGTGCCGGACTATTGTTTGGAACGGCCCGCTCGGTGCGTTCGAGACGCTTCCCTTTGATGCCGCGACGAACCGCGTGGCGCGACATGTTGCGGCGCGGACGGTTTCGGGCGCGCTCCTGTCCGTTGCCGGTGGCGGCGACACGGTCGCGGCGCTCGCGCACGCGGACGTCGTCGATCGCTTCAGCTACGTGTCAACCGCGGGCGGGGCGTTTCTCGAATGGCTCGAGGGCAAGACCTTGCCGGGCGTCGCGGCCCTCGCCGTGGGCGACTAGGCGCGAAGCGCCCGCCGCGGCGGGACCCCATCAATGCCGGGCCGTGGAGACGAGTCCTTCGCTCTCGAGCATGCGGATCGCCTTCAAGTAATCCGGGTCGCGCTGCCAGCGGCGAAGGATGGCCTGGGCCGTCTGGGGCTGGATGCGATCGAAGAGCGTGAGAACGCGCTGCAGCTCCATCGGATCAACGCTCTTGTCGCCGCGGCGGGCCTGCCGGCTCCAGAGGAAGATCGAGGCGAAATCCGGCTTCTCGATCCCGATGGCGCGGAGCGTGATCGTAAGCGCCTCACCGCCCGGCTGATAGAGAAGCCGGCGCAAGAAGGTCAGGCGCAAATTGGATTGACGGGCCAGAAGCACCTCGAAGAGCGCAGTCTGTTTCGTCCGCAAGAGGTCGGATAGCAAGGTCGGCGTCACGCCCTTGGTTCGGATCAGGCGTTCGGCCGCCTGCTTGAGGTGGAGCGGCGCGCTCGCGTCGGCCTTGCTCCCATTGGGCAGGAGTTTCGCGACCGATTCCTCGACGGCGTCGTCGAGCGTCGCGGGATCGATGTCGAACTGGTCGAGGATGTGGTGACGGAGCGCGGCTGAAACCCACCAATACATCTTCTTGACGAGGTTGACCGGCAGATCTTGTCGATCGAGAAGCGGCTCGTGCAACGTGTCGTTCGTTCGTGACAGCTCGACGATCGAACGGAAGGTCTCGGGCAATATGCGCGCTTGCTTGTTGTCGAGAAGAGCCGTGATCACCGTTTCCTCTCCGGCCTCTGCGAGCGCGGCTGACACGCCTTCGGACAATGGCGAGCGTGCCGCGATCGCGATCCGATGTCGGACCGTGCGTTGCCGGGCAATGGTGATGAGATCGGGGTCCTGGAGGACGTTCGAGCGCGTGAGGATGGGATAGGCCACGTCCGCGTCATCGTTGGCCAGCATCATCACGAGGCCACGCGGCGCGTCGCTCCGCTCGGCGAGACGCTCGGCAAGGACGCGCCGGACGGCGGCCTCGACGTCGCTGACCAGGCGGCGCAAGATGTCGTTGACCAGCTCCCGCTCGCGGTCGGTCGCGAATGAGCTCTCATCGACGAAGGCGTCTCCCAGCGCGGCGACGAGGGCCGAGCGGCCCGCGGGCGATCGATCGCGAGCCATCTCGAGCAGGCGCTCGAGGCCGGCGTTTCCTGCCGGTCGCTGAGTGGCTACGGCTGCGTTTTGGACCTGCGTCACGGAGCCCCCGATAGGCTGGCGCTTGGAGGACAAGCAGGGGGATTGTTAGCAGTTCGAGTTAGTAATCGATTAAACGCGCCGGAATTCTGCGGACCTTGGCCGCCGGGCCGAATCCCCGGCTTCCGCGAGGCGGCCGGCCAGGAGAACCTTTGAGGAACGAAAGGTCAGACGGATGGGGCGCCGGATTTGGATCTTGCTGAGCTTATTCGCATGGGCTGTGTCGGGCGGGTGGGCGGCGGACGGCGCACCGGACCAGGCGCCGGGCAAGCGCATCGAGCTCCATGTGCGGGACATGCCGCTTCCCTACGCGACGCCCAGCGTCGCCAACGCGCCACGCCCCGTGCAGCGACCCTCCGATCAGCCCCCGCTCTTGCCGGAGGGCTTCACGGCCAATGTCTTCTCCTCCGCCGTCGCGCGCGTCCGCTGGCTTGCGGTTGCGCCCAACGGTGACGTCTTCGCGACTCAAGCCGGGCAAAACAAGATCTGGATTCTTCGCGATTCGAATGGCGACGGCAGGGCCGATCTCGAGCGCATCTTTGCCGACGGCTTCGACCGGCCCCATGGGTTGGCGGTGCGCGAGGGATGGCTGTATGTGGCCGATGTGCGCGGGCTCTGGCGTTTGGCTTATGCCCCAGGTCAACTCTTCGCGAAGTCTCCGGCTGAACGCGTGACGCCGGACGGTGCCTTCGGCACTGGCGATGGTCATTGGACGCGCAACATCGCCTTCAGTCCCGATGGGAGGCGCGTCTATGTGGCCATCGGCTCGAGGGGCAATATCGATGAGGAACCAGCGCCCCGCGCGACCGTCCAGGAGTTTGCGGCCGACGGCAGCGCGCAGCGGACGTTCGCGAGCGGCCTCCGCAACCCGGTCGGCATCGCCTTCTATCCCGGCACGAACGATCTCTACGTTGTGGTTAACGAGCGCGATGGCCTCGGCGACGGGCTTGTTCCTGACTACCTCACGCGGCTCGACCAGGATGGATTCTATGGCTGGCCGTACAGCTACATCGGCACCAATCCGCAGCCAAGCTATGCCGAGCGCCGGCCCGATCTCGTCGCCAAGGCGAAAGTGCCCGACCTGCTGTTCCGCTCGCATTCGGCACCGCTCGGTCTTGTGTTTTACGACGGGATGCAATTTCCGCCCGCCTTTCGCGGCGATGCCTTCGTGGCGCTCCACGGCTCTTGGAATTCATCGAAGCCAGAGGGTTACGCCGTCGTCCGGGTTCCCTTCAAGGATCGCCGGCCACAAGGGTACTACGAGCTTTTCATGACGGGATTTTGGGTCGCCGGCGCCGACCAGGCCACCGTCCGTGGCCGGCCTGTCGGCCTTGCCGTCGCGAAGGACGGCAGCCTCCTCGTGGCGGACGACTACGGATCCGTCATCTGGCGCGTGAGCTATCGACCATAGACCTCGCGCGCAAGCGACGATGTCCGTGGCCCCATGCCTCAGTTCAAGGCTGGGGCGCGGTCGCGAAGCTCCGGCGTCGCGCGCTCGAAGGCGCGGCCGATGCGAAGAATGAGCGCCTCGCTCCACGCCGGGCCGATCACTTGTAGCGAGATCGGCAGGCCTCCGAGATAGCCCATGGGGAGGGCCAAAGACGGTATGCCCAGCACGTTGACCGGCATGCGCATGGGGAGCCCGATCGATCCGAAATCGGCCTCCTTGCCGTTCACCTGGCAGCGGCCGTCGACGAGTGGGGCCGGGCAGGGGGCGGTCGGCATGATGAGCGCGTCGGCTTCTGCCATCAGGGCTTCGAACCGCCTGCGCAGCACGAGCCGGTTTTCGACCGCCTTCACGTATTCGTCGCAGGTGAGATTGCAACGCTCGCGGAGAAGGAGTGCGACGTCGGCGCCGAACTTCTCGGGCGAAGACTGGAATCGCGCGCGATGAACGGCGCCGGTCTCGCCCCGGAAGAGGGCAAGGCATGTCTCTGTCATGGACTCGAATTTGGGGAACCGGACCGTTGAGAGGCGCGCGCCGAGCCGCTCGAAGACCCGGCCCGCCGATTCGAGCGCGGCAAGGACGCCCGAATCGATCTCCGAATAGTGCAGATCCGGACAGAAGGCGAGACGCAGTCCTTCAACGCCGTCTTCGATCGCCGCAAGGTAGTTCGGCACGGCGACGTTCGCGGACGTCGGGTCCCCGGGATCGAAGCCGGCCATGGCCTGGAGGAGGATGGCGGTATCGCGCACCGTGCGCGCGAGCGGCCCCGCCGTGTCGAGGCTCGGGCACAGGGGAAAACAGCCGGCGAGGCTGACGCGGCCGTAGGTGGGCTTGAGCCCCACGACGCCGTTGCACGATGCTGGATTGCGAATCGAGCCGCCCGTATCCGTTCCCGTGGTGCCTCCGCAGAGGAAAGCGGCCACGGCCGACCCCGACCCGCCGCTCGACCCGCCCGCGGCGCGGCTCGTGTCCCACGGGTTGCGTGCCGCACCGTACCAGGGATTGTTCGACGTCGAGCCGGCCGCGAACTCGTGGAGGTTGAGCTTGCCGAGCGAGACGGCGCCGTTCGTCTTGAGGCGTCGCACGACCTCTGCATCGCCCGGCGGCACGTGACTTTCGAAGAATTTCGAGCCGTAGGTGCTCTTCACGCCCGCCGTGTCGAACAGGTCCTTGTGGGCGATGGGCAAGCCGTGGAGGCGGCCGCGGTTGCGACCCGCGCCGAGCTCCCGATCCGCCTCGCGCGCCGCGGCGCGCGCACCTTCGGGGTCGATCGTGATGAAGGCTTTGAGCGTCGGGTTGAGCCGTTCGCACCGCGCGAGGTGATGGTCGACGAGTTCCGCGGACGAAACGGCGCGCTTCGCGATCAGGGCCGATTGCTCCTCGAGCGATAGACGGTGCAGTTCAGTGGTCACGGATCCGCTCTCCTCTGATGTCGTCACCGATCCGCTCGCCCGCGTTGAGGCCGCGTGGTGAATTTCAACCATATCGCCCAAGCGCGCAGGAGTCCCGGCGGGTTTAACGTTTTCTTGAGAAGCCGGGCATTAGGATCGCGTCATCCATCCACCACGCGCCGGTCACGATGTCGATCACGCCGAGCAAGGCACTTTTCGAGGCCCTGGTGCCAGCGACATTGCGGGGTGCGGCCGTCAATCAAGCCGCCATGGTTAAGGCGGCCAAGCCTGCAGCGCCCGCCGCCGTCGGCCAAGTGGCCAAGCCCGCGGACCTTCCCGCGCACGATCCCGCCCGTCCTCTGCGGCGCGGCTCCCTCCTCGACATCAGCGTCTGATCGCCGCCCTTGCCGCGCGGCTGTCATCGGTCCACATTCGACCAGTGGCCGAGCAGGCGAAAAAAGGTCCCTCGATCCGCACGGTGCCGGAAGGCGACAACCGTGAGCGGCTGGTCTGTCCGGATTGTGGGTTCATCCAATACGACAACCCTAAGATCGTCGTCGGCGCAGTCTGCAGCTTCGAAGACCGGATTTTGCTCTGCCGGCGTGCGATCAACCCGCGCAAGGGATTCTGGGTCTTCCCCGCTGGCTATCTCGAGCTCAACGAGACGATCACCGACGGGGCGCGGCGCGAAGTGCATGAGGAAGCGGGGGCGGATGTCGAGATCGACGCGCTCTTGGCCGTCTACACGATCGCGCGGATAAGCCAGGTCCAGCTCATCTACCGCGCACGCATGCGCTCGCCCGATCTTGATCCCGGACCTGAGACGGCGGAGGCAGCCCTGTTCCGGTGGGAGGAGATTCCCTGGGACGATCTCGCCTTTCCGACGGTGCGCTGGGCGCTGGGGCATTTCGACGAGGTGCGCGGGACGGCGACCTTCCCCACGCGGGGCAATCCGCTAGGCGAATCGGCGGACTATTTGGGCAAGCGCTGAGAATCGTCCGAAGGTGAGGATGGTGTTCCCTCGGCGAGCGTCGTGCGCCGGATGAGGGGAATTTGCAGCGCGCCGAAGGCGAGCGTGAGACCCAGGAATCCGAAGACCTTCACTTTGACCCACATGTCGGTCGAGACGCTGCGCCAGAGAACTTCGTTGAATGCGGCCATGGCGATGAAGAAAAAGCCCCAGCGCAGGGTAAGGCGCCGCCAGCCGTCCTCCGAAAGTTCGAGCGCCAATTGGAGGAGCGACTTGAGGGGCGAGCGTCCCATCATCTGGCCAATGAGAAGGACTGCCGCGAAGGCCAGATAGACCACGGTCGGCTTGCGCTTGATGAACGTCTCATCCTTGAGCCACAGGGTAAGGCCGCCGAGGACGAGCACGACGACTGCGGTGATGAGGGGCATTCGCGCGATCCGCCGCTCGACCGCGTAGCCGAGCGCCAGGACAGCGATGGTCGCTCCCATCAGAACGGCCGTCGCCACCATGAGGCCACCCAGCGCATAGGCCGCGAAGAAGGCGGCGAGCGGCCCGAGATCGATCAACAGCTTCAAGCCGGGCGACGGTTTGCGCGTGGTCGGTTCGTGCACGGTCATTCTCGCAAATCCGGGCTCACAATGTCGGGCCGTTGAGGACGAAAAGCCCCATCGCCACGAGGGCGGCCGAGGCGATCCGCAGGCGTCCGAACGGCTCGCCGAGAAACAGGCTGCCGATAACTGCCGCGATGATCACGCTGGTTTCGCGAAGCGCGGAGACATAGGCCATCATGCCCATGTTCAAGGCATAGATGATCGCGCCGTAGGACGCCAGCATGCCGACCCCGATGCCGATCGCGCGCACGGTTCCGCCCGCATCCGCCGTCCCGACTTTCCACCGTCCGAGAAGCGGGTAGCACAAAATGGCGCCGACGGCATAACTGACCCAGAGCCAGGCCGCATAAGCGACGGGCGCTCCCGATCGCCGCACGCCAATCCCGTCGATGACAGTGTAGGTTGCAACGAACACGGCGCCGACAAGGCAGTAGAGAAGCGGTCGCCGATCGGCCGATGTCCCGCGGCCGCCCCCGCCGAAGGCGAGGCTCGCGATGCCGAGCGAGACGATGCCGATGCCGGCATATTGCTGCGTGCTGGGCTGCTCTCCTGCGAAGAGGGCGGCGCCGAGCGCCACGAGGAGCGGGGAGAGGCCCCGCAGGATCGGGTAGATCTGGCCGAGATCGCCCACGCGGTAGGCCGCGAAGAGCACGACCGTGTAGATGGCCTGGATGGGGCCCGAGACGAGGATGTACGGCCAGCTTTCGCGCGCGGGCAGGGGGAGGATCAGGACGAGCATCGATGCGATCGCGCCCGTGGTGAGATTCGAGACGAGATAGAGGTGCCGCTTGTCGGTCGCAGTCTTCGCGACGGCGTTCCAGCTCGCATGGATCAGCGCCGCCAGGAGGAGCAGGCCGATGATGCGCGGATCTGAGGTCATGGACGGGGTCTCGGCGGAATGTCAGCGGTCGGATCTGGCGCGCGATCCACGGGCGGAACCCTAGAGGTCGAGGAGGCTCCGCGCGAAGTCGTCCGCGGCGAAGGGCCTCAGATCCTCGATCCCCTCACCGATTCCGATCGCATTGACGGGCAGGCCGAACCGGGCCGCCAGCGCCACGAGAACGCCGCCGCGCGCGGTGCCGTCGAGCTTGGTCACGACGAGGCCGGAGAGAGGTGCCGTCGCGCGAAACAGTTCCACCTGGGCGTGCGCGTTCTGGCCCGTCGTCGCATCGAGGACAAGCAGAGTCGAGTGCGGCGCCTCCGGATCGAGCTTGCGCATCACGCGGATGATCTTGTCGAGCTCCTCCATGAGATGCGCCTTGTTGTGGAGCCGTCCGGCCGTGTCGATCAGGAGCACGTCGACCGCCTTGGCTCGCGCCGCTGAAAGCGCATCGAAGACGAGCCCCGCCGCGTTCGCACCTGGCTCGCGCGCCACGACCTCGGCCTTGGCGCGCTCGCCCCAGACCTTCAATTGATCGATCGCAGCCGCGCGAAACGTATCGCCGGCGCACAGCATCACCGAGCGGCCTTCGTCGTGAAACTGCTTGGCCAGCTTGCCAATGGTCGTCGTCTTCCCCGTGCCGTTGACGCCGACGACGAGGACGACGTGGGGTTTGCGCGCTGGGTCGATCGCCAGCGGAACGGCGACGGGCGCCAAGATCTTGGCGATCAATTCGGCCAGGGCCTCCCGCGCCTCGCGCTCGGTGATCTCGGTGTTGAACCGGGACCGTCCGAGATCGCCCGTGATCCGGGCGGCCGTTTCGGGACCGAGGTCGGCTGCGATGAGCAGCTCCTCGAGGGCCTGCAACGTCTCCTGATCGAGCTTCCGGCCCGTGAAGATACCCGCGATGCCCTGCGAAAGGCGCGAAGACGATCGGGCAAGTCCTTCCTTGAGCCGGCCGAACCAGCCGCGGGCAGCTTGTGCGGTCATGGGACGTCCGACGTCACGCCGCCAGCCGGGCGTGGAGTTCCTTCTCTCCCATGCCGTCGAGGCGCGCCTCGACGATCCGGCCGGGGATCGAGGGGCGATCGAGCCTCACGGGTGCGAAGTCGCGGTCGCGTCCGAATCGGTCGGTCTCGACGAGGATCGACGCGCTCGTTCCGAGGCGGGCGGAAAGGTGCCGCGCGAGGGCCCCTTCGCCAGCCGCGCGGAGCCGCTCTGCCCGCTCGCGGCGGATGGCGCCCGGCACCTGCGGCATGCGCGCCGCGGGCGTCGTGGGGCGAGCCGAGAATGGAAAGACGTGCAAGTAGGCGAGTCCCACCTCGTCGACGAGGGAGAGCGTTCGGTCGAACATCGCATCCGTCTCCGTGGGGAAGCCCGCGATGAGATCGGCGCCAAGCGCGATT
Source organism: Alphaproteobacteria bacterium (assembly GCA_046349515.1). Classification (GTDB taxonomy): domain Bacteria; phylum Pseudomonadota; class Alphaproteobacteria; order CADEGL01; family CADEGL01; genus JBGPGW01. The sequence continues at coordinate 428,161 of JAXMCE010000002.1, read as the reverse complement.
TCCGGCCTCGCCCGCCGGACGCGCGCGGCGAATGCGACCGCATCGGCGCGGCTGTGCCGGCGCTTCATGCGCTTCAAGACCATGTCATCGCCCGACTGGAGCGACAGGTGGAGGTGCGGCATGAGGCGGGGTTCATCGGCGATCACGTCGTAGAGCTCGGCATCGATTTCCGCCACGTCGATCGAGGAGAGGCGAAGGCGGGGCAGGTCTGGAACCGCCGCGAGCAGGCGCCGGACCATCGCGCCGAGTCGTGGCCCTGCCGGCAGATCCGCGCCATAGGCCGTGAGGTCGACGCCCGTGAGCACTACTTCCCGGATGCCGTTCGCGACGAGGGCGCGGAGTTGCGCCGCGATCGCATCTTCCGGGACGCTGCGGCTGGGCCCGCGCCCGTACGGAATGATGCAGAAGGTGCATCGATGGTCGCAGCCGGTCTGGACCTGAACGAAGGCTCGCGTGCGCGCGCCGAAACCCTTGAGAAGGCGGTCCGAGGAGCCGCCCGCGGGGGCACGGTCCAAGTCGCCGACGCTGACGCGATCGATGGCGTCGGCTGCGTAGGATTCGGACTCGAGCTTTTCGCGGTTCCCGATCACCCGATCGACTTCGGGCATTGCCGCGAATCGTTCCGGCGCGATCTGCGCGGCACACCCCGTGACGACAATGCGTGCCTGGGGTCGCTCGCGCCGGATCCGGCGGATGGCCTGCCGGGCCTGGCGTTCAGCTTCGCCCGTAACCGCGCAGGTGTTGACGATGACCGTATCATCGAGGTCGCCGGCTATTTCGCGCATGACCTCGGACTCGAAAGCGTTGAGCCGGCAGCCGAAGGTGACGACGTCCGGCGCGCTCACGACGCGGCCCCTTGGGACAGGAGGGTCTCGTCGATCTCGCCCGTGAAGCTGACCGCGATGGGGCCGGTCATGTAGACGTGGTTGTCCATCCGCCACTCGATGGTGAGGAGACCGCCATCGAGTTGCACATCGACCGTCCGCCCGACAAGCGCCCGCCGGTGCCCGGCGACGACGGTCGCGCAGGCGCCGGAGCCGCAGGCGCGGGTGATACCGACGCCGCGCTCCCACACGCGAAGGCGGATCCGGCGAGGATCGAGAATTTGCGCGACGCTCACATTCGCACGGCGCGGGAAGATCGGGTCGTGCTCGATTCTGGGGCCGAGGCGATCGAGCGGCACGGATTCCGTGTCGGGGACGAAGAACACCACATGGGGATTGCCCATGCTCACCGCGCACGGATCGCTCAAGGATTCGACGGTGAGTGCCAGATGATTCGTGTCCGCCGCGTCTCTCAGCGGGATGTCGCGCCAATCAAGGCGCGGCTCGCCCATGTCCACCTTGATCCGGCCGCCGCTCTCGCGCTCGGCGACGAGCAATCCGGCCACTGTCTCGATCACCGTGGCTGCGCGCCCGGACTCGCGGAGAAGCAAGGCCGCGACGCACCGCGTGCCGTTGCCGCAGGCCTCGACGTCATCGCCATCGGCGTTCTGGATGCGCATGAAGACGTCGGCTTCCTTCCGGCGCGGCGCATCGACCGTGATGACTTGATCGCAGCCGACGCCCGTATGCCGGTCCGCGATCGCGCGAGCCTGGCGCTCGTCGAGCGACACCGGCTGTCGGCGCGCATCGAGCACGACGAAATCGTTGCCAAGGCCATGCATCTTGATGAACGGGAGCGCCGTCATGACGGCCCTTATATGGCCACGCGACCCGCCGAGTCCAAGGGAATAGGCCGTCGTTGCGGACCCGGATGACCCCCGGCGCCTATTCCGCCGCGCTGCGGGCGCCGATCGAGAGAACCCGCCCCTTGTCGCCCAGGCGATAGCCGTACTGTTCGGCGATGCCGAGCTCGCGCACGATCTCCAGGCCCTTCGCGAGCGCCTCCTCCGGCAGCCCGAGAAGCGGCCGGCGGAACGGCCCGGCCGGCAGGCCGAGCGCACGAGCCAGCGATTTCACCGCAACCGGATTGATCGCCGAATAGTGGAAGTGGAGGAGCGGCAAAACCTTCAGGTACGTGGCGCGGAAGGCTTCCACATCCGCGAAGCTCCGCCACGGCGTCGAGATGGTCGCCATCTCGCGCGGAATGATGTTGCCGCCCATGTTGGCGGTGCCCTGGCCGCCGAGCGCCATGACCTGCATCACGAGGCCGAGGTTCGGGGAATCGCAGCACATGATCGAGAGGTGCTGCTTCGCCCGCGCGATGCGCGCGATCTGATCGCCGCGCGAGGTTGCCTCCTTGAGGAGCACGATGTTCGGGTGCTCGGCGATCCGGATCATGGCGGCGGCCGAAAGATCCGTCTTCACGCGCGTCGGATTGTTGTAGATGCCGACCGGGATGGTCGAGGCGTCCGCCACGTCGAGGAAGAACCGGACCGATTCCTCCTCCGACGGCACGACGTAGGACGGCACGGTGACGACGACGCCGTCCGCTCCCTCCGCCGAGGCGTGCTTCACTTGCTTCACGGTCGACGCCGTGTTGTTGCCTGTGCAGCCGTACCAGAGCTGCATGTCCTGGGTCTTCCACTTGAGCGTCTTGGAGACGATGTCGCGCTTCTCTTCCGGCGTCAGCATCGAGGCCTCGCCCGTCGAGCCCATGAGCAACACCGCCGACGAACCATGCGTGCGATGGAAATCGAAGAGCGTGCGGAACCCGTCGTAGTCCACCGACTCGTCGTTGTTGAACGGAGTCAGCAAGGCCACAAAGGAGCCTGTGAGTAGCGTGTGCGCCATCGGTCCGTCTCCAGCCTGTCGCGATCGTCGTTTCGGGGCCGAGCATAGTTGGTCGGGCGGCGCCGAGAAAGCCCGACAAATGTTCTATGCCTGTGGATCAGGCGCGTGTCTTCTTAACCATGCCAACGGGCAATGGCTTTCGGCACCCAGCGTGTGGAGAACCCTGTGGGTCGATTGTGGATTCGTGAGTGCCATGCGCGCGTGGCCGCATCATCTTGTGGCACAGGCATTTTTTGCTATGGTCGGGGCGCCATCACCCTTCCGTCCGGCTGCCCATGTCCCACGCGATCGAGACCTTGTTTCCATCCGGCCGCCAAGAGGCGGGCTCCAGCTTCACGACAGGCATCCTTCCGTTCCAGAGCATTCGCCAGTTGGTGCGCGCGGGCGACATCAAGGCCGCGGCCGAGATCGCCGACGAGCAGATCCAGCCGGCGAGCCTCGACCTACGACTGGGCGACGTCGCCTACCGGGTGCGCGCGAGCTTCCTTCCAGGATCCAAGGCGACCGTGCAGGAAAAGCTCGACGAACTCGGTGCGACGCGCATCGATCTCGCCTCCGGCGCGGTCCTCGAGAAGGGCAGCGTCTACATCGTTCCACTCATGGAGCACCTCTCGCTCAGGTCTGACATCGCGGGCTTCTGCAACCCGAAGAGTTCGACCGGCCGCCTCAACATCTTCACGCGCGTCATCACCGATCATGCGGTCGAGTTCGAGCGCGTGCGGCGCGGCTATCGAGGACCCCTCTATGCCGAGATCTCTCCCTGCGTCTTCGGCGTGATCGTTCGCGCGGGCTCGCGGCTCAATCAGCTGCGTCTCCGGCGTGGCACGCCCGTGCAGAGCCGCGCGGAACTCGCGCGCCTCGTGGAGGAAGCGCATCTTCTCGACATAGCGCCCGATCCGGCGACCCTGACAGAGGGCTCTGTCCCGATGACGGTCGACCTTGCCGGCGACCGCGAGAGCGGGCTCATCGGCTACCGCGCGAAGAAGCACACCGACATCATCGACTACGACAGGATCGGCCATTATGCGGTCGAGGATTATTGGGACCGCGTGCATGCGAGCCGGCATCGCACGCTCATCCTCGATCCGGACGAGTTCTACATCCTGGCCTCGCGCGAAACGGTGAGCATTCCGCCCGACCACGCGGCGGAGATGGTGGCCTACGACACGCTCGTCGGAGAGTTCCGCGTGCACTACGCCGGCTTCTTCGATCCCGGGTTCGGCTACGGCGAGGACACGGCGTCTCGCGCGCGCGCCGTGCTCGAGGTCCGCTCGCACGAGGTGCCGTTCCTTCTCGAGGACGGGCAGATCGTGGGACGCATCGTCCTCGAGCGTCTCCTGGCCGTGCCGGAGAAGATCTACGGGCCCTCGATCGGCTCCTCCTACCAGCGCCAGGGCCTCGCCCTCTCCAAGCACTTCAAACGCTGAGCCAGCCGCGCTTTTCGACGACATCCGCCTAGCGGTTCGATCCCGGACGGAAACGCCGGCGAGCGACGCTATGCGCGCATGGATAACCGTTAAAATGGTCTTTACTAGTTATACGAGGATTGCTATAGATAACCTGTAAATCAGTATTAGGAAGTTATTCGCAATCGGGCGGCAGATGGCCTGTAGGGAAGGTTCCCATGGCGGAATGGCGGCTTCGGCAATCGGTCGAGATCGACGGTGAGAAGGTCGCCTACGACATCCAGGGCGATGGGACGCCGGTCGTCCTGATCCACGGTTTTCCGGGAAACTCCTATTCGTGGCGGCGGGTGGCGCCGGCATTGGCGAGGCACTGGCGCGTCCACGTGTTCGACATGCTCGGCTTCGGGGCCTCGGCCAAGCATGAGAAACAGTCGGTCAGTGGCGGTGCTCAAGCGAAGCTGCTTGCGCGGCTCCTCGACCATTGGAAGCTGGATGAGCCGCTCATGGTCGCCCATGACTTCGGCGTCGTGGCGGCCCTTGGCGCCTGTCTTTTCGAAGGGCGTCGTTATCGGCGGCTTGCTCTCTTGGATGCGGCGGTGCTCAACCCGTGCATGTCGTCGAACTCGATGCATGTGCGGGCGCATCTTGAGGCCTATCAGACCATGCCGGCGCGGATCTACGGCTATGTGCTGCGTGCGCACATCCCCACCACCATGTACACGGCGATGGACGATGAGACCTTCGAGGGATATTTCGCACCGTGGCGTGACAAGACGGGTCAAGCCGCTTATTTCCGCTTCATCGGGCAGTTCGATGAGAGTTACCTCGATCGCATCGAAGCGGCTGTTCCGCGGCTTACGACACCGACGCTTATCCTCTGGGGGAAGGAAGACACTTGGATTCCGCTCGACCACGGGGAACGCATCGTGCGCCTCATTCCGGGCTCGACGCTTCACGTGATTCCGGGGGCAGGGCATTTCATCATGGACGACGCGCCGGAGGCTGTCGCAGAGGAGATCGCGACGTTCCTTCGCGGTGACGGCGCCGCCGCATCGCGCGCTGCGGCTGGCATTCGATGAAGGAGACTTCGGTGGACGAACACACGGCCAACGCGCGGTCGGCGAAGTTCCTGGCCGGGCGCCTCTGTCTTGATTTCGTCAATACGAAAAGCGGGCGAGGCACCTCGACCGAGCGCGAGCGCCTCGAATCCTACGGCGACCTCCTGGCCTGGAGCATCCGCGCGCGTCTTCTCGACGGCGGGCAAGCGTCCCATCTTGAAGCCTGCGCGCACCGAGAACCGCGTTCGGCCGAGGATGCGCTTCTCCGCGCCCGGCGCCTGCGCGAAGCGCTCCACGGCATTTTCGCCGCCATCGCGCACGGGCGGTCCGTTCCCGAGGACGCTTTGGCCGCCATGAACGGTGCGTTGGCCGATGCGATGCGCCATGGCGGGATCGCGGAGAGCGACGGTGCGTTTTCGTGGCATTGGCGGCGCGATTCCGTCGACGCCATGCTGTGGCCGATCGCGCAGTCCGCGGCGGAGCTCTTGACGGGCGATTTCTTGTCGCGCATCGGCGAGTGTGGCGGGGTCGGTTGCGGCTGGCTGTTTCTCGACGAGACGCGCAATCACAGCCGCCGCTGGTGCGAGATGGAAGTGTGCGGCAACCGGGCGAAAGCGCGCCGGCACTATCACCGGCGCCATCCGCCCGCGGCCGAGGCGTGATCCGATGCGGCGCGCGATCGTGACTCTCTTGGCATCGTTGATCGTGGGGGCGGCTGGGACGTGTCCGGTCCTTGCGGCCTGCGACGACCCGCCTCGCCCAGGCGTCGATTGGACCCAGTGCCTGAAGGTTCAAATCCAACTGCCGGGTGCGGATCTCAACGGCGCGGAGCTCACGCGCGTCAAGATGACCGGCGCCAATTTGGCCGAGGCATCCCTGTCCGGCGCTGTCATGCGTCAGGCTAGTCTTCAGGCGGCGCGGATGACGCGCGCCAAACTCGACCGTGCGGATTTGCGCTCGGCGCATATGGGCGGCGTCGACCTGACGTCGGCGAACCTGGCCGGCGCCAATCTCAATACTGCGAGCCTCGCCGGGGCCAATCTGAGGAACGCCGACTTGAGGGGGGTCGATCTCGAGAATGCCTATCTCGTCGGCGCGGATCTGACGGGTGCCAAACTCGACCGCGCGAAGCTCGACGGCGCCAATCTCGTTCGCGCCGTGTGGACCGACGGCCGGATCTGCGCGAACGACTCCGTCGGTATCTGCAAAGGCGATTGAGAGGCGTGCCATGAAATTCCCCGCTCTCGGCTTTTTAGCGTTCGCGATCCTGTCGCTCGCGGCCGGTACCGCGACGGCAAAGTGCAGCGACCCGCCGGACCAGTCGGTCGACTGGCGCAAATGCGACAAGACGGGTATCGATCTCCACGGCGCGCGCCTCCAGGGCGCGCGACTTGGAGAGACGGTTTTCACGCGTGCGAATTTGGCGCACGCCGACCTGTCGAACGCCGATCTCTATGCGACCACGCTCTACGAAGCGGACCTCGCTGGCGCGAATTTCGATACGGCGCGCATGCGCGGCGCCGCCTTGAGCAGCGCCAATGTCAGCGGCGCCAACTTCGCAAAGGCGGACATGGGGCGCTCCATCCTGATGAAGGCGAACGCATCGGCGGCCAATTTCACCGACGCCCGGCTGAGAGCGTCGGTTCTGGCGGATGCCAATCTGTCGAAGGCGGTCCTCGTCAATGTCGACTTGGCGGGAGCCAACCTGACGCAGGCCGGCATGACGGGGGCCAATTTGAGCGGGGCGGACCTGACGGGGGCCGACCTCGCGGGCGCAGATCTCCGCGGCGCGCAACTCACGGGCGCGGTTCTGACCGAGGCCAATCTGGTCGGTGTCGATTTGAGAAAAGCCAAGCTGGGCAAGGCCGATCTCACGGGCGCCTCGCTCATTGGGGCTGTCTGGGTCGACGGTCGGCGATGCGGACCCAGCTCCGTTGGGCGCTGCGTCATCGAATAAGAGCGCGCAGTTCCGTCGACACGTCACCCGCATGGCGCGGTTTCGGCGATCACGCCTCGCCGCGCGTCATGTTGCGAATCGTTGATGGCCGTCAAGGTCGACCGACGCCGGATGCCGCTAGAATTCGCGCTCTGCGAAAACCTGCGGCGAGGCACTCAGCATGGCATTGTCCAACAGCGCGGCGAAAAATCTTCGGCCCACCTTCGCGCTCATGCTCGTGAGCAAACGTTACTGGCTGATGCTGACGGCGATCGTTGCCGGGATCAGCATCGCAGGCCTCGCCTATTTGGGAACCGCCACCTACCGGGGCGCGCCGCCCGTCGCGGGCTTCGTCCTGCCCTCGGGACAGGCGGTGATTTCGCGGGATCTGATCAAGCGCGGGGAGACCGTCTTTCGCTTACGCGGCCTCATGAGCTATGGCTCCTTCTGGGGCGATGGCGCCGAGCGTGGACCGGACTTCACCGCCGATGCGCTCCACCGCACCGTCCTTGCCATGCGGGCCTTCTACGAAACATCGATCACAAAGGCCGGCGCGTCCGTGTCGCAGCACGACAGGGACGGGATCGCCGTTCGCGTGACGCGCGAGATTCACGAAAACACGTGGGACGAAACGAGCAACACGATCGTCATCAACGATGCGCAAGCCTATGCGTTCGAGCAGCTCTACGAACACTACACGCGCATGTTCACCGATCCGACTTACCCGGAGCTGTTCCAGACCGGCTACATCACGGAGCCTGAGGATATCCGCGCGCTCGCGGCCTATTTCTTCTGGGGCGGCTGGGTCGCCGGTGCCAATCGGCCTGGCAAGGACTTCAGCTACACGCACAACTGGCCGTACGATCCGGATGCCGGGAACCATCCGACGCTTGCGACATGGGTCTGGAGCTTCGTCTCTATCTTGGTCTTGTTCGCGGGCATCATGGCCGTGCTCTACGTGTACGGGCAGCTCAAGGCCATGCCGGGCAAGCCGTTCGACAACGCGGGCGGCGCGACGGCGCTGACCACCCACGACCTCGAAAATGGCCATGTGCGGCCGACCCAAAGGGTCACTTACGGCTTTTTCGCGCTCGCGATGATTCTGTTCGGGATCCAGGTGTTGGCCGGGATTGTCTCGGCGACCGATTTCGTCCGTCCCTTTGGCCTGTTCCTCGGCAGCGTCATCCCCTTCACAGTCACGCGAAGCTTCCACACGCTCGGCCAGATCATGTGGTTCTTCATGTGCTGGGTCGGCTACACGATCTTCTTCCTGCCGCGCCTGTCGCAGGTCCCGCGCGGACAGCGGGCGCTCGTCAAGCTTCTGCTCGTCTTGAGTGTCGTCGCCATCCCTGCGTCGTTCGTCGGCATCTACCTCGGCCAGACAGGACTCATCACCGGCGCCCTCGCCTATTGGTTTGGCAGCCAGGGCTGGGAGTTCATGGAATTCGGCCGGGCCTTTCAGATCGCGGTGCTGTTCGCCTTCGTCCTGTGGATCGCGATCATCTATCGCGGCGTGCGGCCGTGGTTGACGAAGCGGAACGTGTGGTCCGTGCCGGCGTGGCTGCTGTACGGAAGCGGCATCATGGTGGCATTTCTGTTCTTCGGACTTCTGGTGACGCCAGAGACCAATTTCGCCGTCGCCGATTATTGGCGCTGGATGGTCGTGCACATGTGGGTCGAGGTGACGTTCGAAGTGTTCACGACCGTCATCGTCGCCTACCTCCTGGTGCAGATGGGTTTGGTGACGCGAGTGATGGCCGAGCGCGTCATCTTCATCGCCGTGATGCTTTTCCTCATCACGGCGGTCATCGGCATCTCGCACAACTTCTATTGGATCGCGAAGCCCACCGGCATCATCGCCCTCGGCAGCGTGTTCTCGACGATGCAGGTCCTGCCCCTGCTTCTGTTGACGCTCGACGCGTGGGCGATGCGGCAGGAGAAGGGCCGGGCAGCCGAGTCCCTCGCGCAAGGAAAGCAGAAATACATGATGGACGGTGTCTGGCTGTTCATCCTTGCGGTCAATTTCTGGAACATTTTCGGTGCGGGCGTTTTCGGCTCGCTCATCAATTTGCCGATCGTCAACTACTACGAGCACGGCACCTACATGACTGGCAACCACGCCCACGCCGCCATGTTCGGCGTGAAAGGCAATGTCGCGCTCGCGGGCATGCTGTTCTGCTGCCAGCATCTCTTCCGCAAGACGAGCTGGAATCCGAAGCTCATCCGGACGGTATTCTGGTCGCTGAACATCGGGGTCGCGATGATGATGTTCCTCGACCTGTTTCCCGTCGGCCTGTATCAGCTCACGGTCGTGCTCGAGGACGGATACTGGTTCGCCCGCTCGCAGGCCATCGTCACGGGCCCCGTGTTTCGGGCGCTCACCTATGCCCGTTCGCTGGGCGGGGCGGTCTTCGTCTTTGGCGGCTTGTTGCCGCTGATCTGGTTCGTCCTGTCGCGCGGGTTCCGCTTGCGCCCTGAGGTCGAGGTTTCCGAAGGCGATTGGACCTTGGCTGGCAACCAGTGGGCGCCCCGGCGGATGCCGCCGGCTCCCGCAGAGTGAGGGCGCGCTCTTCGGCCGACCGCCGTCCCCGAGGCGGCTTATGGTCCGCACCATGTGGGCGCCGCCTTTGAATCGGCGTTGGCGGGGGCGTTAAGCTCAGGACGAGCCTCTCGCTCCAAGGCGACGGCGATGATCGCGATACGGTGCCCTAAATGGCCAACCGGCAGCGCCCGCGGAACGGTCCCTGCATGGCTTGACTTGAGCCCGTTCCGCCCCTAAGTTCCTGCCGCCCAAAGGAATTGCGGCGCTTCGCCCCACCAGGGGCCCGCCAGTCCGCGAGTTTCGCGCACTGGCGCCGTAGTCGTTTGGGCCATGGCAATACCGGACGGACGATGTTCGAAACCCTGACCACGCGCCTCGGCGCGATCTTCGATCGGCTGACCAAGCGCGGCGCGCTCTCGGAATCCGACGTGGACGAAGCGCTCCGCGAGGTGAGGGTGGCGCTGCTCGAGGCCGACGTCGCCCTGCCGGTTGTGAAGGATTTCCTCACCGCAGTCCGCGAACGCGCGGTCGGCCAGGACGTGATCAAGAGCGTCACGCCCGGTCAGATGGTCATCAAGATCGTCCATGACCATTTGGTCGAAACGCTCGGCGGCAAGGCGGTCGATGTGAACCTTGCGGCGAACCCGCCGGTGCCGATCCTCATGGTGGGTCTCCAGGGTTCGGGCAAGACGACGACGACGGCGAAGCTCGGCCAGTGGCTGAAGGCTCGCCACAAGAAGAAGACATTGATGGCCTCGCTCGACGTGCGCCGTCCCGCGGCGCAGGAGCAGCTCGCGGTGCTGGGCCGTCAGGCCGAGGTCCCGACCTTGCCGGTCGTGCCCGGCGAGCCGCCCGTCGCGATCGCGCGCCGCGCCATGCAGACGGCGCTCCTCGAAGGTTATGACGTCGTCCTGCTCGACACGGCCGGACGCCTGCACGTCGATGACGAGTTGATGGCGGAGGCGGCCTCAGTCGGCTCCGCGGTCAATCCGGTCGAGACTCTCCTCGTTGCCGATGCCATGACCGGTCAGGACGCGGTCAACGTGGCCAAGAGCTTTCACGAAAAGTTGGGGCTTACGGGCATCGTCCTGACGCGCGTCGACGGCGATGCGCGCGGCGGCGCGGCGCTCTCCATGCGTGCCGTGACCGGCCGGCCGATCAAGTTGATCGGCACGGGCGAGAAGTTGGACGCGCTCGAGCCGTTCCATCCGGACCGCATCGCGGGCCGCATCCTCGGCATGGGCGACGTGGTCAGTCTCGTCGAGAAGGCGGCCGAGACGATCGAGCAGGAAGAGGCCGAGAAGCTGGCCCGCAAGATCGAGAAGGGTCAGTTCGACCTCGACGACATGGCGCAGCAGCTCCGCCAGGTGCGGCGCATGGGCGGGGTCGAGGGCCTTCTGGGACTCCTGCCCGGCGTGCAGAAGGTGAAGAAGCAGATTGCCGAGGCCAATCTCGACACATCGCTGCTGAAGCGTCAGGAGGCGATCATCTCGTCGATGACGAAGGGCGAACGCCGGCGACCCGAGATCATCAAGGCCTCGCGGCGTCAGCGCATCGCATCGGGCTCGGGCACTTCGGTGCAGGAGGTCAATCGCCTCCTCAAGCAGTTCTTCGAGATGCAGAAGATGATGAAGCGCATGGGCAAGCTCGGGACGAAGGGCTTGATGCGGGCGGGGCTGCCGGGAGGCATGGCGCGCCCGCCGGGATTTCCCATGCGCTGAGGCATGGCCGCGGGCGAAAGCCGCGGCGCAGTGCGTGCAATTCGGTTGAGGTCGAGAGAAACGAGAGACTGAGATAGGGGAGAACTGCAAAGACATGCTCAAAATTCGTATGACTCGGGCGGGCGCGAAGAAGCGTCCTTTCTATCGGATCGTCGTTGCCGATTCGCGCAGCCCGCGCGACGGTCGCTTCATCGAGCGGCTCGGCACCTACAATCCCATGTTGGCGCGGGAGAATCCGCAGCGCGTCGTGCTCAACGTCGATCGCATCAAGCATTGGCTCGGCGTGGGCGCGCAGCCAAGCGAGCGCGTGGCCCACTTCCTCCACACCGCGGGGCTTGGCCCGAAGCCTGTCATACGGGAGACGACGAAGGCGCATCTGCCGAAGGCCAAGGCGCAGGAACGGCTGAAGGCGGCCGAAGAGGCAGCCAAGGCCGCAGCAGCGGCTGAGGCGCCGGCCGCGGCACCGGCCGAGCAGCCGGCGAGCTGACCGGCGCGGACCAGACGGAGTCGGACGTGACGGACGGGACGAAGCGCGTGTGTCTTGGGGCCATCGCCGGTGCATTCGGCGTGCGCGGCGCCGTGCGCATCAAGACCTTCACCGCCGAGCCACGGGATGTCGCCGCATACGGTCCTGTCTCCGACGAATCGGGCGGGCGCACGCTCGCGCTCACGGTCGAACGGACCGGCCCCGATCACGTGATCGCGCGTATCGGTGGCGTGGCCGATCGGGATTCCGCGGAGAAGCTCAAGGGCACGCGCCTCTACGTGGAACGCCGCGCCATGCCGGATCCCGACGAGGCGAACGAATACTATGCGGCCGATCTCATCGGTGCCGTGGCGGAGGACCGTGACGGCCACCCGTTCGGGACCGTCTCGGCGGTCCATGATTTCGGCGCGGGCAATGTGCTCGAGATCGAGCGTCCGGACGGCGAGAGCATCCTGTTGCCGTTCACGCGAACGGTCGTGCCCGGGGTCGACATCGGGGGCGGACGAATCGTCGTCGATCCGCCGGCGGGGTTGCTCGAATCGCCCGAACGGCGCCCGGCCCGGCGCCATGCCGCTCGGCGGCGGGCGAAGGCAGCCCAGGCGCGGGAGCACGCGTAAGATGGCGCGAACGATGTGGAGCGCGAGCGTCTTGACGCTTTTCCCGGAGATGTTCCCGGGGCTGCTCGGCGAGTCGTTGATTGGGCGCGCGCGCGCCGGCGGGTTGTGGTCGCTCGAGACCGTCGATATCCGACGTTTCGCGATCAATCGCCATGGAACCGTGGACGATGCGCCCTTCGGCGGCGGACCGGGGCTCGTCATGCGGCCGGACGTGGTCGACGCGGCACTCGATGCCGTGTTGGCGTCGCGCGCCGCGGCGGGTCTGGCACCGTGCCCCGTGATCTATCTTTCGCCGCGCGGGACGCCGCTCGTCCAGGCGCGCGTGCGCGCGCTGGCGGAAGGCGCGGGAGTCGTCCTTCTCTGCGGCCGTTACGAAGGGATCGACCAGCGCGTGCTCGAAGCACGCGCGATCGAAGAGGTGAGCCTCGGCGACTTCGTGCTCTCCGGCGGCGAGCCGGCAGCGATCTGCCTCATTGATGCGTGTGTGCGGCTGCTGCCGGGCGTACTCGGCGCGGCCGAGTCGCTCGACGAGGAAAGTTTTTCATCGGGGTTGCTCGAATATCCGCATTTCACGCGCCCGCAGGATTGGCGGGGGCGCGGCGTGCCGGATGTGCTTCTCAGCGGACATCATGAACGAGTCCGGGAGTGGCGCCGCTTGCAGGCGGAGGAAATTACGAAAGTGCGAAGGCCGGATCTGTGGGCCCGCTACGAAGCGATTCGGGCGGCATCCCGGTCCCCGGCCGTCGCGGCCAGTGAGAGAAAGGGTTAAAGCCATGGATATCATTCGCGAGCTCGAAGGCGAGCAGGTCGCCAAGCTGACGGCGGCGCGCGCCGTGCCGCAATTCCGGCCGGGCGACACGCTGAGGGTCAAAGTGAAGGTCGTCGAGGGCACGCGCGAGCGTATCCAGGCCTTCGAAGGGGTCTGCATCGCGCGGAAGAACGCGGGCCTCAATTCCTCCTTTACTGTGAGGAAGATCAGCTACGGCGAAGGGGTCGAGCGCGTCTTTCCGCTCTACAGCCCGCGCATCGCCGATATCGAAGTGGTGCGCCGCGGGGCCGTGCGGCGCGCGAAGCTCTACTATCTGAGGGGCCGGACGGGCAAGGCGGCCCGCATCGCCGAGAAGATCGGGACAATCGCGCTCGCCGGCGACGGCGAGGCCGCGACGGCCGCGGAGGCGTTCGCGAGGGACGAGAGCGTGGCCGCCGCGCCGACGGCGGCGGGCGCTGCGCAGGCCGCCAAGATCGAGAAGAAGGAGAAAAAAGAAAAGCCGAAGAAGGAACGCCGGCGCGAGCGGGTCGATCACCGCTAGGCCCAGCCGAGAGTCCGCCGAGATGAGCGCACCCCGCACGCTGTTCGACAAGATCTGGCAGAGCCACGTGGTCGATGTCCGCGACGATGGCACGTGTCTCCTCTATATCGACCGGCACCTGGTCCATGAGGTGACGAGCCCGCAGGCCTTCGAGGGGCTCAGGACCGCCGGCCGGAAGGTGCGGCGGCCGGACGCGACGTTGGCGGTGGCCGACCACAACGTCCCGACCTCGGATCGATCGAAAGGGATCGACGATCCGGAATCGGCGCTTCAGATCGATACGCTCACGGCCAACTGCGCGGAGTTCGGCATCGAGCTCTATTCGATGACCGATCCGCGCCAAGGCATCGTTCACATCATCGGCCCCGAGCAGGGCTTCACCCAGCCCGGCACGACGATCGTTTGCGGTGATAGCCACACCTCGACGCACGGCGCCTTTGGCGCGCTGGCCTTCGGCATCGGCACCTCGGAAGTGGAGCACGTGCTGGCGACGCAGACGCTCATCCAGCGGCCTGCCAAGAACATGCGAGTCACGGTCGACGGCGCTCTCGCGCCCGGCGTCACCGCCAAGGATATGATTCTCGCGATCATCGGCACGATCGGCACGGCCGGCGGAACGGGGCACGTCATCGAATACGCGGGCGAAGCCATCCGCAGCCTCTCCATGGAAGGCCGGATGACCGTGTGCAACATGTCGATCGAAGGCGGGGCCCGTGCCGGTTTGATCGCGCCGGACGAGACGACGTTCAGTTATCTCAAGGGGCGACCGATGTCGCCCAAAGCGGGCGCATGGGAGCAGGCGGTCGCCTATTGGCGCACCTTGCCGAGCGATCCGGGTGCCGTTTACGACAAGGAAATCTTGCTGCGCGGCGCCGAGATTCCGCCGGTCGTCACCTGGGGCACGAGCCCAGAGGATGTCGTGCCTGTGACGGGCAGGGTGCCTGGGCCCAAGGACGCGCCCGACGACGGCAAGGCCAAGGCGATCCAGCGCTCGCTCGAATACATGGGCCTCGAATCCGGGACGGCTGTGACCGACATCAAGATCGACAAGGTGTTCATCGGCTCGTGCACGAACGGCCGCATCGAAGATCTGCGCGTGGCAGCCTCGGTCGCCAAGGGGCGCAAGGTGGCCTCGGGCGTCTACGCCATGGTGGTGCCGGGCTCGGGCCTCGTGAAGCGGCAGGCGGAGGAGGAAGGTCTCGACCGCATCTTCATCGCGGCGGGATTCGACTGGCGGGAGCCGGGCTGCTCCATGTGTCTTGCCATGAACGCGGACAAGCTCAAACCGGGCGAGCGCTGCGCGTCCACTTCCAACCGCAACTTCGAGGGCCGGCAGGGCCCCGGCGGGCGGACACATCTCTTGAGCCCGGCCATGGCGGCAGCCGCCGCGATCAAGGGCCGCTTCGCAGACGTGCGCGACTTCGCCTAGGAGCATTCCATGCAGAAATTCGCGACCTTGAGTGGCGTGGCGGCCCCCTTGCCCCATGTCAACATCGACACCGACCGGATCATCCCGGCGCGGTTCTTGAAAACCATCAAGCGCACGGGTCTCGGCCGGAATCTTTTCAACGATATCCGTTACGACTCAGACGGGACGGAGAAGAAGGACTTTGTCCTCAACCAGCCCGCTTACAGAAAGGCGCAGATCCTGGTCACGGGCGAAAATTTCGGCTGCGGCTCGAGCCGCGAGCACGCGCCCTGGGCGCTCCTCGATTTCGGCATCCGGTGCGTGATCGCATCGTCTTTCGCCGATATTTTCTACAACAACTGCTTCAAGAACGGCGTTCTCCCGATCAAGCTCCCGCAGGCGCAGGTGGATCAGCTGATGGAGGACGCGCAGCGGGGCGCGAACGCCGTGCTCACGATCGATCTCGAAGCGCAAGAGATCACGCGGCCTGACGGCGGCAAGATCCGGTTCGAGCTCGATCCCTTCCGCAAGCATTGTCTTCTGAACGGGCTCGACGACATCGGGCTCACGCTCGAGAAGAAAACCGCCATCGACCGGTTCGAATCGTCACAATCATCGGCGCAGCCTTGGCTTTTCTCCAAGGCCAAGGCCTGAGCGCGGCGCCGGGCCCGATCACCCCAGTTCCATCCGACGGAAAGTCCCAATCATGGCAGCCAATCGCAAATTGCTGATGTTGCCGGGCGACGGCATCGGCCCGGAGGTCATGCGCCAGGTGCGCCGGGTCATCGACTGGCTGGCCAAGGGGCGCCACGCCTCCTTCGACGTGGCGGAGGGGCTCGTCGGCGGCTGCTCGATCGACGCCCACGGCACGCCCCTGACGGACAACGCGATGGCCGATGCCATGGCATCGGACGCCGTGCTGCTCGGCGCGGTTGGCGGCCCGAAGTGGGATTCGCTCCCCTTCGAGAAGAAGCCGGAGCGGGGTCTCCTGCGCCTCCGGAAGGAGATGCAGCTCTTTGCGAACTTGCGCCCGGCCATCGTCTTCGATGCGCTCGTCGATGCCTCGACCTTGAAGCCCGAGGTCGTCAAGGGCCTCGACATGGTGATCGTCCGGGAATTGACAGGGGGTGTTTATTTCGGGACCCCGCGCGGCATCGAGACCTTGCCGGACGGCTCACGGCGCGGGGTCAACACGCAAGTCTACACGACGGAGGAGATCGTCCGCGTCGCGCGGGTGGCGTTCGATCTCGCACGCAAGCGGAAGCGCACGGTGTGCTCCGCCGAGAAGGCCAATGTCATGGAAAGCGGCGTGCTCTGGCGCGAAGAGGTTCAGAAGCTCCGCGACAGCGAATACAAGGACATTACCCTGACGCACATGTACGCCGACAATTGCGCGATGCAGCTCGTGCGCAATCCGCGCCAGTTCGACGTGATCGTCACGGACAATCTTTTCGGCGACATCCTGTCGGACGAAGCCGCGATGCTCACGGGGTCGCTCGGCATGTTGCCCTCGGCGTCGCTCGGCGCTCCCGATTCGACGGGCCGCCGGCGCGCGCTCTACGAACCCGTGCACGGCTCGGCCCCCGACATCGCCGGCAAGGACATGGCCAATCCGCTGGCGACGCTGCTCTCCTTCGCGATGATGCTTCGCTATTCCTTTGACCAGGAGGCGGAGGCGGCCATGGTCGAACGCGCGATCCAGGCGGTGCTGGCGTCAGGCGCGCGCACGGCGGACATCATGCAGCCAGGGGCGACCAAGGTGTCGACCACCGCGATGGGTGACGCGGTCCTGCGCGAGTTGGAGCGACTCCGCTAATCAGGCAGTCGCACCCGGCTTGCGAAGATGCGGCTGATTGGCGGGGTCGCGAAATACTCGGCATAGAGCAAGCCGAGACTGCTGTGGCCGTCATAGGTGCAGGCGCCGCGGAAGCTTCCCTGCTTCGCCTCGATGCGGACCTTGATGGCCGGCCGGCCCTGCTGGCGCACCAGGCTCGCATGGTCGAGGTCTGCGATCTCGAAGGCGGCGCAACCCTGGTAGATGAAATTCTTCTCAGGTGAAAGCAGGAGGTAGCGCTTGCCGCCCTGCTCGGCCAACTCCGTTGCCGTGAAGCTTCGATAGCCGAGTGCCTTCGCGTCCGCGCCATCGAACAGCGTGCCAATATATTGCCAGCGCGGCTGGGCGCGCGGCCGGCGCAGGAGCACAACGCGCGCCTTTGCCGGGTCTTTCGATGCGCAATAGAGACTCACGTAAAGCGCATCCTTGGTGGCGAGTGCGCCCACCTCGCCAGGCAAGGCGCAATCGGCAAGATCGGGATGGAGCGTGTGGACGTCGACCTCGGGCGGGCCGATGACGCTGTCCTCGTCCCGGTTGTAACGCGATCCGACGAAGAGCTTGCGCTCGGCGGACCATTTTTCGGGCGCCGGGTCGGGAGCCGTGCGGAGGGCCACCCAACCGCGGTCGAATTCGGGTTTTTCGCCACTGCGCTTGTAGTGATACCAGAAGAGAAGCCACTGCTCGCCCGACGCGCCGTAGGGATCGAAGAGGAGGCGCGGCGTCTCATGGGCTGAGGAAGAACGTGTCGCCTCGGCACCGGCCGTCTTGTTGATTAGCCCCATGTCATGCCAGGCCTGCCCGTCGGGCGCGAGATAGGCGAGCCGGGTCTCGAGACCCACGACCGGCGCGGCCGGCACCATCATCGTATATGCAAGCCAGGTGCGTCCGTCGGGGCCAACGGTGATCGATGGATCCGACACGCCGACGGGGCCCGAATTGGGAAGGACGAGCGGGGTGGCGCCCGTGGGCTGCGTGGGCTTCGCGTGCTGGGCCAGGGCGGCTGCACTGGACATGCCCAGGGCCAGCGCAAGGAAGATAGAAATGGTGCGTCGTCTCACGGGCATCACCCTCTAGGCTCTTCGGCAAAGCATCTTGATGCCCGGTTTCCAGGCAAACGGCATGTGGACGACTGTGAGGCCGTGCCTCTCGGCGAGGGTCTTCAAGCTTGCGGGACGGAAGTAGAGGCAATGGGCCGGCGGCACGAAGCCGTCCCAATCGGCAAGTCTGCGCGGCCGCCGCCAGTGGCCGATGTCCGGGGTCGTGACGTAGAGATGACCCCCCGGCTTCAGAAGCCCGACGACGGTTCCAATGAAGCGATCGACTGCCGGCACGTGCTCGATCACCTCGGAGCAATGGATGAAGTCGAAGCGCGGCGCCTCGGGCGCGAAGGTCTCGATCGTCGCGGCGGCGAACCGCGCCCCTGGGAAGCGCTCTGCGGCGTAGCGGATCGAGACCGGATCGGGATCGATTCCGTGGGCTTCGAAGCCGCGCTCGCGGGCGGCCTCCACCATGAAGCCGCCGTTACACCCGATGTCGAGGAACCGTCCGCCCGGCACCCATCGCCCGAGCGTCGCCATGATCCGGCGTGCCCGGCGGATCTTTTTCTCCGCCTTGGCGAAATAGCTCGTGGTGGCACCCTCATAGGTGTCGGAATACATGAAGTCGATGAGGGCCGGGCCGGGCATCGGGTCGATATAGATGAGGCCGCACCGGCTGCATTCGCGGAGGGTCCATTCCTTGTGGGCGCCGTAAGGCGCGCCGGCGGGCGCTTGGCAGGCGGGGCACGGGGGCAAAGCCCCTTGGGCATATGTCTCTCGGGCTGGCATCGGTTAACGGTTTCTTGGGTGCTGAGGGGCCAAATGCAAGGGTTTTCTCGCAAGCTGCGCTTGCAAAACGGCACTTCGCTGCGTATCTCACACTGAACGAGTACGGATCACACGCGGGACGGTGGGTCATGGGTTACAAGGTCGCAGTCGTTGGCGCCACGGGCGCTGTCGGTCAGGAGATGTTGAAGACCCTGGCCGAGCGCAAATTCCCCGCGGACGAGGTCGTCGCGCTGGCTTCGATCGATTCGGTCGGGCGGAGCGTGTCCTTCGGCGAGGACAAGGAACTCAAGGTCGAGGCGCTCGAGCACTACGATTTCGCCGGCACGGATATCGCTCTGTTCTCGCCGGGCGCCAAGGTGTCGGCCGTCCACGCGCCGCGCGCAGGGGCCGCCGGCTGCATCGTCATCGACAATACCTCGCAGTTCCGGATGGATCCCGACGTGCCGCTCATCGTGCCTGAGGTGAATGCCGCCGCGATCGCGGGGTACCGCAAGCGCCACATTATCGCGAATCCGAATTGCTCGACGATCCAGATGGTCGTGGCCCTGAAGCCGCTTCACGATCTCGCGCGGATCAAGCGCGTCGTCGTCGCGACCTACCAGTCGGTGTCGGGGGCCGGCCGCGATGCCATGGACGAGCTGTTCAACCAGACGCGGTCGGTGTACGTGAACGATCCCATCAAGAAGGAGCTGTTCACGAAGCAGATCGCCTTCAACGTCATCCCGCACATCGACGTCTTCATGGACGACGGATCGACCAAGGAAGAGTGGAAGATGGTGGTGGAGACGAAGAAGATCCTCGATCCCTCGATCAAGGTCAGCGCCACCTGCGTACGCGTGCCCGTCTTCATCAGTCATTCGGAAGCGGTCAACATCGAGTTCGAGCGTCCGATCTCCGTCGAGGAGGCGCGGGCGGCCCTGAAGCGCGCACCCGGCGTCACCGTCATCGATCATCGCGCCGATGAGGGTTACGTCACGCCGTCCGAGGCGGCCGGCGAAGATGCGGTCTATGTCAGCCGCGTTCGCAGCGACCCGACGGTCGAGAACGGTCTCTCGCTCTGGGTGGTATCGGACAATCTCCGCAAAGGCGCGGCGCTCAACGCGGTTCAGATCGCCGAGGTGCTCGATAAATCCTATATGCGCAAGGCAGCCTGAACGCGCGGTCCTTCACAGCCGGCTTAACACTCCGCCGATCACCGGAATGACGCTGCTGAGCGCGTAGACGCCGAAGGCCAGCATGATGAGGGCCGAGGCCATGCTGACGTAGCGCATGCCTTCGTGACTGATCCAACGGCGGAAGATCTCAGCCGTGAGCGCGATCAGAAGCCACCACAACGACGACCCCACGAGCACACCCGCGACGAGGATCCACCCCTCGGCGAGGGTCGCGATGCGCTCGATCACGCCGAACGCCGCGAAAATGCCGGCAAAGGACAGGATGGTAATCGGGTTCGTGATCGTCAGGACGAATGTCGACACAAAGTGCCCGACCATGTTGCCGTTGCTAGGCGCGCTGGCCGCCGCGTGCGGCTGCCGTCGCCGCAAGATCCGAATGCCGAGGACGAGCAGGAACACGCCGCCGACGAGGCGGACCCACACCTGGTGCTCGAAGATCCATTCGGCGACGATCGAGAGGCCGAAAGCGGCGATCATTCCGAAGATCGAATCCGCGATCGCGGCGCCGAATCCCGAGACGAGGCCGGCGACGGCCCCGCGCGTGATCGTGCGCTGGGCGCACAGAACGCCGACCGGGCCGACCGGAGCAGCGATGGCGAAGCCGATGATGATCCCGGTCCCGAAGAGCGAGCCGATCATGAAAATCCGTTCGCCCTCCCCTGCCGAACGGCGGGGCAGAACAGGTGCAGGTCCGGCCCCGGGTGGCGCCCTGTCTAGCGCAGGCGTTTCGCTTTGAACAGGGTCTTCGGCCGGAGAATCGCGTCCTGTGCCGCGATGATTGCGAGCTCCTCTCGGCCCTGCCGCGCGCTCGCGCGCATGAGCGTGTGCTGGGCCGACATGGCGCGGGCCAGGGCGGTGGCGGGCGATGGACGCCGCAAATAGTGGCCGAGAAACAGCGCGGCAAAGGCGTCTCCCGCGCCGTGCGTCGCGAGGTCGAGGCGCGGCACGTCGACCACCCAAGATCCGTTCTTGTCCACCGCAAGGGCGGCGATCCGGCGCGTGCCGAGGGGAATGCCCGTGACGACGACGAGTCGCGGACCCCGTGGGAGGAGCGAAGCTGCGGCCACGGCACTTGCCTCCAGATCGGGACATGGCCGGCCCGCGAGGACTTCGATCTCGAATTGATTCGGCAACAGGATGTCCGCGAGCGGCAGTGCTTTCTTCATGAACACCGCGGGAATTCCGTCGGCCACATAATAGCCGCGTCCTCGCTCGCCCATGACCGGGTCGCAGCAATAGAGCGCGCGGGAGTTGGCCGCTTTGACGGCGCGGACGGCGTCGAGGACGGCTGACCCGTTGGCGGCTGAGCCGAGATAGCCTGAGAGCACGGCCGCGCAGTCGCGAAGGACGCCGCGCTCCTCGAGGCCCCGAACGAGTGTGCGGATCGCGCGCGGCGTGCTTGCCTGTCCCCGGAACGAGCCATGCGCCGGGTGGTTCGAGAGCTCGACCGTGTTGATCGGCCACACCTCGAAGCCGAGGCGTTGAAGCGGCAGCATCGCTGCGGAATTGCCCACGTGGCCGAAGACGACGGACGATTGAATCGACAGGATGTTCATCGCAGCGCGCGCGGGCCGACGGGGCGCCGAGCTTGCCACAGCATCGACCTTGTTTATAGTCGCGGGATGCGGGCGCCCGGCGAGGCGCTCGATCCGACCGCTAGAGACTCCTAATGGATGTGCGTCCCCGCCGCAGCGCGCTGTACATGCCGGGCTCGAACGCGCGGGCGCTCGAGAAGGCGCGCACGCTCGATGCCGACGTGCTCATTTTCGATCTCGAGGATGCCGTCGCCCCCGATGCCAAGGCCTCGGCGCGCGATCTCATTAGGGAAGCCATCCGCACGGGCGGGTACGGGCGCCGTGAGATCGTGGTGCGGATCAACGCCATTGGAACGCTGTGGTCGGCCGACGACCTTGTGGCCATGGCGCGCTCCGGGGCGCACGCGATCCTTCTTCCCAAAGTCGAGAGTGCCGAGACGGTACGCCTGGCGGCGGCAGAGTTGAGCCGAGCCGGAGCGCCGGACGACCTCGCTCTCTGGTGCATGATCGAGACCCCGCTCGGCGTCCTCAATGTGCGCGAAATCGCCGCCGCCCATGGCGCGCTTCGTTGTCTCGTCATGGGCACGTCGGATCTCGCGAAGGATCTGCGCTCGAAGCACACGGCCGAGCGCCTGCCGATGTTGACCAGCCTGGGCCTTACGATCCTCGCGGCGCGCGCTTACGGCCTCGCCGTGCTCGACGGCGTGTTCCTCGACCTCGCGGACGATGCCGGCTTCCTTGCCTCCTGTCGCCAGGGAGCGGAGCTCGGTTTTGACGGCAAGACCCTCATCCACCCGAAGACGATCGCTGCGGCGAACGAGGCCTTCGCGCCGCGGGAGGAGGAGCTGGCCTTCGCGCGGCGCGTCATCGACGCCCATGCCGAGGCGCGCGCAGCGGGAAAGGGAGTCGTGCTCGTCGATGGACGTCTCATCGAACGCCTGCATGTGGCGGAGGCCGAGCGACTCATTGCCCTGTCGCACGCCATCGAGGCCATCGGCGGTTCGGTTGCACCCGGTGCGCGCTGAGCCGCGCTGTCTTGGTCGCCCTCGGGCACACGGTTCTCGCGTCCCGGCTCCGAGTCATCATTGAGACGCAGCATGTCGCGGCCAAGCTGTGCTTGATCGCAAGATCTAGTTGTCGGCTACAGGCTGATTTGATAAACGGAAAGGCGCCGGGTGCATGGGCGGCGAAGCCGGCACCCGGCGCCTCAGGAGCCACGAGGGCTCCGCAACGCGACAGCGGTGGGGCGCGTAGAGCCAATCGAGCGGTGCCAAGTCCCTTGCCAGAACGGGGCACCGCCGTTGGCTAAGCCTCTCGCGAGGCCGCCCTCAACCGGCAGACCAGAGCCTGACACGATCCCGAATCCTGGCGGCGAGGCCGAGCGATCTCCGGTCGCATCGGCGTTCGAATCCGGTGCGGCACATCCCCCGAGCAGGAGTGCCGCCGACGCCAGCCCGCGCCAAAAGGCGCAAGCCAAGCACGCAGATCCGACCCTCCAGGCCGGACGCCTGCCCATCCCCGACGTCGCCGACCAGAGGACGCAACGGGTCCCGCGGAGGAGGGCCGTTGCCGACGGACACGCTTCCCTCGTCCGAGGACGAAAGCGCGGTCCGGACCCCTGTGTCCCGACCCGCATCCGCCGTCCGTGAGGAGCAGCGGAAGGCGACCCCGAGGATGCGGGACGAGCCCACTCCCTCGTCGTGCGAGACGTGCGCTTCCGAGAAAACGACACGTCGCCACACAGGGCCACACGGCTCGGAACCGAACGGCTGCACGCAACAGGAACGATCAGCCGCCGGGTTCCGTCGGCCCGTGTCCCAAGGGACACCGGCCGATCCACCACATCGAGTTCGAAATCGCGAGGACTCCGACGCCGATGCGGCGAAAGAACCCAAATCGCGTCAAGCACCGACCTGCCCGGTCCGCGATCCGTCCGCGTTGCCGCAGGCGGACCGCATCATCGAATGACAATCGACCCTTGATAGGCCGAAAACCACTCCCGGATTGGCTGGAGACGGACGCCTTTGGGGACTGGGTCCGCGAAGAGCGCGCTGTCTCCACTTGCACCGGCGTTGTCGCGTGCGGCTACGATTACTGAGTTTTACTTGGAGGCACAATAGAATCGTCAATATTCGTGCGATTTTCTTGTGCATAAGACTCGCGATTGCCAACATTCGGCGCACAATTTTTCCACAAGGTTGTTCACACGCGCACGGCAACGTCGGCACGTTGGTGCGCTGGCGGCGGCTCGCGGCGCGGGAGTGGCGCCCATATTTCGCCCAGTCTTCGCGCGATGCGCGCGTGTCTCGCGTTGACTCGCTACTGTCGCGGGCCATAATCGGGACCCGCGTGGGGGACGCAAGGAGTGGCGCCGCATTTGGTGCCGGCCGATGGCGATTCACCCTCGCCGACCGCCCGGCTTGGCCGACCGCTCGGGCGGTCCTTGCCCTTCCTGTGGCGGCCGCAACGGCTGAGCGGACACGAGACGGATGACCTCCCACGAACGGCCCCTCTCACCCCACATCCAAGTCTATCGCCCGCAGCTGACCTCGGTTCTTTCCATCCTCCATCGATTGGCAGGGATGGCGCTGGCCGTGGGGACGCTGCTCCTTCTCTATTGGCTTTTCGCGGCCGCCATGGGCGACGCATCTTACGAGCGGGCGCAGGCGCTCACGGGATCGTGGCTCGGACGGCTCCTCCTGTTCGGATGGTCGCTGGCCTTCTTCTTTCACCTTCTGAATGGCATCCGGCACCTCCTGTGGGACGCGGGATGGGGGTTCGATCTCAAGACCGCCTATGCGTCGGGATGGGCCGTCGTCATCGGCACATTCGTCCTGACGATCGTCGCATGGGCCTGCGGCTATGCAGCGTTGGGGGCACTCTGATGGCTGGTGAGACCGGGTCGCGCCGCTCGATGTTGGCACGCGTTCGCTATCTTGGCTCGGCCAAGGACGGCACGGCCCATTGGTGGGCGCAGCGCCTGACGGCGGTAGCCCTCGTGCCGCTGTCCATCTGGTTCGTCGCCTCGATGGTGGCGCTGACGGGCGCGCCGCATGAGGATGTCACGGCCTGGCTGCGCCGGCCCCTGCCGGCCGTGTTCATGATTCTCCTCGTCGTGGCGGTGTTCCACCATGCGCAGCTCGGGCTGCAGGTGGTGATTGAGGATTACGTGCGCAGGCCCGCGCTACGGGTCGCATCGCTCATGATCGTCAAACTCGCCGCGTTCGGGTTGGGCCTCGCGGCCATCTTTGCTGTGCTCAAGATCGCGTTCGGAGGCTGAGAGTCCATGCCCAAGGCGTATACGGTCATCGATCACGAATATGACGTCGTCGTCGTCGGTGCGGGCGGCTCGGGATTGCGCGCGACGTTCGGTCTCGCGGAACGGGGATTGCGCACGGCCTGCCTGTCCAAAGTCTTCCCGACGCGCAGCCACACGGTCGCGGCACAAGGCGGCATGAGCGCGGCGCTCGCCAATATGGGCGAGGACGACTGGCGCTGGCACATGTATGACACGGTCAAGGGATCGGATTGGCTGGGCGACCAGGATTCGATCGAATACATGGTGCGCGAGGCGGTGCCGGCCGTCATCGAGCTCGAGCACTACGGCGTCCCCTTCTCCCGCACGCCCGAGGGCAAGATCTATCAGCGCGCCTTCGGCGGCATGACCACCCATTTCGGCAAGGGCACGGCGCAGCGCACCTGTGCCGCAGCCGACCGCACGGGCCACGCCATCCTCCACACGCTTTACCAGCAGGCCTTGAAGCACAACGCCGAGTTCTTCATCGAGTACTTCGCGATCGACCTCATCATGGATCCGGACGACGGAGCCTGCCGCGGTGTCGTCGCATGGAACCTGGCCGATGGGACGATCCACCGCTTCCGCGCGCATATGACGATCCTGGCGACGGGCGGCTACGGGCGCGTCTACTTCTCCTGCACGGGTGCGCACACCTGCACGGGCGACGGCAATGGCATGGCGCTCCGCGCGGGCCTGCCGGTCCAGGACATGGAGTTCGTTCAGTTCCACCCGACCGGCATCTACGGCGCGGGCTGCCTCATCTCCGAAGGCGTGCGCGGCGAAGGCGGCTATCTCACCAATTCGGAGGGCGAGCGCTTCATGGAGCGCTACGCGCCCCATGCCAAGGACCTGGCATCGCGCGACGTCGTGAGCCGCGCCATCACGATCGAGGTGCGCGAGGGGCGCGGCTGCGGGCCCAACAAGGACTATGCCGAACTCCACATCGAGCATCTCGATCCCAAGATCATCCACGAGCGCCTTCCCGGCATCTCGGAGACGGCCCGCATCTTCGCCGGCGTCGACACGACGAAGCAGCCGATCCCGGTCCAGCCGACCTGCCACTACAACATGGGCGGCATCCCCACGAACCGGCATGCGGAGGTCGTGACGAAGCGGAACGGCAGCGCCGAGGAGGTCGTGCCGGGCTTGATGGCGGTGGGCGAGGGCGCCTGCGTCTCGGTCCACGGGGCGAACCGTCTTGGTTCCAATTCGCTCCTCGATCTCGTCGTCTTCGGCCGCGCCGCGGCGATCCGGTGCGCCGAGCTGATCCGTCCCGGCCAATCGCACAAGCCGATCCCGGAGGATGCGGCCAATCTGCCGATCGACCGCTTCGATGGCATGCGCCACGCGAAGGGCGAGGTCTCGACGGCTGCGCTGCGGCTCGAGATGCAGCAGATCATGCAAAGCAATTGCTCGGTGTTCCGGACAGGCCAGGTGCTCGAGGAGGGTTGCCGGCTGCTCGCCGAGGCTTGGGCCAAGGGCGATTCGCTCCGCGTCTCCGACACCTCGCTCATCTGGAACAGCGATCTCATGGAGACGCTCGAGCTCGACAATCTGATGTATCAGGCGGTGGCGACGATGCATTCGGCGCGGGCGCGCACCGAATCGCGCGGCGCCCATGCCCGCGAGGATCATCCCGAACGCGACGACCAGAACTGGCTCAAGCACACGTTGCTGTGGTGCAACGAGGCGGGCAAGGCGCGTATCGACTACCGCCCGGTCCACCTCCAGCCGCTGACGAACGAAGTGCAGTCGATTCCGCTCGCCAAGCGCGTCTACTGAGACGTGCGCGAGCGCTAGCCGAGGCAATCCGATGGCTCAACTGACATTACCCGCGAACTCGAAGGTCCAGCGCGGCAAGGCGCATGCGGCACCGCCGGGCGCCAAGAAGGTCCGGCGTTTCGCGATCTACCGCTACGATCCCGATTCGGGCGCGAACCCGCGGGTCGACACCTACGATGTCGACATGGACAGCTGCGGGCCGATGATTCTCGACGCCCTTATCAAGATCAAGAACGAGGTCGACGCGACGCTCACCTTCCGCCGTTCCTGCCGCGAGGGCGTGTGCGGAAGCTGCGCCATGAACATCGACGGCACGAACACGCTTGCCTGCACGAAATACACCGCCGACGTGACGGGCGACGTGCGGATCTACCCCTTGCCCCACATGCCGGTCATCAAGGATTTGGTACCCGATCTCGACCAGGCCTATGCTCAGTACCGCGCGATCGAGCCGTGGCTCAAGGCCGACAGCCCGGCGCCCGAGCGCGAGCGCCTGCAAAGCCACGAGGAACGCGTCAAGCTCGACGGCTTGTGGGAATGCATCCTCTGCTTCTGCTGTACGACGAGCTGTCCCAGCTACTGGTGGAACGGCGAGCGCTATCTCGGGCCAGCCATTCTGCTTCAAGCCTATCGATGGCTCGCCGACAGCCGCGACGAAGCGACGGGCGAGCGGCTCGACCAGCTCGAGGATCCCTTCCGGCTCTACCGCTGCCACACCATCATGAACTGCACGCGGACCTGCCCGAAGAGCCTCAATCCGGCGAAAGCCATCGCCGAGATCAAGAAGATGATGGTCGAGCGGCGCTAGACGCCGCACCGGGACTCGCCTGCAATCGGAGCTGGGCTGACGGCAGGCTGGCCAGCCGCGCGCTGACTCAGCATTTGGGGGCCTAGGATGTACCTGCCCGGCCACTTCCGCGAAGACGATCTAGCCTCCATGCACGCTGTCATGCGCGAGCATGACTTCGCGCTTCTCGTCGCCGAGCTCGAGGGGCGGATCGAAGCGGCCCATCTGCCCGTTCTCCTCGATCCTGCGCGCGGTGAGCGGGGCACGTTGCTTGCGCATATGGCGCGGGCGAACCCGTTATGGCGGAGCTTCAGCTCCGGCCGCGAGGCGATTGTCGTCTTCCAGGGACCTCACGCCTATGTCTCGCCCAACTGGTACGCGACGCCCGGTTCCGTGCCGACCTGGAACTACCTGGCCGTCCACGCCTACGGGATGCCGCGCATCCTCGATGACGAGCGGGACGTTCGAGCCCTCCTCGACCGCCTCGTGGAGGTGCAGGAGCACGGCCTTCCGAAGCCGTGGCGTGCCGCGGACTATCCGAAGGTCGTCGACGCCATGCTGCCGGGCGTCGTCGCGTTCGAAATTCCGATCGCTCGGCTCGAGGGCAAGTGGAAGCTGTCCCAGAACAAGAGCCGCGCCGACCGGGACGCGCTCATCCAGACCTTCGAGCGCTCGAACGATCCGAACGCGCGCGCTGTCGCCGCCGCGATGGCGGCGCGCGAAGGCAGATCGTCCCGTTAGTTTCGCTTCAATTCCGCGCTGATCTTGGGTGCCGATCGCAGCGTCTGGTAGACGACGCAGTATCGCTCCGTGAGCGCGAGGAGGCGGTCGATCTGTTCCTGCGGCGCCGTGCTCTCGACCTCGAAACGCAGGCGGATGTCCGAGAATCCGACGGGTGCGCTTCGCTCGACCCCGAGCGTGCCGCGGAAATCGAGATCCCCCTCGGCGAAGACGCGCGCGTTCGCGAGCGGGACGCCCAGCGCCGTCGCGACCGCTCTCAGCGTGACGCCCGCACAGGCGACGAGCGCCTGAAGCAGCATGTCGCCCGAGCAGACGAGGCTGCCGCTTCCTCCGGTCCCGGGATGAAGGCCGGCCGCGACGACGGCCCGCGCGGTCTCGACATTGCAGGCGATCTCCTCCGAATCGAGCGCGCCCGACGCCTTGAGCGTGATATGCGCCGCCGCCGGTTCCACGCGGTAGCGGTCCTTGATCGGCGCCTGGAGGGCGCGCAACTCTTCGCTGTTCACGATCGTATCCCTTCCTTCAGACCGGACAGAGGTTGAGCGCCGCGAGGATATCCTCTTTCTGCGCCTGGAAACGATGCGATGATCGTTTGCGGGGCCGATGCTCGTCGAGACGGATATCGCGGAAAATGCGGCCCGGCGCACTCCGCATGACGATAACGCGGTCGGCCAGGGCCAGCGCTTCCTCGATGTCGTGCGTCACCAGCACCATGGTCGGGCGGTGTCGATGCCAGACAGAGAGAAGGTGTTCCTGCAGGTTGAGGCGCGTGAAGGCGTCGAGGGCGCTGAACGGCTCATCGAGCAGAAGCACGCTCGGCTCGGTCATGAGCGCTCGTGCGATCGCCACGCGCTGCGCCATTCCGCCCGAAAGCTGGTGCGGCAAGGAGCCGCCGATATCGGCGAGGCCGAGCTCGCCGAGAGCCTTGTCCGCCGCCGCGGCGCGGTCCTTCGCGGCGAGGGTGTCGACGCCGAAGAGCACATTGTCCTTGATCGTGAGCCACGGCATGAGGCGCGGCTCCTGGAAGACGAAACCGGCATGGGGATGGGGTCCCGCGACATTCTCGCCGTCGATCGCGACGCTGCCGGCGCTTGGCCGTTCGAGCCCCGCGATGATGCGGAGCAGCGTGCTCTTGCCGCATCCGCTTGTGCCCACGACGGCGAGAATGTCGCCGCGCTCGAGCGTGAAGCTGACGTCGTCGAGCGCGACGACGCCGCGGTCGAACCGCTTAGAGATTCCGTTGAGAGCCAGCATCGCCGTCGCGGGCGCTCTGCGCCTCGAAGCTGTCTTGCCAGGAAAGGAACGGTCGACCGAGGCGGACAAGACCCCAATCCGTCAGCTTGCCGAAGAGAGCGAAGAGCGCGATGCCGCCGATGATCGCGGCCGGCCTACCGGTCATCTGACCGTCGATGAGAAGGAAGCCGAGCCCTTCGCTCGCGCCCATAAATTCCGCCGCCAGCACGAACATCCAGCCAAGGCCGAGGCCCGCGCGAAGGCCGACGAAATAGGAGGGAAGCGTCGCGGGCACAAGCACGCGCCGGACGAGCGCCAAGCCCTCGAGCCGGTACATGCGGCCTACTTCGACCAGCTTGCGGTCGACGCTTTGGATGCCGCTCATGAGATTGAGGTAGACGGGAAAGAACACGCCGACCGCGACGAGCGCGATCTTCGATGCTTCGAAAATGCCCAGCCAGAGAATGAACAGTGGAACCCAGGCTAGGGACGGGATGTTGCGCACGCCCTGGAGGAGGGGATCGAGGAGGCGCCGGTAGAAGGGGGAGAAACCCGTCAGTGCGCCGAGCGCCGTCGCGGCCAGCGCGCCGGCCGCGAAGCCCGAAAAGACGCGGAACAAGGTGATCGAGACATGCCCATAGATCTCGCCCGACGCGACAAGGGCGATGATCGTCTCGGCGACCGCCGAAGGTGCAGGCAAAAGGTTCGGAGCCGCGAGGCCCGCGCGCGAGAGCCCCTCCCACAGAACGAGGAGGAGAAGGGGCACGAGGGCCCCCGTGCCGTAACGCGTCCAATGCCGGCGCCGGATCGTCGGGAGGGCGAGGTGAGCGGGTCCGCGCTCGACCGCTTCGATGAATCCGATGGCTTCGTTCGTCAGCAAGAACATGGCTACTTCCCTGCGATCTGTGCCGAGTAGCGCGTATCGATGAGCGATGCGGCCACGGCCTTTACATCGGCCTGTTCGGGGATAACGCCCGATTTCTGAAGGACCTGGCCGGCGGCGATGATGGCCTGGGCGTGTGCCTCGCCGATCGCGGCCTTGGTGAGATCGGTCCGCTCGAGCTGCTTGGCCGCGACCGCATCGCTCAATTTCGCGGCGCGAGCCAGGATGGCGCGAAGCTCGGCCGGATTGGCGAGCGCCCATTTGCGCCCACGCTCGTAGACTGAGAGCACGCGCGCGACGAGCTCGGGATTCTCGTTGAGGAACTCCTCGCGCACGTTGAGGAATCCGTAGGTGTTCATATCCGCGTTGCGGTGGAAGAGGCGGCCGTCGCGCTCGAGCTCGATTTGAGCCATGTAGGGATCGAGCCCGGCCCAGGCATCCACATCGCCCCGTTCGAGGGCGGCCTTTCCGTCCGGGTGCTGGAGGAGGACCATCTTCACGTCCTTGTCGCTGAGCCCAACCGCGTCCAGCGAGCGCAGGAGGAAGATGTGCGGGTCCGTGCCGCGCGTAACGGCGATGCGCTTGCCCTTGAGGTCTTCGACCTTCTTGATCTGCGTGTCGCCGCGCGTGACGAGCGCGGTCCATTCCGGCTTCGAATAGATGTAGACCGCCTTGATCGGATTGCCGCCCGCGCGCGCGATCAGCGCCGCGGCGCCGGCGGTCGAGCCGAAGTCAATGCTGCGGCCGTTCAGGAACTCGAGCGCCTTGTTGCTGCCGAGGCTCAAGACCCACTCGACGGTGATGCCGCTCTTGCCGAGTTCCTGCTCGAGCCAGCCGTTCTCCTTGAGCACGAGACTCACGGGATTGTAATAGGCGTAGTCGAGGCGGACTTTCTTGGCCTCCGCCGCGCCGCTCGTCGCAGGGACGCTCAGAAGGGCGACGAGAGCGGCCAGGGCCGCGAAAATCGAACGTCCTTGTCTTGTACGCATGGTGATGTCCTTCATGTCTCGGGTCGGGCGGACGGCGACCGGGCGCCTCGCGCGCCCATCGCCTCAATTCGCGTGGCTCAAAGCACGACACATGGCGGTGATGCCGCGATGTGCCGCCCTGTCTCTGCGGGTCCGGGAAACGGGCGCGGTACCGGACGTGCTCATGGTGGCCACTGGTAAATTCACACTTTTGCTTCAAGGAAGTCGTATACGGCGATTTTCCGACTTACAAACGAGTGATACTTGCGTCTTGCGATAGTTTTTCTTTATCATTCTTCCGATGAACCGCCGCCTGCCGCCCCTTAACGCGCTCCGAGCCTTCGAGGCTGCCGCCCGGCATCTCAGCTTCACCAAGGCGGCGGCCGAGCTCCACGTGACGCCGGCCGCGATCGGCCAGCAGGTGCGGGTCTTGGAGGATCACGTCGGTCGGCCGCTTTTTCGCCGCCTCCACCGCGCCCTCATCCTGACCGAGGCGGGGCAGGCGTCCCTCCCGGGCCTGCGCGAGGGATTCGACCGCATCGCCGAGACGTTCGAGCGCCTCGATCGCGTCGGCAACGAAGGCGTGCTCACGGTCAGCGTGGCGCCGTCCTTCGCGGCCAAGTGGCTCGTCCCGCGCCTCGACCGGTTCCAGTCGCGCCATCCCGACATCGACGTTCATATCTCTGCCTCCATGGATGTCGTCGACTTCGTCCGCGACGAGGTGGACGGGGCCATCCGCTATGGTCGCGGTCGCTACGACGGTCTTTTCGTCGAGCGGGTCCTCGGCGAGACGGTCGTGCCGGTCTGCAGCCCGCAGCTCCTTGCCTCGGCGCATCCGATCAAGGCGCCCGGCGATTTGAGGCACCACACGCTCCTTCACGATTCGAGCCCGGACAACGATCCGAGCTGCCCCGACTGGCGCATGTGGCTGCGCGCCTCGGGCGTCCGGGATGTCGATGCGAGCCGCGGTCTTCGCTTCAATCAGTCGAGTCTCGTGATCGAGGCGGCGGTCTCGGGTCGCGGAATCGCGCTTGCGAAGCGGACCCTCGCATCCCAGGACTTGAGGGACGGGCGGCTCGTCTGTCCGTTCGACCACACGATGCCCGTCGCCTTCGCTCATTTTTTCGTGTGTCCGCCACACAAGAAGGAGCTGCGCAAGGTGCGCCTCTTCCGGGAGTGGCTGAGCGAGGAGGCAGGTACCGAACCCTAAGACGCCGTCAGCGCGCTTGCGCGCTCGGGACGGATCGGCTGGGATCAAGCGGAACCGGGGGAGGGCTCCATGACTGCACCGATCGACGCAACCACGCGTGACCGTCTTCGCGAGGTCAGCACCGCGACCATCACGACTGTTCTTTTCAAGCGCGGGCTGCGCAACGTGTTCATGGTCGGCCTGCAGGCGGTCGGCGCCAAGGCGCTGCCGATGGTGGGGCAGGCCTTCACGCTCCGCTACATCCCCTCCCGCGAGGACATCGACGTGATCGAGATCCTGGGGCGCAGCGATCATCCCCAGCGCCGCGCGATCGAGGAGACGCCGCCCGGCCATGTCCTTGTCATGGACGCGCGGAGCGACGTGCGCGGGGCGACCGGCGGCGGCATCCTCATGACCCGCCTTTCGGTGCGCGGCGTCGCGGGCGTCGTGACGGACGCGGGATTCCGAGATTCGGCCGAGATCGCCGAGCTGCCGATGCCCGTCTTCCACCGCCAGCCCGTGGCGCCGCTCAACCTCGTCGCCCACCATGCGGTGGATCTCAACGTGCCCGTGGGATGCGCCGGCGTGCCGGTCTATCCGGGCGACGTCATCGTCGGCGATGGCGACGGCGTTGTCTGCATTCCGCGTGCGCTCGCCGAGGAGGTCGCGGCCGAAGGTTGGGAGATGGAACGGAAGGAACGCTTCGTCACGCTCAAGATCCGCAAGGGCGCGCCGCTCTTCGGCACCTATCCGCCCGACGAGAAGACGAGCGCCGAATACCAAGCCTGGCTCAAGGCGGGCGCTCCCGACAAGCCCTAAGGTACGCGGGCACTTACGGCCGCTGGCCTTGGCGGCCTTTGCTGCCCGGCGCATACTGGCGCATCTTCGGGTAGGCACGGCCGGGAGGGCCGCCATGCGCCTCACAGGCGAACAGATCCGCCGCTTCGAGGAAGAGGGATACCTCTTCCTGCCGAGTGTGTTCTCGGCCGACGAGATCGCTGTGCTCACGGGCGAGGTGCCGGGCATCTTTGCGCAAGAGCGGCCCGAAGTGATCCGCGAGAAAGGATCGAACGCGCCGCGCTCGGCCTTCTTCGTGCAGACTTGGAACGAAGCCTTCGGCCTGCTCGCGCGCCATCCGCGGCTCCTCAGGCCTGTCACGACGCTCTTGGGCTCGGAACGCCTCTACATGCACCAGTTCAAGATCAACGCGAAGGCGGCCTTCGACGGCGCCGTGTGGCAATGGCACCAGGACTATGCGACCTGGCACGCCGACGACGACATGCCGGAGCCCAAGGCCATGAACATCGCCCTCTTCCTGGCCGAGGTGAACGAGTTCAACGGGCCGCTCATGTTCATCCCCGCGAGCCACCGCGGCGGCAGGCTCGCCGCCGGCCACGACCTGACGACCACGAGCTACCCGCTTTGGACCATCGACAACGAGACGATCACCAAGCTCGTCGAGCGGGGCGGGATCGTGGCCCCCAAGGGGCCAGCCGGATCCATGCTCATGTTCCATGGCAATCTCGTCCATGCGTCCGGCTCGAACCTGACGCCGTGGTCGCGCTGGATCGTCTATCTCTCGCTCAACCGCTGCGACAATGGGATCCGGCGCCATAGGCGTGCCAACTGGATCGCCAACCGCGACTTCACGCCAATCGCGATGGCTCCGGACGACTGTCTCATCACATACGCGCGGACGCACCGGCGTCCGGCGGCAGAATAGCGGCATGAACCTCCACGCGCTCCTTGCTGCGCGGGCGGACGCAGGGAAGCCCGTGCGCATCGGCCTCATCGGCGCGGGCAAGTTCGCCTCCATGTTCTTGGCGCAAGTGCGGACGACGCCGGGCTTCCATGTCGTCGCCGTGGCCGACCTCGCCGTTCCCCGAGCGGAAGCGGCGCTCGCGCGCACGGGCTGGCCCGCCGAGCGTGTCGATGCAAAGGGCCTCGCGGCGGCACTGGCGAGCGGCGGGACGTTTCTCACCGAAGATGCCGAGACGCTCCTCAAGGCGGACGGGATCGACGTCATCGTCGAGGCGACCGGCGATCCCGCCGCCGGCATCCGTCATGCGCTCATGGGTATTGCCGGCGGCAAACATATGGTCATGGTCAACGTCGAGGCCGACGCGCTCGCGGGCCCCCTGCTGAAGGCCCGCGCGTCCAAGGCCGGGCTTGTGTACTCACTTGCCTATGGCGATCAGCCGGCGCTCATCGCCGAGCAGGTCGATTGGGCGCGGGCCTCGGGATTCGAAGTCGTCGCCGCGGGGAAGGGCACGAAGTACCGCCCCGAGTTCCATGCGTCGACGCCGGACACGGTCTGGGGTTACTACGGTTTGACGCCCGAGGCGGCCAAGGCCGGCGGGATGAATCCGAAGATGTTCAACTCCTTCCTCGACGGCACCAAGTCGGGAATCGAGATGGCGGCGGTCGCGAACGCGACCGGCCTTACGCCGGCCCCTGGCGGTCTCACGTTCCCCGCGATCGGCGTCGATGATCTGCCGCGCGTCTTGAAGCCGCGCGCGGCCGGCGGCGCGCTCCACCACAAGGGTCAGGTCGAGGTGATCTCGAGCGAGCGGCATGACGGCGGCCCCGTCCCGCGTGATTTGCGGTGGGGCACCTATGTGGTGTTCGAGGCGCCGAGCGACTACGTCGCGCGCTGTTTCGCCGAATACGGAATGAAGACGGACGAGTCGGGGCGCTACGCGGCGCTCTACCGGCCTTACCACCTGATCGGTCTCGAACTCGGAATCTCCATCGCCTCGGCGGCATTGCGCGGCGAGGCCACGGGCGCGCCGACGGGATTTCGCGGCGACGTGGTCGCGACCGCGAAGCGCGACCTCGGGGCGGGCGAAGTGCTCGACGGCGAGGGTGGCTACACGGTCTGGGGCAAGCTCATGCCGGCGGAGGAGTCGCTACGCGAGGCCGCTTTGCCGATCGGTCTGGCGCAAGGATGCGCGCTCGTTCGGCCGGTCGCTGCGGGCGCGGTTCTCACGCGCGCGGATGTCGCCTTGGAAGAGACAGCGCTCGCTGTCCGCATCCGCAATGAGATGGAGCGCGCTTTCGGGGCGAAGATGTTAGGTTCGACGCGCGCGGCAGAATAGGTCGAAGGAGAGAGGGGCATGGGGGGAATTCTTATCGTCACCGGCGGCAGCCGCGGAATCGGCGCCGCCATCGCGCGCATGGGGGCCCGCGAAGGTTACGACGTTGCGATCAACTATCATCAGGCGAAAGCGCGCGCCGATGAGGTCGTGGCCGACATCAAGCGCCGGGGACGGCGCGCGATCGCGGTGCAGGGCGACATGGCGCGCGAAGCGGACATCCTTCGGCTTTTCGAGACGGTCGACCGGGAGCTCGGGCGCCTCACCGCCTTCGTCAACAACGCGGGCATCGTGGCCTCGGTCGGCCGGCTCGAGACGCTGACCGCCGCCGACATCCAGCGTAGCTTCGATGTGAACTCGGTGGGCCCGCTCATCTGCGCGCGCGAGGCGGTGAAACGCATGGCCAAGCGCTTCGGCGGTTCGGGTGGCGCGATCGTCAACATCGCCTCGGCCGCGACCACGATCGGCAGTCCCAACGAGTTCATCCACTACGCGGCGTCGAAGGCCGCGGTGGATGCGCTGACGTTCGGTCTCTCGAAGGAGATGGCGCTCGAAGGCGTGCGGGTGAATGCGGTCTCGCCCGGCTATATCGAGACGGAGATCCAGTACGAAGGGCGCGGCGCCAAGATCATCCCGGCGATCCCCGTGCAGCGCGCGGGCACGGTCGATGAGGTGGCGGAAGCCACGATGTTCCTTCTCTCGGAGAAAGCGTCCTACATCACGGGCTCGATCCTGCGCGTCTCGGGCGGGCGCTAGCGGCGTCCTTCCGTGCCGCTGTAGGGCACCGCGTCGACGGCCGCGTCCCAGATCGTGCGCATGGCGGGATTTTGCTGCTCCTCGCGGATGTGGGCGACGAGGCCCGCAGCCCGGCTGATGAGCGCGAAGCCGCGCATGATCGCGGGCTCGATGCCGATTTCGGAAAGGACGGCGGCAATCGCGCCCGTCGCGTTGATCGTGATGTGTCGTCCCGCTGCCCGGTCGACTTCCGCGCCGAGCGTGCGGAGCGCCCGGATATGGCGACCCTCGACACCTTCCGCCTCGGCAAGCGCCAGGAGCCTCGGCGTCCGCGGGTCGTCCGGCTTGTGGAGGTGGTGGCCGAATCCCGGCATAGGCCGCTTCTCGCGCCGGTAGGACTCGGCGATGCGGCGCGCCGCCGCGTCCATGCCTGCCGGATCCGCGACGATCTCACCGAGCAGCTTCGCCGCCAGCTCCATGGTGCCGACGAACTGGCTCGCGACGGCGAGGAGTCCCGCGGCGACGCCGGCCTGGAGCGCCTCGGGTCCCGAGCCGTAGACCAGGCGCGCCGCGATCGCAGACGGCGTGAGCCCATGCTCCATGAGAGTCACGAGCACCGCGTCGACAATCCTGTGCTCGGCCTTCCTGGGCAAGCGGCCGAAGATGAGGAAGTACAGGCCCTCAGTGAAATCGACCTTGCCGATGAGGTCGTCGACGAGGCTCTTGTCGCGAAGATAGATCGCATCGTCGGTGTAGGTGCACAGGGCCGTCGCTGCACGCGCTTGTTCGCTCACGCTCGTCTCTCCGCTCGTCGTTGATCTTTCGATGTGCCATGGACGATCGCCTTGGTCTCGCGGCGCAAGACTTTGCCGACGGGGCTCCGCGGGAGCTGGTCAAGGATGTGGATGGCCTTGGGCGTCTTGATCGGGCCGAGGAGCTCGCGGACAAAGGCGGTGAGCGCCTCGGCCGTGGCGGTCGCGCCGTCGTGCAGCTCGACAGCGGCCTCGACGCGTTCGCCCCACTTCGCATCCTCGACGCCGAAGACGACGCACTCCTTGACGCTCGCATGCCGGCCAAGCGCGCCTTCGACGTCGGCCGGATAGACGTTGAACCCGCCGCTGATGATGACCTCGCGCGACCGGCCCTTGATGAAGAGATAGCCGCGCGAATCGATGACGCCGATGTCGCCCGTGTGGAGCCAGCCGTTGACGATGGTCTTGGCCGTCTCCTCGGGCTGGTCGAGATAGCCTTTCATCACGATGTCGCCTTTGACGACGATCTCGCCTTCCTCGCCCGCTGGCAGGATCCGGCCATCGGGCGCCATGATCTCGACGCGCGTGAGGGCACTCGCACGGCCGACCGAAGCCAGATTCGCCTCCTCCGCGAACTCACGCGCGCGCTGATAGGTGATGATCTGCGGTGCCTCGGTCTGCCCGAAGCTGGTCTCGATCACGGGTCCGAAAGCGCGCTGAGCCGCGCGGATCTGCTCGGGGCGCATGGGCGCGCCGGCATAGATGAGGTGCCTCAAGGCCGGGTAGGTGCGCTCGGCGACGCCGTCCTCGGCCAGGATGTTGTAGATCACGGTCGGCGGCAGGAAGACGCCCGTCACGCCACGATGCTCGAAGGCGTCGAGGATGTCGGATGCACGCGCACGCTCGATGATCACCAACCGTCCGCCTTGGGAGAGAGTGGGCAGGATGTAGGTGCCCGTGCCGTGGGTGATGGGCGAGGCCAGCAAGTGTCGCGAGGTGGAATCGAATCCGATCGAGAGGAGCTGCGTCGCGACGACCGTGTTGACGCAGCGGAGCGACTGCATGACGCCTTTGGGCCGGCCCGTCGAGCCGCCGGTGAATTTGATGCCGACGAGGTCCTCGGGTCCGAGGTCGGGACGATCGAGGTCCTCGGCATCGTGTCGTTGGAGAAGATTCGCGATCGAGTCGTCGCCGTCGCCCGCCCCGCGGCCGAGGATCACGGTGGCGCTGCCCGGCGTGAAGCGATCCATGCAATTGGCATCGGCCACGATGATCGACGGCGTGGTCGCGGCGATGAAGGCATCGAGCTCGGCGCGTCCGTTCAAGGGATTGAGCGGCACCCACACCTTGCCCGCCGCGAAGGCCGCGAGCATGGCGATCACGTGCTCGGGCGTGTTGTAGCCAGAGACGCCGACGCGGCTTTGCGGCCTGGGGTCGATCGCCTGGAAGGCCGCGGCGAGGGCTTCCACGCGCCTTACCAGCTCGGCGTAAGTGATACTCTCCTCGCCGAACTCGATGGCGACGGCGGCCGGATCGAGGCGGGCGCCCCGGAAAAGGTGGTCGATCGGCTGCATCGAGGCTCCTTGCCCGCGGCTTCGATCCGTCCCGGATCGCCGGGCGATGATAGCGAGGGGGGCCGCCCGGACAACCGGGGCCTTCCGCCCCCGGTTCGGCTTGGCGGTGGCAGAGAACCGCTGAATCCGGCCAAAACCTTGCAAACTCGGGAAAATCGGGCTACCACAGCCGCGCATTCGGGCCGGCCTCCTCGAGGCGGGGCGAGGCGCCCGGTGTTCGTCGCACAGTCTGACGGAGAGCCTGGATGGCACGGAAGAAGATCGCGCTCGTCGGCGCGGGACAGATCGGGGGCACGCTCGCACTCCTCGCGGGCGCCAAGGAATTAGGCGACGTCGTTCTCGTCGACATCCCGCAGACCGAGGGCATGCCCAAGGGCAAGGCGCTCGACATCGCCCAGTCGGCACCGGTCTTCGGCTTCGATGCGACCTATGGCGGCGCCACCGATTACGGCGCGATCGCCGGAGCAGACGTCATCATCGTGACCGCCGGCGTGCCGCGCAAACCGGGCATGAGCCGCGACGACCTCATCGGGATCAATGCGGGCGTGATGGCGACGGTCGGCGCCGCCATCAAGAAGACCGCGCCCAAGGCCTTCGTCATCGTCATCACCAACCCGCTCGACGCCATGGTCTGGGTGATGCGGGAAATCACGGGGCTGCCGGCCAATCAAGTCGTCGGCATGGCTGGCGTTCTCGATTCCTCGCGTTTCCGCCATTTCTTGGCCGAGGAGTTCAAGGTGTCGGTCAAGGACGTGACCGCCTTCGTGCTCGGGGGCCACGGCGACACGATGGTGCCGCTCATACGCTATTCGACGGTCGCGGGCATTCCGCTTCCCGATCTCATCGCCATGGGCTGGACGACGAAAGAGCGCCTCGATGCCATCGTGCAGAGGACGCGCGATGGCGGTGCCGAGATCGTGGGGCTCTTGAAAACGGGCTCGGCCTTCTACGCGCCGGCGGCGTCGGCGATCGAGATGGCGGAGTCCTATCTCAAGGACAAGAAGCGCGTTCTTCCTTGTGCGGCCTGCCTCAACGGCGAATACGGGGTGAAGGGCCTCTATGTGGGCGTGCCGGTCGTCATCGGCGCGGGCGGGGTCGAGCGGATCATCGAGATCAAGCTCGACGCCGAAGAGAAGAAGATGTTCGACCATTCGGTCGCGGCGGTCGATTCCTTGGTGACGGCCTCCAAGCGCATCCTCGAAGAACAGCGCAAGGCCGGCAAACCGGCGTAAGGCTGACTGACGGGTCCGGGATCGAGAGTCTCGGTATTCCAGGGCTTTAAGCGCGCGTTAACCATACTAGGTTTCTATCGCCGGCGAGATCGGTTCGCTGGCTGAGTTTTCACAGACAGGTTGCGATGAACATCCACGAGCATCAGGCGAAGGAATTGTTGGCCCGCTTCGGCGTCGCCGTGCCCAAGGGGCGCGCGGCGTTCACGGCCGAGGAGGCTGGTGCCGCCGCGCGCGAGTTGGGCGGGCCGATCTGGGTCGTGAAGGCGCAGATTCACGCAGGCGGGCGTGGCAAGGCCGGCGGCGTCAAGGTCGTCAAATCGGTCGAGGATGTCGTGGCGGCGGCGAAGCGCATGCTGGGCTCGACGCTCGTGACGCACCAGACTGGTCCCGCGGGCCGCGTCGTGAAGCGCGTTTACATCGAGGAAGGCTGCGACATCAAGCGCGAGCTTTATCTCGGTGTTTTGCTCGACCGGCAGACGAGCCGCATCACCTTCATGGCCTCGACCGAAGGCGGCATGGAGATCGAAGAGGTCGCGAAGAAGACGCCCGAGAAGATCATCCGCGTCGCGGTCGACCCGGCGGCTGGCATGCAGGGATTCCACGCGAGACGGATCGCCTACGGCCTCGGCCTTGAAGGCGACCAGGTGAAGTCGGCAGCCAAGTTCCTCGTGGCGCTCTACCGGGCCTTCACTCAGCTCGACGCGAGCCTTGTCGAGGTCAATCCGTTGGTGGTCACGGGCGCGGGCGAGGTCATCGCGCTCGACGCCAAGATGAATTTCGACGACAACGCGCTCTACCGCCAAAAGGATGTGGCGGCACTCGAAGACTTGAACGAGATCGACCCGACCGAGCACGAAGCAGGCAAGTACAACCTCAACTACGTCAAGCTCGACGGCAACATCGGCTGCATGGTCAATGGCGCAGGTCTCGCCATGGCGACCATGGACATCATCAAGCTCTATGGCGGCGAGCCCGCGAACTTCCTCGACGTCGGGGGTGGCGCCACCAAGGAACGCGTCGCGGCGGCCTTCAAGCTCATCCTCTCGGATCCGAATGTAAAAGGAATCCTCGTCAATATTTTCGGCGGGATCGTCCGCTGCGACGTCATCGCCGAGGGCGTTGTCGCCGCGGCGCGCGAGCTCAAGCTTTCGGTTCCTCTGGTCGTGCGCCTCGTCGGCACGAACATGGACCAGGGCAAGGCCATTCTGGCGGGCTCGGGCCTGCGCATCCTCGCGGCCGACGATCTGGCCGATGCCGCGGACAAGGTCGTCAAGTCCGTGAAGGAGGCCGCGTAATGGCCGCCCTCGTCGACAAGAGCACCAAGGTCATCTGTCAGGGCTTCACCGGCGCCCAGGGCACGTTCCACTCCGAGCAGGCGATCGCCTACGGCACCAAGATGGTCGGCGGCGTCACGCCGGGCAAAGGCGGCACGGCGCATCTCAACCTGCCCGTGTTCGACACGGTTGCCGACGCGGTCGCCAAGACGGGCGCCACCGCCAGCGTGATCTATGTCCCGGCGCCGTTCGCGGCCGATGCGATCCTCGAGGGGATCGATGCGAAGCTGCCGCTCGTCGTCTGCATCACCGAGGGCATTCCCGTCCTCGACATGGTGCGCGTGAAGCGCGCCCTCAACGGCTCCAGCACCCGCCTCGTCGGGCCCAACTGTCCCGGCGTCATCACGCCCGGCGAGTGCAAGATCGGCATCATGCCGGGCCATATCCATAAGCGCGGCAAGATCGGCATCGTCTCGCGTTCGGGGACCTTGACCTACGAGGCTGTCGGCCAGACCACCGCGGCCGGCCTCGGCCAGTCGACCTGCATCGGCATCGGCGGCGATCCCGTGGGCGGCATGAATTTCATCGATTGCCTCGAGCTCTTCCTCGCCGATGACGAGACCCAAGGCATCATCATGATCGGCGAAATCGGCGGCTCCGCCGAGGAAGACGCCGCAGCGTTCCTGAA
The DNA here is from genome assembly GCA_046349515.1 of Alphaproteobacteria bacterium. Classification (GTDB taxonomy): domain Bacteria; phylum Pseudomonadota; class Alphaproteobacteria; order CADEGL01; family CADEGL01; genus JBGPGW01. The sequence continues at coordinate 386,340 of JAXMCE010000002.1, read as the reverse complement.
ATCGCACAAGCGTAAGAAACCCGTGGTGGGATTCATCGCGGGCCGGACGGCACCGCCGGGGCGCCGCATGGGACATGCGGGCGCCATCATCTCGGGCGGCCGCGGTGGGGCCGAGGACAAGATCGAGGCCATGCGCAGCGCCGGGATCAGCGTCGCCGATTCGCCCGCGCGGCTTGGCTCCACGATGGTCGACGTGCTCAAGGGCGCGTCGCGTTAGGGCGTGCGGGTCGGCCGGTGAGCCACGAGGCATCGTCATGACGGCGAATCGAGAGGCCTTTCTCAACAGCGGCAACACGACGTTCGTCGCGCAGCTCTACCAGTGCTACCTGAGCGACCCGTCCTCGGTCGATCCGAGCTGGACGGCGTTCTTCAAGGATCTCGGCGACGACGCGCGGGCCATTCTTCTCGACCTCCAGGGCGCGAGCTGGGCGCCGCGAGAGACCGCCGTCATCGGCGTCAATGGTGGCGCGGCACGGCCGGCCGCGGCGCCCGTGTCGGCCGACGCGGTCCGGGCGGCTGCGGTCGAGGCGATTCGCGCCCGCGTGCTCGTGCGCTCCTATCGCGTGCGCGGCCACCTCGAGGCGCAGCTCGATCCGCTGGGGGTTGCGGCCCGCAAGACCTATCCCGAACTCGACCCCAAGACCTATGGATTCACCGAGGCCGACCTCGACCGCTCGTTCTACGTCGACAATGCGCTCGGCCTCGACTACGCGCCTCTCAGGACGATCTATGCGCGCTTGCGCGAGGTCTATTGCGGCTCGATCGGCGTCGAATACATGCACATCCAGGAGCCGGACCAGCGCGCCTGGATCGTCGAACGCATGGAAATGGCGAACAGCGGGCCGCGCTTTACGCCGGAGGAGAAGCGCTGGATTCTCCATGAGCTGACGCTCGCGGAGACGTTCGAGCTGTTTCTCGACAAGAAGTTCACGGGAACGAAGCGTTTCGGCCTTGAAGGCGGCGAATCGACGATTCCCGCACTGAAGGCGCTCATCTGGCGCGGGGCCGAGACTGGCATCGACGAAGTCGTGCTCGGCATGGCCCATCGCGGGCGGCTCAACGTCCTCGCCAATGTCATGAGAAAGCCCTTCCAGGCGATCTTCTCGGAATTCGAAGGCAACATCGCCCACCCCGACGATGTCCAAGGCTCGGGCGACGTGAAATACCACTTGGGTACGTCGTCCGACCGCGAGTTCGCCGGACGGAAGGTCCACCTCTCGCTGACCGCCAATCCCTCGCACCTCGAGGCGGCCGACCCGGTCGTCATCGGCAAGGTACGGGCCAAGCAGATGCAGCGGGGCGATATCGAGCGGGCGCGCAAGCAAGTCGTGGGTGTGCTCATCCACGGTGATGCGGCCTTCGCGGGTCAGGGGATCGTCGCGGAGGTGCTCGGCTATTCCGATCTCTTCGGTTACCGGACCGGCGGCACGATCCATCTCATCATCAACAACCAGATCGGCTTCACGACGTCGCCGTCCTACGGGCGCTCGACGCCCTATTGCTCGGACATGGCAAAGGCCGTCCAGGCGCCGATCTTCCACGTCAATGGCGACGACCCGGAAGCGGTGGTCCATGTGGCGCGTTTGGCCATGGATTTCCGCCAGACCTTCCAGAAGGACGTCGTGATCGATCTCTTCTGCTATCGACGTCACGGACATAACGAGGCGGACGAGCCGAGTTTCACCCAGCCGCTCATGTACCGCACCATCGAGTCGCATCCGACGACGCGCCAGATCTATGCCAAGCGTCTCGCGGAGGAGGGGACGATCGCGGCGGCCGACGCCGACTCGATGGTCTCGACCCGGAACGCGGAATTCGAGCGCGCCTTCGAGGGTGCGAAGACCTACAAGCCCAACAAGGCCGATTGGCTCGAGGGGCACTGGTCCGGCCTCAAGGCGGCCGAGATCGGCGACCGGCGGGGCGAGACGGCCGTGCCGCTCGACGTGTTGCGCGAGGTCGGACGGCGCGCTTGCGCCGTGCCCGAGGGCTTCAACGCCAACCGGAAGCTGCTGCGCGTCTACGGCACGCGCCTCAAGGCGATCGAGTCGGGCGAAGGGATCGATTGGGCGACGGGCGAAGCGCTCGCGTTCGGGACGCTCGCGGTCGAAGGCACGCGCGTGCGCCTCTCAGGCCAGGATTGCGGGCGCGGGACCTTCTCTCAACGCCACGCCGTCGTCGTCGACCAGGCAAGCGAGGCCCGCTACCTTCCGCTCGGCCATGTCCGCGACGGTCAGGCGGCCGTCGAGGTCATCGACAGTCCGCTCGCCGAGTTCTCCGTGCTTGGTTTCGAGTATGGCTACAGTCTCGCGGAGCCCCACGCTCTCGTTCTTTGGGAGGCGCAGTTCGGCGACTTCGCCAACGGCGCCCAGGTCATCGTCGACCAGTTCATCGCGAACGGCGAATCGAAATGGCTGAGGATGTCCGGGCTCGTGATGCTGCTGCCGCACGGTTATGAAGGCCAGGGGCCCGAGCATTCCTCGGCGCGTCTCGAGCGTTATCTCCAGCTTTGCGCCGAGGACAACATCCAGGTCGTCAATTGCACGACACCGGCCAATTATTTTCACGCGCTGCGCCGCCAGGTCCGGCGCGACTTCCGCAAGCCGCTCATCGTGATGACGCCGAAGTCGCTGCTCCGGCACAAACTCGCGGTCTCGAAGCTCGAGGCCATGGGACCGGGGACGACGTTCCATCGAATCTTGTGGGACCGCGGTGATCCCGATCCCGATTCCGCAATCAAGCGCGTCGTCCTTTGCTCGGGCAAGATCTACTACGACCTCATCGAAGCCCGGCAGACCAAGGGTCTCCACGGCGTCTATGTTCTCCGCGTCGAACAGCTCTACCCGTTCCCGGCAGAGGTGCTCGCCAAGGAGTTCGCGCGCTGGCCGGGCGCGGACATCGTCTGGTGCCAGGAGGAGCCCAAGAACATGGGCGCCTGGACGTTCGTGGCGCCGCGGCTCAATGCGGTTCTGGCCGAAACGGGGATGAAGGCGAAGGAAGTGCGCTTTGTCGGGCGGGCCGAGGCCGCCTCTCCCGCGACCGGCAGCGCCAAGCGCCATGCGGCCGAGCAGCAGGCGCTCGTGACGGAAGCGTTGACCCTTTAGATGACACGGGCCTTCGGGGCCCAAGGAGTGTTGCGGTCATGGCGACGGAGATCACAGTCCCTCCGCTGGGTGAATCGGTCACCGAGGCGACGGTCGCGCGCTGGTTCAAGGCCGTGGGCCAACATGTCGACCAGGACGAGCCCGTGGTCGAGCTCGAGACCGACAAGGTCACGATCGAGGTGAACGCGAAATCGGCCGGCACGCTCTCCGAGATCCGCGTGGCGGAAGGGGAGAACGTGGCCGTCGGTACGCTCCTCGGCCTCATCGGCGAAGGCGGGATCAAGCTTCCGGCCGAAGGGGCCGTGAAGGCCGCGAAACCGGCGACGCCTGCAGCCGCGCCGAAACCCCCGGCCGCTCCCGCCAGCGCGACGGCCGAGCCGCTCGCTCCCTCCGTTCGCCGCCTCGTCGAGGAGAACAAGCTCGACGCCGGAACGATTCCCCCGTCCGGCAAGGACGGGCGCCTGACCAAGGGCGACGTGCTCGGCTACATCGAGACGAAAGCCAAGCCACCGGTGCAAGCGCCGGCGGCCCAGCCAGCGGCTCCTGCCGCCGCGAAACCGCCGCGGCCCGCGGGCGCGCGCGAGGAGCGCGTGCGCATGACGCGGCTCAGGAAGCGCGTGGCCGAACGGCTCAAGGAAGCGCAGAACACCGCCGCCATGCTCACCACCTTTAACGAGGCGGATATGGGCAAGGTGAACGAGGCGCGCACCCAGTATCGCGAGTCCTTCGAGAAGCGGCACGGCGTGCGTCTCGGCTTCATGTCGTTCTTCGTCAAGGCCGCGATCGTGGCCTTGAAGGAGTTTCCGGCGGTCAATGCCGAGATCGACGGCGACGACATCGTCTACAAGAATCACTACGACATCGGCGTCGCGGTCGGCACGCCCCAGGGGCTGGTGGTTCCGGTGCTGCGCGATGCGGACGCCATGAGCTTCGCCGAGATCGAAAAGACGATCGCGGAGCTGGGCAAGCGCGCGCGCGACGGCAAGCTCACGATCGATGAGCTGACGGGCGGCACGTTCACGATCTCGAACGGCGGGATCTACGGCTCGCTTCTCTCGACGCCCATCCTCAATCCGCCGCAGTCGGGAATCCTCGGCATGCACAAGATCCAGCCGCGCCCGGTCGCGATCGGCGATAAGGTCGAAGTGCGGCCCATGATGTATCTGGCCCTGTCCTACGACCACCGCATCATCGACGGACGGGAGGCGGTAGGCTTCCTCGTCCGGATCAAGGAATGCATCGAAGACCCGCAGCGCATCATGCTGGCGATGTAGGAAGGCTGCGGACAGCGTGATCCGCGAAGGGAGCAGGCCATGAGCGAGTCATTCGATCTCGTCGTGATCGGGGGCGGGCCGGGTGGTTATGTCGCGGCGATCCGCGCGGCGCAGCTCGGCATGTCGGTCGCGTGCGTGGAGAAGCGGACAACGCTCGGGGGCACGTGCCTCAATGTCGGCTGCATTCCGTCGAAGGCCCTCCTGCAGTCGTCGGAGAAGTACGCCGAAGCCAAGCACGGCCTGGCCCAGCATGGCGTGAAGCTCGCCGGTGTCGAGCTCGACCTCCCCGCCATGATGGCGCGGAAGGACAAGGTCGTGGGCGATCTCACCAAGGGCATCGCCTTCCTCTTCAAGAAAAACAAGGTCACCCATGTTGCCGGCACGGCGACGATCAGCGCCGTGGGCGAAGTGACGGTCAAGGCGGCCGACGGCAAGGCCAGCGTCCTCAAGGCCAAGCGCATTCTCATCGCGACGGGTTCGGATTCGATGCCGCTGCCGGGTGTCGCGGTGGACGAGACGCGGATTGTGACCTCGACGGGCGCGCTCGCGCTTCCCAAGGTGCCGGAGCGGCTCCTCGTCATCGGTGCCGGCTATATCGGCCTCGAGATGGGCTCGGTCTGGGGGCGCTTGGGATCCAAGGTCACCGTCGTCGAGTTCCTCGACCGAATCACGCCCGGCATGGACCTCGAGATGAGCCAGCAGTTCCAGCGCGTGCTCACGAAGCAAGGCATGGCGTTCCGCCTGGGCACGAAGGTCACGAGCGCCAAGCCCAATGGCGCGAGCGTCGCGGTTGCGATCGAGCCGGCGAAGGGCGGGGCGGGCGAGACGATCGAGGCCGATGTGGTCCTGCTCGCGATCGGGCGCAGGCCTTATACCGAAGGTCTCGGGCTCGATGCCTTGGGCGTCGCGCGTGACAATCGCGGCTTCATCACGACCAACGAGCATTTCGAGACGAACGTCCCGGGCATCTACGCCATCGGCGACGTGCGGCCCGGCCCCATGCTCGCGCACAAGGCCGAAGACGAAGGAGTCGTCGCGGTCGAGCGCATGGCCGGAGTGAAAGGGCATGTGAACTACGACGCGATCCCGGGCGTCGTCTACACCTGGCCCGAGGTGGCGACCGTCGGCAAGACCGAGGAGCAGCTCAAGGAAGCGAAGGTCGACTACAAGGTCGGCAAGTTTCCCTTCCTCGCCAACAGCCGTGCGCGGGCCAATGCGGAGACGGATGGGCTCGTCAAGATTCTGGCCGATGCGAAGTCCGACCGCGTTCTGGGCGTCCACATCCTTGGACCCGACGCCGGCACGGTGATCCATGAATGCGCGATCGCGATGGAATTCGGCGGCTCAGCCGAGGACATCGCGCGAAGCTGCCACGCGCACCCGACCTTGAATGAGGCGGTCAAGGAAGCGGCCCTCGCCGTCGCAGGTCGCGCGATCCACGTCTAGGCATGGGCCCGCGAAGGACGCTTCGCGCCTTCGACCGGCTCTGGCGGGAAAGCGGTGTTGCTGAAGAGGCTGGGACGACGTAACAACGGCCCATGACCGGCCGGCCCCTTGTCGTCGCAATGTGCGTTGCCCACGTCCTGAGCCTTGGCGGGATCGGCACGTTCCCCTCGCTTCTTCCCATCTTCTTCGACACGTGGGGGATCACGAATACCGAGGCCGGCTGGATCAGCGGCATCTATTTTGGCGGCTATGCGCTGGCCGTGCCTGTGCTGGCAAGCTTGACGGATCACATCGATTCGCGGCGCGTCTATCTCTTCTCGGCCGCGCTCGGCGGGATCGCGCTTGGCGGATTTGCGCTCTTCGCCGACGGGTTCTGGACAGCGGGGGCCTTTCGTGCGCTTGCGGGCATCGCGCTGGCTGGCACCTACATGCCGGGCTTGAAGATCCTGACCGACCGCGTGACAGGGGCGGAGCAATCGCGCCTCGTCGCGTTCTACACGTCGAGCTTCGGCATCGGATCATCGCTCTCCATCTGGCTCGCGGGCGTCATGGCTGGGGCCTTTCCCTGGCGCTGGGCCTTCGCGCTCGCGGCCCTCGGCTCGGTGCTGGCGATCCTTGTCGTCGTGTTCACGGTCAAGCCGCATACAGTCATTCGCGCCGACGGTGCGGTCCGGTGGCTCGATTTCCGCCCTGTCGTTCGTAACCGGCCGGCGATGGGCTTCGTGCTTGCCTACGGCGCGCATTGCTGGGAACTCCTGGGATTCCGCTCTTGGCTTGTCGCGTTCCTCGTGTTCAGCGCGAGCCTGCAGTCGGGAAGCGAGGCGCTGTGGAGCGCCACCGCCGCGGCGGCGGCCATCAATCTCCTGGGCGTACCGTCGAGCATCATCGGCAACGAGCTCGCCGTTCGTTTCGGCCGGCGGCGCATGGCCATCACCGTCATGCTGTGCTCGGCCGCGGCGGCTTTGGGGATCGGCTTCTCGGCATCTCTCCCCTATTTCATCGTCGTCATCCTCTTCGCGATCTACGGCATCCTCGTCACGGGCGAATCCGCGACGATCACCGCCGGGTCCGTCGTCAACGCTTTCGAGGGCCAGCGCGGCTCGACCATGGCCATGCATTCGTTCGTCGGATTTCTCACGTCTTTCATCGGCCCCATCGCCTTCGGTGCCGTGCTCGACGGTGCCGGGGGCAATGAGAATTGGCTCGCCTGGGGGCTTGCCTTCGCGGCCATGGGAGCGGGCGTCGTGCTGGGGCCCGTCGCTCTCTTGGCGCTCACCCCCCGCGACGTGCCCAAGCCCAGGGCGATGTGATGCCGCCACTCCTCGACCTCGACGATTCGCTTCTCGCGCGCCTCAATCTGCGCCGCATTCCGGGCGCCGCGCGCTACGAGATCATCGTGCCCGAGTTCGCGAACATCGCGGGCGATACGGTTGGACATTGGGCCACGCATGGCAGGGCCGACTGCGACGCCATCATCCACGAGCATCTCGACGGACGCGTCGAACGGCTGAGCTATGCCGAGCTCGATGCCCGCTCACGGCAATGTGCGAGGCAACTGGCCGAACGCGGCGTCGCTCGGGGCGATGTGGTGGCGATTCACACGGGTGCGCGCATCGAGACCGCCATCACCCATCTCGCTGTCTACAAGCTCGGCGCCATCGCCGCGACCATCTCGCAGCTGACCGGCCCCGATTCGCTCGAGCATATCCTCAATGACAGCGGTGCCGTTGCGCTCGTGACGGAGGATTCAGTTTGGGCGTCGATGCGGGAGGTGCGAAGGCGGTGCCCCAAGCTGCGGCACTGCATCGTGGTCGGCGCACCGGCCGGGGATGAGGAGCCTTTTTCCGCGCTTCTCGAGGGAGAGGCGACCTTCGAGCCCGTGCGGACGCGGGCGGAGGATCCGACTCTCCTCATCTATACCTCCGGCTCGACGGGCATGCCCAAGGGCGTGCTCCACGGCCATCGCATTCTTCATGCCTACAAGACGAGCCTCTCGCTCTTCTTCAACATCGAATTGCAGGAGCGGGGGCTCGTCTTCTGGACGCCGGCCGATTGGGCGTGGGTCGGCGGCCTCGTCGACGTCGTCTATCCTGCCTGGGCCTATGGCCATGTCATCGTCTCGTCCCAGCACCGCTTCGATCCCGAATGGGCGCTTGGCTTCATGGCGAAGCACGGTGTCACCCATTCGCTCGTGACGCCGACGGGCTTGAAGCGCATGGCGCAAGTGACGCGGCCGCGAGAGCGCTGGCCCGCCTTGCGCTTGAAAACCATCTTCACGGGCGGCGAGGCGCTGCCGGGCGAGACACTTGGCTGGCTCAATAGCGCGCTCGGCATCGTGTGCAACGAAGGCTACGGCACGTCCGAGGTCAACCACATGATCGGCAATTGCCAGGCCCTGCGTCCGATCAAGCCAGGCTCCATGGGTTGGGAGCTGCCGGGCCATGTGGCCATGCTCGTCGACGAAACGGGCGAGCCGGTCGCCGACGGCGAGGTGGGCGAAGTCGTCACGACCGACAGCGACCCGACCTTCTTCCTCGGCTACTGGGGGCGTCCCGACCTCACCGCCGCCATGCGGCTCGGGCGCTGGATCCGCACGCGCGACCTCGCCGTGAGGGATGAGGATGGCTACTACTGGTATCGGGGGCGAAACGACGATCTCATCAAGAGCGCTGGCTACCGCATCGGCCCGACCGAGATCGAGGAGGTGCTGCTTCGGCACCCGGCCGTCGCCGAGGCGGCGGTCATCGGCAGCCCGGACAAGGAGCGGGGGCAGATCGTGAAGGCCTTCATCAAGCTCGCCGCGGGGTACAGCCCGTCCGAGCCGCTCGTGAAGGAGCTCCAGGGTCATGTGAGGTCGCGTCTCGCGGTCTACAAATACCCGCGGCAGATCGAATTCGTCGACGACTTCCCCGTGACGAGCTCGGGCAAGGTCTCGCGGGCGGAGCTCCGCCGGAGAGAGGCGGCAGGGCGCTGATCCGCCCCCTTCGCGGGCGCCGTCCGTCTCCTGTATTATAGGGGTTTCCCGCCGCCCTCGTTTGGGCGGTGCGAGGGAGGGCCCCGAGATGAGCATGGCGGCGGACGTAAGCGGTCAGACGGTCCCGATGGCGGGGCGCGAGCGTTATCAGCGCTTTCAGGCAACGCCCATGTGCGGGGCCTTGGGTGCCCGAATCGAGGGCGTCGACCTCTCGAAGCCCATCGACGAGGGCTTGGCGGTCGAGCTGCGCCAGGCCCTTCTCGACCACCTCGTCATCGTCTTCCCCGGTCAGAGGCTGACGCCCGCGCAGCAGATCGCCTTCACCCGTGTCTACGGCAAGGTCGAGGCCCACCCCTACTACCGCAGCGCGTCGATTCCTGAGCACCCCGAGATCCTCGTGCTCGAGCACAAGGCGGGCCAATGGTTCAACGGACGCAACGACATTTGGCACACGGACCTCACCTTCCGCGAGGATCCGCCGATGGCGGGCGTCCTCCACTGCCGGGATGTGCGCGAAGGCCATGGCGACACCATGTTCGCCAACATGTACACGGCTTACGATTCGCTCTCGCCGGGATTGAAGCGCGCCCTCGACGGCTTGAAGGCGGAACACTCGGCGGCGCTTCTCCGCGAACGGAACAACAAACGAAGCTACAACGTGCCGATCGGCGACATCGCGCCGCCGGTCATCCATCCCGTGATCCGCACGCATCCCGACACCGGGCGGAAGGCACTCTTCGTCAACCCGTCCTTCGTCACGAACTTCGTCGGCATGACGCGGGAGGAGAGCCTGCCGCTCCTCAATTATCTCTACGAGGTCGCTGCGCAGCCTGAGCGCATCTACCGCCACCGCTGGCACGTGGGCGATGTCGTCATGTGGGACCAGCGTTGCACGATGCATTACGTCGTCATCGACTACGGCCCCGACATGCATCGCCTCATGCACCGGACGACGGCCTCGGGCGACCGGCCGTACTAGGTCGGCCGTTCCGCGCTGGCTAGGCTGTCAGAGCTTCGCGCGCGGATGGGCCGCGGCGTGCGCCGCGAGCAGCTGCTCGTCGGCGATCTCGGTGTAGCGCTGCGTCGTCGAGAGCGAAGCGTGGCCGAGAAGCTCCTGGATCGAGCGGAGATCGGCGCCGGCCGCGAGCAGGTGGCTCGCGAAACTGTGGCGGAGCGCGTGCGGCGTCGCGGTCTCGGCGAGGCCGAGCCGGGACCTGAGCCGCGCCATCTGCCGTTGTACCTCGCGCGGGGAAAGGCGCTTGCCGCGCACGCCCATGAAGAGCGGCCCATCGGCGCCGGGGTCGAAAGGGCAGGCGGCGAGGTATTCGATGAGGGCCTCGCGCACCATGGGCAGCACGGGCACCTGCCGCTCCTTGTTGCCCTTGCCGCGGACAAGAACCGTGTCGCGTTTGGGCACGTCCCTGCGGTTCAAGCCCAGTGCCTCGCCGATTCTGAGGCCGCAGCCATAGAGAAGTGTGAACAGCGCCGCGTCGCGCTTGGCGATCCAGGGCCGTTCGTCGAGCGTAAGCGCGTTCGAGACAACCTCGAGCGCCTCGTCTTCGGCCAGCGGCCGCGGCACCGAGCGCGGGAGGCGCGGCGTTCTCAGGGCCGCGAGGTGGGCATTGGTGCCGTGGCCATGGCGCTCGAGATAGCGGAAGAATCCCCGGACCGTTGAAAGGGCGCGGGCCTGAGAGGACCGCGCGAGGCCGTCCTCGCCGCGCCGCGCGAGCCAGGCGCGGAAATCCGTGGTCCTCATGGCGAGCAAGGCCGCGATGCTTGGCGCGCCTCCGAGATGGTCGGCCACGGCGTCGAGAAACGCCGCCATGTCGCGCCCATACGCCGAGATCGTGTGGCGTGACGCTTGGCGCTCCTCGACAAGCCAAGCCTGCCAGGCACGAAGCGCGTGTTCGAGGTCCGGTGCCGCCTTGAGGGCCCCTAAGCCGGCAGGTCGAGCCATGAGCGGATGCTGAGGCCGAGGACCCGGGCGAGGAAGCCCAAGAGCTCTGTCGCCTGTCCTGGCTGGAAACGGCCGACCGTGCGCGAGCCGAGGGCGAGAAGCCCGGCCGGTGCGGCGGCCGCAATGGGAAGGCGGAGAAGCGCGTCCGACCGCACGAGGCCCGCCGCGGCCCCGAACAGCGCCTGGTCGCCCACGACATGCGCTCGCATGGCACAGTCTCGCCCGCGGCCGATCAAGGCATCGACCCCGCCGGGCTCGATGATGGAGATACCGGGCACGGGCACTCGCGTCGGTGCGCCCTCGACCGATTCGATGCAAAGGCTGATCGTGTCGACTTCGAGGTGGACGGCGAGGTCGGTCGTCGCGACCTCGATCAAGTGCTCGAAGGTGCGCGCTGAGAGAAGGGCGAGGACCGCGGTATGGACGCGCGACTGGCTCGAAAGATGGGCGCGCCGCGTCGCGACCACGTCGGCGCGCTGCTCCTCGAGCTCGCGCACCTCGCTTTGAAGCCGGCGGACGAGATACTGGCGCATGTCGATGATGCCATCGGCGCTGGGCTCGTCGATCGCGGCGCTCAACAGCTCGGGATGGCGCTTGAGAAAATCCGGGTGCCGGCGCAGATAGTCGAGGACTTGCGCAGCCGTCGGCGCCGCATTCGCGGCGGGCTTGGCTTCATCGGGCTTTCGCAACGGCGCGTCGTTCTTCTGGCTGGTCGAGGATGGACTGTCCGGTCTTGGCCCAATCGGCGAGGAAGGCGGCGAGGCCCTTCTCGGTCAGGGGGTGGGCGAAGAGCTGTCGCAGGACGTTGGGCGGGATCGTCGCGACATGCGCGCCCAGTTTCGCGGCCTCGACGACGTGGAGCGGATGGCGGATGGACGCCACAAGCACCTCGGTCTTGAAGCCGGCATATTGGCGATAGATGGCGCAGATCTCCTTGATGAGATCCATGCCGGGTGTGCTCACGTCGTCGAGCCGACCGACGAAGGGCGAGACGAATGTGGCGCCGGCCTTGGCCGCCAGGATCGCCTGGGCCGCCGAGAAACACAGCGTCACGTTGACCATCGTGCCTTCGCTCGTGAGCGCCTTGCAGGTCTTGAGCCCGTCCGGCGTCAGCGGCACCTTGACCGCGATGTTCTTGGCAAGCTTCGCGAGGCGCCTGCCCTCGGTCAGCATCGTCGGATGGTCGGTCGCGGTCACCTCCGCGCTCACGGGCCCTTGGACGATTCCGCAGATTTCCTGGACCACGTCGAAGAAGTTGCGGCCCGACTTGGCGACGAGCGACGGATTGGTCGTGACCCCGTCGAGCATGCCCGAACTGGCGAGATCGCGAATTTCGGCGGTGTCGGCGGTGTCGATGAAGAACTTCATGCCTCACCTTCAGGGACGGACAGCGTGGGCCTTCGGCCGCGATGGCGATCGGTGATGGCGCCGACCCAGTCGGATGCCGTGGCCGCGGCGGCAAAGCTTGACTAGTGTATACCCGATGCGTCTCGCCGATGCCAGTTCAGCCCCATCACCGACGCCGGCCGCCGCGGCCCACGACGATCGGTACGCGGGGCCTTGCGAAATACAAGTGCTGTTGCCACTCCCACTCGAGAGCGCCTATGACTATGCCGTTCCCGCGGGGCTCGAACTCGCGAAAGGTGATTTCGTCGTTGTCCCGCTCGGGCGGCGCGAAGTCGTCGGCGTCGTGTGGGGCGGCGGCAGCGGTGCGGTCGCGCCAGATCGGCTGAAACCGGTCGCTGAACGGCTCGACGTTCGCGCACTGCCGCCGTCCCTCATGCGTACGATCGAATGGGTTGCGTCCTACACGCTCAACCCGCCGGGTGCCGTGTTGCGCATGGCGATGAGCGTGTCGGCCGCGCTCGATCCCCCGAAACCGGTTCTGGCCTATCGTTTGACGCCGGCACCACCAGACATCCGCTTGACGGCCGCGCGCAAGCGAGTCCTGGCCGTTCTCGAAGACGGGCCGCCCCGCACGGCGCGCGAGCTCGCCCATGAGGCGGCGGTGAGCACTTCGGTCATCCACGGTCTCGGCGAGGCGGGCCTCATCGAGTCGGTGACGCTTCCGGCGCGATCGGCATTTGCGCTGCCCGATCCCGATTTCTTTACCCCCAACCTTTCGCCCGCCCAAACCGAGGTCGCGTCGACGTTGCGCCGTGCGGCTGCCGGCGAATTTTCGGTGACGCTGATCGACGGCGTGACGGGTTCGGGCAAGACAGAAGTCTATTTCGAAGCCATTGCCGAGACTCTGCGGCGCGGCCGGCAGGCGCTCGTGCTCTTGCCCGAGATCGCGCTCACCGCCCAATGGCTCGATCGTTTCGAGGCGCGCTTCGGCACGCGCCCCGCGGAATGGCACTCCGATCTCACCTCGACCCAGCGCCGTCTTGCCTGGCGTGCCGTTGCTGAAGGCACGGCGCATGTCGTCGTCGGCGCGCGGAGCGCGCTTTTCCTGCCGTTTCCCTCCCTCGGCCTCATCGTCGTCGACGAGGAGCACGACCCCTCCTACAAGCAGGAGGACGGCACGATCTACCACGCACGCGACATGGCCGTCGTTCGTGCGCGGATCGCGGGAATTCCCATCGTGCTGGCTTCCGCGACGCCGTCGCTCGAGACGGTGGTGAACGTCTCGGCCGAGCGTTATCGACGGCTCCATTTGCCGGAGCGCCATGGTGGCGCCGTCTTGCCGCGAATCGAGGCGGTCGACATGCGCGATGATCCGCCGCCGCGCCAGTGCTGGCTTTCGCCCACGCTGCGGACCGCCATCGCCGAGACATTGGCGGAAGGCGAACAGGCCATGCTGTTCTTGAACCGTCGCGGCTATGCGCCCCTGACACTCTGCCGGACTTGCGGCCATCGCCTGCAATGTCCCCATTGCACGGCGTGGCTGGTCGAGCATCGCCTGGCGGGGCGGGTCATGTGCCACCATTGCGGGCACGGGGCTCCGGCGCCGCGCGTCTGCGCCAAGTGCGGTGCCGAGAATTCGATGGCGGCCTGCGGGCCCGGCGTCGAGCGCGTGGCGGAAGAGGTCGCGGCACTCTTCCCCGAGGCGCGCATGGCGATCATGGCCAGCGACACGGTCGGAGGGCCGCTCGCGGTCGAGGAACTGGTCCGCCAGGTGCGCGAGCACGAGCTCGACCTTCTCATCGGCACGCAGATCATGGCCAAGGGCCATCATTTTCCGTTGCTGACGCTCGTCGGCGTGATCGATGCCGATCTTGGTCTCGGCGGCGGCGATCTCCGCGCGGCCGAGCGGACCTATCAGCTTCTCCACCAGGTCTCGGGCAGAGCCGGCCGGGCCGAGCGGGCGGGCCGCGTGCTGCTCCAGACCTATCTTCCGGACCATCCCGTCATCGCGGCGCTGCTTTCGGGCGAGCGGGACCGCTTCCTCGCGGTCGAATCGGAGACGCGGCGCGACTACGGCATGCCGCCCTTCGGCCGGCTCGCGGCGCTCATCGTCTCGGGCTTCGATCAGGCGGCGGTCGATCAGGTGGCGGGCGCCCTCGGGCGTTCGGCGCCGGGAGGGGAGGGGATCGAGGTGTTCGGCCCGGCTCCGGCCCCCTTCGCGCTCCTGCGCGGACGCCACCGGCGGCGCCTCCTACTCAAAGCCAGGCGCGACATCCCCGTGCAGCGCCATCTCCACGATTGGCTCGGCCGCGTCAAGGTGCCGCACAATGTGCGCGTGCAGATCGACATCGATCCCTACAGCTTCCTCTAGCCCCCGCATTTTCGCCCGTCCGGATCGGCGCAGAGTCTTTTGTTCTCAGGGCTTTACACCTCGATTGTGCGGTGCGGGCGCGCCTTGCCAGGGCGGAGTGACTGTGTTACCTAACCGCAGCCTGCGGCGGGCACATGGAAGTGGGCCCGCCGCGGTGTTTTCGCGGTCCGCGGGCTGGGTTATGCCCGGTCATTTCCGGGGTTAAGGGGTTTCCTCTCAGTGGCAGCCGAAGGAAAAGGTTTGTCGGCCGTCGGCGCGCGTTATGCGAGCGCCCTTTATGAGCTCGCCGAGGCCAAGGGCCAGATCGACGACGCGGCCGCCCACCTCAAGACCGTCCAGGCGATGCTTCATTCGAGCGACGATCTGCGCCGCATGGTCTCGAGCCCGCTTCTCGGACGCGAGAGGCAGTCGAAGGCCATGGCGGTCCTTCTCGAACGCGCCCGTGTGTCCGATCTCGTCCGCCGCTTCGTGGGCGTGGTTGCGGCGAACGGCCGTCTCTTCGCGCTCGGCGCCATCGCCGACGCCTATCTTCGCCTCCTCGCCGCACGTCGCGGCGAAGTCACCGTCGAAGTCCAGACGGCCCAACCGCTCGACGACCGGCAGATGCAGGCGCTCGGTCAGGTCCTGCGCCCGGTCGTGGGTGAGAAGGTGGCCTTCGACGTCAAGGTCGATGCCGCCTTGCTCGGCGGCCTTGTCGTCCGTGTCGGATCGCGCATGTTCGATTCCTCGTTGAGGACGAAACTGCAGCGCTTGCAACTTGCCATGAAAGGGATTGCGTGATGGAAATTCGCGCCGCCGAGATTTCGGCCATCCTCAAGGATCAGATCGAGAACTTCGGCACCGAGGCGGACGTCGCGGAAGTGGGCCAGGTTCTCTCGGTCGGCGACGGCGTCGCGCGCGTCTACGGCCTCGACAAGGTTCAGGCCGGCGAAATGGTCGAATTCCCCGGCGGCATTCGCGGCATGGCGCTCAATCTCGAGGTCGACAATGTCGGCGTCGTCATCTTCGGCGACGATCGCGACATCAAGGAAGGCGACACCGTCAAGCGGACGGGCGCCATCGTCGACGTGCCCGTGGGCAAGGGGCTGCTCGGCCGCGTCGTGGATGCGCTCGGCAACCCGATCGACGGCAAGGGGCCGATTCAGGCCGACAAGCGCATGCGCGTCGAGGTCAAGGCGCCCGGCATCATCCCGCGCCGTTCAGTCCACGAACCCATGCAGACGGGCCTGAAGGCCATCGACAGCCTGATCCCGGTCGGCCGTGGCCAGCGCGAGCTCATCATCGGCGACCGCCAGACCGGCAAGACTGCGATCATCCTCGACACGATCATCAATCAGAAGCGCTACAACGAGGCGGGCGACGAGAAGAAGAAGCTCTATTGCATCTACGTCGCCGTCGGCCAGAAGCGTTCCTCGATCGCGCGCATCGTCAAGACCCTCGAGGAGTACGGCGCGCTCGACTATTCGATCATCGTCTCGGCGACGGCGTCGGAGCCGGCGCCGCTCCAGTTCCTGGCCCCCTATACGGGCTGCACGATGGGCGAGTTCTTCCGCGACAACGGCATGCACGCGGTGATCTTCTACGATGACCTTTCGAAGCAGGCCGTCGCCTATCGCCAGATGTCGCTGCTGCTGCGCCGCCCGCCCGGCCGCGAGGCCTATCCGGGCGACGTCTTCTATCTCCACTCGCGCCTTCTCGAGCGCGCCGCGAAGATGAACGCCGACCACGGCAGCGGCTCGTTGACCGCATTGCCCGTGATCGAGACGCAGGCCAACGACGTCTCCGCCTACATCCCGACCAACGTCATCTCGATCACGGACGGGCAGATCTTCCTCGAGACGGATCTCTTCTACCGCGGCATTCGCCCGGCGGTGAACGTCGGCCTCTCGGTCAGCCGAGTCGGCTCTGCCGCACAGACCAAGGCCATGAAGCAGGTCGCGGGCACCATCAAGCTCGAGCTCGCCCAGTACCGCGAGATGGCGTCCTTCGCCCAGTTCGCCTCCGATCTCGATGCCTCGACCCAGCGTCTTCTTGCGCGCGGCGCGCGGCTCACTGAAGCCTTGAAGCAGGCGCAGTACACGCCGCTTCCGGTCGAGGAGCAGGTGGCCTCGATCTTCGCCGGCGTGCAGGGCTACCTCGACAAGATCGAGGTGAGCGATGTCGGCCGCTTCCTCGAGGAGTATCTCGACGATCTCAAGGCCAAGGGGGCTGACATTCTCGCGACGATTCGGAAGGAGGAAGCCATCTCGCCGGATTCCGAGAAGAAGCTTCGCGCCTTCCTCGACGGCTTCGTCAAGACCTTCGCGTGAGCGAGGGATCCGGATAGCGATCTGAGCCCCGATGCCCAGTCTCAAGGACCTCCGCCAGCGCATCCGAAGCGTCCGCTCGACGCAGAAGATCACCGCGGCCATGAAGATGGTCGCGGGCGCCAAGCTCCGCCGCGCGCAGGAGGCCGCCGAGGCGGCGCGGCCCTATGCCGACCGGATGGATCGCATGCTGCGGTCGCTCTCGGCCAGCTTCGAGGGCCGGACCGATGCGCCGCCCATGCTGATCGGCACGGGGAAATCGGATGTCCACCTGATCGTGGTTGCGACCGCCGACCGCGGGCTGTGCGGCAGCTTCAATGCCTCGATCGTGCGCGAGGCGCGGATCGTCATCCGCGGGCTCCAACAGGAAGGCAAGACGGTCAAGATCCTCTGCGCAGGGCGCAAGGCGCGCGACCTTCTGCGGCGCCAGTTCGGCTCGCTGATCGTCGAGTCGTTCACGGAACTGGACAGGCCGCGCCTCGGCTACCCGAGCGCCGCCAAGATCGCCGACAAGGTCACCGAGCTGTTCGCGGCCGGCGAGTTCGATGTCTGCACGATCATCTACAACCGCTTCAAGTCCGCGCTCGCCCAGATCGTGACGCGCCACCAGCTCATCCCGTTTCGTGCCGAGGGGGAGGCGAAAGCGGAGGGCGACGGGGGGTTGCGCGCGATCTACGAGTATGAGCCGTCGGAAGAAGAGATTCTCGAGCAAATCCTTCCGCGCAACCTGGGCGTTCAGATCTTCCGGGCGCTCCTCGAGAACTACGCGAGCGAGCAGGGCGCGCGCATGACGGCCATGGACAACGCGACCCGCAACGCGGGCGACATGATCGGACGTCTGACGCTGCGTTACAACCGCACGCGGCAGGCTCAGATCACCAAGGAACTGATCGAAATCATCTCCGGCGCCGAGGCGCTCTAGAACAGCCGGCAGCGGGAACACGAACGCACCGAGGAGTCACACCATGGCGAAAAACAACGTCGGAACCATCACGCAGGTCCTGGGAGCGGTCGTCGACGTCCGGTTCGAAGGCGAGCTTCCGGCCATCTTGAATGCGCTCGAGCTCAAGAACCAGGGCCAGCGCCTGGTCCTCGAAGTCGCGCAGCATCTCGGCGATTCCGTGGTCCGGACCGTTGCCATGGACTCGACCGATGGTCTCGTTCGCGGGCAGGAAGTGGTCGACACGGGGGCTGCGATCCGCATGCCCGTGGGGCCGGAGACGCTCGGGCGCATCCTCAACGTCATCGGTGAGCCGGTCGACGAACGCGGTCCGGTGAACGCGAAGAAGTCCGACATCATCCACAAGACCGCGCCGGTCCTGACCGATCAGTCGACGGAAACCGAAGTCCTCGCGACGGGAATCAAGGTCATCGATCTCTTGGAACCCTATCCCAAGGGCGGCAAGATCGGCCTGTTCGGCGGCGCCGGCGTCGGCAAGACCGTCATCATCATGGAGCTCATCAACAACATCGCGAAGGCGCATGGCGGCGTCTCGGTCTTCGCGGGCGTGGGCGAGCGTACGCGCGAAGGCAACGACCTCTATCACGAGATGATCGAGTCGGGAGTCATCAAGCTCGACGGTGCCGGCTCGAAAGTGGCGCTGGTCTACGGACAGATGAACGAGCCGCCCGGCGCCCGTGCGCGCGTCGGCCTCTCCGGTCTCACCGTCGCCGAGTACTTCCGGGACGAGGAAGGCCAGGACGTGCTCTTCTTCGTCGATAACATCTTCCGCTTCACCCAGGCCGGGTCGGAGGTGTCGGCGCTTCTCGGCCGCATCCCCAGCGCCGTCGGCTACCAGCCGACGCTCGCGACCGACATGGGTACCTTGCAGGAGCGAATCACCACGACGAAGAAGGGTTCGATCACCTCGGTCCAGGCCATCTATGTGCCGGCCGACGACCTGACCGACCCCGCGCCCGCGACGTCGTTCTCGCACCTCGATGCGACGACGGTGCTTTCGCGCCAGATCGCGGAGCTCGGCATCTATCCCGCGGTCGACCCGCTCGATTCGACCTCGCGGATTCTCGATCCGCGGGTCGTGGGCGACGAGCACTATGCGGTCGCGCGCGAGGTCCAGCGGATCCTCCAGACCTACAAGTCGCTCCAGGACATCATCGCGATCCTGGGCATGGACGAGCTGTCGGAAGAGGACAAGCTGACTGTGGCGCGCGCGCGGAAGATCCAGCGCTTCTTGTCGCAACCCTTCCACGTGGCCGAGGTCTTCACGGGCCGCCCGGGCGTGTTCGTCGAGCTCAAGGACACGATCAAGGGCTTCAAGATGATCTGCGAGGGGCAGTGCGACGATCTGCCGGAGGCCGCGTTCTACATGGTGAGCACGATCGAGGCGGCCTTCGAGAAAGCGAAGCAAATGGCGGCCGAGGCGGCCTAAGGAGCGCGTCGGATGGCCGACAAGATCGAGTTCGAGCTGGTCTCACCGGAGCGGTTGATCCTCTCCGAACCGGTCGACATGGTCGTCGTGCCGGGGACCGAGGGCAATTTCGGCGCCCTTCCCGGCCACGCGCCCTTCGCGAGCACGGTGCGCGCGGACGTGATCGAGGTTTACGAGGGCAATACCGTCCGCGAACGTATCTTCGTGGCGGGTGGGTTTGCGGAAGTGACGCCCGACCGCGTCACCGTCTTGGCCGATGAAGCCATCAACCTCGACCGGTTGGACCGGGCCGCCGTCGAGCAATCCATCCGTGCACTCGAGCAGGAGATCGGCGATTCGGACACGGAGGCGGAGCGGGCACCGCTTGCCGCGCGCCTTGCGATCGAGCAGGCCAAGATCGCCGCGCTCACCCGCGCGGGAAAGGCCTAGGTCCCTCAGAGAAAACAATAGGCCGGGCCAGTTGGCGGGGCGCCCGTCCGGCATTATATTGTCAGTGCCAAAGCCGCCAGACCAGGTTCGGCAAGCAAGAGGGGCGGTGCGATGGGGACCTGGACGCTCGACGACATTCCTTGGGAGACGTTCGACCCGGCGCGGGTCGACCCTGAGCTGCTCAAGCTCGTCAAGGCGGCGAGCGTCGTTGAACACAATGGCTACGACTACGCGCGCTATCTCGAAGGGGTCTTCAAGGACGACGCGGATTTCGGCGTGATCGCCCGGCAATGGGCGGAAGAAGAGGTCCAGCACGGCAAGGCGCTGGCGCGCTGGGCCGGGCTCGCTGATCCGACCTACGAATTCGAAGCCTGCTTCGCCCGCTTCACCGAAAAGATCAAGCTGCCGAAGGGCCTCGACTCCTCGGTGCGGGGCTCGCGCGTGGGCGAGCTTATCGCGCGCTGCATGGTCGAGGTCGGCACGAGCTCCTACTACAGCGCGCTCGGCGCGAAAACGGATGAGCCGGTTCTCAAGGAGATTTGTCGGCGCATCGCGGCCGACGAATTCCGCCACTACAAGATGTTCTACTCCCATATGAAGCGCTATCTGGAACGCGACCGCATCGGTTTCTGGCGGCGCCTATGGGTGGCCTTGGACCGGATCGGCGAGACCGAGGACGACGAATTGGCCTATGCCTACTACGCGACCAATCACGCCGGCGAAGGGCCTTATGACCGCGAGCGTTTCACCCGCGCATGTATCGGCCGTGCTTACGGCCTTTACCAACCCGCCCATCTGAAGCGCGGCGTGACCATGATCCTCAAGGCGATCGGGATACGGCCGGGCGACTGGATGCTCTCGCGCCTGGCCGATGCGGTCTACCTTTTCATGCGCCTCCGCTCGCGCATCATGGTGCGCGCCGGCGCCTGATCCTGTCGCGCCGCGGAATTGTCTGAAACCTGACCGATGGATTGATGCGCTGGGGTCGGGAGTCGGCCACTCTTGTCGGCTACGGATTGTCCGGCAAGAGCGCGCGAAACTCCTCGATGACGTCGAGATAGAGCTGCCGCTTGAACGGCACGATGAGGTCGGGAAGGGCCGTGGCCTCGATCCACCGCCACTCGGTGAATTCGGGATGTTCGGTCTCGAGGTCGATCTCCCGGTCGTCGCCGAGGAAGCGCGCAGCAAACCACTTTTGCCGTTGGCCCCGGTAGCGTCCGCCCCACGCTGTCCTCGCGAGGTCGGGTGGCAGGTCGTAGCTGAACCACCGCCGCGCTTCGCCGAGGATCGCCGCGCGGTCGGTTCCGATCTCCTCCTTGAGTTCCCTGAGCGCGGCGTCGCGCGGCGCCTCGCCTCCATCGATTCCGCCCTGCGGCATTTGCCAGTGATCGCCCGGCATGTCGTTGCGGCGCGCGACGAAGACGAGTCCGGCCATGTTCATCAGCATGACTCCGACCCCAAGGCGATACGTGGGGGCGGGGCCGCCCGGACCGCTCATGGCTCGGCACCGGTCGAGACGATGGCGGAGATGGGCACGAGGACGAGGCCCTTGCTGTCGAGAGTCTGCGCCCAGGCTTCGAGGCGTTCGATCGTCACGGGGAACGGATAACCGATGGCGACGGCGACCCCTTTCCGGCGGGCGATCTGCTCGATCTCGGCCAGCCGAGCGTCGATCGCGGCGCGCGCGGCCTCCGTGTCGAGGAACCGGTCGTTCGCAGTGCGCGGAAGGCCGAGCTCCGAGGCGACGCTGGTGGCGACGCTCTTTTGCGCGGCCCGGCTGTCGAGAAACAACAGGCCGCGTCCCTTGAGTTCGTTGAGGACCGGCCGCAGCGCGTCGGCGGAAGCGGTGAAGCGAGCCCCCATGTGGTTGGTCACGCCGACATATCCCGCGAAGCGCGACAACATCCAGCGAAGGCGCTCGAGGTTCTGCTCCGCGTTGAGCGAGGTGAGCAGGGTGTGCGGCCCAGGGTCGCTGTCGGGGTAGTTGGCGGGCTCCATGGGAAGGCTGAGAATCACCTCGTGCCCCGCGGAGCGGGCCAGTTCGGACCACTGCGCGAGCTTGGTCCCGGCATAGGGCGAGAACCCAAGCGTCACCGCGCCGGGCAGGCGCTGGATCGCGGCTTCGGTCGCTGCGTCGCTCAGGCCCAGATTCGTGACGACGATGGCGATCTTCGGCCTCTGTTCGGCGCGATCGAAAGGGCGGGCGTAGTTCTGCCAGGGCGTGCGCCCATCCGCCGCGACCTTGGGCAGGGGGCCTTCGGGGCCGGCCTCGACGAGCGCAGGATCAGGAGCGGTCGCGAGAGCGCGCGCCATGGATGGGGCGGGCTGCTGCGCTTTCTGCGGCGGCTGTGCCTCGCCGGGTGACGGAGATTTCGAAGGCGTCGGCTGGCTTTGGGAAGCCGTCCCCTCGGAAGGGGATGATTCGGCTCCCGGCGTTCCCGACTTCGATTCGGCAGTTTGCCCGGTTGGGGAGCCTTCGGTGGGCTTGCTCTCGCTGGCCGTCTCCGCCGGCGCGCTGCCGCCGGGCGGCGAGAGCGGGATGACGAGTTCGACATGGGCCGCTGTTGGGGCGGCCGCCTCTTCCGATTCGTCCAGGCTCAGCCAGGCGACGATGCCGAGGAAGACCGCGCCAATCATGGCCGCCGTGACGGCAAGCAACCGGCCGCCCGGACCGAGTCTTGCTTGCCGCTCCTCTCTCTTCTTCACGACAGAGCCCTGGGCGCGCGATCGGCGACCGCTGCCCCTAGTTCACGGTCTGGCTGCTTTTGTACAGCGAGATGCCCCGCAGGAGGTCGAGGGCGCGGCTCAGCTGATAGTCCTGCTGCTCCGCGGGCGCGCCAGCGCCCTGGCCGGGCGACGGGGTGTCGCCCTTCGGGGCAGGCTGGCCTTCGCCTTTCTGGTCCGGCTTCTGGTCGGTGTTCTTGAGCGCCCCGCGCAGATCCGCCTCGTGACGCTCCGAGCCCTTATCAAGGGCCTCGACTTTGGCCTGCTCGACCATGATGTCCGGCTCGATGCCCTTGCCTTGGATCGAGCGGCCCGACGGCGTGTAGTAGCGCGAGGTGGTGAGGCGGACCGCCCCGTGGCCGGGGATCGGAATGATCGTCTGCACCGAGCCCTTCCCGAAGGACCGGGTGCCCATGACGATCGCGCGGTGATGGTCCTGCAGCGCTCCCGCCACGATTTCCGACGCCGAGGCCGAGCCACCGTTGATCAGCACGACGATCGGCAGGCCACTCAGGAGGTCGTTGCCGCGCGCATTGAAGATCGTCGCCTCATCGGGCCGGCGTCCGCGCGTCGAGACGATGGCGCCTTTGGTGAGGAAAGCGTCCGAGACGGCGATCGCCTGGTCGAGCAGGCCGCCCGGATTGTTGCGAAGGTCGATCACGAGGCCCTTCAGGTTCTTGCCGATATCGGCCTTGATCTTGGCGATCGCGGCTTCAAGGCCGGGCGCCGTCTGCTCGTTGAACGCCGTGATGCGGATATAGCCGACATTGCCTTCGTTTCGCGCCCGGACGGATTGCACGCGAATGACGTCGCGGACGAGCTTCACGTCGAAGGGCGGCTGGTTGCCGCGCCGGATCGTGAGCTTGATGTCCGTCTTGACCTTGCCGCGCATCTTGTCGACCGCTTCGGCGAGCGTCATGCCCTGGACGGACTCGCCGTCGAGATGGGTGATGAGGTCTCCCGGCTGCAGGCCTGCACGGAAGGCGGGCGTGTCGTCGATGGGTGAGACCACCTTGATGTAGCCGTTCTCCATGGTGACTTCGATCCCGAGTCCGCCGAACTCGCCGCGCGTCTGGACCTGCATCTCCTGGTAGGCCTTGGCGTCGAGATAGCTCGAATGCGGGTCGAGCGAACCGAGCATGCCCTTGATCGCGTTCTCGATCAGGTCCTTGTCGCTGACCGGCTCGACGTAGTCCGCGCGCACACGCTCGAAGATGTCGCCGAACAGCTTCAGTTGGCGATAGGTGTCCGAGTTCGACTCTTGCGCCGCATAGGCGAAGAGAGAGCCCGCGAGAAACGCGGCGACGACCGCCGCAAGTGTTCGAATGCGATTCATCCACCAGCCTTGTCGTTGCGTGCCGAGAGCCACGGAAGCGGATTGATGGGACGGCCATTGCGGCGCAGTTCCACATAGAGCGCCGGCTTGCCGCTTTCCGAGTGTCCCATGAGGCCGATGGGTTCTCCGGCCACGACCCACTGGCCTTCGACCCCATCGATCCGTGAAAGCCCCATCAAAAGAGTATGATAGCCCTCGCCGTGATCGATGATCAAGATATGGCCATAGCCGCGAAACGGCCCTGAAAAGGCGACTTGACCGTCATAGGGTGCGACCACCTGGGCATCGGGCCGGGTCTCGATCGTGATGCCCTTGTCGGCGACCCCGCCATTGCCCTCTTGTCCGAAGCTGCGGACGATCTGGCCTCGGACGGGCAGAAGAAGTTGACCTTGGGCGTTGCCGAACGAGCGCGCGGCGCCCGCTTGCGGCTGGGGCGGTATCAGGACCACCTGGCGCTCGGCGGGTGCGTTGCGCGCGACGGGGGCTTGGGGCTTCGGCGGCGGCGCTTTGGCGCGCGCGCTCTCGAGCCGCTCGAGGAGGTCCCTCAAATCCTTGGCTTCGGCGGCGAGCCGGGCGTTGCGCTTCGCCAAGGCTGCGCGCTGCTCTTCCGTCGCGGCGGCGAGGCGCGCCTTCTGCTCGACCGTATGCTCCAATTGCTTCCGCTCTCCCTTGAGCGATTCGAGCGCCGCCGTCAGCTCCTCGCGCCGCGCGGCGATGTCGGCGCGCAGCTGGGCGAGCTCGTTGAGCTCGAGTTGCAATTCCTGGGATCGAGTCTGGACCGACGGAATGGCGGTGCGCAGCAGCAAAGCGCTCCGCACCGTGTCGTTGGGAGTCGCGGGCATGGCGATCAGCATGTCGGGCGGCCGCAGGGCGATTCGCTCGAGCGCGCCCAGCAACCGGACGAGCTGCACGCGTTGGCTGCCAAGCGCCGCAGTCCTGTGCGCGAGCTCTGCGCTCAATTTCTGCAACCGCCGTTCGAGCGCCGAGATCGCTTCTTCCCTGTCCTGGGCCGCGCGGGCCGATTCGACGGACTTGGCGCGCAAGGATTCGATTTCCTTGGCGAGCGCCTCGGCCTCCCGGCTCAAGGCTCCTTCTTTCTGGCGTCCGGATTCGAGCGCGTTCTCGACATCTTCGAGCTTGCGCGCGCCTTTCTCGGGTGCCTTGTCCGCGGCAAGCGCTGCTGGCGCCATGAGCGCAACGACCAGCACGCCGGCCGCGATCCAGGCGGACGCGTGCAAGGCGCCGGCACGTCTCATGTCTCAGGCGCTCAGCTCGGTGCGTTCCGGTTCCGGCAGCGCGATGCCCCACATCTTCTCGAGGTTGTAGACGCGGCGCAATTCCGGCCGGAAGATGTGGACGATGACATCGCCAGCGTCGACGAGGACCCACTCGCCGTGACGGGTGCCTTCGACAGGCACCTTGCGAAGGCCGTGGCGCTTCAATGCTTCCACCAACCGCTCCGCCAATGTGACGATATGTCGTTGCGAGCGGCCGCTCGCGATCACCATGTAATCGGCGATCGTGGTCTTGCCGGCGAGATCGATGACCGTGACGTCCTCGGCCTGACCTTCGTCAAGGGACCGCTCCAGAAGCGCCAACAGAGTCTTGGTTGCACTCTGGCGGCGGGCTATGGCGCTCTCCTTCCAGGCAATCGGGGCGTCTTCAGCTCCCTCAATTTGGCGCGTCGTTCGTGCGCCGTCTCGCGTCGACGAAGGGCGGTGGCCGAGGCGGGGTGGAGGGCCGTCCGGAAGAAGATCCACGCCGGCGGTGCCCGGTAGGCCAGTTGCGGCCCGAAGGCTTGATCGAGCCGCCATCCCGCGAAGCGAAGCGCGGCCACGCCGCCCAACGCTCTTTGAGAATAGGAAGGCCGGTCGAAAATCGCAACGGGCAGCTCCTGAAAAAGCTGTTCCCAGGCGTGCCAGGCCGGCAGCTGGAGGAGGTTGTCGGCCCCGATCACCAGCACGAAATGGGCTTCTGGATGGCGGGCCTTGAGGGCGCGCACCGTGTCGACCGTGTAGCGGGTTCCCAAATCGCGCTCGATGGCGGTGACGCGGATCCGCGGATGGCGGGCCACCCGTCGCGCGGCCGCGAAACGTGCGGGGAAGGGCGCCATGCCAACCACTGGCTTCAAAGGGTTTTGCGGCGAGACCAGCCACCAGAGTTCGTGAAGGGCAAGGTGCTCGATCGCGAGCCTGCTGATGTGGAGGTGGCCGGCATGGGCGGGATTGAACGATCCTCCCAGCAAGCCGATCCGCGAGGCAACAGGGCTCGGCCGGCTGCCGGAAGGGGCCGAGCGGCGGCTTCGTTGTCTCTTGATCATCAAGCGTTCATCGATCGTGCACCGAGTCGACCGCGCCCATCGGGGAAAGAGCATCGCTCTCCGCCCGATGGCGCTTGATCTCGGCGAGAAGGGCGCGCAGGCACTCTTTCACGCCCCTCCCGCTCGCGCCCGAGATCGCGAGCGGCATTCGCCGCGATGCCCGCTTGAGCGCCCGGCATCGCGCCTTGATCGTCGCACCGTCCAACGCATCGCATTTGTTGAGGGCGACAATCTCCGGTTTTTCATCGAGCCCATGGCCATAGGCCGCGAGCTCCGCTCGCACCGTCCGGTAGGCGGCAGCCACGTCCTCGTTGGTGCCGTCGACGAGATGGAGAAGCACGCTGCAACGCTCGACATGGCCAAGAAAGCGATGACCGAGTCCCTTGCCTTCATGCGCTCCCTCGATCAGTCCCGGGATGTCGGCAAGGACGAATTCGGAGCCATCGACGAGTGCCACGCCGAGCTGGGGGTGAAGCGTCGTGAAGGGATAGTCGGCAATCTTGGGACGCGCGTGGGAGACGGCGGCAAGGAACGTCGATTTGCCGGCATTGGGGAGGCCGATGACGCCGGCATCGGCGATGAGCTTCAGGCGCAGCCACAGCCAGCGCTCCTCGCCCGGGCGGCCCGATGTCGCGCGGCGCGGCGCGCGATTCGTCGAGGATTTGAAGTGCGCGTTGCCGAACCCGCCCCGGCCGCCTTCGGCGAGAACGACGCGCTCATCGGGCTTCGTCAGATCGGCGACGAGAGTCTCGTTGTCGTCCTCGAGGATTTGGGTTCCGACCGGAACCTTGACGATGAGGTTCTTGCCGTCAGGACCGGTTCGGTTGGCGCCCTTGCCGTCACCGCCATGGGCCGCCTTGAAATGTTGCTGGTACCTGAAATCGATGAGGGTGTTGAGGCCGTCGACCGCGACCGCGACGACGTCGCCGCCCTTCCCGCCATTACCGCCGTCGGGGCCGCCGAACTCGATGAATTTCTCGCGCCGGAAGGCCACGACGCCATCGCCGCCGTCTCCCGACCGGACGTAGATCTTGGCTTGATCGAGGAACTTCATCGCCGTGGTTCAGCTGATCCGCGCCGTATCGCGCGGCGACGGCCCGCGCGCCCTCGCACGGGCCACAAAAAAGGGGAATGGCGCGCCATTCCCCTCGGCACGAGGTGCTACGCGCGCCTCACTCGACCGGCTTGACGGAAATGAAGGTCCGGTCGCCGGATTTGTGGAACTCGATGCGGCCATTTTCGAGCGCGAAGAGCGTGTGATCGCGGCCCATGCCGACGCCATTGCCGGCGGCGAATTTCGTGCCGCGCTGGCGAACGATGATGTTGCCCGACACGACGAGTTCGCCCCCGTAGCGCTTGACGCCGAGGCGCCGGCCTTCGGAATCGCGACCGTTGCGCGAACTGCCGCCCGCTTTCTTGTGCGCCATGATCAGCTCTCCTTATGAACTCGCTTCGGCATTCTTCGCCGGCCGCGCCTTCTTGGCCGGCTTCGCGTCGCTTGCCTCGGTCGACGCGGCGCTCCGCGCGGCGCCGCTCGGCACGATGTCCATGATGCGCAACACGCTCACGGGCTGCCGGTGGCCGCGCTTGCGGCGATAATTCTGGCGCCGCTTCTTCTTGAAGATGATGAGCTTCGGCCCCAGCGTCTGCTCGAGAACCGTGGCGACTACGGCGGCACCCGCGATGTAGGGACGTCCCACGGTCCGCGTCTCGCCATCGCCGATCATCATGACGTGATCGAAGGTGATTTCGGCCCCGGCATCGCCGTCGAGCTTCTCGACGAAGATGACGTCGTTCTTAGCGACCTTGTATTGCTTTCCGCCGGTCTCGATGACTGCGAACATGACGCGCCACGCCTGGTACGAATTGAGAACTCAAAAGGCACAAAAACCGGCGCCGCGGCAACGACCTGCCCGGCCCGGCCAGGAACGGCGACTATACGGCTAAATGCCCGTCTGTCAACGATTCTTGGAGGTGAGGTCGGGAATTCGGCTCGATTTCAAGCACTTGGGTCGCGGGCCCCTCGGCCTCGAAGCCCTGGACCAGGAGCGACTCCCGTCGGGGATTGGCGATGAGGGCGAGGCGGGTCGTGCGGTTGAGGATGGGTGGGGTGAGCCAATCGAAACCCTGCGCCCCCCGGGAGAGCCAGGCGCGCATCTCCCTGAGCCGTTCCTCGCTATCCGCCGTGCGGCCCTGTCCGCGGGCGATGGGCGATTGCCAGTGGTTCGTCGCGCAAGCAGGCGCGCGGTGGATGACGGCGTCCTGTTCCGTCCGCTCGATGATGCACCCCTCCTCGAGGCCGCAAAGGCTGAAGATCGCGGGAATGCAAAGGGGCGTCGATGCGAGGCGCTCGCGCGCTTCGACGTAGCTTCGGCACTCTTCGAAAACGGCCCGGAGAAGGTGGGTCGGCGGCAGCCCTCCCTGCCGCCATTGACCGGCGCGATTGAGCAGCCAATCACCGAGGAAGGGTAAGCCCCGCCGGCGCATGGGCGGCTGGTTGAGCGCGGCCGCGAACCGTCCGGGCGCGGAGGCCGTCACAATGCCTGCAAATCCCGGCCATGTCAGATTGTGGTAGAGGCCGTGAGGTGTCTTGTGCCGCGCGACCACGAGGTGGCGTCCGATGCCGTCGAGCGGCCAGTCGAGCGTGCGCAGCAAGCGAAGGCCCGCGCCCTTCGGATCGGGAGCGATGGCGGTCGTGCAGCCCCATTCGAAGCTCAGGTTGAGCAGATGTGTGCCTGGCTTCCTCAGCATGGCGGCGATCAGGTCGATCTCGTGGCGGTAGGGATTGGCGGTGCGGACGAGCCAGCGGCGCGAAAGACGATCGGCGATCGCGACCATGGCGGGTCCGTAGGTCTTGCGGCCGATCGCGAGGAGCGCCGCCGCACGCTCACGCTCCACCTCGACGAGGGCCACGGGCGAGGCGGCATCGAGGTCGTGGATGGGAATGGGCGGCAGTCGCCGAGTCATCGACTGGGCCTCACGTTGGGCAACTCAGGGCCCATGATACCGGTGACTTCAATCCGTCGGTGAGCAAAGACCGCCAATATCGTCATCCCTCCATGGCGGTTTCGTCTTACTTTCGGTGGACCGGCGCTGCCGGGCAGCCGAAACCGTTGGCCCACAGCGCCACCCCGCGGCCAGCCTCGCCCGCCGGTTCCAGCCCTGGGGAAATGCAAATCTGGCAAGGGTTTGCTAACCACCCGGCGGTTAGGCTTAGCGAATACCGCCGGCCCCATGTTGCGGGGCCCTGGGGCATCCATTAGGCTCCGGCCGCCCAGGTCGAGAGCGATCGGCGACGCGGAGGGGTGCCAGAGTGGTCGATCGGGGCGGTCTCGAAAACCGTTGTACCCTTAGGGGTACCGTGAGTTCGAATCTCACCCCCTCCGCCAGCCGCTCTCAGTAACGGGTTGACGCCGAAATGCCGACGACGGTGGCCCGTCGTCGGTGCACGCTTGGGCGCCCTGCGGAACGGCCGGTGCCGTTTTCGTGATGCTTGCCCCGGACGATGCCGCGCATCTGAAATCGTCAGGTTGCAATGGCGGCCCTCGGTCGTCGACGTCGCGAATCGGTCCAACAACATCAGGGCCTCGTTCAACAGCGGGGCGACCGGTCTCATCAACATGAACCAGAAGGCGCGAAACTCGGTGGCTGCCATCATCGCGAAGGGTTCGTCGCTCTAGCCGTAAGCGGTCCCGCAAGGCGCGAGGGCGGTCGGTGGGGCTCTGCTTCGCCGGTCCTTTCGCTTGATCGGGTGGGTGACCTTATGCCGTGCCTCGCCCGGGCCTGGAGCGGCTGGTGATGTCCTATCGACGACGGGAAACGGTCAACGATCGGACCCTTCAGTAGCGGTTCGTCGGCAGGATGGTCATGTGTGCCACCGTCACGTGGGGCGGCTGGTTGATGGCATAGAGAACGGCGGCAGCGATATCCTCCGGCTTCAGCGCCATGCCAAAACTCTCATAGTAGGCCTTGGCACGCGCCTGATCGCCGCGGAAGCGGCGCGCGACGATATCCGTCTTCGTAAGGCCGGGCAAAATCTCGATCACGCGGATCGGCGTATGGGCGAGATCGGCTCGCAAGCCATCCGAGAAAGCGTGAACGGCGGCCTTGCTGGCGCCATACGCGACCATGTCCGCGATGACTCGCAGGGCGTTGACCGAGCCGATGTTGACGATGTCGCCCCGCTGGCGCGCGATCATGCCCGGCACGATCGCGCGTGTGACCCGGATGAGGCCCGATACGTTCGTCTCGATGACGTTGGTCCAGTCGTCGGGCGGCCCTTGGTCGAAGGGCGTGCGGCCGCCCACGTCATGCCCGGCATTGTTGACCAGGAGATCGAGCGCGTGAAAGTCAGAGGGCAGGGCCTCCGCGAGCCTGTCCACGGCGGCGAAATCGGTGACATCGAGCGGATGGACGAAGGCCCGCGAACCATGGCTCGCGGCGATTGTCCTGAGAGCGGCTTCGTTTCGGCCGGCGAGCACGACGCGCGAGCCGGCGCCGAGAAGCGATTCGGCAATGGCTCGCCCGATTCCACTCGAGGCGCCGGTGACCAAGGCGACGCGGCTCTTTGGCATGTTGACGATCTCCTCACCGTACCCTCATCGTCGTTACTGCGCGCCGCAGCCGATGTCACGGACTTCCTTCGAGCATCGACAGATCGCCCTCCGGCAGCCCCAGTTCACGCGCCTTGAGGAGGCGGCGCATGATCTTGCCTGAACGCGTCTTGGGCAGTGTCGAACGGAAATCGATATCCCGCGGTGCGACTGCCGGTCCGAGGCGTTTTCTCGTGTGGGCAAGAAGCGCGCGACGCAGATCCTCGCTGGGCTCGTAACCGTCCTTGAGTGCGACGAAGGCCTTGACCACTTCCGTCATCACCGGGTCCGGCACGCCGATCACGCCCGCCTCGGCGACCGAGGGGTGCTCCATGAGCGCGCTCTCGACCTCGAACGGTCCGATGAGATGCCCCGCCGACTTGATCACGTCGTCGCCGCGCCCGACGAACCAAAAGTAGCCGTCGCCGTCGCGCCGCGCGAGATCGCCCGTCAGGTACCAGCCATCGGCGAAGCTCCGCCGGTAGCGAACGTCATCATTGAGATAGCCGCGGAACATGGACGGCCAGCCGGGGCGCAGCGCGAGCTCTCCCTCGACGTCCGGGTCGTCAATGGGCACGACGCCGCCATTGTTCCGCCGAACGATGGCGGCCTCTATGCCCGGGAGCGGCCGGCCCATCGATCCGGGTTTGATGTCCATGGCGAGGTAATTGGCGATCATGATGCCGCCCGTCTCCGTCTGCCACCAATTGTCGTGGAAGGGCAGACCCATCGCTTCGAGGCCCCAGAGAACACCCTCAGGATTGAGCGGCTCGCCGACGCTGGCCATGAAGCGCAGGGACGAAAGATCGAACCGGCGCGGCAACTCGGTGCCGATCTTCATCAGCATCCGGATCGCCGTCGGTGCCGTGTACCACACGGAGACCTTCTGGGCCTGGAGGATGCGATACCAGCGCTCCGCATCGAACTCCTCCTCATCGACGACGATCGTGGTCCCGCAGGTCAACGGCGCGATGATGCCGTAGGACGTGCCGGTGACCCAGCCGGGATCGGCGGTGCACCAGAAGACGTCGTTGTCATGGAGATCGAGGGCGAGGCGGCCCGTCGCATGATGGGCGATGACCGCTCCGTGCACATGCATGGCGCCTTTCGGCGTGCCGGTCGTCCCGCTCGTGAAATGGAGGAGCGCGAGGTCATTCTCGCCCGTCGGTGCGATCGAAAACGAATCACTCGCGTTCGCCATCGCGTCGCGGTAACTGGCCGTCCCTGCCGGCAGCGCCTCCGCCTCGTCGATCAGCAGGACGTGGGTGAGGGCGGGAAGCCGGTCCCTGATCCCTGCGACCTTGCGCTCGAAAAGCCGTTTCGTCGTGACGAGAAGCTTGGCCTCGCCAAGCGCCATGCGGGCGCGCACGGGCTCGGGTCCGAACGCGGAGAAGAGCGGGCAGAGAACGCAGCCTGCCTTCCACGTTCCGAGCGCCGCGACGTATAGCTCGGGCACGCGGTGGAGAAGCGTGTAGACCCTGTCGCCCTTCGCGAGTCCGAGACCGGTCAGCACATTGGCGAATCGGTCGCTCAACTTCGCCAAGTCCCGATAGGTGAGGGACAGCGTCTCGCCGGTCTTGGGCACCCACACCAAAGCCGTCTTGCCCGCCCGCCCCGCTGCGACATGACGATCGACCGCTTCATGGGCGATATTCATCCCGCCCGACGGCAAGCGGTCGAGGTCCTGTCGCGCACGCTCCCACGAGAACCGCGCGACCGCGGCCGCGTAGTCCGGCATGTTGGGCGCAACGGTCCACAGGTCACGCAACTTCCGAACCGGCTCGAACGGCATGTCGATACGGGGTGTTGTGTCAGGCACGTATGGTGACCGCAGCACCCTGGAGAACATTGATGTGCCTCAACCACCAGAACGCGGAACGGACCGAGTTCACGCCCAAGAGGCTGTCTTGAGCGCGTGGCGAGCTCGACAAGACTGTCCGGCGCGACGCCCGCGGCCACAGTCGCAGCCGAGGAAGCCGTTATTGTTCAATGATCGCGAGCTGCACGTGGCAGTCTGCTGTCTGCAATATGTGAAGGGGTTTGAGTAGACCGCTCGCGACGTGAGACGGGTGATTAACCTGGCCGGGCGTTAAGGCAGCCTTTTCAAGTCTCGGCCGTGGGTCCGAACTCGCTGCACGCGGAAATCGCCTCCGTCAGCGTTCGGATCGTGAATTCAATCTGATCGGGGGTGTGGAGAGAGGTGAGAAAGAATCGCACCCGCGCCTGGCTCGACGGCACGGCGGGATGCACGATGGGCAGAGCGAAGATGCCGTGATCGAACAAGCGCTGCGACAAAAGCAGCGCCCGCCGTGAATCGCCCACGACGACTGGCACTACCGCGGAGCCTTGGCTTCGCCCGGTCTTGAGGCTCGCGCGCTTTGCCGAATCAAGGAAGAGTCGGGCGCGCGCTTGTAGGTCGGCGACCCGCTGAGGTTCGTCCCGCATGATGCCGAGGGCCGCGAGAGATGATGCGGCGTCGGGTGGCGAGAGGCCGACGCTGAAGAGAAAGCCAGGCGCTGTATAACGAAGATAGGTTACGAGAGCTTGGCAGCCGCCAACATAACCGCCGCAGCTCGCGAGCGCCTTGCTCAAGGTTCCCATCCAGATATCGACATCCGTCGCTGGCACGCCGAAATGCTCGCTGAGACCTCGGCCGGTCTTCCCCACGACGCCAAGGGAGTGCGCTTCGTCGACCATCAGGATCGCCTTGTAGCGATTCCGGATCTCGACGAACCGCGGCAGGTCCGGGATATCGCCGTCCATGCTGTAGACGCCTTCGACGACGATTAAGACCTTTTCGAAATCCCGTCGCACGCTGGCAAGGATGCGATCCAACGCTGCCCAATCGTTGTGAGGAAAGGTGATCCGCTTGGCGCCAGAGAGGAGGCAGCCCTGGAGGACCGAGTTGTGAATCAGCGAATCATGCAGGACGAGATCTTTGCGGCCGAAGAGGTGACCGATGACCGTGACGTTCGTTGCGTGTCCGCTGACGAAGGCGACCGCATCCTCGACGCCCAAGAAATCCGCGATCTCCGACTCGAGCGCGCGATGGAACGGCCGTTCTCCCGCCACGAGACGACTCGCCGAAACCGACGTGCCGTACCGCTCGATGGCCGCGATCGCGGCGGCTGAGACCCTCGGATCTCCCGAGAGGCCAAGATAGTTATAGTTCGCGTAGTTGATGAACGTGCGCGACCCGATTTTGATGGTGGCGCCCGCCACCTCGTCGATGACCCGGAAATACGGATTGGCAACGTGACCCGAAAACAATTCCGCTTCGATGGCCTTTGCCGCACGGTAGCCAGGATGGAGATCGAAGCGATAATGCTCGGGCGCGACATCGCCGGGTGAAGGCCTTGGCTTGTCGGGCGCTGCGTCATGGAGCGCGTCGCCCGCTGCGATGTCGCCGAGGTCCGTCATTGGACGGATTTCCGAACGATCAGCACCGCGTTCAATCCGCCGAAGGCAAATGAGTTCGACATCGCAATGTCGATGGCGGCCGGCCGCGCTTGGTTGGGCACGACGTCGACATCGCACTCCGGATCCAGCTCGTCCAGGTTCATCGTCGGGGGAAGAACGCTTTCCTCGAGCGCGCGGATCGTCGCGATCAGTTCGAGAGCTCCGGCGGCCGCCAAGGTATGGCCGAGCATCGACTTGGTGGACGAGATGGCGACCGACGCCAAACGGTTTCCGAATGCCTTTCGAAGGGCGGCAACCTCGACGCTATCGTTGAGCCGAGTTCCTGTCCCGTGCGCGTTGACATAGTCGATGTCGCTCGGGGACAGGCCAGCGCTCCTCAAGGACGCCTCCATCGCCCGCGCGATACTGTCCACGCTGGGCGCCGCGAGGTCGATGCCGTCCGCATTCATGCCGAATCCGATGAGTTCGGCGTGGATCGTGGCTCCTCTCGCTCGCGCGATCTCCATGTTTTCAAGAACCAAAATGCCGGCGCCTTCTCCGATTACAAGCCCGTTTCGGTTTTTCGAGAACGGCCGGCATGCGTCGGGGCTCAACACACGAAGAGCGTCCCATCCCTTGAGAAATCCGGGAAATATGGAGGCGTCGCTCCCTCCGGTCACGGCGGCATCTAGCGCGCCGCTCCGGATCAACTCGAAAGCGAGGCCGATGGCGTGATTGGCCGACGCGCATGCGGAGGAGACGGTGAACGCAGGGCCCCGGATTCCCTGTTCCATCGTGATGTGGCTCACGGGCGCGTTGGCCATGATGCGCGGGACGGTCAGGGGCTGCAGGCGCGCCGCATGGCGGCCGTAGAACTCGTTGTAGGCGTTGTCGACAGCGTCCCAGCAGCCGGTCGCCCCCAAGATGACGCCGCAGCGCGACGGATGGTCATCGAAGGAAATGGTGGCGTCGGCGATCGCCTCGCGCGCCGCGACGAGGGCAAACTGTGCGGCACGGTCGAGCATGGGGATCTTGCGCCGGTCGAAGTGCTGGGACGGATCGAAGTCCCTCACCTCCGCCGCGATCTTCACGTTCAGCCGGTCGGTCGCAATGTTGGCAATGGGACCGATTCCAACTTCACCTTCGAGGATCGAAGACCAAAGCGCCGGGACCCCGTCGCCCAGCGACGAAATGGCGCCCAGGCCCGTTACGGCGACGCGTGGTTGCGCACTCGGCGCGTGATTATGGGGCACGTGATCGATGTCTTAGTTCTGAAGTGTTGGTTCAGGCGATTTCGCGGCTTGGGCCTTGTCGAGGACGGCGAGCACGTGGTTGAGAAGCGCTCCAATTGTGGCGAACTCAAGGCCGGCTCCCTGCCCTGCAACAGGAATCTCGATATTGTATTCCGCCTCAATGGCGAACATCGTCTGGACGAGATCGAGCGACGCGATTCCGAGTTCTTCGACGGTCGCATCGGGGAGGAGTTTGCTTCGATCGACAAAAGTCTCCCTCGCCACAACATCGAGAATGTGCGGCACGCGTGGATCATCCATCGACTTTTCTCCTCTCAAGCACTGAGCGTGCCGTTGAGTTGGCCACGACAGCCGGGAAAATTTGGGTTTCCAAGTAATTGGGGCTGATTCTTGTCCCTTTCAAGGGATCGGCCGAAGATATGCAGGATGAGGATTGTTCGATCCACGGGCTCGCCGCGATCTCACCGCGTGATCGTCGACCTGATCCAGTCGCTCGTCACATCCAGGCCGGCTTTGACACCGACATAAGGAAAGGCTGGGACCAGCCGGGTCAGCCTAGCGGCGGAGAATTGCTGGTCGCGCGTCAGAAGTAGCACAGCATGGCGAGTCAGCATAGGGCGGGTTTTCATTCGCAAAATGCGATACGCCATCTCGCCAGCGTAGCTGAGCGTCAGTGCCGTACGCCGATCGATGTTGAGCCGTACGCGTGGGGCCTCAAACGCGTCGGCAATCGTATCGATATACATTCGCCATGTGACAGCGGTCGGATCGACGACATTGTAGGCTTCGCCGATCGCCTGGGGATTCTCCGACAGCGCGATCATCACACGCGCGACGTCGTCGACATAGACGAGGCCGGCCGGTGTGCGTCCTCCCGCGATGGTCACGGCGCGTCGAGCGACGAGATGCCGGCCGAGTTCAACAACCCAATCCTTGCTTCCGGGTCCGAAAATCGTCGCCGGTCGGACGATCGTGACGGGAAGTCCGGTTCTTCGATGGAAGTCGAGCGCAGCGTGGTCGCCCGCGCATTTGCTCCGGTTATAGGGCAACCCGACGTCTCTCAGCGCCATCGACTCGTCGCCCGGACGCGCCGGGTAGCCGTAGACGTCGGTGCTGCTGACATGAACGAAGCGCTCGACCGATCCCGCTGCGAGGGAGGCGCGGAGCAGATTGACGACGCCGTCGATGTTCGCTGCGCGGAACTCGCTCCACGGGCCCCAATCGGAGGACAGCGCCGCGCAGTGAAAGACGACGCGGACGCTCTGGAGGATGGCTGTGAGCCCAGGGATGTCGGCCAGCGAGCACCGATGTACTTGGCCCAATGCGAGGTCATGGGCGTCGAGAATGCTGCTGGGGCGGACAAGAAGGTGAACTGCTTCGCCGCGCTCGCGCAGAATCTGCGCGAGCCGTCGACCGAGAAAGCCGCTGGCACCCGTGACAAGGACGCTCAAGTCAATGTGTCCGTCTCATCGGCCCACTCGTGCCTCAAACGACAAAGCAGCATTCCAAGGATACACGGACCGGCCGGCGAAGGGGCACATTGCTCGAGGCCTCTCATCACCGAAACCAACTCGACCTTTAACCGCTTTGCCATTTGCGGATAATGGATGAGACGAATCTCTACATCGCCCGTAATCGCCACGTCGTTCTGGATCGAGCGGGCCCTTGAGCGAGGGTGATCGATGACGGCTTCCCCGCCCCATGCCATGGGCCTTCTTCGTCTGTCGCTCGTGGCGATCCTCGTGGGCGCGATCACCGGCGTCGGCGCGATCGTCTTTCGCATCCTGATCGGCTTCGTCCACAACCTCATGTTTCTCGGCCAGGCGTCGGTCGACTACGACGCCACCGTGTACACGCCGGAGAGTCCGTGGGGCGTCTTCGTGATCCTGGTGCCGGTGATCGGCGCCATCGGCGTCACCTTTCTCGTCAAGACCTTCGCGCCCGAAGCGCGCGGACACGGCGTACCGGAAGTCATCGACGCGATCTACTACAAGGAGGGACGGATTCGCCCCATCGTCGCGGCGGTCAAGTCGCTCGCTTCGGCCCTTGCGATTGGCAGCGGGTCATCGGTCGGGCGCGAGGGGCCGATCATCCAGATCGGAGCCTCGCTCGGTTCGACGATCGGCCAGGTGCTGCCCATGGCGGCGTGGCAGCGCATCACCCTGGTCGCGGCGGGCGCGGGTGCGGGTATCGCTGCGACCTTCAACACGCCCATCGGCGGCGTCATGTTTGCGATCGAGCTGATGATGCCGGAGGTGAGCGTGCGCACCTTCCTGCCGGTGGCCCTCGCGACCGGCACGGCGACCTATGTGTCCCGGCTGTTCCTGGGTCTGGCGCCGGCGTTCCAGGTTCCCACGCTCGCCCTTTCGAGCGGCCATGTGACCTCGGTCGAGACGCTCCTTCTTTATGCGGTCCTGGGCGTGCTCGCGGGCGCAACGTCGGCCGCCTTCGTCCGGGGTCTTCGCGTCTTCGAGGACGCCTTCGAACGCATTCCCAACCCGTATCTCCGCCATGTCTCCGGCATGCTCGTGGTGGGTCTCCTGATGTATCTCCTCTTCCTCTCGACAGGGCACTACCACGTGGAAAGCGTGGGTTACTCGACAGTCGAGGATATTCTTGGGGGTGGCCTTGCGCTCCCGGGGCTGCTTGCGATTCTCCTCGCGGCGAAGCTCCTGGCCACATTACTGAGTCTCGGCTCCGGCTCCTCGGGTGGCGTGTTCTCGCCGTCGCTGTTCTTGGGTGCGACGCTTGGCGCCGCCTTTGGCGGCGTGTGCGGCATGGTGGCACCGGCGCTCGGTCTCAGTCTTCCGGCCTTCGCCGTCGTCGGCATGGCCGCGGTCGTCGGCGGGAGCACGGCGGCTGCCATGACCGCCGTCACCATGATCTTCGAGATGACGCGCGACTACGGCATCGTGATGCCCATGATCATCGCCGTCGCGATCAGCATCGGAATTCGGCGCCTTCTCTCGCGCGAGACCATCTACACCATGAAGCTCGAAGGGCGCCGGCACTTCATCCCCCAGGCGCTTCACGCCAATATGTTTCTCGTACGGCATGCGGCGGATGTCATGGACCGAGACGTCCTCATCCTGCCGGCCGGAACGCCACTCGAGGCGGTGCTCAAGGATTCGCCGTCGGCCGGCACCCTCCGCCACATCGTCGCGACGGCGGACGGCCGCATCGTCGGCGCCGTCCGGATCAACGCCGATCTTCATGGGACGCTGAAGGCAAGCAAGGCCGGCACCACGCTTGGCGAGGTCGCGACCGCCAATATCGTCACCGTGGGCGAGCAGGACGTCATGTTCGATGTCATCGGGCGGATGTCGAAGACGGGAGCCGGCATGGCCGTCGTCGTCCGCTCGGCCGAATCCGGGGCGCCATCGGGCATCCTTGGCGTCATCACGAAAGAGCATGTCGCCGATTCGGTCGCGGACAGCATACGGCCTTACGCCGAGACCGATCCTTCGACCTGAGCCCCCCACGGGGTGCGCCTCCGGAGCTCTCGGGCCCATCGGCGGCCCCTATGGGGCGCCTGCCCGATCGGTTAGGATCGTCGTCTCGCTGGATCGGGCATCGGGTGGGCCATGACACCATCGACTCTCTCACGAGGCATCGGCGCGAGTCTCACGGAATTCGACCAGCTTCCCGTCGTCGATGTCGGGCCTTACGTCGATGGGAGCGACAAGCGTGGCGTCGCCGACCGGATCGGCATCGCCTGCCGTGATGTCGGATTCTTCTATATCCGCAATCACGGTGTCGCCGGCCCGCTCGTCGAGAAGGTCTTCAAGGCGGCGGAAGAATTTTTTCTGCTGCCCGAGGCCGAGAAGCGCCGCATCGATGTCCTCAATTCGCCCGCCTATCGCGGCTACGTCCCGCTCTATGCCGAGAGCGTGAGCGGCCTCATCCCGAACTTGAGGGAGTGCTTCGACATCGGCAACGAGTTCGGGCCGGACTACCCTCACGCGGACGAGGATTTGCCGCTCCATGGCCGCAATCAGTGGCCCGCACGGCCGGCGGGCCTGCGACCGGCCCTCGAAGCCTATTGGTCGGAGATGATGCGGCTCGCCAACCAGCTCATGGGCGCAATGGCCCTCTCGCTCGGTCTCGATGAGTCGTATTTCGATCAATCGATCAATTGGCCCTTGGCGCAGATCAGGCTCAATCACTATCCGCCGCAGACAAAGCATCTCGATGGCTCGGAGATGGGTATCGACGAGCATTCGGACTACGGCTGTCTCACCATACTCGCGCAGGACGATGTCGGCGGGCTCGAGGTGAAGAATGCGGCCGGCACGTGGATCCACGCTCCGCCGATTCCGGGCACCTTCATCATCAATCTCGGCCAGCAGATGCAACGCTGGACGAACGATCTGTTCAAGGCCACGATGCACCGCGCCGTCAATGCCTCTGGACGTGAGCGCTACTCCATCCCGTTCTTCTTCGATGCGAATTGGGATGCGCGGATCGAATGCCTGCCGACCTGCCGGTCGGCGGCCAATCCCGCGAAGTACCCGCCTGTCATGGCCGGGCCGGCGC
Organism: Alphaproteobacteria bacterium; assembly: GCA_046349515.1. Lineage (GTDB taxonomy): Bacteria > Pseudomonadota > Alphaproteobacteria > CADEGL01 > CADEGL01 > JBGPGW01. Next base: position 346,585 of record JAXMCE010000002.1, on the reverse strand, counting down.
TGCACGAGATCTTCCTCAGCGCCTATTTCAATCCGGCGACGCAGGAGAAAGCGGGCGCGCCCGCGCGGCCCGATTCCGCGAACGCGGCGCGCTCGACATCCGCAGGCGCGCGTTAGGTTCGCCCCTAACGGTCGCTAGAGCGGCGGCCGGTTGGCCGCACCGTCGAACCACGGCCTGACCTGCTCGTAGGCTGCGGCGGCCTGGAACACGGCGAGATCGTCGAACGGCCGGCCCACGAGCTGGATGCCCGTGGGGATTCCTCGCGCCGTGAAGCCGCTCGGCACGGTCGCGACCGGCAGCTGTCCCAGAAGGTTGAAGGGATAGGTCAGCGTCGCCTGCTGCTGGTAGGCGACGGTGCGCCCGCGCCGCTCGAGCGTCCTGTCCATGATCGGGTGGTGTTCGGCCGGGATCTCCGCGATCGCCGTGGTGGGGCAGACGAAGAGATCGTAGCGCTCGAACAACGCGCCCAACGGTTCGTACATGCGGGCGCGCACTTCTTCCGCCCAATAAAATTCCTCGCCCGTGATGGTGGGTGCCAGCGCAGCACGCCTTCGCACGAGGGGCGTCACCTCGTCGAGCCGGCCCTCGATGTGCGGCAACGTCCCATGGGCGAAGGCGGCCGACGCATGGATCTCGAAGGCGAGGAGCGCGTCGAGCGTCCAGTCGATCTTGACCTCGTCGACTGTTGCACCCGCCTCGCGCAAACCGTCGAGCGCCGTCAGCGTGTTGCGGCGGACCACCTCATCCACCTCGAAGAAGCCGAGATCCAACGAGACGGCGATGCGCCAGCCTCGGATGGGATCAAAGCGCGAGGGGATGGCGAGCTTCGGGCGAAGGCTCGTGATGTCGCGAGGGTGCGGCCCGGCCATGACGTCGATCATCAGCGCGCCATCACGGACCGATCGCGCGAGCGCGCCGAAGGCACCGAAGCTGTCGAGGTTCGAGGGCGGGGACGCGGGAAGGCGCCCGTGCGCCGGCTTGTAGCCGAAAAGGCCGCAATAGCCGGCCGGAATGCGCACCGAGCCGCCATAGTCCGAGCCGTCGGCGAGCGTCGTCATCCCGGCCGCGAGCGCCGCGGCGGCTCCGCTTGACGATCCGCTCGGCGAGTAGTCGAGATTCCACGGGTTGCGCGTTGTGCCCCAGAGCGGCGTGCTGCAGGTGAGCGCGATGCCGAATTCGGGCGTCGTCGAGCGCGCGATGGGGATGGCGCCGGCTTCGAGCAAACGCTCGACGCAAGGATGTGTGGAATCGGGCCGGAAATCCGCGAAGACCTTCGAGCCATTGGTCGTGATCTCGCCTTTCCATGCGTGGGCATCCTTGATGACGATGGGGATGCCTTCGAGCGCGCGAGGGTTGCGCGCCGTTTCCGCTTTCCGCGCGGCGTCGATCGCCTGATCGAAACAAGTGTAGGTGAAGGCATTGATCCGCGGATTGAGGCGCTCGGCGCGCGCGATCACGGCCGTCATCAACTCGACGGGCGACAGCGTGCGCGCGCGAAACTGGCGGAGCGCCGCCTCGGCGCCGAGATAGGCGAGATCGTCGCCGCTCATGGCGGGCGAGTCGCCGCGCTTACGGCCGCTTCGATTGCTTGCGGGCCTCCTCGGCCGTCGTCCCGCCTAGCCGCGCATGGACGCGGCCGCCGAGGCCGAAGGCGAGCGCAAGGAGAATCTCATCGTTCCGTGGCGCGTCGCCCACCATCACGGGAATCGAGTCGTAATGGCTGCGCACATAGGGCGCATCGACATTGCCCATGGGCATGTCGAGCACCGTGCCCGGCAGGCCCATCTTCTGGTTGCCGGGGACGGGCGCTTGGCCGCCGCCGAGCACCTCGCGCAAGCCCGCCCCGCCCGGCGAGTGCCAGATCGCCGCGTGTTCGATCTCGCCGCCGACCCCGACGATCGCGCCCTTGCCGTAGGTCTCGACGAGCTTCGCTTCGCCGCCCAAGGCCGAGAGAAGATCGCGCGCCATGTCCGCGGCCAAGGGCTTCAGCGCCTCCATGAAGGTGACGAGATCGTCCTGGTGCCGACCCGCATAGGGATTGCGGACGACGGCGATGACCGTACCGCGGCGGATGGGGCTCGGGCGCGGCGGCCCTCCGTCATGCCAGGCGCGTTCGACCATCACCTGCATCTTGCGCAATTCGACGAGACCCATGCGGTCCTCCTGGTTGGTCGGTGGCGAGCGCACCATCGGTGTTGTTTGACTCGCCTTCGAGCGATTTCTACAGTGTTTTCAATCCTCTTTCGATGCGAGAGTGCGCCATGAACGATGTCTCACCGATGGTTGCGCGGATCAAGGAATCGCCGACGGTGGCGATCTTCGGCAAGGCGCTGGCGATGAAGCGCGCGGGCCAGGACGTGATCAGTGTCAGCGGCGGGGAGCCCGATTTCGACACGCCCGACCATGTCAAGGAGGCGGCAATCCGCGCCATCCGCGGCGGGGAGACCAAATACACGGCAGTGGACGGCACGGCCGCACTCAAGGATGCAATCATCGCGAAGTTCAACCGTGAGAACGGCCTCAGCTATGCGCCCGACCAGATCTCGGTCGGCACGGGCGGCAAGCAGGTCATCTTCAACGCGATGCTGGCCTCGATCGCACCGGGCGACGAGGTGATCATTCCGCGCCCCTACTGGGTGTCCTATCCGGACATTGCCCTCCTCGCGGGCGGGGTGCCGGTCTTCGTCGACTGCCCGCGCAACAACCGCTTCAAGCTGCGGCCGGAAGACCTCGAACAGGCCATCACGCCCCGGAGCCGATGGCTCATCCTCAACTCTCCCTCCAACCCGACGGGCGCCGCCTACACGGCGGACGAACTCAAGGCGATCGCGGAGGTCGCGCTCCGGCATCCGCGCCTCATGATCCTCTCCGACGATATCTACGAGCACCTGATCTACGACGAATTCGAGTTCAGGACGATCGCGTCCGTCGCACCGGCGCTCGCCGAGCGGACTGTGACGGTGAACGGCGCGTCCAAGGCCTTCTGCATGACGGGGTGGCGCATCGGCTATGGCGGCGGGCCCAAGTGGCTCATCAAGGCCATGGCCAAGCTGCAGGGCCAGTGCACCAACAATCCGTGCTCGGTGAGCCAGGCGGCGGCCGTGGCGGCACTCACCGGACCCCAGGACTTCATCGCCGAGCACAACGTGATCTACAAGCAGCGCCGCGATTTGGCGGTCGATCTCCTGAACAAGGTGGAAGGCATCACCTGTGATCGGCCGGAGGGAGCGTTCTATCTCTATCCCTCGATCGCGGGTCTCATCGGCAAGCGCGCGCCGGATGGGCGCGTGATCGAGAACGACGGCGTGTTCGCCGAATATTTGCTCGATTCCGTCGGCGTCGCGGTCGTGCCGGGCGCTGGCTTCGGCCTCTCGCCTTACATGCGAATCGCCTACCCCATCGCGACCGAGGATCTGCGCGAGGCGTGCCTTCGCATCCAGCGCGCCTCGGCCGCGTTGCGCTAGGCGAGGTTCGTGCGAACTAAATCTCACCGTCTCTTGATGCTCTGAGGTCCTGGCATGCCCCGAGACGCTTCCACGATCGACATCCCGTTCCCGGTCGCCGAGTTCGAGGGGCGCCTTGCGAAGATCCGTGCCGGGATGCGCGAGCGCGGCGTCGACCTCCTCCTGCTCACGGGGCCTGAGAATATCTATTACGTGAGCGGCTACTACACGACGGGCTACCACGTCTACCAGGCGCTTCTCATCCCCGTCGATGCGGCGCCGTGCTTCGTCGTGCGCAAGCTCGAGCTCGGCAATGTGCACCACCATTCCTGGATCGGCGACGGGGCGCCGGTCGAGGACGGCGTCGACCCGACCGAGGCGACGGCCGAACGCATTCGCCGCTACGGGGCCGAGCGCGCGCGGATCGGCTATGAGGACCAGGCGGTTTTTCTGCCGCCGGCGACCCTCGACCGGCTGCGCGCGCGGTTGCCTGGGGCGAGATTCGTGCCGGCGAGCGGCATCGTCGAGGCCTGCCGCATGATCAAGTCGCCGGCGGAGATCGCCTATCTGCGCCGCGCGGCGGAGGCGGCCTCGGCCGGCATGCGCGATGGCGCGGAGGCTTGCATCGCAGGCAGGACCGAGAACGACGTGGCTGCCGCCGTCTATGGCGGGCTCGTCCGCGCGGGCAGCGAGTATGCCGGCTCGCCGCCTTACGTGACGGCGGGCGCACGCTCGGCCGTCGGCCATGCGACCTACGCGATGAACGTTCTCGAACCCGCCGACCACGTCTGGATCGAGATCGGTGCCTCCATCAAGCGCTACAACGCCGGCATCGGGCGAGTCGTGACGATCGGCACGCCCAAGCCAGAGCTTGCGCGCGTGGCCGACCTCATGGGGCGCGCGATCGAAGCCATGATCGAGGCGGTGCGGCCCGGTGTGACGTCGGGCGAGATCGACCGGGCCGGGCGCGGTCTCGTCGAAGCGGCCGGGCTCGGCATCCATTGGCAACACCGCGGCGGCTACGGCCTCGGCATCTCCTTCCCGCCCGGGCTCGGCGAAGGGCACATCATGGACATCAAGCCGAACGATCCGCGCCGGCTCGAGCCCGGCATGGTGTTCCACCTCGTGCCGATCGTGCTCGTTCCGGGCGTGGGTGCCGTCGGCTGCACGGACACGGTGCTCGTGACGGCGACGGGACATGAGTTGCTCACGACCATGCCGCGGCCGGTCATCCGGCGCTGAGTTCGCCTCGCCATGATGCCACGTCCGTTCGGTGAGATCGCCCATGGCCGCGGCTGATCGCGTGAAGGCGGTCATCGTCGGCGGCGGCCACAACGGCCTCGTGGCCGCCTTCTATCTCGCGCGCGCCGGCCTCGACGTCACCGTGCTCGAGCGCCGACCCGTCGTCGGCGGGCCTTGTGCCGCCATCGAGTTCTTCCCGGGCTATCACGGCGCGATCACGAATTCGCCCGGCTCGCTCGAGCCCAAGATCGTGCTCGACATGGACCTCGAGCGGCACGGCCTCGCATTCGTCAAGGCGGACCCGACGGTCGTGCAGCCCTTCGATGGCGATCGCGCCTTCGTCGGCTGGCGGGAGCGAGGTCGAACGGAGAGGGAGCTCGCCAAGTTCTCGGCGAAGGACGTCGTGGCCTACTACGCGCTTTTCGATTTCTTCAACGCCTTTGGCGCCAAGCTCGGCGTTTCCCTGTTCTGCCCGCCGCCGAAATTCTCGGACCTCATGGCGCGGATGGTCTCGCCCGAAGACGAGGCGGCCTTCGCCGAAGTGATGTTCGGCAGCATCAGGGACTTCGTCGACGCGCGATTCGAATCGGACGAGATCAAGGCGCTCGTCGCGGCTCTGGCTGTCATGAGCAACCTCGTGGGCCCATCGACGCCTGGCACGCCGTGCATGCTGCTGCAGCGCCCCATGTCGCTTGCCTCGGGGAGCATCGCGGCCGAGCACGATCCGCGAAAGCAGCCGTTGCGGGGCTCGACAGGATTGCCCTTGGGCGGCATGGGTTCGATCGCGCGTGCGATGGAACGGTCGCTCGCGGCCCTTGGCGTCACGATCCGGACGGGCGCCGCGGTCGACCACATCAAGACGCGGGACGGCCGGGTGACTGGCGTCGCGCTCGCCGACGGCGAGGAGCACGACGCCGACATCGTCCTCTCGAATCTCAATCCGAAGACGACCCTCCTCGACCTGGTGCCGCGGACGCTTCTGCCGTCGTCGATGGCCGATCGGCTCGGGCGTCTCGTCATGCGCGGCTCGGCCTTCAAGATGGTCTTGGCGCTCGACGGGCTGCCGCGCTTCGCCGCCGCAGGGGACGACGAGGAGGCGCGGGCCATGGCGGGTTGTCAGTTCCGCATCGCGCCAACGATGGACTACATGGATCGCGGCTACGAGGCCGCCAAGCGCGGCGAGCTCCACGATTTCCCGATGATGTGGGGACTGACGCCGTCGGTCGCGGATCCGTCGCTGGCGCCCAAGGGCAAGCAGGTGATGAGCGTCAACATGTGGTACGTGCCCTATCACCTGAAGGAAGGCGATTGGGCCTTGGAGCGCGACCGTTACGGCGACCGCTGCATCGATATGCTCAGCGCGTTCATCCCGAACCTCAAGGATATCGTGATCGACCGCCGATACTGGAGTCCGGCCGACATCGAGCGGGAGTTCGGCATGCTCGAGGCCAACGTCGTCCATGGCGACATGGTGCCGGGACGGATGTTCGGCTTCCGGCCGCTGCCGGAGCTCTCCGACTACCGCACGCCCATAGGCGGTCTTTATCTCTGCGGCTCCGGCGCCTGGCCGGGCGGCACGGTTTCAGGCTTGCCCGGGCACAATGGCGCGCACCAGGCGTTGAGCGACCTCCAGGAGGGTATGGCCAAGGTCCAGACTCTCCTCGATCGGCGCTTTTCCCGCTGAGGGCGAGGGGGCGCATCGATGCCATGAACGACGCGGCATCCTCGTACGACGTCATCATCGTGGGCGGCGGCTCGGCGGGCTCGGTTCTCGCAAGCCGCCTTTCGGAAGACAGCCAGCGCCGCGTGCTTCTGCTCGAGGCCGGCCGCGACACGCCGCCGGGTGCCGAACCGCGGGACGTGCTCGATATCTTCTATACGGCTGCGCACAACCCCAAGAACCTGTGGCCCGCGATGCGCGTCCATTGGCAGGCCGCGCGCCATCGCGGCTCGGCTCCCCCTGTCTTCTTCGAGCAAGCGCGCATCTTGGGCGGAGGCTCGGCCGTCAACGCCATGGTCGGCCCCCGCGGGTTTCCCGAAGATTTCTCTCGCTGGGTCGCGATGGGAGCGGCCGGTTGGAGCTGGGACGACGTGCTGCCCTACTATCGAAAGCTCGAATCCGATCTCGATTTTGATGGGCCGCTTCACGGCAAAGGCGGCCCCATCCCGTTGCGCCGCAATCCGCGCGAGAACTGGCCGCCCATGTGCCGCGCGCTCGAAGCGGCGCTCGAACGCCGCCAGTACCACTACGTCGCGGACATGAACGACCTGCCGCGGGACGGCTACGTGGCCGTGCCGATGACAAACCGTCCGAGCCACCGGGTCTCGGCTGCCATCGGGTATCTCACGGCCGACGTGCGCCGGCGCGCGAACCTGACGATCTTCACCGAGACCCATGTGGAGGGTCTCGCGCTCTCCGGTTCGCAAGTGACGGGTGTCGTCGCGAAGCGGAACGGGAACAGAGTGCGATACGCCGCACGCGAGGTGATCGTCTCAGCCGGAGCGCTGCACTCGCCGGGCCTCTTGATGCGCGCGGGCATCGGTCCTGCCGAGGCTTTGCGCGGGTTGGGCATCACCATCGTCGCGGACCGTCCGGGAGTCGGGCAAAACCTTCAGGAGCATCCGACCGTCACCTTGGCGCCGGTGCTCTCGCGTCGAGGCCAGCAAAGTCGCGCGCTCCGCTCCGCCGCCAATCTCGGACTCCGCTACTCCTCGGGTGTCCCTGGCTGCGGCCCCTCCGACATGTACATCGCCTTCCAGAACAAATCGTCCTGGCATGCGCTGGGCGAGCGCTTCGGCGCCTTCATCGTCGGCCTCAACCAGCCCTTCTCGCGCGGGCGGCTCCAGCTTCGCTCGCCGGATCCGTACGCCGAGCCGGACGTCGAGTTCGACATCCTGTCCGATGCGCGCGACTACCAGCGCATCAAGGAGGGGCTGGAGCTGGCTTTCGCGCTTCTCGCGGAACCAGAGCCGCGCGCGCTCATCCACGGTGCGGTGCTCGCGAGCTTCTCCGAGCGCGTGCGGCGGCTCAATCGGCTTTCGGCCGTGAACGGCATCGCGGCCTCGATCGCGGACGCTCTCCTCGAGAGTCCGGTCAGGCGCTGGCTTCTCCGTCACGTGATCGCGCCGGGGGCCGATGCGAACGAAGTTCTCGCGGATCCCGCGACGCTCGAATCCTGGATCCGCGCCAATGCGACCGGATTCTTCCATCCGTCGGGGACGTGCCGGATCGGCCAGCCGGACGATCCGATGGCGGTCGTCGATTCCCAGTGCCGGGTCTTCGGTGTCGAGGGCCTTCGCGTCGTCGACGCCTCGGCCATGCCGGTGATCGTGCGCGCCAACACCAATGTGACGACCATGATGATCGGCGAGAAGATCGCCGACGCGATCCGCGCGGGCCGCTAGGCGAAGGCGCCCTGGCCTTCACGCCGCTTGGCGTCGCGGGCCGTGCATCGGCCAGCGCGGCCCGTAGTCGGTCAGGCTAGGACCACATGAGGAGATTGTCGTCCGGCAGGCGGCCGAGGAACGTGCCGAGGGAGATGCGCGGCTCGTCGCCTTTGATGGGCAGAATTTCGTGCGGGTTGCGCGTGTTGAACAACACCACATCGCCCGCCGTTATCGGCACGACGTGCCGCTCGGCGCCTTCGGTCGTGCTGCGCGGGAGCGGGAAGCTTTCAGGAATCTCGTCGCCTTTGACCTCGGGCGTCCACGGGTTGTTGTAGATGATGAGCTCGCCGCCGACGCCGCGCCCCGAGGCATAGATGTTCCAGCCGATCTGCGCGTTGATGCGCCCGATCCGGTAGCTGCGCGCATAGTAAGCGTGATAGTCGCAGTGGAGATCGGCGCCAATCGTCATCGTGCGGATAATGCCCGCGTAGTAGGGGCCGTAGCCCTCACCTTCGTCCGCAACATCGACCGGACGGCCGCTGTGGCGACGGAGGATGTCCCGCATGCGTGTCACGGGGTCGAAGGAGCGCGCAACGATCGCACGAAGCTGGGCGGAAGCCGCCGGCACGTCCGCGAAATAGGTGCTCTTGTCCCTGTGCCGGTAGTAATGCTGGAAAATGCCGATATAGCCGATCTTGGGCTTGGAGAGGGCCTCGCCTGTCTTCGAAGAAAAGACGATCGGGTGCTGCTCGGCATCCGTCACGGCCTCGGCGAACCGCCGGCACTCGTCCTGGCTCGCGAAGCCCTTGATCCGAATCGCCGGAATCTCGTTGTCGAAGAGCGCTCGAAGCGTCGCTCCGCTGAGTTCGGCTTCGTCCTTCGACCGCCACGCGCGCGCCATGCTTCCTCTCCTCAGGCCACGAGTTCGGGCTTGGCCGCGGTGTAGTGCTCCATGAATCGGCGATTGACCTCGGCATGGAACGCGACGGCGGCCGGGTCGTAGTCCGCCTTCGGGGCCGGTTCCGGATCGAAGTAGTGGTACTCGTCGACGCCGCGCACCAGCATGGCGCTGTCGCGGGGGCCGGTGCGCGCCACATGGGTCGGAATGTAGCGAAGCGAATAGCCGATCCGCCGGCGCGTGGAGCGGTTGGGGCCCGATCCGTGGACGATCCGCGCGTGGTGAAGCGACATCTCGCCGGCCTTGAGCGGCATCTCGACGGCCTTCGATTCATCGAGCGTCTCGGCCACGGTCTGCCCTCGCCACAGCATGTTGTCGGGCGCGATCCGGTCTTCGTGGCGCAAGGCCACCGTGTGCGTGCCGGGTAGGACGCGCATGCAGCCGTTCTCGCTGTCGCAATCCTCAAACGCGATCCAGGCCGACAGTCCCTGGGGTTTGTCGAGGGCCCAGTAGGCGGAGTCCTGATGGAGAGAAACGAAGTTGGGCGTCCGCGGCTCCTTGATGAACCACTGGGCGTGGTAGAGGAGAATGTTCGGGCCGATCAGATCCTCGACGGCATCCAAGACCTTGGGATGGCAGGCCAGGTCATGGAGCCACTTCAAGAACAGGTGCGACTTGTTGCGCACCGCACCTTTGAGTTTGCCGCCCTCGTGCGCCTCGAAGGCCGCGAGCGCCCGTCGGCTGCGCTCCATTTCCTCGGGCGAAAGAACGGCGACGGGGGAGAAATATCCCCGTCCGTTGAACTGTGTCACCGCCTCTTGGGTGAGAAGCTTCGGCATGGCGCACATCCTCGACGAATGCTCAGGGAAGAATCGCTCGCGAATCGCCGGCCAATTACGTGCCGCTCTTGCGGAGCAGGGGGCCGCTCGTCGGCTCTCGGGCCAGTTCCGGAATGGGACTCTCGTAATGCGGCATCGCTTCCTCGCGCGGCTTCCATGTCCCTGCCGCGATGAGGCTCTGCACGTGCTCCGCGACGCCGCCGAGCGTCGTGAACCATACCTGGCCCTTGGACTGCATATGCTCGATGAGGCCGGCGACGGCATCGAGACGGGAGAGACGCCCGCTCACGAACGGATGCCAGACGCTGTTCCACAGCGCGCCGTGCCGCCAGGCCGCGTCGAACTCGGCACGGAACACTTCGATCGCCCGGCTCGGCGGCGAGATCGGCATCTGGTGCCGGAAGTCGCGGTTGTGCACGTAATGCGGCCAGTCGTCGAGGCACCATTCTGTCGGCAGCTCGATGAGGTTGCCGGTCTTGTGCTTCAGCATGTAGGGGATGTCATCGCCCATGAGGGACGAATCGTAGATGAAACCCTCGGCGACGAGATAGGCAAGCGAGTGTTTCGAGAAGGCAAAACTGGGCGCGCGCCAGCCGCGCGGATGGACGCCGGTATGGCGGCGGAATGCCTCGATTCCGCGCCGGAGGCAATAGAGCTCGTCCTCGGGCGATAGCTCGTTCGGCCGCTCGTGGAGATAGCCGTGGAGCGCCAGCTCGTGGCCGCCTTCGAGGATGGCGTCCATCGTGGCCGGGAATTTCTCGATGCACCAGCCGGGAATGAAGAAGGTCTGGCGCATGCCAAGGTTCTTCAGGAGCTTCACGATCCGCGGCACGGCGACGGCGGAGTCGTAACGGGTCTGGGACTGGGACGCGACCAGGTTGTCGGCGCGATCGGGGTTGTAATAATTGAGGCCGCTGTCGCAATCGACGTCCCAGGTGATCGCGACCGCGCACCGCGCACCGTTGGGCCAGGGTATGGGATTCTCGAGCATCGGCAGCCTCCTCTCGGGCGCGAAGGCGTCGACTCTGCAAGAAGGCCCGGCCGGCCGCAAGTGGCGACGGTCGGATGGTGCTGGTAGTCTCACCCGATGTCCACTCTCGGCGCATGTGCCATCACCGTCCCCGTTTCCTTCGATGAGCCCTCCCGGCGGGCGCCGCCTCGCTCGCGCCCGGGCATGATGGGTTGAACTCGACACATGGGTTTCGGCTCGGAGACGCGGGTTGGCGTGATTGGCGTCGGACATTTCGGCGCCGCGCTCGTCCGTGGCCTCGCTCGCTCGGGTCTTGCGCCGGACGAAATTGTCCTGGCGCCGCGCGGTCGCGAGGTCCGGCCGCTGGCCGCCGAGTTGGGCGTCGCCGTGGCCGCCGATAACGCCGAGGTTGTCGCGCGCTCCAATGTCATTTTCCTTTGCGTGCGGCCGCCGCAGGCGGTTGAGGCGGTCGAGGGATTGCCGTGGCGCGGGAGCCACGTGTTGATCTCGGCCTGCGCCGGCGTGCCGATCGTCGATCTTGCGGTGGCGACGGACGGGGTCCCGACAATCGTGCGCGCCATGCCCATGACCTCGGCCGCGATCGGCGCGAGCCCGACCGTCGTCTATCCAACGCATGAGCGCGCGAACCAAGCGCTGGCTCGATTCGGCCATGTCCTCGCTTTGCAGGACGAGGACGCATTCGAAATCGCGACCGCGGTGGCTGTCGCCTACACGCTGTGCCACGACCTCGTGAGCCGGACGGCGGATTGGGCCGAGGCCGCCGGCCTCAACCGGGAGACAGCGCGCCGCCTCGCCGCGGGTCATTTCGAATCGGCGGCCACGATGATGGCCGGGGCCAAGGACGGGCCCCGCGAGAAGCTCATCGAAACGCTCGTGACCAAGGGCGGCGTGGCCGAGGCGGCCTACGGGGTACTGCGCGCGGGACAGTTCGGCGAGACATGGGAGGCCGCGCTCGCGGCGGCGCTGGAGAGGGTTCGGCGCCTCCGCCCTTGACCGCCCCCGCCTCGCTCCTTCGGTTCTGGCGTCACGAGGTCGAATCCCACTACCCTCGGACCAGGAAGGGCGCGACCCCGCGCTGGCATGGGAGGACCCGATCGATGTTGCTCACGCTCGACAAGCGCCGCATCCACTACGACCTCATGGGACCGGAGCGTGGCCCAGTCGTGTGCCTCACGCACTCGCTCGCATCCGACGGCGGCATGTGGGCGGAGCAGGTGCCGCCGCTTCTCTCGGCCGGCTTCCGGATTCTCCGCCTCGACATGCGCGGCCATGGGGGCAGCGACCCCGTCCCCGGCGATTACACCATGGCGGCGCTGGCCGCGGATGTGGCGGCGGTGCTCGATTCGCTTGGCATCGACAAGGCGCATTTCATCGGACTTTCGATCGGCGGAATGATCGGCCAGGCGTTTGCCATCGGGCACGCGCCGCGTCTTCACTCGGCGATGCTGTGCGACACGCTGCCCCAGACCCCACCGGGGGCCGCGGACGTGTGGGCGCCGCGCATCAGCGCCGTGAAAGGAGCCAGTTCCGTGGCGCCGTTGGCAGACAGCACGATCGAGCGTTGGTTTACCGACGCGTTCAAGCCGCGCAATCCTGTCCGTTGGCGGCAGATCCGCGACACGATCGCGGCGACCACCGCGGCCGGTTATCTCGGCTGCACGGCCGCGATCCTCAATTTCGACTTCGTGCCCAAGCTGCCGACGATCAAGGCACCGACGCTCGTCGTCTGCGGAACGGAGGATCTGGGAACCCCGCCCGCTGACAACAAACGCCTGGCCTCGCTCGTCCCCGGCGCGCGCTACGAGGACATCGCCAACGCGCGGCACTTTCCGAACGTCGAGCACCCGGAGGTGTTCAACCGGATCATGATGGATTGGCTCGCTGCGCGGCGATCGAGCTAACTCGCCTGTGGAAAGGCGAAACCCATGACCTCGACCATGATCTGGGCGCAGAGAAGCGCCGTGATCGCGGTCGGATCGAGGCTTGGATTCATCTCGACCATGTCGAATCCAACGAGACGGTTACGCTTGCAGATCGCGCCGAGAAAGTAGCGCGCCTGCTCGAAGGTGAGCCCGCCTACTTCCGGCGTTCCGGTGCCGGGCGCGATCGCCGCGTCCATGCCATCGATGTCGAAGGTGATGTAGACGTCCTCGTCCCGCGGCAGGACGGGGGCGAAGTGCTTGGCGCCGAGTTCGTGGACGTCCCAGGCCGGGATGACGAGGTTGCCGTCCTTGAGGCTGGCCTCGAAATCCTCCTGGCGCGTGCGGATGCTGCGGATGCCGATCGCGACCACCCGCTTGACCCAGGGTAGCTCACGCACGCGCCTCAGCACATTGCCGTGGCCGTAGCGCACGCCCATCGCCTCGTCCCGGTAATCCATATGGGCGTCGAACTGGACGACGGTGATGGCCTTCGATCCCTCATAGGCCTTGAGGACGGGAAAGGTGATCGAGTGGTCTCCGCCCATGACGAAGGGAAGGGCCTTATGCTCGCGAACGGCGCGCGTCGAACGGGTGATGAGGTCGAAGTTCTGTTCCCACAGCAACGGCACGATATCGACATCGCCGCAATCGGCGATGGAGCAGTGCGCCTTGGTCTTTCGCGTGCGGAGGTCCCAATAGCCCGGCTTGCCTTCGGCCGCGATCGAGCTGAAGCGTACGGACATGTCTCGGATCGCGCGCGGTCCCCAGCGCGTGCCCGAGCGAAACCCTGCTCCCTGGTCGAACGGGACGCCAAGGAGCGCCACGTCGGCGGACCAATCCTGGTCGAGGCGGACGAGCGGGCTCTTCGCGAAGGTCGCGGGACCGAAGCAGGAAAGGCCGAGGGCCTTGTAGTCAGACATGGGTGAACGCTCCTTCGTAAGGGCCGGTGCAGCGGTTGCCGTGCTTCCGGCGGATGGCGCGATTCCGCTCTCGTGACCAGGTGCCGATCAAGCGTAGAGCAACCATTCCCGCAAGAGCGCGGTCACGGCATGCGGTCGCTCGAGCGGCGCGTAGTGTCCGCATTCTTCGATCGTCACGTGGCGCGCGGCCTTGATGCCGTCCGCGATCTCCTGGGACAGCGTGGGCGGAAGAACACGGTCGTCCCGCCCCGAGACGACGAGAGCGGGGCACGCGATCGAGGGAAGGGACGGGCGGCCGTCCGGCCGGCCCATGCAGGCCGTGTGCTGGCGCGCGAAGACCGCCGGACCCTGGCGTTGTGCCATGGCGACGATCCCTTCGACGATCGGCGCATCCTCCAGACGACCCGGATGGATGTTGGACACCATGTCGCCGCGCGTATGGCGTTCGAGCTGGCTGGCATCCCCGGTCTCGGCGATGAGTGTGCGCCGTTCCCCGCGCCGCGCATCTGTGTCGGCGCGCGCCGAGGTGCAGAGAAGGGCGAGCTTCTGAACGCGTGCCGGCGCGCGACGCAAGATCGCGAGCGAGACGTAGCCGCCGAGAGAGAAGCCCGCGAGGGCGAACCGGTCGGGAACCCGAGCGAGGACGGACTCGGCCATGGCGTCGACGCTGTCCTCGTGCGTGATGTCGGCCACGATCGGCTGCGCGATGTCGGCAAGAAACCGGACCTGATGCGCCCAGAGGAAGGCGTCATCCATGAGTCCTGGAATGAACACGATCGGTGGCCGCTCCATGATGCCTCGCCCTTTTCCTCGCCTTGGGCCCCGCGCGCCTCGTCCGCATGGGCGCCTTCTTCTTATGGCATACGTGATGCGCGTCGCCTTCGCTTATCATAGCCGGGCCAGCGTCGCGCGGCGAAGGTTTGAGGGGCCATGTCGAGACTGCCCAATCACGTCCTGCTCCCCTTGATCATTGCTTGCGCGCTGTTCATGGAGAATCTCGACTCGACGGTCCTGGCGACGGCGCTGCCGGCGATCGCCTCGTCGTTCGGCGCGCACCCATTGCGCCTCAACCTGGCGATCACGGCCTATCTCTTCAGCCTCGCCGTCTTCATTCCGATCAGCGGATGGATGGCGGATCGCTTCGGCGCGCGGCGCATCTTCACCTCGGCGATCGCCGTCTTCACCCTGGGCTCGATCGCCTGCGGGGTGAGTGGTGCTCTGTGGGAGCTCGTGCTTGCGCGCATCCTCCAGGGACTCGGCGGCGCCATGATGGTTCCTGTCGGCAGGCTCGTGCTTCTGCGCTCCGTGCCCAAGGCCCAATTCGTGCGCGCCATGTCCTACCTGACGATACCGGCCCTGATCGGCCCCATCGTGGGTCCGCCCGTCGGCGGATTCCTCACCACCTACGCGTCCTGGCGCTGGATCTTCTGGATCAACGTGCCGATCGGACTCCTCGGCATCGCGCTGGCGCTCATCTTCATCGACGACTTGAAGGAGGGCGAGGCTCCGCCTCTCGACGTGTTCGGGTTCGTCCTGGCGGCCGTCGGCTTGACCGGTCTCGTCTTCGGCTTCGAGGCGGTGGGGCGCAGCATCCTGCCCGATGCCGTCGTCGCGACTTTGCTCGCCGTGGGGGCCCTGGCCGCACTCCTCTATCTCCGTCACGCGCGCCGGACGGCGCATCCGGTGATCCGGCTGTCCCTGCTTCGCTATCCCACCTTGCGGGCGAGCGTCGCTGGCGGCTTTCTCTTCCGCATCGGCATCGGCGCCGTGCCGTTTCTCCTGCCCCTTATGTTTCAGATCGCCTTCGGCCTCTCAGCCTTCCGCTCGGGCATGCTGACATTTGTTGCCGCGATCGGGGCCGTGACGATGAAGATCGCGGCCGTGCCGATCCTTCGGTGGTTCGGCTTCCGCTCCGTCCTCATCGGGAGCGTCCTGCTGAGCGGCGCCGTTCTTGCCGCCAATGGCCTCTTCCGCCCCGACACGCCCCATGCGGTCATTCTCGCGATCCTGCTCTTGGGCGGCTTCATTCGCTCGCTCCAGTTCACGAGCGTCAATATCATCGGTTATGCCGACATCCCGCGGCCCGAGATGAGCCAAGCCACGAGTCTCGTGAGCATGGCGCAGCAGCTGTCGCTCAGCATCGGCGTGGGCGTCGGAGCATTCGTCCTTCATCTCACCGCGGGCGGCGCGACGCGGCTGACGGCCTTGGATTTCATGCCGGCCTTCTTCACGATCGGCGCGATCGCCATGCTTCCCGCCCTTGTCTATCGGCGGTTGCCGGCCGATGCCGGCCGCGAGGTCTCGGGCCACCAGCGCGCGACACCGCTTCCCGCCGAAACGCCGGCCTTGCGCGCGGGCGAGTAGCTCAACGCTGCGCGTGGGGATGGTTCGCGGCGAGGTAGGACGGCAGGTTCGACTTCGGCAGGAGCGGACCGCCGCGGATGAGATCCGCCGCCCGCTCGCCCAGCATGAACGACGGCGCGTTCGTATTGGCGCTCGGCTCGCTCGGGAAGGCCGAGGAGTCGACGACGCGGAGATTCTCGACGCCCCTGACTTTCAAGTCAGGCGCGCAGACGGCGCCCCTGTCCTTGCCCATCCGGCAGGTGCCGATCGGGTGATAACCGCTCGCCGCGTTCGCGCGGATATAGGCGTCGATCTCGGAATCAGAGGATAGGCGCACGCCCGGCGTCACCTCCCGATCGCGGAACGGGTCGAAGGCGCGCTGCGCCGCGACCTCCATGGTGAGTTTGAAGCAATTGCGCATGTCGACCATGTCCTCGGTGGTCGACAGGTAGTTCGGGTCGATGAGGGGGGCCTCGAGCGGGTTGGCGCTCTTGAGCCGGACGGTCCCGCGGCTCGTCGCGCGCATCGTGCTGACGCCGAAATTGTAGCCGTGGTGCTTGCTCGGCTTCCAGCTGTCGAGGAGGAGCGGGCGGAAGTGGATCTGCGCGTCGGGATGGGTGATGCCGGCCCGCGAACGCATGAAGGCCCCCACCTCGATGTGATTGCTCGCGGCCGGCCCGCCATGCGTCAAGAACCACTCGATGCCCGCGAGGACCATCCGCGGCCCCCGCGCGTAGGGGTTGAACGAGCAGGGAACCTTCGATGTGTATTGGATCATCATGTACATGTGATCCTGGAGGTTCTCGCCGACGCCGGGGCTGTCGACGATGACGGGGATGTCATGGCGGCGGAGGTGATCCGCCGGGCCGATGCCCGAGAGCATCAGGACCTGCGGGGAATGGAACGGGCCGCCCGAGAGGATGATCTCGCGGGACGCGGTCGCCGTCATGCGTTCCCCGCCCTTGAGATATTCGACGCCTGTCGCACGCATGCGGTCGATAATGATCCGTGTGGCGAAGGCGCGCGTCTCGATGTCGATCCGCGGGGCCGATTCGGGACGCCGCAGATAGGCATAGGCGGCATTCGCGCGCACACCGCCGTCGATGTTCATATCCCAGGAGCCGAAACCCTCCTGCTGGAAACCATTCACGTCCTCGGTGAGGGGATAGCCGGCCTGTTCGCCGGCTTGAAGAAGCGCGGCGTCGATCGGGTTGGATGCGACTCCTTTCCTCACAGCGATCGGGCCGTCGGTGCCCCGGTACTCGCTCGGCGTCCCGAGGTAGCGTTCGCTCCGCCGGAAGTAGGGCAGCACGTCGGCATAGGACCATCCGTCCGCCCCTTCGGCCTCCCAGCGGTCGTAGTCGAGCGCGTGGCCGCGGAGAAACACCATGCCGTTGATCGAGGACGAGCCGCCGAGCACGCGGCCGCGCGGCTGGAAGATCGAGCGGTTGTTGAGAGTCTTCTGCGGCACGCTGTTGAAGGCCCAGTTGAAGGGACCGCCTTCGTAATTGCGTCCGATGGCGCTCGGGATCCGGATCGTCCAATGGCGATCGGACGGGCCTGCCTCTAGAAGCAGGACCTTCACATCCGCCTGCTCGGCAAGCCGGGCCGCGACGACGCATCCAGCGGTCCCGGCCCCGATCACGATGTAGTCATAGGCTTTCAATGGAACGCTCCCCGAATGCAACCGCATGCGAACCCATTCGCATGCGCGACTGGACGGTTCATTTGGCCACGGCGTGCTCGATGGCGGCGCCAAGGCGGTCCATCGCGAGATCGATTTGGTCCGCCGTCGTCGAGGAGGGCGGCACGAACCGCAGCACGCTGCCGCCGCGGCGCACCGAGAAGATGAGCCCGTGTTCGAAGCAGTGCTTCGCCACGGCCTTTCCCTCCGTGGTCGCGGGCTCCTTGGTGTAGCGGTCGCGCACCAGTTCGATGCCCATGAGCTGGCCCCGCCCGCGAATGTCGCCGATCAGCTCGTAACGCTGCGCCAAGGCTTCCAGGCGCTCACGCATCTGCAGGCCGATCTTGCGCGCCTTCGCCGGGACATCCTCGTCGCGGATGACGTTGAGGCTCGCGACGCCCGCGGCACAGATAAGCGGGTCGTTGGCGTGCGAATGCGTCGCCGCGTAGCCGCTCTTGACGACCTTGTCTTCGATGGCCTCGCTGGTGATGACGGCGCTCACCCCCACGCCGCCGCCCAAGTGCTTCGCGACAGTGATGATGTCCGGCACGATGCCTTCGGATTCGAAGGCGAACATCTGCCCCAGCTTGCCGAGCCCGGTCTGCTCCTCATCGACGATCAGCAGCATGCCGCGGGCGTGGCACATCTCCTGGAGCGTCTTGAGCCATCCGGGCGGCGGCTCGATCACGCCGCCGGCGCTGAACAACGGCTCGGTGATGACCGCGGCAGGCTGCCCGGTCGTCTGCGCGTCGAGAAGCTCGAAGCTCGTCTTGAGGCAGGCGAGCTTGCAGCCGGGGAACGTCTGGTTGAGCGGGCAGCGATAACAATACGGGGCGACGATCGCGTGGGTGCCGCCCGGCAGGTGGCCATGTCCCGAGTGCCAGCCCGAGAAGGTCACCGCGCGGGTCGCATCCGACAGGCCATGGAAGCTGATGTGCGGGCTCGCGATCTCGAAGCCGTCCGTGTACTTGCGGGCGATCATCATCGCCATTTCGTTCGCATCCGCACCGGATTCGCCGAACAAGCTTTTCTGGAGCGGGCGCGGCACGATCTCGCCCAGCCGGGACGCGAGCTCGATTTCCTTGACGTTGTAGTGGCTCGAATGCGCGTGCAGCATCGTGTCGCACGCCTCTTTGATGGCCGCGGTTACCGTCGGGTGATTGTGGCCAAGCGCTGAACACATCTGCCCGGAGTTGAAATCGAGATATTCCTTCGCGTTTACGTCCCACACCACCGAGCCAAGGCCGCGCTCGAAGACCGGGCCTTCGCTGGTCCTCTTGTCCATGCGGGCGCGAAACGAGAATTGCTCTGCCATCGACAGCAGATGGGCTTCCTTCGATCCAGCGGGCGCGCCGGTCATCGGTCTGCTCCTTCATTATTCTCGGGCTCGTCGTGATTGCGCTTTGCAAACGACGACACGTGGGATTCGAGCGCATTGAGCGCGCTCAGCAGGTGGTTCTCGACCGAATAGGCCGCTGCGGTGGGGTCTCGCCGGGCGACCGCCTCCAGCATCAGCTTGTGCTCCTTGATCGACTGTGCCACGCGGCCAGGGATGTTCCAGAGTACGCTTCCCGGAAACAGGTTCCAGCACTGTTGGATGAGGTCGAGGAGGACCGGGTTGTCCGAGGCCGTATAGAGGATCTTGCGAAATCCATAGTCCGCCTGGATCGCAGCTTCCATGTCGCCGTTCCGCTTGGCTGAGACCATCTGCTGCACGAGGGCGCGCATCCGCTCGATCGCCTCATCCGAGATACGCGCCGTGCCGAGACGCGCGGCCTCCATTTCGAGCAGCGCGCGCACTCGATAGATGTTGCGCAGGCGGTCAAGGTCGAGATCGGCGACGCGGACGCTGCGATGGCTTTCCTGCACCAGGATGCCGCGCGCCAGGAGTTCGAGCACCGCCTCGCGCACCGGCGTCGAGCCGACACCGAGATCCCGGACGAGTTGGGACTGGCGCAGCGGCTGCCCGGGCGAATAGCGGCCGAGGCGGATCGCATTCTCAAGCGAATCGAGCGCGACCTCCCGCTTGGTGCGGAAAATCGGGGCTGCGGAATGCTCGACCATCGGGGTGTTCCTATTTTTAATATTTTATAAAATATAATATCTGCCGTCAACCGTCCCCCGTTAGTCGCCGGAGCGACCAAGAGGCCCGCGCGAAACGCCGCCAATCCGATCTGCCATTGCCTTTGTCGGCGATGCGCCCGCGACGAAACCGAGCGGCCACTTGAGCGCATCAAGAAGAATGGGGAAGCGCGGCGCGCGACCACAGGCGCGCCATCCCGGTCCTGCGTTCATCCAGCAGGCCGCGATCAGACCGTGGCGCCGCCTGAAGAGTCCGCGTCCTAGATCAATCGGCGCCCTTCGGCGATTTGCCAGGCCGCGAGACCCGGGACGCCGAGCGCGATTTCGCGCACCCGTTTGCCGAGCGCGATCGCAAGGGCATCGCTCGGCGCGATGCCAAACATCGAGCCGAAGACGACATAGCTGCTCTCAAGCACGCCGATGGCGCCGGGCACGAGGAAGGCGATCGCCCGGACCCCCGAACCGAGGCTCTCCAGGATGAAGGCCTCCGTGAGCGAGACGGGCTTCCCGAGAAACTGCATAAGGAGCCAGATCTCGCCCGTGCCGGCGATCCATCCCGCCAGCCGCCAAAGGTTGGCGCGCACGAGCTTGCGCTTTCTCGCATAGATCGCGCCCACCGCCTCATCGACCTCTGAAACTTTGGACGCCATGCGGATCAGCGCGGTGGTGCCGAACAGGCGGCTCGTCGCGTGCGCCATCCGCCCGAAGAATCCCCGAATCTGCACGAACAGAAAGGCGAATGTGGCGCAGAGGACGAGGGCGAGGCCGAACAGGATGTTCGTCACGGGCTCGAGGATGTCGGGATTCGTCGACTGGCTGACCAGCAGCACGAGTCCGAGCACAATGAAGGTGAGTTGGGTCAGGACACCGACCGTGAGGTCGACGATCATGGTCGCGGCGTTCAAGGGTCCCGCCGTGCCCTTGAGATGGATGAGACGTGCGCAGACGACATCGCCGCCGACCTGGCCCACGGGCAGAAGGCTGTTGACGCTCTCGCGGATCCAGCGCGCCCAGATCAGGACGGTAAACTTCAGCCGCTGCCGGATCGGAAACATTTCCCGCCAGGACATCGTGCTCAGTCCCATGGGAAGCAGGTGAAAGAGGGTCACGGCCACGAGGCCCCAGCCGATGGTGGCCATGGCCGACAGCACGGTCTCGGCTCCGGCATCGACTATCAGGTAGGCGGCAAGGCCAATTCCCAGGATGCCGGTGATGTAGAGCACTGTCTTGATGGGCGAGCTCCCGGGATCCCGTCGCGCGGCCGGCCGTCGTGCGGCTTGCGGGGTCGATTCCCGCCACATAGTGTGCGGGTTCTAAGCCTCACCCCCATGGCTGTCAAACCCGCCTCGCCCATGGCCGACCGCACTGCCGAACCGTTGGAGCCGGACGCGGACGGCGCTCGTCTCGTGCTCGACGGGCGCAAGGCATCGACCGGCGACATCGACGTGGGCCGGGTCATCCTGGGCCTGCCCTTGCTTCGGCGGACGGCGCTCGCGGCCGCGCGGAGCGGATTTTCCGAGATCATCGTGCTCGCCGACACTGACGACGCCCAGCGCTTCCGCGGTCTCCTTCGCGGCGTGCCGGGCGCGACGATCGAGCAGTCGGGCGCGGCGCGGTCGGGCGCAAACAGGCGGACTGTCTACGTGCCGGCGCGAATTCTCGGCCAGCGCGAGTGGCTCGAGCCTCTCGCGCGGCGGAGGATCGACGATCGCGTGTCGATGAGCGATCCCTGCGGCATCGTCCTCGCGGGCCGGGCGGTCGCGCCGGATCTCCTCCCCGGTTGTTCCGGGGTCGAGCGGGCGGCCGAAAGCCTCGGGCTCGCGCCGCCGCCGCCCGTGCTCGCGACAGACAGAGATGTGGCCGAGGCGGAGCGGCGACTTCTTCGTTCGCTCCGCAAGGACACCGACGGATTCATGGCGCGACTCGTCGAGCGGCCCCTCTCGCTCGCGATCACGCGCCGCCTGGCGGGGACCGCGCTCTCGCCCAATTGGATGACGGTCATCTCGGTGCTGGTGGGACTCATGGGCGCGCCTTTCTTTCTCTCAGCCGCGCCGATCTGGCAGACGTTGGGCGCGCTCCTCTTCCTCGCGCACTCGATTCTCGACGGCTGCGATGGTGAGCTCGCGCGGCTCAAATTCCTCGAATCGCGATGGGGCGGCGTCCTCGACTTCTGGGGCGACAACGTCGTGCACGTCGCGGTGTTTCTTTGCATGGGAATCGGCTGGGGTCTCGCCGAAGGGGCGGGTTGGCCGATTCTCCTCGGCGCGGTGGCCGCTGGCGCCACGCTGGCCTCCGCCGGGTTCGTCTATTTCCACGTGATGCGCCGCAAGGATGACCGGGGACCTTTGTACACCTCGGTGTCCCGCGATGAGGAGGCGCCGCTCAGCCGCCTTCTCGATTCCCTGTCGCGGCGCGACTTCATCTATCTCGTGGTGCTTTTGTCGTTCTTCGGCAAGGCCAGCTGGTTTCTCGCGGCCAGCGCCGTGGGAACGCCCGTCTTTTTCGCCCTGCTGGTGGTTGCGGCGGCCCGCGCGCGCTCAGGATCAGAGAGGGGCTGACGCCAGTGACTGCGGCGCGCCGCCCGCGGCGCTTGATCGCTTGGCGGCCTCGATCAGCCGGGCGCAGAGACTTGCCTCGCCGAGATTGGCCGATTCGCTCGGGTTCGCCGACCGCATAGACGCGAGAAAATCTTCGACCACGCCGCCGAACCAATCGGGGTGGTGCGATCCTTCCTCGAGCGCAGGCGCGCACGGGGTTCGCTCCGGATCGCGTCCGGGCCGTTCGAGCGTGAGGGCAGGCCCCACCAGGGTGAGCGTGCCGTCGCGCCCGGCAATCGCGATGCGGTTCTCCCGCCTGTCGGCGGTCCAGGTGAGAAAAATCTCGGCTTCGACTTGGGGAGCCGTGAGGACGACCGTTGCCGTATCCTCGATTCCTCCGGCGCCCGCACCGCGAATCTCGAGGCGCGCCGCAACCTCCCTTGGCTCGACGCCCATCCACCGCGCAACGCAGTAAAGCGCGTGCCAGCCATGGTCGATGAGGATCCCGCCGCCCGCGATCGCCGCATCGGTCCGCCAGTTGGAAGCGCCATCCGTCGCGACCGTGACCGCTGGCCGCGTGCGGAGCGTTGCCCACTCGATGCGCCGCACGGGCCCGACCGCGCCCTTCGCGAGGGCCGCGGTGATGGCGCGCGCACCCGGCGCCTTGAGCCAGTTATGGACGGTGTGGAGCGCCAGGTTCCGGCCGCGGGCAAGATCCGCGAGGCCTGCGATGTCGCCCGCCTCCGTGACGAGCGGCTTCTCGCACAGGACGTGGATGCCACGCTCGAGCGCCGAACGGATGAGCCGGGCGTGGCTTGCGGGCGGTGTCGCGATATCGACGAAGTCGAGGTCGCCGCGTCGAAAGAGATCGTCCACCGTCGCCGACCACGCGATCGCGTACGGCGCTTTTTCGATCTCCTTCAGCCGCTTCGGGTCGGCGTCCGTCGCGGCGACGATTCGCACCTCCGGACACGCGCACCAACCCGGGAGATGGCCGTTCACCGCCACATTGCCAAGGCCGATGATCGCGCCCTTGAGGACGCGTTCAGGCAAGGGCGAACTCGCGCGCGATCGCGCCGAAGGCCTCGTCAAGGATGGCCACGCCCTGGCGCGCTTCATCCTCGGTCAGGACGAGCGGCGGATTGATGCGGATGACGTGGGAGTAGGCCATCGTCATGAGGCCGCGGTTGAGAGCTTCGTGGAAGAGGCGGCGCGTAATTTTCTTGTCGAGCGGCTCTTTGGTCTCGCGGTCGCTCACGAGCTCGACGCCGATGAGAAGGCCCCGCCCGCGCACATCGCCGATGAATCGATATTTTTCTTGGAGCCTCTTCAACGCGTCGAGCATCACGCGGCCGACGCGCTCCGAGTTCTCGACCAGGTTCTCGGCCTGAATCGCCTCGATCGAGGCAAGTCCGGCCGCAGCCGCGAGCGGATTGCCGCCATAGCTCGAGGAACTGCCGCTGGGCTCGGCGAAGGGCTTGCTGTCGGCAAGCGTGGGCGTCGTCGCGATGCCGCTCAACGGGAAGCCGCTGCCCATGCCCTTCCCGATGGTCATGGCATCGGGAACGAGCCCGATCCGGTCGCAGGCCCACATGGTTCCGGTCCGCCCGAAGCCGGTGAGGATCTCGTCGGCAATCAGCAGCGCGCCGACTTCGTGCGCGATCTCTTTGACGGCGTGGAGGAAATCGTCGGGCGGAATGACGTTGCCGGCCGTTCCCTGGATGGGCTCGGCGATGATGGCCGCGACCTCGGCCTGAGTCTCGTTGCGGATCTTCTGGCGCAGGTGATCGGCGCAGGCGAGGCCGCAGGACGGGTAACGCAGCTTCCACGGGCAACGGTAGCAGTTCGCGTAGGGCGACATGTGCATGCCCGGCGGGAACGGGCCCTGGTGATAGCGGAACGATCCGCCGAGCAGCCCGACCGTGCCCTTGGTCTTGCCGTGGAAGCCGCCCCAGAAGCCGACGAATTCCCACTTGCCGGTCGCCGATTTGGCGAGACGGAACGCCGCCTCCACCGCCTCGGCGCCTCCGGAGAAGAGCTGGATCTTCGAGATCTCGCCGGGCAGCGTCGCCGAGACGAGCTCGAGGAACCGGGCGCGTGCCTCGGTCGTCAAGCTGCCGAAGGTCGCGCGGTTCAATTGCTCGCTGAGGCGCTTCACATAGTGCGGATGACAATGTCCCAAACTTCCGACGCAGACGCCCGCGACGAAGTCGAGATACGCATTGCCGTCGACGTCATAGACGGTCGAGCCCTGGGCGCGGTCGACGGTGATCTCGGAGAACAGCGCGATCGACTGGAGGCCCGGCGCGATGTACTGCTGCTCGTGGTCGAAGATGGCCTTGGATTTCGGCCCCGGCACCGCGCGCAACTGACCCGGACTTGCGAAGTCCCGCTTTCCTTCCATCGTGACCGTCACCTTTCGTTACGTAGCGGAGGCGCGAACGGCGGTGGTGCGCGCATCGACGCGGAACATCAGAAGATCGGCGATCGCCGCCGCCGCTTCGCTCCGAAAGCGGGCGAAGCTCGGCCAGGCGTTGAGATCGATGATCGTCGGCGAACCGTCCGCCCCGATGATAGCGTCCCCGCCGAAGACGTCGAGCCCCAGCGCCGCAGCGGCGGCATCCGCGCTGCCGCGCAAGGCACCGAGGTCGATCCTGCCGTCTTCCGCCGGCTCGTCCCGGTGGTAGAACCACCGGAACCACCGCCCTGCCACGCCGTAAAATTTGACGAGATCGCCGTCGACGTGCTCCTGCGCGATGATCTTGGCGAAGCCGCGCGCCGAGAATCGGGCGAGCGAATGGCTCCATTGTGCCTCGTCGCCGGCGAAGAGGACGTCGCCCGGTTCCGTCGCGTGGAAGTCGTAGCGTTTGAGCCAGAGAGGCTTGCCCGGCCACGGCGTCGTCCCCGCGAGTTCGATGACCTCGCTCCGGGGAAAACGCAAGGGCGCGTCGGCAAGCCGGCGAATCAGCCGATAGCGGAAATTGTTGCGAATGCCATCCGGCGCGTTGATGACCGTGATGCCGGCAGCCCGGGCGCGATCAAGGCCGGCGAGGCATGGCTCGGTCTCGCACATGGCGAAGATCAGGTGTGGAGCCGGGCGAAGCGCGTCCGGCAACTGATCGGGCCGGCACAGGCGGACGGTCGCATCCCGCGCACGAAGCGCTTCTGCCGTCGCCTCGAGGATCGCGGCGTCATTGTCCTCGTGGCCGGGCGAATGGTCATGCTCCCGGTAGATGCCGAGAAAATGGGACATCGCGCTTATCGGCCCTGCCCGCTGCGGACCGGCGCCACGGCACGGTAGCGGCGTTCGGCCGCGGCCGCGTCCGACAGGCGGTCGACGTCGATGACGCCCGTCAGCATGACGGTTGAGACCGGGCTGCCGCTTTCAACGGCCGAGACCAGGAAATCGCGAAGGCGCGCGTACTTCGCGGCGACCGGCAGGGTGAACCCGGCCGGAAGGCCGTAGACGCCGGCGCTGACGCAGTTTCCGCGCTCCTCGCCAATCGCGATGACGCGTCCTGTTTTCTCGTCCCGGCTGATCCACAACGGTTTCTCGTCGTCGACATGATCGGTCACGCCGAGGACGAGCTCGTCGGATGACGCCAGCGCCTCGGCCACGGGGATCAGCGCGTCCTTGTCCATGATGCCGTCGACGGTCGTGACGATCGCGGGAGCGCCCCTCAAGCGTTCGGCGATGAGCCGGAAGCTCTCGAAGGACGACGGGGTCGAGCGCAAGATGATGTCGATGGCCAGTGTGCCCTTGTTGATGCGCAGCCACTCGGCGCAGGCCGAGCTTTCTTCGTTGAAGATGACGTCGATCCGCGACACGCCGGCGCGCACCAGATTGTCGACCGCGTGGCCGATCAGCGGCCGGCCGGCGATCGGCAGGAGCGGCTTCGGACCTTGCCAGCCTCCAGCCTTGAGCCGCTCGCCATGACCGGCGGCGATGATTCCTCCGCGCAGGCCGCTCATGCCGCGTCGTCGATGAGGCCGAGGATCGCCGGCAGGCGCGTGAGAGACGGCACGCTATGCCGCGGGCGCGCGGCACCCGTCTTCACCATCGCCGGATGCTCGATCCATATGAACGTCATGCCGAGGCGCTCGGCCCCGACCCAATCGCGGTGGAGCGAATCGCCCACGAAGACGCATGCCCCGGCTTCGACCCCGAGCGGCCGCAACGCAGCCTCGAAGATCCGGGGCTCGGGCTTCGATGCGCCGACGACCGTGCTGTCGACGGCGACGTCGATGAGGCCATCGAGTCCCGTCTCCCGGCAGACCCCTTCGAGATTGCCGTAGAAATTGGACACGATTCCCAAGGGGCATTGGGCGCGAAGGGCGCGCAAGATGGGGCGATTACGCCCGAGGCAGGCTTGGGCATCCTCGATGAATCGCCGGCCGACGCGGGCGCGGCGCTCGGCTGAGCCGTTCGGGAGGAGCGGGTCGAGGTTGGCGGTCAATTGGTCGATCGTGGCTCGGAGCCCGGCGCTCCGCGCGAGATCGCCCACTAGCCGATCGTCCGCCGCGTAGAACAGAGGCGCGAACGCCTCGGGATCGAGGGCGACGCCCTCGGCGCGGTAAAGGTGATGGAAGCGCTCCTTCCACGGCAGGCCGTCGGCGTCCAGCGTCCCGCCGAAGTCGAACAGGATGGCCTTGGGTCTAATCACTCTGCCGCGCCCCTTGCGGCACGGCGCGTGCCGTCGTGCGCCTCAACTGGCTGCGCGCGACTTGACGGGTGCCTTTGGCTCGCGGTTTTGCCGATGCTCTTCGATGAACGCATCGCACAGCTCGCGTGCCTCCGTGTCGCGCATCTGCACCGGCGGGCTCTTCATGTAGTAGGCGCTGGGCGCGATGAGCGGGCCGGCAAGGCCGCTCACGAGCCCGAGTTTCGCAAACCGGATTGCGTCGATCACGACGCCGGCGCTGTTGGGCGAGTCCTGCACGGACAGGCGCAGCTCCATGTCCAGCGGAACGTCGCCGAATCCGCGGCCCTCGATGCGGATGAAACAGATCTTGTTGTCGCCCTGCCACGGCACGTAGTCCGACGGCCCGATATGGATGTCGCCGTCCTCGAGCGGCACGTCGAGCTGGGACTGCACCGAGCCGGTCTTCGATTTCTTCTTCGACTTGAGGCGATTGCGCTCGAGCATATTGAGGAAGTCGGTGTTGCCACCGGTGTTGAGCTGGTAGGTGCGGTCGACCTTGACGCCGCGGTCGTTAAAGAGACGGACGAGGGCGCGGTGGACGATGGTGGCGCCGAGCTGGCTTTTTACGTCGTCGCCGACGATGGGCAGCCCCGCGGCGCGGAACCGCGCCGCCCATTCGGGGTCGGAGGCTATGAAGACGGGCACGCAATTCACCATGGCCACGCCGGCCTTGAGACAGGCATTGGCGTAGTGGCGCACGGCCTGTTCCGACCCGACCGGCAGGTAGCAGATCAGGATCTCCGCGCCGCTCTTCTTGAGGACCTCCGCCACGTCAACGGGCTCGGCCTCGGCCGCGCGGAACGCCTCGTCCTCGTCATACTCCGCCATGTGGGGCGCGATGCCGTCGAGGATCGGTCCCATCTGCACGATGGTGCGCGAGACGGGCATGGTCGGCTGGAACACCCGGGTGCAGTTGGGCTTGGAAAAGATGGCCTTCTCAAGAGGCTGGCCGACTTTCCGGCGATCGATGTCGAAGGCCGCCACGACTTCGATGTCGGACACGCGCCAATCGCCAATCACGGGGTGCATGAGGCCGGACAGTTCGTGGTCGTTCCGGTCGCGGTAATATTCGAGACCTTGAACCAAGGTGCTCGCGCAATTTCCCACACCGGCAATTGCGACCTTGATCATTGGCATTCCCTATCTCCTCGACGAACCATGTCCCCCCCGGGTTCCGCCTCAGCGCTCGTGGTCCACTAAATGCCCGTAACGGCATCGAAAATCTAGACTCAATTGAGACGGGAGTGAAGGTCTGGGAACCGGGCCGCCCCTACACGGCTGCTTCTTACGCCACGACATCGGACCAAATCCGCCGCCAAAATGTGGCATCTCGGTGGCCGTTACGCCAGGGGTGAGATGAAATCCCTGTGGGAAACGCGACTTTTGACGCCAGTCGGAGCATGGAGCGCGAAATTCGGGCTTCTGCTGCGATTTGGCTCGCTCTGCCGGCGCATCCACCAAGCCTGAGGGGTCAGTCGGCCTTACGCGACCCGCCGCACCTCTTGCTCATACCATGCTTTCCTCAAGGCACAAGCCCGACCGTTCCCTCACAGGGGCTTGGCCGCATCCGACGCGGGCATCGGAAGCACAAGATCGCGGTAGGCATGCCACGTCGCGTGGCCGATCAACGGCAGCGCAACGATCAGCCCAATAAAGAACGTGGCCAGGCCGAGGCCTGTGAAAATCACGATCAGGATGGCCCAAAGGCCCATGGGACGCAGATTGTGGCGCACGGCGACGAAGCTCGTCGCGACGGCGGCGAACACGTTCGTCTGTTGATCGAGCAGCATGGGAACCGAGACCGCGCTGATCGCAAAGACGAGGGCGGCGAGTCCAGCGCCGATGAGCGTGCCCACGACGAGAAAGGACAAGCCATTCGCGGAATTGAGGACCTGCAAGAGGAAGTCATCGAGGCCTGGCGGGCTCTTGCTGAAGAACAGGGCGAACAGCAGTGTCGCAAAGCGGATCCAGGCCAGGAGGAACAACATGAGCAGCACGCCGAGAAGGGCGATCTGCGTGCGATTGGCGCGCCAAGCCGTGAGCGCAGGCGCGAGCGCGGTCGGCTGTCCAGCTTCCAGGCGCCGGCTGACCTCGTAGAGGCCGACAGCGAGGATCGGCGCCACGAGCATGAACCCGGCGAGGAGCGGCATCACCAGGTAGGAGAGGCCGACGAGCCATGCTCCGACCGTCATGAGGAAGCCCGCCCCGCTGAAGATCGCGCCGTAAACGAGGCCGATTCCCGGGGCCGCCAGCAGATCGCGCCAGCCCGCCGCGAGCCAGGCCCAGGGCCGGTCGAGCCCGATGGCGCGAACCTTGGGCGACGGACCTACGAAAACCGAGACGACGTCAGACACCTGGACCCCCTTCAGGCCGTGGATGGCCTCGTCGCTTGCCGGGCCAGCCGGACACCCGCCCCTTGCAGGCGCCTAGCGGATCGCCGATCGCCTACTTCATAAACAATGACTGTTGAGATTAGACAAAATATCCAGCATTGACTTGCGTCAATGCCTGGGCCGTTCAACTCCGTCACATGCACCGGACGTTCGGCCGCCAGGAAGAACGGCTACGGCCAGAAGGGGGAGGGAAGGGGAGCATGGTCGTAGCCGAGACGCTTGGCCAAGGCGCCGTTGCATATAATGACGCGGTAATTCGGAAATTCGTCGTTGCGGCCACGCTCTGGGGTGTGGCGGCCTTCCTCGTTGGCGTCATCATCGCGCTCCAGCTCGCTTTTCCCATCTTCAATCTCGATCTGCCCTGGACGACGTTCGGCCGGCTTCGGCCGCTTCATACCTCGGCCGCGATCTTCGCATTCGGCGGCAACGCCCTCCTGGCAACCTCGCTCTACGTCGTGCAGCGGACCTGTCGAACGCGCCTTTTTGGGGGATGGGTGCTCGCGGATTTCCTGTTCTGGGGTTACCAGCTGTTCATCGTTCTGGCCGGTGTCGGCTATGTCCTCGGCGTCACCCAGGGCCGAGAATACGCGGAGCCCGAGTGGTACACGGATCTGTGGCTGACGCTCGTCTGGGTCGTCTATCTGGTGATCTTCGTCGGCACGATCATGTTGCGCCGCGAACCGCACATATACGTGGCCAACTGGTTCTATCTGGCTTTCATCGTGACCGTGGCGATGCTCCATATCGTGAACAACCTCGCCGTGCCGGTGTCCTTTTTCGGCGTGAAGAGCTATGGCCTCTACTCGGGCGTGCAGGACGCCCTCGTGCAGTGGTGGTACGGGCACAACGCGGTCGGATTCTTCCTCACCGCGGGCTTCCTCGGCATCATGTACTACTTCGTGCCCAAGCAGGCGGGACGGCCGGTCTACTCCTATCGCCTGTCGATCGTGCACTTCTGGTCGCTCATCTTCCTCTACATCTGGGCCGGCCCGCATCACCTGCACTACACGGCCCTCCCCGACTGGGCGCAGACCCTCGGCATGGTGTTCTCGGTGATGCTGTGGATGCCGTCCTGGGGCGGCATGATCAACGGAATCATGACGCTCTCGGGTGCCTGGGACAAATTGCGCACCGATCCCGTCCTGCGCCTTCTCGTGACCTCGGTGGCCTTCTACGGCATGTCGACCTTCGAGGGGCCGGTCATGTCGATCAAGCCGGTCAATGCGCTCAGCCACTACACCGATTGGACGATCGGCCATGTGCATTCGGGTGCGCTCGGCTGGGTGGCGTTCGTGTCGTTCGGCGCGGTCTACTATCTCGTGCCGAAGCTGTGGGGCCGCGCGAGCCTCTATTCATCGCGCCTCGTCGCCTACCACTACTGGATCGCGACGATCGGCATCGTCCTCTACATCACCGCCATGTGGGTTTCGGGAATTATGCAGGGGTTGATGTGGCGCACTTATGACGACCTTGGCTTCCTCCAGTACTCCTTCGTCGAGACGGTGGACGCGATGCATCCGTTCTATGTCGTGCGCTTCCTTGGCGGTGTCCTCTTCCTCGCGGGGTCGCTGATCATGGTCTACAACCTCTGGCGCACGGTGAGAGGAGAGACGGAGGCGACCGCGCCGGAACGTCCTGCCTCGGCCCAGGCGCGAGCGGCGGCGTAGGAGAACAGGCCATGCTGCGTCACGAAGCCGTCGAAAAGAACGTCATCCTCATGATTGTGCTCGTGCTGATCACGGTTTCGATCGGCGGGCTCGTCGAGATCGTGCCTCTCTTCACCATTGAATCGACGGTCGAGAAGGTCGAAGGCATGCGGCCCTATACGCCGCTCGAGCTGATGGGTCGCAACATCTATCTGCGCGAAGGTTGCTATCTCTGCCACAGCCAGATGATTCGGTCGTTCAGGGACGAGGTCGAGCGCTACGGGCATTACAGCCTTGCGGCCGAGAGCATGTACGACCATCCGTTCCAATGGGGCTCGAAGCGCACGGGGCCGGACTTGGCGCGGGTGGGCGGCAAATACTCGAACGAATGGCATGTCGCGCATTTCCTCGATCCGCGGGCGGTGGTGCCGGAGTCGGTCATGCCGCCATACGGTTTCCTTGCGCGCCGCGAACTGCGAGCCGCCGACATTGCGGATCACCTGCGGACGAACCGCGTGGTCGGCGTCCCCTATACGGACGAGATGATCGGGAACGCGCTGGTCGACCTCACGGCGCAGGCGACGCCCGATGCGGACACGGCCGGGCTGTTGCAGCGCTATCCCAAGGCGGTGACTGGCGATTTCGATGGCGATCCGGAGCGCATCACGGAGCTCGATGCGCTGATCGCCTATCTTCAGATTCTCGGCCGGCTCGTCGATCTCTCGGCCGTGCCGCCCGGCGGCATTCCGCAGTAGGGGCGGATGATGAGCTGGGGCGTCCTTTACGAGTGGTTGCGCACGCTCTGGGCCGTTTGGTTCATGGTCCTCTTCATCGGAATTGTCGCCTATGTGTACTGGCCCGGCCGAAAGCAGCGATTCGAGGCGCGCGGCCGGATTCCCTTCACCGCGGACGGCGAGTGAGCCATGACGACGCAGCGCGACACGGATTCCCTGACAGGTCGTGAAACGACCGGGCACGAGTGGGACGGCATCAAGGAGCTCAACACGCCGCTGCCGAAATGGTGGCTGTACGTGTTCTATGCCACGGTTCTCTGGGCCCTGGTTTATGTCGTCCTCTATCCGGCGATCCCATGGTTCTCCGGCCACAGCAAGGGCATGCTGGGCTGGTCACAGCGCGTCGAGTTCTCCGAGCGAATGGCGGCAGGTCGCGCTGAGCAGGCGAAATTCCGGGAGCGGATTCTCGATGCCTCGCTGGCCGACATTCGCGGCAATCCCGAGCTGCTGTCCTTTGCGCTCGCCGGCGGCAGGGCCGCGTTTGCCGACAACTGCGCGCCCTGCCATGGCGCGGGTGGCAGCGGCCGCAAGGGCTTCCCCAACCTCGCCGACGACGCCTGGCTGTGGGGTGGCACGCTCGATGCGATCCACCAGACGATCGAGTACGGTATCCGCAGTACGCACGCGGAGACGCGTCAGTCGGTGATGCCGTCCTTTGGCGCCGATGGCATCCTCACGCCCGAGCAGATCAACGATGTCGCGGAATACGTCCTGTCGCTGACGAACCGATCGAGCGATCCGGCGGCGGTCGAACGTGGGCAGACCGTCTTTGCCGATCAATGCGTCGCTTGCCACGGCGAGAAGGGCGCAGGCAATCCCGAATTGGGCGCACCCAGCCTCGCGGGGCAGAACTGGCTCTATGGCGGGACGAAGCGCGACATTGTCGCGCAAGTGACGCGACCGCGCCTGGGGGTCATGCCAGCGTGGTCCGGACGGCTTGATCCCGCGACGATCAAGATGCTGGCCATCTACGTCCATTCGCTGGGCGGTGGCCAACAGGCGGCGGAGAAACCCGCCAGCCAGTAGCAGCTTCGCTGGGGCGATTCGCATGAGCATGATGCTCGAATCGGACGACGCCAGGTCGGTCCGGGAGCAGCGAGAACGCGCGCCGCTCTATGTCGGGCGGGTGCGTGTCTACCCAAAGCGCGTCCGCGGCTTGTTCCGGCGCATGAAGTGGGTCGCGCTCGTCCTGCTGCTCGCGATTTACTACAGCGTGCCGTGGCTGCGGTGGGACCGCGGTCCCAATGCGCCGGACCAGGCTGTCCTGATCGACCTGCCGAACCGGCGGGCCTATTTCTTCTGGATCGAGATCTGGCCGCAGGAAGTCTACTACCTCATGGCTCTCATGCTGCTGGCGGCTCTCGGCCTCTTTCTCGTGAGCAGCCTCGTGGGGCGCGTCTGGTGCGGCTATGCCTGCCCGCAGACCGTTTGGACGGATCTGTTCTTGTGGGTGGAGCGGCTCGTGGAGGGGGACCGCAACGCGCGCATCAAGCTCGATGCGAGCCCGCTGTCGGCCGGCAAGATCGCACGCAAGTCGGCGAAGCACGGCATTTGGATCCTGATCGCGGCGCTCACCGGCGGCGCATGGGTGATGTATTTCAACGACGCGCCGACAGTCGTCGAACGGATCCTCACCGGCGAGGCGACGCTCAAGGTCTATTTCTTCTTCGGGCTGCTCACGGCGACGACCTACATGCTGGCGGGCTGGGCGCGGGAGCAGGTCTGCACCTACATGTGCCCCTGGCCGCGCTTCCAGGCCGCCATGCTCGACGAAGACAGCTACGTCGTCACCTATCGCACGTGGCGGGGCGAGCCGCGCGGCAAGCACAAGAAAGGCGATTCTTGGGACGGACGAGGTGACTGCGTCGATTGCAACCAATGCGTGGCCGTCTGCCCCACGGGCGTCGACATCCGGGAAGGGTTGCAGCTTGAATGTATTGGCTGCGGGCTCTGCGTCGATGCCTGCAACGGGGTGATGGAGAAGATCGGACGTCCGCGCGGCCTCATCGCCTATGATACGGCGCGGCACCAGCGTGCGCGGGCGGAAGGCACGGCTCTTGCCTACCACCTCATACGGCCGCGGACCGTCGTCTATGTCGTTTTGCTCGTCGTCATCGCACTCGCCATGGCATGGCGCCTCGCGACCCGCTCGACCCTCGACCTCAACGTTCTCCATGAGCGCAGTCCGCTGTTCGTGATGCTTTCGGATGGCGGAATTCGCAACGGCTACACGATCAAGGTCATCAACAAGTCGCGTGGCGAGCGTACGCTCACGCTCACCCTCGAAGGAATCGAGGGCGCCGCCATGCGAGTCGTGGGACAGGAGGATGCCGATTCGGACCATGTGACGCTTGCCGCCCGCCCGGACGGTGTCGCGACCTACCGCATCTACGTCCGCGTACCGCGCGGCGTCGTGCGGGGAGAAAGCATGCCTGTCACTTTCGCCCTTCGCGATGCCGCGGGTGGCGAAGTCGCGTATCATGGCACGGTATTTCGAGGACCCGCGCGATGAGGCGCGCCGCAATGCGGGATGAAGGGACGCGAACGTTGACGGGGCGGACCGTGCTGCTGCTCCTGGTCGCATTCTTCGGGGTGATGCTGCTCGCGAACGGCGCGCTCATCGTGACCGCGCTCGAGAGTTGGAGCGGCGTCACCGGCCCCAAGCCTTACGAGCGGGGGCTCGCCTACAATCGCACGCTCGAAGCGGCGCGCGAGCAGGCGGCCCTCGGCTGGCGCGTGGAGTCGAATTTCGAATCGACGGGATCGCGCGCCGGAACATTGGTCATCGACGTTCACGATTCTGCTGGCGCGCCGATCGACAGGGCCGCGGTCCGTGCCTTCTTCATCCGGCCGACCCAGGCTGGCCACGATTTCGACGCAGCGCTCTCTCCGCGAGGCGGTGGCCGGTACGGGGCGCCGCTTGAGTTCCCTCTACCCGGCCAATGGCAGGTGGCTGTCGAAATTTCGATCGGGGCGAGCGTCCACCGGTCGGGCGTGCGGATTCAGGTCCCATGACGATGCTCGCTCCCCACGCCTCGGCGGTGATGGCCGAGCCTCCCGTGGGCGGAACCGATGTTCTGGCCTTCGTTGAAACGGGACTCGCGGGCGCGTCCAGCTTGAACCTCTTGGTCGAGGGCGTGCATTGCGGCGGCTGCGTCGCCCGAATCGAGCGCGAGCTGGCGCGCCATGCCGGCCTCCGCACCGCACGCGTCAATTTGACGACGAGACAGCTGAAGCTCGAGTGGACAGGCGGGCCCGAGCGGGCGGAGCGATACGTCCGCGCCGTCGAACGGTTGGGGTTTCGCGTAACTCCTTATGACCCGGCTCTCCTCGACCGGTCGGATCGGGCGCGCGAGGCCGAGCTGTTGCGCGCGATCGCGGTCGCCGGATTCGCCACGGCGAATATCATGCTGCTTTCGGTCGCCATCTGGTCCGGCCAGTTCGAGGACATGGGACCCGCGACACGCGGTCTCCTCCAATGGTTCTCCGCCCTCATCGCGTTGCCGGCCGTCGCCTATGCGGGCCAGCCGTTCTTCCGCTCGGCATGGGCCGGGCTTCGCGCGCGCCGCATGGCCATGGACATGCCGATCTCGCTCGCCGTGATTCTGGCCTCGACGGTCAGTTTCGCCGAAGCCGTGCGCAACGGGCCCCACGTCTATTTCGATGCGGCCGTGACGCTTCTGTTCTTCCTTCTCATTGGCCGCTATCTCGACCGTCGGGCGCGGGGACGCGCGCGATCGGCGGCCGAGCGGCTCGTGGCGCTCGGCACGGCCATGGTGAGAGTGCTCGACGGGGCCGGGCGGCACGCATCGGTGCGCGCCGAATCCGTGCCGATCGGCGCCATCGTGCTGGTGGCGCCGGGCGAGCGTGTCGGCGTCGATGGCTGCGTTGCCTCGGGAAATTCCGAAGTCGATACGAGCCTCATCACCGGCGAAACGATCCCGGTCTCGGTCAGTCCCGGTGACCGCGTGTTCGCTGGCACGATCAACCTGTCAGGGAGCTTGCAGCTCCGTGCGACGGCGGTCGGCGGCCGGACGCTTCTTGCCGAGATTGCTGCGCTCATGGAGGCGGCCGAGCAGCGGCGCACGCGCTATGTGGAGCTGGCCGACCGCATCGCACGCGTCTATGCGCCCGCCGTCCACGCGCTGGCGCTGGGGACCTTCCTCGGGTGGCTGCTCTTCTCCGATGTCGGTTGGCCGGCTGCTCTCATGGTCGCCGTGACGGTTCTCATCATCACTTGCCCCTGCGCCTTGGCGCTGGCCGTTCCCGTGGTGCAGGTCGTGGCGAGCGGCCGGCTCTTCCGCGAGGGCACGCTGCTCAAATCGGCGACGGCGCTCGAGCGCCTGGCCGCGATCGATCATGTCGTTTTCGACAAGACCGGGACGCTGACGACGGGCCATCTAACGCTCA
Organism: Alphaproteobacteria bacterium; assembly: GCA_046349515.1. Taxonomy (GTDB): domain Bacteria; phylum Pseudomonadota; class Alphaproteobacteria; order CADEGL01; family CADEGL01; genus JBGPGW01. The sequence goes on along the minus strand of JAXMCE010000002.1, from coordinate 310,351 downwards.
TTCGCGGCGAGGGTGTTGCGGACGACGTCCTCCGTCGCGCCGCATCGCTCGCGGGATCGAGCCGGCACCCCTTGGCGCGGGCACTCCACCGTGCCTGTCCTGATGCGCCGCTCGTCGATGGCGTTCGGGAACTGCCGGGCCTCGGCCTCGCGCTCGAGGGAAGAGAAGGTCCGATCCGTCTTGGCAGCCGGCGCTTCTGCGGTGTCGAAGAGGACAGCGCATCGGAGGGGCCCGAACTGTGGTTCGTCGAGCCTGGCCGGCCGCCGGTCCGATTCGGATTCATCGACCGTCCGCGCGAGGACGCTGGCGCGGTCGTCCGGGAGCTTGCACGGCTTGGTCTCGGGGTCGAGGTGCTGTCGGGGGACCGGCCGGCGGTCGTGGGCGCGGTTGCCCGGTCGCTCGGCGTCGAGCACTGGCGGGCGGGCGTGACGCCGGCCGAAAAATGCGCGCGTCTCGAGGCGCTCGCAGCCGACGGCCGGCGCGTGCTCATGGTGGGCGACGGACTCAACGACGCGCCGGCCCTCGCGGCGGCCCATGTCTCGGTATCGCCGTCGACCGCCGTCGACATCAGCCAGACCGCGGCGGACGCGGTCTTTCAGGGCGACCGGCTCGGTCCCGTCGTCGAGCTCATCCTGGTCGCGCGGCGGGCCGTGCGCCGCGTGCGCCAGAATTTCGCGCTGGCCTTCGCTTACAACCTTGTCTTCGTGCCGATCGCCGTGGCCGGATTCGTCACGCCGTGGCTCGCGGCGATCGCCATGTCGAGCTCCTCGCTCCTCGTGATCGGCAATGCGCTGACCTTGGCGAAGCGCGCGCCCGGGCGAGCCCCGCCGTGAACGGGCTGCTTTTCCTCATTCCGGCCGCCCTCGTGCTGGGGCTTCTCGGCCTCGCGGCGTTCCTGTGGTCGATGCGCTCGGGCCAGTATGACGACCTCGACGGCGCGGCCGAGCGCATTCTCTTCGACGATGATCGGCCTGACGGCCCGCCGCGTTAGGCGCGTGCCGTACTCATCGCTTGAGGTTCTTGCGCCTGTGGGCGCGCCAGGTCATGGCCCAGCGATCGGGGTCCTCGAGCGCCTCCGTTTTGAGCTTATGAATGGCCTGGTTGTGGGGCGCTGATTTCACGATCTCCGGGTTCGTGTAAGCCTCGTCCGAAATGCGGGCGAGGACCGCGATCCAATGGTCGATGTCCTCCTTCGACCACAATTCGCCGGCCTCGGGCGTGAAGGGCTCCGGCACGATCCACGGCTCGTGGCTCAGCCAGAACGCGTCGATGCCGAAATCGACCATGCGGTTCTGCACATCGAGGACGCCGATCCCTGTCTCCTCTTTCATCGTGCCCAAGCTGTAGCGCGTCATTTCCATGCGCCATTTTTTCACGTTCGGGTTCGACTTCGTAACGCCACGGATCGCGAGGAGCTTCTTCTCCATGTAGTTGTTGGCGAGCACCGAGATGTCGGAGGCCTCGTCGATGCCCTCGGCCCCCATGGCGCGGGCCCAGGCATAGGCCTTGAGGACCTGAGGCACGTTGCCCCAGAACTCGCGCACCTTGCCCAAGCTCTGCGGCCGATCATCGTCGAGGCGATAGCGCGCGCCGTCGAAGGCGACGACCGGGCTCGGCAGGAAGGGCGCGAGCTCGGCCGTGCAGCCATAGGCGCCGACAGCCGGGCCGCCGCCGCCCTTGGGGGCGCCGAAGGTCTTGTGGAGCATGTACATGCAGGCATCGAAGCCGAGCTCGCGCGCGCGAATCTTGCCCATCACGCCATTGAAGTTGGCATGGTCGTAGAAGCAGAGGCCGCCGGCCTCATGGACGATGCGCACCCATTCTTTGATCTCGGGGTTGTAGATTCCCATGTCGTCCGGATTGTTGATCATGAGCGCCGCCGTGCGATTGGACACGGCCGCCTTGAGCGCGTCGAGCGAGGGATAGCCGCCGTCCTCCAGCACCAAGGTCACGACGTTGAAGCCCGCGGTTGCCGCCGTCGCGGGATTGCAGGGATGCGTCTGGATCGTCGTGATGATCTCGTTGCGCTGGGCGAGCTCGCCCCGCGCCGCGTGGTAGGCGCGCGTCAGGCACGCATGGGTGTAGGCCGCGTCCGCGCCGCCCGCCGCTTGGAAGACGAACTGGTCCATGCCGGAGAGCTCGCGGAGGATGAGATCGAATCTGTGGATGAGCTCGAGAGTTCCCTGGAGCGTGTCCTCGTCCTGGTGGGGGTGGGTCTCCGCCACATCGGGCCGCGCCGCGACCGCCTCATTGACGCGGGGGTTGTATTTCATCGTACAGGTGCCGAAGAGATTGACGCCCATCATGCCGAGCGTCTCCTGCGAGAGGTGGAGGTAGTGGCGCAGCACCTCGTGCTCGGATAGCTCGGGCAGCGCTGGCGGCGCTTTGCGCCGCATGGCGGCCGGGATGAGCGATCGGGCGTCCGTGCCGAGAGCGCTCTTGATCTCGGCCTCGGCCTCGCCGAAGACGAGCCCGCGCCGGCCCGCATGGCCCATCTCCATGACGATGGGCTCGTCCCAGCGGGCCGCGTGGTAGGCGCGAAGCTTTGTGTCGTTGGCCATCAGCGCACTGCCCGCCCAAGCGCATCAGCGAGGCGCTCGAGATCATCCTTCGTGTGGACTTCCGTCACGCAGTAGAGCGCGCTCTCGCCGAGGGTGGGGAAATGCTTCGACAGGCCGCGCCCGCCGAAGATCTTGTGCTCGCGGAGTGTCGCGTTGATCGCGGCGACGGTCTTGCCGGTGCCGTCGAAATTGACGACGAACTCCTTGAAGAAGCCGGACGGGAAGGCCAAGCGCACGCCTGGGATCTTGGCGATGAGCGCCGCCGCGTAGTGGCTTCGTTGGACGATCAGCTCGCCTAACTCGCGGAACCCCTCGGGTCCCATGAGCGCCATGTAGACCGCATTGGCCACGGCCCAGAGGTAGACAGAGTTCCCCGTCCAGTCTTTGCCTTTCTCGCGCAAGCCGTAGGAAGTCTGGTGCGCGAGGCTCAAGCCGAAGCCGACCTCGCCCTCCTTCACCGTCTCCGTAATGCTGATGAGAAGCGTCGGATACTCGCGCGCGTACTTCTCCTCGTCGCGCGTCGCGATGAAGCCGCCGACCCCGCCGCCGCAATTCATGTGGATGCCGAGCGGCTGGGTGGTGCCGACGACGATGTCGGCGCCGTAGTCGGCGGGCGGGGCGAGCACGCCGAGCGAGATGGGGTCGACCCCGATGATGGTCTCGGCGCCGGCCGTCCGTGCCATCGCCGCGGCTTCCGCCGCCTCGCTCTCGATCACGCCCAGGTAGTTCGGGCTGTCGATATAGACCGCCGCCGTGCGGGGCGAGATCTTTCGCTTGAGATCGCCGAGGTCGACCCGCCCGGTCTTGGCATCGAGGTCGACGAGCGTGATCGCGACGTGGCTCGCCATCTCGGGCGGCTCGCAATAGCTGCGGATGACAGCGAGCCGCTCGGGATCGATCGAGCGGGGGATGAGGACCTCGCGCCGTCCCGTGAGGCGCGCGGCCATGCGGATCGCGTGGCCGCCGGCGCAGCCCCAGCTGTAGACAGGAAGGCCCACGAACTCCAAGCCGACGAGTTCGCCGATCTGGCTCGAGAACTCGAACCACGCCTGGTTCCGCCCATGGTCGGACGAGGGTGTGCCCCAGACAGGGGTCAGGAACTCGCTCCGCCCCGCGATTTCGTCGCAGATCGCGGGCACGTAATGTTGCCAGCACCCGCCGCCGAGGAAGCTCAGATTCTCCTCGCAGTTCTCGTTCTTCGCGAGGGTGTCGATGAGATGGCGGCGGAGCGAGGCTTCCGAGCGGATCGCCGAAGGCAGGTCGAGCGGCCGCTTCAAGCGATGATCTTTCGGGATCTGCTCGAACAATTCGTCGATGCTGCGCGCGCCGATCGATTTCAGCATCTCTTGCTTGATGCTCTCGACGGCGTTGGGCATGTAGGGATGGGCCGAAGCGGTGTTGCGGGTCACGTCTCTCTCCGGATTTCGACGGCGTCACGTACCGTAGCTGTTTTGGGTGCTCAGGCGGCGACTTTGACGATCATGGCCTGCTGCGGGCCCGTGCGCACGCGAAGGTGGCCCGAGAGAAGGTGATCGACCGCCTCATCGCCCGTATCGACCCTGAGGCAGGGGGGATCAAGGGCGAGCAGCTTGCCCGCCCCCCCGAGGACGATGATGTTGTCCCGACCTGCACGGCGGATCACCTCGGCGCTGATCGGCTGGTTGCCCCGGCCGAAGACATAGCCTTGTCCTCCGATGACGCCAACGATGATCGTCGCGGGCCACCGGTCCATGAGGGCGAGGATCTGCGCCTCGTTGAGGTCGGTGCCGATGAGCGCACCGTCGAGCGCGGCGTCGATGCCGAGGAGCGTGCCGCCGCCGAGCCGCCGCTTGATCCGCTGGACCGTGGTGCCGGGCCCGAGGATGTGGAGGCGCTCCCGTGGCATCGCGGCCGCGATCTCGCCCGCGAGGGCCTCCAGCGCTTCGTCATCGGATGCGACCGCGCCGGCTTTGGCGTTCTGCACGCGGTGGCGCGTCTCGGGCACGCGCGCATAGCCGTGGAGATGCGGCGAGAGACGGCCCTCGCGCATGGCCGCCTCGTCGACATCCATGATCTCGGCATCGCGCAAGGGCGGCCGGTCAGCATGGCAGAATTCGGCGGCAATCTCGCCCGCGCTTTCGGGGCTCGTCGCGAAAACGCCAGAGTGCATCTTCACGCCCGTCGGAATGCCGAGGATGGGACAAGAGCGTCCGACGACGCCGTAGATATCGCGCGCGGTGCCGTCACCGCCAGCGAAGAGGATGAGGTCGACGCCCGATCGCATCATCTCGGCCGCCGCCGCTCTCGTGTCCTCGGCCGCGGTCTCGCGCCGTGGAGCGCGTGCGATCTCGGTCGCATGGACGCCGAGCTTTGCCGCGACATCACCGCCCATGGCGCCGGGGCATGTGACCAGCGCGAACGTGGCTTCGAGGAACAGAAGTCGTTTGAGCGCGCGCAAGCTGCGCTCGGCCGCCACGGGCTCGGCGCCGCGCCTCCTTGCCTCCGCGAGGATCGCCGCCCCGTCCGTGCCCTTGAGCCCGACCTTGCCGCCCATGCCGGCGATCGGGTTTACGATGAGGCCCAGTTTCGTCCTCGCCACAGCCCCTCAATCCGCCCCTTCGCGCCGTCGCCCCCTTGAGCCCTCGAAGAATAAGCCGCCGCCGGCCGTGTTGCGAGGTTGACCGATCGGCCGAATAATTGCGGCCGCATCGGAGGAGGCAGAGGGTGTTCGATCTCACAGGCAAAGTGATCTTGGTGACGGGGGCTTCGAAAGGGATCGGTGCCGCCATCGTCCGCGCCGTCGGTGCCCAAGGCGCGGATATCATCGCGCATTACGGCGGCGACGCTGAAGGTGCGAAGAAAGCCACGGCCGGACTGCCGCCCGCGCGCGCCCGTCTCGTGCAGGGCGATTTTCACGACAGTCGCGAGGTCGATCGCCTCTGGGAGGAGGCCTTGGGCTGGCGCGGGCGGATCGACGTCCTCATCAACAACGCGGCCGTCATGCGCTGGACGGGCGGGTTCGACGCGGATGATGCGAGCTGGGACGCGGTCTGGGCCGAGACGCTGCAGGTCAACGTGCTCGCGACGGCGCGCCTTTCTCGCGCGGCCGTGCGGCACTTCAGGCAGCGCGGCGGTGGCATCCTCATCACCGTCTCGAGCTGGGCCGCCCAGCGCGGTGTCACCAACCCCGACACGGCGGCCTATGCCGCCTCCAAGGCGGCGATCAAGGCCTTCACCCAGACGATCGCGCGCGGCTATGCGAAGGAGAACATCCTGGCCTATGTCATCGCGCCGGGCGTGGTGCGCACCCAGATGTCCGAGAATTTCGCGGCGACCCAGGGCGGCGAGGAGGCGGTCACGCGCGGCCTCGCCATGGGCGAATGGGTGCCGCCCGAGGACGTCGCGTCGGTTGCGGCCTTCCTCGCGAGCGGCGCCTCGCGGCATCTCTCGGGCGCCACGTTCGATGTGAACGGCGCGAGTTATGTGCGCTGAGGGGCGGCCTTATTCGAGATAATGGTCGGTTCCCGGACGGAAGGCCGGGCCGTTCATGACGAGGTAGGTCATCTCGCCTTCGAAGGCGTAGGGCGTGCCGCGCGGGATGAAGATGGTGTCGCCGGCCTTGGCCACGGCAGGCGCCGCTTTACCGAGGGTGAAAACGCCCTCGCCCGACAGGATGTGATAGACGCGGTCGCTCGCATCGCAGACGAGCTTCCGGTGGCGTCCCTGGATCTTGATCCAGGTGACGCTGATGTCGGGTCCGTGGACGGCGCCCTCGATCAGCTTCTTGTAGACGAGGGCGTTCTCTGGCTCGGATGCGCTCGGGACCTCGTCCGGCCGGATGATGACGGCGTCCGGCCGGTCCGACTCACCTGGCATTGAGGCCGCTTATTCGGCGGCCTTGCGGGAGGGCAGCGCCCCCATGCGCTCCATGACGACACGGAGGCGCGCGACCCGGTCGCGCCCCTCCTGGCCGAGCGACTTGAAGGTCGTGATCGGCGGACGCACGTCGCCCACGGGATAACCGCAGAGGGCGGCAAGCGCCTTCGAATAGCACTGGTGCCCGTAGCAGGGATGGCCTTCGGCGATGATGCGCGTGATCTCGAGGATGCCGCGCTGGATCTCCTTGGCCTCCGCCATCCGCCCCGCGAGGAGGTGGTCCCAGATGCGCGTCGAGGGGCCAGGGATGTAATTGCCGAACGGGTTGACGTAGCCGACGGCGCCGAGAAGGAAGCTCTCGACGATCTGCTGGCCCGCGAACACATTCATGACGCCGTTCGTCGCGTTCACGATCTCGTAGACGCGCGCCACGTCCTGGCTCGCCTCTTTGATGTAACGGATCTGCTCGAACGACTTGGTGAGCCGCGCGATGAGGTGCGGCTTCATGTCCACGTTCGAGGTGAACGGGTTGTTGTAGAGCATGATGGGGATCGAGACGGCCTCGCAGATGGCCTTGTAGTAGTTGAAGATCTCGTCCTCGGTCGGCGTGTAGTAGTAGGGCGGGATGATCATGAGCCCGTCGGCGCCGAGCTCTTCGGCTTCGCGCGAATAACGGACCGCGTGCGGCGTGTAGGCATTCATCGTGCCGACAAGCACGTCGATGCGGCCGTTCACGTGCTTGACGGTCGCGTCCACGAACTCGCGCCGCTCGTCGTCGCTGATGGTGAGGAACTCGCCCGTCGTGCCGAGGATGATGATGCCCGGCACGCCCTCGGAGATCTGCCAGTCGACGAAGCGGCGCTGGGCGGCGAGATCGAGCTTGGAGCCGTCCTCGGTGAACGGCGTCACGTTGACCGAGTAGCAGCCACGAAACTGTTTCTTCATCGCCTCGTCTCCCTTGGTCCCTGATGCGGCCGAAGGCACGGATTGTATAGGAATGGCCTCGGGCTGGCCAGAAAGGGCCGTTGGCAAGCCAATCGGGTGGGCTTTTCGGGCCCTCCGGTCCCGTCCGGGATGATTAACGCGACCTTCAATATTTGGCGACACAGTGAGAAGAGGGGCCGGATCGGCACCGAAAGAATGCACGCGCCCGGAGAAGAGCATGCCGCTAACCAAAAGGATCGCCATATCGCTTGCCTGCGCAATCGCGCTCACCGCGACGGCATGCTCCCATCGTCGGCTTGCGGAGGCGCCGCTGCCGGACGGCACCCAGGCCATAGCGCCCGGGCCCGACGTACCGGTATCGCTCGCTGCCTTCAGCGGAGCGTGGCACGGCTATTGGGGCGGCGAGCTCGATAGCCTCCTCGTCGTCGAGCGAATTTCGCCAACAGGCGAGGCTACGGGCGTCTACGCTTGGGGCGCAGATCCCGGCGGCGAGTTCCGCAATGGGAACATGACCTTCCAAGGCACGATCGCCAACGGCAAGCTGTCGTTCGGCAACAGGGTCCGGTTCGACTTCGCCATGCAGGGGGACGGAACGCTGCTCTGCGAACGGACCATAGACGGCAAGCCTGATGACCATGCCGTCATGGTCAAGGTTCCGTAGCCGGGCGTCACGACGTAGCGTCCCCAGGAATCCGTATTGACGACCGCGCGCGCTCGCCCGCTTGATGGCGCGGGGGCGAGAGCGCGTGACGATCGAGACCGACATACTCATCATCGGCGGGGGCATCGCCGGGTGCGGGACGGCCTATTTCCTCGCGCGCGAGGGTGCCGAGGTCGTCGTCATCGAGCGCGATGATCTGAATGCCCATGCCTCCGGCGCCAATTCCGGAAGCCTCCACGCCCAAATCCCTTACGAGCCCTTCATCGAAGACGAGGCATGGGCCCGCGCGTTTGCGCCGACCTTGCGCCTTCTCAAGGCGTCGATCGCGCTCTGGCAGGATCTGCCCGGCGCGCTCGGCGAAGACCTCGAAGTCTCGTTGAAGGGCGGCCTCCTTGTCGCGGCGAGCGAGGTGCAAATGCGGAACGTCGAACGCAAGGCGGCGCTCGAACGCGCCTCGGGCCTCGACGTCCGGATTCTGTCGCGCTCGGATCTTCACGCGATGGCGCCCTATCTCTCGGACGGGATGATCGGTGGCGCTTTTTGCCCGGACGAGGGCAAGGCCAGTCCTCTTCTCACGACCTTGGCGCTCGCGCGCGGGGCGCGGAGGCACGGCGCGCGCATCGTGGCGCACTGTCCGCTCACGGCGCTTGTTCGCGAGAACGGAGGATTCGTCGCGACGACTCCGCAAGGTCCGATCCGCGCACGAAGGGTGGTGAACGCAGCCGGATCCGAAGCGACCGTCATTTCGCGCAAGCTCGGCCTCGATTTCCCCATCGAGGGCGTGCCGATCCAGATCGCCATCACCGAGCCCACGACGGCGGTGCTGCCGCATCTTCTCTACTACGCGGGCGGACGCTTGACGTTGAAGCAGACGGCGGCGGGGACGGTGCTCATCGGCGGCGGCTGGCCGGCCCGCGAAGACCCGCGCACGGGACGGCTCCAGATCGACCGGGATTCCATGGCGGACAATTTGGGGATCGCGTGCAACGTGGTGCCGCTCGTCGGTGGCCTGCGCCTCGTGCGGAGCTGGCCTGCGATGGTCAACGGCACGGCCGATTGGAAGCCTGTTCTCGGCGAGGTCAGGGGAATCCCCGGCTTCTATATGACCGTTTTCCCATGGCTCGGCTTCTCGGCGGGTCCCATCGTCGCGCGTATCACGGCGGATTTGCTCTTGGGGCGTGACCCGGGATTCGACTTGGCGCCGTTCTCGGCCGAGCGTTATTTGGCCTGAGCCCTGCGGCTCATTTCTCGCGGGCCGAGGGCATGCTGAGCGTGCCAGGGGTCTTCGCAACCGCGCGTGCGACCGAGGCGATGGGGATCGGTTTCGTCGGCATGCGCGGCGCGAAGAACGAGAACTCGTCGATCGGTATTCCGCTCGCGCGCGATGCGAGTTCCGCAAGGATCGGCGCGCAATAGCGCCCCTGGCACCGTCCCATGCCGGCGCGGGTCGCGCGCTTGGCGCTGCCGATCGCATGCGCGCCCTCCTCGAACGACGCGCGAACCTGGCCGAGCGTCACGCTCTCGCATCGGCAGACGATCGTGTCATCGGTCGCGAGTTGGTCGAGGAGACGCGGCGCATCGTAGAGGCGCCACAGGGCGCGTTGGAAAGCCAGGTTCCGGCGGAGCGCTCGTCCGTGCCCCCTCTGCTCGCGAAGGAGCGCGGGATCGGCGCGGTGGCCGAGATCGGCAGCGGCGGCGATCCCGGCAAGAAATCCTTGGGCGATGGCCACGCGCGCGCCGCCGAGCCCGCCGCCATCGCCTGCGATGAAAACCTCGCCGAGACTCGTCCGTCCGGCCTCGTCGCGTTCGGCGACGAGCATTCCCCGCGTCGGGTCGAAGGAGTGACGGCAACCAAGCATGCGGGCGATCTCGGCCGAGGGCTGGAAGCCGTAGCCGACGAGGACGGCGTCGACCTCGAAGGACCGCTCGGTCCCTGGAACGCCCCGGCCGGCCCCATCGACGCGCCCGACCGTGACCGTCTCGACCTTGCCTCGGCCGTCCGCCCGCAGCACCGCGTGGCCGTGGAGAATCGGCGCGCGGGAGAAGAAGAGCCGTGTCCTGTATCCCATGCCGTCGCGGACCAGGTCCGGCCCGTGACGGAGCGCCGCGAGCAGCGCGGCGGGGTGCGACATCGGTGAGCGCGCGGCCTCGACGAGGCCGACCACCTCGGCGCCGGCACGCAAGAGCTCTGCCGCGACCTGGAGGTTGAGGGGCCCGTTGCCGGCGACGAGAATTCGCCGCCCGGGCGCCACCTGATAGGCGCGGAGCAAGGTCTGGGCGGCCCCCGTTGTCATGAAGCCGGGAAGCGTCCAGCCGGGCACAGGTACGCCGCGCTCATAGGCGCCGGTCGCGAGGATGAGGCGCCGCGGCCGGATGATGTAGTCGGTCCCGCCGGAGAGGAGCGTGATCTCATCGGGTGCGAAGGCGCCCCACACCTCCGTCTCGCACATGATCTCGACGCCCGCCGCCTCGACCGTTTGGACGAGCGTCCGCCCGCCCGCGTATTGGCGATCCCGCGGCACGTTGCCCGTGAAGCGGTGCGATGCTGCGAGTGGCTTGAAGAATTGCCCCCCGAGCGCGGCCCGCTCATCGACGAGCAGCACTTTGGCGCCGGACACCGCGGCGGCGCGGGCGGCCGCGAGGCCCGCCGGCCCGCCGCCGATGACGAGAATATCGGGACGGAGTTCGACCTCCCGCGATCGTGGTGGACGCGCGCCGGGGCTCGCGATCGGGTCCCTCTGGCGCTCGATCGCCATCCCGGCGCGGATTCGGGTCATGCAGGCGCGCTGGTTGGGTTCGCCGTCGATGCGGACAAGGCATTCGGAACAGACACCCATGCCGCAGAAGAGCCCGCGCGCTTCGCCTGTCTGCGTTTGCCGGAGCGGCAGGTGCCCGGCCGCGCTCAGCGCCGCGCCCACCACCTCGCCGGGATAGGCATCGAGCGGGACGCCGTCGAAGGTGATGGCGACTCGCTCGCTTGCTCGTTCGATTCCGGATGTGTTGACGCGCATGGGGGCGGGGCGATCGGGAAGCCGAGCGGACAGTGTACAGGACAGAGCCGATTGGGACTGCGTCTCTCTTCTCCATGCGCTCGATTGACCGGATCGCCGCGGCACTGCCAGAGTGACGGGGCTCTTCCGAAGCCGTCCATGCGGGATCCAGGACAATGGCGACACAATTCGATGCGATCGTGATCGGGGCCGGCCACAACGGCCTCACGGCCGCCGCCTATCTCGGCAAGGGCGGCTTGAAGACCCTGGTCCTCGAGCGCCGGCACGTGGTCGGCGGTGCGGCGGTGACGGAGGAGTTCCATCCCGGCTACCGCAACTCGATCGCGTCCTACACCCTCGGGCTCCTGCGTCCCGAGGTCATCCGCGACCTCGAGTTGAAACGCCACGGGCTTGAGGCGATCCCTTACCGCGGCTCGCTCGAGCTTCTCTCGGACGGTCGCGCGGTCCTCTTCACGGGCGAGGAGGCGCGCGACCAGGCAACCGTCGGCCGCTTCTCCAACCGGGACTACGAGTCCCTGAAGAGTTTGCGCCAGCAATTGATCCGCGTGGGCGACATCGTCCGCGAACAATGGCTGCGCGAGCCGCCGCCGCTCGCGGGCGGGCTCGACGCGCTCATGGGTGCGGTTCGCATCGGCGGGCAGTTGCGGAAGCTCGACGAGGCCGATCGGCACTTCCTCGTCCAGATGTTCACCCTGAGCGCGGCCGAGTTCATGGAGCGGCGCTTCGAGAGCGAGACGATGCGGCAGATCTATGCCGTCCATTGCGTGTCGAGCAATTTCTCGAGCCTCCACCAGCCGGGCTCGGCCTTGCCCTTCTTCTTGAACGTGCTGGGCGAGCTCGATGGCAAGCGTTACCGGTGGGGCATCCCCACGGGCGGCATGGGCGCGGTGACCCAAGCCTTGGCCGGTGCTGCCCGCGCGCATGGCGTCGAGATCCGCACCTCCGCCCCCGTCGCGCGCATCATCGTCGAGAAAGGGCAGGCCGCAGGCGTCAGGCTCGAATCGGGGGAGGAGATCCGGTCACGGGTCGTTCTCGCCAACACGGACCCCAAGCGCACCTTCCTCAAGTTCGTCGGCACCGAACATCTCGATCCGCAGTTCGCGAGCGACATCGAGCATCTCCGCATGGGCCATGCGTCGCTCCGCATGAACCTGGCTCTCAACGGAACGCCAGAGTTCAAGGCGCTTTCCGCATCCGATGCCGAGATCGCGCGCGGCTCGGCGATCACCATGCTGCCCGACATGCGCTCGGTGGAGCTCAGCTACCGCACCGCCCGTGACGGAGAGATTCCGGACGAGCCCTACATCAACATCCAGTTCGCCTCGGCCCTCGATCCGGACCTGGCGCCACCGGGCCACCACGTGATGAGCCTTCTCTGCAAATACTTTCCCTACAACCTCGCGGGCGGCCGGCATTGGGACGATATCAAGGAGCAGGTCGCGGACAGGATTCTGGCATCCGTCGAGCGCCACATCCCGAACCTCAAGCGCATCACCGTGGCACGCCAGGTCCTCTCGCCCCTCGACCTCGAACGCGTCTTCGGCCTGACGGAAGGCGACATCTTCCACGGCCGGCACGATCTCGATCAGATCTTCAGCCTGCGCCCGCATCCGAAGGCCGCGCGCTACCGAACGCCCATCGAGCGGCTCTATCTTTGCGGCTCGGGCAGCCACCCGGGCGGCGGCGTTTCCGCCGGACCTGGCCACAACGCCGCGCGCCGCGTGCTCAAGGACTGGCGGCGGCTGTAAGCGAAAGGCTCAGTCGAGCTTTTCCCGTATTACCCGCGCGGCGAGCTGGGCCGAGCGCACGGCGGAATCGGTCGACGGATATTCGACCCAGTCGCCGGCGAAGTAGACGTTCTCAAAGGGGCGTGCCAGGGCCTGCTGCCGGCCCAGTCGGCCCGGCTCCCAGAACGGATATCCTCTCGGCACGCGGCGGATCCAGGTCTCCTCGACCAGGCCCTCGACCTCGGGGAATACGGCGTAAACGTCGGCGAGAAAACGCGCCCGAATCAGCTCATCCGGTTGGTTCATGAGCGCCATCGCCCGCTCGCCACCGGCATACATCATGAGCGCGCCGCCCGGCGTGCGTCGCATCGCATCCGTGCGCAGCGGATTGACTGTGTTGAACAGCATGGAAAGAGTACGCCCGCCGATCGCGACACCGTAAAGATCGTCGTAGGGCATGGGACCCGTCTCGCGCGTGAGCGCTGCCATCACGACATAGGGCCCGTATTTGACCTGCGCGAGCGCCGTCGCCTTCTCGGCGGGAAGACTCTCGATCGCGTCACGCGCCGCATAGGCAGGAGCCGCGAAGACGACGTAGCGCGCGCGGACGGTCTCGCTCTTGCCGGCCCGCTCGATCCTCACCTCGGCCCAGGGTTGCCCGGCGCGGACCTTCGACACCTTGGCGCCCGTCACGATGCGGTCGTTGACGATGGCGCCGAGCGATCGCGTGACCTCGCCGATTCCGCCCTCGACCGTGAGCGCGTGGCGCTTTCCCATCGCCCAGAGGCTGCCGATGGCGCTCGAGCCAAAATGCCCGGAGAGCTCATGGGGCTCGGATGCCAGGCGGTTGGCCGCTGTGCGGAAGAGTCCGTGGACGGCGGGGTGGGGCGAGCCGAGGATTTCGGCGAAGCGCCGCGCGTCGAGCTCGGCATCGCCCGTCACAATCGGGTGGTCGCCGTCAAACTCACGATTGCCATGGATGGCGTCGGGCGTCGCGGCCACGGCGCGCGCAACTGCGCGCTTGAACCGGACACCCGTGCGAACGAGTGATAGCCGCGCGCCGAAGGGCAACGCGAGGCGGAATGGATAGAGCTCGGGACGGCCACCGCGAACGAGCTTACCCTCCGTCCAGATGGCGGCCATGTCGCCTTGGATCGGTGCAAGCGTGAGACCGAAGCCTGTCGCGAGCTGACCCATCGGCGTGTCGCGTCCGCCGAGGATGTGGGCGCCGACCGACATCCAATAGGGCTGGCGGCGCTGACTGAACACGCGTCCGCCGGTCCTCTCATCGGCCTCGTAGAGGACGATGTCGCGATCACGGAGCGCATGGGCCGCGGCGAGGCCTGCGACACCACCGCCGACGATGACGACTTCGTAGCTGCCTTGGCCCATTGCCCCGCCCGCTCGCGCTTCCTCCGGCCGGACAGCCATCCTAGCCGGCCCGGGCGATGGGTTCATCGCTCGTGTGAGCTGCCGCCGACGTGCATTCCGCGCAAGCCTGCATTTTTCCTGTGATAGCGTGATGATCTGACTCCAAACGCCTGGGGGCCGGTGCTAGATAGGGTCGAGACAGGAGGGATTCTCCATGGCACAGGTCGCGATCGTTACCGCGGCGGGGCGAGGCATTGGCGAAGCCTGCGCGCGCGAGCTTGCCGCGCGCGGCTACGCGCTGTCCGTCATGTCGCCCACCAACAGCGTGAAGCTCTCGAAGGAACTCGGCTGTTACGGCATGGCGGGGTCGGTCACCAATCCCGACGATTTGAAGGCGCTCGTCGAGGCCACGGTGAAGCGCCATGGGCGGATCGATGCCGTCGTCAACAACACGGCGCATGCGCCGGCGACGTTCCACGGGACGCGCGCGGCCTACGACCCCGACTACGACCGCTCGCCGCTCGAGGTCACGGACGAGCAGTGGCATGAGGGCGTCGACGTTCTCCTGCTCAACGTCGTCCGCATGGCGCGGCTCATCACGCCGCTCATGCAGAAGCAGGGCGGCGGCGCCATCGTCAACATCTCGACCTTCGCGGCGCTTGAGCCCCGAATCACCTATCCCGTCTCCGGCTCGATCCGCCTGGCGCTCGCCGGCTTCACCAAGCTCTATGCCGACCGCCACGCGCGCGACGGCATCCGCATGAACAACATGCTGCCGGGCGTGGTGGAGAACTGGCCGGCGGAGCCTTCGATCATCCGCACGATTCCGATGGGCCGCAGCGCCAAATTGTCGGAAGTGGCGAAGACCGCGGCCTTCCTTGTCTCGCCCGACGCGGGCTACATCACCGGGCAGAACATCTTGGTCGATGGAGGGGTCAACCGCGCGATCTGAATCCTCATCGACCGGCAAGAAGGCCCTTCTGAGAGCGCCCGCGCCGGCACGAGGAATGTTCATTCGTCGAGGCAGGTGGGGAGTACATGGCCATGAACGATGTTTCGCAATCCGTGACCAAGTGGGGCGATCAGGTGTGGACGTTCGTCGCGACATACGGGCTGGCGGTTGCCGGCGGTCTCGTCATCCTGATCGTCGGTTGGAAGGTATCGATCTGGGCTGCCGATGCGACCGACCGCGTGCTCGGGCGCAGTGCCAAGATCGATACGACTCTGCGCCGGTTCCTCGCGAGCCTCGTACGCTATGTGATCTTGGCCTTCACCGGCCTTGCCATGCTCGACCGGCTCGGCATCCAGACGGCGAGTTTCATTGCGGTGTTCGGCGCGGCCGGCCTCGCCATCGGTTTGGCGCTGCAGGGAACGCTCACGAACATCGCCGCCGGGGTCATGCTCATGCTGTTCCGCCCGTTCAAGGTCGGCGACCGCGTCGAGATTGGCGGGCAGACCGGCACGGTGCGCGCCATCGATTTGTTCGTCACCGAATTGGCGACAGACGACAATGCCCAGATCCTGATGCCGAATTCCAAGATCTGGGGTGATTCGATCATCAATCACAGCTATCACGCGAAGCGCCGGGTCGATGTCTCACTGGCGATCGAGAACAGCAAGGACATGGCACGGGCCATCGAAATCGCCAAGAGAGTGGCTCAGCAAGCGGCGAACATCGCAACCGAGCCGCCGCCCGCGGTCGCGACATCCGAAGTCGCAGGGCGTGCCGTCACCGTGCTCGTGAGCGTCTGGTGCCCAACCGAGAAGCTGAGGGAGGTCAAATTCGCGCTCATCCAAGACCTCCGCCAGGCGCTCGATGCTGCCGGGCTCTGAGCCGTGCCGAGCGAGCATGGATCGCCCCGTGACGGTTGGCGGCTGAGGCGGGCATGAAGTTTCTCCGCGTCTACCGGCGCGTGCTGGCGCTTCTCGCTCCCCAGAAGGGGCTCGCGATCTCCCTGGCCGCGGCGAATCTCGCGCTGGCCGGCATGAACTTCCTCGAGCCGCTGCTGTTCGGCCGGGTGGTCGATGCGCTGTCGGGCAGCGCCGGCCGGCCCGCGAGCGCGGTGTGGGATACGAGCTTCCGCTTGCTCGGCCTCTGGGCAGCGGTTGGGATCGGCGGCATCGTCGCCAGCATCCTCGTCTCTCTCTATGCCGACCGCATGGCCCACCGGCGGCGGCTTGCGAGCCTTCAGGACTATTTCGAGCACGTCCTGTCGCTCCCGCTCGGCTTCCACACTGCGCGGCATTCGGGACGGCTGCTCAAGATCATGCTCGAGGGCGCGGACAATCTCTTCGGCATCTGGCTGTCCTTTTTCCGCGAGCACCTGTCGACCTTCGTCACGGTCCTGGTCCTCCTGCCGATGACCATGTTCCTCAACTGGCAGCTGGCCTCGCTGCTCATCGTGCTCCTCCTCGTCTTCGCAAGTTTGAGCGCTCTCGTGATCTCGCGCACCGAGCAGGCCCAGGCCGAGGTCCAGAGCGTGCACTCGGAGCTGGCCGAACGCGCCGGCGATGCGCTCGGCAACGTCAACCTCATCCAGAGTTTCGTGCGCCTGGCGCTCGAGGTTCGGCAGCTCGGCGAGCTGACGACTCGGGTCTTGCGCGCCCAATTCCCGGTTCTCACCTGGTGGGCGATCGTGACGGTGATGACGCGCGCTTCCTCCACCCTGACGGTCATCGCCATCTTCCTTCTTGGCACCTGGCTCTATCTCAAGGGCAAAGTCACGGTCGGCGCGATCGTGACCTTCATGGGCTTCGCGACGCTTCTCATCGGCCGGCTCGAGCAGGCCTTGAGCTTCGTCGGACGCCTCTTCTTTCAGATGCCGGGACTTGCGGAGTTCTTCGGCGTGCTCGACGCGCGGCCATCGGTCGTCGAGAAGCCCGATGCCGTCGAGCTCGGCCGTGTGATGGGCACGGTCGAGTTCAGCCACGTCTCGCTGTCCTATGACGGCAAGCGTCCGGCGGTGACGGACCTGACTTTCACCGCACCGGCGGGAAGCATGATCGCCCTCGTGGGTCCGACCGGTGCCGGCAAGAGCACGGCGATGGCGCTCCTTCACCGGCTCTGGGATCCCCAGGAAGGTCGCATCACGATCGGCGGCACGGACATCCGCGACGTGACCTTGGCCTCGCTCCGGCGCAACATCGGAGTCGTGTTCCAGGACAGCACGATGTTCTATCGCACGATCGCGGAGAATTTGCGCATCGGCAAGCCTGAAGCCAGCGATGAGGAGCTGATCGAGGCGGCCAAGGCGGCAGAGGCGCACGACTTCATCATGATGCAGCCGAACGGCTACGACACGATGGTGGGCGAGAGGGGCCGCACGTTGTCGGGTGGCGAGCGCCAGCGCATCGGCATCGCGCGCGCGCTCCTCAAGGACCCGCCGATCCTCATCCTCGATGAGGCCACGAGCGCGCTCGACGCCGTGACCGAGGCCAAGGTCCAGCAGGCGCTGGGCGTCCTCATGAAGGGGCGCACGACCTTCATCATTGCGCACCGCCTCTCGACCATTCGCGATGCTGATCTCGTTCTCGTGCTCGAGGGCGGGCGGATCGTCGAGCAGGGGCGCTACGCCGATCTTGTCGCAAAGGGCGGAGTCTTCTCCAAGCTGGTCTCGACCCAGCTCCAGGTCCAGGCGACCGGGCTGTCGGGTGCGCTCGAGCCCGGCTGAGCCGCCGGTCGCCCTCACCAGCGGCGGATCTTGGCGCTGGTCAGAAGCTCCGTGCCATTCTCGGTCAGGAGCACCGTCTCCTCGAAATCGCCGAGATAGCCGTCGCGCATGAGCGTGCGCTCGACGTTCAGGACCATGTTGGGCCGGAGCGTCATCGCCTCGCCGCGGACGAACCACGGATTGTCCCAGCCGAGGCCGATGCCGTGGCCGAGGCCGGAGAAGACGCTCTTGATCGGATAGCCAAGCCGCTCCTGCATGGCGAGCGCCGCCTCAGCGACCTCGCCCGCCTTGGACCCCACGCGAATCGCGCCGAGTCCCGCCTCGACGACGGAGATCGCCGCTTCGAAGGCGTCGATCTGGGCGTTCGTCGCGGGGCCGATCGGCTTCGAGCGCGACACGTCGAAGTAGTAGCCGCGCAGCAGGCCCGAGAGGCCGATGCGGAACCATTGTCCCTTCGCGAGTGGAACGGGGCTTGCCCAAGTGGGGAAGCTGTAGCGGTGGAGGGTCGGCGCTTCGCCGCCCGTTCCCGACGCCATGAAGGAGTTCGAGAGCACGGCGCCCGCGCGGGCCATGACGTTCTGTCCTGCCGCGACGACATCGCCGTGCGTGGCGCCAGGCACGGCCGCGTCCAGCATGGCGTCGAGCGTCTTGGAACCGAGGGCGGCGGCCTCGCGGAGAAGCGCGATCTCGGCCGGGGACTTCACCGCGCGAAGCTCCGTGAGAATACCGTCCGCATTCGACCATTGGATGTCCGGGAGCGTCGCCTGGATCGCCTTCATCATCGCGTGCGGGATGACGTCCTCGCCGACGAGGCCCACGCGCGCGCGGGCAAGTCCCGCGCGCCGCATTTCGTCGATCACGGACGCTAGCACGTCGTCAGTGACCACGATGCCATCGGACGGCATCCGCACCTCGTTGAGGTAGGGAAGGTCCGCGATGAGGCGCGGGGGCCCGTCGACCGGCAGGATGACGAAGGAATGGGCCCGTCCCGTCCAATCGCCGGGACGGTCGGGGATATAGGGGAACGAGGTATAGAAATTGGTGAGATAGACGACGTTCGCGAATCGGTCGATCGTGCCGCCGCCCCGCGAGCAGACGAGAAGAGCGTCGAGTCCGGCCGTCCGCGCACCTTCCGTCGCGCGCGCCCGGCGCCCGGCAAATTCCTCGGCGCCTATTTCGGCTGCGGCCGTCCCATTTGTCATGTCCCGTCTTCCTGTCGGCGCCGCCGATGGCGGCGCAATGACCTCGCCTGGAGCGATGTTGACAAGCGTGATACCGGGGGTCAATCGTCGGAGGGCGGGCGCGTCCTGCGCCGCAGGAGCTGACTTGATCGCCTGTGCCGGCGGCTTGGGGGAGCTTTCGATGACGGTCGAGACGGCGATGACGGACGTGAAAGCGGCGCGCCGGCGGAATCTCGCGCGCCTGTTGCGGCCGCGGCACTTGGCGTTCATCGGCGGCAATGACGTGGCGGCGGGAATCCGCTCGTCGCGGGCAAACGGTTTCAAGGGAACCATCTCCGTCGTCAATGCGAGGCGCGCGGAGATCGAAGGCGTCTCTTGCGTTCGCAGCGTTGCGGACTTGCCGACCGTGCCGGACGCGGCGTTCATCGCGGTGCCGCGCGATGCGACGATCGAGACCGTCGCGGCGTTGGCCGCGCGCGGTGCAGGCGGCGCGGTGTGCTACGCCTCCGGATTTGCCGAGGCGGGCGCGGACGGGCGTGCTGCGCAAGAACGTCTCGTCGAGGCCGCAGGCGACATGGCCCTCGTGGGCCCGAATTGCTACGGGTTCATCGATACCTTGCACGGCGCGAGCCTTTGGCCGATCGACCACGAGCCCTGGCGTGTCGAACGCGGTCCAGTGTTCATCGCGCAGAGTGGCAACCTCGCGATCAACGTCACGCGCAATGATCGCTCGATCGATTTTGCCTACACGATCAGCGCGGGCAACCAGGCGGGGCTCGGCCTCGAAGACTTCATCGATGTGCTGGCGGACGATCCGGGCGTCTCGGCCATCGGGCTCTATCTCGAAGGGCTGCGCGACGCCCAGGCCTTCGCGGATGCGGTGCAGAAGGCGCACGGCAACGGCATCGGCGTCGTGGTGATCAAGGCGGGCAAGTCGGCGCTCGGCCAACGCCTCACGGTCAGCCATACCGCGTCGCTTGCGGGCTCGGACTCGATCTATCGGGCCTTCTTCGAGCGTCTTGGCGTCGCGGAAGTGTCCTCCGTGCTCTCGCTTCTCGAGTCGCTCAAGGTGCTCGATGTCGTGGGACCGCTCGCGGGCAATCGGATTTCCGGGTTCACCTGCTCGGGCGGCGATTCGAACGTGGCCGCCGACACGGGCGAACGATTGGGCCTCGCCTTTCCCCAGCCCTCCGCCGACCGCGGGGCGGCGCTTCGGCAGTTTCTCCCGCCATTTGCCGCCGCGACCAATCCGCTCGACTATACGACCGTGCTCTGGGGCCGCGAGGATCCGTTGCACGCGCTCATGGCGACGGCACTCGGGGAAGATCACGACCTTTCGTTCCTGGTCATCGACTATGTCGACCATGAGAAGGGCGAGCACGAAGGAGTCGAGATCAGCCTCAGGTCGTTCATGCGCGCCTGCGAGAAAAACAGACGGGCAGGCGCCGTCATGAGCGTCATGCCGGAATCGATGCCGGATTTCGCGCGGCGGAAATTGAAGGCGCGCGGCATCGTGGCGCTCCAGGGCATGGCCGACGGCCTTGCCGGCATCGCATCCGCGGTCGCGGTCGGCCGCGGCCGGGCGCGGCTTCAAGCGGGCGATCCCGCCGTGCGCCTTCTTGCCCCCGGCCGCAAGGCGGAGGTCGGGCGGACGCTCGACGAATGGGAGAGCAAGACGCTCATCGCCGCGGCCGGCATCGCCGTGCCGAAGGGGACGATCGTTTCGGCGGCGGAGGCGGCGGGCGCCGCCGAGCGCATCGGCTTTCCCGTGGCGCTCAAGATCGCGAGCGCGGACATCCCCCACAAGAGCGAATTCGGCGCGGTGCGACTCGGCCTCGACTCGCGCGCGGCGGTCGATGATGCCATCGAGGCGATCACTCGCTCCATCGCGGCCAAGGGCCCGGCGTCATCTTGCGGTCGCTTCCTCGTCGAGGCGATGGTGGATGACGGTGTTGCGGAGTTGTTGTTGGGCGTGGTGAGCGATCCTGTCTTCGGCCTCGTGCTCATGCTGGCCTCGGGCGGAACGCTGGTCGAGCTGCTGGCCGACCGGCAGATTCTGATTCCGCCCGTGACGGAAGCGGCGGCGGCGGCGGCGTTGGGCGCGCTCAGATCCGCGCGACTCCTCGAGGGCTACCGTGGCCGGCCAGCGGGCGATCGACAGGCGGTGATCGAGACCATCCTGACGGTCGCACGGTTCGCCGAGCGCGAGGCCGGCCGACTCGTCGAGCTCGACATCAACCCGCTGATCGTGCGGCCGAAAGGCAAGAGGGCCATCGCGGCCGATGCCTTGATTCGATTGGCGTGATTGCGTTCGCGCCGGTCACGGGACGGCGCGATCATCCCTCGGAGGTCCGATGAGAGCAGCCGGGCACAGCACCTTGATCAAGGGTGGTCTCGTCTACGACCACGATGGCGATACCGACCGGCCGCGCACCGCGGACATCTTGATCAAGGGCGGGCTCATCGACCGTGTCGAGCCGGGCTTGGCGGAGCGGCTTCGGGGCGCGGAGGCGCCGGGGACAGTGATCGACGCGCGCGACCGTCTCGTCATCCCCGGTTTCGTCAACGCCCACTACCACTCGCATGACGTGCTCTTTAAAGGCTTCTTCGAGCCCATGCCGCTCTACTTCTGGTTCGTCAACGCGCTGCCGCCCCAATACCCCAAGCGCAGCACGGAGGAGGTCCGCGCCCGCACGCTTCTCGGCGCCGCGGAATGCCTCCACGCCGGCATCACGACGATCCAGGACATGCTGACCATCTCGCCCTTCGATGACTCCCACGTCGACACCGTCATCAAGGCCTATGCCGATGTGGGAATCCGCGCGACGCTCTCGCTCCAGATCGGCGACCTGAAGGGCCTCGACCGGGTGCCGTTCTGGCGCGAATCGATCCCTCCCGAGATGCACGCCTATGTCGGCGGCGCGGTCGAGCCGTCATCGGGCGAGGGACCGGTCGAATGGGTCGCGCGGCAGTACCGGCGCGTATCCGCCCTCCCGCCGCGCCTTCGCTGGGGCTTGAGCCCGACGAGCGCCATCATGTCCTCGCCCGAGCTTCTGTCAGAGATCGCGTCCCTTTCGGACGAGGCCGGGCTTCGGGTGTTCACCCACATCTACGAGACGCGCTCGGAGGCGCTCGGCAGCCGCTTGTTCCTCGCCGAGCATGGCGGCTCGCAAGTGAAGTATCTTCGCTCGATCGGCCTCCTGGGGCCGCGCCTCGGTCTCGCCCACGGCGTGTGGATGAACGGCGAGGAGATCGAGATCCTGGCCGAGACGGGAACGAGCGTGATCCTCAATCCCGCGAGCAACATGAAGACCAAGGGCGGCGTCGCGCCGATCCGCCGCTATCTCGCCTCGCGCGTGCGGTTGGGCCTTGGCTGCGACAATTGCAGCTGCACCGATATCCAGAACATGTTCCAGGCCATGCGGCTCTTCGCGGGCCTTGCCGCCATCAGCGACCCGGAGCTGGGTCCTCCCTCGGCGGCCGATGCCATGCGCACGGCGACTGAGGGCGGGGCCAAGGCGCTCGGCCTCGATCGCGAGATCGGCGCGATCAAACCGGGTTACAAGGCCGATCTCAGCCTCATCGACCTCTCGACCTTCAGTTTCGTTCCCTTCAACAGCGCGGCGCGCCAGCTCGTCTTCTCCGAGACCGGTCGCGGCGTCGACACGGTCCTCGTCGATGGCGAGATCGTGCTCGATCGGCGCCGCTTGCGGACCATCGACGAGGATGAGTTGCGCGAGGCCGTCGGTGTCGTGATGCACGGCTTGAGGCACGACCATGCCGCGGTCCGGGCGCGGTTCGAGAAACTCCACCCCTATCTTCTCGCCGCCTGGCGACGGGCGTGGCAGGACGACATCGGGTTGCAGCAATATGTCGGCCGCCACCCGTGACGGAAGGGGCCGCGGGAGCTTGCGACGATCCTTTACGCCATGCCGTGGTCGTCTATCGCCCGACGAATCGGGGCTGGCGCTTCTCACCGAACGCGCGCACCCCTTCACGGTAGTCCTCGCTCTCGAGCGCGGAGCGGACGGTCGCGGCGATCGTCTCCGACTTCTCTTCGAAAGAATCCGAAGCCAGCGCGTTGAGGATGAGCTTCATGCCCGCGATGCTGAGCGGCGCGTTCCCTGTCATCGGGGCCGCGAACGCGCGGGCCGCCGCCATGACATCGCCTTCCGCCAACTGGTCGATCAATCCGAGCTTCAAGGCCTCGCTCGCATCTAACCGTTCACCCCCGAAAAGTATCCGCTTGGCGGCGGGCAGGCCCACGGTCGCCAACAGGCTCTGGCACTCGGTCCTGCTGTAGACGATGCCGAGGCGCGCGGCGGGGACGCCGAAGCGCGCGCTCGGCTCCGCGATCCGGAAATCACAGGAAAGGGCGAGGGCGACGCCGCCCCCGACGCAGAAGCCCGCGATCGCCGCGATCGTCGGCTTCGAGAGCGCCATGAGCGCTTCCGTCGCATGGGTGACGGCTTTCTCGTAAGCCGCGCCAAGAGTGGCGTTGGCCCTGTGCTCCTTGAACTCCGAGATGTCCGCCCCGGCGCAGAAATTCCCGCCATGTCCCGTGAAGATGACCGTCCGGCACTCGGCGTCCCGGTCGAGATCCTCGAAAATCCTCCCCAATTCCCGCCACATGGCCAAGTTGACGGCGTTGCGCCGCTCGGGGCGGTTGAGGGCGACGGTTACCGCTGGTCCGTCGCGCGTGACGAGAATCTCCTTGGCCGGCATCAGGCTCGCTCCTTGTGGTTCCGGGGCTGCATCAGGCGGGGTCAACCATAGCAATTCGCGCTAGGATTGGCGCCTGGATGATGAACCGCCGCCCGGGCTCTCCCTGAAACGAGGATCGCCATGCCCTCCGCCCTCTCCCATATCCGAGTCATCGACCTGACCTCCCATCTGGCCGGCCCCTTTTGCACGATGCTGCTGGCCGACATGGGAGCCGACGTCATCAAGGTGGAGCGGCCCGGCCTCGGCGACGAGATGCGCAAGAGCGCGCCCTTCGTGAACGGCATGGGCGCCTCCTTCCTCCAGATCAATCGCAACAAGCGGAGCGTCGTGCTCGACCTCAAGACGTCCGAGGGGCAGGAGGCGTGCCGGCGCCTGGTCGACGGCGCCGATGTGCTGGTCGAAAACTACAAGCCCGGAACGACCGCGCGCCTGGGCCTCGGCTACGAGACGCTGAAAGCCCGCAATCCGCGGCTCGTCTACTGCGCGATTTCAGGCTATGGCCAGACCGGCCCCTACAAGCACCGCGGCGGCTTCGACCTCATGGCCCAGGCCATGTCGGGCCTCATGTCGATCTGCGGCGAGGTCGAGGGCGCGCCCTTGCGACTGCCTGTTCCCATCTCCGACCTGACGGGCGGCATGTATGGGGCGCTCGGCGTGCTCAATGCGCTCGTCGCGCGCGAGCGGACCGGGCGCGGACAGATGGTCGACACCTCGCTCTTCGAGGCGGCGCTCTCGATGAGCCCTTACGAGGCCGCCTATTATTTCACCAATGGCGCGAGCCCGCCCCGCATCGGCCAGGCCCATCGCAATTCCGCTCCCTATCAGATTTTCCCGACGCGCACGGGATGGATCGTGCTGGGCGCCGCGACCCAACTTCTGTGGGAACGGTTCTGCGAGATCATCGGCGCGGACGAGCTCGCCAAGGATCCGCGATTTGAGTCGAACGCCAAGCGCGTCGCCAACCATGCGGCGCTGGTGCCCCTCGTCACCGACCACATGCGCCGGCACGATGCCGAGCATTGGCTCGATCTTCTCGAGAAGGCTGGCATTCCCGCGGCGCCCGTCCTCGACCATGAGCAAGTGCTCAATGATCGCCACGTGGCGGCACGGAAAATGGTGGTCGAGCTCGACCATCCCGTCGCCGGCGCGACCAAAGTCTTGGGCATTCCGGTCAAGTTGTCAGAAACGCCGGGTGCGATCCGGCGCGGCGCGCCCGCGCTTGGCGCGGATACGAACGATGTCCTGGGCGAGCTCGACGTCGAGTCTCGGAAGCGCCCCGCCGCCCCGCGGGGATGATGCCAGTGTGCGATCGCGGAATCACGTCGTGACATGACGCGTCTCGTCGCCGTCTATCGTGTCCGCGCGGACGCAGCCTCGATCGCAGCGCGCGCGGAGTCCATCGCCATCGAGCAGAGCGTCGAGATGCCGGTCTCGGCCATCGACGACTCGCACGTTCTCTCGGACATCGTGGGCCGGGTCGAGGCGATCACCGATCGCGGCGACGGCGGTTTCGATGTGCGCGTCGCCCTCTCGCTCGCGACGATGGGACCCGAGCCCGGCCAGTTGATGAACATGTTGTTCGGCAATACCTCGATCCAGGAGGACGTGTCGCTCGAGGACGTCGTCTTGCCGGAGGAGCTCAGCCGCGCTTTTTCAGGCCCGCGGCATGGCATCGGGGGCTTGCGGAATTTGTGCGGCGCCGAGGGCCGCGCGCTGACCTGCTCGGCCTTGAAGCCGCAAGGCCTGCCGCCCGAGGCGCTGGCCGCGCTCGCGGGACGCCTCGCGCGCGGCGGGCTCGATTTCATCAAGGACGATCACGGCCTCGCCGACCAATCCTACAGCCCCTTCGCCCGGCGCGTGGCGGCCTGTGCCAAGGCCGTGCGGGACGCATCGGCCGCAACGGGCGTCACCACCCAATACGTCCCAAGCCTCTCGGGCTCCCTCGACCAGTTGCGCGACGAGACGCGCCGCGCGCGCGACGAGGGAGTCCGTTGCGTTCTCATCGCACCCATGGTCGTGGGCGTCCCGAGCCTGGCAGCGCTCACGCGCGAGTTCCCGGACATGGCCTTCATGGCGCATCCGGCGCTCGCCGGCGCTTCGCGCCTCGCCCCGCCGCTCCTGCTTGGCAAGTTGTTCCGTCTGTTCGGTGCCGACGCCACGATCTTCCCCAACTACGGCGGCCGATTCAGTTACGCGCCCGAGACCTGCCGTCGCCTCGCCGATGCCGCGCGGGGGCCATGGCTCGGGTTGAAGCCGTCTCTCCCGGTGCCTGCTGGCGGCATGGTCCTCGCGCGGATCGACGAGATGCTCGACTTCTACGGCGCCGATGCCATGTTGCTCATCGGTGGCGGCCTCCTCTCGGCGCGCGACGGGCTCGTCGAGGCCGTGGCCGCCTTCGTCGAGCGCGTGGCGCGGCATCGCGATCGTTGAGGCTCGGATGGCGGACGAATCGGACCGAATGCGGGCGTTCCTCGACGGCTTCCAGTGGCGGGATGTCGAGCGTCTTGCCTACAAGGAAGAAGGCAGCGCGCCTTTCAAGGACATCACGCGGCAGGTCCTTTTCTCCGATCCCCATCTTCGCTCTGAGCTTCGCTATTTCGAGATGCGGCCTGGCGGCTACTCGACGCTCGAGCGGCACGAGCACATGCATGCGGTGATGATCCTTCGCGGGCACGGCCATTGCCTCCTCGGCTCCAAGGTCGTCGCGGTGAAGCCGCATGATCTTGTCTCGATCCCGGCGATGACCTGGCATCAATTCCGCGCGACAAGGGGCGAGGCATTCGGGTTTCTCTGCATGGTCAATGCGGAACGCGACAAGCCGCAATTGCCGACGGGGGCCGAGCTTGCGGCCATGCGGGGAGATGCGCGCATCGCGGCGTTCCTTGACGGTAAGCCCATGGAGGCGGGTCCGACTTGACCGACGCATCGTTGACCGGCGCAGCGGCGATGAAAGTCGCGCTCGTCACGGGCGGGGCCCAGGGCATCGGTTATGCGATCGCTCGGCGTCTCGCGGGCGTCGGGACGGCGGTCGCGATCTTCGACCGCGACCCCGCCGGCGCGCGAATGGCGGCGGCCTTGCCGGGTCAGCCTCTCTTCATCGAGGGCGATGTGGGATCGGAGGCCGATGTGCGGCGCGCGATCGCAGCGGTCGTGGCGCGGTTTGGCCGCCTGTCCGCCCTTGTCAATAATGCCGGCATCTCCATCCGCAAACCGCTTGTCGAGCTCGCGCTCGAAGAGTGGGAGCGCGTTCTCCACACCAATCTCACCGGCGCGTTTCTCTGCGCAAGACATGCGGCGCCATTGCTGGCGGCCGAGCGGGGCGCCATCGTGAACATCGCCTCGACGCGGGCCGTCATGTCGGAGCCGCACACGGAAGCCTATGCGGCGTCGAAGGGCGGGCTTGTCGCGCTCACCCATGCGCTTGCGCTCAGCCTCGGTCCGGCAGTGCGCGTCAATTGCGTGAGCCCGGGCTGGATCGATGTCTCGGGGGCCAAGGCCGATCCCGCGCGTCGACCCGAGACACTGAGCGCGGCCGACCATGCGCAGCACCCGGCCGGACGGGTCGGCACACCGGACGACGTCGCATCGCTCGTCGCTTACCTCCTCGGGCCCGAATCCGGCTTCGTGACGGGCACCAATTTCACCGTCGACGGCGGCATGATGCGGAAGATGATTTACGTATAGGGGTTCTCCTCGAGGGCGCTCGGTTCGTGCTACTCACGCCACGTCGCGGATGGAACGGCGCGAGGTGATGCGGCGGTCCCATCGGTCATCTAATATCGAAGCGCGGAACGAAACACGGATGGCCTGGCAAGGCCGCCGGTGACTTCATCGCTCGGCAGGGCAGGACCATGGACGATCATGTTCGGACCTACCATTGGCGTCTTGGGCGCGTGCCGGCGACCCAGCACGGATTGGCAACGAGGAGCCCGCGCTACGAACGGGCGATCGAGCCTATTCCGTCCTATGACGACGTGCTCGTCGAGCATGGCGCGTCGCTGCTCGCGCGGGGCGAGCTTGACGCGGCGATCGCCTGCTACCGGCAGGCCCTGCGGAATAATCCGAGGCGGGTGGACGCGCATCGCGGCCTCGGACAGGCGCTCCACGGCCAGGACCGGTTCGATGACGCAATCGCGTGCTTCAAGGCCGCGTTGGCTCTCGATCCTGGGGATGCTTTGGCGCATCACGGGCTTGGTGCGGCTCTCCTCTTCACGGGCAAGGCCGAAGAGGCGGCTCCTTGCTTCGAGCGGGCGATCCGCATCGATGCGGGGCTTGTCGATGCGCACTACTACCTGGCGATCGCCCGGCAGCTCCAAGACAGGCTCGACGATGCGGTCGCGCACTTTCGAAGTGCGCTGGCATTGAGACCGGCGGCGGCCAATGTCCACAACAACCTTGGCTCTGTCTTGATGCTGAAGGGGTCGTTCGCGGACGCCGAGGCCTGTTATCGCCGGGCGGTTGAGATCGATCCTCATTACGCCCAGGCGCACCTCAATCTTGGCAACGCGCTCAACCGGCAGGGCAAGGGTGACGATGCGCAGGCGTGCTACGCGAAGGCGATGGCATTCACACCGGACGAGGCGGAGGCGCAATACCGCCTCGGCGTCGAATTGTCGGCTGAGAGTGCGTTTGGCAAGGCGCTGCAGTGCTTGGAACGGGCGCTCGCGCTCGAGCCCCATCATTTTTTCGCGCTCAGTGAGTATGTCAATGCGGCGAATCGTGCCTGCATGTGGAAGGAGGCACAATCCTACAGGGAGGCGCTGCTTGAAAAATGCCAGTGGCCTCAATTCAATGGACCGACCCGAACGCTCCTCGCGATCACCGATGATCTCGCAACGTGCCGAGCTGCGGTCGAGAACTATTGCAACAACAATCTTCCGTCCCACTCGGCACTCACGCGCTCGCTGCGGAGTGCCCGTCCACGCATTCGTCTCGCCTATCTCTCGGCCGATTTTCGCGAGCACGCCACCGCGTACCTGACCGCTGAACTGTTCGAGTGCCACGACCGCTCACAGTTCGAACTCCATGCCATTTCGTTTGGACCCAACGACCATAGCCCGATGCGGCAGCGACTCGAGTCGGCATTCGAGCATTTCGTCGATGTTCGCAATTTGTCCGATTTCGACGTGGCGCGGACGATCAGAGAACTCGGGATCGACATCTCCGTCGCCCTCATGGGATACGGCCGGAACAGCCGGGAAGGGATTCTGCCGTACCGCGCAGCGCCGATTCAGGTGAACTACCTCATCTATCCCGGCACGCTAGGTGCGCCGTTTCTCGACTACGTCATCGTCGATCCGTTTGTTGTCCCTTCGGCGCATCAGCGCTTTTTCGCGGAACGGCTCGTTCATCTTCCTGAATGCTACCAAGTCAACGATACGAAGCGGCTGATTTCGGACACGACGCCGACGCGCAAGGCATGCGGCCTGCCGGACACGGGCTTCGTCTTCTGCAGCTTCAACAACAGTTACAAGATCACGCCGGAGGTGTTCGATGTCTGGATGCGGCTTCTCAAGGCCGTGCCCGGCAGCGTCCTGTGGCAGCTTCGCGACAATGACCTGGTGGTGGGCAATCTCCGGAGGGAAGCTACGGCGCGCGGCGTCGATCCCGATCGCCTTGTCTTCGCGCCGCGCGTGCCGCTTGCCGACCACTTGGCGCGGCATCGCCTGGCCGATCTCTTCATCGACACCTTGCCCTACAACGCCCATACGACGGCGAGCGATGCTCTCTGGGCGGGATTGCCCCTCGTGACTTGTGCCGGCCGGAGCTTTCAAGCGCGGGTCGCCGGGAGTCTCCTGAAAGCGATCGGCCTGCCCGAGCTCATCACCGATAGTCTCGAGGCGTACGAAGCGTTGGCCCTCAGACTCGCGACCAATCCGCGTGAGCTTGCGGCCATACGGGAGAAGCTCGCGCGCAACCGCCTGACCACGCCGCTTTTCGACACCGATCGCTTCCGGCGTCATCTCGAAGCGGCCTATCGCGAGATGTGGCGGATCTCGGAGCGCGGCGAAGAGCCGCGGCCATTCGCGGTCCCCGCCGAGTCGCATTGAGGCCGGCCGATAGCGAGAGGTGCGGGATCCTATCCGGGCGCCGCCGGGCCGGCAAAGCCGCGGCCCGACATCGCATGCCGCGTCATTAGGCGATTCCCGCGGGCGTAAAGGCAACGTTGCCCAGGACATCAGCCAACGTCTCGCCCATCCGGACCGAGCTGTCGCGGTGGTCAAGAGCGAAGAAGCGGCGTTGAGGGCCGACGCCGATGCTCACGACGTCGCCCGGGCGGTCCGCCAGGTAGACATCGAAGAAATCGGCGTTGAGGCCGCGAAACCGATAGAAGCCGCGCCAGATCGACGAACGGATCATTCCGTTCGCGACCAGAATGAACAGACGCACTTCCTCGTCGGTGAGCCCCGCGGTCTCGGTCATCGTCTTGCTAGCCATGGCGTACCTCGCTCGTCTTTTTTCTGTTCGTGCGTGCGCCACGTCTCGTGACGCAATGGTCGTGCCGCTCGGCCGCGAGTGCCCGCGGCCGCCGTCCCGTCAGTGTGTGAGCAGCTTGAGATAGATGCGGCAGAAGATCGTGGTCTCGGTCTCGCTCAGCGTCTGGAGCATCTGGTCGATCCGATGACGGTAGCCCGCATCGCGCCGGAATCGTCGGGGATCGAAATCCTCGAGAAAGGCAAGAAACGCGGCCCGCATGTCCTGGCCATCGTGTCCGCGCCGTGCGCGGCTGAAGGGGAGGATGTGTCGTTCTGTGGAGGATTGCTCTCGCAACATCGTCGTGTGCTCCGTGCCCATCATTGCGATCGGTGTTAACGATGCGGTCTCTACCGCGTTTGCGTCATCCATGGCGCAACATCTGTGCCAGGGATGCATCCGAACGGGTGCATCGTTCTTGGTAGCTCGATGCGGATGGACGGAAGCAGGGATGTGCTACCCGAATTGAGTAGGGCTGATCGAACGCACCCTAGCCGAACGTGGGAGCGCGGACGTTCTATTCGCGCCAACGGAATCGAAATCGCAGACGCGATCGGTATGGTTACCGATTCGGATAAGGAATTTCTGTCACGTGACCGATACATCGGTGTCTCGTGTTGCGACATTCTTTGACACGAGTGTTCGCCGATGCGCGATCGGCCCGCCCCACCTTCTTAACCAAACTTCCTCTTCGTTTTTCGCATTCGCACGTGTTCCGCGGCGTCCCGCATCGAGACCACGCGGTGTTTGGCACGTTGGGTGCTGTTCTATTCCGCTGCGGCACGGCGGCGCGTTGCGCGTAGCGGCGCGCTGTCGGTACGAGGCGGAGGCAGTGATGAGCTTGGTGATCAGTGCGAGCGGACGGCGCCTCCATGTGGGCGATCAGTCCTCTACTCGTTCGGCCTACGCCGCGGCGTCGCGCACGCTTTGGCCGGCCGCGTTCGTGTGGATGGCGTTCGCCGTCCTGACACTCTCCTTGATCGGGTTCACGCTGTCGCTGAGGAGCGTGGGCCTTCTGTCTGGCGTCTTCGTGACGCCCGCGGCGGCGGCTGAGTTCTCGGGTGCCTTCATGCTGACTCCCTCGGTGCAGCTGTCGGAGCGCCAAGGCGCGGGGGCCGAGGAGCTCGCCGCGGCCATGCTCGTCCCGCAGATTCAACCGGGCGTGGTGGCGGTGCTCGCGGCCTCCGACGGCTCGAATGTGGGACCCGCGAATGCGCCGGGCATGCAGCTCTCGATCGCCGCGCTCGCAAGCGGGATCGCCTCGATGATCAACTATCCTTTCGGGTTTTGGTGCTCCGACAGCTTCCGTGTTCTGGCTGGGTCCGATGCATCCAATCTCAATCGCCTGTGCTCGGGGAACCCGCCTGCCGGCGGCGCCGTCGCGCTTCGCCCCACGGTGTCGGGCGACGACGTCCCGCCCGTGCCGCCGATCGGGCCCTGCGAGTCGCTCGAGGTCCTCTCCCAGCAGACGGCCGCGCTCTACTACCAGGACACGCGAAACCAGTCCGGCGGGACGCAGACGAACGCTCTGCCCAGCGGTTCATACAATGGTGCGGGCGGCGCCCTTGGTTTCGTCAACGCCAATGTCCAGCAGAACAACGGCGTCGACGTCAATCAGCAGGTGAGTCTCAAGGGAGGGGCGGTCCTTGGCTCCCGGTTCTTCTAAGTGGACGCCCCCATGACAGCTGGAATCTCAAACGAACCGCGAGAGACGTCGGCCTCCATGGCGATTCCCGCGCGGCTATTCATCATCGCGGCGAGCCGTCTTGTCCGCGAAGGCCTGCGCGCACTCCTCCAGCACCCGGATTTCGCGATCATGGGCGAGGCGCGCGGCATGGACGAAGCGGTGAGCCTCATCGAACCGGCTGCCCTGCCGGATGTCGTGCTGATCGATCTGCCGTCAGGCGCCAGCACGGAGGACTACTTCGCGGAGATCGCGGTCCTGTCCCAGCGGTTCAGCGGCGTGAGGCTCGTGCTGTTCGGCGAGGCGCGCACGGAAGAATGGCTCGCCCGCTGCATCGAAGCCGGGATGGATGGTTGCCTTTCGCGCGACGTGTCGGCGGCGGCGCTTCGCGGTTTCATCCGCCTCATCCTTGCGGGCGAGAAAGTCTTCTCCTCCGACCTCGTCCGCGTCCTCCTCGACCGCCCGCCCGGCGAACGCCCGCGGACGCGCCGGAACGTCGAGGACATTTCCGACCAGGAGCGCCAGGTTCTCCGCTGCCTCGTGGGCGGCCTTTCCAACAAGACGATCGCCCAGCGCCTCAACGTCTCCGAGGCCACGATCAAGGTTCGAATGAAGGGCCTCCTCCGCAAGATCAATGCGACCAACCGGACCCAGGCGGCGATCTGGGCGCTCGACCACGGCATCGGGCCGACGGAGAAAAAGCCCCACTAGCCGCGACGTCTCCCCCCATCGGCCGGCGCGTGCGATGGTGAAAGCCACATTGCATCGGCCCCGTTCATGGCCCTGGATGGGGGCCGTCGCGCGGGGAATGTGGAAGGCATGTGACATCTTCCGCCGGTCGCGCTAGGACAAGGCCTGTCCCGGCCTTCGATGCGCTTGGGGAAATTGCTCGATGCCAGGGTGGGGCGGTTACGGCGAGGGCGGATTCATGGACAAGCGCGTCAGCGCCATCTTCATCGCTGTTTTCGCCGTGGCGGCGGGCATCGCGGCAACCGTCGGGGTGTCAGGAGCGGCCGCGAACGAGAACAAGCGCCAGGCGACCCGTGCCGTCATCGTCGGCTGCCAGGCGGTGGTCAAGGGTGATGCCAACGACAATCCGCTCAACCAGGGTTATTGCCTCGGCATGGTCCAGGCGGTCGCGGTGATGAACGACTACGCGCCAGCGGCGAAGAAGTTCTGCCCCTTCCCGCCCTCGCTCATCGTCAAGGATTTCGTTGGCGCGGTCGCGGCCAACGCGAGCAAGGTCAGCACGCAGATCTACGAGGACCCCGTCGACTTCGTGACCGAAGTGCTGCGCTATAGCTACCCGTGCAAAAACTGACCCGTCCCACGCGGCATTGAGATCAAGCCTATGACTTGTGGGACGACTATGCGAAACGCATGTCGGTCGCGCGTCGGCTCTTACTTCTTGAGTGATTTCAATTCGGCGACCGCCCCCTCGTATTCGATGAAGTTCTTGGGGCAGATCTCGATCGCCCGGTTGAAGGACTTTTCCGCTTCGTCCGACTTCCCGAGGGACTGGGCCAGCTCGCCCAGATAGAACTCCGCTTCGCAGGTCTGATCGTTCCGCGCGTTCGCATTGGCCTTGGCGATCGCGGCGAGCACGCCGGCTCGGTCGAGCTGACCCTGAAACGCCCGAACGAGCGGCCCCGGCCATTGCGTCGGCTGAACCATGGTTGCCGCCTGGTCGAGATCGGCTTTGCCATCCTGATTCGCCCGGGTCTTGGCCAGATAGCTCCACAAGAAGGTGTAGGGGCTGGGGTCGCGATCCGCGTACTGCTTCAGGTCGGCGATCGCCTCCGGGAACTGGCCGCGGTAGAACTTGGCGCGACCGCGCGCACCGTAGGCCGGCGCCATGTCGGGCCGGATCCGGATCGCCGCGTCGAGATCGGCCACGGCCTTGTTGGGCTCACCTTTGATGAGCCAGATGCGGGAGCGGACGTAGAATTTTCCAGGGTCCCTCGGATCGAGGCTGACGGAGGTATTGAGGTTGGCCATGGCTTTGTCGGTGTCGCCCTTGAACAGCCAGGCGCGCGCCAATCCGACGAAAGCGGGCACGTAGGTCTTGTCGCTCTGTGTGGCTGCGTCGTAGTCGGCGATGGCCTTGTCCAAATTGTCTTTGACGCTCCAGGCATTGCCGCGGTGGTAGTAGAGCTCCGCCAGCGCGCGGCCCGCGGGGATTTGCTTCGAATCGATCGCCCGCGTGCAGGCCTGGATTGCAGGGTCGGGGGGCAAGGAATCGTCGACGCACTTCTTTGCGTCATCGCTGACCTGCTGCGCGCCGGCCTCGCCGATCACCCAGCACGATCCGATCACGGCCAGGGTGATGAGTCCCAATCGAATATGACGCATGATTTGCCTCGAAGAGATGGCAGGGCGTGGATCGCGAAAACCGTTGGTATATCGTGTGCAAGCGCGTCACCCGCAAGGGCGATGCAACGGGACCCGCGTTACCTGACCCAAAATTAGGGATCGGATGGTTTCCACATTATGAAGAGTGATGGGGCCGGCGGAGGGCCGAACGTCGGCCTTCCCTCCCGTGGCTCCGCCCGGCTGAGATTGCGCGATCTCGAGTCACCGCTCAAGCAGCACGCCCGAGTGTCCGACCGCACCGGCTTGTGTAACGGAAGAGCGACACGGCGAACGGTCGTTACACCAGCTCCGGGACGAGGAACAAAGAAGTGGAAATTTAACAATATAAACAATGGTTTGTATAGTAAGCATCACTCGGTTGCCGAGCCTCTCTTTGTTACAAACTCGAAGACTACGGCTGTACGTTCGACAATCTCTCTCTCAATTAATTGCGATTTATCAATGAGTTAAAAGAGATTTACGCTCTGGCACGCGGATTGCGAAACAACACGGAGCCGACAGGGGGCTTCGGTTCGGTCTCGCGACCAGATGAATCCAGGCCGGATCCCTGCGGTCGAATAAGAACCTCGGTCGTGAGACCGAACATCAAACTCTAGGGAGAAAAACAATGAAGAAGATTCTTCTCGGCACGGTCTCGGCGCTCGCGCTGAGCTTCGTTGCCACCTCGGCCATGGCCTCGGGCAACGATTTCTGGGGTTACGGCTACGGCAAGCACACCACCGACAACACGGCGGTTGCTCTCGGCGCCCAGCTCAACACGGTTGAGAACAGCGGCTCGATCGTCATCGGCAGCCAGGCTGAGACGCACAAGACCAGCGAGTCGTCCAAGGAGACGTACTACGGTCATGTCGTCGAGTACTCGCACGGTTCGACCTACGATCACAACGACGAAGGCCGCGTGTTCAACTCGAACAGCGTCGAGGGTTCGTTCAACCACGCGACTGGCCTCATGAACGTGAACCAGAACAACGGCAACAACGTCAGCCAGGATGCGCAGAACACGGTTGCGGCGATCATCGGTTGCGATTGCAGCAGCAAGAGCGGCGGCGACAACACGGCGGTTGCGGCTGGCCTCCAGCTCTCCTACGTGGCGAATGGCAGCGGCGAGCGTGAGTGGGACGGCTACGGCGCCCAGATCATCGTCGATGTCGCGACTCAGTCGAACCTCGTGAAGGGCTCGTTCAACGGCGCCACTGGCCTCATGAACGTGAACCAGAACAACGGCAACAACGTCAGCCAGAAGTCGCAGAACACGGTTGCGGCGATCATCGGTGGCAAGTCCCACTAAGCTCGCGATCGACGATACGTAACGATAAGAAACGCGGCTCGTATATGTCCGGCGGGGCTTGGCCCCGCCGGATTTTTCTTGGGGCCAAAGCGTCGAGTGTAACTGGACAGTGTCCGCACTCTCTCGGGTGTTACACGGAACACCGGATTTCCGGCCCCAGCGCCAAGAAAGAAACCGTTCATTTCCAACAGATTAAGGAGCCAGACCCGGCTGGCACACCGATTGCTCGACAGAAGTCACCGATCTGGGGGTTCGGTTCGGTCTCTCGACCAAGTTGCTCACTAACCATTCCGAGTCCCCGCGGTGTTTCGAGAACCTCGGTCGAAGAGACCGAAACTGAATGGGAGAAAAACAATGCGTAAGATCCTTCTGGGCACGGCCTCGGCGCTCGCGCTGAGCTTCGTCGCCACCTCGGCCATGGCCTCGGGCAACGATTTCTGGGGTTACGGCTACGGCAAGCACGCCACCGACAACACGGCGGTCGCTCTCGGCGCGCAGATCAACACGGTTGAGAACGATGGCTCGATCGTCATCGGCAGCCAGGCTGAGACGCACAAGACCAGCAGCTCGTCGAAAGAGACCTACTACGGCTACGTGATCGGCTACGAGAAGAGCTCGACCTACGATCACAATGACGAAGGCCGCGTCTTCAACTCGAACAGCATCGACGGCTCGTTCGGCGGCGCCACTGGTCTCATCAACGTGAACCAGAACAACGGCAACAACGTCAGCCAGGATGCGCAGAACACGGTTGCGGCGATCATCGGTTGCGATTGCAGCAGCAAGAGCGGCGGCGACAACACGGCGGTCGCGGCTGGCCTCCAGATGTCCTACGTGTCGGCCGGCTACGGCTCGAACATCGTTGTCGACGTTGCGACGCAGTCGAACGACGTCAAGGGTTCGTTCAACCAGGCCACTGGTCTCATCAACGTGAACCAGAACAACGGCAACAACGTCAGCCAGAAGTCGCAGAACACGGTTGCGGCGATCATCGGCGGTTCGTCCAAGCCGACGGGTAACGGTCACTAAGATACATCGCAAGCGATTGCGATCACGAACGGATACCGGCGGGGTGAAAGCCCCGCCGGTTCTCCGCACCGAAGAAGAACAACAGCCTCAGGTACGGGGCTGAAAATGAGAAGGGTGAGAGACATGAAATCGATCGCGGTACTGGCGTTTGTGGGAGCGGTCTGTTCGGTGGGCTTCTTGGGCGCGCCGGCCATGGCCGACGATGTGTCGGCTCTTCTCGGTGGCCAGACGGTCGGCGAAGGCGATCTTCTCGGCCAGCGGGCGAAGGGATCTGAGACCGTGACCGAGCAGGAAGCCTCGGTCATCAACAATGGGACGATTTCCGGCTACACGGGCGCGAATGGAATTGCGGGCTCGTTCGGCAACTCCCAGGGCTTGATGATCGTTGGCCAGAACTCGGGCAACAACGTGTCGTTCCAGCAAGCCATCACGATGACGATCAAGTTGGGTAACTGACGTACCCATTGGCGACGCCGCTCGGCGTCTCGAAATGCCGCCACGGAGGGGGCTAACATGAAGACATCGCTCAGGTACGGCGTTGCGCTCGCAGTGCTGGCTTTCGCCGCTTGGGGAGCAGGTGCTCCTTCGACGGCGCGCGCCGGCGATATCTATTACAGCGGCGATGTCGGTGGCACGAACTACCGAATCAATAGGGTTTCGTCCCTCCAGGAACTCAAGTTCAAGCGTACGATTCGTCAGCAGTACGACTTCAGCTGTGGCTCGGCGGCTGTGGCGACCCTGTTGACGCACCACTACAACATGCCGGTCGACGAGACCGAAGTGTTCAAGGAAATGTGGGAGGCAGGCGATCAGGAGAAGATCCGCAAGGAAGGCTTCTCCATGCTCGACATGCAGAAGTTCCTTGAGCGCCGGGGCCTGCGTTCGAACGGCTTCCGTTCCGATGTCGACCGTCTGCTCAAGGCGAAGGTGCCGGCCATCACGCTGCTCAACGTGAATGGCTACATGCACTTCGTGGTGATCAAGGGTATCGAGGGCTCGCGGATCCTCATGTCCGACCCGTCGACCGGAACCAAAGTGATGAATAGGGAGGAGTTCGAGAATTCCTGGAACCACATTCTCTTCGTGGTTCTCGATGAGGCAGGCACGGCCCAGGCATCCTTCAACCGAGCCGAGGATTGGGCTGCCCTGCCAAAAGCACCGGTCCAACTCGCACGAGAGCTGCAGCCGAGTCTCTCTGGCTTCATGCTCAACCTGCGGCCGACCAACCAGTTCTAGAGAGGAAGGGCTCGTTATGGACAAATTGGCTCGTGGGGAGCGTAACCGCTCCATACGGATGCTGCTCGCCGGGGGCTCGGCGTTGGCAACCGTCATGGTGCTGGGCACGCAAGCGGCAAACGCGCTTGTGGCGACTCCCGAAGAATTGGCTGCGCTCAACGGCTCGAGCGTGAATACAGTGGCGGACGGGGCGGCTCGTACCCCGGTGGCCGCCGATTGCGGTGACGTCGCTCAGGCGGATGGCTGGGCTGCCGGGCGGTACCACGATCTCGCGGCGGTCGGTTCCGCCGACACGAAGGGCGAAGAAGAAGCGGCACCTCAGCCCTCCTATCGCCAGCTGACGCTGCTCGGCGAGCCCATGTCGCCAACCACCTTGGCGACGGCCCATGCGGCCGCGGTCGGCGTGCCATCGGCAGGCGAGCCCGATCCGGTGACCGAAACGCCGCGCGCCCAGCGCGTGCGCGAGTTCGAAGAGCTGGCGGCCGTCGATTCGGCCGAGCTCGACAACATGCGCGGCGGCTTCGACGTCGGCGGCATGACGGTCCGGTTCGGCTTCGAGCTCGTGAACATGCTGAACGGTGTGATCGTCGACAAGTTCACCATGCCCTTGACGAATGTCGGCACGGATCCCATCGCGATTACTCACTTGTCGAACGTCCAGGGTGGTACGCAGCAGACGCAGACCACCGAGATTTTGACTCAGTTGCCGAAGGGCGCCCTCGTGGACCGGACGTTCAACAACGGTCAGACCAGGATGGCCTTCTCGATCAACAGTAGCGGCGTGATGAGCTTGGTGCAGAACGGCGCGAACAGTCAGAACATTCAATCGCTCGCGAATATCAATCTGAACGTGAGCGGCCTGACCTCGCAGCTTCGCAACCTCGTCATGAACGTGCGGGCGATGGACGCTTTGCGCTCGGGCAGGTTCCACCGCTAAGCCAGAATGGGTAGGGGCGTTAACCATGCTTGCAAAAGCGGTCGAGCGTCTTATCATCGAAAGTTAAAGAAGAAGCCGAAAAGACTTGGATAGAGGAGGTGGGTGGCGGGGGTTTGTGATGGCACGGAAGGCACTCTTCTTCACCATTTTGGCGGGCGGACTCGCGTGGTCGGTGACGGCGATCGCGGGCCAGGACCTCGCATACTTGACCGAAGGGAATCGGGTCCCTTCGGCGGTAGCGGTTGGCGATTCCCTGAGCCTTGTCGACCTTGATGAGCAGCGTGGCTCTGGGGCAAGCATTCCCATGCCTCAGGCGCGGACCCAGGCCGGCGGACCGGTCGCTGTCATTCTGTGGGACGAGGTGTCCAAGGGCCGGACTCAGAACAGCGGTGCGAACAACGTCGGCACCGGGATGCAGAGTACGAACGTGCGCAATTGACCGGCCCTGCATCGGCGAGATTGTGGAAAAGGCCCGGCAGAAATCTTCTGCCGGGTCTTTGCATTTCAAGGGCTCGGTGGTTCGAATCCGGGCGAGGTCGCCTTGCATTGGTTGGAGCGTCCCGGAAATGCGGAGAGTAAGAATCGCTAGCCGGCATGTTGCATAATTGCAACGAGCTGGGGAGTTTGGCCAAAAGGGCTTGTAATCATGCTGTTTCGTGTGGTCCCAAAAGAACACTCCGTGATATCTAGCAAAATGCTTCGGGCCCGCGAGGGTGCGCGACGTGGGGACGTCATTCGAGATCGGGGGGTAGTGCGCGTGGGTGTGAGCGGCGAAAGTGCGCGGGCCAAATCCCTCATCTGTCGCCCGCTTTTCCATATCATGCTGGCTGCGGCCGGCATCGCGATGTCGGTTCCGGCGATGGCGGTTGATCAGTCGCCGGCGGCATCGGCGACCGATCTGAAGCAACTCCACGACGAGCTTGAGAAGCAGCGAAAGCTGCTCGAGGAGCAGCAGAAAGTGCTCCAGGAGCAGGCCAAGCAGCTCCAGCTTCAGCAGAACGTCTTGACCGATCAGCGCGAGCAGTTGGACTCGCTGCGTGCGGTCTTCTATGGCGACGGCCCGCGTCCAGTTGGCTCGACATCGAAGGCGCCGTCCAAGCTGCCCGTCTCCTATTCGACCGGGCGCACGGCCGGCGACGCGGGCACGAGCGGCGTCACGCGGACCCAGCAACCGACGCCCGGAACAGGACAGAGCACCCAGGGCGCGGCCCCGCAAAAGCAGCCCGAGCAGCGGCCTGAGTTGCCCCAGGCCTTGGTGGACGAGGGCGGCGTGCTCACGCCGCGGGGCATGGTCGTCATCGAACCGTCCTTCGAGTACTTGACCGACAACAACAACCAGTTCCTCGTCAACGGCATCACGGTCGTTCCCGGCGTCACGATCGGCAACCTCGACGTGCGGACGGTCAATACCTACACGCAGACCTACGCGCTGACGGGTCGCGCCGGCATCACGAACCGCCTCGAAGTCGACGCCAAAGTGCCCTATGTGCGCTCGCAGAACTCGACGAGCGCCCAGGCACTCGCGGGCGCGGGGGGCGGTACCTTCACGAGCCAGACGGACGGCAGCGGTATCGGCGACATCGAGGCCGGCGTCCACTATCAGGTCAATGACGGCACGGGCGGTTGGCCGTTCTTCGTCGGCAACCTGCGCTACAAGGCGCGGAACGGCAAAGATCCGTTCCAGGTCGGCGTTGATCCCAACAACGGGTTGCAGACACAGCAGCCGGTTGGCACGGGCTTCGAGTCGTGGGAGCCCAGCGTGACCGCGATCTTCCCGTCGGACCCGGTCGTCTTCTTCGGGAACCTGAAATACCTCATCAACGTCCCGCGGACGGTGACGTTGCAGCCAAGCCCTGGAACCGGCAACGTGCCGCTGACGACAAGACTCGATCCGGGTGACGGCATCGGCGGGTCGCTCGGCATGGGCTTTGGAATCAACGAGCGCGCATCGTTCAGCACGGGCTTCGACTTCACCCATTTCAAGCAGTCGAAACAGGGCGGCCAGGCGATCGCCGGATCCGAGTTCGACGTCGGGTCCTACAACCTGGGCTTCTCCTATCGGCTCACGGATTCGACGAGCGTGAATTTGGGCGTCGCGATCGGTGCGACGAAGGACGCACCTGACCTTCGCATCCTGTTCCGCGTCCCTGTGCGCCTCCAGGTATTCTAGGCCGACCCTATCCTCAACAACGGCCGGCCGGCCCTCGCTCTCCCTGGTCCCTCCTTCGGGCTACTTCGGTTGCTCCGTTGCCTCTTTACGCCCGTTCGCGCCTTAATACGGCGTGGATTTCTGTGCGCGACACGGGGTGGGCGTCATGAAAAGAACAACAATGTGGATGCTAGCTCTAGCGGTTGGGGCCGTCGCCCTTTCCAGCGGTGTGGCCAGCGCCGTCGATTCCTTCGCGGTCGACCAAAAAGCCGTCGAC
This sequence comes from Alphaproteobacteria bacterium, assembly GCA_046349515.1. Classification (GTDB taxonomy): domain Bacteria; phylum Pseudomonadota; class Alphaproteobacteria; order CADEGL01; family CADEGL01; genus JBGPGW01. The sequence goes on along the minus strand of JAXMCE010000002.1, from coordinate 269,196 downwards.
CAGAACTCCTTGGACAACACAACGGCGTGGCAGCGGAGCAAGGCGAATGTTCCCGCCTATAGCCAGCAAGGCACGAACGTCGTCGATCTCGGCTCGGTGTCGGCCCAGACGAATACCGTCTCGCTCGAGAGCTGCAACACGGGCGTCGGATCCGGCCTTACAGCGGTGGGTGTGACGACGGGGGTCATCGGGTCCCTGTTCGGCGCTTCGAACTCGCTGGGCGGCCAAATTGCGACGACTGGCGGCGTGGGTAGCGTCCTGGGTACGGTCGCGGGCGTCGGCGGTGGCGGCGGTCTCGGTGCGCTGGGCGGCATTGGCGGCGGTCTGGGCGGGTTGAAATAGTTAACCAGTCTCCCGAGCGCCTTTTGCTTGAGACATTTGCATGACGGCCCGCTCCCCGAGCGGGCCGTTTCTGTTTCTTAACGATCGAGCGCAACAGCAATTCACCGGCGCGCGAGAGGCGGGTTTCACCTACGCACTCGGTTAGTGGCGCCGTGGCCGATTTGTCCCTTTGTCGCCCGTGTCATTCCCGTTTCACAGTCGTTACACGAACAGTCTGCGTCGGCGCGTTTCCTCTGCCCGTGCGCATGGCGGTGTGACGCACATCACACCTTCCGATCAGGGCTTTACCCAAAGGAGATAGGCCAGTGTAACCCGAGCGGCATAGGCTCTTTGCCCGCTCGCAGTGTCCGACCCCAATGGCTTAGATTTGAGACACAACGCGCTGCCCGATGTGTCGAAAGTGAGACGAAGGAGGCGCGACAAACAAACTGATTGGAGCTTCGTGCATGGAGTACGTGGCGACCGTCTCTTCCCCTTCTTCCCAGTCCCTTGATGCATCGGCGCTCGCGCGCATGGGTTCGGCCCGCCTGGCCTCCCTTCTCCTCGAATGGGCGCGCACGGATCCTGTTCTCTTCCAGCGCCTGTTACAGGCGATCGCCAATGGGGTCGAGAACGCCACCCACCTCCTGGAGGCGCCGGCCGCGAGCGTGGCCGTGGTGCCGGAAGCGGCGGCCAATTCGGACGGCTACATGGTGGGTGCGAGCCCGCCGATGCTGCGTCTCTTCGAGCTCATCCGCCGGTTCGCCGTGTCCGATGCGCCGGTTCTCATCATGGGCGAGAGCGGAACGGGCAAGGAGCTTGCCGCGCGCGCGATCCACGAGCGTTCTCAGGTTTCGAAGGGCCCCTTCATCGCGATCAATTGCGGCGCGCTGCCGACGACCCTGATCGCGTCGGAGTTGTTCGGGCACGAGAAGGGTGCGTTCACGGGCGCCATCGGGCGCAAGATCGGCCGCATCGAAGCGGCCGAAGGCGGCACGGTGTTCCTCGACGAGATCGGCGATTTGCCGCCGGAGACCCAGGTCCATCTTCTCCGCTTCCTTCAGGAGAAGACGATCGAGCGTCTAGGTGGAAACAAGTCCATTCGCGTGAATGTTCGCGTCGTCGCGGCGACGAACGTCAATCTGCGCGAGGCGGTTGCGAAGGGGCGGTTCCGCGAGGACCTCTACTACCGCCTGAATGTCCTCACGCTCGACATGCCGCCGCTCCGGAAGCGCGGCAGCGACATCATGCTGCTCGCCAAGTTCTTCCTGCAGCGCTTCGCCAAGGAAATGGACCGCACGGTCCACGGCTTCGATCCCGCGGCCGAACAGGCTCTCTGCAGCTATGCCTGGCCTGGCAATGTGCGTGAGCTCATCGCTTGCGTCCGTCGCGCCGTGATCATGTCGGGTGCCAACACGATCGGCCTCGAGGATCTCGAACTTTCCGGCCCGATCGGCCAAGCCAAGCCCGAGGAAGAGGCCGGCCTCACCCAAGTGCGCGCCGATGCGGAAGCGAGTCTTGTCCGCAGCACGCTCGAGCGGAACAATTTCAACATCAAGCGCGCGGCGATGGCGCTTGGGATCTCGAGGCCGACGCTCTATCGCTTGATCCAACGCCACGAGATCCGGATCGATCGGAATTCGGCGCGCGCCTGACGTTGACGGCGCGTCGTCGGGGGCGGTGTCAATTCGGGCGGGGATGGCGCGCCGTGAGGCGTCCCTCCGTAGCCCGGCGGCTATCTTGCTTCATCGATTGAGTCTGGCGGCGCGCAGAACGCGCCCCGCGCCTGGGGCTTAGCCGCGGGAGTCCGGCGCGTGGTCCTCGCGGGCGATGAGCGCCGCCTGAGTCCGGTTCCGGACGTTGAGCTTGCGGAAAATAGAGCGGAGATGGACCTTCACGGTCCCTTCCGAAATTCGGATTTCGCGTGCGATGAGTTTGTTCGACGCGCCCTTCGCCAAGAGCTGAAGGATTTGCCGTTCGCGGTCGGTCAGGCCGCGCTGCTGGTCGTTCACGTCGATATTGTTGTGGTGGCCGAAGGCCGGCTCGGCCTTGCCCTCCGCCAGGCGGAGCGCTTTTTCCACGAGCTCCGGCGGAAAATAAGAACCGCCGTCGCGCACGATCTCCACGATCTGGCAGAGCGTGTTGAGCGACTTCTCCTTGACCACATAGGCCCGTGCGCCGCGCCGGATGACCTCGATCTGGTGATCAGGATCGCTCGAGCCTGAGAGCACGATCACGGGCAGGTTCGGGTGCTCGCGCATCAAGGAGCTCAAGCCCTCGAAACCGTCGAATCCGGGCATGAACAAGTCGACCATCGCGAGATCGATGTCGCCTTCCTGACGCAGGAGGTCGAGCGTCTTCGCGTAACTGTCGGCTTGGAGGACGTGCGTGTTCGAACCCAGCATGATCGCGAGCCGATCGCTGACCGCTGTGCGGAACATCGCGTGGTCATCTGCAATCAGCAGCTTCATGCGCCGGACTTTTCGGTCAAAGGGGGCGCCCCGGTGGACAGGTCCATAAAAGGGCTATCGAAAGGAGTAAAGACTATAAGTAGCTGCCGAATGGTTAACAACGTGCATTTCTTTCGCGACATCGGAGCGGTTAACAAGACCTTTCGGATCATCTCGACAGACAGAGATGGTCGTCTCCAGACGAAGGATGGTACGCCATCGGTTTCGACTTCGACGCTGCGGCATATCTTTGTCGAAAAAAAGTCGCCGTTCGGCAAAGCAATCTGGCCCCCTTCTTCTTTTCTTCGGCGGCATTGTAGTCATCGGACGATCGCCGTCTGCGACGGCTGTCACAGCCCCCCCTGGCCGCGGCTTCGGACCCCGTGGCGCCCTCGAGGCCGGCTTTCTTCTCGCAACATATTGATCTTTTGAGAGGAACTTCGCTTTCGCCTGTGGCGCGAGGTAAGTGGGTTTGAGTGGCATACCACACCCCGGACCGGTAACGTTGCCTCGTTGATGTCGTCGGTCGGCAGCCGCTTCTGCCGGTAGCGATGGGGGGAAACATGGACTTGCAGAGACGCTTGGGTGCCGAATTTCTCGGCACATTCTGGTTGGTTCTCGGTGGGTGCGGCAGCGCGGTTCTGGCTGCGGCGTTTCCGGAAGTGGGGATCGGATTACTCGGCGTTTCCTTTGCCTTCGGCCTCACCGTCCTTACGATGGTGTTCGCTCTTGGCCATATTTCGGGCGGCCATTTCAATCCCGCCGTCAGCGTGGGGCTCTGGGCCGGCGGCCGGTTTGCGGCAAAGGATCTCATCCCCTACATCGTCGCCCAGGTCGTTGGCGCGATCGCTGGCGCTGGCGTCCTCTATGCGATCGCCAGCGGCGCGGAAGGCTTCTCCCTCTCTGGCGGCCTCGCGTCGAACGGTTACGGGCCACATTCGCCGGGTGGCTACGACCTCGTCTCCGGCCTCGTGGCCGAGATCGTCATGACGTTCGGTTTCCTCATCGTGATTTTGGGTTCGACCGACAAGCGCGCCCCGGCAGGCTTCGCGGCCATTGCGATCGGGCTCGCGCTGACGCTTATCCACCTTGTGAGTATCCCGGTCACGAACACGTCGGTGAATCCGGCTCGGAGCACGGGGCCCGCCATTTGGGTCGGCGGCTGGGCCTTGTCGCAACTCTGGTTGTTCTGGGTCGCGCCGATCGTCGGCGGTCTTCTCGCCGGCGCGGCCTACCGCTGGTTGGGAGCCGAGCGGCACTGATTCGATCCACGACACGTGGTGGCACAGGCGCGCTCTGGGATCGACCGCACGCTCTCCCGCGGTCGATCCCAGTTCGCCGCGACCGGCCGAGGGCGCTAAGATACCCCGAGCGAGGGGGCGCCCTTGGCGTGCCGAGTAGGAGGATCGCGATGAAGTTCACTCCAGAGCAAGTCCGTCACTACCGCGAAAAGGGCTACGTGTTCGTCGAGGGGTTGATCCCCACCGACGAGATGGCGGCGGTCAGGAACGAGATCGAACGGCTCGTTGGTGTAAAGCGGCCCGAGGTCATCCTGGAGGCCGACGGCAAGACCGTGCGTTCGGTCCTGAATGCCCATCTCTTCAGCCCGGTGCTCAACAAGCTTTGCCGGCACGAGCACCTGGTCGAGCCCTCGATGCAGCTCGTGGAGAGTCCTGTCTACATCTTCCAGAGCATTTTCAACGTGAAGCGCGCCTTTGACGGCCAGCAATGGCAGTGGCATCAGGACTATCCCACCTACAAGATGGACGACAAGATGCCCGAGCCGCGCGCCGTCAACGCGCTCGTCTTCATCGACGACATCAATCAGTTCAACGGGCCGCTGATGATGGTTCCGGGCTCCCAGCTGTTCAAGACGGAGATGCCCGATGTCGATACGTCGGTGACGACCTATCCCCACGGACGCTATCCGAGCGTCGAATGGGTCAAGCCCGTCATGGCGACGAAAGGGATCGTGGCGCCGACCGGGCGCGCAGGGTCGGTCGTCTTCATGGATATCATGACCGTCCATGGCTCCGCCGCGAACATGTCGCCCTGGCACCGTTCGCTTCTGTCGCTGACGCTCAACTCCACCGAGAACAAGGCGACCGGAACGGTGCGCGGCGGCGCCATCTGCCACGACTACGCTCCGATCGCGCCGGTCAAGGGCCGCGAGATCCTGGCCGCGGCTGCCGGCTGATCGTCCGCCGCCGAGCGAGAGCAAGGTCGGGATGAGGGCAGCACGGCACGGCGGTGCTTTTCGTCGGATGCACGACAGCGGAGCCACCGGACGATGAAGACGCCGCATGAGGGCCGCTTGGCGCTGGTCACAGGCGCGACGCGCGGGTTGGGTCGGGCGATCGCGGTCCGTCTCCGCGATGACGGGGCTCGCGTCATCGGCACGGGGACGCGACCCGATGGTAACGTTCCCGAAGGATGCGAGTTCTTTTCCGTCGACTTCACCGATGCGGCAGCGACGGAAGCCTTCGCCGAGACCATGCGCGCCCGCGAGCCGCTCATCCTCGTCAACAATGCCGGCATCGGCATCGAGCGGGGAATCGAGGAGCTGTCGACCGCCGAATTTCGCAAGGTCCACGACATCAATCTCGTGGCGCCGATGATCTTGTGCCGCGCGGTCGTGCCGGGAATGCGCAAGGCTGGATGGGGACGAATCCTCAACGTGGGATCGATCTACGGCACGATCAGCCGCGAGAAGCGCATTCCCTATTCGTCGACGAAGTTCGGCATCGACGGCCTGACAGCCGCGCTGGCACCGGAAGTCGCCCGCGATGGCATCCTCGTCAACACCCTGGCGCCAGGCTTCATCAATACCGAGATGGTCGCGGCGGCGACCGACATCGATGTGCCGGCACTCGAGGCACGCATTCCCATCGGGCGCATGGCGCGGCCCGAGGAGATCGCCGCCTTCGCCTCATGGCTCGTGGGGCCCGAGAACACCTATATGAGCGGTTCGAATTTGATCATCGACGGCGGCCTCGTGCGCGTTTGAGGACGCCGGCGAGACGGGCGCGGGACATCCATCCTCGCCTGGGGTGCCGGGCTGGCATCAACTTGGCCACGGTGTAGGAACGTTTGCCCATCGCGTAGGGAACGAGCCTGTCTCGCGCATGCGACGGTTCACGTTACACGTCATGTGGATAAAGATCGCAGATTTGTGGATAAAGCCCCGAGAATTGTGGATAAGGATGTTAATGCGCTCGGCCCCCCGTTGCATGTGTCAACGGCCGTGCGAGCATGGCCCGTGTGTCGTTCCGTTAAGGGCCTGTTAAGGCATTCAGCCGACTCTTAATCACTTCAAACGGCTGCCATTCTTCGCTCGCGACGGCGTCGAGGAATGGTGGGCCGAGTGGGGACGGGCGCTCGTTCCGGGCAATCGCGTCTCCCCGCGACGATCACCGGCGTGATCGCGAGAGTTCGGTTGGGCACGGGCGACGCTCAAGAGTTATGGCCGGCAATTAGGCGGAGAGAATGCCCAACATCGTCATCATCGACGATCGAGTCACCAACCGGAACATCCTGGTCCGTCTGGCGAGTTCGCTCGACAAGGATGTGACGGTCCGCGCATTTCCCGATCCGCGCGCGGCCATCGAATGGGCCTCCGAGAACACGCCGGACCTGATCGTCACCGACTACAAGATGCCGAGCATGGACGGCGACGTGTTCATTCGCGAGTTTCGCCGCCTGCCTTTCTGCTTCGACGTGCCGGTCATCGTCGTCACGGTCTACGAGGACCGGGATTTTCGCTATCGTGCGCTCGAGGCGGGCGCGACCGACTTTCTGCTGAGCCCCGTCGACCATCACGAATTCCGTGCGCGTGCCCGGAACCTGCTGACGTTGCGCCGCCAGCAGGAGATCATCCGCAAGCGAGCCCTCACGCTCGAGCAGCGGCTCGTCACGTCGGACCGGCTGCACAAGCAGGCGCTCCAGACGAGCGCGGAGATGCTGCGTCTGGTGATCAACACCGTGCCCGCCATGATCGCCGCGACGGACGACCAGGGGCGCTGCGTCTTCCTCAACAACTATCAGGCCGAATTCTTCGGCGTCCAATTGAGTTCGGCGGTCGGTCGGACCATCCACGAGCTGTTCGGCGCTGAGTACGCCAACCGCCATGCCGAGCACGATCAGAAGATCCTCGCGAGCGGCCGCACGCTGTTCGGCATCGAAGAGACGCTGATGAACCGGCACGGCGCCGAGGCGACGTTCCTCACGACCAAGGCGCCTCTCAGGGACAACACCGGCCGCATCACCAACATCGTGGCCGTCTCGCTCGACATCACGGACCGGCGCATGCGCGAGCGCGAAATCCAGGAGAAATCGACCCTCCTGCGCGCGACGACGGAGGCGATGGCGCAGGGACTTGTCGCGTTCGATGCGAATTTCTCGGTCCTCATCTCGAACCGCCGCGCGGCGACGCTGCTCGACGTGCCCGAAGCCATGCTTCGCCCGGGAGCCAACTTCCAGAGGGTCATGGAACATGGAATCGAACGCGGCGACTTCGGGAACGGCGACCCAAGCGAGATCGCGCGCAGCCTTGTCCAGACCGTGCGGCGCGGCCTGGCCTTCCAGCTCGAGCGTCATCGCCCCGACGGCACCGATATCGAGATCCGCGGCAATCCGCTGCCGGGTGGCGGCGCGGTCGTCACCTACACCGATATTACCGACCGCAAGAAGGTCGAGTTCGAGCTGAGGACGGCGCGCGACAACGCGGAGCAGGCCAGTCGCGCGAAGTCCGAGTTCCTCGCGCATATGAGCCACGAGCTCCGGACGCCACTCAACGCCATTCTCGGGTTTTCCGAGACCATGAAGAACGAGCTCCTGGGCCCAGTCGGCAACGACCGCTACAAGGAGTATTGCGCCGACATCTTCAGCAGCGGCGCGCATCTCTTGAGTCTCATCAACGACATCCTCGATCTCGCCAAGATCGAGGCCGGCAAGGCCGAGCTGGACGAATCGAACATCGACGTCGAATCGGCGCTCGAGAACGTCATTCACCTCATCCGTCCGCGGGCGGCCGAAGGCAAGGTGAAGCTCGAAGCCGCGATTGCCTCGAATCTTCCCGCCGTCCGCCTCGATGCGCGCAAGTTCAAGCAGATCGTGATGAATCTTCTCTCGAACGCCGTCAAGTTCACGACCGAAGGCGGGCTCGTGCGCATCAGCGCCGGAATCAACCCCGAGGGCGGCCTCGTCGTCGAGGTCGCGGACACTGGAATCGGAATCTCCGAGGAGGATATCCCGCGCGTGCTGACACGGTTCGGCCGCGGCAGCAGCGAGCTCGCCCGCATGCACACGGGCAGTGGATTGGGGCTCCCGCTGGCCGTCGAGTTCATCCGCCTGCATGGCGGCGAATTCAAGATCAAGAGCACGCTCGGCGTCGGCACCACGGTCTCGGCCGTCTTCCCGCAGGAACGAACCATCGGCACTTCGATTCCGCTGGCGCGTCGGGCGTCGGGCGGTCAGCGCGCACGCGAGTGATCGAACCATGACCATGTCAGAAACGTCGGCGGCCTCGGCGCGAGGCCCTTTGGCTTGGATCGCCGGTCGGTTGAGGAATCGTCCCGACAGCGAGCACGAGCAAGCGATCATCCGGGTCGTCCTCGTCGGCCTGCTGTCGCTCTACTTTGGTCTGCTCAATCCGGCTGACGGAGGACCGTCGACCGACTACGCGCTCGGCTTCTATTACGCGCTCGGCTACCTTTTCACCTCGATCGGCGTTGTGGCGTGCATCATTCTCTGGCCCGCGAAATCGGTGGCGCGCCGCGTCTTCACGATGGTCGGCGACCAGAGCACGCTGTCGGCGCTGATGTATTTCGGCGGCGAGGCCGGGGCCGCGATCTATCCGATCTATCTCTGGATCACGCTGGGATACGGCTTCCGCTACGGCGTCGTCTACTTGCGGCCGGCGGCCATCTTGAGCGCGCTCGGCTTCGCGGGGCTCGCGCTGGTCAGCGAATACTGGGTCCTGTGGCATCCGCTGTCGATCGGACTACTCTTGGGTCTCATCATCCTGCCGGCTTATGCGGCGAAGCTCATCCGGAACCTGACCGAAGCCAAGGCGCAGGCCGAGGAAGCGAACAAGGCCAAGAGCCGGTTCCTCGCCACGATGAGTCACGAGCTCCGGACGCCGCTGAACGCCATCATCGGCATGAGCGACCTCATGCGGGGCACCCAGCTCGATGCCGAGCAGCGCGACATGACACGCACCATCGGCAGCTCGGCCCGTGCGCTGTTGGCGCTGATCAATGACATTCTCGATTTCTCGAAGATCGAAGCCGGCAAGCTGGCTGTCGAGGCGACGGATTTCGATCTCTACCGAGAACTCGCCGAGGTCTTGTCCATCGTGCGGCCGCAGACCTCGGGCAAAGACCTCGATCTCGGCGTGCATTTCGGATCCGCCGTGCCCTGGTCGGTGCGGGGCGACGTGCAGCATTTCCGCCAGGTCCTGACCAACCTTCTCTCCAACGCGGTCAAGTTCACGGAGAAGGGACAGGTTCGCGTGTCGGTCCGGGTGACCGAGCGCAAGCCGGGTGCCGCGACGATGCTCTTCGAAGTCACGGACACCGGAATCGGCATCGCGCCCGCCCATTGCGAGCGCATCTTCGAGAGCTTCACCCAGGCCGACGAGGCGACGAACCGCCGCTATGGCGGGACCGGTCTTGGTCTCGCGATTGCCCGGCAGTTGACCGAGCTCCTCGGCGGCGAGATCGGCGTCAGGAGCGTGCTTGGCGAGGGCAGCACGTTCTGGTTCAAAGTGCCGTTCGAAACGCGCGAGGCATCCGATGCCGAAGCGCGCAGGGCGGACGGCCTGCGTGCCCTCATCCTGTCCGATCGCGCGGAGTTGATCGAGGGCGTCTCTCGCGCGCTCGCCGCCAGCTCGCTCGCGGTCAAGCATGTTCCGAGCGTCGCCGCGGTACTCGACGACTTGTCCGGTTCGGTCGTCCACGGCACGCCATACCACGTGATCTTCGTTGATGCGGCCATCCATCTCGGCCAACCCGGCGATCTCATGGCCATCCTGCGCTCGGCCGGCTCGCGCGCGGACATTCCGTGCGTCATGATCGGTGAGGCCGCCGAGGCGTCGGCTGATGCCTCCTCGAGCCGCTACCTGATGACGCTCGCGGCGCCGGTTGAGGACGACGCGATCCGCAGCGCCGTTCATGCCGTGACGACCTTCGGCGCGGAGCACATGTCGGTTGCCGACGAGAGCCAGCGCGAGGGCGCCTTGCACTCCAAGTCGCGCGGCCTTCGGATCCTCATCGCCGAGGACAACCCGGTCAATCGCAAGGTGACCGCGAAGATCCTCGAGCGCGCGGGCCACATCCCGATCGTCGTTCCGACCGGTGATGAGGCGCTCGACGTTCTCGAATCTCAACCCATCGATCTCGTGCTCATGGACGTCAACATGCCGGGCACGAGCGGCCTCGATGCAACGAAACTCTACCGCGTCGCGCATATCGACGAGCCGCGCCTTCCCATTATCGCGCTCACGGCCGATGCGACGGCCGAGATGCAGGCGCGTTGCGAGGAAGCGGGCATGGATGCCTGCGTGACGAAACCGATCGAGGCCAATCGGCTCCTGGCGGTCATCGATTCGTTCGTGGCCGGCGAGGCGCCAAGCGAATCGATGAAGATCGAGCTCTCGAGCCGCGTGACCGACATCGCCTCCCACCCGAAGTTCCAGGGCGATGCGCGGCCCGTGGTGGATTCTCGGGCGCTCGATGACCTGGCCAAGCTCGCGCCCGGAACCGATTTCGTCGATCAGGTGATCAACGACTTCATCCTCGATACGCAGCAGGTGCTGAGCGAGATCCGCGAAGCCGCGGAGGCGGGCGATGTGATGAAGTTCCGTAACGGCCTGCATGCCTTGCGCAGCAGCGCCGCCAATGTGGGCGCGGCGCGTCTGCATGTGCTGTGCTCCGGTTTCGAGCGCTCAAGCGCGGGTGAGATCCGAAGCAACAGCGACGCGCAGATCCAGAAAGTCGACGAGGAATTCGCGCGCTTCAAATCGGCCGTCGCCCATCACTTGGCGGAACGCCGCCAGCAGCTGTGAGCGCTTGACGCCGCGCGGTGGCCGCCTGCCGCCGGTCGGCGCGACGTCCTCAACTCGAACGGATGACGGTGTTCCAGCGGCGGTCCTGCGCCGTGGCGATCCGGGCCATTTTGCGCAGGTTGATGGGGTCGAGCTTGAGAGCCGTCTCGACCCACAGATCCGTGATGGCGAACAACTCCTCGCGCGTGATCGGGTTGACCATCCGCCTCACGTTGTAGACAGCGCAGCGCGCGCCGAAGCTTCGGTCGGCCCGTTCCACATAGTCATAGACGACCGCCTCGCCGTGTCCGTCGTCGGCGAGCACGTCGACGAGGCCCATCTCGTGGAGCTCCGTCGCCGTATAGACGCGACCCGAAAGAATCATCTCCTCGGCCCGGTTCGCGCCGATGCGCCGCGACAGCACGCTGTAGGCGCCCATGCCCGGGTAGAGCCCGAAGAGGATTTCCGGCACGCCGAACTTGGCCTTCCGCTCCGCGATGATGACGTCGGCGGTGAGGGCGCATTCGAAGCCGCCGCCCAGCGCATCGCCCTGGACCAGCGAGATGCTGATGATGGGCACGTTCATGTTCGTCGCGCGCTGGTACTGGACCTCGATGCAGGCATGCGCGTATTGGCGCAGCATGTCGCGATCGCCCGTCTGGATAAGCTGCGCGAACAGCGGCAGGTCGCCGCCCAGATTGAAGATTCCTCCCATGCGCGAGCTTGTGACGACGTAGCGGATCGGCGCTTGGCCCGCGGTCGCCGACTTCAGCAACGTCGATTCGATCCAGGCCTGCGCCTTGCGCATGTCCGAGAGCAGACCCATCGTGAAGCTCGGCCGGTTGTTCGGCTTCATGAACTGCCAGAAGATCCGAGCGTGCGGATCGATCTCGAGGTCGAGCTCGGCGAGATTGGCGATCTCGCCCAATTCGGGGAAGGGCTCCGGCCGTGGGCGCACCGCAAGGTTGCCCTGGAGAGCTATCACGTCCTGTCCCGCGCCCCGTGTTGATGGGAACGAGCGGATAATCGTCTTCGCCGACGTCATTGGAACATCTCCATGGCGGGACCGCGGGCCCTAACCCTTACGGCCTACTCCGTGCGGTAAAGCATGCGTAGGCTCGCGAATGGTTGCAAGAGAAAACCGGATGTACCGCGTCGCGGGATACCGCCCGCACTGTAACCTTCGTTAACAATCGGCCCATGCGGCGATAGCGAACGGCTTCGCATTCGCGGCCGATGATCGAAGGTCGGCCATCGATAGGGCTTTGTCGGGGTTGGCCACTCCCTTAATCTCCGCCCCGGTTCAATCGGCCGCGGAGGGGTGCGTGGAATACGATTATGTCATCGTTGGCGGAGGCTCTGCGGGATGCGTGCTCGCCAATCGGCTCTCTGCCCAAACCTCGAAGACCGTCGCCCTCATCGAAGCGGGGCCCGACACGCCGCCGGAGAACGTACCGGACGAAATCTATTCAGCATCGTTCCTCCCCGACTATTTCCAGCCCACACGCTACTGGACGAAGCTCGAAGCCTATATGGACCCGCTCGGCAACCGCTCGCCCGAGGAGCTGGCCGCGACGGCGACGCCGCGCCGCTACGAGCAGGGCCGAGTCATGGGCGGGGGGTCCTCGGTCAACGGTCAGGTGGCGATTCGCGGCCTGCCGGCCGACTATGACGAATGGGCCTCGCTCGGGGCCGATGGATGGTCGTTTAACGAGGTTCTGCCCTATTTCAGGCGTCTTGAGCGTGACATCGATTTCGATGGCCCGTTCCACGGCAAGGACGGGCCCATCGCGATCCGGCGCACCTTCCCCAAGGATTGGGGCGGGCTGTCGCTGGCCTTCCGGGACGCGGTCGTCGCCCGTGGCATACCCTATGTCGACGATTGCCACGCCTACTTCAAGGACAGCTGCTTTCCGTTCACTAAGAATAACGTCTACACGCGGCGCGTTTCGGCGGCCGTCGGCTATCTCGACGACGTCACGCGAATGAGGAAGAACCTTCACATCCTGGCCGAGAGCGTCGTTGAGGCCCTGGTGTTCGAAGGACGGCGGGCCGTGGGAGTCAGACTCAGGCGTGGCGGCACGACGCAGACCGTCAAAGGGCGCGAGATTATCGTCTCGACCGGTGCCATCCATTCGCCGGCGATGCTCATGCGTGCGGGCATCGGGCCGGGCGACCATCTCAAGGACCGCGGCATCGCTGTCCTCGCCGACCGGCCCGGCGTCGGCAGCAACCTGCAGGACCACCCCCTCGTCGGGTTCGGGCTGCACATCAAGCCCGCCGCGCGGCTGTCGCCCACGCTCAAGAACAATTTCATGCTGCACATGCGCTGGTCCTCGAAGCATGAAGGCTGCACGCCCACCGACATGAAACTGTCGGTGTCGAATCGCTTCTCCTGGAGCAAGATGGGCGAGCAGCTGGCGACGATTCAGTTCGGTCCGAATAAGGCGTATTCGAAGGGTTTTGTGCGCCTCAAGACCACCAATCCCGAGGATGAGCCGCTCGTCACCTTCAACCTGTTGTCTGATCCACGCGATCTCGCGCGCGTCAAGGAGGCCGTCCGGTTCGTCGACGACATCCTCAAGCAGTCGCCCATGAAGGAGATGTACACCTTCGCGTGGCCGGGCATCTACGCGGATGCCGTGCGCAATCTCCAGCCGCAAACGGCCTGGAACACCTTGGTGACGAACGTCGCGGCGCTACTTCTCGACATGGGCGGGCCCGCGCGCCGCTTCGTCCTCAACATCGCGGTCCATCCCCGCTACAGCCTTGAGGGCATCCTTGCCGACGAGAAGCTGATGGAGGAATGGATTCGCGCGGGCGTGCAGGGCGACTGGCATGCCTGCGGAACCTGTCGCATGGGGAGGAAGGACGACCGCATGGCGGTGGTCGATTCCGCCGGCCGCGTCCATGGCGTCGAGGGCTTGCGGGTCGTCGACGCTTCGGTCATGCCGTCCGTGCCCTGTGCCAACACCAACATCTCGACGATCATGATCGGCGAGAAGATGGCGGATTCGATTCTCGCCGCATAGACCTGACGCCGCATCGCGTCGCCAGACGGGTTATGGCAGCGGAGATGCGAGGCGATGCGGCGACGGGGCGCTGGCCTGTCCAGGAGGCGGTCGTGACCGACAGACGGTTCCTCGTCCTGGCTATCGCAGGCGCGGCGGCGGTGTTGCTCCTGGGCCTCGCGGTGCGGTTTTTCTTCATCGAGCCGGCGGAGATGGGCCAGGCGTGCCTCGCGGGCGAGGCGCCGTGGTGGTGCCCGTTGCGCGACGGTCTTGTTCGGTTCTTCCGTGCGGACGGTTTCGGCTTTCTTGCCGTTGCGGCGGGGCTGCTCGCCCACCTCATGGGAAGCCGGCGTTGGGCGGCTGGCGCCGTGCTGCTCGGCGCCGCGGCGCTTGTCCTCTACAACACCGGGCTTGGAGCCGTCGCGTTTCTCCTCGGCGTGCTGCGGATGGTGCGCAGCTAGGCCCGCGAGGCCTCGTGCGCGCTCTCCGATCGCGTTGCCGGCAAGATGCCGCACCACGGCAGCGCAAGGGCGAGAGCGGTCGCTGTCCAGGCAAGCGATTGCCAGTTCTCGGGCCCTTCGCGGATGGCCGAGACCACCGCCGCGGCCGCGAGAATGCGGCCGAGCCACATCTCCTCGCGTGCGTCCGCCCCCGCCCTCGCGCGCCTTCCGAGGGCGAGGAAACCCACGGCGGGGATGAGGAACATGGCGATGGGAAAATCGCGATAGCGCGGATCGAAGACGAGGGCGAGCGAGATCGCAGCCGCCGCGAAGACCGCCGCGCCGTGGAGCAGCCCCAGGAGAAGGCCTGGGCCGTAAGACGACGTCCACGGTCGGCCGAGCCAGTCGAGCACGGTGCGAAGCGGCGCCGCGCGCGGCCGATCCGCCGGCGGGGCAGGCTCCATCGCATCGAGGAGGAGGGCCACGCCCGTCACGGCCGAGAGCGCCAGCCCCGCGAGGCCGAAGGTCCAGCCGCGCGGTCCAAGGCTTGTCACGGCGACAAATTGGGCGGCTGCCACGAGCGTCGAGGTGGCGGCGACGGTCGCGGCGACGCAAGCCATCGTCGAGGCGGCCGATCGCGGCCACCCGCGCCGGCCCGCCGCGAGCAAGGCGATCGCCGCAAGGCCGATCGACAGGATCGCATGGAGCAGCCATGCCGGATCCTCCTGGACCGGGCCCGTGAATCCGAATTTGGGTGCGCGCGATTCGTCGTAAAGGCCCCAGTAGCCGCCGACGGTCCCCTCCTGGCCGCGCTTCCATGGCTGGTCAAAAGCCTCGATGACGTTGTAGTCGACGCCGTTCGTCTCGGCGAAGGCGACGACGCCACGGATGAAGCGTGCTTGGTTGACAAGGCTCGGTGTCGCGGGGCCGCGTTGGCGGCCCGCGCTCGGCCAACCCGTCTCGCCGATCAGCAACGGTTTTTCGCCGAAAGTTCCCTTCACCTTCGCGAGGATCGCGCGCACGTGATCGACCGCGTGGTCGATGCCGATCGGAATGTCCTCCCAATACGGCAGGATGTGGATGGTCACGAAATCGACGGAATCGGCGAGGGACGCGTTCCTCAGCCAAAACTCCCAGACATCCGCGTAGGTCACGGGCACGGGACTGTCAGCCTTGGCCGCGCGGAGGAGTGCCCCGAGCTGTTCGGCGGGCAACTCGCGGCGAAGCAGCGTTTCGTTGCCGATGACGAGCGCGCGGACGGTGTTCGGATGGGCCTGCGCGAGTTCGACAGCCGTCGCGATTTCGGTGGCGTTGCGGACCGCATCGCGGCCGATCCAGGCGCCCTGCAGCACTTTGAGCCCGACTTTCTCCGCGATAGCAGGCACCTCGTCGAGCCCGTTGGCGACCGAGTAAGTGCGCACGCAATCGAAGCGCGCGGCGAGCACCTTGAGGTCGGCCTCGATCTGCGCGGCGGGGATGATGAGATCGGGGTCGGCCGGCGTCTGGTCGCCCTTGAAGGGTGCGTAGGACACGCAGCGAATCCGGCCGTGGGGCGCATCGATGAGCGTGACCGGCCGCCCTTCGAGCCACCAATAGCCGAAGGCGACAACAGCAGCGATGACGAAGGCCGGCAGGCTCGTGCGAAAGGTCATCGGGCGCCCACGGGTGGTTGGGGAATGGCCATCAGGGATTGATCCCAAGGGACTGCCCGATCCGGACCAGGATGTAGAGCGCCGTGCCGATGAGACTCGCGACAATCACCAACGATAGGATGCCGACCACGACCCCGGCCGAGACCGCGATGCCGTCGCGTTCGAAGAGACCCACGCCCATGATCGCGACGGCGATTCCAGGAAAGAAATTGCCGCCCCAGACCGGCAGCGCCAAGGCGATTCCGAGCACGACAATGAAGAGCCCGAGCAGCCGTTCGACGAGGCCGCGGCGCATGATTTCGAACCGCGGTCGGCTGTAGCGCTCGAGCCACTCGATGTGAGGCCGGGCCCGCTCGATCACTCGGCGGAACTCGGACCGCTCGAAACTGCGTGCCAAGATGACCGCCGGCAGCCAGGGGCGATGGCGGCCGAGCACCATCTGGCCCGCGGTCATGACGATCAGCAGCCCGAATGGCGTCGAGATCCCCGGAATCGGGATGAGATTCGGGAGGGCCCACAGGCACAGGAGCATGCCGAAGCCCCGGTCGCCCAAATCGTCGGTGATCATGCCGATGCTGATTCGCTCGCTGTCTCCGTTGCGGGCCAAGCGGGCGAGCAATGCGGACGTCCGTTCGTCATGTTCGTTCATCGACGCGCCTCGGGCTCGGCACGCCTCATAAAGACCGAGGGTGCGCCGCGCGTCAATCGGCGCCGGCAAGACGGCATGGCGGGAATCGCATGGCGGGCGCGGCCTTGGATGCTCCTTGCTTGCGGCTGGGCAGGGCCCTGCGCTATCTCTCACGCAGCGGCACGGCGAGCCGCGCGAGCGAGGAGGTGCGGCCTCGATGGGACGCACCGTCTCTCCCGGCGCAGGGAGCGAAGGGTACCGTTCGCGAATGGGTGAGGCGCACCACTGATGTGCGCCGCGAATGTCGGCGGACGGGAAGGGCATGGGCTCGCTCGCAATATTTGGCCATCTCGCCGCTCTCCTGATTCTCTCGATCCTGGGGCTCGTCTCCTCGCGCGCTCTGGGCTTGCGGCTTGTCTATGTCGGCTGTGCCGCCAGCTGCGCCGCGATGGCGTCGGCGGCGATCGCTTGGCTCCTCGGCGGCGGGGAGGTCTGGTCGGCGACACTGCCGCTCGGGATTCCGTGGTTGGGGGCGCATCTCCGGGTCGACGCGCTGTCGGCCTATTTCCTCGTGGTGGCCAACGGGCTCGCGGCGGTCGCGAGTCTCTACGCGATCGGCTATGCGCCCCACGACGCCGAGCCGGCACGCGTGACGCCGCTCTATCCCCTGTTCCTTGCGGGCATGAACCTGGTGGTGATCGCGGACGACGCGTTCACCTTCCTCTTCGCCTGGGAATTCATGTCATTCGCGTCCTGGCTGCTCGTGCTTTCAAAGCACCGAGAGTCCGGCACGAATCACGCGGCCTTCGTCTATCTCGTGATGGCCGGTTTCGGAACCGCGGCGCTTCTCCTGGCCTTCGGGTTGCTGGCGGGCCCGGATGGTGGTTACGACTTCGCTTCGATGCGCATCGATGAGATGCGAACCCCGCTCGTTTCCGTTCTTGTCGTGGCCTTGGCTCTCGTCGGCGCGGGCTCGAAGGCGGGTTTGGTTCCGCTTCATGTCTGGCTGCCGCTGGCACACTCGGCGGCACCGTCCCACGTCTCGGCCCTGCTGTCCGGCGTCATGACCAAGGTGGCGATCTACGGAATGGTGCGTCTGTTATTCGACCTGGCGGGGCCGGTGCCGTGGTGGTGGGGTGTCGTGATCACGCTCCTCGGCGGGATCACGGCGGTGCTTGGCGTGCTCTATGCGATGATGGAGCACGATCTCAAACGCTTTCTGCCGTTTTCTACCGTCGAGAACATCGGGATCATTGTCGCCGGTCTTGGCATGGCCTTGCTGTTCCGCGCCGACGGTCTGCCGGCGCTCGCGGCGCTCGCTCTCTTGGCCAGCCTGTTCCACGTTCTTAACCACGCGCTGTTCAAGAGCCTCCTTTTCTTCGGCGCGGGCTCGGTCCTGGTTGCGACCGGCGAGCGGGAGATGGACCGGCTCGGTGGCCTCATCCACCGCATGCCGCGGACGGCGCTGGCCTTTCTCATCGGCGCCGCGTCGATCTCGGCCTTGCCGCCGCTCAATGGCTTTGCCTCGGAATGGCTGACCTTTCAAGCCGTCCTGCAAAGTGCGGCGCTTCCGCAATGGGCGGCCCGGCTCGGCGTTCCGGTGGCGGGGATTCTTCTCGCCCTTGGTGCTGCGCTTGCGGCGGCCTGTTTCGTCAAGGCCTTCGGCGTCATCTTCCTTGGCCGGGCGCGCTCGGATGTTGCGGCGCGCGCCAAAGAAGTGGGGCCAGCGATGATCGCAGGCATGGGCTTGCTCGCGGCGGCCTGCGTCGGCTTCGGGCTTTTCCCGTCGGCGGCGATCGCGCTTTTGCGCCCAGTCGCCGTACAACTCGCGGGGGCGTCCCTGCCGGCGGCACGGGAGTGGCAGGATTGGCTCTGGATGCAGCCGCTCGGTGCGGGGCAGGGGGCATCCTACAGCGGACTTCTTATCCTCGCGACTGTCGCGGCGTTTTGCGGCGCGCTCCTGTTTGGCGTGTCCAGCCTCGGGCTGCGACGGACGCGCCGCGGTCCGCCGTGGGATTGCGGCTATCCCGATGCGAGTCCGGCGACCCAATACGGCGCCAGTTCCTTCGCGCAGCCGATCCGGCGCGTCTTCGGCGCGCCCCTGTTCGGCGCGCGCGATCATGTCGAGATGCCGGGGCCGGGCGAGATCGCGCCGGCACGCTTTGAGGCCGTGCTCCAAGACCCCGCATGGCGGTATGTCTACACGCCCATCGCGCGCGCCACGAATTGGATGACGCTGCGCCTCAATCCGCTGCAGTTCTTCACCATTCGCCGCTATCTTTCGTTCGTGTTCGTGGCTCTTGTCTTGCTCTTGAGCGTGGCGGCGCTTCTCGAATGAGCGCGATCACCATCCAAGTCGTTCAGCTTCTGCTCGTCCTGTTGGTGGCGCCGTTCCTCACGGGGCTCGCGCGGCGCATCAAGGGCATTCTGCATGGCCGTCGCGGCCCGTCCCCGCTGCAGCCCTACCGGGATATCATCCGTCTTCTCCGCAAGGACGCCGTGATGGCGGAGAATGCCTCCTGGCTGTTCCGCGTGACGCCTTATCTTGTGTTCGCCGCGCTGTGGACGGCGGCGGCGCTGGTTCCGACCTTCACGACCACGATCGCCCTCGGCATGGCCGCGGATCTGATCGCCCTCGTGGCGCTCCTCGGCAGCGCACGGTTCTTCACGGCTCTCGCCGGGATGGATGTGGGCACGAGCTTCGGCGGCATCGGCAGCAGCCGGGAAATGATGATCGCATCGCTCGCCGAGCCCGCCATGCTTGCGGTCATCTTCACCCTGTCGATTTTCGCGCACACGACATCGCTCGCCGGCATCGCCGACTACATCGTGGGGGCCGAGCGGGTCGGGCTCGAAGTGTCGCTCGCCTTTGCGCTCCTGGCGCTCATCATGGTCGCGATCGCGGAAACCGGACGTATTCCTGTCGACAACCCTGCGACCCATCTCGAACTCACCATGGTGCACGAGGCGATGGTGCTCGAATACTCGGGACGCCACCTCGCGCTCATCGAAGCGGCGGGAATGCTGAAGTTGCTTCTATACGTGTCGCTGATCGGTTGCGTCTTCGCGCCCTGGGGCATGGCCGTGCCCGGCGAGCCGATCGAGCGCTATGCGGTCGCGCTGGGCCTCTATGGCGCGAAGATCGTCGGTGCCGGAATACTCCTTCCCATCTTCGAGACCAGCATCGCGAAGATGCGCGTCTTCCGCTATCCCGAATTTCTCGGCGCGGCCCTGCTGCTCGGGCTTCTCGCCACCATCTTCCTTTACGTCGCGGGGGCGATCTGATGGTCGCGCCACTCACCTATGAGATCGCGCATCTCATCGGCGGGTGCGTTCTGTTGCTGAGTTTCGCGCTTCTCTCGCAGCGCCGTCTTTTCGGCGTGCTCAACGTCTTCGCGCTCCAGGCGCTGGGTGTCGCGGCCGCGGCCGCTTGGCAAGCCTATGCCCAGCACGCGCCCCATCTCTACATCACCGCCGCGATCGCGCTCGTCCTCAAGGCGATCATCGTGCCCGGTGTTCTTCATTGGATGATCGGCCGCCTCGGCATCCACCGGGCGATTGAGGAGGCGCTGCCGACCGGTGCCACGCTCCTGGCCGGCGTGGCGCTTGTGTCCTTGTCGATTCTCCTCGTTCTGCCGGTCACGACGGCCGCGTCGGCGCTGACGCGGGAGGGGCTGGCGATCGCGCTCTCGATCGTGCTTCTCGGCCTTCTCATGATGATCGCGCGGCGGAACGCGGTGAGCCAGGTGGTTGGTTTCATGTCGCTCGAGAACGGCCTCGTCCTCGGGGCCGTCGGCGTTCACGGCATGCCCTTCGTCGTCGAGATGAGCGTCGCCTTCTCCGTCCTCGTCGCATTCCTCGTCTTCGGCATGTTCTTCTTCAGGATCCGCGAGCGTTTCGACACACTGGATATCGACTCGCTCAACCGGTTCCGGGGGGAGCGGCGATGAATCCGTTGCTGGCGCTGCTTGGAACGCCGTTGGCCGCTTCGGTCGTCCTGGCCGTCGTCCCGTCCTACCGGCTGGCCGCGCGCATCAATGTCGCGGCGTCGTTTCTCACCTTCCTTGCGGGCCTCGCGCTGTTCGAGGCACGACCCGCGCCGACGCCGCTCCTGTTCGTCGACGACTTCAACATCTATCTCGTGGTGCTCACTGCCTTTGTCGCGTTCACGACGAGCGTGTTCAGCGCGTCCTATATCGACCACGAAATCGAGACCGACCGCCTGAACCCCGTTCATTTCCGATTCTATCATTCGATGTATCAAGTCCTGTCGTTCGGCATGGCCCTGGCGCTCGTCGCCAACAATATCGGCGTGATGTGGGTCGCGGTCGAGGTCGCGACTCTGTCCACGGTCGTCATGGTGAGCCTCTATCGCACGCATGAGGCGATCGAAGCCTCGTGGAAATATTTCATCCTGGCGAGCGTTGGCATCGCGCTGGCTCTCTTCGGCACGATGCTCATCTATCTCGCGGCGCAGCCGGTGATGGGGGCGGGACTCGAGGCGCTGGCCTGGACGTCGCTTGCAGACGCGGCACCGCGCTTCGCGCCGGCGCTCCTCAACCTGGCCTTCGTGTTTCTTCTCGTGGGCTACGGAACGAAGGTCGGGCTGGTGCCGTTCCATGCCTGGCTGCCCGACGCCCATGCCGAGGGCCCAACGCCGATCTCGGCCGTTCTGTCTGGCCTCCTCCTCAACGTGGCGCTCTATGCGGTGCTTCGGTTCAAGATGCTGTTGGCTGCCAACGGAGCGGCGTTGACGCCGGGGCCGCTCATGGTCGCGCTTGGTCTTTCCAGCCTGTCGGTGTCGGCGTTCATGCTCTACCGGCGGCGCGACATCAAGCGAATGTTCGCCTATTCCTCAATCGAGCATATGGGGATCATCACTTTCGCCTTCGGCATGGGCGGTCCGCTCGCAAATTTTGCCGGCCTTCTTCACATGACGCTGCATAGCCTGACGAAGTCGGCGATCTTCTTCGCGGTCGGTCATGTCGCACAGGTCAAGGGCACGCAAAAGATCGCGGAAATCAGGGGCCTCACGACGAGCCACCCGGTGCTCGGCTGGTCCCTCGTGGTGGCGGTCATCGCGATCGCGGGTCTGCCGCCGTTCGGGATTTTCATGAGCGAGCTTCTGGTCGTGACCTCGACCTTCGCGCGCGTGCCGCTCTTGGCGTTGCCGCTCATCGCTGGCCTTCTCCTCGGCCTCGCGGCGCTCATCCTGCGGACCCAGGCCATGGCGTTCGGTGCGCCCGTGGGACCGTCGCAGCCGATCAAGGCTTCGCTCTTGCCGATGGTCGCGCACCTCTCTCTCGTGCTCATGGCCGGGTTCTATCTGCCGGAACCGCTCGTCGCGTGGTTCCGGCACGTCGCGAAGATTTTAGGGTAGGGGGCGATGGCGGTCGGTCTTCGTCATTGGTTTCGCGGCGACCCGCTGGCCGCGGGCCATCGGCCGTGGCCGCGCTGGGAGCTTTCGCGCGCGCGGTGGGAGGAACTTCGCGATCATTTGCCGGGCGCCGACTGGTCTCTTCTCGGCCTCTGGGCGGAGCCGTCCGCCGTTCATGCGGCGTTCCGCGACGATTCCGACGGCGCGATCGGCGTCGTCTCGCTTGCGTGCCCGGAACGGCGTTTCCCGTCGCTCAGCACGGTGCGTCCAAGCGCCATTCGCCTGGAGCGGACGGCGCAGGATCTCTACGGCCTTGTCGCGGAGGGATTGATCGACGGGCGGCCGTGGCTCGATCACGGGCGCTTTCCCGCTGGCCACAGCCCACGCCGCGATCCCGCACCCTATGATTTTTTGCCGGCGGATGGCAAAGAGCTCCATCAAATCCCGGTCGGTCCAGTCCATGCTGGAATCATCGAGCCTGGGCATTTCCGCTTTCACGCCAATGGGGAGACCGTCGCGCGGCTCGAGGTGCGGCTCGGCTATGTCCACAAAGGGGTCGAGCGCCTCATGGCCGGCAAGCTCGTGCTGGACGCGGCGCGCCTGGCCGCGCGGCTATCGGGCGATTCGACGGTCGCCCATTCCCTCGCCTTTGCCCGAGCCGTCGAGGCGGCGCTCGAGATCGACGCACCGCCGCGCGCGGCCTGGCTGCGCGCCGTGATGGCCGAGCTCGAGCGCATGGCAAATCATTTTGGCGACATCGGCGCAATCGCCAACGATGCGTCCTTCACGCTCATCCACGCGCATTCGAACGTCATGCGGGAGAAGGTCCTTCGCGCCTCGGATGCCTGCTTCGGCCATCGGCTGATGATGGACCGGATCGTGCCGGGCGGTGTCGCGGTCGACCTTCGGGCCGGACACGCGGCCCAGCTCCAGGCGTTGATGAGGGAGCTTCGCCGCCATTTCGAGGATGTCGTCGCTGCCTATGATAACAAGCCCTCGCTTCTCGACCGCACGCTCACGACCGGAATCGTCGACACGACTCTTGTCCATCGCTTTGCGCCGGGCGGCTTTGTCGGACGCGCGAGCGGCCGCGGCTTCGACGCGCGGCGAAGCCCGTCCTATCCGCCCTATGATGCGCTCTCCTTCGAGGTCCCGGTGCGCACCGAGGGCGATGTTCATGCGCGTCTCTGGATCCGCATCGATGAGGCACGCCAGAGCATGGCGCTCGTCGAGAATCTTTGCGCGGGCCTTCCGGGCGGTCGTCTCAACACGGCGCTGCCGACGGTCGCCGGGGAGGGCATGGCGCTCGTCGAGAGCTTCCGCGGCGAGATCATGACCTGGGTCAGGCTGAATGCAGATGGAACGGTCGCCCGCTGCCATCCCCGCGACCCCTCCTGGTTCCAGTGGCCGCTTCTTGAAGCAGCGATTGCGGACAACATCGTGGCCGACTTCCCCCTCTGCAATAAGAGCTTCAACTGCTCCTATTCCGGACACGATCTGTGAGGGGGCGATGATCTTGCGGCTGCTCGTGCGATCGTTCTTCCAGGGGCCGTTCACCGAACGGCCCCCGCGCCCGTCGGCCGACGCGTTGGGCGCGCTCGGCGAACGCCTGGCGTCCGTCGCGCGGCGTCGGCTTGGGCGAAGCCTGTCCATCCGCGAGATCGACGCGGGGTCATGCAATGGCTGCGAGCTCGAAATCCATGCTCTCAACAACCCGTTCTACGATCTCGAGCGCTTCGGCCTCCGCTTCGTGGCCTCGCCGCGTCACGCCGACGTTCTCATGGTGACGGGGCCGGTGACCACCAACATGGCGGAGGCCTTGAAGCGCACCTATGACGCGACCCCGGACCCCAAATGGGTGGTCGCGGTAGGCGATTGCGCGGTCGATTGCCATGTGTTCCGCAGCAGCTACGCGGTCGTAGGCCCGGTCGAAGCGGTGGTGCCGGTGGATTTGCGTATCCGGGGCTGCCCGCCCAATCCGACCCAGCTTCTCGAGGGACTGCTGGCTCTTCTCGAGACCGTTGCGGGCCGGCGAGCCTGAAATACCCGCATGAGCACTGAGCGACAAGGGCCCATGGGCCCGCTATGATCCGCGGGTTTTGACTTGAGGGACGGAGAGCCATGGAGATCAAGCCGCCTTATCTGTTGTTTCTCGGCGATGCGCCCGACCAGCTCGCGGCCAAGACCGCCCAGGGCATCGCCTACTGGCGTCCGCAATGGTGCCTAGGTCAGCTGAGGCTGCCCGGCTGTAAGGCCGACCTCAAATTGACCGAGATGACCATCGCCGAAGGGGCGAAGGCGGGGGCCAAGACGCTCATCGTCGGCGTTGCCAATCGCGGCGGTGTCTTCTCGGCACAGTGGATCGACACGCTGTCGGAGGCGCTCGAGCGCGGGATGGACATCGCGGCCGGGCTCCACAATCGCCTCATCGACGTGCCGAAGATCAGGGACACGGCCGCGCGCCTCGGCCGCACGCTGTTCGACGTCCGGCATCCGACGCGCGGCTTTCCCCTGGGCACGGGTGCCAAGCGTCCAGGGAAGCGCCTGCTCACCGTCGGCACGGACGTGTCCTCCGGCAAGATGTACACGGCCTTGGCGCTCGAGAAGGAGGCGCGTGCCCGCGGCCTGAAGGCGGACTTCCGTGCGACCGGTCAGACGGGGATCTTCATTGCGGGCGACGGTGTGTCGATCGACGCGGTCGTGTCCGACTTCGTCTCCGGTTGCGTCGAGACGCTCTCGCCTGCCAATGATCCCGACCATTGGGACCTGATCGAAGGGCAGGGCTCGCTCTTCCATGCCTCCTATGCCGGCGTGACGCTCGGCCTTATCCACGGGTCGCAGCCCGACGCGCTGGTCATGTGCCACGAGCCGACGCGCCCCCACGTCCGCGGCCTGCCGCATTTCAAGCTGCCGGATTTGAAAGACTGCATGGAGGCCAATCTCGCGGCCGCGCGCTTGACCAATCCCGCGGTCAAGTGCATCGGCTTTGCCTTCAACACATCGCAGATGTCGGCCTCCGACGCCGAGCGCGTCATCAAGGAGACCGAACAGCGCTTCGGCATGCCCGCGGTCGATCCGGTTCGCCATGGGGTTGCGAAGCTCGCCGACCGTTTGTGGTGAGGCATGATCGCGCTCGATGTCCGCCGTGAATCCTGGCCGATTCGCGGCACCTTCACCATCTCCCGCGGCAGCAAGACCGCGAGCGAGGTTGTCGTCGTCGAGTTGTCGGCCGACGGACACACGGGGCGCGGTGAATGTGTGCCTTATCCGCGCTATGGCGAGAGTGTCGAGGGTGTCGTTGCGGCGATCGAATCGGTCGGCCCGGCCTTGGCCAAGGGGCTCGATCGTTTGGGTCTCCAGTCGGCGTTGCCCGCGGGCGCGGCGCGCAACGCGATTGACTGCGCGTTCTGGGATCTCGAGGCCAAGCGCGCGGGCAAGGACGCGGCGACGCTCGCCGGGCTCGCTGCTCCTCGTCCGCTCACGACGGTCTACACGCTCTCGCTCGATGCGCCCGAGGCCATGGGGCGTGCGGCGGCCAAGGAATCGCATCGACCGCTTCTCAAGTTGAAAGTGACGGGAGCGGGCGACCTCGAACGCATCGCGGCCGTTCACGCAAACGCGCCCAAGTCCCGCCTTGTCGTCGACGCGAACGAAGGCTGGACGGCCGAGCAATACGCGGCCTTCGCGCCGGAACTGAAGCGGCTCGGCGTCGAGATGATCGAACAGCCTTTGCCCGCCAAGGCCGACGCGGCGCTTGCCGGCATGCCGCATCCGATTCCCGTCTGCGCCGATGAATCGTGCCACGACACGGCCTCGCTTGATTCGATCAAGGGTCGCTACGAGATGATCAACATCAAGCTCGACAAGACGGGCGGTCTCACCGAAGCGCTCAAGCTGCGCCGTGCGGCCGAGGCGGCGGGTCTTGGCATCATGGTCGGCTGCATGATCGCAACCTCGCTCGCGATGGCGCCGGCCGTGCTCGTGGCGCAAGGGGCGCGGGTCGTCGATCTCGACGGACCGCTTCTCCTGGCGCGGGACCGGGACCACGGCCTTCGCTACGAAGGCAGCACCGTCTTCCCGCCCGATCCCGCGCTCTGGGGCTAGGGCGTCTCGGCAGCACGGGGCGGCTGCCTCTCTTGGCGCATGGAAAGGTTGTCAGGACGGCATGGCGCGATGCCGTGATCGCGAAACCGTGAACACAACCGTCACGGAATTGACGTAGGGTGTGCGGCAGAGGCGCTCGCTTCTTGAGGAGCGCCAGCCAATCTCAAATCGTGAACGGAGGAACAGAGGATGAAGCTCCATACCTTTCCGCCTTCACCGAACTCCCGAAAGGTGTCGGTCGTCGCCGAGCACTTGGGCATTCCGCTTGACATCGTGCCGGTCGACTTGACGACGGGCGAGCAGCGCGGTTCCAAATTCCTCGCGATCAATCCGAATGGCATGATCCCGACTCTCGTCGATGGCGATTTCGTTCTCACGGAATCGAACGCCATCATGCTTTACCTCGCCGAGACGAAACCCGGAAACGCCTTATGGGGTAATGATGCGCGCTCGCGCGCGGACATTGCGCGCTGGCTGTTTTGGGACCAGGGTCACTGGATGTCGGCCTGCGGCACGCTCTTGTGGGAAAATTTCGTGAAGAGCCTTCTCAAGATGGGCACGCCGGACCCGGCGGCGGTGAAGGCGGGCGAGGAGAAGTTCGCCAAGTTCGGCGCGGTGCTCGATGCGCACCTCGCGAAGAGCGACTATCTTGCTTGCGGTCGATTCACGCTCGCCGACATCGCCGTCGGCTGCTATTTCGGCTATGCCGAGGCTGGACGCTTCCCGATGGGGTCTTTCGCCGCGATCAAGCGCTGGCTCACGCGGCTCGAGTCGATCCCGGCTTGGAAGCGGACGGCACCCCAAATGGGGAAGGCCGCCTGAGGCGACCACCGCGGGAATGCCAGGCGTGGGGAGCCGGGCGGCTCCTCATGCCAGGCCCAGCCGCTTCCGCAACTTGATGAGTTCGACGAGCCGGCCATCGCGCTCCGCCGCGACGGCTGAGGGACTCCGTCCCTCGAAGATCGCATCGACGCTTTCGATCAGCATCCGCTGCTGCTCGGGCGTCAGTTGGATGCGCGCCGCACGATCGGTGTTCTGTGCGTCGCGCGGCCCGAACATCTTGAACGTCTTGGCAAGGCCACCCTCGCCGCCGGCGAGCGCGTAGGTCGCGAACGGCCCGATGAACGGCCAGCGCGTGCCGGGCCCGTAGATCATCGCACGGTCGACATCGGCCGGGGTGCAGAAGCCCTGGAGAACCAGGCGCACGACCTCGTTCCATACGACGTATTGGATGCGATTGGCGATGTGGCCGAACACTTCGCCGTTGAGGCGGACGGGCTTCAAGCCGGCGGCCTCGTAGAATTCATAAGCCACGTCGATGGCCTCGGGCGCCGTCGCGTTGTCGCCCGCGAGTTCGATGAGCGGCACGAGGTGCGGCGGATTGAAGGGGTGGGCCAGGATGCAGCGTGCGCGATGCCGGCACTGAATCGCGATGCGGGAAAGGAGCAGCGCCGATGTGCTCGATGCGATGATTCGGTCGGGCGGAAGGGCCGCGTCGATCTCCTTGAGCACGTCGACCTTGACGGCTTCGGTCTCGGGCGCGTTTTCCTGGACGAAATCCGCCCCGCGCACGCAATCCGCGACCGAGGCCGCGAAGCGGAACGAAGGCGGGTCCGCGCGATCCGTCGCCCCGATCTCGCGAAGTTGCGGCCACACCCGCGCGAGGTACTGCGCGAGTTTGGCCTCGGCCCCTGGCGCCGGGTCCGTCGCCGAGATCTCGTATCCGCGCGCGAGGAAGTGCGCGGCGAAACCCGCGCCGATCGTGCCCGTGCCGACGAGGGCGATGTGCTTCACGGGACCTTTGGCAATGGCGGTCATGTGTCTTCCTTGTGCGGATCAATGGACAGTCGTCTTCGAGGGCCGCGGCGCTGCTTCATCCGGCGTCTCGTTCGTCGGCCCGGCCTGGTGGTGAACCATCCGCCACTCGCCATCCTCCTTGACGAAGACGTTGGTCGCGATGAGGAACGTCCCTTGGACGGATTCGAAGCAGATGACGAAAGCGGCATCGCCAAGACGGAACGCGCGGGCGCCGTGGCAGGTGATGCGCGGCGAGTTGGGTCCGCCCAGGATCTCCGCCCAGCTGTCGATGATCTTCCCGCGCTCGAGGAGCGGCCCCCAGCCCGGGTGGATGCAGGCGGTGGGGGCGTGCCGAGCCCAGATTGCCTTCATGGCCTCGAGATTGCGCGAGGAGAACGCCTCGTAGAAGGCCTCATTGGCCGCCAGCAGCGCTTGGTCCTCTGACATGGGTACTCCCCCCGATCGACGGGGGCAGCATGCCCATGCCGAGGGCGCTGTGGCAATCGCCGCGCGGGCGCCCGGCTTGGAATGACGAGGCTTGCTCCACTATGCTGGCGGCAGGGCGGCATGGTCAGGGGCGGCGGATGGCACGGCAATCTCTCGGGCAGTTGGATGGGCGGAGTTTCGATGTCGCGGTCGTGGGGGCCGGTCTCAACGGCATCTCGGCGGCGCAACATTTGGCAGCCGACGGCTACACGGTTCTTCTCGTCGACAAGGGTGACTTCTGTTCCGGTTCCTCGAGCCGGTCGAGCCGCATGCTGTCCTGCGGCATCCGCTATCTCGCGCCCGGAACGACGATGGGCGAGTTCTTCAAGAAGCCGCATACGCTTCTGGCCGCGCTCAAGATGGCGCGCCAGGCCATGCGCACGCGCAGCCAGTTCGTCAACGCGACGCCGGAGCACGTCCGCCCTCTCCAGTTCGCCTTTCCCATCTACAACCACGATCCCTACAAGCCCTGGCAGGTTCGGCTTGCCTTCAAGACTTTGGAGTGGCTCGGGCCCGGCGACGTGCCGATCGACTTCCGCATCGCACCCCGCGCGGAGGCGGTGCGGCTCCCGCTCCTTTCCTGGATGCGCGATCACGAGCACATGATCGGCGCGGGGTTGTTCAGGGAATATCACTTCGATTGGCCTGAACGGGTCGCGATGGACTCGGTGCTCGATGCCGAACGGATGGGGGCCGTCGTGAGGAACTACACGCCCGTGACGGGTCTCCGGCGCGAGACGGATGGACGCTGGCGCCTGACGCTCGCGGACGGCGTCGGCAACGGCGCCGAGGCGACCGTCCATGCCAAGGTCGTCCTCAACATGGCGGGCATCTGGATCGACCGTGTGAACGGTCTCGCTGGTGGGGCGGCGGGTCGCAAGATCTGCGGGACGAAAGGAGTCCATGTCGCGGTTCGCTTGCCGCCCGAATGCAAGTACCGCGGCGTCATGGGCCACAACCGCGAGCACGAGCATCTCTATTGCTTCCCGTGGCGCGACCTCCACTATTTCGGGCCGACAGAGACCCTCTACGAAGGCGACATCGACGACATCTACGCGACCGATGATGACATCGATTGGTTGCTTGGCGAGATCAACTACCTGTTTCCGAGCATCAACTTGAAGCGATCGGACATCCTGTTCAGCTGGGCGGGCGTGCGCCCGCTCACCTATGACCCGCGCTACCCCAAGGGGGCTCGCGACCGGGTCGTGCACGATCTCGAGAAAGAGGGCATGCCCAACGTGCTGGCCATGACGGCCGGACCGATCATGACGCACCGGTCTGCCGGCAGTGAGCTCTTGGCCGCCGTCAAGGAACGCGTCCAGCCGTCAGGATCGGCGCGCCCCATCTCCTACGCCGCGCGGCGGTTTCCCGAGAACCAGAACTCGCCGCCACTGCTCACGCACTGGACCGACGCCAAGCTGTCCGACGTGAAGCACGTGGCGGAGACCGAATATCCCGTGACGCTCGTCGATGTCATCCGGCGCGTGGGCGCGCAGTGGACGGCGACGATGGGCTACGAAGCGGCGGAGGCTGCGGCCGCAGCCGCGGCGCCCGCCCTCGGCTGGGACCAGGCGCGGATCGCGCGCGAGGTCGAAGCCTATCGCCTTTATCTCGCGCGGACGCACCGGGTCGGGCCGAACGGCCTCCTGCCGTCCGGCGTGCGCGAAGCTGGGAGTAATTGACGATGCCACGACTTGATCTCAAGATTCTGGATGGCCGCGACTTCGATGCCGTTGTCATCGGCGCGGGCGTGAACGGCGCGAGCGGCGCGCACCACCTGGCGGCGGCGGGTTATTCCGTCCTCATCGTGGACAAGGGCGACTTCGCTGCCGGCTCCTCGAGCCGCTCGAGCCGGCTGCTCCATTGCGGTCTTCGCTTCATCGAGCCGGGCGAAGGGCTCGGCTACCGCAATCCCACGATGTGGGACTATTTCTTGAAGCCGGGCGACACGCTGCGCAACCTGCGGCGGGCATCGGATGCCATGCGCGCGCGCAGCCAGATCAGCCAGACCATGCCGGAGCGCGTCAAGGCCTTCACCTTCTGCTTCCCTGTCTATTCCGACAGCGTCTACAAGCCGTGGCAGGTGGCGCTTGGCATGAGGCTTCTTGCGGCTTTGGGGCCCGGCGACGTTCCGCTCGATCCGACGCGCATCCCGGCCAAGCGCGCGCTCGAAATGCCCATGCTCAAATGGCTGCGGAACCCGGAGAAGCTCGTGAGCGTCTTCAGCTACCGGGAGTATCGCTACGAGTGGCCCGAGCGGATCGCGATGGACACGATTCTCGACGCCGAGCGGATGGGCGCGGTCGCGCGCAACTACACGCCAGCCGTGGGCCTGACGCGCGAGAGCGACGGGCGTTGGCGGGTCGAGCTCAAGGACGCGGTCGACGGCGACTCCCGCGCCGCCGTCCGCGCGAAGGTGGTTCTCAATACCACGGGTATTTGGACCGACCTCGTCAACGCGCTCGCGACCGACAAGGCGCGGCGGAAGATTCTGGGTACGAAGGGCGCCCACATCATGTTCCGCCTGCCGCCCGAATGCGCCGATCTCGGCGTCATCGCGCATACGACGGCACGCGAGCCGCACTACGTGATCCCGTGGCGCGGCATGCACTATGTCGGTCCCACCGACACCAAGTACGAGGGCGACATCAACGACATCCGCGCGACCGAGGAGGAGGTCGAGCACCTGATCGCCGAGACGAATCACCTTCTGCCCGGCGTCGGCCTGAAGCGGAAGGACGTGCTGTTCTCCTGGGCCGGCGTTCGGCCGCTGACCTACGACCCGGATCTTCCCATGGGCAAGCGCGGCCACACGCTCCACGACCTCGAAGCGGACGGCATGCCGGGCATCTACGCGATGACGTCGTCGCCCATCCAGTCGCACCGTCTCGCGGGGCTCCAGCTGTCCTCGGCGGTCGCGAAGCGCATCAGGCCGTCGGGACCGGCGCGGGAGATTTCCTATGCCGCGAAACCCTTCCCGCGCGAGGATGCTTCGCCCGCCCTCCTCAACCATTGGCCGGAGGTGCGCCTCTCCGACCTCACGCATGCCGCCAGGCACGAGCAGCCTGAGACGCTCGTCGACATTTTGTTCCGTCGCGTGGGCGCCGGGTGGACCGAGACGATGGCGCGCGAGGGTGCGCGGCGGGCCGCCGAAGAGGTTGCCCCCATCCTCGGCTGGGATCAGGCGCGCATCGAGAAGGAAGTCGGCAACTACCTTACCCACATCGCCCATCTTCACGGCGTACGCCCCGACGCATAAGGCATGGCACGGGGGACTCGGGCGGCCGCGATATCTTTTCGGGCATGAGCGCCTAACGGGCGGATGGCGGTCTTCCGCGCATTCTTGCGGGGAGCGGTCCGGCTGATTGGCATCGCCATCGCCGTCGTCCTCGTCTTTTGGCTCGGTCTCGTGGCGCTCTATCGCTTCGTCGATCCGCCGCTGACACCGCTCATGCTGATCCGCCTCCCTGAAGTGGGCGAGATCGATCATCGCTCGGTTCCCTTGAGCCGCATCTCTCACGAGCTCATCCGCGCCGTCATCGCGGCGGAGGACAACCGGTTCTGCATCCATGGCGGCGTCGACTGGTCGGCGGTCAAGGATGCTGTCGAGGAATATGAGCGGAAGGGACGCCTCCGCGGCGCCAGCACGATCACCATGCAGACGGCCCGCAACCTGTTCCTCTGGCCGGGCGGCGGCTTCATCCGCAAGGCCATCGAGGTGCCCATCACCTATTCGCTGGAACTGGCCTGGCCCAAGCGCCGCATCATCGAGGTCTATCTCAACATCATCGAGTGGGATGAGGGCGTCTATGGGGCCGAGGCCGCCGCGCGCCGCGCGTTCGGCGTGACAGCGGCGCGACTCACCCGCCAGCAGGCTTCGCTCCTGGCGGCGATCCTCCCCAACCCGCGCGAGTGGTCGGCCAGCGCGCCCGGGCCCTATGTCGTGCAACGCGCGGCGATCATCCGCGACCGTATGGACGATCAGATGACGAGCTGCACCCGCTGAGCGGCAGGTGCCGCGCTGTTACGGGAATGCCGGTAAAGCACGTCCCGCGCGCGATCGGTATGCACGGCTCATCGCGCCCGGCTTGGCGCCTCGACTTGGGTTCAAGGACCGAGCCCGTGAGCTGCGGGCTCGGTCCAGTTTTTTCTTCCAGCTCCCGCTAGATGATGAAGTCGTGCGGGTTCAGCTGGAGCGGATTGACGCCCACGAGCGTGATGTGGTCCTGGGCGACGTCGAGCACCGTATTGCCGTGATCCGCGTGGATCTGCGCGCTCTGCAGATCGGCGGTCGTCAGGTGATCGATCTCCAGCTTGTCTTGGCCGGGATGGAAATCCGTGATGGTGGCGTTCACGGGGCCACGGTCGAAGACGAACACGTCCGGGCCGCCATTGCCGGTCAGGGTCTGGGTCCCATGGCCGGCGACGAGGTAGTCGCCCTGGGGGCCGCCGACGAGCGTATCGATCCCGTCCGAGCCGATCACGAGCTGAGGCGCGTTGGGATTTTCGGACGCGATGCCGCCCGCCGTGCCGCTGTGACGATCGTAGTACACGAAAGCATCGGGCTGCATGTGGTCGGTGTTGGTGTCGCGCAGGATGATGTCGCTCAGAGTCGTGTGCTCGATCTCATCCAGCGTCTTTGGATCAAAGCCCTGGTTCTCGTACCAGAGGCGGTCGCCGTCGCGGAGCGCTTCGAACTGATCCGCGATGATCCGACCGAAGGTCTCGCCGATCATCGCGCCCGGCATGTGGTCCTCGGCGAGTCCGCCGGTCCACAGATCGACCGTGTTGATGTCGTTGCCGTAGGCAACGCGCAGCGCATCGGCCGTGGTGTGGTCGTGGGTGATCTGATCAAAGCTTGTATAGGGGTGGAGCCCCAATGCGATTCGCGTCTCGTTGAGTGTGCCGAGACCGAGATCGTGACCGCGCTGGATGTTGATCGCTGCCAAGTCCATGGCGGCGGGCGGAGCGTTGAGGAAGTTCCGCAAGTCGTCCACGATGTGGACATCGAGCGCGTTCGACAGGTCGCCGCCCAAATGGCGCAGCAGCGCGTCGGCGCCGCCATTGGCCTCGAAGCCCGCCGGCGCTTGGAAGAAAGCGTCTTTCAGGTCGTCCGACCCCAGCTCCTGGCCCTGTTCGCCGATCTTGGTGAGTTCGGCCGAGACGATGGAATGCCCGAACCGATAAGCCGCGCCCGCGAACTCCTCCGAGATGGTCGGATCGACGTGCGGATTGTAGCCGTGATACGGCGTAATCGCGTGTGGACCCAAGAGGTGCGGCAGGAACTCCGAGTACGTGATATGCGCGATTTCCGCACCAACGATCGCGCGCGCTTGTTGATACAGATGATCGCCTGTCCAGTCCGGATGTTCCGCGTGCAGCTTGTCGACCTGGTAGTTGTGCTCGCGAACGAACAGGGTTTGAAGCGCCGTCAGGTCGGGATTCTCCTGCGCGCGCACGTCGCCTGCGGCGAACATGCCGTTGACGATCGGCAGATTGTCTCCGGCCGAGGTCTTCATGTGGCCGTCGGCGAGACGCAGGCTGTCGGCCGTCGCTTGGTCGGAGCCGTAGACCATGGAGCCGTCGAGCCAGCCGGTAATGAAATTGACCGCGGTCGCAGGCTTTCCGTCATGTCCCGTCGCGGGATCGATGATGGCGCGGGTCATCGAAATGACGGATCCGGCCGCAAAATTGGGATCGCCTGCCGGAATCGTGATGTCGATGTGGTGGACACCGTCCGAATTCATGAGATCGAGATCGTGATCGATGAACTGGCCCCAGGCGTACATCATGCCCGACAGTCCTTCGGAATTCGGCAGGTCGCCGTGGCCGTCGACCACGACATTGCTGATCATGCGCGGATTGGGACCGTAGTGCATGGAGTCGACGCCGTCGGAAAAATGAGCGGGGCCGATCCGCGTGAAGTCCGTGCCGGTCGCGTTGAGATTCGCATGCTTCAGGTTGTTGTGCGAACCATCGATCGTCCGGTACTCCATCTGGTGCGGACGCAGAAAGGAATGGTCCGTCAGGAAGCGGAGGCGCAGATGTCCCGCGCTGTCATAGTCGTTCTGCAGGTTGTCGAGCTCACCGTGCAGTCCGCCTGCGCGTGGTCCGAAAACGCCGTTGAAAAGCTTCATGACCCATTGCCTCCTGTCCGGCCCGGTTTGGTTGGTGAAGGAAATTTTTTGTTGGTACGCTGGACGTAGGTATTTCCCGGGCTCGATTGAAGTCAAAAGTTCGTAGGCAAGATCTGTGCCGTCGGTGCCGGGCGCACAAATTTGTTCTTAGCGAGCCGAAAATGTTTTCACCGCACGCGATGTTTTCGCCCGCGCGCAACAATATGTCTTGAGCCGACTGAATTGTGTCGCGCGTGAACCGAATTTTGTTCTTGGACGTGCGGTATCGAACCGATCGTGTCGCTTCATGGGGCCGAATCATGCGGCCAACTGCGCGCACCGCGGCCTTCACCGACGCATTCCGGTGTCCTCGGAGTGTCCGGGTGTTTCACGGGCGGACAGGGGTGGTGCGCTTTCAAGCCATCATCGACGCGGAATCCAACATGGATCAGCGCGGAACGTCAGGAGCCATCGGCGCCGATGCGATCGCTCCGCGCGTCGCCTCCGCTCGCCACTGCGGCGCATCTGCCGTATCTAGTTTGGGATGTCGAAATGAGCCAAGTAGGATATGCGCCAATCGCCACTAAGGTCGGCGAAAAAGGGCGCTGGCTACATTTTGTAGCTTGGATCGAGCCGATCCATCATGCGGCGAAGGGACGGCCATTCGCGGTCGCCGAACGGCGTCTTCATCGTGGCCTGGAACTGTCCTGCCGCGTGGTTGCGCACATTCTCCGACAATTCGATGAGCTTCGTGCCTGCGGCCTGTGCCTGCACCTGGGCGCGGCAGGCCGATTCGAGGCGATGCATCAGGACGAAGGCCTCGGCGATCGTGCGCCCGACGGTCAGGAGGCCGTGATTGCGCAAGATCATCGCATATTCGGTGCCGAGGTCGCGCGCGAGCCGGGGGCGCTCGTCGAGGTCGAGCGCGGCACCCTCGTAGTCGTGGTAGGCCAGCGCCTTGTGGAAGCGAAGCGACGTTTGGGTGAGCGGCAGGAGGCCGCATTCCATGGACGCGACAGCCATGCCCGCCGTCGAATGGGTGTGGAGGACGCACGTCACGTCCGGCCGCGCGGCCAGGACAGCGCTGTGGATCGTGTAGCCCGCCGGATTGTAGGTGTAGGGAGTGTCGTCGAGGATCTTGCCTTCCGCGTCGAGCTTGACGAGGGAGGACGCCGTGATCTCCTCGAACATCATGTGGAAAGGGTTGAGAAGAAAATTGCCGTTCTCCCCCGGCACGCGCGCGGAGATGTGCGTGAAGGTCAGATCCGTGATGTCGTAGTAGGCGATGAGGCGATAGCAGGCGGCGAGATCGACGCGCGCCTGCCACTCCTCCTCACTCACGGAGCTTCGCAGCTTCATGCTGCGCGAGACGCTGGCGGGGTCTGATGTCATGGTGGTTGTTCCTGGTGGCCGGCCGGTTACGTCCGGTAGGACGCGTCGATCCGGTCGAGCTTGCGCAAATGCGCGGGCCAGGCGCGCTCGCCCGGAATCCGGTTGCCGCTCGAATAGACCTGGTACTGGTCGGCCGTCCGCTCGCAGACGTCCTTCGAGGGGACGCACAGGTCCGCGCCGCCGGACTGCGCGTCGACCTGCGACTGGCAGGCCTTCTCGAGGTCATGGATGAGTACCCAGGCCTCGCCAACCGTGCGCCCGCAGGTGAGCAAGCCGTGGTTCTTCAGGATCATGGCTTGGCTCTTGCCGAGATCGCGAACGAGGCGGGCTTTCTCGTCCTCGTCCTCCGCGATGCCTTCGTAGTCGTGGTACGACAGATTGCGATAGAACCGCAGCGCCGTCTGCGTGATGGGCAGGAGTCCCTCGCGCTGGGCCGAGACCGCCATGCCTGCGCGCGTATGCGTGTGGACGACGCAGCCCGCATCCGAACGCGCGGCGAGGACCGCGCTGTGGATGGTGTAACCGGCCATGTTCAGACTGTGCTCGCTGTCGATGATATGACCGTCGAGATCGCACTTCACGAGCGAGCTTGCCGTGATCTCATCGAAGAGGAGGCCGTAGGGGTTGAGGAAGAACTGCTTTGGATTGTGGGGATCGCGCGCGGAGATGTGAGTCGCATCGAGATCGGTCATGCCGTAAAGCGCGACCAGCCGGTAGCACGCGGCCAGGTCGACCCGAGTGTTCCACTCCTCCTGGCTCATCTCGTGCTGCTTCTTCGAGACCGAGCCTTTCCGCACCATGTCCGTCGCCACCGCCGTCCTCCATCCGCTTGCGCGCCTGATGCGCGAATTCTAGCGATTCCTTCGGCGTCCGCCCAGGGGCGGCCGTTTCGTCCGGGCAGCGGCTTTTCGGCGCTTCGGGGCAATTTCGAACACGCCGTCGATCTCGACCGCGAGGTTGGCCGGGAGCGAGCTGCAGCCGACCGCGACTCTGGCGCTCCGCCCCGCCTCGCCCAGGATCGCGATGAGGACCTCGGACGCGCCGTTCATGACCTGGGTGAACTGGGTGAATTCCGGCGTCGCGTTGATGTAGCCGACGAGCCGCACCACCTTGCGCAGCCGGTCGAGGTCGCCGCCGCAGGCATCCTTCACCTGCATGAGAAGGTTGAGGGCGGTGAGGCGCGCGGCCGCCTGGCCGTCGGCGACCGACAGATCCTGGCCGAGCCGGCCGCAATAGCGCAGCTCCTCGCCATGAAGCGAGCCTTGGCAGGACCACACCTGATTGCCGGTCACGACATGGGAGGCATAAAGGCCGATGGCCTTGGCAGCCGGCGGCAATGCGATGCCGAGTGCCTTCATCCGCTTTTCGATCTGGCCAGCCATGCGATCCTCCCGCACGTGTCGCGGCATCATAGGGGGCGGGTCGCAGAGGCAGCAAACGCGCTTTCGCAATTGAATGACGATCGCGCTCTCACCCGGAACTTGCCGAAGGATGAGGACGCGATCCGGGCTCGGCCATCGTTGCCGCTAGGACGCGCGGCCGATGACCTGGTCGAGCACCCAGTTGCGGTGCATGTGGGAGAGGATCTCGAAGTTCGAGACGCGGCCGGCGGCCGCAAGCGGCGAAGAGATGCCTCGCTGCTGAAGCTCGTTGACGGTGTTGTCCTCCTCGACACTCACGTCCCAACGCTCGTAGTAGGCCTTGAGCTTTTCTTCGAAGTCCGGCCGCTCGATGGCTTCGGGCAAGAAACAGGCACCGACGGCGAGCTTGATCCGGTTTGGTCCGCGGGGGTGAATCTCGACGTACCAGACGCAGTCCTTGGTCTGGGCCAGGAGCGCGCAGGGAAAGGCGCAAGCGAAGGTCGAGCCGTCCTTCGCGCGCCCCGTCAAGCTCGACATGGGCGGCAGGCCGACTGCGTTCGGGAGGAGTGCGGCACTCCCCTCATGCTTCACGTAGAGCATCATGTACTCGCCCGTGCCGCGCTCGGCCGTGGGCGGCGTGCGGTGGTAGACAGAGAGGCTGCCCGCGGCCAGCGATTTCTGGTGCACGGTCGGCGTGTGGTAGTAGTCCATGAAATTCTCGACATAGACCTTCCAGTTGCAGGCCACGTCGTACTCCGTGCGGCGCACGAGAACCTGGCGATCAAGGGCGTAGGGTTCGAGCTTCGTTGCGAGGTCGCCGAGATGGCGCGCGAGGGGTGCGCTCTCGGAATCGAAGTTGATGAACATGTACTGGCCCATCCGCTCGAGCTTGATCGGGATGAGGCCGTATTTGGCCCTGTCGAAGCCGGGCGTGGCGTCCATCTCCGGCGCACCGGTGAGAGTCCCGTCGAGCCCATAGACCCAGCCGTGATAGGGGCATTTGAAGGCGCGGCATTGGCCCTGGCCCTCGACGAGCGCCGCGCCCCGGTGCCGGCAGGTATTGGCGAAGGCGCGCGGTGTGCCGTCGCGGTCGCGCACGAGGATCACGTTGACGCCTGCGAAATCGAGCGTCACGTAGTCGCCCGGATTGGGGATGCGTCCGGCATGGCCCACGAAATTCCACGTCTTCATGAAAATGCGCTCGACCTCGCGGCGGTAGAACGCGTCGCTCGCATAGCACCAGGGCGGCAGCGTCTCGGCGTCGAGCACGTCCTTCCGTGTCCGGGCGTAGTGTCGAGGATCGAACAAATTCTGCGGCAGGCCCATGGTCAGCACTCCTCTCAGGCAATTCTATAGCCTCGCGCCTGGTGGTCGAGATCATTTCGAGGGCAGCCGGCGAAACGGACATGACGAGTCGCGCTCGCTTCGACTATGCTTCGGCCCGGGGACCCATCGGAATGAACAGCGACATCATCGTGATCGGCGGCGGGCTCGTGGGCTCGGCGATCGCCTATGGCCTGTCCCGCCATACGCGATCAATAACGATTCTCGACGAAGGCGACCGGGCCTTCCGCGCGACGCGGGGCAATTTCGGACTTGTCTGGGTCCAGTCGAAAGGGGACGGCGCGCCGCATTACGTCAGATGGACGCGGCGCTCGGCGGACCTCTGGAGCGACTTCGCGGCCGAGCTCAAGGATGCAACGGGCGTCGATTCCTATCACCGGCGCACGGGCGGCGTGCACCTGCTGCTGAGCGAGGGCGAGGTCAAGGACCGCACCGCGCTCATGGAGCGCTTGCGCGCGCAGGCGGGCAACGACGGCTATGAGTACCGCATGCTCGGCGCGGCCGAGATCAAATCCATGTTGCCGGCCGTGGGGCCGACCGTGCTTGGCGGGTCGTGGACGCCCTATGACGGAGTCGCGAATCCACTCTATACCGTCCGCGCCCTCCATGCGGCGCTGGCCGCGCGCGGCGTTGCCTACGAACCCGGGCGCACGGTCGAGGACATCCGCCACGAGAGCGGCACGTTCAGCGTCCGCGCCGGCAGCGAGACGTTCCAGTCGAAGAAGATCGTGATCGCCGCCGGCAACGGCACACGCAGGCTCGCATCCCTTCTCGGCATGAACGTGCCCGTGACGCCGCAGCGCGGCCAGGTGCTCGTGACCGAGCGGCTCCAACCGATGTTGAGCGAGGAGGTCACGGTCACGAGCATCCGCCAGACGGCGGAGGGCAGCATCATGATGGGCGAGTCGCAGGAGGATGTGGGGTTCGAGAACGGCACGACGACTCCCGTGCTTGCCAAGATCGCGGAACGGGCGGTCGCGTGCTTTCCGGCGCTGCGCCACGCCCAGATCGTGCGCACATGGGCGGCTCTTCGAATCATGTCGCGCGACGGCCTGCCGATCTATGCGCAATCGAAGACCGCACCCGGCGCCTTCGCCACGACCTGCCACAGCGGCGTCACGCTCGCGGCGGTGCATGCGCGCGTACTCGCCGAGTGGATCGCGGGCGGCCCGCGGCCGGAGGAGACCTTGAAGCTCATCCCCGAGCGATTCGATGTTCCGGCGTCTTCGCACTGATCCGCCGCCGAGTCTCACCATCTCGGTCGATGGCGTGCCCATCGCCGTGCGGCCGGGCGAGACCGTGGCCGCGGCCCTTCTCCTCGCGGGACAGCCGGCCGGCCGTTCGACGCCGGTGACCGGTGCCGCGCGCGGGCCGTACTGCATGATGGGCGTCTGCTTCGACTGTCTCGTCGAGATCGACGGTGTCGGCAATCGCCAGGCCTGCATGATCGAAGCCGCCGAAGGCATGCAAGTGCGGCGCCAAGGCGGCGCGCGCCGCATCGATCCCCTGTCATGACCGTCGACTTGGCCATCGTGGGCGCAGGGCCGGCCGGCATGGCCGCGGTGCTCGAAGCGCGCAAATTCGGCGCGTCCGTCGCCGTGATCGACGATCAGCCGCGACCGGGCGGTCAGATTTATCGCCGGCCCGAGCGGCGCGATGCAGCGATCGAGCGCGCGCTCGGCGCCGAATACGCCCACGGCATGGCGCTCGTCGAGCGCTTCCTTGCCGCGGGAGTCGACTATCGGTCGGGGACAGCGCTCTGGGATTTGTCGGGCGAGCGGCGGTTGAGCCTTCTCGCTTCGGGCGGGGCGAGCGAGCTGGATGCGCGGCAGGTGATCTTGGCGACCGGCGCGATGGAGCGCCCAGTCCCGATTCCGGGCTGGACGCTGCCTGGAGTCATGACGGTCGGTGCCGCGCAGATCATGCTCAAGACAGCCTCGGCGGGGCCGAGCGAACCCGTCGTCCTCGCGGGCAGCGGACCGCTTCTCTATCTCCTGGCCTGCCAGTACGTCGAGGCGGGCGTTCCCATCCGCGCGCTCGTTGAGACCACGCCCGCAGCCAATCGGTTTGCCGCCGCGCCGTATCTTGGCGCGGCGCTCGCCGAGTGGACGCTGCTCGCGAAGGGGTTCTCGATGCTCTCGCGCCTGCGGCGCGCCGGAGTCATGCGCTATCGCGGCGCGTCCGCGCTTCGCATCGAAGGGCGCGAGAGGGCCGAAGCGCTCTCTTTCTCCATTGGCGGACGGCGCACGCGCGTCGAATCATCGCTCGTCCTCTTGCACGAAGGCGTCATTCCCAACACCCATGTGTCGATGGCGATCGGGGCGGAGCACGAATGGGATCCGGCCCAGCTCTGCTGGCGGCCGCGTCTCGATGGATGGGGGGAGACGACGGTTGCGGGCGTTGCGGTTGCGGGCGATGGCGGCGGGATTCGCGGTGCCGCGGCGGCGGAGCACTGGGGCCGGCTCGCGGCCTTGGGCGCGCTCGGGCGCCTCTCCGCGATCGATGCGTCCCGGCGCGACCGGGAAAG
Source organism: Alphaproteobacteria bacterium (assembly GCA_046349515.1). GTDB lineage: Bacteria > Pseudomonadota > Alphaproteobacteria > CADEGL01 > CADEGL01 > JBGPGW01. The sequence continues at coordinate 228,143 of JAXMCE010000002.1, read as the reverse complement.
CGCCACAGCCCAGGCGGCGCTGCGGCGCCTCGACGGGGCCAGGCGATTTCTCGACGCGCTCTACCGGCCGGCTGATGCGCAGCGTATCCCGGCCGACGACGCGACGCTCGTCTGCCGCTGCGAGGAGGTCCCCGCGAGCGAAATACGGCACGCGGCGCGTATCGGTGCCATCGGTCTCACGCAGGCGAAGGCCTACACCCGCTGCGGCATGGGGCCGTGCCAGGGGCGCCTTTGCGGACCTACGGTCGCCGCGCTTGTCGCGGCCGAGCGCGGCATGCGTGAGGACAGCGTGCCGCCCTACCGGCCGCGTGCGCCCTACAAGCCCATCACCCTCGGGGCGCTGGCATCGCTCGCGCGCGCCGACGTCTCGCTTCACACCGCGGTCTCCGGCACCGAACGGACGACGTCGCTCGACAACGTCTGAAGGCGGAAGCGCCGAGCCGTTCCTGGCTCAGGACGTCTTATAGCTCCGGCTCCGCGCAGCGAGTCCCGCATTGACCTGCCGGCGTTCGTCGTCGGACATGCCAAGCCAATCGCGGATCTCTTCGACCGTCCGGTAGCAGCCGGCGCACACCTCGGTTCCAGGGATGAGGCGGCAAATCCCGATGCAGGGCGATGGCACGGGCGAGATGCGGCGCGTGGGTGTCGGCCGAACGGCACCGGGCTTCCGCGCGAGGACCGCCGATTCGTAGCGATAGCCGCAGTCGGGACAAAAACGCGTGCCTGCGACACGCATGGCGGATTGCCGGCTTAAGCAGCGCGGGCAGGCCGTTCCGTCGGCTGGCTCCGCCATGGTCAGCCCGAATAGCAGCCGGCGATGCGTGCCCGCTGCTTGACGAGTGCCAGCACCGCATCGAGGAACGGCGTCTCGACTCCGACGAGCCGTCCCAGCTCCTGCACGGCCGTCACGAGCGCATCGATCTCCATGGGCCGCGCGCGCTCGAGGTCCTGGAGCATGGAGGTCTTGTGCGCGCCGACGGCACCCGCGCCGTCGATGCGCTTCTCCACATCGACCGCGAACTTGACTCCAAGCTTCTCGCCAACCGCCTGCGCCTCGGCCATCACCTTGCGGCAGAGCGCGCGCGTCTCGGGATCGCTCGTGATGATATCGAGCGTCGCGTGCGTCAGCGCGCTGATCGGGTTGAACGTCGTGTTGCCCCACAGCTTGACCCAGATCTCGTCGCGGATGCGCGGACGGACGGGCGCCTTGAGATTGGCCTTGATCATGGCCTCGGAGAGGCGCGCGGCGCGCTCGGTCCTTGCACCGTCCGGCTCGCCGAGGACGAAGCGGTCACCGTCGAGATGCTGAATGACGCCGGGCTCCGGCACTTCGCAGGCCGGGTAGACGACGCAACCGATGACGCGCTCGGGTCCGATGACGGACCATTGCTTGCCGCCCGGATCGACCGATTGGAGGCGATGGTTCTCCCACGGCCCCGGCAGCTTGTAGAAGTACCACCACGGCACGCCGTTGACGGCCGGCACGACCGCGGTCGTGGGGCCCAAGAGCGGGCGCATGGCGTCGACCGCGCCGGGCACGGAGTGGGCTTTGAGCGTGATGATGACGTAGTCCTGCGGCCCCGCTTCGGCCGGGTTGTCCGTCACGCGCGGGTGCGCGACACGGGTCATCCCGTCCTTGATGAGTGTCAGACCCTTGGCCTTCATCGCGGCCAGGTGCGGCCCGCGCGCGACGAGCGTCACGTCGGTGCCGGCAAGCGCCAACTCGGCGCCGACATACCCGCCGATGGCGCCGGCGCCGTAGATGCAGACCTTCACGCGGAGAGGCCCAGCTTCTCGGCGAGGCCGATGCGCTGAAGCTTGCCGGTCGCTCCCTTGGGGATTTCGGAAAGGAACAGGACCTTGCGCGGCACCTTGAAGTCGGCGAGGCGCTTGGCCACGAACGCGCGAATCTCGCTCTCCGTCGCTTGCGCGCTGTCCTTCAGCACGATCGCCGCCGCGACCTCCTCGCCGAGCTTCGCGTGCGGCATGGCGAAGGTCACCGCTTGGGCGACGGCCGGATGGTCGAGCAGGACCTCATCCACCTCGCGCGGCGAAATCTTCTCACCGCCGCGGTTGATGATCTCCTTGATGCGCCCGGTGATGGTGAGATAGCCCTCGGCATCCAGCACGCCCTGGTCGCCCGTCCTGAACCAGCCCTTCGTGAATCCCGATTCGTTGGCCTTGGGATTGTTCTCGTAACCCTTGGTCACGTTCTCGCCCCGGATCACGACTTCGCCGACCGAGCCGGTGCCGAGGAAGGCGCCGCCTTCGTCCATGATCGCGATCTCGGGTCCCGCGGCGATGCCGACGCAGCCGGGCTTGCGCGCGCGCGGCGGCAACGGGTTGCTTGCCATCTGGTGCGAGGCCTCGGTCATGCCGTAGGACTCGATGACGGGCGCGTTGAAGGCCTTCTCGAGCTCGACCATCACCTGCGGCGGGAGCGAGGCCGAGGAGGAGCGGATGAGGCGCAGCTTCATCCGCTGGACGATCTCCTGGTTGCGCTCGGCGCGCGCGAGAATCGCCTGATGCATGGTGGGGACGGCGGAATACCAGCTGGGCTTCGCATCGTCGACCCAGGCGAAGAACTTGAGAGCGTTGAAGCCGGGGCTGCAGTAGATCGAAGCGCCGGCCGAGAGGCTCGAGAGCACGGCGCCGATGAGGCCGTGGATGTGGAAAAGCGGCATCACGTTGAGGCACCGGTCGGCAGGCGCGAGCGCGAGCGTGCGCGCGATGTTGCCCGCCGATACCGTGATGTTCGTCTGGCTCAAGGGCACGATCTTCGGCCGTGACGTGGTGCCCGAGGTGTGGAGGACGAGGGCGACATCCTCGGGCCCCGCGGGCCCGTCCGATTTGGCGGGGCCGACGGCTTGGCCGTCGAGCGCGAACAGGCCCGATGGCGCACCCGCGCTGACCGTGAGGCGCAGGACCGGCACGCCCAGGCGCGTGGCGACGGCGATGGCGGGCGAATCCGCGCCGGCCTCGATGACAAGCGCGCGGGCGCGCAGATCGCTCAGATAAAATTCGAACTCCTCGTCCCGGTAGGCCGGGTTGAGGGGCGCGGTCGTCGCCCCTGCGCCGATCGCGACGAACGCCGAGGCCATCTCGGGCCCGTTCGCGAGCACGATCGCGACCCGGTCGTTCCGGCCGATGCCGAGGGCGTTCAAGCGCTCGACCGTCGCGCGCGCATGCGCACGCAACGCGCCGTAGGTGAGAGGGGGCCGCTCAGGGGCGGAGAAGGCGGTGGCGCCGTCGGCGCCGCGGGCGAGAAGATCGATGATCGTGTGAGCCATGGGACCAGCAGCTGGGGTGGTTGCCCGGCCGATGGGGTTCTCCATTCGGGATTTGGCGCCTTCGCCAATCCCGCAGCCGCGGCGGCGCCACCATAGCGCCGCTCGCCGGAGGAAGACCAGCGCTAGAGAAGCCTAGACCGCGAGATCGACCGTGGAGGCGCTATGCCGTTGGAATCCGCTGTCGGCCGCTTGGTAGGCCGCAAAGGCCGGATGGCCATAGAGGCGAAGGTCGAGCGTCGCGGGGGTCGAGGGTTGTTGCTGCGCGAAGCTTTGCGCGAAGAACGCGAGGGAACGCCACGGACGCCATTGGTCGACGGCGAGGGGCAGCGCATCGTTCAGCTGGCTTTGGGCCTCATCGACCGTCAGCAGATCGGTCGGTTGCCGATCCGCCGCGGCTTGTCGCGCCGCCGCTTGTTGCCACGGACGCGCCCCGATGCGCGCGGGATCGCCCGCGATGCGGGGCATCGCGGGAGGCGGCAGACGCAGAATCTCAGGAGCCGCGAGTTGGGCCATCGGACCGTGGCTAGGGTCTATTGAACAATCCAATGTAGTGATCTTTTCGGAAAAGTCCAGAAATTTCGTAGTAAATACAAATGGTTAACGAGAATTCATCGCGACGGGGTCAGACGGATTCTGCAAGCAATCGCCGGGCCTTGGCATTCGCTCCCGGCCTTAACCATGACAGCCATAGTAACCACGCCGATTGCGCGGTCAGATGGCGGCAGCGCGGAGCCGCAGCGCGTTGCCGACGACCGAGACGGAGCTCAACGCCATGGCGGCGGCGGCGATCTCGGGGCTGAGGAACTGGCCCGTGATCGGATAGAGCGCGCCCGCCGCGAGGGGCACGCCGAGCGTGTTGTAGGCGAAAGCGAAGAACAGGTTCTGCCGGATATTGCGCATGGTCAGCGTGCTTAGGCGACGCGCGCGCGCGAGGCCCGCGAGATCGCCTTTGACGAGGGTGAGGCCCGCGCTCTCGATCGCCACGTCGGTGCCGGTGCCCATGGCGATTCCCACATCGGCCGCGGCCAGCGCCGGGGCGTCGTTGACACCGTCGCCCGCCATCGCGACGACGCGGCCTTCGGCCTTGAGGCGCGCGACGATCGCGCCTTTTCCCTCGGGCAGGATTTCGGCCTCGAACTCGTCGATGCCAAGGCTGCGGCTGACGGCCTCGGCCGTCCGGCGGTTGTCGCCCGTGACCATGACCACCCGGATGCCCGCGCCGCGGAGCGCCGCGATGGCACTCTCTGTCGAAGCCTTGATGGGGTCCGCGACGGCGATGATGCCGACTGCGGCATCGTCGATGGCGACGAACATGACGGTGGCCCCCTCGCGGCGGAGGTGATCGGCCTCCGCGGCGAACGCGTCCACCGCGATTCCCGAATCTCGGAAGAGGGCGTCCGTCCCGAGCCGGATGATTCGGCCGTCAACCTGTCCTCTGATCCCTTTGCCGGTGATCGATTCGACGGCGCGGGCATCCGCGAGCGCGAGGCCACGGGCCACCGCCGCGCCGACGATGGCCGTCGCGAGCGGATGTTCGCTCGCCCGCTCGAGGCTCGCGGCGAGCGCGAGAAGCTCGTCCTCCGAGAGTCCGGCCGCGCTTGCGATCCGGGCGAGCTTGGGCTTGCCCTCGGTCAAAGTTCCTGTCTTGTCGACGATGAGCGTGTCGACTTTTTCGAATCGCTCGAGGGCGTCGGCGCTCTTGATGAGGATGCCGGCCTGGGCGCCGCGCCCGACGCCCACCATGATCGACATGGGCGTGGCGAGACCGAGGGCGCAAGGGCAGGCGATGATGAGAACGGACACCGCCGCGACGAGGGCGTGGGCGAGCGCCGGCTCGGGCCCGAACGCGGCCCAGGCCACGAAGGACAAGGCGGCGATCGCGACGACGATGGGCACGAAATAGCTCGCGACCACATCCGCCAGGCGCTGGATGGGCGCGCGGCTCCGCTGCGCCTCGGCCACGAGCCCGACGATGCGCGCGAGCATCGTGTCGCTGCCGACCCGTTCGGCCCGCATGACGAAGGCGCCTGTTCCGTTGAGCGTGCCGCCGATGACCTTGTCGCCGGATTTCTTTTCGACCGGGATCGCTTCGCCCGTGATCATCGATTCGTCGATGGCGCTTTGTCCTTCGTCCACCGTGCCGTCGGTAGGAACGGTCTCGCCGGGGCGCACGCGAAGGCGATCGCCGACCGCGACCCGGTCGAGCGCGACGTCCTCGTCCGTCCCGTCGGCGCGAATGCGGCGGGCGGTCTTGGGAGCGAGGTCGAGAAGCGCGCGAATGGCGCTGCCGGTCCGCTCGCGTGCTTTCAATTCCAGCACCTGGCCGAGGAGGACGAGGACGGTGATGACTGCCGCCGCCTCGAAGTAGAGCGCGACCGACCCGTCGGCCGCGCGGAACCCTTGGGGAAAGATGCTCGGAAGGAGCGCACCGACGAGGCTGTAGAGATAGGCCGCCCCCGTGCCGATGGCGATGAGGGTGAACATATTGAGGCTCCGGTGGACGAGCGAAGCCCAGCCGCGCTCGAAGAACGGGCGTCCCGCCCACAGCACGACCGGCGTTGCGAGCAGCAATTGGAGCCAGGCAAGGGCGCGCGGCGGCGCGAGCGCTTGGAGATCGACGACATGTCCGCCCATCTCGAGGACGACGAGCGGCGCGGTGAGGGCGGCGCCGATCCAGAACCGGCGCTGCATGTCGGCAAGTTCGGGATTGGGACCGGTTCCCGGCGCTTCGGATTCGAGCGCCATGCCGCATTTGGGGCACGTCCCGGGTCCCTTCTGGCGGACCTCCGGGTGCATCGGGCAGGTATAGATCGCATCGGCCGACGGCGCTGCCGCTTGGGGCGCTGGCCGCGCTCCGAGATAGCGCTCCGGATCGGCGCGGAACTTGGCGAGGCACCCGGCGCCGCAGAAATAGTGGGTGACGCCCTGATGCGCGTGGCTGTGGGGCGTCTTCAAGGGATTGACCGTCATGCCGCAGACGGGATCCTTCGCCGTCGGCTGCGGCGAGGCGGCCTCGCCGCCGGGGGTGGCGCCCGTCGGCATCGGATGGTGCGCATGGCCGTGGTGATGCGTCGTCATGGCCCGCTCGGCTGGTTCGGGGTGTCGAGGCTTGAACCATATACCCTAGAGGGGTATAGTATCAAGCATGACACCCGACACGAAGGAGTCCTGTCTCGCGCGCCTCCGCCGGATCGAAGGGCAGGTGCGTGGCGTCGCGCGCATGGTCGAGAGCGACCGCTACTGCATCGACATCATCACGCAGGTCCAGGCCGTCAAGGCGGCCATGAAGCGCGTCGAGGACGAAGTCTTGAAGGACCACGTGGCGCACTGCGTCGAAGGAGCGATCGAGAGCGGCAACGCCAAGGAGCAGCGGAAGAAGCTGGCTGAGCTCCTGCGCGTGCTTGGGCAATTGTCGGCGTGAAGGACGAGGGGCGCCGGTCGGACGATTGATCTCGCTCAAGGGTTGGGGTTTTCGGCTCGTTCAAAATATGTTTGGAGCGTTGCCATGGCCCTTGCTGAGACCGAAGGTTTGCGCGATCCAGTCTGCGCAGGCGCGCGCGTGCGCTTGCGGCTGACTTTCCCGCGACTGCTCGGCGTGTTGCTGGTCGTGCTCGGCCTGGTCGAAGCCGCTCCTGCTCGAACGGCCGCGGCCCATGGGAGCGCGCTCGCCGTCACGGTGTCGGCTGCGATTCTTGACGATGAGCACGGTGGGGCATGCACTCACACGGTGGCCCATGGGTCGCCAGCGTGCCCGTCTTTCCATGGCAGCCATGGCTGCCTCGCTGAAACAAGCCCAATCGAGGCGCCAGTGCCGCTATTGGCGGCCGAGGGTTGGCGAACGGGACTTCCGTGGCGTTCGCGCATGCACGCGCCTGATCCGCCGCCGCCGCGAATCTAACGCGCCTCCGAAGATCGCGCCGTTGTCTCAAATGCCGTGCGCCGCCGCGCCCGGCGCGACGTCTCAATTCCTGCCCCCGAAGGAGGGTCGAACAATGTCACTGAAGAATGTCGCACTCGCCGCGCTTGTCGGTTCCATCGTCGTGTTCGTCGTATGGTTCGTTCTCGGCTTCCTCGTTCATAGCGTCATGCCAGGACCTTGGTCCATGCATCGCGGCATGATGAACCAAGGAATGATGCAGCCCATGATGGGCCAGGCTGGAATGATGCAGCCTGGCATGATGGGTCAGGGCGGCATGATGCAGCCGGGAATGATGGGACAAGGCGGGATGATGGGGCAGCACGGCCCACGGATGGGCATGATGGGCACGCCCTTGACCGGCGATTCCGACCACGACTTCGCGGCCGAGATGGTTCCGCATCACCAGATGGCGGTGGAGATGGCCAAAGACGTGCTCGCCAAGGGCAAGGATCCGGAACTGCGCAAGCTGGCCGAGGAAATCGCGGCCACGCAGGCGAAGGAGATCGAGTTCCTCAAAGACTGGCTTGCCAAGCATCCGAAGTGAGCAGCGCTCATCGAGCGCCGACGGCCGCGTCCGGGAGGGCGCGGCCGTTCTGCGTGCCTAAACGGACCGTGAGCCCCGGATGAGATCGGCCGCCCGCTCGGCGATCATCATGACCGGCAGGTTGGTGTTGCCGCTGACGACGCGCGGCATGATGGACGCATCGACGACTCGCAAGGAGCGGATGCCGTTCACGCGGAGATCAGGCGTCACGACCGTCGCCGGGTCATCCGCTCGACCCATCCGGCAGGTGCCGACCGGGTGGTAGACGGTGTCGGCGTTCTCACGAACGAATGCCATGAGATCCTCGTCGCTCTCTTTCGCCGGGCCCGGATAGAGCTCCTTCTCGAAGAACGGCTTGAAGGCCGGCTGCGCCGTGATCCGGCGCGTCACGCGGATCGCGTCGAGAATCGTCCGCCGGTCGTCTTCCGTCGCGAGGTAGTTGGGATCGATGAGCGGTGCTGCGAAGGGATCGGCGCTGGCGAGCCGGATCGTGCCGCGGCTCGTGGGACGCATGGGACAGACGGCGGCGGTGACCGCGTCGAGCTTCAGCTTGATCGCGCCGTGGCCAAGGAATCCCCACAACGCCACATGGTATTGGAGGTCGGGCGTCGGCACCTCCGCGCGCGAGCGCGTGAAGATTCCGACGGGCGACGTGACGACGGCGAGCGGGCCCGTGCGCAGGAACGCGTAGCGGAGCGCATGGCCCAGGGTGCGAAGCGGCGTGTACTGGCTGTGGAGCGCTGATCCCTCGCTGACTTGGGCGATGACGGGGACGTCGATGTGGTCGTGGAAGTTCCGCCCCACGCCGTCGAGCCTCCGCACGACGGGGATGCCGTGGCGCTTGAGCTCGTCCTCGGGTCCGACGCCCGAGAGAAGAAGAAGCTGGGGGCTCTGGATCGCACCCGCCGAGAGGATGATCTCCCGCCCGGCTTCGATGGTCTTGGTTTCGCCGCCTTGCTTGATCGTGACCGAGCAGGCACGGTCGCCCTCGACGTTGATGCGCACGACCTGCGCGCGCGTCAGCACGGTCAAGTTCGGGCGCCGCGCGGCCGGGCGGAGATAGCCGACCGATGCGCTTTCGCGCAGGCCGCGCCGCATGTTGTTCTGGTAGTAGCCGGCACCTTCCTGCCGCGCGCCGTTGAAGTCGTCGTTCCGCGGGATCCCGGCTTCGACGCATGCCGCGATCACGGCATTCGCCACGGGCGGGCGATAGCTCACATCGGCGAGGCCGATGGGCCCGAAGGCGCCGTGATACTGGTCCCCGCCGCCGGGATAGGATTCGAGCTTCTTGAAGTAGGGAAGGATGCTTCTGAAATCCCAGCCCTCACAGCCATGCGCGGCCCAGGCCTCGAAGTCTTCCGCCTGGCCGCGGATGGCGGTCATGCCGTTGATCGAGCTCGATCCGCCGAGCACCCTGCCGCGCGGATAGCGGAGCGCGCGGCCGCCCAATCCCGCTTGCGGCGTCGTCGCGAATCCCCAGTCGTACCGTCCACCCTGCATCACCCAGAGCAATCCGATCGGTACGCGGATGAGCGGGCTTCGGTCGGAACCGCCGGCCTCGATGAGGGTGACGGTCGCATCCCCGCCCTCGCTCAAGCGTCCCGCGAGCACGCAGCCCGCGGAGCCCGCGCCGACGATGACGTAGTCGCTCCGCATCGCGCTTAGTGTACGTCCGAATCCCGGAGGGCGGCGTCGAGGACCTCGAGGCCGCGGTCGATGTCGCCGTCGTCGATCGTGATCGGCGGGGCGATGCGCCAGACGGCATATTCGCCGCCGGCCTTGTTGACGTTGAGGCCGAGTTCGAGCGCCCGCGCGGTCGCCCGGCGGATGAGATCGAGGGCGGGTTTGCGGCTGTGGCGATCTTCGACCAACTCGACGCCCAGGAGCATGCCGCGCCCCCGCACGTCGCCCACCATCTCGTAGCGCTGCTTCAGCTGCTCGAGCCCTTCGCGGATGCGCTGGCCCTTCGCGCATGCCACCTCGGCCAGGCGCTCGGAGACGAGGACGCCAATGACCGCCTGGCCCACGCGCGCCGGCAGGGGGTCGTTCGCATGCGACGTATAGAAGGAGAAATTCTTGCGCCGCGTGTCCTCGGCGATCGCATCGCTCGTCACGAGGGCCGAGAGCGGCACGCCCGCGCCAAGGGTCTTGGACAGCGTCAAGATGTCCGGCACGACGCCCTCGACCTCGAAGGCGAAATTGCTGCCGATGCGACCGAGCCCTGTCTGCGCCTCATCGAAGATGAGGAGCATGCCCCGCTCCCGGCACAGATCCTTGAGGCGCGTGAGATAGCCCTCGGGCGGGACGACCATGCCCCCGGCGCTCTGCACGGGCTCCGCGATGACCGCGGCGCCCGCACCGACCGACCAGGTGTCGAATTGCGCGAAGCCGACGTCGAGGCAAGTCTTGTCGCACTGCTCGCGGCAGTGCCGGATCGGGCAGCGGTAAGCGTTCGGCGCCGGCAGCATGAAGGTGCCCGGCATGGGCGGCCCATAGCCCTTGCGGCCGGCGTTGTAGGTGCTCGATGCGGCGCCGCTCGTCGTGCCGTGCCAGGAGTTGGAATAGGCGGCGATCTCGAAGCGGCCGGTCGCGAGCTTGGCCAGGCGCAGGGCCGCTTCGTTCGACTCGCCGCCCGTCGAGAGGAACTGCACCTTCTGGAGCGAGGGCGGCAAGAGGGCGCAGAGCGACTCCGCAAGCTCGATCACGGCGGGCGAGAGTTTCGTGCTGTCGAGGTGGATCGATTCGCCGCAGGCGCGCTCGATCGCGGCCACCATCGCCGGATGGTTGTGGCCGAGCGTCGCGCACATCTGGCCCGACGAGAAGTCGATGATGGCGCGCCCCTTTTCGTCATAGATGCGCGCGCCCGAGGCCTTGGTCACCACGATGTCCGAGAAGTCCCGGCCGTAGTGAAGAAGATGGCGGCGGGCCGCGTCCCGGAGCGCCGCGAGCTTCGTGTCCTCGATCGGTGGCGGGGGGGATGGCGTGGTCATGGCCGGTCGTCCGAGCTTCGGGTCTTCAAGACGTGCGCCGCGGCCGGAACCAGGCCAGACCGCGCGGTTTGATGACGCTTGCCGAGACAGGATGCACGCGCCAGCGGGCGTTCGCGTCAGTCGCGCTTCTGCCGGCCGAGCTGCTCCATCTGTTTCTCGAGCGCGTCGATCTTCTTCTGCAGCTCGTCGAGCTTGGCGGGGGGTTCGGCGGTTCCCGGAGCCGATCCCGATTCGGGCGGCGTGCCGCCTTCACCGCCGAAGGGCGAGAACATCTTCATGGCCTGCTCCATCATGGCCATGTTCTGCTTTCCCATCTCCTCGAATTGGGCGAAGGGGAACATGCCGCCGAGCGTGCTCTGCACGTATTGGCGCATGCGTTCCTGATTGTGGATGAAGGCGCGCATGCTCTGCTCGAGATAGCGCGGCACAAGACCCTGAAGGCTGTCGCCATAAAATCCGATCAGCTGCCGGAGGAAACTGATGGGAAGAAGATTCTGTCCCTTGCCCTCTTCCTCGACGATGATCTGGGTCAGGACCGACCGCGTGATGTCGTCGCCCGTCTTGGCATCGAACACCGTGAATTCGACGCCCTGCTTCACCATCTGGCAGAGATCGTCGAGCGTGACATAGCTGCTCGTCGCCGTGTTGTAGAGGCGCCGGTTCGCATACTTCTTGATCGTGATCGGCGCGCTTTTGCTCTCGTCCGTTTGGGCCATCACTGCACGAACTCCCGCGGCCGCCATAAATCCGCCGCGCACCATGGGCTCGGGTCATGTTGTGTGGAAAACCTTCGATTGCGCAAGCTCTTTCGCCGCTCGTGCGGGCCAGACGGGCGCCTTGTCTTGGCCGTGTCACCGGTGCTTCGCTATACTTATTCGATGGCCGAGCCGCCCGATCTCGAAACCCTTGCCCGACGTTGCCTCGACTTATGGCAGGACCAGCTGAGCGCCGCCGCGGCGGATCCGGAACTGAGCGAGGCGCTCGCCACGTGGCTGGGTGCCCTCGGCGGACAGGCCGCCGTGCTGGCGGCGGCATTCGGCGCCCTCAAACCGGGAGGCGGTAATGGCCCAACCGGCGCGAGCCGCGCCCCATCGCCGCTTGGCGCCGCGGCCGCTCCCCTATCATCTCGGAACGGCTCTCTCGACTTGGCTCGGCTCGCTCGCCGCCTTGCCGCAATTGAGAAGCGGATCGTCGCTTTGGAAGGGAAATCTCGGAGGAACGGCGAAGGCACTCGCGCGCGACCTCGAGCGCGTCCCCGACGCCGCGCTTCGAAGCGCGGTTGAGCGGGAGATCCGCTGCCGCCTCGATGCGCTTCTCCGCGGCATCGAAACGTACCGGACCCATCCCTATCGTCGCGCGCTCGACGATCCGCCCGTCGTGTGGCGCGAAGGCACGACGCGTCTTCTTGACTACGGAGGCGATGCGCGGGCCCGGCCGCTCCTCGTCGTGCCGTCCCTCATCAATCGTGCGTATGTGCTCGACCTCGCGCGCGAGAGAAGCGTGCTGCGGTTTCTCGCGGCCCGCGGCTGTCGCCCGTTGCTCGTCGATTGGGGCGCGCCCGGGGAGGTGGAGCGGCGTTTCACGCTCGACGACTACATAGGCGGCCGGCTCGGCCGCGCGCTCGATGCGGTGCTCGACCTGATCGGCCGTCCGCCGATCTTGATCGGGTACTGCATGGGCGGGTTGCTTACTCTCACGCTCGCTCTCGCGCGTGCCGATGACGTGGCAGGGTTGGCGCTGCTCGCAACGCCGTGGGACTTCCACGCCGAACGCCCCGAACAGGCCCGCGTGCTGGCCGCCGCGATGGCGCCGCTCTGGCCGACGCTCGAGCGGTTGGGCGAATTGCCCGTCGACATGATTCAGATTCTCTTCGCGGCGCTCGATCCGTTTCTCGCGATCCGCAAGTTCCAGGGGTTCGTGGCGCTCGACCCGGCCTCGCCCCAGGCGGAGGCCTTCGTCGCTCTCGAAGATTGGGTCAATGACGGAGTTCCCTTGGCCTATCCCGTCGCCAAGGCTTGCCTTGGCGAATGGTATGGCATGAACACGCCAGCGAGGGGTGCTTGGCGCATCGGCGGAGCTGCCGTCGCGCCCCAGGCGCTCGATTGCCCCAGCCTCGTCGTCGTGCCCGAGCGCGACCGGATCGTGCCGCCGGCATCCGCACGGGCGTTGGCCAACGCCATTCCCGGTGCGGATGTTCTTCATACCCCCTTGGGCCATATCGGGATGATCGTGAGCACCCAGGCCGCGGCCGAGGTCTGGCACCCGCTCTTGCGGTGGCTCGAGGCCGTTCCGTCCTGAAACCGGCCCGCTCGGATCAAGACCCGCCATGATCCGGGCTTGCCACGTTCCGGGCTTGCCACGTTCCGGGCTTGCCACGTTCCGGGCTTGAATGTCTTGTGCAGCGCAACATACTTTAGACCTGTGTCGGATCGGCCCGCGGGCATGGCGCCTTTCCCCGCCCAGGCCGATCGCCCTCCAACAGGAGACTGTTCCCCATGGCCGACATCGTCATTGCCTCCGCCGCACGGACCCCCATCGGGTCGTTCAACGGTGCCTTGAGCGCACTTCCGGCCCATGACCTCGGTCGCGTGGCCATCCTCGAGGCGCTCGCGCGGGCCAAAGTCGGAGCGGACGAAGTCACCGAGGTCATCCTGGGGCAGATCCTGGCTGCGGGGGCAGGCCAGAATCCGGCGCGCCAGGCCGCGATTGGCGCCGGCATTCCCGTCGAGAAGACGGCCTACGGCATCAACCAGCTGTGCGGCTCGGGCCTTCGCACGGTCGCCCTCGGCTATCAGGCCATTCGCCTCGGTGATTCGGACATCGTCGTCGCGGGCGGGCAGGAGAGCATGAGCCAGGCTCCGCATGTCGCGCACCTCCGGAACGGCACCAAGATGGGCGATCTGCAGCTCGTGGATACGATGATCAAGGACGGCCTCTGGGACGCCTTCAACGGCTATCACATGGGCAACACCGCCGAAAATGTCGCGCAGCGCTGGCAGATCACGCGCGACGAGCAGGACACGCTCGCCGCCGCCTCCCAGCAGAAGGCCGAAGCGGCGCAGAAGGCGGGCCGCTTCAAGGACGAAATTGCTCCCGTCACGATCAAGACGCGGAAAGGCGACGTGGTTGTCGACACCGACGAGTATCCCCGCCACGGCACGACCAAGGAGACGCTCGGCAAGTTGCGCCCGGCTTTCGCCAAGGACGGCACCGTCACGGCCGGCAATGCCTCGGGCATCAACGACGGTGCGGCGGCCGTCGTCCTCATGACTGCCGAGGAAGCGAAGCGCCGCGGCATCGAGCCCTTGGCGCGCATCGTGTCGTGGGCAACGGCGGGCGTCGATCCGGCGATCATGGGCACGGGCCCGATCCCGGCGAGCAAGGCCGCTCTCGCCAAGGCGGGCTGGACTGCCTCCGACCTCGACCTCATCGAGGCCAACGAGGCCTTCGCCGCCCAGGCCTGCGCCGTCAACAAGGACCTCGGACTGGACGTCGCCAAGGTCAACGTCAATGGCGGTGCCATCGCGCTTGGCCATCCGATCGGCGCCTCGGGCGCCCGGGTGCTCGTGACGCTCCTCTATGAGATGAAGCGGCGGAAGGCCAAGAAGGGCCTGGCCACGCTTTGCATCGGTGGCGGCATGGGCATCGCGATGTGCGTCGCGCGCGACTGACGGGTGCGCTAACCTGATGGGACGGCCCGCCCGCGCCTGGGAGCGCGGGCGAAGGGAGAACCGTCGAGACCATCGGGGAGCGAATTATGGCACGGGTGGCAATCGTGACCGGCGGCACGCGTGGCATCGGCCGCGCGATCAGCGTCGCCTTGAAGCGGGCGGGATACGCCGTCGCCGCGAATTACGGCAGCAATGACGAGGCCGCGAAGGCGTTCAGCCAGGAGACGGGCATTGCCGTCTACAAGTTCGACGTCTCCCGGTTCGACGCCTGCAAGCAGGCCGTCGACACGATCGTCGCCGATCTCGGGCCGATCGACGTGCTCATCAACAATGCGGGCATCACGCGGGACGGCACGCTCCAGCGGATGAGCCCCGAGAATTGGCAGGCCGTCATCGACACGAACCTCACCTCCTGCTTCAACATGTGCCGGTGCGTCATCGAATCGATGCGCGAGCGCAAGTTCGGGCGCATCGTCAACATCGGCTCGATCAACGGCCAGGCCGGGCAGTACGGCCAGGTCAACTACGCGGCGGCGAAGTCCGGCATCCACGGCTTCACCAAGGCGCTGGCACAGGAAGGGGCCGCCCAAGGCATCACCGTCAATGCGATCGCACCGGGCTATGTCGACACCGACATGGTGCGCGCGGTTCCGCCGAACGTGCTCGAGAAGATTGTCGCGCGCATCCCTGTGGGCCGCCTCGGGAAAGCCGAGGACATCGCGCGCGGGGTCCTGTTCCTCGTCGCGGACGACGCCGATTTCATCACCGGCTCGACCATGTCCATCAACGGCGGCCAGCACATGTACTGAGCGCGCTGTCGCGCTGCCTCCTCGCGCCACGAAGACGACGCCCGATCGCCGTGACCGCGCCGGAACCCGTCCGCCATGCGCGTCGTCGCGCGACCGCCATCGGTGCGACGGCACTCCTCATGTGGTCGTGCCTCGCGGTGCTCGCGACGCTCGCGCGCGCGGTCCCGCCCTTCGAGCTCGTCGCGCTTACGTTCGGAATTGCCTTCATCCTTTCGAGCGGCCTCGCCCTCGGAAGGGGCGACCGGCTCCGGGCGCGCGACATTCCGCTTCCGGCCTGGGCGGTCGGGGTCGGCGGGCTCTTCGGCTATCACTTCGTCTACTTCATGGCGCTCAGGTCGGCGCCGCCGGTCCATGTCAATCTGCTGAACTATCTCTGGCCGCTCTTCGTCGTGGTGTTTGCGGCGCTGCTGCCGGGCGAGCGCCTGCGGTGGTGGCATGGGAGTGGCGCGGCGCTGGGCTTCCTCGGCGCGGCCCTGCTCGTCACCGGCGGCGGGACGCTGGCGGTCGAACGCGCGCATCTTGTCGGCTACGTCCTGGCGCTCCTCGGTGCCATGATCTGGGCGGCCTATTCCGTCGCAAGCCGCCGGCTGGTCGCGGTGCCGACGCGCGCCATTGGCCACTTCTGCGGCGTGACCGCGGTGTTGGGCCTCCTCTGCCATTCTGCGCTCGAGACTTGGCGCTGGCCCGGGGGAGAGGAATGGCTCGTCGTGGCGGCACTCGGCGCGGGGCCGGTCGGGGCTGCGTTCTTCGCTTGGGACTACGGCGTGAAGCGCGGCGATCTCCGCGCGCTCGGCGCGATGTCCTATGCGGTTCCGCTGCTCGGCGCGCTGCTTCTCGCGGCGGCCGGTCTTGCGACGCTCACGATCTGGATCGGAGTCGCGGCGCTCCTCATCGTGGGTGGTGCGGCGCTGGCCTCGCGCGATCTGTGGTGGCGCTAGCGGCCGGGTGACCAGCCTTTGGGCGCCATCTCGAATCCCTCGAATGCGAATGCGGGGGCGACGGTGCAGCCGACAAGCGTCCACGCTCCCTCGCTCACGGCGGACTGCCAGGCGCTTGCGGGCACGAGCACCTGCGGCTCCTCGCCCGCGGCCAGGGCGGTACCAAGGCGCATCACGCGCGTCGTGATGCCATCCTCCGAGATCGACAGGCGGAGCGGCGCGCCCGCGTAGAAGTGCCACATCTCGTCGGCATCGACGCGATGCCAGCGCGATACCTCGCCGGCGGCGAGGAGGTAGTAGATCGCGGTCTTGGCTCCGCGCCCGCCGCCCGCCGGCCTGTGCCGGTAAGTCTCGCGGAAGTGGCCACCTTCGGGGTGCGGCGCGAGGCCGAGGCGGCGGACGATGTCCGCGACGTCCACGGCGGTTCGGTGCTGCTCAGCTCGGCGGCGCGGTCGACGCCATCGACGGCCGCTTCGAGAACGCCTCGTACCACGCGGCGAGCTTGGGGCGTCCCTTGCGCCAGGCGTCGGCCGCGAAGCGGAAATCGAGATAGCCGAGCGCGCAGCCGACCGTGATGATTCCGACCGTCAAGGGACCGTTGAGCGATGCCACGTCCTTTTCCAGCACATCGAGGCTGCGTTCGATCACCTGGCCTTGTTTCGCGAAGAACTCGGCCGACTGGTTGGCTTGCGGCCGTAGGCTCTCGCCGCGCCTGAGCAGGGCGGCATCGAGAATGCCGTCGGCCAGCGCTTCGAGCGTGAGCGCCTTCCAGCGCTGCGGTCCCGAGGGCGGTATGAATTTCGCGCCGGCATGGAGGCTGTCGAGATATTCGAGGATGACCGGCGAATCGAACAGCACGGTGCCGTCATCGGTGACGAACGCGGGGACCTTGCCGAGCGGATTTTCGCCCCACAATGCCGGGTCCGTCGTGTTCGTCGTGACCGCTTCGATCTTGCGATCGAGGCCGGCTTCCTTCGCGAGGACCATGACCTTGCGGACATAGGGCGAGGTCGGCGAGTAGCGCAGCTTCATGGGATGGATCCTCCTCGGGCAGGCGGGTGCGGAAGGCCGGAGAATATCGTTCCTTCCAACCGGCTGCTAGACTTGCGCCATGGCGATGGACGTCATCGATCTGCGCGACTTCTATGAGAGCGGCCTTGGCCGTCTGGCGCGGCGCCTTGTCCTCCGCCGGATCCGCCAGCTCTGGCCCGACGTCCGCGGCGACGTGGTGCTCGGCCTTGGCTATGCGACGCCCTATCTCCGCGCATTTCGGGACGAGGCGGGCCGTGTCATCGCCCTCATGCCGGCGGCGCAGGGCGTGTTGCACTGGCCGCCGGGCGAGGCGGGGCTCGTGGCGCTCGCGGAGGAATCCGAGCTGCCATTGCCCGATCTCTCCGCCGACCGGATCATCCTCGCGCACGGCCTCGAATTCAGCGAGCAGGTCCGGCCGCTTCTCCGCGAGATCTGGCGGCTGTTGAGCGATCGCGGCCGGCTCCTCATCGTGGCGCCCAACCGCCGCGGCATCTGGGCGCGTTTCGAGCACACGCCGTTCGGGCAAGGGCTTCCCTACACGCCCGGCCAGCTCTCACGCCTCCTGCGCGAAAACATGTTCACCCCGATCCGGATCGAAGGGGCCGTTCACATCCCGCCCATCCGCTCGCGCATGTTCCTCACGACCGCGCTTGCCTGGGAACGGGTGGGCGAGCCTTGGCTCGGCAGCTTCGGCGGCGTGGTCGTCATCGAGGCTGCGAAGCAGATCTACGCCGCCGAGCCCGCGCGCGTGGCGGCCCGGCAACGCCGGCGCATCTACCTTCCCGCGACCGACGCGACGTGACGGGCCAAGCGCCAGCCTAGCGCGCGCGCTCGAGAAGGAAGATCGCCTGTTCGGCCAAGAGATTCGAGAGCGCTTGGGGAACGATCGCGCCCAATGGATGGCCGGTCTTGGTGAGCGAGACCTGGCGCGCGATGCGGATGCCCATGTCAGCGCAAAGCACGACGAAGTCCTCGATCGTGCAGGGATGGATGTTGGGGCTCGAATACCAGGGGTCGTCGTACATCGCGGTCACCGGCATGCGCCCGCGCCACAGCAATTGCAGCCGCACGCGCCAGTATCCGAAGTTGGGAAACGAGACGATCGAGCGGTGCGCGATGCGGACGAGCTCGCCGAGCACCCAGCGCGGGTCACGCGTGTTGTGCAAGGTGCGCGACAGGATGGCGTAGTCGAAGGCGTCCGACGGGTAGTCGTCGAGATCCTCGTCGGCATCGCCCTGGATCACCGAGAGGCCCTGGCTCACGCACGAGTTGACGCCGACTTGGCGGATTTCGATGCCGCGGCCGTCGACCTGTTTTTCATGGACGAGGTAGTCGAGAAGGCGCCCGTCCCCGCAGCCGATGTCGAACACCCGCGTGCCGGGCGTCACCATGTCGGCGATGATTTGAAGGTCGACGCGGAGCGGCGCTCGGCCCGCCGCGGCGCCCGGCCGGGCCGCCGCCATCATGTCCATCGGAGGCCGCGGTGCTCCGCGCAGCCGGTGAGGAATCCCGTCAAGGTCTTGCGGAACTCGGGCTCGTCCAGGAGGAACGCGTCGTGGCCCTTGTCGCTCTCGATTTCGACGAAACTCACATTGGCCGCGACGCCGTTCAAGGCATAGACGATGGCGCGGCTTTGCGAGGTCGGGAACAGCCAATCGCTCGTGAAGGAGAACAGGCAGAAACGGGACTTCGTGCCCTGGAAGGCCTTGGTGAGCGATCCGCCGTGCTCGCTCGCGAGATCGAAGTAGTCCATCGCGCGCGTGATGTAGAGATAGGAATTCGCATCGAACCTGTCGACGAAGGTCGAGCCCTGGTGCCTGAGATAGCTCTCGACTTCGAAGTCCGCCTCGAAGCCGTAGCTGAGGCGCTCGCGGTTCTGCAAATTGCGCCCGAACTTGCGGTGGAGCGCCTGTTCCGAGAGATAGGTGATGTGCGCCGCCATGCGCGCGACCGCGAGACCGCGGCGCGGCACCTTGCCCTGCGAGAGGTAGTCGCCCTCGCACCAGTCCGGATCGGCGATGATGGCCTGGCGGCCGACCTCGTGGAACGCGATGTTCTGCGCCGAATGGCGTGCGGCGCCGGCGATCGGCACGGCCGAGAACACGCGGTCCGGATAGCTCACGGTCCACTGCAGCACGAGCATCGCGCCCATCGAGCCGCCGATCACGCAGAACAGCTGGTCGATGCCCAGATGGTCGACGATGAGACGCTGTGCGCGCACCATGTCCGCGATCGTGATGACCGGGAAGGAAAGCCCATAAGGCTTGCCCGTCTCGGGATTCGTCTCCTTGGGGCCAGTCGTTCCCATGCAGCCGCCGAGCACGTTCGGGCAGATGACGAAATAGCGATCGGTGTCGATGGGTCGTCCCGGCCCCACCATCAGTTCCCACCACCCGGGCTTGCCGGTGACGGGGTGGGTTCCGATCACGTACTGATCACCCGTCAGCGCGTGGCAGACGAGGATGGCATTCGACTTCGCCGCGTTCAGCGTGCCGTAAGTCTCATAGGCGATTGTGATCGGGCCGAGCGAAGCACCGCTGTCGAGACGGAGCGTCTCGCGCCCTCCGAACTCGATGCGGGGGCCCGCGCTCGTCGCCGGCCGGCTCAGGCTCGAATTGCTCATATGAACCAAATTCATGGAACGCGCGGCACCCCGTGGCGAAACGCGCCCATAGGTAGGTTCCAGCATGACGCGAAGTCAATGTTTACTTTGATTTTGTGGGAAACTCCGACTACTACTAACCGCCCTCACGAAATCCAGACCACTCGATCGTTGATGTCCGAGACACCGAAATCGCTCGAGGATCTGCGTCGGGACATCGACCGTGTCGACGACGCGATTCACGACCTCATCATGCGCCGGACGGCGCTCGTGCATGCCATCCGAAAGACGAAGTCGGACGGGCTTGCCTTGCGGCCGGGGCGCGAAGCCATGATTCTCCGTCGCCTCCTCGCGCGCCACGAGGGCGAGTTCCCTCGCTCGGTGCTCGTCCGGATCTGGCGCGAAATCATGGGCGCCATGGTCCGATTGCAGAGTCCCTTCTCGGTGGCGGTCACGGCGGAGGCCGGGGGCGCCGATTTTCTCGCGATCGCGCGCGAAGAATACGGTGCCGCGACGCCGCTCACGCCGTGCCGGTCGCCGCAGCTTGCGATCGGATCGGTCCGTGACGGCACCGCGAGCGTCGCGATCGTGCCGCTGCCGCGCGACGGCGAGGAGAAACCCTGGTGGCCTTACCTGGTCGGCGGCCAGAAGGACCGGCCACGGATCGCGGCGCGCATTCCCTTCGCGAGCTCGGGCCGCGCGACGGCGCCGGAGGCCCTCGTCATTGCCCGCCTCGAGCAGATCGAGTCGGGCGAGGATCGCTCCTTCCTCGCCGTCGAGACGGATGACACTTTGAGCCGCACGCGCTTGAAGGAACTGTTCGGCCAAGTCGGTCTCGCGACGCGACACCAGGTCTCGTACTTCGATTCAGAGGACCGGCGCCGTTGGCTGCATCTCGGCGAGGTCGACCAATTCGTTCGGCCCGATGACGAGCGGCTCGAGAAGTTGAAGGCGGCGGCCCAGGCGCGGAGCGTCGTCCATCTTGGCGGCTACCCCGTGCCCATCGCTGCGGCCTTGCTCGGGAACGCCCGCGCCGGTGATGCCGCCGCGGTGCCGCCATGAGCGCGCCGCGCCCGCGCCGATCCATCCTCGACATCGCAACCTATGTCCCGGGCCGCGCGGCCTTGGATCATGCGCGGCCGGCGATCAAGCTGTCGGCGAACGAAGGCGCATTGGGCCCAAGCCCGCGGGCGGTCGAGGCCTTTCGCAACGCGGCGGCTGAGATCTGGCGCTACCCGGACGGCAGCTCGACCGCTCTTCGTGAGGCGATCGGCAAGCGCTTCGGGCTCGATCCCGCGCGGATCGTCTGCGGCTGCGGTTCGGGCGACGTGATCCTTCTGCTCGCGCAGGCCTATACGGGCCCCGACACCGAAGTCATCTACAGCGCCCATGGCTTTCTCATGTATCCCATCGCGGCGCGGGCCGCCGGTGCTGTTCCCGTTGCGGCGCCCGAGGTGAATGACACGACGTCCGTCGAGGCTATTCTCGACAGCGTGACGGCGCGCACGCGCATGGTCTTCATCGCCAATCCCAACAATCCGACGGGGACCTATCTGCCGCTGACGGCGCTCCGCGCCTTGCGCGAGCGGCTGCGGGACGACGTCCTGCTCGTCATCGATTCGGCTTATGCCGAGTATTCGCGCGCTGCCGACTACTCGCCGGCCAGCGAGCTCGTCGATCATGCCGAGAACACGGTGATGACGCGGACCTTCTCGAAGTTCTTCGGACTCGCGGGGCTGCGCCTCGGCTGGGCCTACTGTCCGCCGGCGATCGCCGACGTCCTCAATCGCATCCGCGGTCCCTTCAACGTGGCGCTTCCGACCCAGGCGGCCGCCATCGCCGTGCTCGAAGACGAGGCGTTCGCGCGTGCCTCCAAGGCCCACAACGACCGCTGGCTGCCGTGGTTCGAGACCGAGCTTCGCGCCCTCGGCCTCACCGTTGTGCCGAGCAATGCCAATTTCGTGCTCGTGCGGTTTCCGGCCGATCCGAAGCACAACGCGGACGCAGCCAACGCCTTCCTCAACGAGCAGGGCGTCATTCCGCGAAAGGTGGGCGCCTACGGTCTGCCGGATTGTTTGCGCATCACCATCGGAACCGAGGCGGAGTTGCGGGCGGCCGTGGATGCGCTCACGGCGTTCATGAGGTAAGTCATGACCATGTTGTTCGAGCGCATCGCATTCATCGGCATCGGCCTCATCGGCTCGTCGCTCGCGCGCGCCTGCCGCAAGCACGGCCTCGCGAAGAGCCTCGTCGGCTGCGCCCGGTCGGCCGAGACGCGCTCGGCCGCGATGGAACTCGGCCTCGTCGACCGGATGACGGACGATCCCGCCGATGCCGTCCGGGATGCCGACCTCGTCATGGTGTGTTCGCCGCTCGGAACCTATGCCGATATCGCGGCGCGGATCGGCCCGAATCTCAAGCCCGGAGCGATCGTGAGCGACGTGGGCTCGGCCAAGCAGTGCGCGATCCGGGACATCGGGCCGCACCTGTCGGAAGGCGTGTATTTGGTGCCCGGCCATCCGGTCGCGGGCACCGAGCATTCCGGACCGCGCGCGGGCTTTGCCGAATTGTTCGAGAAGCGCTGGTGCATCCTGACTCCCACGGCCGAGGTTCCGGAGCCCGTCGTCGAGCGCGTGGCCGAGCTGTGGCGGCGCTGCGGCATGCAGGTGAACGTCATGGACGCCCAGCACCACGACGTGGTCCTCGCGATCACCTCGCACGTGCCGCACGTCATCGCCTACACCATCGTCGGCACCGCGACGAGGCTGGGCGAGGAGACCCAATCGGAGGTCTTCAAGTTCTCGGCCGGCGGATTCCGCGACTTCACGCGCATCGCGGCGTCCGATCCCGTCATGTGGCGCGACATCTTCCTCAACAACCGCGAGCCGATCCTCGAGATGCTGCAACGCTTCACCGAGGACATGGCGGCGATCCAGCGCGCGATTCGCTGGGGCGAGGGCGAGTTCCTCGAAGAACTGTTCCGCCGCACGCGCGCCATCCGCCGCGGCGTCGTCGAGGCCGGCCAGGCCGGCACGTTCATTCCCACTGAATCAGGGGCAGCTCGAAAAAGCTGATGGGCCCGACGGAGAGATGCCGCTCCTGGATCGTGATCGGCACCTTGGCCTCGGGCGGTTGGCCTTCGCCGGGACTCTTGGCGATGAGACTGAGGACCGTGGTCGCGGCGGCGGCCACGCCCGGCCGGATGATGTCGGCATGGACGAGGGCATCGAGCGCTTCGCCGTAGCCGCTGACGCGGGCCGAGAGTGCGCCCACCGGCTGAAGATCGCGGTCGAGCGCAAGTGTTCCGTCACCCTCGACGAAGAGCGGCCCCCAGCGCAGGAGCACGACCTTGAGGTCGACCGTGCCGCCGCTGTCGCGCCAGGCCGCGACCGCGTCCTTCAAGGGATTGCCCAGTGGATGACCCCAGACGTCGATGTCGAGGCCGATTTTCTCGATCGAAGGGGCGAGCGCCGTGGCCGCTGGGATGGGGGCCACGACCCGCTCGGCGCTGACGACGAAGACCACGCTCGGGTCTCGGGCTGTCATGCCGGCGGGAATGTAGGCGCCGAGGTCGAGAGCGCCGAAGGCGACGGTTTCCGTCCGCCCGTCCTGGCCGAGCTCGACGTCGCGGAACGCGGTCTTCAAGCCGCCGACGCCCCAGTTCCTGTCGAAATAGATGACCCCCGTCGCGGACGGCGAGGCAAAGCGAAACCCCTGTCGTCCATCATCGAGCGCCAGGTGATGCTCGCCTGGGCTTTCCAAGCGAATGGATCGGAAATGCCACGGCTCGAACAGGCCGACGACGGTGTCGGCGCGCCAGGAGAATTGCGGCGCCTTGGCCAATTGGGGATGCGCGAGGCGAAGCCTCAGCCGGAGCGGGAAGCCCGACACGGAGACCTCGTCATAGGCAACCGTGTAGCCCTGGGCTCGCTGGTCCTCGGCCCAGGCGTCGAGCTTCGTGCGGGCGAGGTCCGCCGCATAGAACCAGAGCGCCGTCCATCCGAGCGCGAGGAGGACCAGCACGGTGACGGCGGAAAGGATGATTCGGCGGCGCGACATTCCGGTAGGGATCGCTCGATGGCGCCGTTTATAGTGAGACGCGGTGGAGGCGTCGAGGGACGGTCGCGCGCGGTCCTGTCTTGCGATCCGCGGCGCGAGGCGAGTGGCCATGGTCGAAGACGATAGCGAGTTCTGGGTGTTCGGTTACGGCTCGCTCATGTGGGACCCCGGATTTCCCCATCTCGAAGCCGTGCCGGCGCTCTTGAGCGGGTATCACCGGTCGTTCTGCATCTATTCCTACCAATACCGCGGCACGCGGGAGCGGCCGGGTCTCGTGCTTGGCCTGAAGCTGGGCGGCTCCTGCCGGGGCATGGCGTTCCGCGTCGCCCCGGAGGAAAGGGAGGCGACGGTCGCCTATCTCACCGAGCGCGAGATGACGAGCTACGTCTACAACCCCATGCGCCTGCCCGTGGCCCTTTCGGTCGTGGTGCGGGACCACGTCGTCCACGCGCACACCTACGTGGCCGACCATACCCATCCCAACTATGCCGCTGGCCTCACGCTCGAGGAGACGGCCGGTCTCATCCGTCAGGGCGTCGGGATCCGCGGGCCCAACCGCGACTATCTCGAGAACACGGTGCAACACCTTGAGGAGATCGGCGTCGATGAGCCGGAGCTTGTGGCGCTCCGCGACCTCGTGCGGCGCATGGGTCCGTGAGAGAAGCGCGCGCGTCACGCGCGCGGCGCTCGGCGCGACGGCCCGCCTAAGCGCACTTGGAGTGGCCGCAGGCCGTGCACACGTCGCAGTTCTCCTGGCGGATCATGGCCGCCTGGCCGCAGCGCGGGCACTGGCGCAGCATGTGGCGCGCGCCTTCCTCGATTCCGACGACCTTCTGGTCGGCCACGCGCAAGTCCTTCTCCTCGCGCCTCGGCATGAAGCCGATCTCGATCATATGGCGCTCGATGACCTCGCCGATCGCGGCAAGCAGCGAGGGGACGTAGTGGCCGTTCGACCATTGGCCGCCACGCGGGTCGAACACGGCCTTGAGTTCCTCGACGACGAAGGACACGTCGCCGCCGCGGCGGAACACCGCGCTGATCATGCGCGTCAACGCCACCGTCCAGGCGTAGTGCTCCATGTTCTTCGAGTTGATGAAGACCTCGAACGGGCGGCGGCGCCCGTCCTGGATGATGTCGTTGAGCGTGATGTAGATGGCGTGGTCGGTGTCGGGCCAGCGGATTTTGTAGGTGCTCCCGGGGAGCGCCTCGGGCCTGTCGAGGGGCTGCGTCATGTAGACGACGCCGCCGGCCTCGTAGATGTCCGCGGGGCGCGCGGGCGGCTCGCTCAGGGGCAGCTCGGGCTGGGCCTTGGACGCTTCGCCCTTCTCGCCTTTGGCTTCGAGCACGGCGCCCGTCACCTCGTTGGGGCGGTAGGTCGTGCAGCCCTTGCAGCCGAGGTCGTAGGCCATCAGGTAGACGTCCTTGAACGACTCGAACGAGATGTCGGCCGGACAGTTGATGGTCTTCGAGATCGAGCTGTCGATGAACTCCTGGATCGCCGCCTGCATCACGACGTGGTCCTTGGGGGAGAGACTCTGCGCATCGACGAAGTAGTCGGGGAGCGGCCCCGTCTCGCCATGCGTGCGGCGATAGAGGCGGTAGGCGTAGTCGGCCACGTCCTCCTCGCGCCGCGTGCCGTCCGGCATGAGGACGTTGCGCGTGTAGAGATAACTGAACACGGGCTCGATTCCGGACGAGACGTTGTCCGCGAAGAGCGAGATCGTCCCTGTGGGCGCGATCGAGGTCACGAGGGCGTTGCGAATGCCGTGGGCACGGATCGCATCCTGGATGTCCTCGTCGAGCGCGCGGATCGACTCGCTGGCCAGGTACTTGTCCCGGTCGAAGAGCGGGAAGGGACCCTTCTCCTTGGCGAGATCCACCGAAGCGAGATAGGCCGCGCGGCGGAACGCAGCCATCCAGGATTTCGTGAGGTTCACCGCGCGCTCGCTGCCATAGCGCGCCCGGCACATGATGAGGGCGTCGGCGAGACCGGTGATGCCGAGGCCGATGCGCCGCTTCGAGCGCGCCTCGTGGGCCTGCTGGGGCAGGGGATAGTTCGAGACGTCGATCGTGTTGTCCATCATGCGGATCGCGAGCGGCACGAGGCGCGCGAGCGCCCCCTCGTCGAGCGCGGCATGGGCCTCGAACGGATCGCGCACGAGGCTCGCCAAGTTGATCGAGCCGAGAAGACACGCGCCGTAAGCCGGCAGCGGCTGCTCGCCGCACGGATTCGTCGCGTGGATCGTCTCGCAGTAGCCGAGGTTGTTCCGCCGGTTGATCCGGTCGATGAAGATCACGCCCGGCTCGGCATAGGCGTAGGTCGCGCGCATGATCTTGTCCCACAGCTCGCGCGCGCGGAGCGATTTGTAGTGGGTGCCGGCGAAGCTGAGTTCCCACGGTGCATCTTCCTTCACGGCCTGCATGAAGGCGTCGGTCACGAGCACCGACAGATTGAACATGCGAAGCCGCCCGGGATCGCGCTT
Organism: Alphaproteobacteria bacterium; assembly: GCA_046349515.1. Classification (GTDB taxonomy): domain Bacteria; phylum Pseudomonadota; class Alphaproteobacteria; order CADEGL01; family CADEGL01; genus JBGPGW01. The sequence goes on along the minus strand of JAXMCE010000002.1, from coordinate 201,806 downwards.
GGCTTCGATGAAGGCCTCGATGTCGGGATGATCGCAGCGCAAGGTCGCCATCATGGCGCCGCGGCGATAGCCCGCGCTCATGATCGTCCGGCACATCGAATCCCAGACGTCCATGAAGGAGAGCGGCCCCGAGGCGTCGGCGCCGACACCTTTGACGGGCGCGCCCTTGGGGCGGAGGGTGGAGAAGTCGTGGCCGATCCCGCCCCCCTGCTGCATGGTGAGGGCGGCCTCCTTCAGATTCTCGAAGATCCCCCGCATGTCGTCGGGGATGTCGCCCATGACGAAGCAATTGAAGAGCGTGACCTGCCGCTTGGCCCCGGCGCCGGCAAGGATGCGGCCGGCGGGAAGGAAGCGGAACTCCTCGAGGGCGTGGTGGAAGCGCTCGGCCCAGCCCTGGGCGTCGCTCTCAGGGGCCGCCAGGGCGGCCGCCACGCGCCGCCATGTATCCTCGATGGTCTTGTCCACAGGGGTGCCGTCGGCAGCCTTGAGCCTGTACTTCATGTCCCAGATCTGCTGGGAAATGCTGGCAAGACGGGCCATCAGGACACCTACCACCCACACACGGACGGGAGAGACGCGTTGGGCGCCCTCATGGCCCCACCCGCCCCCGGGTTTGTCCGGTTTCTATTAACCGATTGAATCTGTAAATCTTTTCCGAGCCGCGCGAGCCCGGACGTCAGAGTCTAGGAGCGAGGCTTTCGGCGGTCAAGAATTGTTCTCGATCTGTTTCATTCGAAATCGGCGATGACACCTGCGACTTCCCATCCCTCGCTACCGTCATGGCGTCGGGTCAGGTGTGGCGATTCTCGCGCGTTCCCATTGTCCACAGGTTTACGCACATACCGCGCGACGACCCCCGTCTTCGCTCATAAAAGCGTTGCCGGCGGCGCCGGAGAAGGCGACATCCCGGGCGTTTTCGTCCCTCAGCCTCGGTACCGACAGACCCCACCGACATAGGTCGCGAGCACACGCACCTCGCGGATTTCGTCGGGATCGATCGTGAAATAGTCGCGGTCGAGCACGGCGAAATCGGCAAGCTTGCCCGGCTCGAGCGAGCCCTTGCTCGCTTCCTCGCGCCCCGACCACGCACCGAGTGTGGTGTAGGCGCGAAGCGCTTCCATGGACGTGACCGCCTCGCGCGGATCGAGCGACTGCCCGGTCGCGGTTTTTCTGTTCACCATCGACCACATCGCGAGGAAGGGGTTGAACTGGCAGACGGCGGCGTCCGAATGGCCGGGCGCGGGGATGCCCTGGTCGATGAGCGTGCGATGCGGCCACATGTGGCGCATGGCGTCCGGCCCCCGGTTCGCGATGTAGGCATCGCCCAGATCGTACATGAACCCCGTCGCCGAGGAATCGACGGCGCCGAGCCGACGCATGCGCTCGCGGATCGCCGGCGTCACGTAGCAACAATGCTCGACGCGCATGCGATGGTCCGGGACGGGATGGGCCGTCAGCGCCGCCTCGATCGCGTCGAGCGCGAAGTCGATGCCGCGGTCGCCCACCCCTTCGATGCAGACGAGTAGTCCCGCCTTGTGCGCGGCCGTGGCCCTCGCGTTCAAATCCTCGGCTTCGTAGAGGAGCATACCGCGATTCTCTTCGGGCTCGCCGAGAGCCCGCTGTCCGACATAGGGCTCGTAGTAGGCCGCCGTCCGGCCGCTGGTGCTGCAGTCGGGACACCATTCGACGCCGATGACGCGAAGCCAATCATCACCGAAGCCGCTTTCGATTCCCGTCCGGATGAGGGACTCGATGAGGTCGTCCTCCCGCCCGCTCGCGATGATGCCCATGCGCAGGAGCAACCGCCCGCGCTGCTTCATGAGTTGATAGGCCCGAATCGCCTTGGAGGAGGTGAGCGAGTTGTAGAGCGACGTGATGCCGAGCGAGAGGCACTCGGCAAAGACCATGTCCATGCCGCGCGCGATGTCCTCGGGCGTGTCCGTGTCCTGGTTCTGCCCGAGGAACAGGTGCGCCGCCGTCTCTCGGACGAGGCCCGTGAAGGCGCCGCTCGCAGGATCGCGGTCGAAACGTCCGAAGGGCGGGTCCTCGGCGTCAGGAAAAACGCCGGCCGCCTTGAACGCGGCCGAGTTGACGAGCGCCAAATGTCCGCAGGTCCGCATGATGAGGACCGGGCGGCCACCGCTCGCGGCGTCGAGCTCGCCGATCGTCGGGTAGCCGCCGCTTCTCTGTTCGTTGAAACGGTAGCCGATGAACCAGCGGTCTTGCGGCAGCGTCCGCGCCGTATCCGCGATCGTCTGGAGAAGTTGGGACTTGCTCCCGATCCGGTCGGGGCCGAGCGCCTGCCATTTTAGGAGCCGGATCGCATAGCTGTCCGGATGGCAGTGGGAATCGACGATGCCGGGGATGACCGTTCGCCCTTCGAGATCGACGGTCTCGGTTTCGGGGCCCGTGAGAGAGGCGAGCGCCGCATCGTCGCCGGTGGCAATGATGCGGCCACCACGGACCGCGAGGGCGGTCGCGAACCGGCCCGCCCGGTCGAGAAGCGCGATCTTGCCATTGCGGAGAAGCAGCTCGGCTGTCATCGCGGTGTCAGTCGTCCCCAACTCCCGGGGACCGTGCCACGGCGTCTTCCGGCCTGGCAAGGCGCGAATCCCGGTGGCGGGGCCCGGCGTTCTGGTGCATGAATGGGGACGGGAGGAGGGGCGATGGTGGCGCTGTCCGAAGGCGTTCTCAAGCGGGCGGGACAGGCGCGTTTCGGCACGCGGCAGTTCTATTGGCTGCTCATCATGCCGGCTGCCGCTCTCATGGTGGGGCTCTATTTCTATCCGCTGTTCAAAGTCCTCATCATCAGCGTCTCGGAGCCCCAGCCGGGTTTCGGCAACTACGAAAAGCTGATCAGTTCCGAATCGGTCCACCAGACGCTGATCGTCACGCTCCGAATCTGCGTGATCACCACCTCGGTCACCCTGCTTCTCGGCTACATCGTCTCCTACGCCATGGTCCAGGCGCCGATGGCGTGGTTGCGCTGGCTCATGTTCTTCGTCCTCCTGCCGCTGTGGATCTCGGTCCTCGTGCGTGCCTTCTCCTGGATCACGCTGCTTCGGAGCAACGGACTCGTGAACGACGCGCTTCTCGGCTGGGGGCTCGTCGATTCGCCACTCTCGCTCATGCGCAACGAGTTCGGCGTATCGGTCGGCATGATCCACTACATGCTGCCCTTCGCTGTCCTGCCGCTCTACGCGAACATGCGCACGATCGATCTGCGCCTGATCGCGGCGGCGCGCGCGTTGGGTGCGCCCCCCTGGACCGCGTTCCGCCGCATCTTCCTGCCGCTCAGCATGCCGGGAGTCGTCGCTTCCGGCATGCTCGTCTTCATCTTCTCCATGGGCTTTTACGTGACGCCGGCGCTTCTCGGCGGCGGGCGCGTCTTCATGGTGGCGGAGTACATCGGCATCCAGATCACGCAGACCCTTCGCTGGGGCATCGGCACCATGCTCGCGACCGTGCTTCTCGTGAGCATTCTCCTGCTTCTGCTGCTGCTTGGCCGCGTGGTCAACCTGCGCAAGCTGTTCGGAGCCAATTGATGGATGTCATCGGCGCCGATCGTGGTTGGATGAGGGGCATCGTCATCGCGATGGCCTGCACCATCCTCGTTTTCCTCATGGCGCCCATCTTCGTCGTGCTGCCCGTCTCGGTCACGGATCAGCGTTTCCTGTCCTTCCCGCAGGAGACGCTGTCCTTTGCGCATTTCGAGAAAGTCCTGACGCGGCCGGATTGGCGGGGAGCGATCTGGCAAAGCCTGACCATCGCCGTCACGTCGACCGTGCTCGACGTGATCGTCGGCACGTTGTGCGCGGTCGGGTGCTGGCGACTTGCGAGCCGTTCCTCGGAAGCGATCCGGACCATCATGCTCGCGCCGATCATCATCCCGTCGATCGTCTACACGCTCGGCATCTACCGGCTTTACGTCGATCTCGAGCTCATCGACAGTTTTCTCGGCATCATGCTCGCGCACATGGTCACGGGCATTCCCTATCCCGTGATCACGGTTTCGGCGAGCCTGGCCGGCTTCGACATCCGGCTCGAGCAGGCGGCCCGTATCCTCGGCGCCACGCTGCCGCAGACCACGTGGCGCGTGATCGTGCCGAACATCATGCCCGGAATCCTGTCCGGGGCGATCTTCGCGTTCATCCACTCTTGGGACGAGACCGTGATGGTCCTGTTCATCGCGGGGCGCACGGCCTTCACCCTGCCGCGCCGCATGTGGGACGACATCAACGAGAACATCGACCCCGCCGTGGCATCGGTCGCTGTCTTGTTGATTATCGTCACGTTGATGCTGCTGTTCATGGAGATGACGCTGAGGAAGCGTCGCACCCAGACGTGAGGGGCCGACGCGCGGCCGCGCCCTTGGGCCGCGTCCGCATCGTCAATGGCGCCGGGACGCCGCCGCCCGGCATGATCGAACAAGTGGCGGCCTGGGAGGAGTTGCGATGACGAACGTACAAAGCTTCGAAGAAGACCTTGTCGAACTGACGAAGGAGAAGATCGCGCGTGGCCAGGTCGGCCGCCGCGAGTTCAACCAGCTCTTGGCGTGGCTCGGGATGTTCAGCGCCGCGGGGCTTTCGCTCGACGGCGCCCTCGCTCAGGAGGTGAAGGATCTCGTCTACGTCAATTGGGGCGGCATCGCGAACGACGCCTATGCGCGCTACTGGGGCGCGCCCTTCGAGGCCAAGAACCCGGGCGTCAAGGTCCGCATGGAACCGGGAAGCCCGACCTCGGGCAAGATTCGCGCGATGGTCGAATCGAAGAAGGTCACCTGGGATTGCTGCGATTCGGCAGCCTACACGGCGATCCTCTTGGGTAACGGCGGATTCCTCGAGCCGATCGACTATTCCATCGTCAAGAAGTCGGACTTGTTGCCGGGCTTCACCTACACCTATGGCGTGGCACCATCGTCCTTCTCCAACGTGATCATCTACGACGCCAGCAAGTTCGGCAAAGACCCGCCGAAGAGCTGGGCCGATTTCTTCAATTTCCAGAAATATCCCGGCAAGCGCATGTTGCGCCGCGACGCCAACGCCATGCTCGAAAGCCTGCTCATGGCCGACGGCGTGCCCATGGACAAGGTCTATCCCTGCGACGTGGGCCGCGCCCTCGAATTCCTGAAGAAAGTCCGCAAGGATTGCGTCTACTGGAATTCTGGGGCCGAGTCCGAACAGCTCATCCGTACGGGCGAAGCGGTGATGGGCGTTCTCTGGAACACGCGCGCCAAGGTGCTGTTCGACGAGACGAAGGGCAAATTCGACTACACCTGGAACCAGGGTGTCTTGCAGCCGGGCATCCAGGTCGTCCCCAAGGGCAATCCCGCCGGCAAGTTGGTGATGCATTTCCTTGCGTCTGTCTGTTCGAACGTCGAGGCGCAGCTCGGCAGCTTCGGCTTCTGGGGCTTGGGTCCCTCCAATCCCCAGGCCGCGCTCAAGGTCTCGCCGGACCTCAAGCGCTTCAATCCGAGCGATCCGGCCAACACCAAGGTCCAGCTCGTCTATGACGGGGAGTGGTGGGGTAAGAACTATCCCGAGGTGAACCAGAAGTATCTCGACACCATCGCGGGCTGAGACCGGCGACGTCGCACTGACCTGCATCTGATCTGCGTGGCGGGGACCGTCGTCGGTCCCCGCCCTTGTCTTCCGCGCGACGAGGGGGAGCGGGATGAGCCACTTTTCGCGGGACGAGCTGGACGCCAGGCTCGAGCGGGCGCGATCGCTCCTCAAGGCGCGAGGCTTCGCCGGTCTCCTCCTCTTCGCGCAGGAAAGCCATTTCTACCTGACCGGCTACGACACGAGCGGCTACGTGTTTTTCCAATGCGCGGTCCTTCCAGCGGATGGACGGCCGATGGTCCTTCTCACGCGCCGCCCCGATGTCCAGCAGGCCAAGGAAACTTCGACGATCGAGGACATTCGCGTCTGGCATGACACGGAAGACGCCAATCCCGCGCTTGATCTGCGCGCGATCCTCGACGAGTTGGGTTTCGAAGGGGCGCGGCTTGGCGTCGAGCTGGCGACGCATGGCCTGACGGGGGCCAATTGGGAGCGGGTGCGGCGCGCGCTCGACGGATGGTGCACGCTCGAGGACGCCTCCGACTTGGTCCGTTCGCTTCGCGTCGTCAAATCCGAGCAAGAACTCGTCTATGTCCGCAAGGCGGCCCAGCTCGCCGATGATGCGCTTCTCGCCATGATCGCCGCGATCGAGCCTGGCCGCCTCGACACCGCTGTCACGGCCGCAGGCATGAAGGCCATCCTCGAGGGCGGGGGCGACATGCCGCCGGCGGGTCCCTTGCTCAACTCGGGACGGCGCGCGCTTTACGGTCGGGGCGTGTGCGGCGAGCACATGATCGAGGCCCAGGATCAGATTTCGATCGAGTTCGCCGCGACCTATCACCGCTACAATTGTTGCATCCAGCGTACCGCCGTCGTGGGCGAGCCTTCGGCCCGGCACCGCACGCTTTTCGCGACCGTGAGGGAAGCGATTGGCGCGATGGTGGAGGCGGCAGTGCCGGGCCGGCCCTTGGGTGAGATCGACGACGCCCATCGCCGCGTGTTCGACGCGGCGGGGCACCAGGTGAACCGGTTCGCCGCCTGCGGATACTCGCTCGGCGCCACCTACCGTCCGCTCTGGATGGACGTGCCGCCGATGCTCTTCTCCGGTAACCGGACCGAGGCGCGGCCGGGCATGGTGATCTTTCTCAACGCCATGTTGCCGGACCCGGGCTCGGGACTTGCCATGTCGCTCGGGCATACCATCGTCGTGACCGAGCGAGGGTGCGAGGTCCTGAGTCGATTGCCGCTCGAGCTTCCGGTCGTGGCCTGAGCGCTCGCGCGGCCGGAGCCCGCATCGCAGCTTGACCTGTCGCGGACGCTGCCGTGACAATTCACCCCGAGTCCGTGGCGCGACCGTCCGGTCAACAGGACGGCGCCCTGGACCGGGCTTCATGAATGGGGGTGACGATCATGACAAAGGTTCAATCGTTCCAAGAAGATTGCGTGGCGCTCGCGGAAGAGAAGCTGGCCAAGGGTGCGATATCGCGGCGCCAGTTCAACGCTGTCTTGGCGGCGCTCGGCCTCGGGGCGGCCACGGGCGCCCTCGCGGGCAAGGCCTGGGCGCAGGGCGCGAAGGAACTCGTCTACGTCAACTGGGGCGGCATCGCCAATACGGCCTACACCAACTACTTCGGCAAGCCGTTCGAGCAGTCCGTTCCGGGGACCAAGGTGGTCATGGACCCGGGCAGCCCGACCGCGGGCAAGATCCGGGCGATGGTCGAATCGAAGAAGGTGACGTGGGACGTCTGCGATTCCGCGGCGTCGACCGCGATCCTCCTGGGCGGCCAGGGCCTGCTCGAAAAGATCGACTACGCTCTCGTCAAGAAGTCGGACATCCTGCCGGGCTTCTCCTATGAATACGGCGTCGCGCCTTACTCGTTCAGCAACATCATCATTTACGATGCGAGCAAGTTCGGCAGCGATCCGCCGAAGAATTGGGCGGACTTCCTCGACCTCAAGAAGTATCCCGGCAAGCGCATGCTGCGCCGCGATGCCAATGCGATCCTCGAGGGGCTCGTCATGGGCGACGGCGTGCCGAAGGACAAGGTCTATCCGATCGACACCAAGCGCGCGATCGACGTGCTGAAACGGATTCGGAAGGACTGCGTCTACTGGAATTCTGGCGCCGAATCCGAGCAGCTCATGCGCACGGGCGAGGCGGTCATGGGCGTGCTGTGGAACACGCGCGCCAAGGTCCTCTTCGAGGAGACCAAGGGCAAGCTCAACTTCACCTGGAACCAGGGAATTCTCCAGCCCGGCATCCAGGTGGTCCCGAAGGGCAACCCGTCGGGCCAGCTCGCCCAGCAGTTCCTGGCCTTCATCTGCTCGAACGTGGACGGACAGCTTGGTCTGTTCGGATTCTTCGGCAACGGGCCGAGCAATCCGCGCGCGGCGGCCAAAGTCTCGCCCGATCTCCGGCGCTTCAACCCCACCGATCCCGAGAACGAGAAGATCCAGATCACCTACAACGGTGAGTGGTGGGGCAAGAACTATCCCGAGGCCAACCAGATCTATCTGGACACGATCGCGGGGTAAGACGCGTCCACGAGGCGGCCGCTTCGGAGGAACTTTGCGAGGATCACCGGCGCACGAAGTCCCTCGTGCGCCGGCTCTCGCTTTGGGGAATCCGGGCGGAGGGACAGCCTCCCTTGCCGACGGCTAGGACGATTGGCTGCGGCCCTCGGCGACGAGGCGCGCGACGGCCTCTTCAATGCGACGCTCCAGCTCCGCGCCAAAGGCGCGGCGCTCCATCCCCGGCGCGATCGCGGGCAGGAATTCGACCACGATGCGCCCTGGCCGCTTGATGAACCGCCTCCGCCCCCAATAGAGCCCCGAGTTGAGCGCGACCGGCACCACCGGCAGGCCGAGATGGGCGTAAAGGGCGGCGGTGCCGGGGTGATAGGGCCGCGTGGCGCCGGGGGCGGTGCGCGTTCCTTCGGGAAAGATGACGATCGGCCGGCCCTCCCCAATGGCGCGCTTGGCCGCGGCCAGCATGCCCTTGAGCGCGCGCGCCCCGCCATCGCGGTCGATTGCGATCATGCCGACACGCCGGAGATACCAGCCGATGATGGGAATGAGCAGCAATTCAGCCTTCAACACATAGGCGGGATTGGCGAACAGCAGGAAGAAGACGATCGTGTCCCACGCCGACTGATGCTTCGACGCTACGATGACCGGGCCCTCGGGCAAGTGCGCGCGCCCCCGCACCTCATGGCTGAGCCGGACCGTTCGAGACAGGAGAGCAAGACACCCCCGGGCCCATAGGCGCCCAATCCAGGGCAGGTGCTGGGGCGGCAGGAGAAGGGCGGGCCACAGGACGAGCGCCATCGCCCCCGACCATGCGAAGAACACGAGATTGAAAAGGACCGAGCGCAGGACCGTCATCGCTCAGCGCAACGAATCAGGTGAGTCGGGGGCGAATGGGCTTGGCGGCTCGGTCGCGATGTTTCGCGCAAGGACGAGGAGGTACTTGACGTATTCGCTGATGATGAGGCTGGCCGTTCCCGGCCAGCGCCACCATTCGCTGTGCTTCACGCTTTCGGGGAAGACTGGGTGGGGAACGATCATCACCGTGGGCATGGCGTGGCGGAATTCGAGGAGGCTCCGCGGCATGTGATAGGCCGCGGTGACGAGACGAAGCGACGTGTAGCCCTCCTTCGACATCCACTCCGCGGTTTCCCGCGCGTTGCCGGTCGTGTTGTCGGCGCTGTGCCCGAGGACGATGCAGCACTCGACCCGCTCGGGCGCCTGGGTCGAGAGATCGAGAAGCTTGGCCACCTCGACGCCGCGATACACCCCGGACACGAAGAGTTTCTTGGCACGGTCCTGACCGAGCTGCTCGAGGCCGGCCTCGAGCCGTCCCCGCCCCCCCGTCAGCACGACGACCGCATCGGTCGTGCGCGCGTCATCCATGGGCTCGGAGGGGATGAGGGCCACAAACCAGAAGAGTCCGGCGGCCCAGGCCGCTCCGGCGAGCACGACGCCGAGGCCGAGACCCAGCAGCCACCGGAGACGGTGTCTCATCACGGCTGGCGGGCGAGTGTCCGCAGCACCGTCACGCGCGCGGTGAGCATGGTGATAAGGGTCGCGATCACCGGCACCGCGGCGAGCGCCAGCCACTGCTCCGGCGCCAGGGACAGGCTCGGCAGGAGAGAGGGCGCCAAACGTTGGCCGACCTGGTCGAGGCCGATCATGGCGCCGGCCGCGAGCGCGAGACCCGCGAGCCCGCCTTTGAGACTCATCATCAGCACGTGACGCTCGAACTGACGCGCGACATAGGAATCTCGCGCGCCGACAAGGTGCAGGACATCGACCACGTCGCGGTGGAGAAGCAGACCCGTCCGCGTGACGAAGACGATGACGCCGATTCCGACGAACGCCACGAAGACGATGATGCCCATGGAGATGAGCTCGATCGAGCGAGCCAGGTTCCGCAAGTTGCGCAGCCAGGTCCGGTGGTCGTCGACGGTCGCGCCGGGTGCGACATCCATGATCTGGCGCGCGAGCGAGACCGTGTCGAGTTTGGCATCGGGCGCGATCGCCACGTCGATCAGGCGCGGCAGCGGCAGCTCCCTGACCAAGGGGCCGGAGCCGAGCCAGGGTTCGAGAAGCCGCACGATGGCATCCGTGTCGAGCGCCTCGGCCATGGCGATGCCGGGCGTCTGGCGGAGAAGCGCAAGGACTTTGCGGACCTGCTCGTCGAGATCGGCGGGCTTCGCATTGTCGCCGGGCGAGACCTGGATGGTGAGGGCGCTCGAGAATCCGGCACTCCACCGTTCGGTCGTGCGCTGGAGCACGAGGATGCCGCCGAGCGAGAGCGCGGCCAGGAAGACCATGAGCGCGAAGATGACAGGGACGAACCGGCGCGACTCGTCTTGCGCGAACGGCAGGTCGAAGCGGGTGCGCGCCATTCAGGCCGCGTCCTTGGGAACGCCCGATGGCAAGCGGGCGATCGTGCCGTTCTTGAGAACAAGCTGGGCGTGGGAGAACCGGGACACGAGCGCCTGGTTGTGGGTGGCGATCACCACCGTGGTGCCGAGTTTGTTCAGCTCCTCGAATAAGTAGAGAAGCCGCACGGCCATACGGTCGTCGACATTGCCCGTGGGCTCGTCGGCCAGAAGGAGGCTCGGCCGGTTGATGACGGCGCGGGCGATGGCCACGCGCTGCTGCTCGCCGCCGGAGAGCGTCGATGGGCGCGATTCGACTCGCTCCGCGAGCCCGACCCATTTGAGCAGTTCCGTCACATGCTCGCGTGCCTTGGCATAGGGGACGCCAGCGACCCGCAGGGGCAGAGCGACGTTCTCCAAGGCTGAGAGGTGGTCGAGCAGGCGGAAATCCTGGAACACGACGCCGATGCGACGGCGGAGCGCCGGGCGGTCCCGGCGCGACAGGTGCGCCAAGTCCCTGCCGAACAGCGAGATAACCCCCCGCGTCGGCCGGTGGGCCAGATACATGAGCTTGAGCAGCGTCGATTTGCCGGCGCCGCTGTCGCCCGTGATGAAGTGGAAGGAACCCCGCTCGAGGGTGAAGTTGATGTCAGCCAGTACCTCGGGGCCGTTGCCGTAACGGACTCCCACGTTGTCGAAGGAAACGATGGGTTGGTCTCGAGTCTCCAGCGGTCGCACGGCAGACCTCAGCACGCGTCGAGAATGGCACACGCCGTCGGTGGCCGTCCAGCGGAGGCCCACGGCTTGTAACGATATCTGAGACCCCCTAAAGTCGCCCGCTCCGGTCGCCGCTGGCGTGAATCTCATGCTTGTCTCCTGCCCGTCCTGCTCGACGCGCTATCAGATCGATGGGTCACGGATTGGCGCCGCCGGCCGGAAGGTCCGATGCGCGCGCTGCAAGCACGAGTGGTTGCAGACCCCTGAGGAGACCGCGGCGCCGCGCCCGGTCGAGCCAGCGCCCAAAGTCGAGCGCCCGGCCGCGGCCGAAGCGCCGAGCCCGCCGCCCCCGGTCGAAGAGGTGCGAGAACGGCGGCCGAGCCTCAAGGCTCAGCCACGCATGACGACACAGTCGCCGGCCAAGCGCGGCGGCTTGCTCATCGGATGGCTCGCGCTCGTCATCGTCGTCGCGGGAGCGCTGGCGGGGCTCTGGTTCGGGCAAGCCATGATCATGGAGCGCTGGCCGGCGACGGCCAAGCTCTATGGCCTCTTGGGCCTCGGTTCGCCCGAGGCGCCGGGCGAAGGCCTGACTCTCCAGGACGTCAAGACTGAGACCATCGACGACCAGGGAATCCCGACGCTCGTCGTCACGGGCAAGATCGTTAACACCTCTGCCATCCCGCGCGACGTTCCCAAAATGCGAGCGGCCCTTCGGGATGGCGCCTCCCAGGAGCTTCAGCACTGGGTCTTCGAGGTCGAGGCCAAGCGACTGCTGCCCGGCGAGAGCCTTGCTTTCGAGACCCGGGCCCAGAATCCGCCGCAGGACGCGAAGGGGCTTTCGATCGTCTTCATCGCGGCCTCGGCCGCGGACTGAGCGGGTGCCGAGACAGCCGGGGAGCGCTCGCGCGCTACTTTCCTGCCGACAGGGCCCCGTTTAATCGTTCGTTAACGACCATCGCGGCTTGATGGAGGGCGTAGAGACGGCGCAAGGGCCGGCTTGCGGCTCCGGGCGCCATCGCGCTCGAGGACGAGAGCGCCCGTGACGTCTCGCGAGTCGAATTCGGAGCTGCCTTGTGCGTTCGAGTCTGACAGCGCGTATCCTCGTCGTGGAAGATGACCCCGCGGTCCGTCAATTCGTCAGCCGGGCGCTCATCCACCACGGCCATACGGTCGATGCGGTGAATGACGGCCTTCAGGCGCTCGATGCACTCTCGAACAGCGACTACGACCTCCTCATCAGCGACATCGTCATGCCCGGGCTCGACGGCATCGCGCTCGCCCTCAAGGTGACGAAAGACCACCCGCGCATGGCGATCATGCTCATGACGGGCTATGCCCACGAGCGCCAGCGCGCTCACAACATCGAAGTGCTGAGTCAGTACGTGCTGGCCAAGCCGTTCACCCTCGATCAGATCGCGACCGCCGTGAACAAGATGCTGGCCGGACAACCGCTCGCGACCTAGAACTTCGGCAACAACCGCTCGATGTAGTCTCGCTCGACCGCCGGGCGGTTGCGTTCCGAGGCGCGCTTGCGCAATTCGTCGAGGATCTCGCGCGCCCGGCGCAGCTCGAGCTGGTCGGGGATGTTGACGTCCTCGGTCGAGGCGCCGAAGTTGCCGAGAGGTCGGCCCTGCGGATCGCGCCCACGACCCTGCCGCCGCGGATCGGAAGCACCTTCCGAGCCGCTCGCGGTGAATCGCTCGAGCAGTTGCTGCGCCATCGCGCGCCCGCCTTGGCGGAGCGCCTCGAGCGCTTCCCCCTCGCGCTCGACCGCTTGCGGCAAGGCGTTGCCTTGGAGCGCTTCCGCGGCGCCGCGCATGGCGCGATCGGCCTGTCCCATCTGGTCGGGCGCTTTGCCGACGAGCGAGCCGAAGCGGCGAACGAGGTCCTCGAGAGCCTGACGCAGGGCCTCCTGCATCTCGGGCGTCACCGCGTTTCCGGGGGCGCTTCCTTGTGATTCGGAGCCTGCCTGGCCGCTCGGCTTGCCGGCCTGGCCTTGTCCCTGCCGGCTGTCCTGGAGCTGGCGGAACGTCTGATCGAGAAGGGATTGCTGGCGGCCCGCGAGATCGCGCAGATCCCGCATGAGCTTCCCGGCTTCGTTCTGCCGGGCGGGCATCGGGTCCATGATGCCGGCGCGGAGGTTCTCGAGGATGTTCTGCAACTGGGACAGGAGGTCGCGGGCGGCGTCGCGCGCACCGGCGCGCATCAGCTCGCGCGCGTCTTCGATGAGCCGCTGCACGTCGCGACGCTCGACATTGAGGTCGTCGCGATTCATCCGCTGACCGTCCTTGCCCGCGCGTTGCTGCTGCTCGAGCTGCTGGATGAGCGCTTGCATGTAGCGGTCGATGGCCGCCTGCAGCTCCTTGAGCATCCGCTCGATCTCGGCGTCCGGCGCGTTGCGGCTGAGCGCTTCGAGGACTCGCTGCTCGATCGAGCGCAGTTCGCGCGCCGCGAGAGACAGGTCGCCGTCCTCCGCGCGAAGCGCGAGTTCCCACAGCATCGTCTGAAGTTCCGACACCGCGTTCTCGCCCCGATCATAGAGCAGCCGGCCGCGCGCCGAGCTCAAGCCCAGGATCAGCAGCTTGTCGTGGCTGGTCTGTGCCGCGCGCGCGGCGAGCACGTCGAGCGCCTGGGCCACTTGGCCGCGCTGCTCGGGCTCGAGTGTCAGGCGGCGGCGCTGCTCGATGATCGAGCGGGCCAGCGGGTTCGTGAATTGCCGCTCGGGCAGCGTGAAAGTCAGGACGCCGCTCTCGCCGGTCTGATCGAGCGCGTCGGTCCCCCTGATCTGCGCGATCACGGGCAATCCGGCCCAGGGATGCGGCGTCAGGTCGAAATACGCCGTGCCGCGCTCGGCCGTTCCGTTGCCGTTGATCGGCAAAGGGAGGACGAGCGATTCGGTCATGGCCGCCGGAAGATCGTCCTGATGGTCGGGGCTGAATCGCGCAAGACGAATGGTCAATTCGAGCTTGACGATGCCGTAGTCATCGCGTGCCTCGAAGTCGACCCGGAGCGCCCGCTGCTGCGTGGCGCTCGGGAAATCGAGAAACGCAACCTCGGGCGCGCGGTCCGCCACGACCGAGACGGGCCAGCTTGCGACGTCGTGCCCGCGTTGCCGGATGGTCAGGCGCTTGCCTTCCGCGAGCGTCGTCCGGACCTCGTAATCCGCCTGGTCGATGCGCTCGAAGCGCGTGCTCCTGTCGTCGAGGAGGAGCCGGGGCGTGCCGCGCCCTCCATGGACGCGCGCGAGCACCGTGCTGCCGGCCGGAACCGCGATCTCCGTGTCGCTTGAGCCTTGCTTGAGGTAGATGGGCGCGAGCCCGGTGTATTCGGGCGGCGAGATCCATACATCGGCCGTCGCCGGAATGCCGCCCGCGCCGGAAAAATCAGGGTCGAGCGCGCGCTCGATGCGGCTCCAGCCGTCGCGCCAGCCGCCGGGGAGCGACAGGAGCAAGAGGAGCAGGACGATCGCGCGGCCCGCGCGCGGATCGCGCGCAGGCAGGCCCGGCTCGGGGAAGGGCACGCGCAGGTCGACCGCGGCCTGGGCCATGCGCTCGAGATGGGCCCGCCAGAGCGCTTCGGACTGCCGGTCGCCGGCGCCCGCCGCGAGGTGGTCCTCGAGCGCGCTCAAGGGCCGGTGGGGCTGGTTGAGGCCGCGTTCGAGCCGGCGCAGCGCGTCCGCCCGTCGCGGCAGGCGGAGACCTGCGAACCCCAAGCGGAGCGACCACAAGAGCGCGATCCCGAAGGCGGCCAGCACGATGGCATGGATCCAGCCGGGCAGCTTCGGGAGGATGTCGAACAGCGCGACCGCGAGGAAAAGACCGACGAGCCCGCTCGCGGGCCAAAGGGCGGGCCACAGCCGTTCCCACAGCGTGACCAGCCAAGAGAGCGCGATCTGCCCGCGCGAGGCGCCGAACCACAATCGTCGGAGGCGCCGGTCGCGAAGGCTCGACATCAGGATCGTCGTCCCGCTGGGCGCTCCGCCGCGGCAGAGAGCCAGCCAGGCACCCTGTCCTGGCCCAGCATCTCCTCGAAACTCTGGCGCGGCCGCACCACCGCATGGTGCCTGCCGTCGACGAGGACTTCGGGGATGAGCGGCCGACTATTGTAAGTGGACGCCATGGCGGAACCGTAGGCGCCCGCCGAAAGGAACGCAAGGAGCTCGCCGTCTTCGAGCGAGGGCAGCGGCCGCTGCCTTGCGAAGGTGTCGCTGGTCTCGCAGATCGGCCCGACGACGTCGGCCGGGCTCTTCTCGGCGCTCGCGCGCTCCCGCACCGTCAAGATCTCGTGATAGGAGTCGTAGAGCGCCGGACGCAGGAGATCGTTCATCGCCGCGTCGACGATGACGAAGCGCCGGCCGGGATTCTCCTTGAGGTAGAGGACGCGCGTGAGAAGCACGCCCGCCTCGCCGACGATCGACCGGCCGGGCTCGATCACGAGGGCGCAGCCCAGCGATCCGACCGTCTCGCGCACCACGCGGGCATAGCCCGCGAGATCCGGCGGTTCTTCCCCCGCATAGCGAATGCCCACGCCCCCGCCGAGATCGAGGCGGCGGATCGTATGGCCGGCGCTGCGGAGCGCGCGGACGAGTTCGGCCACGCGCTCGAAGGCACGGCGGAACGGCTCGAGCGAGAGGAGTTGCGAGCCGATATGGACAGCCAATCCGTCGACGGCGAGCGCGGGGAATTCGGGCGAGCGCGCAAAGAGGCGAACGGCCGACTCGTATGCAATGCCGAACTTGTTGTCGCTCCGCCCGGTCGTGATCTTGTCGTGGGTCGCGGCGTCGACGTCGGGGTTGATGCGGAGCGACACGGACTGGCGGCGGTTGCGCGCGGCCGCGATCCGGCCGAGCTTCACGAGCTCCGGCTCCGATTCGACGTTGATGGACGCGATGCCGGACTCGAGCGCGAAGGCCATCTCGGCCTCGCTCTTGCCGACGCCGGAGAACACGATCTTGTCGGCCGGGACACCGGCCGCGAGCGCGCGCCTCAGCTCGCCCTCCGATACGACGTCCGCGCCGGCACCTTCGAGTGCCAGGACCCGCACGACCGCGAGGTTGCCGTTGGCCTTGAGCGCGTAGCAGATCTCGACCGGCTGGCCGGCGAAGGCGTCCGCATAGGCCCGGTAGGCGCGACGCAAGGCCGCCGCCGAATAGACATAGACCGGCGTGCCGACCGCGCGCGCGATCTCGTCCAAGGGCACGCTCTCGGCATGGAGCTGCCCGTCTCTGTAGGCGAACTCACTCACTCGGGTACTTCCTCGGAAACTCGTCTGCGGCGTCGGGCGGCGGCTGCGGGGGACCCTTGCGCCCGCAGGCTGAGAGCGTCGCAAGCCCCATCATAAGGAGTACGATGAGGAAGCCGATCCGTCTCATCATAGGAACCGTTGCCGTGCGGTAGCAGCCGAGCGCCGCACGAGCTTCGGCGCCGTTCCGCCGAAGCTCGTCCGGCTCCGGACCGATTCCTCGACGCCGAGGACCCGGAAGACGTCGCGCGTGATGCGGGGCTCGATCCGCCGCATCTCGGCGAGACTGAGCTCCGCAAGACCGACGCCCTTCGCTTCCGCCGCCTTCACGAGGCGCCCGCAGACATGATGGGCTTGGCGGAACGGCAGGTTGAGTTTGCGCACGAGCCAGTCCGCGAGGTCGGTCGCCGTGGCGAAGCCGCTCGCGGCGGCCTCGCGCATGCGCGACCGATCGATCCGGAAATCGGCGACCATCCCGCTCATGGCCTCGAGCGAGAGGACGAGGGCATCCGCCGCGGCGAAGACCGGCTCTTTGTCCTCTTGCATGTCCTTGCTGTAGGCCAACGGCAGGCCCTTCATCACCACGAGGAGGCCGGTAAGCGCGGCGATGATGCGGCCGCACTTCGCGCGCGAGAGCTCGGCCGCGTCCGGGTTGCGCTTCTGCGGCATGATGGAGCTGCCGGTCGTGAAGGCGTCCGAAAGGCTGACGAAGCGGAATCGGTCGCTCGTCCACAGCACGATCTCCTCCGCGAGGCGGGAGAGATGCACGGCGGCGATGGACGCGTTGGCCAGGAACTCGAGCGCGAAATCGCGGTCCGAAACCGCATCGAGCGAATTGGCCATGGGTCGGTCGAAGCCGAGCGCCTTGGCCGTCTGGCGACGATCGATGGGGAATGCCGTGCCGGCGAGCGCCGCGGCGCCGAGCGGGCATTCGTTGAGGCGCTTGCGGCAATCGGCAAACCGACTCCGATCGCGCCCCAGCATCTCCACATAGGCCAGGAGGTGATGGCCGAAAGTGACGGGCTGCGCTGTCTGGAGGTGCGTGAGGCCCGGCAGGATGGCGTCCGCGTGGCGCTCGGCCTCTGCGATGAGGCGCGCCTGGAGCGTCTTCATCTTCCCGTCGATCGCGTCGATCGCATCGCGCACCCACAGGCGGAAATCCGTCGCGACCTGGTCATTGCGCGAGCGCGCCGTGTGGAGGCGGCCGGCCGGCTTGCCGATGAGGGCGGCCAGGCGCGCCTCGACGTTCATGTGGATGTCTTCGAGCTCTGTCTTGAACGTGAATCGCCCGCGCTCGATTTCGCGCCGCACGGCCTTGAGGCCGCGCTGGATCGCCGCGCCGTCCTTCTTCGAGATGATGCCCTGGCGCGCGAGCATCGCGGCATGGGCGATCGAGGCGGCGATGTCCTGGGAATGGAGGCGCTGGTCGAAGCCGATCGAGGCGTTGATCGCCTCCATGATCGCCGACGGACCTTCTTCGAACCGTCCGCCCCAAAGCGCATTGGCGGCCTCACCGCGCGGGGTGCGCCGGGCACGTCCTCTCCGCGCGCTCATGGCACGCTCCCGTGTAAGAAACCCATGGCGTTGAGGCTCCTCGGCATCATCGCGGTCGTGGCGATTGCGGTCCTCGTCGGCATGGGCGCATGGCAGCGGACGGATCGCTCGGCACCGCTCCCGACCTTCAAGGGGCACGCGGGGCAATTTAGCCCCTTTGATCCGGCCCGGCCAGTGCCGCCACCGTCTCCGACGGGCCGCGCGGCCGGTGCGTCGGGATGGTGGCCGTCGCTCGGGTGCGACGGTGCGTGCCGCGGGGCGCTAGCGCGTCGGGATCGGCTTCTCGCCGCTGTAGTCGTAGAAACCGCGCTTGGACTTGCGGCCGAGCCAGCCGGCCTCGACGTATTTCACGAGGAGCGGACAGGGGCGGTATTTCGAATCGGCGAGGCCGTCGTAGAGCACCTGCATGACGGCGAGGCAGGTGTCGAGGCCGATGAAATCCGCAAGCTCGAGTGGTCCCATGGGATGGTTGGCGCCGAGCTTCATCGCCGTGTCGATCGACTCGACGTTGCCCACGCCCTCATAGAGGACGTAGATGGCCTCGTTGATCATGGGCAGGAGAATGCGGTTGACGATGAAGGCCGGGAAATCCTCGGCGGACGCCGGGCGCTTGCCGAGCTTGATCGTGAGCTCGCGAATCTCCTTGAAGGTCGCCTCTTCCGTCGCGAGGCCCCGGATGAGCTCGACGAGCTCCATCACCGGCACGGGATTCATGAAATGCATGCCGATGAACTTGCCCGGTCGGTCCGTGACCGAAGCAAGGCGCGTGATCGAGATCGACGACGTGTTCGTCGCGATGAGCGCCTCCGGCCTCAGCACCGGACAGATCGACTTCAGGATCTCTCGCTTGACCGGCTCGTTCTCGGTCGCGGATTCGATCACCAGATCGCAGTCCGCGAACTTCTTGATGTCGAGCGTCGGGGTGATGCGCGCGAGCGCCGCTGTCTTGTCGGCCTCCGTGATGGTGCTCCGCGAGACTTGGCGGGCCATGTTGCGGTCGATGGTCTGGAGGGCGCGCTCGATCGCTTCCTGGCGCACATCCACGAGCACCACCTCGTGTCCCGCGAGCGCGCAGACATGGGCGATGCCGTTCCCCATCTGACCCGCGCCGACGATGCCGACCTTCTTGATCATGGGACCGCCTTCCTCTCGCTGTGGGTTCAATTGCCCTTGGCGAGCTCCGCCGCGAGCTCGGGCAGGGCTTTGAAGAGATCGGCCACGAGGCCGTAGTCGGCGACCTGGAAGATGGGCGCCTCTTCGTCCTTGTTGATCGCCACGATGACCTTGCTGTCCTTCATGCCGGCCAGGTGCTGGATCGCGCCCGAGATGCCGACGGCGATGTAGAGTTCTGGCGCCACGATCTTGCCCGTCTGGCCCACCTGGTAGTCGTTGGGCACGAAGCCGGCATCGACCGCGGCGCGCGAGGCGCCGACGGCGGCCCCGAGCTTGTCCGCGATCGCCTCGAGCATCTTGAAGTTGTCGCCGGACTGCATCCCGCGGCCGCCGGAGATCACGATGCGTGCGGTCGTCAGTTCCGGCCGCTCGGACTTGACGGATTCGAGCCGCAGGAAGGTCGAGAGGCCCGAATCGGAGGTGGCGGAGACGGTCTCGACGGGGGCGCTGCCGCCTTCGGCCGCCGCGTCGAAGGCGGTCGTCCGCACGGTGATGACCTTGATCTTGTCCTTCGACTGCACGGTCGCCAGCGCGTTGCCGGCGTAGATCGGGCGGATGAACGTATCAGGCGATTCGATGCCCGAGATGTCCGAGATCTGCGAGACGTCGAGGAGGGCGGCCACGCGCGGCATGATGTTCTTGCCGTAGGTGCTCGCCGGTGCCAGGACGTGCGAGTAGGAGCCGGCGAGGCCGACGACGAGCGGCGCCACGTTCTCGGCCAGATGGTGCTCGTAGGCCGGGTTGTCGGCGACGAGGACCTTGGCGACGCCCGCGATCTTGGCCGCGGCGGCGCCGGCGGCCGCGCAGCCGGAGCCAGCGACGAGAAGCGTGATTCCGCCGCCGAGCTTGGCCGCGGCGGTCACGGCGTTGAGGGTCGACGGCTTGATCGTCTGGTTGTCGTGTTCGGCTAGGACGAGCGCGGTCATCAGATCACCTTGGCCTCGGAACGGAGTTTTTCGACGAGCGTCTTGACGTCGGGAACCTTGGTGCCGGAGTGGCGCTTCGGCGGCTCGACGACCTTGAGCACGCTCACGCGCGGCGTCACGTCGACGCCGAGAGCGTCCGGCTTCAGCATGTCGATCGGCTTCTTCTTGGCCTTCATGATGTTCGGCAGCGAGGCATAGCGCGGCTCGTTCAGGCGCAAGTCGACCGTGATGATCGCGGGCAGCTTGACCTTGAGGACCTCGAGGCCGCCATCGACCTCGCGCGTGGCCTCGGCCGCGCCGTCGCCGACCGCGAGCTTGGAGACGAAGGTGGCCTGCGCCCAGCCGGTGAGGGCCGCCAGCATCTGGCCAGTCTGGTTGCAGTCATTGTCGATGGCCTGCTTGCCCATGAGGACGATGCCCGGCTGCTCCTTGTCGATCACGGCCTTGAGCAGCTTCGCGATCGCGAGCGGCTCGAGCGGCGTGTCGGTCTCGACGAGGACGCCGCGGTCAGCACCCATGGCGAGGGCGGTGCGGATCGTCTCCTGGCACTGCGCGATGCCGCAGGAGACAGCGATGATTTCCGTCACCTTGCCGGCTTCCTTGAGACGGATAGCCTCCTCGACAGCGATTTCGCAGAACGGATTCATCGACATCTTGACGTTCTGCGTCTCGACGCCGGAACCGTCGGCTTTGACGCGGACCTTGATGTTGGCGTCGACAACCCGTTTGACCGGGACGAGGACCTTCATGTCGTGCTCTCCGCTCTCCGTACGATGGCGGCTATGCCGTGATCAGGGATGGGTCGGTTGGTGTCGTCCTAGAACCCCATGCGGGGCCACGTCCGAGCGCCGATTTGGCCCGCTCCGGCGCCGCTTTTCGCACCGCAACATAAAGGCGGGCCCGGAACCTGTCAACAAAGCGGGACCCGCTAAAGCCGCGGGTTTCGGCCCCTCTTCACCGATTCTGGCCGGGCACCCAGAGGACATCCTTGGCGCCCTTTTCGTTCAAGTGCCGGGACAGCACGAAGAGGTGGTCGGAGAGGCGGTTGACGTACTCGATCGCGACCGGATTCAGTGCCTGGCTCGCGGCAAGCGCCGTGATCTGACGCTCGGCGCGCCGGACCACGGTGCGCGCAAGGTGGAGGTAGGCCGAAGCCGCGCTGCCACCCGGCAGGACGAAGGAATCGAGCGGCTTCAGCTCGGCGTTCATCGCGTCGATCTCGCGCTCGAGGCGCTTCACTTGCGCGGGCATCACGCGAAGCGGCGGGTGCTTCGGCGATTCGCTCTCGGGCGTACAGAGATCGGCGCCAAGGTCGAAAAGGTCGTTCTGGATGCGCGCGAGCATGGCGTCGGCTTCGGCCGGGGCATGGAGGCGCGCGATGCCGATGACGGCGTTGGCCTCGTCGACCGCGCCGTAAGCCTCGACCCGCGGATCGTGCTTCTTCACGCGCGCGCCGTCGCCGAGCGAGGTCTCCCCCTTGTCGCCGCCGCGCGTGTAGATGCGGGTCAGTTTCACCATGCTAGTGCTTGATGAACAGCATGAAGATCGCGAAGAGCAGGATCGTGACGCCCTGTGTCGCGACTCTGAGGCGCATGAGCTTGTTGCCGTAACGCCGGTTGAATTCGCCGCCGCGCAGCATGCTGACGATGCCGGTCAGGAGAACGATCAGGACCGACGCGAGTCCCAGGCCGATGAGATAGGGAAAGACCGCGGCAAGTGTGTCCATGCCCCACATATAGTCCCCGCCAGGGCGCGCGCCCACGGGATTCTCTCATCCGCCCCGTGCTCAGTTCCGTCCCGCGAGAAGGCCCCGCGCGATCACATGGGCCTGGATCTCGGCCGTGCCCTCGAAGATGGCGAGAATGCGCGCATCGCACAGCACCCGGCTCACCGGAAACTCGATGGCATAACCGTTGCCGCCGTGGATCTGGACGGCGTTGTCGGCATTCGCCCAGGCGATGCGGGCGCCGAGCAACTTGGCCATGCCGGCCTCGATGTCGCAGCGCCGGCCCGAGTCCTTCTCGCGCGCGGCGAAGAGCGTCAGCTGGCGCGCGATCATGGTCTCGACCGCCATCCAGGCGAGCTTCGCCGCGACGCGCGGGAAGGCGGCGATGGGCCGTCCGAACTGGATGCGTTCCTGCGCGTAGGCAAGACCAAGCTCGAGCGCGTTCCGCGCGACCCCGACGGCGCGCGCGGCCGTCTGGATGCGCGCCGATTCGAACGTCGCCATGAGCTGCTTGAACCCTTGGCCTTCGGTCCCGCCCAGGAGATCCTTGGCTGGCACTTCGAATCCGTCGAAGGCGATCTCGTATTCCTTCATGCCTCGATAGCCGAGGACAGGGATCTCGCCGCCCGACATGCCGTGCGCGGGGAAGGGCTCGGCGTCCGTGCCGCGGGGCTTCGGCGCGAAGAACATGCTCAAGCCCTTGTAGCCGCTTTCCTTCGCATCGGTCCGCGCGAGCAGCGTCATCACATCGGCGCGCGCGGCATGGGTGATCCAGGTCTTGTTGCCGGAGACCCGGTAGACATCGCCTTTGCGTTCGGCGCGCGTGCGGAGGCTCGCGAGGTCGGAGCCCGTGTTGGGCTCCGTGAAAACGGCTGTCGGGATGATGCGGCCGGAGACGATGCCCGGCAGCCAGCGCTCCTTCTGGTCCGCGGTGCCGAAGCGCACCAGGAGCTCGGCCGCGATCTCCGAGCGCGTTCCGAGCGAGCCCACGCCGATATAGCCGCGCGTCAGCTCCTCGGTCACGATGCACATGGCGACCTTGCCGAGGCCGAGCCCGCCGTGTTCCTGCGGAGTCGTCAGGCCGAAGACGCCCAACTCCCCCATGCGCGCGAGGATCTCGAGCGGGACGAAGGAATCGGTGACGTGCCAGCCATGGGCGTGGGGAACCACCTGCTCGTCGGCGAAACGGCGGAACTGGTCGCGGATGAGGGTGAGCGTCTCGTCCCCGAGCCCGTCATCGCCGAAATTGCCGTCGGCCAGGAGCGCCGCAAGCCGCAAGCGCGCTTCATTGCCGGATCCGATGCGGATGAGCCGGTCGATGGCCGCCTCGCCAAATGCACTGAGGGCCTGATCGTCGAGGCCGAGGTCGGAGGGGCGCAGGATTTCGCCCTGACTCAGGGGAATGCCGCCCTTGAGCTGGGCCAGGTACTCGCCAAACCCGATCTGAAGGATGAGGGCCTCGCGTTCGGTCAATCCGCCGCGCGCCTCGAGCCCGCGTGCCCAGGACAGGAGCTCGCGCAACGCCGCAGCGTAGGTCGCGATCCAGGCGTAAAGATGCGCCGGCGCCTGGTGGCGGTCGAGCGCTGCCGAATCGACGGCATCGCCCGATTGGACGAGACGGGCGACCGCGGCACGCGCGGCGCCGACGAGCCGCTCGGCCGCGCGCAGTCCGGCCTCGCACGCAGACATCAGGTCGGGAATCACGGCATCGTCCGATGCCTTGATCGCTTGCGCGTGCTTCTGCATGAGGTCGTCGCGCCGCTCGTCGTTGGCAGATAGTGCTGGGATGTTAGCCGAGTGGGCGGGCGGCGGAAACGCCCAGCCCTTGGGCATAGGCCGAGATGGCGCGTTCCCTGTCCCTCTCCCGCCTTGAAGCGGAGCGGTCGCCCCACTATTCTTGGAGCCATGACCACGCGTCTCGTCCTTCGGCGAATTAGCCTCCCGGCGCCCATTGGCTGCCGGGTCGGAGGCTTTTTCGCTGAATTTGGATTGGATGCTGGTCATGTCATCGCACCCTGAATCACCCACAACTGCCTGTTTTTCCGTCCAGGCCGAGGCCGATCCCTCGGTCATGCCGCGCGTGCTCGAGGTTTTCGCCAAGCGCGGTCTCGTTCCATGCCAGTGGCACAGCTCGCTCGGCCGTCCCGGCGGCACCGAGCTCGTCATCGACATCCAGGTGACGGGGCTCGCCCGGGACGTCGTTGCCCGCATTGCCGACACGCTGCGCCAGCTCGTGCGCGTGCACGCGGTCCTGATCGCGGAGAAGCCGCTCCGCGCGCCCTAGTCCCGCGCGGCGGTTGCGGGGGCCGCGCGCATTCGCTACACGAGGCGGGCCGCTTGGCCTCGGAGGTCGACGCGTGAGCTTTCTCGATCGCATCCGCGAGTGCAACGAGCACGATCTCTCCGGCTTCCGTCCGTTGCTCGTCGCGGGCGCGCGCGTCGGCTGGGTGCGCGCGGACATGGCCAAGCTGCTCGCGGACTTCCCCGAAGTGTTCGCGGTCGCGCCAGAGCGCGTGGTGCTGTCGCCGGCACTCGCCGATTTCGAGTCCCGCTCGCGCGCCGTCGAGCGGGTGCTCCGCGCGCTCGAGGCCGCGGGTGAGCTGCGCGGCTGGCGGGGCGAGGAGTATCCCGTCAAGGCGTCCTTCGCCGATCCACCGCTCCTCCGCATGGAGCGTGCGGCCGTGCCGCGTCTCGGCATCCGTGCCTACGGCGTGCACATGAGCGGCTACGTCCGCGACGGGCGCGCGCTCAAGATGTGGGTCGCGCGCCGGGCGCGCAACAAGCCGACCTTTCCCGGCATGCTCGACAACATGGTCGCGGGCGGCCAGCCCATTGGGCTTTCGCTCATGGACAACCTCGTCAAGGAGTGCGGCGAGGAGGCCGGCATTCCGCCCGCGCTCGCGCGGCGCGCCGTTCCGGTCGGCCTCGTGTCCTATGTCAAGGAATCGGCCGAAGGCATCAAGCCGGACGTGCAGTTCTGCTACGACCTCGAACTGCCGCCAGATTTCACGCCCGTTCCCGTCGACGGCGAGATCGAGTCCTTCGATCTGTGGCCGATCGAGCGCGTGATGGCGGTCGTCTCCGGGACGGCCGAATTCAAGTTCAACTGCAACCTGGTGATCATCGACTTCCTCGTGCGGCATGGCTGCATCCCGCCCGAAGATCCGGACTACCTCGCGATCGTCCAAGGATTGCGCCAATGACCGCCGTCCGCGCGCTGACGCCGCAACGCTTCCGCCACGCGATCTGGGAGCTCTCAGCGCGCGACCGCGATCTTGCGCGGATTTGCGAAGAGCACGGCGCGCCCGTGCTGCGCACGCGGCCGTCGGGCTTTCCGGCACTCCTGCGCATCATCGTCGAACAGCAGCTTTCGGTCGCCTCCGCGCGCGCGATCTGGGGCCGGCTCGAAGGGATGCTCGGCGAGGTCACGCCCGCGCGCCTTGTCGGCTTCGACGACGTCAGGCTGCGCTCAGCCGGGCTCTCGCGCCCGAAAGTTCTCTATGCGCGCGGCCTCGCGGATGCGGTGATGAGCGGCGACCTCGACAGCGGTCGGCTCGCCGAACTTGACGACGAGGCGGCGATCGAAGCGCTCGTCCGCGTCAAAGGTATCGGCCGCTGGACGGCCGAGATCTATCTCCTGTCGGCCTTGGGGCGGCCCGATGTGTGGCCGGTCGACGACCTTGCGATCGCGACGGCCACCGGGCGCGTGAAAGGCCTCGCTGAACGGCCCGCACGCGCCGAGCTTCTTGAGATCGGCGAGGCCTGGCGGCCTTGGCGGAGCGTCGCCGCGCGCATGCTCTGGCACTATTTCCGGAGCGCGGTCATGAAGCCGGGCACCGGCGCCTACGATGCGCAGCCAAAGGCGACGTCAACGCGGACGCCTGGCAGAGCGACACCGCGGAAAAGGGTGCCGACGGCCAAAGGAGCACGCTTGCGGATGCGCCCTGCTGCGAGGCGCAAGCGAACGAAATCGGGCGGAAACGCGAAATTGGGAAAGAACCGGCGATGAAGGGTCTTTTCGATTTGAGCGGCCCCGGCATGCCGCCCGCGAACGGCGCGGCGCCGGACTCCCTTGTCATCCTTCTCCACGGCTACGGCGCCGACGGCAACGACCTCATCGAGCTGGCACCCCATCTCGCGCAAGCGCTCCCCGGCGCCTTCTTCGTCTCGCCGCACGCGCCCTTCCCGTGCGAGATGGGACCCTTCGGCCGCCAGTGGTTCAGTTTCCAGGATCGCAGCCTCGAGGCGATCATGGCGGGCACGCGCGCGGCAGCGCCGATCCTCGAGAGCTTCGTCGACGAGCTTCTCGGGCGATTCACGTTGCCCGAAAGCCGTCTTGCGCTCATCGGATTCTCACAGGGCACGATGATGGCCCTCCATGTGGCGCCGCGCCGGGCGGAGAGCTGCGCGGGCGTCGTCGGATTCTCGGGCAGGCTCCTCGATGGCGCGGTTCTTCAGTCGGAAGTGCGCGCGCGGCCGCCGGTGCTTCTCATCCACGGCACCGATGACGAGCTTGTTCCAATCGATGCGTTGGAAGAGGCGTCGTCAGGGCTGAGTGCGGCGGGGCTTGCGGTCGAGACCCATCGCCGTCCTGGCCTTGGCCACGGCATCGACGCGGAGGGGCTCGCACTCGCCACGCGCTTTCTTCAGGAGAAGCTCGGCGGCTGAACGGCCACGCGGCGCTCAGCGGCCACTGCCCTCGACCATCAGCTCGAAAAGGGAGGGAAGCCCGTCTTCGGCGTGTCCCGTGGCGATGCCGCGCGCGAAGAAATCCGCGACCATCTTGGGGACGACCGTGTCGACGCCGAGCTCGCGGCTCAACGCGACGACGGGCTCGAAGGCCTCGGCGTACAATGCGAGCTGCGCTTCGGAATTGGCGTAGTGCCGCGCGGCCATTCGTTGGCCAAAGGTCCGCGCGGCGGTCGTGCGCATGGGAAAGGTGCCGATTACCGTCTCGACATAGGTCTCGATCGGGAAGCCGGCCTTCTCGCACAGAGCCGCGCCATGGAAGAAGGCCATCCAGCTTCCGAACGAGTAGGAGAGCATGGCCTGCTTCAAGGCCAGCACCGCGTCCGTGCTCTCGCCGGCGAATTTCGGGTTGCCGCCCATGGCGGTGAGGATGCGCAGGTTCGCGTCATAAGCACGCTTCGATCCGGAATAGACGCAGGTGCATTGACCGCGCGCCACGTCGCTCGGATAGCCGAAGATCGAGCCATAGAGATACGCGATGTGGTTCTCGCGCGCCCAACGGTCGAGCGCACGCGATTGCTCGACGGGAAGCGTGCTGAGCTGCACGAGCGTCTTGTCCTCGAGCATCGATGCGGTGCCAGCCCGCTTGAGGATGCGATCACTCGCCTCAGGACCCGTCAGGCAGAGAATGACGATCGACGCCGTCGCCATGGCTTCATCCGCGGACGAGGCGATCGCCGCGCCAGCGGCCTGGAGCGGCGCGCATTTTTCGGCCGTCCTGTTCCACACGGTGACCGCGTGGCCGTGCGCAAGGAGGGCGCGCGCGAGCGCGCTACCCATCTTGCCGGCTCCGAGCACGCTGATGCGGCTTTGATGGCTCTTCTCCGGCATCACGGATCTCCTTCTGGTTCCATCGCTCGACGGGGCTCCGTGCTCGTCGTGTCTCGATTCGATCCCGAACGAGAACGACTGACGCGAAGCATCTAAGGTGATGCGTTACCTATGCGCTCGATCAAACGCAATGGGCGCACATCGAGCGTAACGTGATTGAAACACCCGGAATGTCAGGCGAATTGGCCCTCGTCGCGGGAACTAGATATTGTGTTTTGGTCTGGCTGCCGCCATGATGATTGAGCGGGAGGCATCGGCAATGGGCGAGAAAGCGCAACGTCCATGAAGGATTCGCCAGCACTTGTCTTGAACGCGGACTATCGTCCGCTGAGCTACTTTCCGCTCTCCGTCTGGTGCTGGCAGGAAGCCATCAAGGCCGTCTATCTCGACCGCGTCAGCATCGTCTCCGAATACGAGCGCGAGATCCACTCGCCGAGCCGGACGATGCGGCTGCCGAGCGTGATCGCGCTGAAGCAGTACATTCCGCCGAAGCGTCGCCCGGCGTTCACGCGGTTCAACGTGTTCTTGCGCGACCGGTTCAGCTGCCAGTATTGCGGCCAGATCTTCCCGACGCCCGAGCTGACCTTCGATCACATCGTGCCGCGCTCGCGCGGCGGGCGAGCGACCTGGGATAATGTCGTGACGGCGTGCACGACCTGCAATCTGCGCAAGGGCAATCGCCTTCCGCGCGAGGCGGGCATGCAACCCTTGCACTGGCCGCGCCAGCCGACGAGTCTCGAGTTGCAGGACCACGGGCGCGCTTATCCGCCCAACCACCTTCATCGCAGCTGGCGCGACTTTCTCTACTGGGACACGGAGCTCGATCCGGTCTGAGGCCGGCGTCCGCCCGTTACACGCGCGTCGACAGCCAGATGGCGAGACGCGATCCCGCTTTGATGGCGGCAGTGAGCAGCGGATAGGCCGGCGCTTCCGTCGCGTGGTTGGCGAGGGCGGTGTCGCGATGGTCCAACTCGTCGCGGCGGAATTCCTCGATCGTGTCCCGCAATTTCGCTTCGTCCTCGCCGAGGGACTCCGCCTGGCGCGCATAATGCTCGTCGATGACCTCCTCGACCGCGACCGTGCACGCCATGGCTGCCCGCTCGCCCAAGAGCGCCGTCGCCGCGCCGAGCGCGAACCCCGCGAGGTGCCAGAGCGGCGTCAGCGCCGTGGGCCTCACGCGCCGTTCGACGATCATGCGGTTGAAGGCGGCGAGGTGCTCTTCCTCCTTCGCGGCCATGGCGCGGATCTGGGCGGCGGCGGGACTGCGGCCGAGGACCGCGAGCTGCCCCGCATAGATGCGCACGGCCCCGTATTCGCCGGCCTGGTCGACACGGATGATCTCATCGAGCAATTGCTCGCGAGTGGCATCGCCTGGCAGGGCATCCTCGGCGGTGAGGTGCGGCCTCCGGCTCTCCCGTTGAGACGATGTCGTCATGGCAACCTCTCCGGCCGCAGCGCGCGCGCGATGGCGAGGCACGCGATCGCGAGCGACACGAGAAGATTATAGCCAGCGAGCGATATGCCGAAGAGGGACCACGGCACTTCATCGCAACGTGGGCTGGGCGGCTTCCCCAATTGGGCTTGCAGCTCCTCGAGGGAGCCAGGGACGCCCGCACCACCCGTGCAGGATGCGAGCCCCTCCCACCAATGCTGCTCGACGCCGACTTGGAAGCCGCCGATTCCCGCAGTCACGAGGAAGGCAAGACCGGCGGCGGCGATCAACCAGCGCGCCGCGCGCCCACCCATGAGTGCGCCGATGATCCCTGCCGCGATGACGGCGCCGTGCGGATAGCGCTGCCAGACGCAGAGCGGGCAGGGCTCGAGGCCGAAGCCGTATTGCATGATGAAAACGGTCGCGAGCAGGCCCGCGCTCACGAGCGCGAGCGCGCCCGCGAAGAGGCGCGGTCTCGTCTCCAGGATGCGTCCGATGATGGTCATGCGATGGCTTCACCTCTGGCAGGTGATGGTGATCGAAACGCCGGGCCCGCGTCTAGAGAAGATACTCGACGAGCACGAAGCCGCCGATGAGCGCGATGAGGAACAGCGTCGTCACGAGGTAGAGGCGCCGCTCGATGAAGCCGCGCACGGGCTCGCCGTACCGGCGCAGGAGCCAAGCAATCACGAAGAAGCGCGGCGCCCGCGAGACGATGGATGCAGCCGTGAAGGCCGCGAGGTTGAGGTGCGCGAACCCGCTCGTGATCGTGATGACCTTGTAAGGGAAGGGGGTCAGGCCCTTGGCCGCGACGATCCAGGCGCCCCACCGCTGGTACCACGCGATCGCGCGCTCGAACTGGTCGCCGTGTCCATAGAGAAGAATCAAGGGCTGGCCGACCGTCTCGAACAGGAAATAGCCGATGGCGTAGCCGAGCATCCCGCCGAGCACCGAGCCCACCGTGCAGATGAAGGCGAACCAATAGGCGCGCTGCGGATTGGCCAGCACCATGGGCACCAGCATCACATCCGGCGGAACGGGGAAGAGGGAGCTTTCAACGAAGGAGACGCCGAAGAGCGCGGGCGCGGCGCGGCGATCCGCGGCGATGCGGATCGTCCAGTCGTAGAGCCGTCTCAGCACGTCGGTCTCGAACCGCGCTCAGCGCATGACGAAGGGGTTCGGCACCTCGGTCGCCGTGTTGATCCACACGGCCTTGGTCTGGAGGTAGCCTCTGATGGCCTCTTGCCCGTTTTCGCGCCCGATGCCCGAGCGTTTGTAGCCGCCGAATGGCGTCGTGTAGCTGATCGCCCGGTAGGTGTTGACCCAAACGGTGCCCGCCTGAAGCCGCTCGGACATGGTGATCGCGCGCCGGATGTCCTTCGTCCACACGCCGGCGGCGAGGCCGTAGAGCACGTCGTTCGCGACCTCGACCGCCTCTTCCTCGTCCTTGAAGCGGATGACGGAAAGGACCGGGCCGAACACCTCTTCCTGGGCGATGCGCATCTTGTTGTCGACGTCGGTGAAGATGGTGGGCTCGACGAACCAGCCGTCGCCGCATTCGGGCCGGCGCGCGGGCCCGCCGCCGAGCACGCAGTTGGCCCCTTCGCCTTTGGCGATCTCTATGTAGTTGAGGACCTTCTCGTATTGCGGGGGCGTCGTGACGGGCCCCACTTGCGTCTCCATCTTCATCGGATCGCCCATGCGCGCGGTCTCGGCCATGGCGACGAGGCGGTCCATGAACTGGTTGTGGATGCGCTCGTGAAGAAGAAGCCGCGAGCCCGCGACGCAGGTCTGGCCGGTCGCGGCGAAGATGCCGGAGATGGCTCCCTTGACCGCATTGTCGATGTCGGCGTCGTCGAACACGATGTTGGGCGACTTACCGCCGAGCTCGAGCGTCACGCGCTTGAGCCCCGCGGCTGCGCGCTGATACACCAGGGCACCTGTCCTCTCGCTGCCCGTGAAGGCGACCTTGGCGACCTTGGGGTGCGTCACGAGCGCGTCGCCCACCTCTGCGCCGAAGCCAGTGACCACGTTGAAGACGCCCGGCGGGAAGCCGGCTTCCTCGATGAGGCGCGCGAACTCGAGCGTCGAGACGGAGGTGAACTCCGACGGCTTCACGATGAAGCAGTTGCCGGCGGCGAGCGCGGGCGCCAGCTTGTAGGCCAGCAGGAGGAGCGGCGAATTCCACGCCGTGATGCCGACACAGACGCCGAGCGGCTCGTGCCGCGTGAACGTCAGCATCTCCGGCTTGTCGCTCGGGATGACGGAGCCTTCGACCTTGTCCGCGAGCCCGCCGAAGTAGTGATACCACTGCGGGATGTAGCGGAGCTGGGCGCCCATCTCGGCGATGAGCTTGCCGTTGTCGCGCACCTCGATCGCGGCGATGCGCTCGGCCTCGCGCGCGACGAGGTCGCCCAATTTGCGCAAGAGCGCGCCGCGCTGCCCCGCCTTGAGCTTGGGCCAGTCGCCTTTCGTGAAGGCGCGGTGCGCCGCCTCGACCGCGCGGTTGGCGTCTTCCGCCGCGCCGCGCGGGATGAGAGCCCAGGGCTTGCCCGTGTAGGGATTGAAGCTTTCGAATTCGGCACCCGAGGTCGCCCCGACCCACTCGCCGCCGATGAACATCTTGAAGCGCTCGAGATTCGGCATGGCAGACTCCTTCGCCGGTGTCGGGTGGGCCGAGTAGAGCGCCGCTCGTCTGTCGGCGCAAGGGCCGCTCAGCGGGGGCGCGCGCCGCCGGTTCGCATGTACTGAAGCGCGAGGACAGCCGCGATCACGACGGCGCCACCGAGAAGCTGGGGAAGCGCCAGGTGCTCGCCCAGAAGAACGACGGCCAAGAGGACGGCGGTGACCGGTTCGAGGTTCATGGTCATCGCGACCGCGCTCGGCCCACTGAGAGGCACGGCGGCGAAGAGCGCCACGGAGCCGAGCGCGTAGAAGAGAGCGGCGAGCCCGAAGGTCAAGGGACCGTATGGACCGCTCGGCAGCGCGATCGCGTCCATTCCGACGGCCACGAGGCTGAAGGCGACGGCGCCCGCCGCCATGACGTGGAGCGTCAGGACGCGGCTGTCGACGTGCCGCGTGAGGCGCGCGCTCCACAGGATCGCCCCGCCGTACATGACGGCGCCGAGGCCCGCGAGCGCGATGCCGATCCCGTCGCTGGGCGCGTGGGCGACATCGAGGACGAGCACGAGACCGGCGAAGGCGGCGAGGGTGGCCGCAAGCCGCCAGGGCGTGAGGCGCTCCTGCTCGGTGAAGCGCGCGGCGAGCGCCACCAGCACCGGATAGACGTAGACGATGAGTGCCGCCTGGCCCACGGGGATGCGCTCGATCGCCGCGAGATAGCCGAGCGAGGAGACGCCGAAGACGAGCCCGGCCGCGAGACACTCGAGGCGCCAGCGCAGCGCCACGATCAGGGGAACCCTCGCCGCGCGCACGATCGCGAGAAGGATCGCGAAGCCAGCGATGAATCGCCACGGCATCACGGTCCAGGGATTGGTTCCCTCGTCATAGGCAAGCCGGGCCGTGATCGCCGAGAGCGTCATGGAGATGGCGGCGGTGGCGGCCAGTGCCACGCCGAGCCAGGCGCGAAGTGGGGACACGGTCGCCATGGAGCCGAAGGGACCCGTCACGGTTATGCGCCGAAGACCCTGCGCAG
Organism: Alphaproteobacteria bacterium; assembly: GCA_046349515.1. GTDB lineage: Bacteria > Pseudomonadota > Alphaproteobacteria > CADEGL01 > CADEGL01 > JBGPGW01. Next base: position 169,355 of record JAXMCE010000002.1, on the reverse strand, counting down.
AAATCCCGGGGCCGCGCAATGTGGAGCGGCACGCGATGGGCGCGATTCGTTTTCGCGGCATTTTGCTCCTGTCGGGGCGCGGTTGACGGCGGGGGGCCCTTGGTTATGATCCGGCTGGTCGTCCGCGCGTGCCGTTGCGGACAGTGCCCCTGTGGCGGAATTGGTAGACGCGGCAGACTCAAAATCTGTTGGTGGCGACATCGTGCTGGTTCGAGTCCGGCCAGGGGCACCATCGCGCGGATCGGCCGCGTGACCGAACGGCGCCGCCCTTCCCATCCGAGCGAGGCTTCATGCGGCGGATCTTGATCGCGTCAATCGCTGCGGGCGTGATTCTGTCCGCCGGATTCGCGGCAGGTGCCTCTCGCGCCTATGCAGCCGACCAGGGCCAGCCCGTCATCCTGGGCGGCGTCTACAACCGCCACGGCGAGCAGGCCAGCCTCGACATCCCGACCGCGCGCGGCGCGCGCCTCGCGGTCCGGGAGCTCAACCGGAAGGGCGGTGTGCTCGACCGACCCTTGCGCCTCATCGCCGTCGACGGCGACACCAAGGCCGATGTCCTCAAAGAAAAGACCGCGCAGCTTTTCGAGCGCTTCCCCTCGATCGTCGCGCTGACCGGCCTGTCCGACACCGACATGGTGCTCGCGGCGGCGCCCGTCGCGGCTGCACATCGTCGGCTCTTTCTCACCTCGGGCGCGACCTCGCCCCAACTGCCGGCCCAGATTCCCGATTATCTGTTCCTCGCCTGCTTCGGCGACAACGTGCAGGCGGCGGCCGGCGCCGAATGGGCGTACCGCGACCGCGGCGCGCGTACGGCCGCGATCCTCTATGATTCCTCGAGCACCTACACGCGCCTGCTGCAGGGCTATTTCAAGGCGCGGTTCGAGGCGCTCGGCGGCCAGGTCGTCTCGAGCGAAGCTTATGCGGGGCAGGATCTCGATGGGCCGATCGGGCACCTGAAGAAGGCGGACATGGTCTTCCTCTCGGCCCACACGCCGGGCGATGCGGCCGTTGCGGTCGCGCGTCTTCGGGCGGCCGGCTTCTCGGGTTTGATCCTCGGCGGCGACGGGTTCGATTCGGAGACCGTGTGGCGGCGCCTGCCCAATGTGAGCAAGGTGTTCTTCACGACGCACGCCTATCTCGGCGCCGACAATCGCGCGCTGGGCGTCGTCGCGTTCCGGCGCGCGTACCGGGAGATGTTCGCCAACAGCGAGCCGGACGCCTTCGCGGCCCTCGGTTATGACAGCGTGCGCCTCTTGGCGTCGGCGATCGAACGGGCGGGGCGCGACGATCCCGGGGCCGTGCTCGACGCCCTCGCAAGCACGCGTAATTTCAAGGGCGTCACCGGCACGTTCAGCTACGCCGATAGCAGCCACATCCCCACGAAATCGGTCAGCATCGTCGAGATCAGGAAGGGCAAGCGGCGGCTCGCGAAGGAATTCATTCCATCCGCCGTGCCGCCGCCCTAGCCGCGCTGGCACGCGTCGCCGGTCAAGGTCGGCCGACCGGCGTGGGTCGAAGGAAGGCGGGATTCTAGCGCGCGGCGGAGAATCCGGCCGTCGCAGACAACGCGCGCTCGGCGGGGCGATGGGGTGCGGGCGCGATCGCCGCGACATGGGCCGGACGCGCCGCGAAGTGTCCAATGCGTTCGCGCTCATTGAACGAATAGATCGGCTCGAAGCGCACCGCCGCCGCCTCGATCACCGCGTCACGCGCATTGTCGAGAACGAGCGCCGTGCCGTCGACCACGACCACGAGGATGGCGTGGCTGCCTCCGCTCTCCCCGTCGCGCCCGAGCACGATGCGAAGCGACGAAGGCTCGAATCCCAGGCGGCGCAGAAGGAAGTATTTGAAGATCGCGAAGTCCTCGCAGTCCCCGGCATGGGCGAGGAATTCGAGCGGCGTCGCCCAGTGATCGCTCTGGCCATAGGCTTCGAAGTCGCTGCGGTAGGGGCGCGCGTTCACGAGACTGTGGATGCGTTCCGCCTGGGTCCGACGCGGCAGCGAGGCGAGCGTGTCGATGTCGCCCAGCACGCTGCGGATCGGGGCGCTCTTGCAGCCTGTCGCACTCGCGCAGCCATCGAAGGCCGCGTTCGCGTCGGCGAGGCCTTTCACGAACCCGCGCCAGGGCGGCAGGGGGACTCCGCTGAACTCGGCGGTCTCGAACAGTCCTGTCTGGGCCGCGACGGCAGGCTCGCCCTTGGAGACAAGGACGGCCAGGGCGAGCAGGCCGAGCAAGCGAAGAGGCCGGATCCAGATGCGATTCATTGGCTTTTGCCCGCGCGAGACTCATCCCTCGGAACGGAGGTGAGGGTAGGCCGAGGCCGATAAAAGAAAGCTTAATGAAGGATTTATCGGCACTTCCGGGGTTTGCCCCCGGAGCGAGGATCGATGTCGGTGCATCGGCCCTTGGGGGTAGGCCGTGCGACGAATTGACGCGGTTTCCCCGACCGTCCAAATTTGGCAGGATATTCAAAACAATAGCTGCGCCGGGGTCGCTGCGGGGGAGTGGATGACGCTCTCGAACGGCAGCACCGACGGGCAGGCCTACTCCGGCGATACCGAGTTCGTCGCCGGCCTGGACAGAGAGGGGAGGCATGCTTCGGCCGCGTGAATGCCGGCGGCACTTCGGTGCGTTGCTCGGCAGCATGGCGTTGGCCGCCATCGCGCTCGCATCGGCGAGCGAGATCGCGCGCGCGCAGGGCCGTGCCGACATCATGAATGCGGTGACCGGCGCGGCCGTTCCGGCGGATCAGCTCCCGCAGGCGATCGCGGCCAACGGCGTCATCGCGCAGCTTGGCGATGGCGGCACGCTGCCCATGTACGGGACCGACGTCGCGGCGCGCGAACGCGGCACGGTCTATCTCGGCGCGTCCTCCGAATATCTGTTCGCCGCCTGCCTCGACGGCCGGATCGAGGCCGCGGGCTCCGACGCCGAGCGCGGCGAGGTGATCGTGTGGCCGCTCACCGGTGGCGAGGCGCGCGTCCAGTCCTTCGACATCAACCGCTTTCTTTCGACCTCGTCGCTCACGATCGATCCGGCCCTCCGCGGCCAGCTCGAGCAGGCGGCGACCGCGCAGCGGCGCAAGATTTTCTGGGGCCTCCTCGAGCCGGCGGGCGTCAACGTGCAGGCGCCGGCCGTGCCCGCCGTCGAAGTGGTGCGGCGGTCCTATCTCTCGGTGCCGACCGTCATGCGCTTGCGGCGTGAGTCGGGCGGCAATGTCGACGATCTGGCGCGTCTCGTCGCCGAGTCGTTCGCCGCGGGCCTCGCGGGCCGGCAGCGCGAAACGGTCGAGAGTTTGCTGAGCCCCGATCTTTTCCGGCGCGAGGGACAGTCGGGCAGCGACTGGCTCGGCTTGCGCGCCCGCTTCGCAGCGCAACTGCTGGGCGGGCCCTTGCCGGCGCGCCTCGTGGGCGAGCACGTCGAGCCGGGCAGCGACGTTGGAACCTGGCGGATCGTCGCCGGTGCCAATCTCTACCGGCTGCGCTTGGCACCGCTCGACGGCATGCTGTTCGTGACCGCCGTCGAGCCGGAACGGGAGGGAGGCTGAGGTGATGGATCGCACGCGTCTTCTCTCCATCCCGCTCGTGGCAGCCGTCGCGGCGCTGGGCATCGCAGCCGGCGCGCATGCGGCGGCGCCGATCGATCGCTTCAATGCCGACACGGTCGATGCCTTCATCGAGATCGAGCAGTCGGACGCGAGCACCTGGAGCCGCCTCACTGATGAAGAGAAGCTCCAGGTCACACGGCTCGCCCAGACGGGCGAGGCCTTGCGCCGTCTCATCGTCGTCGACGTCCCGGGCCTGAAGGCGCTTCTCGAGCCGGCCCACGCACCTCGCCTCGTGGAGCTGCTCGGCCGTCCAGACGATGCGCCGACCGTGCGCCTCTGGCAGCGCTTCTATGAAGGCTCGGTGCTTCACATCGGCAACGGCCTCTCGGAAAAGCCGCGCATCGGCTACTACAATCCGATCGTCGATGGCTGGGTGATGACCGATTGGCGGCGGGAGGGTGATACCTTCGCGCTCACCAAGGCGTGGGTCGCGTCGGGTGAGCGCGTGCGTGCGCAAGCGCAGCCGGCGGCGGCCACGCTCGGCTGGACCGCGAAGGGCGGGTCGCTGGCCTCGGCCCTCGCCGAGAATTACCGCGCCAGCATCACGGCTTTCGAGCGGGCCCATCCCGCGTTCTCGTGGTTGGCACCGGCGGACGCCGCGAATCAACAGGACAGCGCCCTCGTCGCGGACCGCCTCGGCCTCGTCAACTGGACGCTCGCGAGTCTGACCGCCGACGCCGGCTATGAGCCGGCCTTGAGCCGATTGCGGCAGACCATCGCCAGCGGTGATTCCGCGGCGCTGCGCTCTCTCGTCCACACCGACAAGGCCATGCCGGTCGAGTGGATCTCGGGCCTCTCGAGCGCCATGCGCAGCAACTTCCGCCCGACCGCCGTATTCGAGCGCTCGGACGGCCTGACCGTCACCTTGGGCGTGCCCTTCTCCGGGCGCTGGGTTCTCGTCGCGGACTATGTCGGACGCGGCGCCTCGCCCGAGCTCGACTCGCTCGTGTTCTTCGACCTGTCCTCTGTTGAACGGAGTTCGCCATGAAGGCCCCCTTGCCCTCGTTCCGCGTTGCGCTGGCCGCCCCGGCCGTCCTCGCCATCCTGGCCGCGAGCCCCGCGCTCGCGGGCATCGAGATCGGTGACGTCCAGCTCGTGAAGGAGCAGGCCTTCGGGACTCCGCCCGATGCGGGCAAGCGCACGCTCAAGCCGCAGATCACCGTCTTCGAGAACGAGAGCGTCGAGACGGCGCGCGATTCGGCGGCGCATCTCCACTTCAAGGACGACACGGTCCTCCGCGTCGGAAGCGCCAGCAAGGTCACGCTCGACCATATGGTGTATGACCCTTCCCGCGGCACGGGCGAGCTCGCCGTGACCTTGAGCCAAGGCGCGTTCCGCTACATCAGCGGCAAGATCAAGAACGAGAAGGTCGCCATCAAGACTCCGACGGCCACGATCGGTGTGCGCGGCACCGACATCACGGTGCTCGTGTTCAAGGACGGCTCGACCCAGCTCATCCTCAACGACAATTCGCAGGCCAGCATCCAGTCGATCGCGGGCGGCGCCCCCGTCCAGCTCAAGAAGGGCGAGCAGGGCACGGTGATCAAGAATCAGCCGGGAGCGGTCGTGGGCGAGGCGCCTCCCTTCTCCGATGCGTTCACGCCGGACAGCGGCCTCCTCGATTCGGCCGGGATCGGCAGCAGCGACAAAACGACCGCGACGGCGACGCAGGCGAAGACCTTCCCGGATCTCGCCGCGGCGGCCAACGCCACGAGCTACAAGCCTGAGACGCAGACGACGACTCCCCAGCCGCCTCTCGCGCCCCCGCCCGGCGCCGGCCAGACCGCGTGCAACGCGCCTTGCGGCGTGCCGGCGTCCTTCGGGACCGCGAACACGGACGGCTCGCTCTCCCATCTTCCGCTCGGGCCCGGCGGCGCGGAAGGCCACCACGGCCATCACGGCCGGCTGGGCGCCTGGACTTCGCCCTGGGGCGGCGGATTCCGTTTCGCGGGCGGGATGAGCGCCTTCGGGCAGCTCATCCATGCCCTCCTCCATGACGGGCTCGAGGCGGGCTTGGCGACGGCGCTCGGCTCTCTGCCGCCGCCGAATCCGGGCACCCAGCTTGCCTCGCTCAATACCGGCTCCTTGAGCGATGCGAGTGGAACGCGCGCGACCGATGCCGTGGCCAACACGGCGACGACGAACGCCAATGCGAGGGGTAGTGCAGGCGTGCAGGTCGCGCAGACGATCGGCAGTGTCTTCCCGACGTTCTTCATCCAGATCCGCTGGGGTTCGGGCGCGCACGATCTTGACTTGCACCTGACGGGCCCGAATGGCGACGCGCGGTTCCATGTTTATTACGGTGCAACTCAAGGCCCCGGAGCCAAGCTCAATCAGGACTGTGTTTGTACCGCCGGTAGTGAGGTCATCACCGTCAGTCAGCTCAACCAGGGCGGGCCCTACCGAGCGTCGGTCTACAATTTTGGCGACCAGTCGACCACGAGCACGAACCTTTCGACCAACTCGGGCGTCGTGATGACGTTCGTCCAGGGTGGCACGGTTGGGAGCGGGCAGAATGGCGGCAGCGTCGTCAATGGCGGGACGGCGGTCGCGACCGTGACTCCGACCTCGGGGCAGGCCGGCAATACCTGGGTTGCCGCGACAGTGAATCCGGCGAACGGCAAGGTGACACCGGTCAACACCATTACGAACTCGGCGAATTCGGCGAGCGTGCAGTAAGCGCGCCTGACGGCTGCTCAAAGCTGCTGCGCCGGTGTGCGGAACATAGTACCGTGCGAGCGATGCAGCAGGGGCGGCGCCGGAGATGAGGTTGAGTCGGGGGATTTGGGGCTTGGCGGCATGCCGGGCGATCGTGCTGGCCGCGCTCCTGCTGGCGGGACGCGAGTCGATCGTTCCATCCTGGGCCCAGGGCACGTCGCCCGCGACGGACGCGACCCAGACGATCGAGGAGCGCGTGCGCCAGCCGGGCGCGATCCCGGCGCTCGAGGCGACGCAGGAAGAAGCGATCCTCACCGGCCGCGACGACATTCTGCTCTTGCGGCCGCGGAAGCTGTTCGAGCTCTACGCCGAGCCCGGCTATCGCTTCACGACCAATGCCTTCCTCTCCGACCAGTTCAAACATGCCGACAATTACTTCCTCGGCACCGTGGGCGGACGGGGTGCGACGCGCATCGACCAGCAGGTCGATGTCTTCGCCGACGCCAAGCTCTTCCTCGCGCGCTACGAGAAGAACCCGGTCCTCGACTACGACGCCGGCCAGGCCTCGCTCGGCGCCGAGATGCCTTTGTTCGACGAGTGGCGCGGCGGCTTCAGCCTCGTCGGCACCTGGGTCTATGACCGCGGCTTCGATCGGCGGCTCGTGCGTCTCGGCGACTTCAACATCCCGGTGCGCAAGACCTTCCAGATCGGCAACGACGTCCTCATCATTCCCTTTGGAGTCTTCACCCGCACCTGGTCGAGCCCGCGCGACTTCATGAACGTGCAGCTGCGCGGCGGCAGCACTTTCATCTACGCCTTCAACCCCAAGGTCTATCTGAGCGCCACGCCGTCCATCTACTGGCGCCATTACGACACGTTTTTCGAGAGCGTCTTCAACAAACCCCGCAACGACACGAACCTCGACGGGCAGTTCGGAGTCGTCTGGACGCCGACCGAGTTCGCGACGGTGTCGACCATGGTCATCCTCACGCGCAACTGGTCGACGATTGCGTCGAACGAGTACCACGCGCTCACCGCCGCTCCGACCCTGCGCCTGTCGGTTAAATTCTAACTATTTGAAAATAAAAGATAAAATTCCGAAGACCGTGATCGCCGTCACAGTGATGGCCATCACTTCTCCTCAAGGCCCGCGAGGTTCACGCTTCCCCCACAAGAACGAACCATCGGTGTGGGGGGACAACAATGCCGACGACCGCTTCAGACGACGGGCCTTCGAGCAGGACAGGCCAGACGCCTAGCTCATCGCTTGCCATGATTTCGCGCCTCGAGGACCGCTGGCTGCGGCGTTCCTTGGGCGTCGTCTCGGTTGCCGAGATCAGCACCGACCATGACCTGACGGCCGCGCAGCAGGATTGGTGGCGGCGGCAGGTGGCGGCCGTCGTCAAGGCAGCGTGCCTCGATCCGGCCGATCCCGAAGGCCGCAGCTACCGGTCCGAGGTCGACGGTTTCGACCTGCGCGTGACGGTGCGCATCGACGGCACGCGGGTCGCGCGCCGCCACAAGGTCATGCGCGGCGGCGATCTCGCGATCGAGATCGTCATCCTGACCGCCCATGACGAGATCCTTCCTGTCTTGCGGCACGTGCCCGCGGGCGAGGCCAAGATCGTGGAGTAGGGCGGGGCCGAGGGCATCCGCTCCGGGCCTATTTGCAAAATGAAACGGCGCGGGCGATCTCTCGATCGTGCCGGTGGATGATGGGCCCGACTGTGCGATGATGGCGGACGAGGGCACGGCTCGCCTCTAAGCGCCGGCCCCATGCACGAACGGAGGGGGAGACGCGCCATGCCAGCCAGTCACATGTCCGCGCTTGAATGGATCGTCGTCGTCGCGTTGGGCGGCCTCATGGGCATGATCGGCCAGGGGCTCCGCGCCGTCGTCGGCTTGAAGAAGCTGCGCGAGGATGCGCATCAGGCCGGCAAATCCTTCAAGACAGAATTCAGCCCGAGCACGCTTCTCATCAGCCTTCTTGTCGGGTTCATCGGCGGCGCGCTCGCGAGCCTGATGATCGTCAAGAGCGCCGATCAGGTCAGCGCCGAGATGCTCGTCGGCCTCATGGGCGCGGGCTATGCGGGCACGGACTTCATCGAGGGGTTCCTCGCGCGCTACATGCCGGGCGGCGGCAGGGCCGCGTCCGCCGCGGGCGACGTCGGGGGAGCGCCACCACCCGCCGTCGGTTGAGCGCCATGGCGTTCGAGATGCGTTTCGAGATCGTGCCGCGTTATCTCACGGCGCCGTCGAAACGCCGATCGGGCCAAGCGCTCGCGCCGGGGGTCCGCTTCATCGTGGCGCACGACACGGGCAATCCCGGATCGACCGCCGCCAACAACGTGGCCTACTACGAGGCGTCGCGCGGCGAGATGAGCGCCTCCGCCCATCTCTTCGTCGACGACCGCGAGATCCTCGAATGCATTCCTGCGCTCACGGGCCCGCCCGAGAAGGCGTGGCACGTTCTCTACGGCGTTCCCGTCGACAACCAGCTCTTCGGCTTCGATGCGAACAACGCCGCGATCGGCGTCGAGTATTGTTACGGCGCCAACATCAACGCGGATCTGGCCTATGATCGCTACGTCTGGGTGATGGCCTACATCTGCCACCGCTTCGCCCTCGACCCGCACCGCTCGATCGTCGGTCACTTTTTCCTCGATCCCCACCGGAAGACCGATCCCGTCACGGGCCTGGCGTTCAGCCGGCGCACCTACGAGCAATTGCTCCGCGACGTCGTCGTGGAATACGAGCGCTGCCTCGGCGTGCCGGCGCCGCCGGCGGCGCCCGCGGCCGGCAGGGTTCGCGCGCGGACGCGCCTCAACATCCGCGGCGGCGCGCCGAGCACGCGCGCACCGATCCTGCGCACCGTCGAGGCCGGCACGGAGCTCGCGATCGCATCGACGGTCGAGACCGGCGAACCCGTCAACGGCAACGCTGTCTGGTACGCCGACGGGGTGGGCGGCTTTTTCTGGAGCGGCGCCGTCGAGCCCGTGACGGGCTAGGCGCAAGACTCAACGCGGCGGCTTCGATTCGCCGAGTTTCAACTCGCCGAGGAGTGCCGAGCCGGGCTGCGCGAAGATGGCCCCCATCTCGCCCGTGTTGCCGTAACCCGACCAGATCTTGAAGCCGAGGATCGGCAGAAGCTCTGCCGGCAGGTCGGCCAGCACCTCGGGCCGGAGGCCGAGCGTGTAGTTCTCCATGGGCCGGAACTGCGGGCCGCAATAGGACGTCTGGATGCCGAGGCGCGGGCCATGGCTGACGTTGAGGCCCGCGCTGTGCCAAGTGCGCCCCTCCCAGACGAGCGCGGTGCCGGCAGGCGCCGCGGCGGGGACCGACTCCATGCGGTGCGGTGTCCGCGAATCCGGCTGGAGTCCGGTCGCGTGGCTCCGCGGCACGATGCGTGTCGCCCCGTTGGCCTCGGTGAAATCGTTGATCATCCACATGATGTTGACGACGACGGGCGGGCTGATCGCCGTATTCGCGGGCAACGGCGCCGTGCCGCGCCCGTCGCTCCGGCCGACCGCGCCGGCGCGCGCGTAGGCGCCGCCGGGTTGCGCGGGCGGCGGCATCCACCACTGGTCCGTGTGCATGGCCATGAGCGCCCCGCCCGGATGGGTGATGTGCGCGGCGAAGCTCGAAAGAAGATAGTCCGGCCCCAGCACGTGGCGCACGAGCTCCTGCGCCGCCGGGTGGAGCAAGGTGTCGCGGAACACCGCCCCCTTGTTGATGAGCATGTAGACCCATTGGTTGATGTTGGCCTGGTCTTCCGCCGGGTCGTGGTTGACGTCGCCGAGCGCGCGCTCGGCCTCCGCCTGCTCCTCGAGGCGCGCGCGCATGGCCGCGAGCTGGGCGGGTGCCAGCGCCTCCTTGATGAGGCAATAGCCGAACGTGTCGAGGTGGGATTTGAGCGTCGCGGGGTCGCGGGACGGCCGTGGCAATGCGTCCGTGGTGCGGCTCATGCGGTCCCTCCCGTGGCCGTCGCCCGCCGCGCCGCGGCGTCGCGCGGCTTGCCGTGCCATGGCGCGTAGAGGTCGATGATGTTGTCGCCCTGCCGGCGGCAGCGTCCATTCTCGAGCCAGAGGCGCAGGAGATGGCGCTTCTTGCCCGGCGCATCCCGGTATTCGGTCCGGCCGTGGAGCACGTTGTAGTTGTTGATGAACTGCATGTCGCCTGGCTGGAAATCCATGTGGAGCTGGAGCGAGCGGCGCGCGAGGGTCGCATCGAGGTAGTCGAGCGCCTCGACCTCGATGGCCTCGTAGCCGTAGCCCTCGGGCGCGAGCCAGGCGAGCGGGTTGCGGTTGTAGCAGCAGTGGAGAAGGCCGCCCTTCACCTCGAAGACAGGGATGCGGCCGGGCGTCACGGGCGGCTCGCCCGGCGCCTGTTCGCCCCGGCGGTGGTGGTGGAAGCCGCGGAGCAGGACGTCCAGCAGGTCCGGCCGTTCCTCGAGGATCGTATTGTAGACCGAGGTGGCGCTCACGATGACGCTCTCGCCGCCTTCCTCTGCCTTCTCGAGGCAGTAGAGCACGGCGAAGTCCGAGCCGTCGGTGTGGAAGCCGATGGCGTGCGTGCCCATGTAGCCCCGGGTCTTGCGGTCCATGGGCAGGCCCTTGTCGACGATGTCCTCGATCTTGAGGCCGCGCCAGGTCTGGTCGACGACGCGGCCGAGATGGCAGCCGACGACGGCGAGCAGCACGACGTTCTCGTCGCGGCTGTAGCGCCGCGAGGGCAGGCCCGCGAGGACCGCGAAGCCGGGCCCGTATTCGAGATCCTGGAACGCCGCTTCGAGAAGCGGCCGCGCCGCGGGCAGCGGCACGTCGGCGGCCGTGATGCTCCAGAACGGCTGGCCGCTTTTCGTGACCCGCTCGGCCGCCGCTTCGATCTCGCGGACCATCTCGGGCGTGAGCGGCTTGACCCATGAACGCCGCGTCGGGAAATCCGCGGGCGTCCAAGCGTTCTCGTCGCGAATGGGTTTCAATCGGTTCATGCGACGCGCCTCGCCGGGAGAGCCGTCCATTCATCGAGACAGATGAGGTTACATCGGAGCCCGCCAATCCCCAAGGGGCGGCGTTGACTCGTGCGGGGCGTCTCGCCAAGGTCGCATCCGGTTTGCCTTCGAATGCCAAGGAGAATCGCTTCATGCCTCCCCATGAGATCAAGCTGCCCTATACCGACATCCTCTATTCGGTCGACAATCTCGTCGCGACCATCACGATCAACCGCCCCAAGACCCTCAACTCCTTCAACCAGCACACGATCTACGAGATGGAGCACGCCTTCAAGACGGCCGAGGCCGACAAGAAGGTGGGAGTCATCGTCATCACGGGTGTTGGCGAGCGCGCCTTCAGCTCGGGCGGCGACGTCAATTGGGAGCGCGAGGGCGGCACGGAGAAGGAGCACTACGAGCTCTCGCGCATGATCATCGATTCGGGCAAGCCCGTGATCGCGCGCGTCAACGGCTACGCCATCGGCGGCGCCAACCATCTCGCCTATTTCTGCGACATCACGATCGCGGCGGAGCATGCCATCATGGGCCAGAACGGCCCGCGCGTGGGCTCGCCCGCCGGCGGCTACATGGTCTCGCACGCGGCGAACGTCATCGGCCACAAGCGCGCGCGCGAGATGTGGCTTCTCTGCCGCCGCTACACCGCGAAGCAGATGTACGAATGGGGCCTCGTCAACGCTGTCGTGCCCATGGACCAGCTCGACGCCGAAGTACGCAAGTGGGCCGACGAGATGCTGTCGCTCTCGCCCACCTGCCTCAAGGTCATCAAGGCCTCCATGCGCCACCACATGGACCACGTGATGAAGCTCGAGATGCTCGATCTCGTGGCCAAGGTGGCACCCAACTACTTCCGCACCGGCGAGCAGAATGAGGGCGCTTCCGCTTTCCTCGAGAAGCGCAAGGCCAACTTCGATCCCTATCGTTGAGGGCTCGAGCCCGCGGATTGATGCCATGACGGATTCCCTCTAGCTTCGCACGCGGGGGCGATCCATGGCGTTCGATCGGGCGACACGGCAGCACATTCTCGACACGGTCGACCGGCTCGTGCGCGAGCGCGTGGTGCCGCGCGCGGCCGCGATCGACCGCGAGGATGCGTTCCCGCGCGATTTGTGGCAGGCGGCGGCCGAGGCCGGGCTTTTCGGCCTCGGCATCCCGGAAGAATATGGCGGTTTGGGCCGCGACTTTGTGACTCCGCTCCTCATCTCCGAGCGGATCGCCCGCGTCTCGGCCGCCTTCGCGCTCACCTTCAACAACACGACCGATTCGGCCGTGCCCATCGTCGCCAAGGCGAGCGCGCCCATGAAGGAGAAGTTCCTGCCGCGCTTGGCGCGGGGCGAGCTCGTGCCGTGCATCTCCTTCACGGAACCCCAGGGCGGCTCCGACATGGCCGCCATGCGCACGCGGGCCGAGCGCGTCGCCGGCGGCTACCGCATCAACGGCCGGAAGATGTGGTGCACCAACGGCGTCGTGGGTGACGTGTTCACGGTGTTCGCCAAGACCGATCCCGAGGCGGGTCATCGCGGCATCACGGCTTTCCTCGTCGAGCGGGGGGCGCAGGGCTTCGCGATCGGCCGCACGGAATCTCTCATCGGCCTCCGCGGCAGCCCCGTGACCGAGCTCATCTTCGAGGACGTGTTCGTGACCGAGGAGGCGAGGCTGGGCGAGGAGGGCGAGGGATTCCGCATCGGCGTCATCACGCTCGACGAATCGCGCCTCCATTGCGCGGCGACCGCGCTCGGCGTGGCCGCGGCGGCGCTCGACTATGCGCTTGCCTATGCGCGCGACCGGGTCCAATTCGGCAAGCCCATCGTCGAGCACCAAGGGCTCCAGTTCCTCATCGCCGAATGTGCGACCGAGCTCGCCGCCGCGCGCGCTCTCTGGGAGCGGACGACCGAGCTGATCCTCGAGCGACACGATCGGCGCGCGAGCACGCTTGCCGCCATGACCAAGCTGATCTGCTCGGACCTCTCGATGAAGATCACGACCGAGGCGGTGCAGATCATGGGCGGGGCGGGCCTGTCGAACGCCCATCCCGTCGAGCGCTTCATGCGCGATGCCAAGGCGTTTCAGATTTACGACGGAACGAGTCAGATTCAGAAATCGATCATCGGACGGCAGCTCGCGAAGGACGGGCTGCCCTTCGACCATTTGAGCGTCGCCGGAATGTGAACCGGCGCGCCGCAGCGAGAGGAGAGGAGCGATGGCTAAAGGTGAAGTGGCATTGGTGACGGGGGCCGGCGGCGGCATGGGCCAGGCGGTGGTGGAACGTCTCATCAAGGACGGCTTCCGCGTCGCGGGCATCGACGTCGTCGACAAGGGCTTGAAGGAAGTGGCCGGGCGCGTCGACGCCAAGAGCCTCAAGACCTATGTGGCGGATCTCACGAGCGAGGCCAAGGCGCGCGAGGTCGTGAAGCGCATCCAGGACGAGATGGGACCCATCGATGCCTATTGCAGCACGGTCGGCTGGGTCGGCACGACCCGCTTCGCCCAAGAGGAATCGCCCTACTGGCGGAAGGTCATCGCCATCAACTTCGAATCGATCCTCTACGTGACGCACCCGATCCTGACCCAAATGATCGAGCGCAAGAAAGGCAAGATCGTTTACATCGGCTCGGATGCGGGCCGCGTGGGGACGAGCGGGGAGGCGGTGTACGCCGCGATGAAGGCGGCCCTCATCGGTTTCGCCAAATCGCTCGCGCGCGAGAACGCGCGCTTCAACATCAACGTCAACGTCATGGCACCGGGCCCGACGGAGACGCCGCTCTTGAAGGCCGAGATCGAAGAGGACCCCGAACTCGTCCGGCGCATGGTGCGCTTGATCCCGTTCCGCCGCATGGGTCAGCCGAACGACATGGCCGCCGCGATCAGTTTTTTCTGTTCGCCCGATTCCGACTACATCACGGGCCAGGTGCTGTCGGTCAGCGGCGGCCTCACCATGGTGTGACGGACAGGAAACGCAAAACGGTGGCGAAGGGGGAGCGGGACGTGGCGGAACTGTTGATCCAAGACGCGCGGTACGAGCGAGCCGATGTCGCGACGATCCGCGCCCTCCAATTCGAGAAGCTGAAGCACGTGATGGAGGTGGCTTGGGCCACCAACCCCTTCTACCGCGACCATTGGAAGGAGGCGGGCGTCGAGCCCTCGATGATCCGCTCGATCGAGGATTTCACGGCTCGCGTGCCGACCGTCAACAAGGCCACCTTCATGGCCGACCAGGCGCGCGAACCGCCCTATGGCCGTCGCTTCTCCCACGTGCTTGAGAAGGGCCTGCCGCTCACCATCTGCACGACCAGCGGCACGACCGGGCAGGGGGTCGAGGTCCACGGCTTCACGCGGGCCGAGATGGAGATCGGCATCAAGGCCTATGCCTATCTGTTCCGCTGGGCCGGCATGAAGCCGGGCGACCGGGCCTTCCTCAATTTTCCGATCACCATGCTCGGCGGCGGGCGGATCGAGCTTTTCGGCATGGAGGGCTATGGGCTCACTGTCTTCTGCGTCGGCAATTACGACGTGAAGCGCAAGCTCGAGCTGATGGAGCGTTTCCGCCCGAAATGCATCTTGAGCACCACCTCCTATCTCGGCCATCTCTCGGCCGCGGCCGGGGTCTCGCCGCCGCCGGGTGGCGTCGAGATCCTGATGGGGGCGGGCGAGGGCGCGGGCTTCTCCTGGTTCGAGCGTCTCCAGGAGGAGTGGCAGGCGCGCATCGTCAACCAGTTCGGCTCGACCCAGTCGCGCACCGACCACATGTTCACCTGCGAGCGCGGCATCGGCACGCGCGACCATCCGGGCATGCTCCACAATGTCGATCCTTACTTCCTCCTGGAGGTGATCGACCCCGCGACGGGGAAGCAGGTGAAGGACGGCGAGGAGGGCGAGATCGTCATCACGAGCCTCTTCCACACGGACGTCCCGCTCGTGCGTTGCGCCATGCGCGACCGCGCTGTCTACCGGGCGCCGCAGTATTGCTCCTGCGGTCGCCCCTTCTCCGGCGTCGAGATCGCGACGATCGGACGCATGGACGACATGAAGAAGGTGAAGGGCGTCAACATTTGGCCGCAGGCCGTCGACGACGTGATGTTCCACATGGACGGGGTCGACGAGTACCAGATCGTTCTGACCTCGGGGAAAGATGCGGTCGACGTGGCGACTGCGCGTGTCATGCCGAAGCCGGACGTGGGGCCCGGCGCCCATGGCGGATTCACGGCCGAGCTGGCCAAGCGTCTCCGCGAGCGCATCGGCATCCGCTTCGAGGTCGAGCTGGTTCCGCTCGGCACGCTCGCGCGGAGCGAATACAAGGCCCGGCGCTGGGTCGACGAGCGGTTGCACAAGAAGTAGGTGCGGATCGGCACGGGTGCGCCTCATCCTTCGACAAGCTCAGGATGAGGAGCGCTTCGGAATTTTTTGAATGCTGACGGCTAGCTCTGAACGGCGGCTTCCTGAACCTGGAAGAACGAGGCCTGGCGGAAGATCTCGGGCAACTCGACCGAGCCGGCCTCGAGCCGCGCGCGGCGCGTGGGCGTGCCCCTGACAATCGCGCCCTCGAAGCGGTTGGGCAGCGAGTTCCGCTGCAGAAGGAACGCATCCGCCGCGGAATACATGCAGATGTAGAGGCGACGCGGCGAGCCGGACGCGTTGGGCTCCGAGCCGTGGAGTAGCTTCGCGTGCATGAGGCACACGTCGCCCGCGCGTCCGGTGATGGGTACGGCGCGCCGGGCGCATTCGGCGGCCTTCTCTTGCGA
This sequence comes from Alphaproteobacteria bacterium, assembly GCA_046349515.1. Lineage (GTDB taxonomy): Bacteria > Pseudomonadota > Alphaproteobacteria > CADEGL01 > CADEGL01 > JBGPGW01. The sequence continues at coordinate 153,342 of JAXMCE010000002.1, read as the reverse complement.
CACTGAGCCGGTAAAGCGTTCGCCCGCCCAGAGGCTCGCCTGGCCTTCGCGGTGCGAGCCCGGCACGACCATGAGGCAGCCGTTCTCGAGCGTCATGTCGTCGAGCATGAGAAGCCCGGTCACGACGTCGCCGTTGGTGTGCGGCACGTAAGCGAAGTCCTGGTGGTAGTCGACGCGGGTCTTCGTCCCTGGCAGCTTCAGGTTGATCTTGCCGTGGAGGAATTTGACGTCGGGCCCCACGAGATCCGCCGCCATCTCGGCGAGTGGCCCGTCGAAGGCGACGCTGCGGTACGTCTCTGAGATCTCCGCCGGGTTGTTGACGCGCCTCAAGCGCGGCACTGCGGCGTTGTGTCCGGGCTCGAGGTCGAAGCGCGGCGTGCCCATCTGGGTCTCGCCGTAGTTCTCGTTGTGGCCGCGGCTCTCCTCGACCCAGGCATCGAGCTCGGCTCGCATGGCGGCGAAGGCCGTGCGCGTCGCGGCGCCCGGCGCCACGACATAGCCATGCTCCCGGTAGTGCGCGATCGTATCGGCCGGCAATACGCCCAAGGTCGTCCCCGAAAGTTCTGGCCGATGATACATGCATTGGCGGAAGGGGAGGAGCGTGCGGCCGGCCTTGCTAAGCGAGCCGAGGCTGGCGGACAATCGACCCTTCGAGACACCGGGGAGGCGATCATGAAAGCGGCCGTTCTGCGTGAACTGGGCAAGGACATGGCCATCGAGGACGTGAAGCTCGATGACCCCAAGGACCGCGAGGTGCTGCTGCGCATCACGGCGGCCGGCATTTGCCACAGCGACCTCTCCGTCGCGCGCGGCAAGGGCAGCGTGCCGCTGCCCGTCATCCTGGGCCATGAGGCTTCGGCCGTGGTCGAGCGAGTCGGGCCTGGTGTCAGCCGCGTCAAGAAGGGCGATCCGGTCGTGCTGTCGTGGACGCCGTTCTGCGGGGGCTGTTTCTATTGCCGCCGCGGCCTGCCGGCCCAGTGCGAGGTCTACACGCGCGCCTCGGGCCAGGGCGCCCTCTTCGACGGCACGAGCCGGCTCAAGACCGCCAAGGGGGAGCGCATCAACCACTTCACCTGCCAGTCTTCCTACGCGGAATATGCGGTCATGCCGGAGACGGGGTGCCTTCCCTACGACAAGGCGATTCCGGCGACGATCGCGGCGCTCGTCGGCTGCGCGGTGACGACCGGTTACGGCGCCGTCGTCAACGATGCGAAGACGCGGCCCGGCGACAGCGTGGCGATCTGGGGCGTCGGCGGCGTCGGCATCTCGGCGCTCATGGCGGCCAAGCTGTGCGGGGCCGAGAAGATCATCGTCGTCGATCCCAACCCCAAGAAGGAGGCGGTCGCGCGGCGCTTCGGGGCGACCCACTACATCAATCCCAAGGAGACGAACGACGTGGGCGAGGCGATCCGGGCGTTGACCAAGGGGCGCGGGGCGGACGCGACGCTCGACTGCATCGGCCGCACGGTCGCCTTCGACCAGGCCTTCCAGTCGACGCGGCCCGCCGGCACCGTCGTCGTCGTGGGCCAGGCGCCCAAGGGCGACGTGTTCACGATCCCAGCGGCGCGCAGCTTCCCTACCTACCAAAAACGCATCGTCGGCAGCTATTACGGCGGCGGCGTGCCGGAGGATGATTTCGTCCGGATCCTCGATCTCTACCAGTCGCGGCAGCTCGATCTCGACGCGCTTGTGGGCAAGACGATTCCGCTCGAAGGGGTGAACGATGCGTTCCGCCTGCTCGAGTCGGGCTACGACACGCGCCAGGTCATCACGTTCAACTGAGCGACGGGCACGAACGCCGAGAGCGCGCGCCGTTCACACGGGCGCGCCGACGGCGCGTGCGATCTTGACGATGGCGTCGACCGCCTTCGCGACGTTCGCGACCGTGCTCGCGATGTCGCCGAGTTCGCGCTTGGCCTTGCGAAGCGCCGTGATCGAGTCCTGAAGGGCGTCGACGGCTTTGTTGTAGGCGGCCGTATTTGCGCTGATGTCGCGGTCGACCATGGCAAGGCAGGCTTCGAGCGCGCGGTCGTACTCGGCTCTCAATTCCTCCTGGCGCTGCGGGTTCTGCTCCGCCCGGTAAAGCTCCCGCAAGTCCCAGAGGGCGTCGTTGATTCGGGCCATGGTGGATCCTCCCTGTCGCGTGCCTGGGGCGCGTTACCTGATCGCATGGGCCTTGGCCGTGGCGGTCAGCCGTCCCATCTCGTCCGCAAACGCTTTGACGTCGGCGAAGCTGAACGAATCGGCGGCCAGCGCCTTGACCAGGCGCTCGTGCGCCGCGACCAGCGAGTCGGCGGCCTTGGCGAGGGCCGGCATCATGGCGTTGTTCCGCCGCACGACGGCGAGGCTGTCGCGCATGGCCTCGGCCGCCACGTAGCGGTCCGCGACGGGCGCCGCGCGGTTGTCGAGCGTCTTGTCGGCGGCCTGGAGCGCCAACTGCGCGGTCGCGTCGATGCGCCGGGCAATGGGCCCGCGTTCGGGATCGAACTCGCCGGCGAACAGCTTGCCGAGCGTCTCCACCTGCGGGTGCGCCTTGGGCACGATCTCCTTGAGCGCGGCCGTGCGTTTCTCGTCGATCGCGATGCCGCCGATCGCGGCGGTGGCCTTGCCGATGGCCGTGAGCTCGTCATCGCTCAACTTCACCGTCGCCCGGTCGAGCTGCTTGATGCTGCCGGTGAAGCGCTGCGCCGCATGTGCCACCTTCACGTCCGATTCGTCGTGGACGATCGCCGCGAGGAGCTCGCCGTAGCGGCGCAAGGCCTCGGCCGCGCGCACGCGGCCCTCGACCGCGGCCGGCGTGAATGGTCCTTCGAGCTCCTGCCGGCGCGGCAATTTCGCGGGGTCGAGCGCCACCACATAGGTGTTGAGATCGACGACGGCGCGCCGTGCCTCGATGATCTCGTTGGACGCCATCGCGCCGAACCGCGCGGTCGCCCGGCTGAACTCGCCGACGGCGTCGCGCCGCTCGGTGTTCATGCCGCACGCGCCGAGCAGGAGTGTGAGCGCCAGCAGGAGACCCACGCGGACGCTCTGTCTCGTGCCCACTAGTCGTGATGTGATGACCATGGAAATCCCCCTCCACATTCCATGAACCAGTCACCCGGAGCAAATCAGGATCCGGCCTCGTGCCGGCGGCGCCCGAATCGGACGCCGTTCTCAGTCGAGGCCGGCAAGCCGCTTGATGGCGGCCACTCCTTCGCTCCGGTCGTAGATACGATACAACTCTTCGCGAAGAGCCGCAGCAGGCGTTGCGTTGATGTTCTCGAACAGCGCGATGCGCATGGCGGCGGCGCTGGAGCTGATGTCCCAGACCAGGTTGAACAGGCGGTTCTTCTCCCGCGACGTGGTGTCGAGGCCCGGGAGATAGGCATCGAGGAGCGGCCCGATATCCTTGCGCTCCCAACTCGCGCGCGGCACTCGGCTGATGAGCCCCTGGCCGCTCAGCTCGCGCAAGATCTGCATGATCTTGGGATAGGCCTCGATCGCATAGAGACGCGCCGCCGTCACGAAGGTGTGGTTCGGCTGCATCACGCCGCTCTCGGTCGGCTCCGCCGTCTCGATGGACGCCGTCATCATGCCGCGCAAGGTCGCGGCATAGGCCAGCACTTCGGACACCAGCGCTCGCACTTGCGGCACATGATCGGTGCCGAGCGCATTCACGATCATCTGCGCGCAACCCGCGAAGATCTCGGCCCGGTAGGACAGCCGGAACGCGATCTTCCAGAACGCGAAGCGGCCCAAGGTCGTGTAGACCTTCGTGATGGCCATGTTCTTGTGGCTGAAAAGGTAGTGCCGCGGGATGAACACCCGGTCGAAGAGGAGGAGGCCGTCCGCTTCCTCGCCCTGGGCACCCAGCGGATGGTCTTCGGCCGTCTCGTGCCCGGTGAGCATGGGCTCGCGCAGCACCATGGTGAGGCCCGGCGCGTTCGCGGGAACGACGGACCAGATGGCGCACTCCTCGGGCATGGTTGGGTTCGGCGGCGGCATGGAGATCGTGCCGATATTGCCCTGGGGCAGGACGGAGTTCCCGGCCTTGGCGCCCGAGACCAAGACGCCGTCGGGTCGCTCCTCGACGATGCGAAGGCGGCCGGCCTGCTCGGGCATCGGCAACTTCCGGTTCGTCTGCACGTCGATGATGATGTCCGCGCTGATGAGGTTGTTGGCCTGCCCCATGCGGAGGAAGTGCTTGATCTTATGGATGGCCTCCGGATCCTCGCGCTTGATGAGGTGATGGAAGGCGAGGAAGCCGATGGCCTTGACCGGGCCGTAGTCGGGCGGCCGGCCGAAGACTCCGAACGTGTGGTAGGTGCTGAACTTCGCCATGCGTGCGTGGCGCCAGAGATCCTCGCGCGTGTAGGGCACGAGCCAGCCGGTCGCGATGCGCTGGCCCGTCTCGGGCTCGATCACGGTCGTGATGTCGCGACTTGCCGGATCGAATTGCGCGTCGAACAGCTGCGCCAGGGTGTCGATGCCGCGGCGGAGCGTGGGTTCCGTCGTCACGTCCTCGACATCGCGCCCCTCGGCCACGATGCGCCGTCCGTCCCGGAGCGATTCGCGGAACTGCGCTCCGTTCCTCAGGCACGGATCGGCCGCGTTCAGCGGAACGGACTTACCGACGATGAAGTCGCGCTTGTCTTTGGTGTCGTCTGGCATGCGGTCCTTTCTCGCGGTGTCAGCGCGAAAGTGTCGGCGCGGCCTGACCCAGTTCAGGGATCGGCCCCGTATAGTAGGGCAGGCGGTCGACGCGGGGAGTCCATTTTCCCTGGTCGATCATCTTTTGCACATGGCTCGCGATGTCTTCGAGGCGCGCGAACCACACCTTGCCCTTCTTGTGCATGTATTCGATGAGTTGGGCGATCGCCCGCGCGCGGGCGAGGCGACCCGAAAGGAAGGGGTGCCACACCGAGACCCAGAGACCGCCGAACTCCCACGCCGCGTCGAACTCGTCGCGGAACACGTCGAGGGCATGGCTCGGCGCCTTGATCGCCATGATGTAGCTGAGATCGCGCGAGGCCATGTAGTGCGGAAAGTCGTCGAGGCCGTAGTGGGACGGAATTTCGACCACCGAGCCCTTGCCGTTCGACAGCATGTAGGGAATGTCGTCGCCGAAGAGCGATGCGTCGTACGTGAAGCCGTCCTCGACCAGGAAGTCGAGCGTGTGGACGGAGAACTTGTAGACGGGCGCGCGGATGCCGCGGGGCTTCTGGCCGGTCATCTTGACGATGACCTCGCTCGAGCGGTTCATCCAGTAACGCTCCTCCTCCGGCGGCAGCTCGTTCGGATGCTCGTGGAGGTAGCCGTGATGCGCGATCTCGTGCCCGTCCTTGAGAATCGTCTCGACCGCCCGGGGATAGCGCTCCATGCACCAGGCCGGGAGGAAGAAGGTCTGCTTCATGCCGAAACGCCGGTAGAGCTCGAGCAGGCGCGGGATCGCCACGTCTGGTCCGTAGCGCAGCATGGACAAGGCCGCGACGCGCGTGTGCGCGCTCGAGTGATGGGCGAGATGCAGGATGCTGTCCGCGTCCATGTCGAAGGTGAAGGCGACGGCGCAGCGCGCACCGTCGGGCCAGGGAACGGGGTTGGAGATCACGGGGCACCTCGCGGCGAGAGAAGGAACGGTTGCGAAGCCTAGCGTACAATGGGTGCGCGGCCGCGTCGATTGGTGCGGCGTCGCCCGCGGCCGGTGCCGCCGGCGGGACCCTGGCTCCATGGGAGGGCTCGGCATGGTTGTGGCGCACGGGTGGGGAACGAAGCTCGCCCAATTTCACATGTCCCGCTCGAACATCCGCTACGCGCTCAAGACCGCGCTGTCCGCCCTCATCGTGTGGTGGTCGCTTGGTCTCATGGGTGTCGCCAGTCCGGTCTTTGCGCTCATCTCCGTCGTGGTCGTGGCGGAGCCGCAATTGGGCGCTTCGCTGTTCCTTGCCTGGTCGCGCGTGCTCGCGACGGTCATCGGCGTGGCGGCGGCGCTCGTCATGGTCGTCGTCATCGGCGTCAATCCCTGGGCGCTGGCCGTCGCCATTCTCACGGTCATGCTTCTCTGCACGGAGATCTTCGAGGTGCCGGGCGCCTGGAAGCTCGGGCCGGTGACGAGCGTCCTCATCATCGGGCTGGCCGCGGCGGGCGGCCATGAGCACACGGGATTCGCGGACGTGTGGCCGATCGCGCTAAGGCGCTTCTGGGAGACGATCTACGGCATCGCCGTCACCGTCGCCGTCTCGCGCCTCGTCTGGCCGGAATGGAGCCACGAGCGGCTGAAGGGCGCGGCCGCCCAGTATTGCGGGGCGAATGCCCGCCGCATCGAGCGCATCGTCCGCATCCTCGCCGGTGAGTCCGGCGGGGAACGCGAGAGCGAACGGATGGCGATCGTGGCCGCCATGCGGCAATTCGAGGCGACGGCGAGCGATGCGCGTCACGAGCGCTTGTCCGGGCATGCGGCCGGCCAGACGACGGCCGTTCTCCCGGCCGGCCGCGCTTTTGCCGATTCCTGCGTCGTCGTCGAGCGGCTCGCCTCCCACCTTGCAGAAGGGCTGCCGGGCCACGATATGCGTGCCGCGACGGTCGAGGTCCTGGGTACCATGCGTGAGCGTCTCGACCGCCTGGCGCGCGGCTTGGGCGGATCGCAAACGGACCCGACTCAAGAGCGGTTCCGGTTGGCGTACCAGCGGCTTGGAGGCGAAGTTGACGAGGTCCGGAAGGACGTTGGCCAGGAGGGACGGGCCGTCTTGGCGCTTGCGGGGGAGTTCGCCTTCGCCGAGGCCGTCCTCCGCGCCTCGGGCGATCTCGAGGCCTTGGCGCGAGCGCTCGAAGCGGCCATGCCCGCCAGGGTCTAGGGGTGGCCGCGACGGGTTAAACGAATTTCACTTGTGGATTTGGCTTTAGGAAGGGCAGAAATGGCCCGTCATGCGCATGAGGGAGACGACAGCATGAACCTTCGTTCTTGGGTCCGGGTGGCGGTCCTTGCGGCCGTTGTGTCGCTCGGCGCCGGCTTTGTCGCGGCCGCGCCGCTCACGGGAGCCAAGCCGGCCTCACCGCAGCCCGCCGCTGACAAGCTCACGCCCGGGCTAGCGGTCAACTACAACTACGCCATGTTCCACTACGTGAACGAAGTGGCGAAGGCCGGGAAGGGCAAGCCGGGTAAGCCGCTCGCCAATCTCGACCACAAGACGGACAACGGGAACGTGCTGACGGCCGATGCCTCCATGGGCGTCGGCGCCCTCATCACCGGCTTCATCAAACTCGACAAGCCCGGCACCTACGTCTTCAAGGTGCTATCGAACGACGGCGTGAAGCTGACGATCGGCGGTGTCCTCATCCATGAGGATCCGGGCGTCCATTCCGATACCATGTCGCCGCCCATCGAACTCGCCGTCACTGAGCCGGGCTGGTTTCCGCTTGCGATCGACTACTTCCAGCGCAAGGGAACCTCGGCGCTCAAGCTCTATTGGACTCCCCCCGGCGGCAGCGAGGCGATCGTCCCGCCCGACGCCTTCGCGCATATCAAGTCCTAGCGCGCGGGGTCCAAATTCGCGCGGTGTCCGGGCCGCGGGCGGAAGCTCGCGGGCTTTGGGCTGTGCGCTAGAGGTCGATGCCGCGGCGCGATGAGGCACGGCTCCACTTCGTGTCGATCGCGTCATCGAAGACGAGCTCGTCGTCCGCCGGAACGGTGAACCACGTGCGAAGCTGCATCTCGTCTTCAAGCTGGCCGGGTCCCCATCCGGCATAGCCGAGGGCGAAGAGGCTCCGGCGCGGCCCCCGCCCCTCGGCAATGTCTTTCAGCACGTCAGGCTCGGCGCTGAGCGCGATCGCCTCGGTCACCTTGAGCGTGCCGGCGCGCGCGTAGTCGGTCGAGTGGAGGACGAAGCCAAGGCCCGGTTCGACCGGACCGCCGTAATGGATCGCCATCTCGCCTTTGGCCTCGCCCGCCTCGAGGCCGAGCGACTTCATGACCGTCGCGACCGGCTGGGTGCCGAGACGCCGGTTGACGACAAGGCCGAAGGCACCGGTCGCATCATGGCGGACCATGAAGATGACCGTCTCGGCAAAGCGCGGATCGGGCATTCCAGGCTCGGCCACCAAGAGCCGGCCTGCAAGGGATGGTCCGTCCTCCGCATGGACGGGATGGGCCGTGACAGCGAGCCAGAGCGCGGCAAGTGCGAGCCAACAGGCGCGGGGCCTGGACAGCCGCGGTACCCTCAATCCGCACCCGCAATCGCGGGATCCATGGGGTAACGCACGTAGAAGATGCGCGCCTTGGTATCCGTCTCGAGCGTGAAACTGGTGTTCGCCGGAATCCACAACACGTCGCCCGGCCGGCAATTGAACACCTCGCCCTCGCAAGTCGAGCGGAATTGTCCCTCGAGCACGACGATGATCTCGTCGTAGTCGATGGTGGAGGGAATGACGTTTTTCTCGAGTTCGAGGATGCCGGCGCCGAGCGTCTTCGAGAGCTTGGTTCCAACAAGGCGCGCGATCCGCGTGCCGGACACGCCTTTCCATGCATCCCAGCCCGTCTCGCCGGCTTTGAGCTTTCTCATCTTCGACATGGCACGCTTCCCGTTTGTCGTGGAGTTGGTCGCTCGCACCTTAGTACGGCCACCGGGGCCGGGTAAATGCGCCGCCCATCCGAGCCATCGTCATGGGCGCCCATGTGGCTTGAGGCACCGGCCTTCGGCCGGCCACTCGGCTCGGGAGGTGACAAGGGCCGCGGATATCGCCACCATAAGGTGAGCAGGGGGACTTTCTCACAAGCGCGGTCACCATGGCCCATCGCGTCGCCATCGGCGGCATTTGGCACGAGACGAATACCTTCGCGCGTGGCCGCACGACGCTCGACGATTTCCGCGCCTATCAATTCGCGGAAGGGGCAGCGCTCCTGGAACGCTATCGCGGCACGGGCACCGAGCTCGGCGGCATGATCGAATGGGCCAGCGCCACGGGCGTCGAGCTTGTGCCGACGCTGTTCGCCGGCGCGGTCCCCTCCGCGACGATCGCGCGCGAGGCGCTCGATGCGGTGTGCGGGGACCTTCTCGCGCGGCTCAAGGCGGCGGGTCCGGTCGACGGCGTCCTGCTCGTCCTCCACGGGGCCGCGGCGGCCGAGGGCATCGATGATGCGGACGCCCATGTCCTGGCCGCCGTGCGCGCTGCGGTCGGCGCCCACTGCCCGATCGCGGCGACCTTCGACTTCCACGCCAATCTCGGCGCGGCGATGGTCGGCCACGCGGACGTTCTCGTGGGCTACGACACCTTCCCCCATGTCGACATGGCCGAGCGCGGGCGCGAGGCCATGGAGCTCCTGGAGCGCATGCTCGGCAACCCGAGCCGTCCGGCCAAGGCGCTGCTCAAACTGCCGCTCCTCACCGTGCCGCAGATGCAGGCGACGGGCCTGCCGCCGCTCGACCGGATCTTCGAGCGGCTTCATGCCGTCGAGGCGACGCCCGGGCGATGGTGCGGTTCGATCGCGATGGGCTTTCCCTATGCGGACGGCCCGGAGCTCGGCGCGGGCGTGCTGGTTTACGCCGACGAGCAGGCGCAGGCCGATTCGGCCGCGCGGGTCATTGCCAACGAGCTGTGGGCCGCGCGCGAAGAATTTGTTCCGCTGCTGGCGCCGGTCGAAGAGGCGGTGGCCGCGGCCAATGCCGCGACAGACGGCCCGACGATTCTTGTCGATGCGGCGGACAATGTCGGCGGCGGTGCGGCCGGCGACGGGACGGTCGTCCTTGCGGCGCTCCTCAAGGCGCGCGCCGAGGGCGCGGTCGTCGTCATCGCCGATCCCGCCGCAGTCGCCAAGGCGATGGCCGCGGGCGAGGGCGGAACCTTCGACGGCCACGTCGGCGGCAGGCAGGACGACCAGCACGGCCCGCCCGTCGCGGTCAAGGGGCGCGTCCGTCTCCTCCGCGAGGATGCGCGCTACCGCCACACCGGCAGCTACATGCGCGGCTACGAGACATCAATGGGGCCGACGGCGGTTATCGATGCGGGTGGCGTCGCGGTCGTGCTGACCGCCCGGCGGACGATGCCCTTCGATGACGGGCAGCTGCGCTGCCTCGACATCGTGCCCGAAGCGCAGCGCATCATCGTGGTCAAGTCGGCGCTGGCCTGGCGCGCGGCCTATGGCGCCGTCGCCAAGCGCGCGATCGTCGTCGATACGCCCGGGGTGGGAGCCTCCAATCTCGCGCGATTCGATTACCGTCGGCGTCCGCGTCCGATGTTTCCCTTGGAGCGCGACGTGCAATTCTCCGTCTACAACCGTTGAGAGCGAATCGAGGGAGCAGTCGCCATGGCCATTCCCAAAGACACCGTGTTCGGCCCGGAGGAGTTTGCCGGCCGACAACGCCGCGTCCGCGATGCCATGGCCAAGCGCGGCATCGACACGCTCGTCATCCATTCGGCGCCCAACATTTATTATCTCTCCGGCCACCACACGATGAACCTGTGGGATTACCAGTGCCTGGTGTTGCCGGCCTCGGGCGAGCCCTTCATGGTGCTCTGGCAGTTCGAGCGCGGCTGCTTCGAGATGACGGCCGGTCCTTGCGGCGTCGACTACTTCGACACGGGCGCCGATTTCATCGCCGAGACCAAGGCGTCGCTCGAGCGGCGCGGCCTCCTCAAAGGCACGATCGGTCTCGAGGACAACAGCCGGTACTTGACGCCGCAGTTGCACGCGAAGCTCACGGCGGCCTTCGCGCCTGCCAAGGTGGTGGGCAGCTCGACGCTCGTCGAGCTCGTGCGGGTCGTGAAAACCGAGGCCGAATTGGCCCTCATGCGCCGGGCGGCCGCGATCACGGATGACGCGATCGAGGCGGCTTTCGGCGCGATCGGGGACGGCGTCACGGATTCGCATGTCTGCGCGGTGGCGGCGAAGACGCTGATCGAGGCCGACAGCCTGGCCTTCTCGGTCCATCCCATGGTGTGCAGCGGCTACAAGTCCGGCATGCCGCACAACGGCAACAACGGCCGCACGATCAAGAAGGGCGAGACCGTGTTCCTCGAATGGTCGCCATCGCTCCACTGGTACCACGCGCCGATCATGCGCACGGCCGTGGTGGGGCCGCCCCCACCCAAGGTTGCGGATTTCGCCAAGCGTGCCGCGGCCACGGTCGAAGACATGATGGCGGTCGCCAAGGCCGGCGTCCTGGCGTCCGCCGTCGCCGAAGCGGGAAAAAAACGCGTCTCGGAGATCCGCAAGGAGATTCTCTTCCACGACGTCTACGGCTATCCCATCGGCATCGGCTTCCCGCCGACCTGGGCCGAAGAGTCGGGCTTCGGCCTCATGGTCAACAACCATCGCCCGCTCGAGACCAACATGGTGTTTCATATCCCGATGACCCACCGCCTGTTCGGCGAATGGGGCGTCGGGCTCTCCCAATCGATCGTGGTGAAGGAGAAGGGCTGCGAGGTGCTGTCGCGCACCCCGCTCGCGCTCAGGGTCGTGGGTTAACCAGGGCCGGGCAGTCGGCCTGAAGCCGAGCTCAAATTCCGACGATGGCCTCGCCGCCATTGGGTGAGAGGACCTGGCCCGTGATGAACGCCGATTCCTCGGACGCCAGGAAGGCGACCGTGTGGGCGACCTCGTCCGGCTCGCCGTATCGCTTCAGCGGAATCCGCTCGGCGATGATGCGCTTCATGCGTTCCTGTCCGCGGGCGATGGTCTGGGCCGTGACGATGTGGCCGGGTGCCACCGCATTGACGCGAATCCCCCAGGGCGCCAGCTCCCGCGCCCAGGCCTTGGTCAAGCCCAGGATTGCGGCCTTGGCGCCGTTGTAATGGGAATCGGTCGAATCGGCGATCATGCCGTTGATCGAGGAGATGTTGATGATCGAGCCGCGCTTGCGGCGTTTCATGCCGGGCACGATCGCCTGGGTCGCGAAGAACGTGCCCTTGACGTGGACAGCGAACATGCGGTCGAAGGACGCCTCGCTGATCTCCTCGAGCAGCTTGCCCTCGTCGATCCCGGCGTTGTTAACGAGGACGTCGATCGAGCCCGCCTCGCGCTCGATTGAACCGGCCATCTCCTTGAACTGGGTTACGTTCGTGATGTCGTTCACGATGGCCCAGGCTCGCTGTCCGGCCTTGCGGATGGCCGACGCCGTATCCTCGGCCGTCTCGGCATTGATGTCGTGGACGATGACGGCCGCCCCTCGTGCCGCCAGCATGATTGCATAGGACCGGCCGAGACCGGCCCCCGATCCCGTGACGAGAGCGACGGCTCCATCGAGCTGTCCGGCGCGCGCGCTCGCTTCGGTCATGGCTTGACTCCGCGCTGGGCGAGGACGGCCAACACGTCCTCCTTGCTGACGCGTCCGTCGGGGCCGCTCGCTTTGATCGAGGCGAGGTCGATTCCGTGCTCGGCCGCGAGCCGGCGCGCGACGGGTGTCGCCTGAAGCCCGCCGGTCGACGGTGCGGCGCCCGCCGATGCCGGAGGCCGAGGCGACGCCGCCGGCGAGGGGATCTGATCCGCGGCCTGGACCGGCCCGTCGCCGCGCGCCGGCAGGCTATCGGTCGTCTCCCCCGCCGCGAGAATCCAGCCGAGCGTCGCGCCGATTGCGACCATCTCACCCGCCCCGCGATCAATTCGCGCGAGCACGCCCGAGGCCGGGGCCTCGAGCTCGACGGTCGACTTGTCCGATTCGACGGCCAGAAGCGGTTCGCCCTGCCGGACGGCCTCGCCCTCGCGCTTCATCCAATCGGCGACACGGCCCTCGTCCATGGTTTGGGTGAGCCGCGGCAGGAAGATTTCCGTTGGCATCGACAGCACCTACTTGAACAGACGCCGGACCGCGGCGGCGATGCGCGCGGCGTTCGGGCGGTGGAGCGCCTCGAGGATGGGATCGGCCGGGATGGGCGCGTTCGCCCCCGCCACGCGCAAGACCGGGCCGTCGAGATCGTGGAACGCTTCCTCGGCGATGATCGCTGCCATCTCGGCACCCCAACCGGAGCGCTTCGTCGCCTCGTGCACGATGACCGCGCGGCTCGTCCGCGAGACGGAATCGAGAATCCGCTTCTTGTCGAGGGGGACGAGCGTGCGCGGATCGATCACCTCGGCCTCGATGCCGTCGCGGGCGAGCTCGTCCGCGGCGCCGAGCGCTTCGGTCACCATGGCGCCGACGGCCACGATGGTCACGTCGCGCCCCGGGCGCTTGATGTCTGCTTGTCCCAGCGGCACGGCCGCCTCGGCCCGCGGCACGGGGCCTTTCAGCGCGTAGCACATCTTCGATTCGATGAAGAGGACCGGATTGTCGTCGCGGATGGCGCTCTTCAAGAGACCATAGGCGTCCGCTGGCGTCGACGGCATGACCACGATGACGCCCGGCACATGGGTGAACCAGGACTCGAAGCTCTGCCCGTGCTGCGCCGCCGTCGACCGGCCGCTGCCGGCCTGGGTGCGGAAGACGACCGGGACCGAGACCTGCCCGCCCGACATGTAGCGGAACTTGGCGGCCTGGTTGACGATCCCGTCCGCGCAGAGGGCCAGGAAGTCGATGTACATGATCTCCGCGACCGGCCGCATGCCGACGAGCGCCGCCCCCACGGCCGCGCCGATGATCGCCGATTCGGAGATCGGCGTGTTGCGGACGCGGTCGACGCCATACTTGTCCGAAAGTCCCTTCGTCACCTTCCAGCTGCCGCCGAAGGGATCGGCGATGTCCTCGCCGATCAGAAACACGCGCGGGTCGCGCTTGAGCTCCTCATCGAGCGCGCGATTGATGGCTTCGCGCACTGTCATCTCCACCGTCATGGCGCCATCTCCTCGCGCGCATCGATGCCGGCGAAAATGTCCTCGTAGAGCGTGTCGGCGCCGGGTCGGGGCGCAGCCTTGGCATGCTCGACCGCGGCGGCGATTTCGGCCGCGACTTCCCGGTCGATCGATTCGATGAACCGCACGTCCGCGACGGCCGCGCGAAGCAGCCGCTCCCGGTGAAAGGCGAGGCAGTCGCGGCCGCGCGCGACGGCCAGATCCTGCTTGGGGCGGTAGGACTGGTCGACATCGCCCATATGGTGCCCATACCAACGGTAGGTCTTGCAATTGATGAGGCTTGGACCTTCGCCCGCCCGCGCCCGCGCGATCGCCGTGGCGCACACCTCGCGGACAGCGGTGACGTCGATCGCATCGACCGTCACGCCCGGAATGCCATAGGCCTTCGCGCGCTCCGCGATGTCGGCGACGGCATGGGTCGGGGCCTGCGGCGTCGAGTCGGCCCAGGCATTGTTGTGGCAGACGAAGACCACCGGCAGGCGCCAGATCGAGGCGAGATTGATGCCCTCGTGGAAGAAGCCCTGGTTGACGGCACCGTCACCGAAAAAGCAGACCACGACGCGCTTCTCGTCGCGCATCTTGATGGCCAAAGCCGCCCCCGTCGCGATCGGGATGCCGGCGCCGACGATTCCATTCGCCCCGAGAATGCCGAGCTTGAAGTCCGCGATGTGCATGGAGCCGCCCTTGGCCCTGCAGTACCCGGTCTCCTTCATGAATAGCTCGTCCATCATGCGCGTGAGATCGGCGCCCTTGGCGATGATGTCATTGTGGCCGCGGTGCGTGCTCGTGATGTAGTCGTCGGGCGAAAGATCGAAACAGGCGCCGACGCTGACCGCCTCCTGGCCGGTCGAAAGATGCAACACGCCGGCGATCTGGCCGCGCTGGTAAAGCTCGTGGCAGGTGTTCTCGAAATGGCGGATGCGCGCCATCCGGCGGTACATTTCTAGCAAGTCGTCGTTTGGAAGCGTCATCTGTGCCTCACACGCGGGCGGTTCGTCGAATGATTCCCGAGCGCGCTTGAAAAGAAAAGGGCCCGCACCGTTTGGGTGCGGGCCCCTGTCGGTTGCCGCTGTCTCGCAATTGCACAGCGGCGGGTCCGCCTATTTCTTGTAAGGCGAGTAAATCTTCTTCGGGTTCTTGCCGAGCTCGAAGCCGTCGCTCACGCTCGCATATTGATAGACGCCGAACTTGTACTCACCACAGTCCCCGTGTTGGCTGCAGGTGAGCGGACCTTGGAGTCCTTGCAGGCCCTTGGTCGCGAAGATCGCATCGCGCAGCGCCTTGCGACCGATGTAGAGACTCCCGTCCTTGTCGGACTTCGCGACCTTCTTGAGGGCTTCGACCGCGATCAGGCCGGCGTCGTAGCCGTTCTGATGGAAGTTGCCGATCGGATTCTCGCCGAACTTCGCCTTGTACCGTTTCACGAAGTTGGGATAGCCCGGGCCGAGCAGCGCGGGATCCGAGTCTTGGATCGCGAGCTTGAGTTTCAGCACCGCATCGCCGGCCAGATTCTTGAAATCCGCCTGGATGCCGCCATCGGCGCCGACAAGAGTCGTTTTCTCGAGGCCCGAGATGCCCGGCGCCTGACGCGTGATGTGCGCCATGGCGGCCGCGAAGATGGGCATGAAAACGATGTCCGGCTTGTCGGTCGCAAGCTTCGTCAACATGGGCTTCATGTCGGTGTCGGTCGGCGCCACGGCCTCGATGGAGGTGACGGTGCCGCCGAGCTTCTTGAAGTTGTCGGCGAAGGCTTGCGCCAGGCCTTGTGCATAGGGGCTGCCGTCGTGAATCGCCGCCGCCCGCTTCGCCTTCTCGATGTTGTAGGCCCATTCCGCCGTCAGGCGGCCAGCCTCGAGGTCGCTGTAGATGGCGCGGACGAAACCGTCATAGTCCTTGGACCGATCGGGAGCCGAGAGCTTGGGCGCCGTCGGCGAGATGCCGATCGACGGAATGCCGGCCTTCCACAGGATGGGCGCACCGGGCACGGTGGCGCTCGAGCATGCCTCTCCGAGAACGACGGGAATCTTCTGGTTGGCCGCAAGCTTCGTCGCTGCGACCTGCCCGCCTTCGGCGCTGCAGAGGCCGTCTTCGGCGACAACCTTCAAGGGATGCCCCAGGAGCTTGCCGCCGAGGTCATCGACCAGGATCTGAACCGCTCGAAGTTCGTCGAGGCCCAGAGCCGTGTCGGGACCCGATAGGACGGTGTAGATCCCGATCTGAATCGGCTCGCCCTTGGAAAGCTTGATCACGCCGATTTCATCGGTCACTGGCCCCTTGGTTTCGGCCGCAATCGCTGCCGTTCCAAGGGCTGCGGCGCCAGCCATCCATAGGGCGGCCGCCGATGTGAAAACGCTACGCATTGTCATAGACGATCCCCTTCCTTGCGTTTGGCTGGCGATCTCACGGCCACGACCATGCCGCTCGCGTCCAAGCACTTCCCGCCAGCCTTGGTGGCGCATTGTGCCGCGTGAAACCTGAGGACCACAAGGTCGCCCGGTGCATGGGCCCATGCTCGTCCCCCGCGCGCCGTGCAGCCCTCAGAATGAAAGAGGGCCCGCTCCTCGACGGAGCGGGCCCTCGATCGTTCGCGCTTCAGGCGCGATGGATGGTCAATTGCCGGCGTAAATCTTCTTCGGGTTCTTGCCCATGTCGAACTGGTCGGCAACGCTCACATACTGGTAGACGCCGAACTTGTACTTCGCGCAATCGCCGTTCGGGGTGCAGGTGATCGTTCCGTACATGCCCGGAAGGTTCTTCGTCGCGAAGATGGCATCACGAAGCGCCTTGCGACCGATATAGGTATTGCCGTCCTTGTCTTGCTTGGCGACCCGTTTGATGGCGTCGACCGCGAGCAAGGCGGAATCATAGGCATTCATGTGGAAGTTGCCGATCGGCGGCTCGCCGAACTTGGCCTTGTACCTCTTGACGAGCTCGGGGTATTTCGGCCCGAGGCGCGCGGGGTCCGTATCCGTCACGGCCAGCTTCACCTTCAGCACTGCATCGCCCGCGAGCTGCTTGAAGTCGGGAACGATGCCGCCATCGGCGCCCACGAGCGTTGTTTTCTCGAGGCCCGGGATGCCCGGTGCCTGGCGCGTGATGTGCGCCATGGCCGCGACGAAGATCGGCATGAAGACGATGTCCGGCTTGTCCGTCGCGATCTTGGTCAACATCGGCTTCATGTCGGTGTCGGTCGGCGAGATGGCTTCGATCGACGTCACCGTGCCGCCGAGCTTCTTGAAGTTGTCGGCAAAGGCCTGGGCCAATCCTTGCGCATAGGGGCTGCCGTCATGAATGGCCGCCATCTTCTTGGCCTTCTCGACGTTGTAGGCCCACTCGGCCCCCTTCTGACCAGCCTCGAGATCGTTGGCGACGACGCGCACGAAGCCGTCGAAATCCTTCGATCGCGCGGGATCGGTGAGCTTCGGCGCCGAGGGAGAGATTCCGATCGAGGGAATGCCCGCCTTCCAGAGGATAGGCGCGCCCGGCACTGTCGCGCTCGAGCACGCCTCGCCGAGCGCCACGGGTATCTTCTGATTGGCCGCGAGCTTCGTTGCGGCGATTTGGCCGCCTTCCGCGCTGCATTGCCCGTCTTCGGTCACGAGCTTGATGGGGTGTCCCGCCACGTTGCCGCCGACATCGTCGACGAGGATTTGAATGGCACGCAGCTCGTCGAGGCCGAGCGCCGTATCCGGACCCGACAGGACGGTGTAGACGCCGATCTGGATCGGCTCGCCCTTGGATAGTTTGATCACGCCGATGTCGTCGGTCACCGGGCCTTTCGTCTCGGCGGCCATCGCCGCGACTCCGAACGCCGCCGCACCCAGAAGGGCCCACGCCGCCGTCGAATGACGCATCCTTCGTAGAGTCATGAAATCCCCCGTTGTTTCCTCGCTGTTGTTTGGATGCAGCGGAAGTTGCCTTCCCTTCGCATCCGTCCGCCGAATGCGTGTCGCGCGGTCACGTCGCGTCGCTCCCTCTTCCTTCAGCCGGCCGACCGTGACGCTGAGAACGGCAGACCGCCTGTACCATGGGAATATTCTGTCGGGGTGTTGAGTCCGTGCAAGCGCCTTCTCCGCCAGGGCCTGAATGACCGGCCCGCGTCCATCTGCTGGCGCAATAACTCTCGTCGCGCCATCACCAGATATGGACGAACACTCGGAACTCTCCGCTAGGGGTAGATTTTCGCTGGGTTTTTCCCGAGTTGGAAAGGCTCCCCCGCATTCGTGTAGCGGACGACGGCGAAATGATAGATCCCGCAATCCCCGTTCTTGTCGCAATTCTTGATGCCGGAGAGGCCCTGGAGCCCCTTCGTTGCGAAGATGGCATCGCGGAGCGCCTTCCGCCCGATATAGAGATTTCCGTCCTTGTCGGTGACAGCGACTTTCCGGATGGCCTCGCTCGCGAGCAGGCCCGCGTCATAGGCGAAGTGATGGAATCCGGCGACCGGCGCGCTGCCGTACTTGGCTTTGTACTTCTTGACGAACTCCGGATAGCCCTTGCCGAGAACGGCGGGCGATGTGTCGCCAATGGCGAGATTCACCTTCGTCGCCGCGTCGCCGGCCAGTTTAAGGAAGTCGGGCGCAAGGGCACCTTCGGAGGCGACAAGCGCCGTCTTCTCGAGTCCGGGAACGGATGCTGCCTGTTTCGTGATTGTGGCCGCCGCACCGGTGAACACGGGATAGAAAATCAAGTCCGGCCGTTCGCCCGCGATCTTGGAGAGAAGCGGTTTCAGGTCAACATCGGGCGAGGCGCTGGCTTCGACAGCCGAGCTCGTGCCGCCGAGCGCCTTGAACCGTTCGAGGAAGGTTTGGGCGTAGCTCTGCGCATAGGGGCTGCCGTCGTGGATCGCCACGGCTTTCTTCGCGCCCAGTACCTTGCGCGCCCATTCGGCGACAGTGTTGCCGGCCCAGCCGTCGTTCCAGCATACGCGCGCGAATCCGCCGAAGCTCGCCTCGCGCTTCGCATCGGTGAGCGACGGTGCGGTCGGCGAGACGCCGATGCTCGTGATGCCGGCGCGCCACAGGACCGGGGCCGCCGCCTTGGCCTCGCTCGAGCAGGTCGGGCCGATGACGGTCGCGACTTTCGCGTCGACGAGCCGCGTGGCCGCGGCCTGTCCGCCCTCCGCCGTGCACTGGCCGTCCTCGACCACGAGTCGGATCGGGTGATCGAGCAGCTTGCCGCCGAGGTCCTGAACGAGGATCTCCACGCCGCGCTGCTCGTCGATGCCGAGTGGCGCATCCGGTCCGGACAGGACTGCCATGAATCCGATCGCGATCGGATCGCCCTTGGCGATCCGGATGACACCGATCTCATCCGTGACGGGACCCTGCGTCTCAGCCGCGCCGGCGATGCCGAACGTGGCCAGTGATAAGAACGCGACGCCTGCTCCCCACCCCAGTCCAAAGTGAGCGCTCATGCCTGGCCCCTCTGGTTATCTGCGCGCCAGCGCAGCGGGAGCCTTCAAGTCGGCTTTCCACGATCACGTGCCGCGCCCTGTCCCGCATTTCCGTGCGGCCGGGCGTCTTCTCGTCATCACGTCACAACAGAAAGCAGCAGCCGACGTGAATACCCCACCTGCGCCGGCAGCTCACTTGCAGTCATTCTGCCGCCAAAGCGATGCCTGCCGCAAGGGAGGTGGTGGGCGCCGATCGTCGGTGCCGAAGGCGCTTCAGCGGCCGATGCACGGTGACCGGGGCGAATGAACCGCCTATGGTTCCGCCAGCGCGCCGGGCGCGGGACTTCGCGGCGAGGAACGAGGGCGCCACTTCGGATGAACGTCGTGCCTTCGATGGAATCGGCTGCCCGCGGCATCATGTTCGTGCTGCTGAGCGCGTGCCTCTTTCCCGTCATGGATGCGATCGCGAAGTATCTGGGCGATAGTTACCCGATTGCCGAGATCGTCTGGGCGCGTTACGTCTTCCATGTTCTCATCGTCTCGGCTCTTCTGCTCCGCACGCGCGTCTTCCATTATCTGAAGACGGCGCGGCTCGGTCTCCAGGTGTCGCGGGCGGCGTTGCTCATGGCGGCGACCGTGCTGTTCTTCACGGCGCTCAAATTCATCCCGCTCGCCAACGCCATCGCCATCAATTTCACGGCGCCGTTCCTCGTCGTCGGGCTCTCGATTCCGATGCTGGGCGAGCGGGTCGGGCGGGTGCGCTGGGCGGTCGCGGTCGTGGGCCTTCTCGCAGTGCTCGTCGTCATCCGGCCGGGCTTCGACGATTTCCGATGGGCCTCTCTCCTCGTCGTCTGTTCTGCCGCGTGCTATGCGCTCTACCAGATCGTGACGCGCCGGATCGCGGCCTTCGATCACCCCTACACGACGTTGCTCTACACCGGCGTCCTCGGCGCTCTTTGTTCCAGCGTGGCGGCGCCCTTCGTGTGGATCGCGCCGTCGGCGCGCGGTTGGGCCTTCATGATCGCGATCGGGGCCGTCGGAGGCCTCTCGCAATTCTTCCTCATCCGCGCCTTCCACCATGCGCCGGCCTCGCTCCTGGCGCCCTTCAGCTACGTGCAAATCGTCGTCGGGACGGCGATCAGCTACCTGTGGTTCGGCGACAGTCCCGATCGCTGGACGATCGTGGGTGCCGCGATCATCGTGGCATGCGGTCTTGCGCTGGCCTACCGAGAGAGCCGTGGAACCGGTGACAGGGAACGGGCAAGCGTCTAGTCTCGGCCCAAGACCGCGTACTGAACGAGAGGAAGAGACGATGACCGAGCCGCTCAATGCCGATGAACTTGCAGCACTCCGCAAGTTCGACACGCCCACGATCTGCAACATCCTCGAGATCGTGGCCCCGGACCGCCGGGCGCGCGGTTTCACGATCCACCACCTTCACTGCATCTTCCCGGCGCTCCCTCCCATCGTTGGCTATGCGCGGACGGCGACCGTGCGCGCGAAGGAGCCAGGTCCTTTGAAGGGCGAGGCTTATCGCGAGCTGCGCTTCCGCTATTTCGACTATGTCGGCAACGGTCCTGCGCCGCGCATCTCGATCATCCAGGATTTGGACGACAGCCCGGGCTTCGGCTCGTTCTGGGGCGAGGTCAATTCGAACGTGCACAAGGCGCTCGGTTGCCTCGGGGTCGTGACCAACGGCAGTGTGCGCGACCTCGACATGATCGCCGAGGGATTCCAGCTGATCGCCGGCGTCGTCGGTCCCTCGCACGCCCATGTGCATCTCGTCGACTTCGGGAGCGAGGTCAATGTCTCCGGCATGGTCGTGCAGTCGGGTGATCTCATTCATGCCGACCGGCACGGCGCGGTCGTCATTCCCCATGCGGTCGCCCGTGACATCCCCAAGGCCGCCGACAAGCTCATCCGGCGCGAGGAGGTCATCATCAAGGCGGCGAAGCGGCCCGGGATCACCGTCGCCGAGTTGAAGCAGGCCTATGTCGACGCCGACAAGATCCACGCCTAGCGAGGGCTAGCCCGTCATCAGCACGCCGCCGTTGATTTGGAGGATCGCGCCGTTGGTGTGGCCGGCGCGGGGATCGGCGAGGTAGCGCACCGCGTGGACGATCTCGTCCATGGTGCCGAGCCGGCGCTGTGGGTTGACGGCGCGGATCTTCTCGATGGTGGGCGCACCGAACTGCGAAGCCATGCGCCCCTCGATCGGGCCGGGGGCGACGGCATTGCAAGTGACTCCGTGCTTCGCGCCTTCGAGCGCGTAGTTCTTGGTGAGGGCATGCACACCGGCCTTGGAGGCGCTGTAGGCCGGATGGACCCCGAGCCCGCCGAGCTGCCCCGACAGCGACCCGATGTTGACGATGCGCCCGCCCTTGCCCGTCATCGCCTGCAAGGCGGCGGCGCAACCGTGGAACGTTCCGGTCAGGTTGACTGCGATGACGCGGTCCCAGTCCTTCGGATCGGCGTCGATGACGCGGGCCTTCACGAAGATGCCGGCGGCATTGACCCAGACCGCGAGCCGGGTCTCTGCCGCGGCGCGCTCGGCGAGCGCGAAGACGGCGGCACGATCGGTCACGTCGAGCGTGATCCCAACGAACCCCGCGCGCTCGGGTACCGGCGCGAGATCGGCGCCATAAACCCGGAAGCCGTCGGCCAAGAAGCTCTCGGCGATGGCGAGGCCCATGTCGCCGGCCGCGCCCGTGACGACGACGCTTTCAAGGCTCGAAGAGGGGAGGGAAGCACCGTTCGCCATGTCGCACGTCCTTTGCTGCCGGAAGTCGGCCTTCTCTCCGGAAGGTTAGCAGAACAGCGTGGCGATCACCGGCATTCTGCGCCGCGTGCCCGGTTGCCTCGCCGCTACTTGTCGACCATGTGAAGAATCTCCGAGACCGCTTTCGCCGCCGGTCCCACCCAATCGGCGGCCGGTATGACGATCTTGAGAAGCTCGAGACGGAAGGTGTCGATCCGTTCGCGGTCCGTGTAGTCGGCGCGCTTCACCTGCGTCTTGTAGGCAGCGATGAACTCGGCGAAGGCGTTCTCGTGCACGTCGCTGAGATCGAGCACGAGATAGGGCGGAGGGAACTGGGCGAGCGCGCTGATGGGGCTCGCATAGGTAAGTAGATAGGGCCCGCGCGTGAGGTCGCCCGCGCACAGCGCGCGGACGCTCTCGGCCGGTGCCGCGCAGAGCTGAGACAAGATCTTCTGTGCGAAGGCGAAGCTGTAGCCCTCGCGCGCGAATTGCTCGGCCGCGCTCTCGGGCGAATCGGGCTTTGGCCGCCAGGAGGAATCCCAGCCGCCCGTGACGGGAAGGTAGAGGATGTTAAGACGCTTCCGCTCGACCGCGCTGTCCTCGGCCGCGATCGTCGTGCGAAACAATTCGACGAGGAAGCGCTTGGCCCGAGGCGAATCGCCGCTGAGAAGCGCGTAGGAGTAGAGACCGTAGCCTTGAGCTTCCGTCCCGCCGTCCTTGAGGAATGCATAGACCGTGTCGAAGATCGCCGGATGGCCGTCCCCTTCGCCCGATACGGGCGGCGGCTTCGCCGGGGTGACCGGCGGAGGGCCGGGCGAGGGCGGCAGGCCTGTCGGGAGCGACAGGTGGTTGAGGACCCAGAGCGCGCCGAGACCGAGTGCGACGAGAGCGGCGAGGCCCGCCCAAAGGCCCGGGCGCCGGCCCCTCACGGCTTCGTTCCCTTGCGGCGGACGACGGCGGCGAAACCGGCCGCCACGAGGAGGCCCACGAGCGCGAAGAGCGCGATGAGTTCCGTCGTGATTGCGACATGGGGATAGGCGAAGGAGAACGCGGCCGTGAGCACGAGGGCGATCGCGATAGCACCAAGTGCGGTACGGGCGAGGCCGGACATGGCGGAAGGGTAGCACCGGCGCGCGGTCGAGGCACGCGTGTTGAAGGCGCGTGCGCGAATGAGTACGGTCGCGCGACGAGAGAGGGAGGATAGGCGATGGCCGCATCGGACGAAGACCGCGCGGTGCCGAGCATGCAGATCGACAACGAGCGCGTGCGCGTGACGCGGTGGGACTTCGCGCCCGGGGCGGCGACGGGCTACCACCGCCACGAATTCGATTACGTGATCATCCCGCTCGTCACGGGGCAGCTCGGCCTCACGGGTCCCGCCGGGGCTTCGCGCGCCGACCTGGCGACCGGTCAATGCTATTTCCGCCAGGCAGGCGTCGAGCACGACGTGAAGAACCTCAACGACTTTCCCTTTGCCTTTGTCGAGGTCGAGCTGAAAGGCCGTGGCTGAGCGATGGCGTTGACCGCATAGAGGGCCGACGGTTCCCATGCGCTGGTTCGGACGTCGGCTCCATATCCTCGTGCCGCTGTGCATCCTGTTCGCGGCCGTGATGATTCGGGCCAGCGAGCCCTGGCTCGTCGAGCAGGCGCGCCTGATCGTCTTCGACACCTATCTGCGGCTGAAGCCGCGCGCTTACGACCCCAACGCGCCGGTCCGCATCATCGACATCGACGAGGGCTCGCTCGAACGCGTGGGGCAATGGCCTTGGCCGCGAACCATCGTCGCGCAACTCATCGAGCGTCTCGGCGCCATGGGGGCCGTTGCGATCGGCTTCGACGTCGTCTTCGCCGAGCCCGACCGGACCTCGCCCTCCCGCATCGCGCGCTACCTGCCGAGCACGCCGGACTTCGAGCCGCTCCGCGCCCAGCTGCGCGATCTGCCGGACAGCGACGACGTGCTGGCGGCGGCGATCGGGAGCACGCCCACCATCACCGGATTCGTCCTCACCAACAGCGGCGGCAACCGTCCGCCCGCGCTCAAGGCGGGCTTCGCGCTCGCGGGCGACGATCCGAAGCCGTTTCTTCTCGACTACGCGGGGGCCGTGCCGAGCCTTCCGGTGCTCGAGGCGGCGGCATCCGGCAATGGCAGCGTCACCGGCCTGCCGGACCGCGACGGCGTCATCCGGCGGACCCCGCTCATCCTCCGCATGGGCGAGGAGATCTATCCCTCGCTCGGCGCCGAGGGGCTGCGCATCGCGCAGGGCGCTTCGACCTACGTCGTCAAGTCCTCGGGCGCGAGCGGTGTCGAAAGCTTCGGCCAGCACACGGGCGTGAGCCAGGTCAAGATCGGCCAGTTCGTCGTGCCGACGGACGCGCAGGCACGCGTGTGGATTCACTACAGCGGCACCGAGCCCGACCGCTTCATCCCGGCCTGGAGAGTCTTCGAGCCCGATTTCAATCCGGAGGACGTGGCGGGCCGCATCCTCTTCATCGGCACGACGGCGGCGGGGCTCAAGGATCTGCGGACGACCCCGCTCAATCCCGCGGCGGCCGGTGTCGAAGTCTATGCCGAGGTCATCGAGCAGATCCTCACGGGCTCCTATCTCTTGCGGCCCGATTTCGCGCCAGGCCTCGAGATCGTCTACGTCGTCATCATCGGGCTCGTGCTCATCGTCCTGCTGCCCAATGTGGGTGCTCGGTGGTGCGGCCTCCTCGGCATGGGTGCCATCGCCGTCGCCATCGGCGGGTCCTGGTATGCGTTCGCTTCTCTCCAATGGCTGCTCGATCCGGTCTTCCCCTCGCTCACGATCCTGGCCGTCTACGTCGTCGAGACGGGGCTCATCTTCCTCAGGACCGAAAGCGAGCGGCGCTGGGTGCGAAGCGCCTTCGGGCGCTACATCTCGCCGGCCGTCGTCGACCGGCTGGCCGAACATCCCGAGCGCCTGACGCTTGGCGGCGAGATGCGCGAGATGACGATTCTCTTCAACGACATCCGCGACTTCACGGCGCGCTCGGAGCATCTCGACGCGCACGGCCTGACGCGCTTCGTCAACCGCTACCTCACGCCCATGACGGACGTGGTGCTCTCGGCGCGCGGCACGATCGACAAGTACATCGGCGACTGCATCATGGCGTTCTGGAATGCGCCGCTCGACGATTCGGAGCATGCGCTCAATGCCTGCCGGGCGGCGCTCGGCATGCGCCGCGAGCTCGCGCGGCTCAACGCGGCTTGGGCGGCGGAGGAGAGCGGCCGCGCCTTCGAACCCGTGCGCATCGGCATCGGCGTCAACACGGGGGTTTGTTGCGTCGGTAACATGGGCTCCGACCAGCGCTTCGACTATTCCGTTCTCGGTGATGATGTGAACCTGGCCTCGCGTCTCGAAGGGCAGAGCAAGACCTACGGGGTCGACATCGTCATCAGCGAGACGACGGAGAAGGAGGCGGCGTCCCTCGCGACGATGGAGCTCGATCTCCTGCGCGTCAAAGGGCGGACGAAGCCCGTGCGAATCTTCACGCTGCTCGGCGACGAGTCCGTCGCGGCCAGCACGGAGTTCCAGGCTCAGAGGGCCCGGCATGACACGATGCTCGCGGCCTACCGGGCGCGCGACTGGGCGGGGGCGGCGGCACGACTCGAAGAGTGCCGACGCATCGGCAACGGGGCGCTTCGCTCTGTCTACGATCTCTACGCCGCGCGCCTCCGGGAATTCGCGGACAGCCCGCCGCCGCCCGATTGGGACGGCGTCTACGAGGCGCGGCACAAGTAACCGCGTCTCGGTTCGGATGGTCGAGGCGGAGGCGCGACGACCAAGGGGCCGGAGCGAGCCACTCCGACCCCTTGGCGATGCGTTTTGGAGAGGAGGTCCTGCCTGGACCGTTCGTCGGGACGCGGATCCAGCGCATCCCATCGACGATCTCAGCCTAAGCCGGGTCCCTCGTGCGCACAGTGACTGGCATCACAGAGGTCTTGCCCCGACGCCGTATGTCGAAAGAGTGGGCTATTCGCCGCGGAACTCTTCGACCATGTCGCGCAGGCGGCCGATGTCGGCGACGAACAAGGCGTTGTGGTCGCGCCGCACGAGATCGTTGTGCTGGAGTTCGCTCAGAACACGCGCGACGGTCTCGCGGGTCGTGCTGACCCGGCTGGCGATCTCCGAGTGGGTGGGAATGGGGCGGATCGTGGCCTCGCCCTCCTCGCTCCCGCCGGCCTCGCGCGCCAGGCGCAACAGCTCGGCATAGACCCGGTTGTGCGCGCCGAGCGTGCTCAAATCCATGATCCGATCGGTCGCAGTGCGGACCATGTGGGCGAGACGCCGCAGCATCGCGACCGCGACCGTTGGATGCTTGTCGACAAGCTCCATGACGTGGCGGGGGGAGAGCGTCGCGACGGTCGTATCCTCGATCGCGACGACGCTCGCCGATCGCGGGCCGCCATCGATGGCCGCAAGCTCGCCGAAGGATCCGCCTGCCGGGATATCGTCGAAGCTCACCTCGCGGCCCGACATCGAATAGTTAACGATGCGGACCTTGCCCGCGACGACAAAGTAGATGTCGTGCGATTCGTGGTGGCGGTCGAAAATCTGCTCGTGCGCCTTGCACTCGCGCCAGACACAGATCTTGGCGAGCTCGCGGATTTCCTGCGGCGGCAGGCCCTTCAAGAGCGCGATGC
The DNA here is from genome assembly GCA_046349515.1 of Alphaproteobacteria bacterium. GTDB lineage: Bacteria > Pseudomonadota > Alphaproteobacteria > CADEGL01 > CADEGL01 > JBGPGW01. The sequence goes on along the minus strand of JAXMCE010000002.1, from coordinate 126,767 downwards.
CGTCGAGTGTCTTGCGCCTTTCCGGCTCGCGCATCGTTCGGTCCCCACCGTAGGCCGAGTCTAACCGGACTGTGCGCATGTTAGTGATGCCGATGCGCGGTCGCGAGTGCAATTTGCGACGGTACGCGGCCTCGTCCGCGATGCCGCGGCGCTCCGATTCTCATGCCTCCCCCTTCGCGTTCCGGGACACGTGTCGCCGTTAGGACATCGGGTTGCTCGCCGCCCTGACCATATGTCGTCGGTCGTAGAGCGGCGGTACCTTGATGCGTAGGTTCCCATCGGTTATATTGCGGCGCGAAAAAGAGTATTGCATTGCAACAACTGCGGGTGAAGCTCCATGTCGCCTGACGCATCAGGTAGCACGGTGCGCCATCCGACCGACCGGTTCCACGGCTACTACGTCGAGGATCTGGCGATCGGCATGAGCGCCTTCTTCGGCAAGACGGTGACCGACGCGGATCTCGTTTTGTTCTCCGGTGTCTCGGGTGACACGAATCCGCTGCATTTGAACCGTGATTTCGCGACCGGCACGCGGTTCGGCGGACCAATCGTCCATGGCATGCTCACGGCGAGCTTCATTTCGACCGTCATCGGCACGCGGCTGCCGGGGCCGGGCTGCGTCTATCTCACCCAGAGCCTGCGCTTCCGCGCCCCGGTGCGCGTCGGCGACACGGTCGAGGTGCGCGCGACCGTCAAGGAGATCAATGTCGAGAAGCGTCGCGTGACGATCGAGACGGTCTGTTCGGTCGGCGACACGGTGGTCCTCGACGGCGAGGCCCATATCCTTGTGCCCTCTCGCCAGCATAGCGACGCCATCAACTAGCCCCCTCCCACACATCGGCTTGCATGCGGGACGACGCCCGCTACCCTTGGCGCCGGCATGCGCATCGTCCGACACCATAGCGATCTGCCGAGCGAGCTCTCCCGCGCCGTAGCCGCGATCGGCAATTTCGACGGCGTCCATCTCGGCCACCGGCAGGTCATCGAAGTGGCGCGCGAGCGGGCACGGGCGCTCGATGCGCCTTTGGCGGTGCTGACCTTCGAGCCGCACCCGCGGAGCTACTTCCAGCCGACGGCACCGTCCTTCCGCCTGACGCCCTTCCGCAGCAAGGCCCATCAATTCGAAGCGATCGGCGTCGAGGTTCTCATCGTGCTGCCGTTCGATGCGGCGCTCGCCGCCCTGTCGGCCGAGCAGTTCGTAAGAGACGTTCTCGTCGACGGCCTCAGGCTCCGCCATGTGGTCGTCGGCTACAACTTCGCCTTCGGGCATGGCCGGACGGGCGATGTCGCACGGCTCCGCTCGCTCGCCTCCGAAGCCGGAATCGGCATGACGAGCGTGAGCCCGGTCGACAGCGCCGACGGCACGGTCTACTCCTCGAGCGCGATCCGGGCGCTCCTCAAGGAGGGCGACGTGCGGCGCGCGGGCACGCTTCTCGGCCGGCCGTGGGAGATCGAAGGAATTGTCCAGACGGGCGCACGGCTCGGCAACACGCTCGGCTTCCCCACGGCCAATCTTCTCCTCGATGACTATGTGCGTCCCGCCTACGGCGTCTATGCGGTGCGCTGCGGCGTCGAGGGGCCGGCCGGGCTCAGCTGGCATCCGGGCGCCGCCAATATCGGCCGGCGCCCGACGGTCGACGGCACGGCCGAGCGGCTCGAGGCGCATCTCTTCGATTTCTCGGACGACCTCTACGGCAAGCACCTGCGCGTGGCGCTGATCGAGCGTCTGAGGCCTGAGAAGAAGTTTGACGGTCTTGCGGCCTTGAAGGCACAAATCGCCGAGGATTGCCGGGCGGCGCGCCGAATCCTCGAGGCGGCGCCCGAAGCGAACACAACGGGATAGGCTCTGGCATGGCGACCGACTACAAGGCGACGGTATTCCTGCCGCGCACCGAATTCCCGATGAAGGCCGACCTCCCGAAGCGCGAGCCCCAGCTCCTCGCGCGCTGGGAGGCCATGAATCTCTATGGGATCCAGCGCGAAGCCTCGGCCGGCCGGCCCAAATTCGTCCTTCATGACGGCCCGCCCTATGCCAACGGCCATCTTCACATCGGCCACGCGCTCAACAAGATCCTGAAGGACGTGGTCAGTCGCTCGCAGCAGATGCTGGGCAAGGACAGCAACTACGTGCCGGGCTGGGACTGCCACGGCCTTCCCATCGAATGGAAGGTCGAGGAGACCTACCGCGCGGCGGGCAAGGACAAGGACTCCGTTCCCATCCTCGAGTTCCGGCGCGAGTGCCGCGAGTTCGCCCAGCACTGGATCGGCGTCCAGTCCGCGGAGTTCCAGCGCCTCGGCATCGTCGGCGACTGGGCCCATCCCTACACCACGATGTCGTATGACGCGGAGGCGCAGATCGCCCGCGAGATCGCGCGTTTCGCGATGAACGGCGCGCTCTATCGCGGCGCGCGGCCCGTCCTGTGGTCGGTCGTCGAGAAGACGGCGTTGGCCGATGCCGAGGTCGAGTATCACGATCACACCTCGACGACGATCCATGTCCGCTTCCCGATCGTGCGTGCGGCCGACCCCGCCTTGGCCGGTGCCAGCGCCGTCATCTGGACGACGACGCCCTGGACGATTCCGGGCAATCGGGCGATCGCCTACGGCGCCGACTTCGACTACGTGCTTCTCGAGGTCGGCGGCGTGCGCGACGGCTCGCTGGCCAAGCCCGGCGAGCATCTCCTCGTCGCGGCCGGCTTGCGCGAGGCCTTCGAAGGGGCCGTCGGCATCGAGAGTGCGCGCGTGTTGTGGACGGGCAAGGGCGCGGCGCTCGCCGGCACGGTCTGCCGCCATCCATTGAGCGAGCGCGACCCGTACTACCGGCGTTTCGAGGTGCCGCTTCTGCCGGCGGGCCATGTCACGCTCGAGGCCGGCACGGGCCTCGTCCACACGGCCCCTGGCCACGGCGCCGAGGACTTCGAAGTCGGCCTGGCGCACGGCCTCGAGGTGCCGGACACGCTCGATGAGAACGGCGTGTTCCTCTCCCATGTGGGGCTCTTCGCGGGCCGCACCGTGCTCACCCCTTTCGGCAAGACGGGCGATGCCGACAAGGCGGTCGTCGCGGTCCTGCGCGAGGCGGGCGCGCTCCTCGCCGAGGCGCGCTTGACCCACAGCTATCCGCATTCCTGGCGCTCGAAAGCGCCGCTCATCTTCCGCAACACGCCGCAGTGGTTCATCTCGATGGAGAGGACGGGCCTCCGCGCGAAGGCGTTGCAAGCGATCGAGGCCACCCGCTTCGTGCCGCCCTCGGGCCGCAACCGACTTCACGGCATGGTCGCGACGCGGCCGGATTGGTGCATCTCTCGCCAGCGCGCTTGGGGCGTGCCGATTCCCGTCTTCGTCCACCGGGCGACCGGGGAGGTTCTGCGCGACCAGGCCGTCTACGACCGGATCGCCGAAGCCTTCGCCAAGGAAGGCGGGGATTCCTGGTTTGCGTCCGAGCCCGATCGCTTCCTCGGCAACGCGTACAACGCGGCCGACTACGACCAGGTGAAGGACATCGTCGAGGTCTGGTTCGAGGCCGGCTCGACCCACAGCTTCGTGCTCGAAGCGCGTCCGTCGCTCGCCTGGCCGGCGTCTCTCTATCTCGAAGGCTCGGATCAGCATCGCGGCTGGTTCCAATCCTCGCTTCTCGAGGCCTGCGGCACGCGCGGGCGCGCGCCCTTCGATGCGGTGCTGACCCACGGCTTCGTGCTCGACGAGCAGGGCCGCAAGATGTCGAAGTCGCTCGGCAACGTCGTCTCTCCCCAGGAGGTTGTCGACAAGCACGGCGCCGAAATCCTGCGCCTGTGGGTCGTGGGCAGCGACTATGCCGAGGATTTGCGGATCGGGCCCGAGATCATCAAGCACCAGATCGACCTCTATCGGCGCATCCGGAACACGCTGCGCTATCTTCTCGGCAGCCTTGCGGGCTTCGACGAATCGGAGCGGATCGACCGCGCATCGATGCCGGAGCTCGAGCGATGGGTGCTCCACCGCTTGCACGAGCTCGACCGCGAGGTGCGGAGCGCCACCGACGATTTCGACTTCCATACGCTGTTCACGGCGCTTCACACCTTCTGCGCGGTCGACCTGTCCGCGTTCTACTTCGACGTGCGCAAGGACTCGCTCTACTGCGACCGGCGCGACTCGGTGACGCGGCGCGCGGCGCGAACGGTGCTCGACGAGGTGTTTACCTGCCTGACCGCGTGGTTGGCTCCGGTCCTTTGCTTCACGGCAGAGGAAGCCTGGCTCGCCCGGCACGGCGAGGCGCGCGGTAGCGTCCATCTTCGCACTTTCCCCTCCATCCCCGATGGGTGGCGCGATGAGGCGTTGGCCGCGAAGTGGCGAAAGGTGCGGGCGCTTCGCCGCGTCGTCACCGGCGCGCTCGAACTCGAGCGCGAGGCCAAGCGCATCGGATCGGGACTTCAGGCGCACCCCACCGTCTATGCGGCCGACGAATACATCGACGCCATGCGAGGGCTCGATCTCGCCGAGATCGCGATCACCTCGTCGGCGACGCTCCGTCCGGGTGCGGCGCCCGCGGGCGCGTTCGGGATCGAGGACGTGCCGGGCATCGCCGTCGTCGCGGCGCGCGCCGAAGGGGAGAAGTGCCAGCGCTGCTGGCGCGTGCTACCGGAGGTCGGGACCGTTGCAGGCCATCAAGACGTTTGCGGCCGGTGCGCCGACGCCGTCGACCACCACGCGGCCTGAGGGAAGAATGCTTCGCCTCGGCCTCGGTATCGGCGCGCTCGTCGCGCTCCTCGACCAGGCCACCAAATGGTGGATCCTCGCGACCGTCATGCAGCCGCCGCGCGTGATCGAGGTCACGCCATTCTTCAACCTCGTGCTCGGTTGGAACCGGGGGGTCAGCTTCGGCCTTTTCAACGAGTCGGACGGCGTGGGGCCGTGGCCCTTCGTCGTGTTGACGGCGGCGATCACGGTTGGCCTCGTCATCTGGCTTAAGCGCACGACCTATGCCTGGCTGGGCGTGGCCTTGGGGCTCATCATTGGCGGCGCGATCGGCAACGCGGTCGATCGGCTGCGTTTTGGTGCTGTCGTCGATTTTCTCGATTTTCATCTGGCCGAGCTGCACTGGCCGGCCTTCAATGTGGCCGATTCGGCCATTTCGGTCGGCGTCGTGATGGTGCTCGTGGACTCCTTGTTTGGACGGAGGCGGTAACCTACAATGAGTAGGGGTTGTCCAAACGGCAGCAATCCATGCGAAACCTCCTGACCTGCAGCATCCTGATCGGCCTCGGCCTGGCCCTCGTCGCCTGCCAATCCGTTCAGGACATTACGGATGCGCTCGAGGGACGTTCGACCGAGGGCGAGGGACCAGGATTGGGGCCGGCCAAGGGTCCGCCTTTGACCATGCCGCCGGAATATACGCTGCGCCCGCCGCTCGCCGGTGCCGGGGCGAGCGACAACCGAGCCGCGGCCCAGGTGGCCCGGTCCCGCACCTTCAGCTTGCCCTCCTCCGGCACGGCCGCGACATCGGCGAGCGGTGTCCAGCCGGCGTCACAGGGGCCCACGGCCGGCGAGCGCGCCTTCGTCAAGCGCCTGCAGGGCACGACCGGACCCGTCGAGCCGAGCGTCCGGACCACGATCGGCAACGAAACCCAGGCGCTGGGCGAGAAGGACGAGAAGTTCGTCGACAAGCTTCTGACGTGGAAAGATGCGCCGCCGCCGAAGGGCGCGGCGTCGCAGTCAGGGCAGACGGTGGTCGAGAAGCCGGCCAACGACTCGCCTCAAGTGGTCATTCAAAGAAAACGGGGCATCCTCGACTCGCTGTTCTAGACCGCGTTCCGGACGCGGCGGGCAGCAGGGCGACGGGAGGCGGCAAGGGAGCGCCGTGATGGGACGTCTCTGGGTCTTCGCATTCCTCGCGGCGGCCGTGGCTTCGACCATGGTTGCATCGCGCCTCGATGCGGCGGTGTTCAATCCGCGCACCTTCACGCTCGCGAACGGGATGAAGGTCGTCGTCATCGAGAATCATCGCATTCCGGCCGTCACCCACATGGTTTGGTACAAGGCCGGGGCGGCGGACGAGCCGCGCGGGAAGTCGGGCGTCGCGCATTATCTCGAGCATCTGATGTTCAAGGGAACGCGGGTCTACGGACCCGGCGAATTCTCTCGCCTCGTCGCCGTCAACGGCGGGCGCGAGAACGCGTTCACCACGCACGACTACACGGCCTACCATCAGACGGTCGCGCGCGACCGCCTTGAATTGGTGATGAAGCTCGAAGCCGACCGCATGACGCACCTGACGCTGTCGCCCAAGCTTGCGAAGCCGGAGCTCCAGGTCGTCCTCGAGGAACGGCGGATGCGCATCGACAACGACCCGGGGTCCCAATTGGACGAGCAGGTGCGGGCGGCTCTCTTCCTCCATCACCCCTACGGCATTCCGGTCATCGGCTGGGAGCCTGAGATCAAGGAGCTGACCGCGAGCGACGCGCTGGCCTTCTACCGGGCGCGCTATGCGCCGAACAACGCCATCCTCGTGATCGCCGGCGACATCACGCTCGAGGAGGTGAAGCCGCTCGCCGAGAAATACTATGGCGCGATCGCCGCGCACCCGATCCCGCCGCGCGCTCGCGGCATCGAGCCCGCGCCGATCACGAAGCGCCGGGTCGTGCTCGAAAGCGACCGCGTCCGCCGGCCGAGCTTCACGCGCAGCTATCTCGCGCCGAGCTACCGCATGGGCGAGCCGGGCCAGGCCTACGCGCTCGCGGTTCTCTCGGAGATCTTGGGCGGCGGCGGGACCAGCCGGCTTTATCGCTCTCTCGTCATCGAGCAGAAGGTGGCCGTGGGGGCGGGGACGGCCTACGATCCGGATGTCCGGGACCTCGCCCGGTTCAGCGTCTATGTGAGTCCGCGCGACGGGGTCGAGCTTTCGGCGATCGAGGCTGCGGTCGATGCGGAAATCGCGCGGCTCTTGGCGGATGGTGTGAGCGACGACGAGATCGCGCGGGCGAAGAAGCGGCTCCAGGCCAACGCAATATATGCCCGCGACAGCCTTCAGACGGGTGCCCGCGTACTCGGCGCCACCTTGGCGCTCGATGGCACGGTCGAGGAGGTCGAGACGTGGCCCGAGCGAATCGGCGCCGTTACCGCTGCGGAGGTCGCGGCCGCCGCGCGATTCGTCCTCGAGCCGACGCGGTCGGTCACGGGATTTCTCGTCCCCGGAGGCAAGAGTTGAGCGCCCGCGCCATGCTGCGCCCGGTATGGCGGACGCGCCTTGCCGCGGCGCTTGCCGCGCTCGTTCTCGTCGTCGCGCCGAGCCTGTGCCTTGCCGGGCCGCCCATCCAGCGCGTGGTCAGCCCCGGCGGCATCGAAGCCTGGCTGGTCGAGGACCACTCTGTCGCCGTCATCGCGATGAGGCTCGCATTCCGCGGCGGCTCGGCCGAGGACCCGCCGGATCGCAAAGGCCTCGCCAACATGGCCGCCGGGCTGCTCGACGAGGGGGCCGGCGATCTCGATGCCCAGGCCTTCCGTGCCGACCTCGAGAACAATTCGATCAGTCTCGGCTTCGACGACACCCGCGACTTTTTCATGGGCCATCTCAAGACGCTGTCCGCCAACCGGGATCTTGCCTTCGACCTCATGGGCCTGGCCGTGACCAAGCCGCGCTTCGATGCCGAGCCGATCGACCGCGTGCGGAGCGCCATCCTCGCGCGCTTGAAGCGCCAGGCTGGGGATCCCGAATTTCTCGCGGGCCGCATATGGTGGCGGAACGCCTTTCCGTCCGAGCCTTATGGCTGGCCGACCGACGGCACTCTCGAGAGCGTGTCGAAGATCGACGTGGCCGATCTTCGCGGCTTCGTCGGGCGACGCCTCGCGCGCGACAATCTGGTGATCGGCGTTGTCGGCGATATCACGGCGGCTGACCTCGCGCCGGCCCTCGACCGGATGTTCGGCGGCTTGCCGGCGCGCGCGCAATCCATCGCGCTCGAGGAGGTGCGCCCCAGCGCCGTCGGCAACATCTTCGTCATGGACCGGCAGATCCCGCAAAGCGTCGTCGTCTTCGGCGAGGCCGGTCTGAAGCGCGATGATCCCGACTACTATGCGGCCTTCGTGATGAACCACATCCTCGGCGGTGGTGTGTTCAGCTCGCGCCTCTACAAAGAGGTGCGCGAGAAGCGCGGCCTCGCCTATTCGATTTACACCTATCTCAATCCGCTCGACGAGGCCGGCCTCATCATGGGGAATGTCGCGACGGAAAACGCGCGCGTCGCCGAGACGATCACCACGATCCGCGACGTGTGGCGGACGATGGCCGAGACGGGTGCGACGCCGAAGGAGCTGAGCGAGGCCAAGTCCTACCTGACGGGATCCTTCGCCCTCCAGTTCGACAACACGGACCAGATCGCGCGGCTGCTCGTGTCGATTCAGCTCGATCATCTGGGCATCGACTACATCGACCGGCGCAACGGCATCATCGCTGCCGTGACGCTCCAGGACGTCATGCGGGTTGCTCGGCGCGTCCTCGATGCCAAGACCTTGACCTTCTCGGTCGTGGGGCAGCCGCGGGGCCTGCCCGCCGATGCGATCGTCGAGAAGAATGTCGACTAGGCCCGACGCGCGGCTGAGCACGCCCGCCGGGACCCCCACCCGGCCGCCCTATCGCCATGTGACGGAGAACTGCTTCGCCGAAATGATCGGCGATGGTGGCCTCACCGGCGAGACATACCGTGCGGTTCTTGCCGAAACGGCACCGGCGTTCGAGGCGATCCGCGCCTGGCACAAGGATGGCTCGCGGCCTTTCGTGCGCCTACCCGAGCGGCGCGACGACCTGCCCGCGATCGAGGCGGCCGCCGCGCGGTTGCGCGAATCGTTCGAGACGGTCGTCGTGCTCGGTACGGGTGGCTCGAGCCTCGGCGGCCGCACGCTCACGACGGTGTGCCAGCCCACTTTCGGCACCGTTCCGCGCCGCGCCCGTGTCCGCTTCGTCGAGAACGTCGAATCGCGCCTTCTCGACGATCTCGTCCGAGGCCTCGATCTCAAGCGAACGGCCTTCATCGTCGTCTCGAAGTCCGGGCGGACGGTCGAGACGCTCGCGCAGTTCCTTGTCTGCCTGGCCGCCATGCGGCGCACGATCGAGCCAAAACGGCTCGGCGAGCACGTCCTCGTCATCACCGAGCCGGGCACGAGCCCGTTGCGCCGATTGGCCGAGCACGAGCGGTTCGAGATCATCGACCATGATCCGGCCTTGGGCGGCCGGTTCTCGGCGCTCTCGGTCGTGGGCCTTCTGCCGGCCGTCATCGCGGGACTCGATGCCACCGCGACGCGCGAGGGCGCAGCCGCGGTACTGCGCGAGACCTTGGCCGCGTCCGAGCCGGGAGCCAGCGCACCCGCCGTCGGCGCCGCGATCAACGTCGCCATGCATCGCCACAAGGGCATCGCCCAGACCGTGCTCATGCCCTACGGCGACAGCTTGGCGCCGTTCAGTCTCTGGTATCGCCAGCTCTGGGCCGAGAGCCTCGGCAAGGACGGCAAGGGCACGACGCCCATCAACTCCATCGGCACCGTCGACCAGCACAGCCAACTTCAGCTCTATCTCGCGGGGCCGGCGGACAAGCTCTACACCTTCGTCACCGTCGACTGTGCGGGCACGGGCATGGTCATCCCCTCGGCCGAGGGCCTCGGCGGAGAGATCGACTGGCTCACCGGCCGCACCATGGGCGACCTGATGTCCGCCTCGCAGCGCGCCACGTGGAAGACGCTCGTCAAGCGCGGACGGCCCGTCCGTCTCATCCGCCTGCCGGTGCTTGACGCGCGGGCGATGGGTGCGATGATGATGCACTTCATGCTCGAGACCGTCGTGGCCGCGCACCTCTTCGGGGTCGAGCCGTTCGATCAACCGGCCGTCGAGGCGGGCAAGGTCCTCGCGCGACGGTACATGGAACGGGTGACGCCACGTCCCTCCTGAGCGACGCGCGAATCGAAGACGAAAGCCGTTTGCGTTCCATTCGCCGGCTGCCGGAGACGGTCGTCAACCGCATCGCCGCCGGGGAGGTCATCGAACGCCCTGCCGCTGCCGTCAAGGAGCTGGTTGAAAACGCGATCGACGCGGGGGCCCGGCACATCGACATCGTGCTGGGCGATGCGGGGCGCGCCCTCATCGCGGTCACGGACGACGGGTGCGGTATGGCGCGGGAGGAGCTGGTGCTCGCCATCGAGCGCCATGCGACTTCGAAATTGCCGGACGACGATCTCTTGAGCATCCGGACTCTCGGCTTTCGCGGCGAGGCCTTGCCTTCGATCGGAGCGGTCGCGCGGCTCACGATCACGAGCCGTCAGAGGGGCGGCGAGTCCGCCTGGACGCTCGCCGTCGAAGGGGGGGCGGTCGGGAGACCTGCGCCGGCCGCGCTCGCGCGAGGGACCCGCGTCGAGGTCCGCGATCTGTTCTTTGCGACGCCCGCCCGGCTCAAATTCCTCAAGGGCGAGCGGAGCGAGATCCAGCAGGTGGTCGAGACGATCGAGCGCCTGGCTATGGCGCATCCGGACATCGGTTTCTCGCTCGCTGAGGATGGGCGGCAGCTCCTCAATTTGCCGCCGTCTTCGGGTGATCTCTTCGAGGCGCGACGGATGCGTCTTGCCGCCATCATGGGGCGTGAGTTCGCCGAGAACGCGATTGCAATTGATGCGGCGCGCGATGGCGTGCGCGTCGTCGGCTATGCGGGGCTGCCCACGCTCAACCGGGCGAATGCGCGCTACCAGTTCCTGTTCGTGAACGGCCGTCCGGTGCGCGACAAGCTACTCCACGGCGCCGTGCGGGGCGCCTACCAGGACGTGCTCGCGCGCGACCGGCATCCGCTGGTCGCGCTCTTCCTCGACTGTCCGCCCGAGGAGGTCGATGTCAACGTGCATCCGACCAAGGCCGAGGTCCGCTTCCGCGACGCGGGTCTCGTGCGGGGACTCATCGTGGGAGCGCTCCGCCACGCGCTCGCGGCCGCGGGCCACCGCGCCTCGACGACGGTTGCGACGGGCCTCGTCGAGGCGTTGCGCCCGGCCTCGTCTCCCTCGACCGCGTCTTTCGCCTTCCGAGCGCCACCAGCCTACGCGCCGCGCGGGTTTCGGGAGACGGCGGCGGCGTTTCAGGCGCCGCACGAGGCTCCTGTCGCGGAATCGGCCCCCACGGCCGAATCAGGCGATCCCGACGGCCAGCCCTTGGGCGCCGCGCGCGCCCAGCTCCATGAGACCTACATCGTCGCGGAGACGCGCGACGGCGTCGTTATCGTCGATCAGCATGCGGCGCATGAGCGCCTGATGCACGAGCGTCTCAAGTCGGCGCGCCTTGCGGGATCTGTCGAGCGCCAAGTGCTGCTCATCCCCGAGGTCGTCGAGCTCGATGCGGCGTCCGTCGAGCGTCTCGGCGCACGCGCGGGCGAGCTTGCGCCCTTGGGCCTTGTGCTCGAGCCCTTCGGCCCCGGCGCCGTCGTCGTGCGCGAGGTGCCGGCCCTTCTCGGCGAATCGGACGTGCAGGGCCTCGTGCGCGACCTTGCAGACGATCTGGCCGAACTCGGCCAGGCCTTGAGCCTCGCCGACCGGCTCGACGAGGTGTGCGCGAGCATGGCCTGCCACGGCAGCGTCCGCGCGGGCCGGCGGCTCAACCAGGCCGAGATGGACGCGCTTCTCCGCCAGATGGAGGCGACGCCGCTCTCGGGCCAATGCAGCCACGGACGTCCTACCTATGTCGAACTGAAACTCGCGGATATCGAACGGCTGTTCGGCCGGCGCTAGGGGAGGATTTTCAAGATGCCGATTCTCAAGGGACAGCGCGCTCTCGTCACGGGCGGGGCGCGGGGGCTTGGCCGCGCCATGCTCGATGCCTTCGCCCGCGAAGGCGCGCGTGTCCTCGTCCAGGATTTCGACCAAGCCGTCGCCGAGGCGGCCGCCAAGGAGATCCGCGCGGCCTCCGGCGGCGAGGCCATCGCAATGGGCGGCGACATCGCAAACCCGGCCGATGTCGCCGCGGTCTTCAAGCGCATGGACGAGGCCTGGGGCGGCATCGACATCCTGGTCAACAACGCCGGCGTCTCGGCCAACCGCGACGTCCTCGAGATCACGCTCGAGGAATGGGACCGGGCCATGGCGGTCAACCTCCGCGCGCCCTTCATCTGCGCGCAAGAGGCGGGACGCCGCATGACGAAACAGAAGAGCGGCAACGTCATCAACATCTCGTCGATCTGGGGCCTCATGGCGGCGCCTCACCGCGTCGCCTATTGCGTCTCGAAGGCGGGTATTGCGCAGCTCACCCGGGTGCTTGCCTCCGAATGGGCGCCCCACGGCGTTCGCGTCAACGCGATCGCGCCGGGTTACACCGAGACGCGGATGCTCCGCGATGTCTTCAACGCGGGCCGGGCGGACGAGAAGGCCATTCTCCGCCGTACGCCCATGGGTCGGCTTGCCGAGCCGCGCGAGATCGCCGACATGGCGCTGTATCTCGCTTCGCCCCAATCCTCCTTCGTCACCGGCCAGGTCATGGCCGTCGACGGCGGGTGGACCGCGTACGGGCTCTATTGAGCGCGAAATCGCGTCAGCCGTCCGCGCTCGGGCTCCAGCGAAGGAGCGTGAAGCGCGTCTGGCCGTAGCTCCGCTCCTCGAGGGTGCGGAAGCCCGGCGGCGGGGCGAGCGCGTCGGCCTTCGACAGTTCGATGATGACGAGCGCCTCGTCCGCGAACCAACGCGCCTTGGCGAGGGCGGCGAGGGCTGGCTCCGCGAGCCCGCGGCCATAGGGCGGGTCGAGGAAGGCAAGGCTCGCGGGCTCGGGCGCCGGCGGAGGCGCGAGGGCGTCGGCCCGAAGGACGCGGGCCCGCGCGCCCTCGCCGAGCGCGCGGATGTTCTCCTCGAGGACGGCAAGGGCGGCTCGCTCGCGTTCCATGAAGGTCGCGAAGGCGGCGCCGCGCGACAGCGCTTCGAGGCCGAGGGCACCCGTGCCCGCGAAGGCGTCGAGCACGCGCGCACCCTCGAAGGTCGAGCGCGAGCCAGGGCCGAGCGGATTGTGTGCGAGCACGTTGAACAGGGATTCGCGAGCCCGGTCGGAGGTCGGCCGGATTCTGTCGCCGGTCAGGGCGTGAAGACGCCGGCCGCGGTGCCGGCCCGCGACGATGCGCACCGGCTCAATCCCGCGCGTGAGAGGCGCGCCGGCTCGGCGCCAGACGGGCGGCTGCTTCGGCCCCCAGCTGCTCGCGCAAGACGCGAAGCGGCACTTCTCGCACTTCGCCCGGCGCAAGCTCGCCCAATTGGAACGGGCCGAAGGCGACACGGATGAGCCGGTTGACGGTGAGGCCGAGATGTTCGCACACGCGCCGCACCTCCCGGTTCTTTCCCTCGCGGATTGTGAGGGTGAGCCAATGGTTGCGCCCTTGGCTGCGGTCGAGCGCCGCCGTGATCGGCCCGTAGCGCACGCCGTCGATGGTGATGCCGTGGGCGAGAGCCTCGAGGCGTTTCGGGTCGAGCGTTCCGAAGGCGCGCACCCGGTAGCGCCGCGTCCAGCCTGAGGATGGCAGCTCGAGCGAGCGCGCGAGCGCGCCGTCATTCGTCAGCAGCAGGAGCCCTTCGGAAGTGAGATCGAGCCGCCCGACACTGATGACGCGCGGCAGGCCCTTGGGCAGGGACTCGAAAATCGTGGGCCGACCTTGCGGATCGTGGCGCGTGGTGATGAGCCCTTTAGGCTTGTGGTACCGCCAGAGCCGGGGCCGCTCGCGCGCGGGCAGCGGCTCGCCGTCGACGAGCACCTCGTTCGAGTCATCGACGAAGGTGGCGGGCGAGCGGAGCGTCTCGCCATCGACGCTCACGCGGCCCGCGGCGATCCATGCCTCGGCTTCCCGGCGCGAGCAGAGGCCCGCCCGCGCGATGACCTTGGCGATTCGTTCGCCCCCTCTTGTCTCGCTGGTCTCGGCCATGGCGCGGGAGAAGCGGCTCAGCGGCCCTTCCGGCACGCCGCGACGAAGGACTCGAAGATCTTCACATCGCCCTCGCTGATCGCGAACTCCGGATGCCACTGCACGCCGAGACAGAAGCGCTGGCCGGGCGCCTCGATTCCCTCGATCACCCCGTCGGGCGCGACGGCGTTGACGACGATGCGCTGCGGCCGGTCCTTCGCGGCCTGGTGGTGGGCGCTGTTGACCGCCATCTCCGCGACCCCGGTGATGCGGTGGAGCAGCGTGCCCGGCTCGATGCGCACCGTGTGGCCCGGCTCGTTCCGCGGATTGGGCTGCTCGTGCGCGAGGGCCTTCGGCACCTCGTCGGGGATATGCTGGTAGAGCGTGCCGCCCAGCGCGACGTGAAGAAGCTGCTGGCCGCCGCAGATGCCGAAGACAGGCATGTCGCGTTCAAGGGCGCGTCTCGTCAGCGCAAACTCGAAGGTGGTGCGCCGTTCTTTCAGCCGGACGGTCGGATGGCGCCCGCTCGCACCGAACAGCGCGGGATCGAGGTCGAAATGGCCGCCCGTCACGATGATGCCGTCGATGCGGTCGAGATAGGCATCGGCCTGCTCCGGCTCGTGGGGGAGCGGGACCGGCAAGCCGCCCGCGCGCACCACCGCCTCGCAATAGTTCTGGCGAAGGGCATACCACGGAAATTTCGAATAGCCGCCTGGCTGCTCTGAATCGAGCGTCACGCCGATGAGGGGCTGGGTCATGGCCGGCACTCTATGGGGAGCGATGCCTGGCGGCAACCGGTCGCGCTTGACCGGCAGGCGAGCGACGCGGCACGGTCGGCCCATGGCGCGGCCCGACTTCATGGCGTTGGCATTGGAAGAAGCGGAAGCGGCCGCGGCACGGGGCGAGGTGCCCGTGGGGGCCGTCCTCGTCGATTCCGCCTCGGGCGAGGTCATGGCGCGCGCCGGGAACGAGGTCGAGGCCCTCTCCGATCCGACGGCCCATGCGGAGATGCTGGTCCTCCGCCGCGCGGCGGCTCTCGTGGGCGCGCCGCGCCTCGTTGCTTGCGATCTTTACGTGACGCTCGAACCCTGCGCCATGTGCGCTGCCGCCATCGCCTTTGCGCGCATCCGCCGCCTCTACTACGGCGCGGCAGACCCCAAGGGCGGCGGCGTCGTCCACGGCGCGCGTATCTTCGAGCAGCCGACCTGCCATCACAGGCCCGAGGTGTATGGCGGCCTTTCGGAGGTTCGCGCGGGCGAGCTTCTCCGCTCGTTCTTCCGGGACCGTCGCGGCTGATCCCTAAGCGCCGAGGGAGACGAAGGGTTCGGTCGCGAGCGCCGCCTGGAGCTGCTCGACCGTGGCGTTGGCGCCGGTCAAGACCACGACGACGCGCTTGCCGCGGAGCGCCTCGCGATGCGTCCAGGCGCCGGCGAAGGCGGCCGCACCCGATGGCTCCGTCAGAACATGGGCCGATTCGAGAAGCGTGTGAACAGCCGCGAGGATGTCGCGATCGTCGACGAGCCAGGCATCGTCGAGATGGCGCCAGAGGAGATCGAGCACGTAGGGCGCTGTCCCGCGCTGGGTGAGGCCGTCGGCCACGTTCCGCCGCGGCGGGATGACGAGGGCGCGTCGCTCATGGAAGCTCCGGGCCATCACGGGCGCCGCTTCGGGTTGCACGGCGACGGTCCGCGTCCGCGGATCCACGCTCTTCATGACGAAGGAGGCGCCGGCCGAATGGCTGCCTCCGCCGAGGGGCAGGATGACGTAGTCGATGTCCGGGAGCCGCCGCGCCACCTCGAGCGCCGTCGTGCCGCCGCCCTCGACGATGTCGACGCTGGCGCCGTCATCGACGAGGTGAAAATCTCGCTCGCGCGCGAAGGCGACGGCCGCGGCATAGGCATCGTCGTATTCAGCTCCGCCGCGATGGACCGTCCCGCCGTGGATCTCGATCAGGCGCGCCTTCTTCTGGCTCACCGCGTCGGAAAGGAAGACATGGGCCGGAACGCCAATGGCGCGCGCGAGCCAGGCGACCGCGAGACCGAGATTGCCCGAGGACGCGACGACGACCCCGCCGAGCTTGCGCCGGGGGGCGTGGAGGATCTCGTTCGTCGCCCCGCGCAGCTTGAAGGAAAAGGTCGGGGCGGCGCCTTCGTTCTTGAGCCACAAATCGCAGCCGAAGGCATCCGAGAGGACGTCCGAGCGTAAGAGCGGCGTCTCCGGCATGTGGGGCCGGATCATCTCCAGGGCCTTCTCGACGCCGCGAAGCGTCGGAGCCCGGATGTCCGCCTCCGCCATCGGCCTAGATGCCCGCGAGCGAGATGAAAGGCTCGCGGTCGAGCGCGCGCCTCAACAGCTCCATCGTGATGTTCGCCCCCGACAGGATGAGGACGACCGTCTTGCCGCGAAGCTCGGCGCGGCGCTGCCAAGCGCCGGCCAGGGCCGCGGCGCCGGCCAGCTCGACCAGAACATGGGCCGATTCGGCGATCGTGCGCACGCCGGACAGGAGCTCGTCGTCGGTCGTGAGCAGCATGTCGTCGACCAGCTTGATCATCACCTCGAGGGCCAGTGTCGGCGGCACGCGTTGCGCTAATCCGTCGGCCAACGTCTCGACGGGTCGCTCGACATGGCGCCGTGCGCGGAAACTCTCGTAGAGGGACGGAGCGCCCTTGGCCTGGACGCCAATGATGCGCGCGCCCTTGTGGAGCGCCTTGACCGCGGTCGCGACGCCGCCGATGAGGTTGGCGCCGCCCACGGGCACGAAGACGGTATCGAGCGTCGCAAGATCGCGCGCGATCTCGAGGCCGAGCGTGCCGGCGCCCTCCATCACGTCGATGTCGTCGCCGTCGTCGACGAAATAGCGCCCGTGCTCTTTCGCGAAGGCGCGGGAGGCCTCCTTGGCCGCGTCCACGTCGTGGCCGATCTTGTGGAGGTGTCCGCCGAAGGCCTCGATCATCGCGGCCTTCACGGGATTGGCGACGGCGGGGAGGAAGATGTCCGCCGGAACGCCGGCCGTTCGAGCCGCATGGGCGACGGCCTGGCCGTGATTGCCAGTCGAGGCCGTGGTGACGCCGGTGAGCGCGCCGCGGGCCTTGGCTTTCAAGATCGCGTTGAGCGCGCCGCGCAGCTTGAACGAGGCGATGGGCGTCGTCGTCTCGTTCTTGAGCCAGACATCGGCGCCGATCGCGCGCGAGACGATCTCGGAGCGGACGAAAGGCGTCGCCGGCAGGTGCGGCCGGATGTTGCCAAGTGCGTCTTCGATGCCGTGGAGTGTCGGGAAATTCATCGTACCTCCTCCTCAGCGCGCGAGCGCGCGCCAGCCGATGTCGCGGCGGCAGAATCCATCCGCCCACCGGATCTTGTCGATTGCCGCATAGGCGCGGCGCCGGGCTTCGGCCAGACTGGGCGCCCGCGCGGTGATGCCGAGGACGCGCCCGCCGGTCGCGACGATTGCGCCGTCCCGGAGCGCGGTCCCGGCATGGAAGATGACGACGCCCGGGACCTGTCCCGCCTCCTCGAGGCCCGTGATGACTCCGCCGGTCTTGGGCTCGCCCGGATAGCCCTTGGCCGCCATGACGACGCACAACGACGGCTCGTCATGCCAGCGAAGGTCGAAGGTCTTGAGCATGCCGTCGGACGCCGCGATCAGCGCCGGCAGGAGATCGGAGCGCAAGCGCATGAGGAGCGCCTGGCACTCGGGGTCGCCGAAGCGCGTGTTGAACTCGAGAAGCCGTGGCCCCTCGCGCGTGATCATGAGGCCGGCATAAAGCACGCCCTTGAACGGACGCCCCTCGGCCTCCATCGCCGCGACGGTCGGGCGGATCATTCGCGCCATGACCTCGTCGGCGAGCGCCTGTGTCAGGACGGGTGCCGGCGAGTACGCACCCATGCCGCCGGTGTTGGGTCCCGTGTCGCCGTCGCCGACCGCCTTGTGGTCCTGGGCGGTCGCGAGCGGGAGCGCCACCTGGCCGTCGACGAGGGCGAGGAAACTTGCTTCCTCGCCTTCGAGGAATTCCTCGATGACGACCTCGGCGCCCGCCGCACCGAACCGGCGCGCGAGCATGATCTCGTCGATGGCCGAGAGCGCCTCCTCGCGCGTGCGCGCGACGACGACGCCCTTGCCGGCGGCGAGCCCATCGGCCTTGACGACGATGGGGATGCCTTCCGCGCGGACATAGGCTTTGGCCGCCTCGGCATCGGTGAAGCGTTGGTAGCGCGCCGTGGGCACGCCCGCGCGCCGGCACAGATCCTTCATGAAGCCCTTGGAGCCTTCGAGCGCCGCGGCGCGGGCGCTCGGCCCGAAGGACTTGATTCCGGCATCGGCCAGCCGGTCGGCCAAGCCCGCGACGAGCGGGCCCTCCGGTCCGATCACGACGAAATCGATCTTCTCATCGCGCGCGAAGGCGACGAGCTTGTCGATGTCGTCCGCCTTGATCGGCACGCAGGTGGCTTCTCGCGCGATGCCGGCATTGCCCGGCGCGCAGAAGATCGCGTCGCACAGCGGCGAAGCGGCGATCGCCCAGACGAGAGCGTGCTCGCGTCCTCCCGAGCCTACGACCAGTATCCGCATCGCCTGCGATTGCCCCGTTTCCCGTCGGTCTTCCAGCAGCCCTGGCCGCTTTTTTCGTGTCCGGCGAGAGGGCGCCGGCTATCATAGTGGCGCGTCCGATGACAGACAATTCGGCCTTGCTCGGCTCCTCGACGGAGCGTTCGCCGCACAACCTGCCCGAGTTCACGGTCAGCGAGATTTCGGTCGCCTTGAAGCAGACGCTCGAGGACCGCTTCGGGCGCGTGCGCGTGAAGGGCGAGCTCACCGGTTTCAAGCGCCACACCTCGGGCCATCTCTATTTCCGCCTGAAGGACGAGAGCGCGGTGCTCGAGGGCGTGTGCTGGCGTGGCACGGCGGGGCGCCTGGGGCTGCGGCCCGAGGACGGCATGGAGGTCGTCTGCATCGGCCGGATCACCGCCTATCCCGGCCGCTCGCAATACCAGATCGTCGTCGAGGCGATGGAACTCGCGGGCGTGGGTGCGCTCCTGAAGCTCCTCGAGGAGCGGCGCCAGCGGCTTCTCGCCGAAGGCCTTTTCGCGCCCGAGCGCAAACGGGCGCTGCCGTTCCTCCCCGAAGTGATCGGCGTCGTCACCTCGCCCACGGGCGCCGTCATCCGCGACATCCTCCATCGCCTGGCCGAACGTTTTCCGCGTCGCGTTCTCATCTGGCCGGTCGCGGTGCAGGGAGAAGGTGCCGCCGAACAGGTCGCAGGCGCGATCCGGGGCTTCAACGCCCTTCCGCCCGGCGGCCGCGTGCCGCGTCCCGATCTTCTCATCGTTGCGCGCGGCGGGGGCAGCCTCGAGGACCTCTGGCCGTTCAATGAAGAGGTCGTGGTTCGCGCCGCGGCGGCGAGCGTCATCCCGCTCATCTCCGCCGTCGGACACGAGACGGACACGACGCTCATCGATTTCGCCGCCGATCGTCGCGCGCCGACGCCAACGGCGGCAGCGGAAATGGCCGTGCCGGTGCGGGCGGAGCTCTTGGCACGGGTGCTCGATGATGCGCGGCGCCTCGCGGGCACTCTGCTCCGTGAATTCGCGGAGCAGCGGACGCTGCTCGAAGGCCTTGCGCGCGCCCTCGGCGACCCGCGGCGCATTCTCGAAGGCCCCTCCCAGCGCCTCGACTTCGCCGCCGATTCCCTGCGGCGCGCCATGCGCGCGGAAATCGACGGCTACAAGGCCGAAATCGCCGAGCTCGCGGCAGCCATCCCCCATCCGCGCCACGTCATCGCGCTGAAGCGCCAATCGCTCAAGGCCGCCGTCGCAGGGTTGAGCCTTCGCTCGCTCAAGGACGACATCAGGCGCGCGAAAAAGGACGTGGCGACGGCGGGCACGGCGCTTGTCGGGGCGATCGAACGGATACGCGGCGATGCCGTGCGCCGGCTCGAGGGGGCCGCGGGCCTGCTTGAGAGCCTGTCTTACGAGCGTGTGCTCGAGCGCGGTTTCGCCCTCGTGCGCGACGAGTCTGACCATCCGCTCACGACGGTCGCGGCGGCTCGGCCCGGCATGGCGGTCACGCTCCGGTTCCACGACGGCGAAGCGGGCGCCACGATCGACGGATCTCCCGCCACGCCAGCTCGGCCGCCGAGCCGTCCGTCGCGAAAGGGCGGAGGCGGGCAGGGCAGCCTCCTGTGAGGCTCCTGGCGCGATGGGCCCCGGCCGTGCTCGGCGCGCTCTTCTCCGTCGGTGCGGCAGCGGATTCCTTGGTCCTTCAGGGCGCCTTCACGCAAGGCGGCTTGGTCGAGGGGCACGTGCCAACGGGCTCGCGTGTGACGCTCGATGGGACAGCCATCCACCTCGGTGAGGGCGGCGTCTTCCTTCTGGGCTTCGATCGCGGTGCGAAGCCACACGCCACGCTCGAAATCCTCTATCCCGATGGAAGCTCGGAGCGCCGGCTGCTCATGATCGAGCAGCGCCGTTACGAGGTGCAGCGCATCAACGGATTGCCGCCGCGCACCGTCACGCCGGATGCGGAAGGCCTGAAGCGAATCGCGGCAGACCGGGCGCTGATCGCTGCGGCGCGCGAGGTCGAATCGGCAACGCTCTCGTTCCAGGACGGCTTCGCCTGGCCCGCGACGGGTGCCGTCTCGGGCATCTACGGCTCGCAGCGCATCCTGAACGGCGAGCCGCGCCAGCCCCACTTCGGCGTCGATGTCGCGGCGCCGCTCGGCGCACCGGTCTCCGCCGCGGGATCCGGAGTCGTCTCGCTCGCCGAGGACGACCTGATGCTCACGGGCAAGACCGTCGTCATCGACCACGGCCTCGGTCTCAATACGATCTACTCCCACCTCAACGACATCGCCGTGCGGTTGGGCGAGGAGGTCGCGAAAGGCCAGCTCATCGGTCATGTGGGCGCGACGGGCCGCGTCACGGCGCCGCATCTCCACTGGGGCGCCTTTCTCTTCCAGACGCCGCTCGATCCCGCCCTCCTCGTGGGGCCGATGCCCCTCTCGTCAGGCCAGTAGCGGCGCGAGGATCTGGGCGAGCGCCGCCGGGTCGTCCCATTGGAGCGTGACCCGCACCACCTGCACCATCCGCCGGGCGGTCTCAGGGATCCGCACGTAGTCCTTCGCCGTCGTGATGGGCACGGCGCCCATGGAATCGGCCGTCTCGCAGATCTCCATGATGTCGTCGGGCGTATAGGGGTAATGGTCCGGGAACTCGCGCGCGATCACGACGTCGCACCCGGCCTCGCGCAAGGTCTCGACGAACTTGGCGGGGCGGCCGATGCCGGCGAAGGCCACGACGGGTCGGCCCGAGAATTTCCGAAGTCCCTCGTCCGGCACGAGGCGCGCCGTCAGCACGGGCAGGCGGGGAGCGAGCGTGGTGGTGACGCCGAAAACGTCGGCGCCGATGAGGATTGCGGCCTGTGCGCGCGCGAGCCCGTCTTCGACCGGCTCGCGAAGCGGGCCGGCGGGAATGACGAGGCCGTTGCCGAAGCCGTAACCGCCGTCGACGACGACGAGCGAGAGGTCCTTCGCGATCCGGGGGTTCTGGAATCCGTCGTCCATCACCACGATGTCGGCGCCCGCGGCGGCGGCCGCCTCGGCCCCGGCGACGCGGTCGTGCGCGACCCAGGTCGGCGCCTCGGCCGCGAGCAGCAGGGCCTCGTCCCCGACCTCGTGCGCCGTGTGCCGCTCCGGCTCGACTTTGAGCGGTCCCTTTTGGCGCCCGCCATAGCCGCGCGTGAGGAAATGGACCGTGCGCCCGCGCGCCCGCAAGGCGGCGCCGATCGCGAGTGCCGTCGGCGTCTTGCCCGCGCCGCCCGCGACGAGATTGCCGACGCAGAGAATGGGGCGCTTCGCCCGCTGCGGCTTCACGAGGCGCCGTTCGATCCGCGTGCCGAGCCGCCAGAGCGCGCTCGCCGGCTCGAGCGCCTTCGCGAGCGCTCCGCGCGTGGTCCAGAAGTCAGGTGCGCGCAAGGCTCTTCTCCTTGGCCGCAAGGGTGTCGAGGAAGGGATCGAGTTCGCGGAGGACGCGCTCGACCACGTCGCGCTGCACATCCGCCACCTGGCGCGCGGCTCTTGCCTGACGCTCGCGCATGGAGGGCTCGCGGAGAAGGGCGATGACGGCTTGGCCGAGCGCCTCCGCGTCGGACACGCAGCGCGCCGCGCCGGCCGCCTGCATCTCGTCGACGATTTCCTGGAAGTTCGCCATGTGCGGGCCGTGGAGAATGGCGCAGTCGAGCCGCGCGGGCTCGAGAAGATTCTGCCCGCCATGGGGAACGAGAGAGCCGCCCACGAAGACGACGCGCGCGACGCGGTAGAAGAGCCCAAGCTCTCCCATCGTGTCGGCCACGTAAATCTCGGTCGCGGCCGTCACGGGCTCCTGTGCGGAGCGTTGGGCCACATTGAGCCCGCCCGCGCGGAGCGCGCTTGCGATGGCCGCACCGCGCGTCGCATGGCGTGGCACGATGATGGTGAGAAGGCCGGGCACGGCCGTCGCGACCTGGCGATGGGCTTCCGCGATCGCGACCTCCTCGCCCTCATGGGTGCTGGCCGCCAGCCAGAGCGGCCGGCCGCGCAAAGTCATTGTCATCGCGGTGAGCGCGTCCGCATCGACCGGCAGCGGCTCGGCCGAGTGCTTGAGATTGCCCACGGTCAGCACCCGCCCCGCACCGAGCGTGCGAAACCGCTCGCCCTCGGCGCGCGACTGGGCGAAGCACAGGGCGAAGCCAGAGAGAAGCGCGCCCACGAAGGCCGGCGCGCGCTGCCACCGCTCGAAGGAACGGCGCGACATGCGGCCGTTGAGGAGAATCATCGGAACGCGGCGGCTTTGCGTCTCGCTGACGAGGTTGGGCCAGAGCTCGGATTCGACCCAGAGCGCGAGGTCCGGGCGCCAATGATCGAGGAACGAGCGGACCCAACGCGGCTGGTCGATCGGCACGTATTGGTGGAGGACGCCGGGGGGCAGCCATTGGGCGAGGAGGCGCGCCGAGCTCACCGTCCCGGTCGTGACGAGGACGTGCAACGACGGCCGTTCCGTGCGGATGCGTGCGATGAGCGAGAGTGCGGAGTTGGCCTCGCCCACGCTCGCGGCGTGGAGCCAGGCGAGCGCGCCCGCAGGCCGCGGGAGACCCGCACGTCCCGCGCGTTCGCCAATCCGTTCCTTGTCCTCTTTGCCGCGCGCGATGCGCCGCCGCAAGTAGAGCGTGATGGCCGGCGTCGCGGCGATCGTGGCCAGGCGGTAGAGCTCGAGGATCATCCGCGACCGTGGGGCATCGAATGGGTGGCCACGAGCCGAGGCTCGTCCGCCGCGACGGGCGGGCGGTCAGGCTCAGGCGCCGTCTGTCCGCACATCCGGTCGGCCTCGCGCGTCAACGCGTTGAGCCGGTCTTCGACGACGCGAAGCGCTGCCACCTGGCCGGCGCTGTCGGCATCATGGGGAATGTTGACCGGCTCGCCCCAGAGGAAGACGCCTCGATTGAAGGGAAAGGGCACGAGGAAGCGGTCCCAGCTGCCAAGCACGCGCCGGCGCCGCACGGCATAGGTCAGAGGCACGATGGGGACGCCGGCAAGGCGTGCGATCGTGACGAGGCCTGGCGCCGCACGCATCCGGGGTCCCCGCGGGCCATCGGGCGTGATGCCGACCGAGACCCCCTGCCGGAGCGAGCGCAGGAGCGCGCGAAGCGCCGCGGCGCCGCCCTTCGAGGTCGAGCCCGTGATCGTCTCGGCGCCGAAATGCGCCATGGTCTCGGCGATGAGCCTGCCGTCGCGGTGCGGCGAGATGAGCATGCGCCCGGGAACCGATCGCTTCCAGGCGTAAGGGATCATCAGCATGCGCCCGTGCCAGAAGCACAGGACGAACGGTCGACCCGCCTGCCACAAGGATTCGGGGATGTCCCGGCCGATGACCGTCCATCGGCTGGTGCGGTGGACGATGCGGATATAGAGCGCCACGATCCACGTCACGGTCCGCCGCACGCGCGCATTCGCTAGGGGGCCTTCGAACACGGCCATCCTCAGTGCCGCCTGCTATTGCGCCGCGGGCGCTTCCTCGGAGATCTGCCGAGCATAGAGCCGCGCATAGGCGCCACCCCGTGCCATGAGCTCCGAGTGGCTGCCCGACTCGAGAATGCGTCCGTCGTCCATGACGTAGATGATGTCGGCGTCGGCGATCGTGGACAGGCGATGGGCGACGATGAGGGTCGTGCGGCCGCGCATGAGGTCCTTGAGCGCGGCCTGCACCAGGCGCTCGGTGTTGGCATCGAGCGCCGAGGTGGCCTCGTCGAGCAGGAGGATGGGCGCGTTCTTGAGCATCGCGCGGGCGATCGAGAGGCGCTGGCGCTGTCCGCCCGAGAGCTTGACTCCCTGTCCGCCGACGCGGGTCGCGTAACCGTGCGGCAGCGCCGCGATGAAGTCGTGAGCGCCGGCCCGCCGCGCCGCGGTCACGATGTCCTCGTCGCTGGCCTCGGGGCGGCCGTAGGCGATGTTGGCGCGCACCGTGTCATCGAAAAGATTGGTCTCCTGGCTGACGAGGCCGATGTTCGCGCGGAGCGAGGCCAGCGTGACGTCGCGCACGTCCTGGCCGTCGATCGCGACGCGGCCCCGCTCGATGTCATAGAAGCGCGGAATGAGGTTGAGCACGCTGGTCTTGCCGGCGCCCGACGGGCCCACGAGCGCCACGGTCTTCCCGGCCGGCACCGTGAGGCTCACGCCCTTGAGGGCATTCCGGCCCGGGACGTAGCCGAAGTCGACGCGGTCGAACTCGATGGTGCCGCGCGGAACGGCGAGCGTCGTGGCATTCGGGCGATCGACGATCATGGGCTCGACGTCGAGCATGGCGAAGATGCGCTGGACCGCCGACAGGCCCTCCTGGAGCTTGGCGTTGAGGTTCGCGAGCTTCTTCATGGGCTCGTAGGCGAGGATGAGCGCCGTGATGAAGGAGAAGAACTTGCCGGGCGTGCTTTGGCCGTCGACGACCTGCAGGCCGCCATAGACGATGATGCTGACGACGGCAAATCCGCCGAGGATCTCCATCACGGGATGGAGAGCCGAGCGCGTCGCGTTGGCCTTGAAAACCAGCTTGAAGATGCGGTTGACGGCATCCGTTGCGCGCGCCGTCTCGTGCCGCTCCATGCCGAACGACTTGACGTAGCGCGCGCCCTGGAACGCCTCCTCGAGAAGCGAGCTGAACTGGCCGATCTCGGCCTGGGTGCGGCCGGCGACGCGGCGGATGCGCTGACCGATCTTGATGATGGGCAGCACCGCGATGGGAAAGACGACGAAGGAGATGAGCGCGAGCGAGGCGTCCTGATGAAACATGAGGACGAGGAGGAAGACGAGCGTGAGCACGTCCTTCCCCATTCCCGTGAACACGTCGGCAAGCGCGTTGCGCAGCACATGGGCGTCGTAGATGAAGCGCGAGACAAGCCCGCCCGAATGATTGTCGTGGAAGAACACGAGGTCCGCGCGCATGAGATGCGCGAACATGCGGATCTGGAAGTCCGCGATGATGCGGAACCCGACCCAGTTCATGAGCATGCTTTCGACGTAGGTGCTGAGGCCCTTGATGACGAAGACGGCCAGCACCGAGAAGGCGACGACATGCAGGAGCGCGCGGTCCTTCTTGATGAAGATGTCGTCGAGGACGGGCTCCATCAGCTTGGCGAGCGCCGCGGTCGCCGCGGCGGCGATCGCCATGCACAGGATGGCCGCCGCGACGCGCGGCATGTGCGTGCGCATGTGGTCGCGCCACAGGCGCTTCGCCAGCGCGTAGGTCGTCGAGTCTCGGGTGGTCCTGTGCGTCTCGGGCGCGTTCAACGGGGCCGCCGACAATGGGTTTCGAGGAATGGCCGGGACCATATCACGGCGCGGCGTCGCCTTCCAACGCGGGAAGGGCGGCCATCGCGGTATCGGGCTCCGCGGACCTCCTTCAGGTGCCGGCGACCGTCATGCCGTCGATCCGCACGGTCGGGGAATCGATTCCGTAGCGGAACGCGAGGTCGTCGGCGACGGAGAGATGGCGGAACATCTCGCCGAGATGGCCTGCGATCGTGACTTCGTGGACGGGATAGGCGATCGCGCCGTTCTCGATCCAAAAGCCGGCGGCGCCGCGGCTGTAGTCGCCGGTGATGAGGTTGACGCCCATGCCGATGAGCTCGGTCACGTAGAGGCCACTGGTGATGTCGGCCATGAGGGCCGCGGGGCTCACGGGACCCGGCTCGAAGTAGAGGTTGGTCGGGGCGGGGCTCGGCGGGGCGGAGGTGCCGCGCGCCGCATGGCCCGTGGTCGCGAGGCCCAACTGGCGCGCCGAGCGCGAATCGAGGAGCCAGGTGGTGAGCGCTCCGCGCTCGATGATCGCGCGGCGCGCATTCCGCACGCCCTCGCCGTCGAAGGGCTTGGAGGCAAGCCCGCGCGGCCGGTGCGGGTCGTCGATCACCGTGATGCCGGAGGGGAAGATAGCCTGTCCGAGCTTGTCCTTGAGGAAGCTCGTGCCGCGCGCGATGGCCGCCCCGCTGATGGCGCCGGCGAGGTGCCGCAAGAGCCCGCCCGCGATGCGCGGGTCGTAGACGACCGAGACCTTGGCGCTCGGCATCTTGCGCGCACCAAGGCGCCTCGTCGCGCGCTCGCCCGCGCGCGTTCCCACCGTGCGCGGGGATTCGAGGTCGCTCGCATGGATGGCGCTCGCATGGGCGTAGTCGCGCTCCATGCCGAGTCCGTCGCCGGCGATGACCGCGACGCCCACGCTGTGGCGCGCGCTCGTATAGCTTTCGTGAAAGCCCTGGGAGGTGACGAGCGCCACGCGCGTCCGGCCCCAGCCGGCTTCGGCACCCTCGGAGTTCGTGACACCCTTGACGGCGAGAGCCGCGTCCTCGGCGTCCTTCGCGCGCGCGATGAGGGTCTCGGGTGTCGGTTCCGCCGCCTCGTCGATGTCGAGCGCCGGCGCGTTTCGTTCGAGCGCGCCCTCATCCGCGAGCCCGCAGTAGGGGTCATCCGGGACCACGCGCGCCATGGCGATGACTCGCTCGACGAGGGCGCGAAGCGCCGCTTGCGACTGGTCGCTCGAGGACGCGATGGCCTGCTTCTTCCCGATGAAGACGCGCAAGCCCAAGTCACGCCCTTCGGCGCGCTCGAGGCGCTCGGTCTTGCCAAGACGCTGCGCGTGCGAGAGCGAGACGCCGTCGACATAGAGCGCATCGGCCGCGTCCGCCCCGGCGCGGCGCGCCTGGGCCACGAGATCAGTCAGAAGGTCGAGCGATTCGGCTGCGGATCGCATGTGTCGGCAACGTGCTGGTGGCGGCGCGGGACTATAGCCGATCGTTGAGGCGGCGCATCAACTCATCCTGTGGGGAGGCGCGTCGCGGCCCCCAAAACCGTCATTTCCCCCAGATCGGCTTGCCCGCGCCCGGGAGGCCGTAGCGCGGCCATTTCCGCGTGACCTCGTCGATGATGTCCTGGTCCATGCGGATCTTCCGCCCCCACTCGCGCTTGGTCTCGGGCGGGAGCTTCGTCGTCGCGTCGAGCCCGATCTTGCTCCCAAGGCCCGATTCGGGGCTTGCGAAGTCGAGATAGTCGATGGGCGTGTTCTCGACGATCGTGATGTCGCGCGCGGGATCGATGCGAGTCGAGATCGCCCACATGACGTCGGTCCAGCTCCGCACGTCGATGTCGTCGTCAACGACGATGACCCATTTCGTGTACATGAACTGGCGGAGGAACGACCAGACCGCCATCATCACGCGCTTGGCGTGGCCCGGATAGGCCTTCCGCATCGAGACGACGGCGATGCGGTAGGAGCAGCCCTCGGGCGGCAGCCAGAAATCGACGATCTCGGGGAACTGCTGGCGGAGGAGCGGCACGAACACCTCGTTGAGCGCGACGCCCAAGGTGCTCGGCTCGTCGGGTGGGCGGCCGGTGAAGGTCGAGAGGTAGATGGGGTCGCGCCGCATGGTGATGGCGCTGATTTCGAAGACAGGGAACTGTTCGACCGAATTGTAGTAGCCGGTGTGGTCGCCGTAGGGCCCCTCGTCCTCGTAGCGGTCGAGCGAGACATGGCCTTCGAGCACGATCTCGGCTTCCGCCGGCACCTTGAGGGGGATCGTCTTGCACGGGACGAGGTCGACCTTGGTGCCGCGCAAGAGGCCTGCGAACTGGTATTCGGAGAGCGTGTCCGGGACGGGCGTCACGGCGGCGAGGATGGTGCCTGGATCGGCGCCGATCACGGCCGCGGCGGGGAAGGGCTCGCGCCGGGCCTCCTTCCAGCGCGCGTGGTGCTGGGCGCCGCCGCGATGCTTCAGCCAGCGCATGAGCGTCGTCCGCTTCCCCGTCACCTGCATGCGGTAGATGCCGAGGTTGTAGTTGTCCTCGCGCTTCTCGCTCGGGCCTTTCGTGACGACGAGCGGCCAGGTGATGAGCGGTGCCGGCTCGCCCGGCCAGCAGGTCTGGATCGGCAGCGCGCCGAGGTCGATCTGCCCGTCGGTCAAGACGACGTCCTGGCAGGGCGCGCTTCTGACCGTGCGCGGCTTCATGGCCATGACCGAGCGCAAGAGAGGGAACATGTCGAGCGCCTCGCGCCACCCGCCGGGCGGCTCGGGCTGCCGCAGGAAGGCGAGCGTCTCGCCGACCGCGCGGAGCTGGTCCGGCTCCCGGTCCATGCCCCAGGCCACGCGCTCGACGGTGCCGAACAAGTTGGTCAACACGGGCATGTCATAGCGACGCCCGCCCGTGCCGACGACGGTTTCGAACAGCACGGCCGGCCCTCCCTCGGCGAGGAGGCGCGTGTGGATCTCCGTCATCTCGAGGACGGGCGAGACCGGCTCGCGGACGCGGGCGAGCCGGCCCTTCGATTCGAGCTGGGCTGTGAAGTCGCGGAGGGATTGATAGGGCATCGTCCGGCCGGGATCGGGGCGAAGGGCGCTAGCACGCCCTGGTTTCGCGTATCGGGTCAAGCCATGTCGCAAGGCCGGCCCGGCGAGCCCGCCACGGCGAGGGTCGCGCTCAGCCGCGAACGCGGGGGACGCTCTCGAGACCTCATCGGAGCACGGCGGCGGCCTAGGGACTGACGTCCTTAGGCAATTCCGCGCGCAAGGCCTCGAGGTCGAGCGTCAGCATCTCGCCGAGCCAGAGGGCGTGGTGTGCGTGATCGGCGTAGGCATCGTCGGTCAAGGGATGGACGAGGACCGCGAGGCGGCCTCGGTTGAGCATGAGCCAAGGCACGAGGCGAGCGAATTCGCTCGGCGGGAACGCGACTTGGTACATGGCTTGGGGATGGGGGCCGACCGGCTCGTCCCGCCATCGTCCGAGCGTCACTTGGAAGCGCGCGGCCAGCGCATCGCGGAGCTCGGCCGCCTCGGCGCGGCTCGATCCGTCGTAGTAGACATGGGCATGGTAACCCGTGATCGGGGACGCGGCCGATTCTGCCACGGCGAACTCCCATCGAATCGAGGTCGTTCGCGCCTGACATAGGCCGGGAGCGCGCCGAGGACAAGCGCGACGGCCGCGCGCCCAAGCCGTTCGGCAACCAATCCTTAAAGGGCCATTCGGCCCTCGTTAAGACTTCGGGCCTAGGGTGGTGCCCTCGGCCGCCATGACGGCGGCCTCGGAGCGATAGGCAGGACGCCATGCACCAACGCCCGGCTTACGACGCGATGATGAGAAATCGCCGCAAGGCGGTTGCTGTGGCGGGGGACGGGGACGAGGCAAGGCGCCTCTCCGAAGAAGCCTTCACCCTGGCCTTCTATGCGAGCGTCGGGGCGGCGGGGCTTCTCTCGCTCATCGGCACGGTGGCCTACGGCTACCTCGTCATTCTCAACCTTCTCTAGACGCGGATACTCTCTAGACGCGGACAATGGCCATGACGCTACAATCACCCTTGAAGGACATCGTGCACGGCGACGGCGCCGTCCGTTCGCTCAAGCCCGATCCCTGGCCGGAAGCGCAGGGCCTTTCGCTCATGACGACGTTTTGGGTGGTTGGCGGCGAATACGAGGACACGAGCTTCTCGCGCATCTTCGGCGGCGGGAACGAGCAGCGCATCGGCCCATACAAGACCTACGACGAAGCCATGGCCGTCTGGCGCTCGAAAGCCATGGAGACGGTCGACAACGCCAATGTCCGCTTCCACATCGAGAAGGAAGGCGGCAAGGCGTTCTGGGTCGTGGGCGCAAGCTACAAGGACACGGGTTTCAGCGAGACCAACGACGGCAAGCCCGAGACTCGGCTCGGCCCGTTCATCCGCTACGAGGACGCGAAGGCCGTCTGGCGCGCGAAGGCCATGGAAACGGTCGACGACGCCCTCGCCCGCTGGCGCATCGAAGGCGCCTGAGCAGGGTCACGGGCTGACGCGCCACACGCGCACCTCGCGCACTTCCCTGTCTTCCAATTCCTTGCTCGTCGGCACGCTGTAGCGCGCGCATTCGAGAAGCCCGGCTGACGGCAGAAACGCGCGGCCCGGATCGCCGAGAAACACACTGACGCCCTGACCGGCGAGACGCAGAAGCCAGGGCCATGCCCGTTCGGCCAAGCGCCGTTCGTAGAACATGTCGCCCGCCAGCACGACCGACCACGGTCCTTCCCGATCGATCGCGTCTTCGATGGCGACCTCGACCGCGACGTCATTGAGCGCGGCATTGAGGGTGATGGCGGCTCCCGCCACGGGATCGAGGTCGGACGCGGTGACCTCGGCCCCGCAACGCGCCGCGGCAAGCGCCACGAGCCCCGAGCCCGCGCCGAAATCGAGGACGCGCTGGCCTCGGACATAGGCCGGATGGTCGAGCACGAAGCGCGCGAGGGCCTGCCCGCCGACCCAGGGGAAGGCCCAATAGGGTGGCTCGATCCCCTGTCGCGACAGCCACGTCTCCGTCGCCTGCCAGAGGGGCGTGATCTCGGTCGCAAGGTGGAGCTTGAGTTCCGGGACGAGAGGAGGGGCCGTGACAGCGGTGTGATTGCGGATGAACGATCGGACGTCGTCGTCAGTCATGGGCCGGCGGGCGCGCCGTGGCCGAAGGCGATCGCCGCGAGCACGAGCCAGCCGAATATCCGGTTGGACCTGAAGGTCGCAAGACAATCCTCGGGGTCGTCGAGGTCGACGCGCGCGGCCTGCCAGGCAAGCTGCCCGATGCCGAGCGCGAGGACGGCGTAGTAGGGCCAGGCGAGACCCATCGCGAGACCCATGACGACCAGGAGCGCGCTGGTCATTCCATAGAACAGGAACAGCCATGGTCGCGTGCGGTCGCCGAAATGGAGCGCCGTCGACTTGACGCCGATGAGCGCGTCGTCCTCCTTGTCCTGGTGCGCGTAGATCGTATCGTAGCCGAGCGTCCAGAAGATGCCGGCGATGTAGAGGATGACTGGCGGCAAGGCGAGCGAGCCCTCGACCGCCGCCCAGCCGAGCAGCGCCCCCCAATTGAAGGCAAGGCCCAGCACGAATTGCGGCCAATGGGTCACGCGCTTCATGAGCGGGTAGATGAAGACGAGGGCGAGGGAGAGCGCGCCCAGGAGAATCGCGAAGAGATTGAAGCGAAGGAGGATGAGGAGGCCGATGAGGAGAAGCAGGCCGAGGAAAGAAACGGCCCGCGTGACGCTCACTTGGCCGCTCGCGATGGGGCGCGTGCGCGTCCGCGCGACGCGCGCATCGAACTCGCGATCCGTGATGTCGTTCCAGACGCAGCCGGCGCCGCGCATGACGAGCGCGCCCACCGCGAAATAGGCAAAGTATTTGAGGTCGGCCGGCCCCTTGAGCGCCATCGCGATGCTCCAGAGTCCGGGAAACAAGAGAAGCCACGTCCCGATCGGCCGGTCGAGCCGCATGAGGTGGGCGTAGGGGATGAGCGCCTTCGGCAGGCGCCGGTCGACCCAGCTCTCGCGCGGCATGTCGGTGCCGGCGCGGTCGGCCGTGTCGCGATCCTGATCGGCAAGGGAGGCGTCGCTGCCGCTCCCGCCGGCGTCTTTGTCGAAGCTCGTCATGCTGTGCTAATTCTGCCCGAAGCCTTGGCAATTGACGAGACGCGACCATGACGGAGAGGGCACCGCTTCGCCTCCATGTCGAGGCCGATTTGGTCGCGGGCGCCTCGCTCGCGCTCGAGGAGTCCCAGGCGCGCTATGTCCGCACCGTCATGCGGCGCGAGTCGGGCGACCCGATCCTCTTCTTCAATGGGCGCGACGGCGAGTGGCGTGCGCGCCTCGCGATCGAGGGCAAGGGGCGCGTCACGGCGGTTCTCGAGCGACAGACCCGCGGGCAGGAGGTGCCCGTCGATCTCTGGCTCGTGCCGGCGCTCCTGAAACGAGGTCCCATGGAGCTCGTCGTGGAAAAGGCGACGGAGCTGGGCGTCGCCGAGATCCATCCCGTCAAGACGCGCCGCACCGTGATCGACCGCCTCAATGCGGAGCGGATGCGCGCGATCGCGATCGAAGCCGCCGAACAATGCGGGCGCCTCGCGGTTCCACGCCTCGCCCCCGCCGCGGCGCTCGACGCGGTGCTTGCCTCGTGGCCGCACGGCCGGCGGCTCCTCATCTGCGATGAATCGGGGGTGAGCCCGCCCATCGCCGCGACGCTCGCTGGCCTCGACGATTCGGCAGAGAGAGCACCATGGGCCGTCCTCGTCGGGCCCGAGGGCGGGTTCGAACGCTCGGAGCTTGACGCTCTCAAGAAACTGCCCTTTGTTACGCCCGTTGCCCTTGGTCATCATCTCTTGCGTGCGGAGACGGCCGCGCTCGCGGCGCTCGCGTGTTGGCAAGCATTGGTTGGCGCATGGGCGCGCCCCCGCGCAGGCAGCGCTGACTGAACGCTGAGGATCACGCCCCGACCCATGTCCGGCCCGAGCACGATCCGCGGCGAACCCGTGACCGACCGGCGACAGCTCGTCGCGCATATCGAGGCCGGCTGCAAGCCCAAGGCCCGATGGCGCCTCGGCACGGAACACGAGAAGTTCGCCGTCAACTCCGATTCCCATCGCCGCCTGCCCTATGAAGGGCCCGCCGGAATCCGCGCCATGCTCGAGGCTTTGACGCGCTTCGGCTGGGCGCCGGTCAAGGAGAAGGGCAACATCATCGCGCTGTCCAAGGCCGGCGCTTCCGTCACGCTCGAGCCGGGTGGCCAGGTCGAGCTGTCCGGCGCGCCGCTTGCGACCCTGTTCGAGACTTGCGGCGAGATCACCGAGCATCTCGAGCAGGTGAAGGCGGTGGGCAAGGAGCTCGGCATCACCTTCCTCTCGCTCGGCTTCGATCCGGAATCGCCGCGGGCCGACGTGCCCTGGATGCCCAAGGGCCGTTACAAGATCATGCGCGCCTACATGCCCAAGCGCGGCACCCTCGGCCTCGACATGATGGTGCGGACCTGTACCGTGCAGGTGAATCTCGATTTCGGCTCCGAAGCCGACATGGTCAAGAAGTTCCGCGCGAGCTTGGCCCTCCAACCGATCGCGACGGCGCTTTTCGCGAACTCGCCCTTCACCGAAGGCAAACCCAACGGATTCCAAAGCTACCGCTCCCATGTCTGGACCGACACGGATCCGGACCGCTGCGGCCTCATCGGCTTCGTGTTCGAGCGCGGCATGAGCTTCGAGCGCTATGTCGACTACATGCTCGACGTGCCGATGTACTTCGTCTATCGGGACGGCACCTATATCGATGCGAGCGGACAGTCGTTCCGCGACTTCCTCGCAGGACGTTTGCCGGCGCTTCCCGGCGAGCATCCGACGATGACGGACTGGGCCGATCACCTGACGACGGCCTTCCCCGAGGTTCGCATGAAGCAGTTCCTCGAGATGCGCGGGGCCGACACGGGCCCGATGCGGCATCTCTGCGCGCTGCCGGCGTTGTGGGTGGGCTTGTTGTACGACGAGACGGCGCTCGACGCGGCCTTGGACCTCGTCAAGGATTGGTCGGGGGAGGAGCGCGAAACCTTGCGCCGCGACACGCCGCGTCAGGGTCTCCACGCGCCATTCAGGTCGCGCACCGTGCGCGAGGTCGCGGTCGAGATGCTCAAGATCGCGCGCGCAGGCCTCAAGGCGCGGGCCCGCATCAACAGCGTCGGCGAAGATGAAAGCG
Source organism: Alphaproteobacteria bacterium (assembly GCA_046349515.1). Lineage (GTDB taxonomy): Bacteria > Pseudomonadota > Alphaproteobacteria > CADEGL01 > CADEGL01 > JBGPGW01. The sequence goes on along the minus strand of JAXMCE010000002.1, from coordinate 92,866 downwards.
TCTTCCTGGCGCCGCTCGAGACAATCGCCGAGTCGGGCCGCACCCTCTCCGACCAATGGCTCGAGGCCTATGCCACGCGCTGGAAGGGGCGCGTCGAGCCCATCTACACCGAAAGCGCCTACTGACCCACGCCATCGCTTGCCGATCGGCGGGCGCGCCTCGGCCACGCGGCGAGGGGCTCAGCCCGAGCCGTCGTCGCTTGGCCGCGCGTCCGCGATGCCGCGATAGCAGGCGAAGCCCACGACACTGACGGCGATGAGGAAAAGGAAGACGCAGCGGAAGGATTGCGCGGGCGTGAAGTCATGCGCTTGCGCCCATTGCATCAAGTGGCCCGACGCGAATTGGAGGCTCGAGAAGCCGACGAAGAGTGCCAAATTGACGGTCGTCATCGCGCGGCCCGCGAGCCGATGGGGGAACATCGAGCGCGCATGGGCGAAGAGGATCACGTCGTAGGGCGCGAAGAGCCCGAGAAGGCCGAAGAAGACGAGCGCCCAGCCGAGCGGCGCCTCCGGGAAGGCCGCGAGGAGCGCGAACGCGCCGATGAGGAGCCAGGTGCCGATCATGACGAGCCGGCGGCGCGAATTGAGGCGCCGGTCGAGAAAGCCGTAGCTGAGATTGCCCGCGATCATGGCGAGGGCCACGACGAGGAGTGCCGAGCCGCGGGCCTGGGGGGCCAGGCCCTGGACATCGGCGAAGTAGGGGCCGGCCCAGAGCCCGCGCATGGTGAAGAAGGTCGCCGGTCCCATGGCCGTCATGATCACGAGCCGCGCCATGCCGCGGGTCCGAAAGACCTGTGCCGTGCCGCGGAGGCTCGCGAGAAGCGTTTCGCGCTCGCGCGGCGCTTGCGGCGCATCGGGCGGAGCGTTCCTGACCGTCACGTAGGCCGCGATGCCGGCCACCGCCGCAAGCACGGCGACGATCGCGTAGCCCTGCCGCCAGCCGACCGCTTCGACAAGGACAGCCATGGGCACGGTCGAGAGCACGTGGCCCGTCGCGCCGAGCGCGATCATGGTGCCGGTCATGGCCGCGAACCGGTCGCCCGGAAGCCAGCGCGCGCCGATGACGAGCGCGCTCACGAGATTGCAGGACGAGCCCGCGCCCATGAGCACCATGGCCAGGGTCAGCGTGCCGAGCGACTGGGACGCCGATGCGACCAGCATGCCTGCGACCGCGAAGACCTGCATGAACGACACGGCGCGTCGCGGCCCCCAGCGGTCGATGATGATCCCGGCCGGGATCTGCATGGCCGCGAAGCTGAAGAAGAGCGTCGCGCCGAGCGCGCCGACCTCCGAGGCCGACAGCGACAGCTCGCGCGCGATCTCCGGCACGATCAGCGTGATCATGTAGCGATAAACCTGCGAGAGCACGAACACGGAGGCGACCGCGGCCACCATGACCGCGAACATGCGCCGGTACTGGCGGGGAATCGCGGATGCCGTGGCGCTCACAGGACGAGGAACTCCCGCGGATAGCGCGTGATCACTTCGCACCCGCTCGGTGTGATGAGCACCGTCTCGCTGAAGCAGAGGCCGTAGTCGCCGCCGAAGATGCTCGGCACGATGTGGAAAGTCATGTTCGGCTCGAGCACGGTCGGGTCGTCTCGCCGGAGCGCGATGGTCTTGCCCTCGCTCCAATTGGGCGGGAAGCCGATGCCGACGCCGTAGGCCGTGCGGTGGACGAAGCGCTCGCCGTAGCCCGCGCGCGCGATGACGCTGCGGCACGCGCGGTCCGCATCGCCCGAGGTGATGCCGGGTTTGAGCGCGCCGATCACCGCCTCGAGTCCGCCGATGATCGCATCGGCCATGCGCTTCATCTCGTCGGTGGGCCGGCCGAGGACCGCGCACCGCGCGATGATCGCGTGGTAGCGATCGACGCATCCGCCCGATTCGAGAAAGACGGCGTCGCCTGCGGCGAGAGGCCGGCGGCGCCACATGGTGAAGGTGACGGCCGTGCGCTCGCCCGCGACCGCGATGGGCGCATGGCCGAGATACTCGCTGCCCGCCGCGATGCTGGCGTGATGCATGGCGGCCGCGACGTCGTTTTCATTCGCTCCGGGCTTGGTCGCGTGAAGCGCCGCGGCCAAGCCCGCTTCGGCCGCGCGCGCCGCGCGGCGGATGCGGTCGATCTCCTCGGGCGACTTGTTGAGCCGGAGGCGCTCGACCACACCGGACCAGTCAGCGAGCGTCCAGCCGCTCTCGCGCTCGAGCGCGCGATAGACGGGCACGGTCAGGTACCAGGAGGCCGTCTCGACGCCGAGCCGCCCGCGCGCGCCGAAATCCGCGATCGCACCCAAGGTCGCGGCGACGGGATCGTCCGTGTCGCCGACGGCTGCGAAACGCCCGATGGTCGGCGTGATGGCGGCCATGAACTGGTTGACCGCACGCGAGATGAGTACGGGCGCACCCGTGATCGGCACGAGGAGCGCCTGGAAGGTGAAATAGCCGATGCTCTGATAGCCGGTGAGATAGAAGATGTTCTCGGGATCGAAGAGGAGCGCGGCATCGAGCCCGGCTTCGGCCATCTTGGCCTTGGCCCGGTCCATGCGCCCGTCGAGCTCCGCCCGGGAGAAGGGGAGCTCCTGTCCGATCCGCGCTGCCATGTCCCTGACCCCCGTGCTGCGCCGATATGATCGCCCGCCGGCCGGGGCGTCAAGCCAAGGCGGCGGTCGCACGCGGCCTTACGCCGTCTCGAGCAGGATTGCGCGTCCCGATCAATCCACTATCCTCGCCCGCGCATGAGCGTCGAGCTGCCAGTCACCTACCGGGACGTTGTTCACAAGGATTGGGTCGATCTGAACGGCCATCTGAACGTGGCCTATTACAGCCTCATTTTCGATCGCGCGATCGACGGATTCTTCGACCTGTTCGACCTCGGCTTCGCGGCGATCGAGCGCACCGGGCGCACCATGTTCATGACGGAGATGCACGTCGTCTTCCGCCGGGAGATGCACGAGGGCGCGCCGATTCGCACTGTCTCCCAGATTCTGGGCTATGATACGAAGCGCGTGCACTTCATCCATTTCCTGCATCACGACACGGAGAATTTCGTGTCGGCGACCTGCGAGTTCATGAGCCTCCATGTCGACATGGCGACGCGTCGGGCGACGCCCTTCACCGAGGAGACCATGGGCCGCCTCGATCGCATGAAGCGCGAGCACGACGCGCGGCCCTGGCCGGTCGAGGCCAGCCGCGCCATCAGCCTCGCCGCCAAGCGTCCGGGCTGAGCACCATGCCCGGGCCGCGCTGGTGGGGCTTTGCGGGCCTGGCGGCGGCGATGCTTCTCGCGTGGCCCGCGCGCGCGGACTGCACCGACGCCGCGGCCCGGGACGTCGACTGGCGGCGGTGCCGTCTCGACCAGAAGGCGCTCCAGGACATCGATCTGACGGGCGCGCGCTTGCGCGATGCGAGCTTCGCGCGGGCCGACCTCTCCGGCAGCGACCTCACGCAGGTCGATGCCTACCGCGCCAAGTTCATCAGCGCCCGGCTTGAACGCTCGAAGCTCGAGAACGCGCGCTTGACGGAAGCCGATCTCACCAAGGCCGATCTGGCGGGCGCCAATTTGCGCGGCGCGGATCTGCAGCGCGCCCGCTTCTTCCAGGCCAATCTGCGGGGCGCCAACCTCACGGGTGCGCACCTCACGGGTGCGGATCTGACGCGGGCGGATCTCAGCGGCGCTGTCTGGATCGACGGGCAGAAAATCTGTGCCGAGGGATCGCTCGGTCAGTGCAATTGAGGGCGCGGACTCGGAAGCGCCGTGCGGCCGCGCCTCAGTGGGTGAGATCGAGGCGCAGCCAGCTGTAGCGGTCGATCGAATGGACGACGATGCGCCGGACGTCGGAGCCCTGGATGACGTCGAGGGGAACGTCGGTGCCGGCCGGGCCGAGGGACCACACCTTGCGGAAGAGGCCGGCCATGCTGTCGACCGGCGCGCCGCCGACACCGACGATGATGTCCCCTTCCTTGATGCCGGCTTTCTCGGCCGGCCCCTCGGGCGAGACGCGGGTCACGAACAGCTTGCCACGCACCTCCTCGGGCGAGAGGCCGAGCCACGGTTGATGGGGGCCGCGTTGATGTCCCTCGGCGATGAGGTCGGCCAGGATCGGCTTCAAGACGTCGATGGGCACGAACATGTTGCCGGGCACGACGCCGACGCCCGGAATCGACTGCGTGATGATGAGGGAGCCGATGCCGAGGAGCTTGCCGTCGGGCCCGATGAGGGCCGCGCCGCTGTGGTACGGATGGGCCGGCACCGTGAAGATCGCATTGTCCATGAGGTACTCCCAGGAACCTGCGAATTCACGCCGCGCACTGACGCGGGCCGGAACGATCAGCTCGCCTGCGTCGCGGCCGACGACCATCACGGGATTGAGCTCCTTGAGATCGTCCGATCGGCCGAAAGCCATGGGCGGGCTCTCGAGGGGCCTGAGCGCGCGCAGGAGGCCAAGGCCCGTCTGGTGGTCGTAGGCGACGATCTGCGCCGGAACCGTCGTGCCGTTATTGTCGGTCACGGTGACGCTCGACGCTTCGACGATCAGATAGCCGATGGTGAGGACGAGGCCGCTGCCGTCGATGACGACGCCGCTGCCTGATCGCTTCGTGCCGAGAAGGGGGGCCGTCCGCGCCTGGGCGGGGATTTCCGCATTCACGCCCACCACGGCGTTGAGGAGATCCTTGGCGGGCCCTTGCGCGACCGCACTCGCCGCGCCTGCAATCGCCACCCATGCCGCCGCGGCGAGACCGAGAATTGCACGCCGCAGCGCCGATCGATTCGGCTCGCCCATGGTTCGTTCCGGTGTAGCGTGATGAAAGCGAAGGATAACATGTCCGATGTGGCGGGTGCGACGCCAATCGCGGCCGCACAAATTCCCATTCACGCGGCGGCGGCAACATTTCGTTGAAATCGGGGCTCTAGTCCTCGAGGAGATGGCCGGTGCGGTCTGGAAGAGGCGTGCGGCCGACCACCTTGGCCACGACCTGGCCCAGGCGGACATAGCGATCGGCCCGCCGGGCGAGCACCCAACCAGTGGCGCGGGTCGCGACACTCGTGCGTGCGCCGCGCGGATCCTCCGCCGTGGGGTCGACGATGTCGGCGAGAACATCACCGGCGGTGAGTTGGTCACCGAGGCTGGCCCGATGGACGAGGACTCCGGCTCGGGGCGCGCGAACGACATCGACGGCTTCGAACGGTACGGCCTCGCACGGGCTATCCGGCAGGGGCCCAGGGTCGCCCGCGAGCACGCCGCGCCGGGTGAGGAAGCGGAATAGCCCTTGGGCATCCCGTGCCGCGAGCGCGTCGCTCACATCCGCCTTGCCTCGAAGCTCGATTGTCGCCGCGAGACAGGCCTGCGGAACCGGATGCGTGGGACCGAAACGTGCCCCGAGTTTGTGCCAAGCCAAGGCGCAGATGTCCTCGAAGGCTTGGCCGCCAGGATCGTGGGTAAAGAGCGCGGCGCGACTCTGAAGTTCCGCCGCGAGGTCGCTACCGGCCGGCCAATTGGGCGTGCCGATGAAGAGATGGGGCAGCGCCTCCTGGTCGGAGTGAAGGTCGAGCACGATGTCGGCATCGATCGCGCGGGCGAGGAGCGAGAGGCGCATCGCCGCCAAGGAGTTCGCGGGTTCGATGGCCGCCACCGCCTGGGCGAGTGCGTGCCGGATGAGCGCCGCGTTGGCTCCGGCCTCCGGGCCGAGGGCGCCGGCGATCGCTGCCGCCACGCGATCCGTCACGTCTGGCCATTGACGGTTGAAGTTGCCACCGCCGGCGAGGTCGGAGCGTCCGATGTGCATCCCCATCACCTCCTGGCTGAGGCCGATCGGGTTGGCCACGGGCACGACGACGATTTCGCCTCGGATGGTGCCGTCGCGCGCCGCTTCGTCGAGGAAGCGCAGAAGATGGTGCAGCACGAGCATGGGCGGTGTTTCGTCGGCATGGATGCTTGCCTGGAGGTAGGCCTTGGGCCGCGCGCCGGGCGAGCCATAGCGATGCACCACGAGCTCGTGTGCGGTGCCCGATGCCGAGCCTGGGAGTGCAATCCGTTCGATCACCTTGGCCATGGTGCCGAAGCTCGACTCGCGCGTGCGGCGTGTCAAGCAAGGGGCCTCGATCGAGAGTGATGGACGCTCGCGCGACCATGCTATAAATCGTCCGGATGTCCGATCCCTTTGCTCTCACCGATGACAGCGTGGAGACCGCGGCGCCGATCTCGGAGCGGGCGGCGGTGGCGAGTACGCGTTATCTCGCCGGGCTCAACGAATCCCAGCGCCAGGCCGTCGAGACGCTCGAGGGCCCGCTTCTCGTTCTCGCGGGCGCCGGAACCGGCAAGACGCGTGTCCTAACCACGCGCCTTGCCCACATCCTTGCGACGCGCCGTGCCTGGCCGAGCCAGATCCTGGCCGTCACCTTCACCAACAAGGCCGCGCGCGAGATGAAGGAGCGCGTCGCCGCCGAGATCGGCGGCGCCGTCGAGGGGCTGTGGCTCGGCACGTTCCACTCTCTCTGCGCGCGCATGCTGCGGCGCCACGCGGAGCTTCTCGGCCTCACGCCCAACTTCACGATCCTCGACACCGATGACCAGCTCCGGCTCTTGGGCCAGATCGTCAAGGCGGCCCAAATCGACGACAAGCGTTGGCCCGCGCGCGCGGTCCACGCGGTGATCGAGCGCTGGAAGGATCGGGGCTTGACGCCCGGCAAGCTGTCCGCGGCCGATGCGGGCGAAGTCGCGGGCGGGCGGATGATCGAGCTCTACCGCGAGTACCAGGAGCGCCTCAAGGCCTTCAACGCCTGCGATTTCGGCGATTTGTTGCTTCACGCGCTCGAGCTCTTCACGGCCCATCCGGACGTCGCGCGCCGCTACCAGGAGCAATTCCGTTACATCCTCGTCGACGAGTACCAGGACACGAACGTGGCGCAGTATCTCTGGCTGCGCCTGCTCGCCCAGGGCTCGCGCAACATCTGCTGCGTGGGAGACGACGACCAGTCGATCTACAGCTGGCGCGGCGCGGAGATCGCGAACATCCTGCGCTTCGAGCGCGATTTTCCGGGCGCCCAGATCGTCCGCCTCGAGCAGAACTACCGCTCGACCCAGCACATCTTGTCGGCCGCCTCGGGCCTCATCGCCCACAACGAGGGGCGGCTCGGCAAGACGCTGTGGAGCGCGGGTGAAGCCGGCGACAAGATCACCGTGCGCGGCGTGTGGGACGGCGAGGAAGAGGCGCGTGCCATCGCCGACGACATCGAGGCCTTGCAGCGCCAGGGTTCGCGCCTCGCCGACATCGCGATCCTCGTCCGCGCCAGCTTCCAGACCCGCGAATTCGAGGAGCGTTTCATCACCCTCGGCATCCCCTACCGCGTCATCGGCGGTCCGCGCTTCTACGAGCGGCAGGAGATCCGCGACGCGCTGGCCTATCTCCGCCTCATTCATCAGACGGCCGACAGCCTGGCCTTCGAGCGAATCGTCAACACGCCGCGCCGCGGCATCGGCGAATCGACGCTTCAAGCCTTGAACCGGCTCGCGCGCGCCGACGGGATCTCGCTCGTCGAGGCGGCGCGTCGGCTCGTCGAGACCGACGAACTCAAGCCCCAGGCGCGGAAGGCTCTCTCGGGCTTTCTTCTCGATCTCGACCGCTGGCGGAAGGTCGCGACCGCCGAGCCCCATGCCGATCTCGCGCGCATCGTCCTCGACGAATCGGGCTACACCGAGATGTGGAAGGCCTCGAAAACTCCAGAGGCGCCGGGCCGGCTCGAGAACCTGAAGGAGCTCGTCGCCGCCATGGAGGAGTTCGATTCGCTCGGCGGGTTCCTCGAGCACGTGGCGCTCGTGACGGAGGGAAACGCCGCCGCGGGCGGCGACATGGTCAACATCATGACGCTCCACAGCGCCAAGGGTCTCGAGTTCGGCACGGTGTTCCTGCCGGGCTGGGAGGAGGGGCTCTTCCCCCACCAGCGCGCGCTCGAATCGGGCGGCACGGCGGCGCTCGAGGAGGAGCGGCGTCTTGCCTATGTGGGCCTCACGCGCGCCCGCCGCCGGGCGAGCGTGAGCTTCGCCGCCAACCGACGCGTCCACAACCTCTGGCAGAGCGCCATCCCCTCGCGCTTCATCGACGAGTTGCCGCCCGGCCATGTGGACGTGGCGTCCGAGCCGGGGCTCTACGGCGCGACGGGGGCGTCCATCGACGACGACCGGATCAGTTTCGCTCCGCGCCGCGCGCCGCGGCTCGAGGGGCGCGGCGGTGTGCCGTTCGGCGAGGCAGGGGCCAAACAGCGGTCCCATCGCTCGGGCGCCTTCTCGGTTGGCGACCGGGTCTTCCACCAGAAATTCGGCTATGGCCGCATCCGCGCGGTCGAGGACAACAAGCTCGACATCGATTTCGAGAAGGCGGGGCGGAAGAAGGTGATCGCGAGTTTCGTCGCGGCCGCCTAGCGGATTCTCGGGTTACGGCGCCGCCTCTTCCTGGCGCTCGCGACGGCGCACGGCCTCGCGGTAGATGACATAAAGTCCCGAAGCCACGACGACGAGCGTGCCGAGGATCGTCCAGCGGTCGGGGAACGTGCCGAAGACGGCGTAGCCGACGACCGTCGCCATGACGACCGCGGCATAGTTGAACGGCGCGATGGTCGAGACCGCAACGCGCTCGAAGGCGGTGATGAGGGAAAGGTGCGCGAGCGCGCCGAGCCCGCCCTGCACGACGAGAAGCAGCCAGACCTCGAGCGGTGCCGATTTCCACTCGAAGGGGACGATCGCCGACGAGAGAACGACACCGACCGCCGTCGTGTAGAAAAGGGTGGTCAGGGCCGCGTCGCTCCGGGCGACGATGCGCGTCGCGATCTGGTAGAGCGCATAGACGAGCGAAGAGAGCATCAGGATCGAGCCCGCCCAGTGAACGACTCCGAGGCCGGGCCGGAGAATGATGAGGGCGCCTGCGAAGCCGACGACGACGGCGGTCCAGCGGCGGATGCCGACCTTCTCGCCGAGGAGTGGAACCGAGAGCGCCGTGAGGAACAGGGGGCCCACGGTCGTGAGCGCGACCGCGTCCGCCAGCGCCACGAAGCGCAACGCGAAGATGAACAGAAAGGTCGAGGCGACATTGAGGATGGCGCGGCCGACCTGAAGGCCGAGCCGGGCGGTCCGCGGCACGAGGCGCGCGCGTGCGCGGAGTGCGAGGGCCAGGACGAAGCCGAACTGGAAGGCGTAACGCACCCACATGATGAAGATGACGGGATAGTCGGCGGTCAGGTACTTCGCGATCGCGTCCATCACCGTGAAGATGAAGAGGGCCGCGAGAAGGAAGAGGATGCCCGAGAGGGCCCGACCGCCGTCGGTTGTGGCGCGCTGCGACGTCATGCCCTACGGCATACAGGTGTCTGCGTCCGATGGCGAGAGTGATAGGCACTCGCGGCAAGCCCGAACGCTCCGAGATCGGCGGGTTGGATTCGTTGGAATCCGAAGCCTGCGCCGCTAGAGTCGAGACGGGTGCGATGTGGCTCTCATCGCCGAAACCGAGGAGGGTGCCGCCGTGAAATCCTTCGCCGTGCAGCATGGCAACAACATGCCCGTGCAGTCGCCGCTCATCCCCGATCCGTTCGTGCCCTATCAGTGCAAGAACAACCGTATCCTCTACGTCGTCTGCCGCGGCAATCGGCGCGTCATCGACAGGTACCTGAAGCGCACGCCGTTCGAGAGCGTGGACGACCGCTACATCGTCTCGGTCGCCGACTTCAGCAATTGCGACAAGGCGCAATTCATGGACGCGGCGATCGTGCTGCCGATCCGCTTCCGCGGCAGGCTCGGCGGCTACTATCTCTTCGAGTACGAGAACAACGACGCCGCGATCGCTGCGGGCCGCGATCTCTGGGGCTATCCCAAGAAGTACGCCGCCATCACCATGACCCGGCGCGGCCGTGTCGTGACGGCGAAGGCGATGCGCCATGGCAAGGCCATCATGGAACTCTCGGTCGATCTCTCGAAGTCGGTCGACTCCGTGCCGCGCCTCAAGCTCACCCCGCACTACAACATGCACGTGCAGCCGCGGCCCGACGGCCCGGGCTACACGGCGATGCGCATCATCGAGCGCGACACCTCGCCCGATTACGTCTTGAAGTCGGAACGCTTCGGTGCCGGCAAGGTGACCCTGCGCGGGCTCGCGACCGACCCGTTGAATGAGTTCAAGCCGCTCGAAATCCTCGGCGGCGGCTTCATCACGGGTGATTTCTACGCGACGGAAGCAAATGGCTGGGGCCGCGTGGTCGCGACGATGAAGCCGGCATCACGCGCCAACGGCCACGCGCGTCACGCTCCCTCGCGCGCGCGCAACGGCAGGGAGATGCGGCTCTCGCGGTAGGCCACGTAGAGGCCGCTCGCGATCACGATGAGCGTGCCGACAATGGTCCAACGGTCCGGCAAATCGCCGAAGAAGACGAAGCCCACCACGGTGGCGCTCGCGATCTGGAAATAGACGAAGGGCGCCAGGACGGAGGCGGCGCCGAAGTCGAAGGCCTTGGTGAGCGCGAGGTGCGAGAGGGCGAAGAGAAGCCCCATGAGCGCCATGAGACCCCAGAGTTCGAGCGACATGGGCACCCAGACGAAGGGCAGTATGACGGAATTGATCACGAACCCCACGGTGGTCGCGTAGAAGAACGTCGTCGTCGCTCGGTCGGTCGACGCAAGCTGGCGGGCGCCGATCTGGTAGAAGGCGAAGAGAGCGGCGGAGGCCAGCGGCAGCATGGTCGCCCAGTGGACGAGACCGAGGCCGGGCCGCGCGACGATGAGCGCGCCCGCGAATCCGAAGGCGACTGCCGTCCAGCGTCGAATTCCGACCTGCTCGCCCAAGAGCGGAACCGACAAGGCCGTCACCATAAGAGGGGCGACGAGCGACGCGGCGAACGCATCGGCGATGGGAATGAAGGCCAGCGCCGTGATGAACGGGATATTGGAGGCCCAGCCGGCGAAAGCGCGCGCCGCCTGAAGCCGGAAGCGCTCCGTCCGCACCACGCGCCAGGGATGGGCGACGCCGATGTAGAAAAGGATGAAGACCATCTGGAACGCGTAGCGGCCCCAGATGATCTGCATGATCGGGATCTCGCTCGTCAGGCGCTTGGCGATCCCGTCCGCGATCGGGAAGAGAGAGACGGCGAGGATCATGAGGAGGATGCCGCGAAACGCGAGGGGTGCGGCGGGTTTCATCCCATCCGCTCCACCGCCGCGGCGGAGACGCGTTCCTGACGCGCCTCGATCCTGCCGATGTAAACTCCGCTGCCGATGACGATAAGCGCGCCGAGGATCGTCCAGCCGTCCGGCACGTCGCCGAACACCGCGTAGCCGAAGAACGTCGCGCTGACGATGAGGACGTAGGAGAAGGGCGCCAGGCTCGACGCTTCGGCGGTTTCGTAGGCCTTGATCAGCATGAAATGGCCGAGGGCGCCGACGCCGCCCATGAACGCCATCAGGAGCACGTCGCCCCTGGCAGGGACGGTCCAGACGAACGGCACGGCGACGCTCAGGACGACAAGCCCGGCGGCCGGCGTGTAGAACAGCGTGGTCAGCGGGTCTTCATGGTTGCTCAATTCGCGAGTCGTGAGCTGGTAGAGGGCGAGGCACGCGGCGCTCAAGAGGACGAGAACCATTGCCCAATGGAAGACGCCGAACCCCGGCCGGATGATGACGAGCGCGCCGATGAAGCCGGCCAGGACGCCGGCCCAGCGCGCAGCTCCGACCTTCTCGCCGAGGAGCGGGGCGGAGAGCGCCGTCACCAAGAGGGGGCCCACGAAGAGGACGGCGATCGCATCGGCCAGCGGGAGAAACGTGATGGCGACGAGGAACAGCGCCGTATGGACTCCGAAGCCGAGCGAGCGGGCGAACTGGAGTTTCCTGTGGCGGGTCCGGAGGGCGCGCCGCACCCGGTGCGGGCCGAGTAAGGCGGCAGCGGCGATGAACTGCGCGAGGAAGCGGGCCCACGCGATCTCGATGACGGAATAGTCGCCGCTGAGATATTTCGCGATGGCATCGAGCGCAGGGAAGAGCGACCAGGCGGCGATCGTGAGTAGGATGCCGCGTAGGACCAGGGGATGGTGCAGGAAGATGCTCCATGGGAACGATAGGACCTGACGGCGGGATGCCGAGCGGGCCGGCGCCGCATCGAGCGGGCGGGCTCACTCTGGCCACACTCACCCGACGTCGCAAGGTGGGTCGCGACCGCGGGGAGGCATCGCCGTGACCGGCCCGACGTCGTCGCTCTGGCGGTTGCTCGTCAAAGTGCCCGCGGATGCGACCGATGTGATGATGTCGGCGCTCGAGCCATTCGGCGACAGCGTCGCGACCTTCGAGGGGGGCGCGGGCGTGACCGTGGTCGAGGTCATCGGTCGCGAGTGGCCGGACGAGACCGCCGTCTCTCTCGCCGTGGCGCTGGCTGCTGCCAGCGCGGGGCTCGCGGCACCAGAGGTGTCGATCGACCGGCTCGCTCCCCGCGATTGGCTTGCGGCCAACCGCCGGAGTTTTCCGCCGTTCGCGATCGGGCGCTATTTCATCCACGGCAGCGATTTCAAAGGACGCGTGGCGCGCGGCGCCATCGGTCTCGCGCTCGATGCGGGCGCCGCCTTCGGGACCGGCAGGCACGCGAGCACGGAAGGCTGTCTTCGCGCGTTCGACCGGTTGGCGCCGGACCGTCACGTCGCGCGGGCGCTTGATCTCGGTTGCGGCTCGGCCATCCTGGCCATCGCGATCGCGAAGACGTGGGGTGCCAAAGTGGTCGCGGCCGATGTCGATTCTGCAGCCGTTGGCGTTGCGCGTGCCAACATCCGCTCGAATGGGGTGGGTCGGCACGTGCGGGCGGTCGTGAGCCGCGGGTTCGATTCACCCGCACTCGGGCGTGCGCCGCTCTTCGATCTCATCGTCGCCAATATCCAGCTCGGACCCCTTGTCGTGCTGGCGGGCGCGATCGCGCGCCACGTCCGCCCCGGCGGGGCGGTCGTGCTGTCAGGGCTTCTCGAGGGGGAGGGGGCAGACCTGGTCGGGGCCTTCCTTGCCGCCGGTTTGCGGCTCAGGGAGGCGATCCATGTGGGCGAGTGGCTGACGCTCCTCTACGAGCGATGAAGGCAGTCGGGCGGAACGGCCAAGGCCACTCCGCCAGCCCCGCCGCTTCAGGCGGCAAGCTTCGGCCGCTGTCCGGCCTCGTTGCCCTCGATCACATCGTCGGCAAGGCGCGAAATCTCGTGCCGGCGCACGCCGATGTCTTTGAGCATCGCGTCGTCGAGGCCCGAGAGCGCGTCGATCGTCTCATTTCGGGCACGCAGGCGCTGCACGATGGCGGCGACGCCGGCGGCGCTCGAGCCGATCAGGGCGCCGATCTGGGCCATGGCATCGGCCGCGGCGAGGAAGCCGCTACCGAGGGTTTCGGCCATATCGGCCGAATTGCCTTGGGCGTTCTTTTTGTTTGTCTCTGTCATGTCACGGACCTCCTGTCAGAATTAACGAAATCGACGCAATTATTGCGTCGCACAATTTAATAAATGGTTAGTAAGTCGAATCTTTGGCCAAACCATGACGCAATGCACCATTGCGTGCCGTGCATGGGCTGAAGGGAACGGGGACGGCTCTTGCCAGGCGAGAAAGCGGGCGCATAGCTTCTCGCCATGACCGTTCGCTCTCCTCAAAGCCCGGCGCTCCGCTATGACGGGGATGCGGCGCTCGAGACGCTTCTCAGGGCCGAAGGGATCGTGGCCTCGATCGAAGGGCTCAAATCGCTCGTCAGCGGCGTGCTGGCCGCCCCCGAGGGCGAGGACCCGGACGCCTGGATGGTCCTCGTGGCCGAGAAGCGGAGCGCCGCTCTCACGGCCCAGCTCAAGGCCTTGAAGGCGAGGCTAGGCGCGACGGTCGCGGTCGAGGCTTCGCCAACCACGGCGCGGCTCGCGGCCCTCCGCTCCGAGTTCGCACGGCAAGATCTCGATGGCTTCATCGTGCCCCGGTCGGACGAGCACCAGAATGAATATGTGCCGCCGCGCGCGGAGCGCCTGGCCTGGCTCACCGGTTTCACAGGCTCCGCCGGCCTGGCGATCGTGCTGAAAGAGCGGGCGGCCGTCTTCGTCGATGGCCGATACACCCTCCAAGTGGCCGATCAGGTGGATCGGACGTGTTTCGAGACGCGCCACATCGTGGACGAGCCGCCCTCCGCATGGATCGAGGCGCATCTCGGCCGGGGCGGCCGTCTTGGCTACGATCCGTGGCTCCACACGCCCAACGAATGCGCGCGCTTCGAGGCGGCCTCGAAGAAAGCGGGCGGCGTGCTGTCGGCCTGCAAGAACAACCCGATCGATGCGGTCTGGCGGGACCAGCCTGTGGCCCCCGTGGCCCCGGTCGTGCCGCACGAGCTGCGTTTCGCGGGCGAGAGTGCCGAGGCCAAGCGTCGCCCCTTGGCGAGCGAGCTCGAGAAGAAGCGCGTCGATGCGGCGATCATCACGGCGCCCGATTCGATTGCCTGGCTTCTCAACATCCGCGGCGGCGACGTTCCGCGCACGCCGCTCGTCCTCTCCTTCGCGATCCTCGAGCGGAGCGGACAGGTGCGGCTTTTCCTCGATCCGCGGAAGCTCACGCCGTCCGCGCGCGCCCATCTCGGCAATGAAGTCGCGGTCGCGGCGATCGGGACCTTTCCTTCGGCCCTCGATCAGCTCAAAGGCGCGCGCGTCCTCCTCGATCCGGGAAGCGCGCCCGCCTTCGTCGCGGCGCGGCTCGAAGCGGCGGGCGCCGAACTCGTGAAGGACAGCGATCCCTGCCAATTGCCGAAGGCGCGGAAGAACGCGGCCGAGCTCGACGGCGCGCGCGCCGCGCACGCCCGTGATGGCTTGGCCCTCGTCCGCTTCCTGGCTTGGCTCGATCGCGCGGCTGCGGCGGGCGAGGTGAGCGAGATGGCCGCGGTCGAGGCATTGGCCGATTTCCGGCGCGAGGGCGAGCTGTTCCGGGACTTCAGTTTCGACACGATCTCCGGCGCCGGTGCCAACGGCGCCATCGTCCACTACCGTGTGAGCGCCGCGTCCAACCGGCGCATCACGCCGGGCGAGCTCTATCTCGTCGATTCGGGCGCCCAGTACCTCGACGGCACGACGGACGTCACGCGGACCGTCTTCGTCGCCGGCAAGGGCGAGCCGTCGGCCGAGCAGAAGGACCGCTTCACCCGCGTGCTCAAAGGCCACATCGCGCTCGCCCGCGCGCGCTTCCCCAAGGGGACTTCCGGCTCGCAGCTCGATGCGCTGGCGCGCCACGCGCTATGGCAGGCGGGGCTCGACTACGACCACGGAACGGGGCACGGCGTCGGCAGCTATCTCGGCGTGCACGAGGGACCGCACCGCATCTCGAAGATCCCGAACACGGTGGCGCTCGAGCCCGGCATGATCGTCTCGAACGAGCCCGGCTACTACAAGACCGGCGCCTTCGGAATCCGCATCGAGAATCTCGTTGCCGTCGTGCCGTCGCCGGCGCCCGAGGGGGCCGAGCGCGAGCTTCTCGGCTTCGAGACGCTCACCCTTGCACCCATCGATCGCCGGCTCATCGAGACGACGTTGCTTGATGCGGAGGAGCGGGCCTGGCTCGACGCCTACCATGCGCGGGTGCGGGAGACCCATGCCCCGCATCTCGATGCCGGATTGCGCGCGTGGCTCGTCGCGGCGACGGCGCCCCTGCCTGCCTAGCCCGAGAGTCTCTCAGCCGCCCGTACCGCCGATCGTGAGGCCGGAGACAAGGATGGTCGGCAGGCCGACGCCGACCGGCACGCTCTGCCCGTCCTTGCCGCAGGTGCCGATCCCGGGATCGAGCCGCATGTCGTTGCCGATCATCGAAACCTTCGTCAGGACGTCGGGGCCGTTGCCGATGAGCGTCGCACCCTTGAGCGAGGGCCCGATCTTTCCGTCCTCGATGAGATAGGCCTCGGCGCTCGTGAAGACGAACTTGCCGGAGGTGATGTCGACCTGGCCGCCGCCGAAGTTGACCGCGTAGACGCCGCGCTTGACCGACCGGAGGATCTCCTCGGGCGTCTTGTCGCCGGCCAGCATGTAGGTGTTCGTCATGCGCGGCATGGGGTGGTGGGCGTAGCTCTCGCGCCGGCCGTTGCCGGTCGGCGCCATGCCCATGAGACGCGCGTTCATCCGGTCCTGGAGATAGCCGACGAGGATGCCGTCCTCGATGAGCACGGTCCTGCGGCTGGGCGTGCCCTCGTCGTCCACGGTGAGCGAGCCGCGGCGGCCGGGGATCGTGCCGTCATCGACGACGGTGACGCCGGGCGCCGCGATGCGCTGGCCCATGAGGCCCGAGAAAGCCGAGCTCTTCTTGCGGTTGAAGTCCCCCTCGAGGCCGTGGCCGATCGCTTCGTGAAGGAGGATGCCTGGCCATCCGGGGCCGAGGACGACGGTCATCTCGCCGGCCGGTGCCGGCACCGACTGCAAATTGACGAGCGCCTGGCGCAACGCTTCGTCCACCTGGCCGCGCCATTGCGTGGGATCGAGCCAGGCCTCGTAGGCAGCGCGTCCTCCCGCGCCGTGACTGCCGCTCTCGAGCCGCGCGCCGTCGCCCACGGTGATCGACACGTTGAGCCGCACGAGCGGGCGGATGTCGGCCGAGCGCTGGCCGCCGGGGCGCATGATCTCGACCGCTTGCCACTCGCCGTAAAGCGACGCCGTGACCTGGCGGACACGGGGATCGCGGCTGCGCGCATAGGCGTCGATCTCGGCGAGCAGCTTGACCTTGGCGCCGAACTCGCCCTGGTCGAGCGGGTTCGAGGACGGATAGAGGGCTCGGTTGGTGCCGAGCGGTGCCTCGGCCCGCGTGCCCGAATGTCCGCTTGCGACCGCCGCGACCGCTCCCGCCGCCCGCCGGATCGCGGGCTCGGACAATTCCGAGGCATGGGCGTAGCCCGTGGCCTCGCCCGCGACCGCCCGGAGCCCGAAGCCCTGGGACGTATCAAAACTGGCGCTTTTCAGCCGCCCGTCATCGAAAAGGAGACTCTCCGACTGGCGATATTCGAGGAAGAGCTCGCCGTCATCCGCGCGCTTGAGGGTGTCATCGACGATCGTCTGCAGACGCCCTCGGTCGAGGCCGGCCTGGGTGAAGAACAGGTCGTTGGTCGTGGTGTCGTTGGCCATTGGCTTGCTCCGGGCGCTGCGCCAGCCAAGGAGGACCGAGTCCCCCGGCTGTCCCTTTCCATATCCCTGACCGTATCGAGGCTAAACAATATATAGGTCCGGGGCCGGTTTTGTCCGTGTTGTGAAACGGGTTTCGGCTGGTGTATGTTCCGCCGCGACGCCAGTGGAACCGGTACGCAGATCAACGGCTTGGACCGGGCATGGCGGCGGGGGTCTTGCGCGATCGGGCTTCGACGAGGAGCCCTCATGACGCGGTCAGCGGAACGCAATGATGGGGAGGATGGCGCCGTCACGCCATCCATGCATTCGGAACGGATGAGATGCGCTCAACGATGAAACTGTCAGCGGCCTTGGCCGCGTTCGCCTGCCTTCTGCCCTTCGGGGCCAGGGCCGAGGCTCCACATGCCTGGCAAATGGGCTTCCAGGTGCCGGCTTCGCCCAACATGCAGACCATTTTCAACCTGAACGAAGCGCTGTTCGTGATCATCTCCGTGATCGCGGCGTTCGTGCTGGTCCTTCTCGTCTACACGATCTGGCGGTTCAGCGCCTCGCGCAATCCGACGCCGTCCAAGCGTGCGCACAACACGCTGATCGAGATCTTGTGGACGATCATCCCCGTGATGATTCTCGTGGGGATCGCCGTGCCATCGTTCAAGCAGCTTTACTTCCTCGGCCGAGTCCCCGCGAACGCCGAGCTGACCATCAAGGCCATCGGGCACCAGTGGTATTGGTCCTACCAATATCCCGACAACGGCGATATCGCTTTCGACGCCTTCCTCGTCGCGGACGACCAGTTGAAGCCCGGCCAGCTCCGCCTTCTCGAGACGGACAATGTGGTCGTGCTGCCCGTCGAGACCAACATCCGCATCATCGTGACCGCCGATGACGTGATCCATTCCTGGGCCGTTCCGGCGCTGGGCGTGAAGATGGACGCCGTACCAGGGCGCGCCAACGAGACGTGGATGCGCATCGACCGGCCCGGCACCTATTACGGCCAGTGCTCCGAGTTGTGCGGCGTCAATCACGGCTTCATGCCGATCCGCATCGAAGCGGTCTCGAAGGACGATTTCACCAAATGGGCTGCGGAAGCCAAGACGAAGTTCGGCAGCCTCGACGCCCAGGGCAGCGCGAAGCTCGCAAGCGCAACCCAGCAATAGGCAGGGATCAAAGGGACGACCGATGAGCTATTTGAGCAAGACGCACGACGACCATGGCCATCCGACCGGGTGGCGGCGGTGGCTCTATTCGACCAACCACAAAGACATCGGCACGATGTATCTCATCTTCGCCGTCGTCTTCGGTCTGCTTGGATCCATCGCCTCGCTCATCATCCGCGCCGAGCTCGCGGAACCGGGCATGCAGGTCCTGGGCGACAATCACCAGTTCTACAACGTGCTGATCAGCGCGCACGGCGTGCTCATGATCTTCTTCATGGTCATGCCGGCGATGATCGGCGGGTTCGGCAACTGGATCGTGCCGATCATGATCGGGGCGCCGGACATGGCCTTCCCGCGCATGAACAACATCAGCTTCTGGCTGCTCATCCCCTCCGGGATTCTTCTGCTGCTCGCGGGCTTCGTGGGCGGGGGCGCCGGCACGGGCTGGACGTTCTACCCGCCGCTCTCCTCGACGCCCTACCACGACGGCATGGCGGTCGACTTCCTCATCTTCTCGCTGCACTTGGCGGGCGCGTCCTCGATCCTGGGCGCCATCAACTTCATCACGACGATTCTCAACATGCGCGCGCCTGGCATGACGCTCCACCGCATGCCGCTCTTCGTCTGGTCGATCCTGGTGACGGCGTTCCTGCTGCTGCTGTCGCTGCCGGTGCTGGCGGGTGCCATCACCATGCTCCTCACCGACCGGAACTTCGGCACGGCGTTCTACCGCCCCGACATGGGCGGCGACGTGCTCTTGTTCCAGCACCTGTTCTGGTTCTTCGGCCACCCCGAGGTCTACATCCTGATTCTGCCGGGCTTCGGCATGGTCAGCCAAATCGTGTCGACCTTCGCGCGGAAGCCCGTGTTCGGCTATCTCGGCATGGCCTACGCCATGGTCGCGATCGGCTTCATCGGCTTCATCGTCTGGGCTCACCACATGTACATGGCGGGGCTCCACGTCGACACGAAGGCCTACTTCACGGCCGCGACGATGGTCATCGCGGTGCCGACCGGCATCAAGATCTTCAGCTGGATCGCCACCATGTGGGGAGGATCGATCGAGTTCAAGACACCCATGCTGTGGGCGATCGGCTTCATCTTCCTGTTCACGGTCGGTGGCGTCACGGGCGTCGTGCTCGCCAATGCGGGCATGGACACGGCGTTCCACGACACCTACTACGTCGTCGCGCACTTCCACTACGTGCTGTCCTTGGGCGCCGTGTTCGCGATCTTCGGCGGCTTCTACTACTGGTTCCCCAAGATGACCGGGCGCATGTACTCCGAAGGCCTCGGCAAGGCGCACTTCTGGATCATGTTCGTCGGCGTGAACATGACCTTCTTCCCCATGCACTTCCTCGGGGCCGCGGGCATGCCGCGCCGCATCCCGGATTATCCGGACGCCTATGCGGGGTGGAACATGGTGGCCTCGATCGGCTCCTACATCTCGGCCGTGGGCGTGCTCGTGTTCCTCTTCATGATTTTCCGCGCCTTCACCGCCGGCCAGCGCGTCGCGGAGAACCCCTGGGGGCCGGGCGCCACGACTCTCGAATGGACAGTGTCCTCGCCGCCGCCTTTCCACACCTTCGAGGAGCTGCCCCATATCGAAGAGACGGCGCATTGAGGCGGATGACGGCGTGTTGATCGTCGTCCTTCGGCGGCACGAGAGGGGAGAGCGGTGACCGACAGTTCCGTCGATTCGAGGTCCGCGCTCGCACCAGCGGCGAGCGATTCGACCGTCGCGGACTTCGTTCAGCTGTTGAAGCCGCGCGTCATGTCACTCGTGGTCTTCACGGCCCTCGTGGGGATGCTCCTGGCGCCGGCGCACATCCATCCCGTGCTCGGAGGAATCGCGATCCTCGCGATTGCCGTCGGCGCGGGGGCCTCGGGCGCCATCAACATGTGGTACGAGCGCGACATCGATGCGCTCATGGCCCGCACCAAGAATCGCCCGCTACCCGCGGGACGCATGGCGCCGGGCGAGGCGCTCGGCTTCGGCGTGGTCCTGGCCGTCGGCGCCGTCACGGTGATGGGCTTGGCGGTCAACTGGACGGCGGCGGCGCTCCTTGCGCTTACCATCGCGTTCTACGTGTTCGTCTACACGATGTGGCTGAAGCGCCGCACGCCGCAGAACATCGTCATCGGTGGTGCGGCCGGCGCCTTTCCGCCCATGGTCGGCTGGGCGGCTGCGACGGGAGAGGTGAGCCTGGCCTCGCTCGCCCTGTTCGCCATCATCTTCATGTGGACGCCGCCGCATTTCTGGGCCTTGGCGCTCTACCGGTCGGGCGACTACGCGCGCGCGGGCGTGCCCATGCTGCCGGTCGTGGCCGGCATCAAGGAGACGAAGCGCCAGATCCTCATCTACGCCGTTCTTCTCGTTCCCTTCGTGCTGGCGCCCTATGCGCTCGGCGTCGCCGGGCCGCTCTACGCGACCGCGGCGCTCGTGCTGAGCCTCGCCTTCATCGGCGCCGCCATCTCGCTCTGGTTCGATGCGACGGAGCGGAGCGCGCGCCGGATGTTCGGATTCTCGATCCTCTATCTCTTCCTGCTTTTCGCCCTGCTGCTCGTCGATCGGGCGCCGGGTGCCGGCCTATGAGATGGGTGAGGCGAGCCGTGCGGAGAGCGATCGCAAACGCCGGGCCAAGAACCGTGCCTTGCTCATCGTGCTGCTTGGCCTCGTCGTCCTGTTCTACGTCATCACCATCGTGCGCATGGGCGGGTCCTGAACAGTGAGGGCCGAGCGGAAGCGGCATATCACGGCATGGGCCCTCGCGGGTGTGGTCGCGGGGATGGTCGGCATGTCGTTCGCGGCCGTGCCTCTCTACAAGGTCTTTTGCGAGGCGACCGGCCTCGGCGGGACGACCCGGCGCGTTGCCAAGGCTCCGGCCAACGCCGGCGAAGTCGTCGAGACGCGCATGATCACGGTACGCTTCGATGCGACGGTGAATTCGCGCCTGCCCTGGACGTTCGAGCCGGTCGAGCGCGAAATGCGGGTACGCATCGGCGAGCCGACTCTGGCGTTCTATAGGGCACACAATTTCGCGAACACCGCGGTCAGCGGTTCGGCGACATTCAACGTCAATCCATCGACGGCGGGTGTCTATTTCAACAAGATCGCCTGTTTCTGTTTCGAGGCGCAGACGCTCGCGGCGGGGGAAACCGTCGACATGCCCGTCTCTTTCTTTGTCGACCCGGCAATCTTGAAGGATGCCGACCTCAAAGATATCGAGGCGATCGTCCTGTCCTACACTTTCTTCCGAAACGATGGCGGGTCGGCCGCCCCGGCGGTGAGCGCCGTGGCGCCGGCAAGCACGGCGAACTGAGGATTTGACAACGACTCCGAGCCGCCGACCTCAGCGGTCCGGCGGACGAATCTAAGGGGAATGCCCATGGCCCAGACGCACGCAGCTCATCATCAAAAACACCCGTGGCATCTCGTCGATCCGAGTCCATGGCCCGTCGTGGGGGCCACGTCGGCGCTCCTCCTGACCTTCGGCGGCGTCATGTTCATGCACCACGTGACCGCGTGGGTCATGGTGGCGGGCTTGGCGCTGACGCTCGTGACGATGGCCATGTGGTGGCGCGACGTGGTGCGCGAGGCCGCATTCCAGGGCCACCACACGCCGCCCGTGCAGATCGGGCTGCGCTTCGGCATGGCCCTCTTCATCGCGTCCGAAGTCATGTTCTTCGTGGCGTGGTTCTGGGCCTATTTCAACGCGAGCCTTTTCCCGACCGCGGCGATCGGCAGCGTTTGGCCGCCGGAGGGGATCATCACCTTCAACCCGTGGAACCTGCCGTTCCTCAATACGCTCATCCTCCTGACCTCGGGCGTCACCGTCACCTGGGCGCACCATGCGCTCCGCGAGGGCAACCGGCGCGGCATGCTGGCGGGCCTGGCGATCACGATCGCCTTGGGCCTTTGCTTCACGGCCGTGCAGGCCTTCGAGTATTCGGAGGCGCCGTTCAGCTTCCGTGGCGGCATCTTCGGCACGACGTTCTTCATGGCGACGGGCTTCCACGGCTTCCACGTCATCATCGGGACGATCTTCCTCATCGTCTGCTTCTTCCGCGCCTATGCCGGGCAGTTCAAGCCGGATCACCATTTCGGCTTCGAAGCGGCCGCGTGGTATTGGCACTTCGTCGACGTGGTCTGGCTCTTCCTGTTCACCTGCATCTACTGGTGGGGGAAGGGGCCGGTGACGCATTGAGCGTCCTGATTCGCGCAAAGGATGCCTGAGCCGGGGCTACCGCCCGTCTCGCCGTTCCGCGCCGGATTGACCTGCCGGTGCCCTGCCTGCGGGCGTGGGCGCCTCTTTGATGGCTATCTCGAGATCGCGCGGCGCTGCGAGGTGTGCGGGCTCGAGTTGAGCGCCCAGGATTCGGGCGATGGTCCCGCCGTCTTCGTGATCCTCATCCTCGGTTTCATCGTGGTCGGCCTCGCGCTCTGGACCGAGGTCGAATTCGAACCGCCGTTCTGGGTTCATGCGATCTTGTGGCCGCCCGTGATTCTCGGCGGAGGGCTGTTGATGCTGCGGCCGTTTAAGGCGACACTCATTGCCCTCCAATATCGACACCGGCGAGATACATTCGATGGGCGACAGTGATCGGCGCAGGGGGCTGCTGTGGCCGACGGTCATCACGGCGCTGGGCGTTCTGATCCTCGTCGGCCTCGGCACGTGGCAGCTCCACCGGCTGGCCTGGAAGGAGAAGATCGTCCGCTCGATCGAAGCGCACAGCACCGCCCCCGTATTGGACGGCTTGCCCGACGATGTGCCGCCGGCGGAGCTCGCCTTCCGCCACGTCCGCCTCACCGGCACCTTCCTCCACGACAAGGAGATGTACCTGACCGGACGGACGCATAAGGGCGTCGTCGGCCTCCATGTCGTGACGCCCTTGCGGCTGGAGGACGGGCGAATCGTCCTTGTCGATCGCGGGTGGGTTCCGCCCGATCGCGCCGAGCCGCGCTTGCGCTCGGAGGGGCTCTCGGACGAGCCCGTCGAGGTCGAGGGGATGATCCGCACCAAGGCGCACCGCGGCCCGTTGACGCCCGACAACCGTCCCGACCAGAACCTGTGGTTCCACATCAACGTCTCGGAGATGGCCAAGTATGCCGGCGTCGCGCTGCTGCCCTTCTATGTCGAGGCCGGCTCGGCCGTGAATCCGGGCGGCTATCCCGTGGGCAGCGATCGCCCGATCGAGGTGCGGAACGACCATCTCCAATATGCCGCCACCTGGTATGCGCTCGCTGTCGCCTTGGTCGTAATCTACGTCGTCTATCGTCGCCGCCAGCGGTGAACGCCTACCGGGCCCTCGAGGAGCGCTTCGCGCGGCATTCGGCCCTCGTCGAGGCGGCGAACGTCCTCCATTGGGACATGTCGACCATGATGCCGCCGGGCGGTGTCGAGGCCCGCGCCGAGCAGTTGGCGGCCTTGCGGCGGGTGGGGCACGACCTCCTGGTCGACCCTGCGACGGGAGAGTGGCTCGAGGCTGCCGCAGCAGAAACAGGTCTCGATGATTGGCAGCGCGCCAATCTCCGCGAGATGCGGCGGATGTGGAGCCACGCCTCCGCCCTCGAGGGCCCGCTCGTCGAGGCGCTGACCAAGGCTTGCGCCGCGGCGGAGACGGTCTGGCGGCAGGCGCGGCCGGCGAACGACTTCAAGGCCGTGAGTGCGCTCCTCGATGGCGTGCTCCGCCTTGTCCGGGAGGTCGGTCAGGCCAAGGCCGCGCGCCTCGGCGGCACGGCCTATGACGCGCTCCTGGATGAGTTCGAGCCGGGCGGACGCGCCGATCTGATCGATCCCGTGTTCGACGACCTCGCGGCGTTCCTGCCGGATTTCCTCGAGCGCGTGCTTACGAAACAGGCGGCGGAGGGCCCGCCGCTTTCCCTCGACGGCCCTTTCCCGCGTGAGGCGCAGCAGGATGTCAGCCGGCAGCTGATGTGCGCGCTCGGCTTCGACTTCACCCACGGCCGCCTCGATGAGAGCGCTCACCCGTTCTGCGGCGGCGTGCCCGAGGATGTCCGCATCACGACGCGCTATGACGAGGCGGATTTCACCCAAGGCCTCATGGCGGTGCTGCATGAGACGGGCCACGCGCTTTACGAGCGCGCCTTGCCCGCGCGGTGGCGCCGTCAGCCCGTGGGTCTCGCGCGCGGCATGAGCATCCACGAAAGCCAGTCGCTCCTCATCGAGATGCAGGCCTGCCGGAGCCGGGAGTTTCTCGCCTTCGTGGCGCCGCGCCTGCGCGCGGCCTTCGGCCGCAGCGGCCCGGCCTGGTCGGCGGAGAATCTCTATCGCCACTACACCCGCGTCGAGCGGGGCTTCATCCGCGTCGAGGCCGACGAGGTGACCTACCCCGCCCATGTCATTCTTCGCTACCGTCTCGAGCGCGCGATGATCGCAGGTGACATCGAGGTCGCGGACCTGCCGCTCGCCTGGCGCGAGGGGATGGTCGAGCTTCTCGGCGTGGCGCCGCCCGACGATCGCCAGGGGTGCCTCCAGGATATCCACTGGTATGACGGGGCCTGGGGATATTTTCCCACCTACACCCTCGGCGCCATGACGGCCGCCCAGCTGTTCGACGCGGCACGCCGCACGATCGGCGACCTGCCGCAGGCCCTCGAACGCGGCGATTTCCGTCCCTTTATCGATTGGCTGGGGCAGGCGATCCACGGCCAGGGCTCGCGTCTCGAGGCGGGGGCGCTGGTCGAGGCCGCCACCGGGCGGGCGCTTGACCCGGGTGTCTTCAAGGCCCATCTCGAACGTCGCTATCTTATTTGAATCATTAAGTTTTTCCCATTCATTGCGGGGTCTGGCGGGGGGCGATACTCTATCGGCCTTCCCAAGTCCGGAGTGAATGCGGCGTGCGCTATGTCAGCACCCGGGGTGCGGCCCCGGTCCTCGCTTTTGACGATGTGTTGCTGGCCGGCCTTGCCGAGGACGGCGGGCTTTACGTGCCCGACCATTGGCCCCATTTCGATGCTGCGGAGATGGCCTCCTTCGCGCGCCTCAGCTATCCCGAATTGGCGGCCCGGGTGATGGCACCCTTCCTTGGCATGCGCATGGCGCCGGACGAACTCTCGGCGATCGCCGAGGCCGCCTACCGCGATTTCGACCATGTGGCGACGGCGCCGCTCGTCCAGATGGATCGCCAGACCTGGATGCTCGAGCTCTTCCACGGGCCGACCTTGGCCTTCAAGGACTATGCGCTGCAGCTCGTCGGGCGCCTCTTCGACCACGTGCTCTCGAAGCGGGGCCAGCGCGTGACGATCATCGGCGCGACGTCGGGCGATACGGGGTCGGCTGCGATCGAGGCATGCCGCAAGCTGAAGTCGGTCGACATCTTCATCCTCCACCCGCGCGGCCGCGTCTCGGAGGTGCAGCGCCGGATGATGACCACGGTGCTCTCGCCCAACGTGCACAATATCGCGATCGACGGGACCTTCGACGACTGCCAGGATCTGGTGAAGGCCATGTTCGCCGATCGCGCGCTGCGCGAGGAGCTGGCCCTTTCCGCCGTCAATTCGATCAACTGGGCGCGCATCGCGGCCCAGACCGTCTACTACATGGCGGCCGGTCTCGCGCTCGGCGCGCCCCACCGGCCGGTCGCCTTTGCGGTGCCCACGGGCAATTTCGGCAATGTCTATGCCGGCTACGCCGCGCGTGCCATGGGTTTGCCCATTTCCCAGCTCATCGTGGCCTCCAACCGCAACGACATCCTCGCCCGTTTCTTCGAGAGCGGCACGCTCGAAGTGCGCGGCGTCGAGCCCTCGCTGAGCCCGAGCATGGACATCCAGGTGTCGAGCAATTTCGAGCGCCTGATGTTCGATCTGTTCGAGCGCGACGGCGCCGCGGTCGGCCGGGCCATGGGGCGGTTTCGTGCCGAGGGGCGGCTGGCCTTCGAGGCCGGGGCTTGGCGGCGCGCGCAGGCGCTCTTCGACGGGTTTCGCCTCGACGATGACGGGACGATCGAGACCATGCGCCGCATCCACGGCGAGACGGGCCATGTCATCGACCCGCACAGCGCGGTCGGCCTTGCCGCCGCTCGGGCGTGCGCACGCGACCGGGATGCGCCGGTCATCGCCTTGGCGACGGCTCACCCGGCCAAGTTTCCGGACGCGGTCGAGCGCGCGACGGGGTTGCGCCCGGCGCTTCCGCCGCGGCACGCCGACCTCTTCTCCCGCGAGGAGCGCGTGATCTCGCTGCCCAAGGACGGCGAGGCGCTCAAGGCATTCGTCCGGGCGCGCATCGCCCTCACGGGGGCCGCATGAGCATTCTGCTGACCAAGCTGCCGAACGGCCTCACCGTCGTCACCGATCGCATGGATTCGGTCGAGACGGTGTCGCTCGGCGTGTGGGTCGGCTCGGGTACGAGAAATGAGCGGCCGGAGTGGAACGGCATCGCCCATCTTCTTGAGCATATGGCGTTCAAGGGCACGCGGCGGCGGACGGCCCAGGCGATCGCCGAGGAAATCGAGGCCGTCGGCGGCCAGCTCAACGCCTACACCGCGCGCGAGCACACGGCCTACTACGCCAAGGTCCTGTCGGGCGATCTTCCCCTCGCGATCGACATTCTGGCCGACATCCTCCAGAACTCGGTCTTCGATTCGACCGAGCTCGAGCGCGAGCGCTCGGTCGTCCTCCAGGAGATTGGCCAGGCGCGCGACACGCCGGACGACATCGTCTTCGATCACTTCCAGGCGGCGGCATTCCCCGACCAGCCCATGGGACGTTCGGTCCTCGGCACGACCGATATCGTCGGGCACATGGAGCGCGACGTGTTGTTCGACTACATGCGGACGCAGTACGGGGCCGAGAAAATGATCTTCGCGGCCGCGGGGCGCCTCGACCACGGGCAGGTCGTGGAGCTCGCGCGCGCGCATTTCCAGGGGCTCCTGCCGAACGGCCACTTCAAGCCCGAGCCCGCGCGCTACTTGGGCGGGGAGATCCGCGAGGAACGGGGACTCGAGCAGCTGCACCTCGTCATCGGGTTCCGCGGCGTGCCGTTCGACGACCCGGACTATTACGTGGCCTCCGCCCTGTCCACGCTGCTCGGCGGCGGCATGTCGTCGCGCCTCTTCCAGGAGGTGCGGGAGAAGCGCGGCCTGGCCTACAACATCTATTCGTTCGGCTCGTCTTATTCGGACAGCGGCCTGTTCGGCATCTATGCCGGGACCGGCGAAGCCATGGTCGAGGAGCTCGTGCGCGTCATCGGCGGCGAGACGGTGTCGATCGCGGACAAGGTGGCGGAGGTCGAGATCGACCGCGCCCGCGCGCAGCTCAAGGCCAGCATCCTGATGGCGCTCGAAAGCACCGGCGCGCGCTGTGAACGCCTGGCGACGAATCTACTCATCTATGGCCGGATTATCCCAGTCGAAGAGATCGTCGCCGAGATCGACGCGATCAACGCGGCATCGATTCGGCGCGTGGCCCGCCGCGTTCTCGAATCGCGGCCGACGATCGCGGCCGTCGGCCCCGTGCGCACGCTCGAATCCTACGATTCGATCGCGGGCCGATTCCTCTGACGGCTCACGCCGACCGGCGTCACGCTCCGATCACGCGATGGTTCTCCGCATCCTCAGAAGCTGGTCCGGCCAAGCCTCGAACCTGCGGCTGGAGGGCGATCAAGTCTATCTGCGCCCGATCCAGGACCGCGACTGGCGCGCCTGGTCCGAGATCCGGCGGGACTCGCGCGCCTTCCTCGAGCCGTGGGAGCCGCTGTGGCCGCCCGATGCGCTGAGCCGTCTCACCTTTCGCCGGCGCCTCGATCAGGCCATGGACGAGCTCAGATCCGAAACGGCCTATCCGCTCCACATCATGCGCCGCAACGACGACCAGCTGCTCGGTGGCGTGACGATGAGCAACGTGCGCCGCGGCGTCGCGCAGAGCGCCACGCTTGGCTATTGGATCGGCGAGCCCTTCGCGCGCAAGGGTCACATGACGGATGCGCTCCATTGCGTCGCGGTCTTCGCGTTCGACCGCGTGGGGCTCCATCGCCTCGAGGCCGCGTGCTTGCCATCGAACGAGCCGAGCCGGCGCGTCCTGCAGAAGGTGGGGTTTCAGCAGGAAGGCTATGCGCGCGGCTATCTCCGCATCAACGGGCATTGGCACGACCATCTGCTGTTCGGATTGCTCGCCGACGATTGGCGCCGCCGGCGCGAACGGCGTTAGCGGAGGAGGCGGTACCAGCCGGCCGCCGCGAGGCCCCAGATGCCGTTCGCGACGAGCACCACGAGCGGCGTGAGATGGCCGAGGCCAAGCCCCATGGTGCCAGCCGTCGTCCTCTCCGGAAAGATCACGAAGAGTTGGACGAGGGTGGGAGCCAAGCTCAGGACGAGGCCCCGCACCACCCAGGAGCGTTCGAGGACCGGCAGCGCGAAGAGGAAGCCCCAGAGCCCGCCCCACACGATGTGCGGGTAGAACCAGATCGTGTTCAAGCCTGGTGCGATCGCGACGCCGATCGCGGCGGTCAGGTGGATATGGCCGGCGAACCACAGGGCGAAACCATGGGCCAGCGCACCGAGCGCGCCGGCCGCGAAGGCGAGCGACAGGCGCTTGGCCGCCGCGTCCACCTAGGCCCGGCCTGCCTGTGTCGACAGGGAAGTGGGGTTCACACCAAGCTTCGCCATGGCGCGAGTCCATTTCGTGTCGAGCGCGGAATCGAACACGATCTCCGCATCGGCCGGCACGTGGAGCCAGCCATTGGCCTGGATTTCCTGCTCGAGTTGCCCCGGCCCCCAGCCCGCATAGCCGAGCGCCAAGAGCCGTTGGCGCGGACCGCCGCCGGAGGCGATGGCCTTGAGAATGTCGATCGATGCCGTGAGCGCGATGCCCCTGTCCACGACCAGCGTGCCATCAAGGACGAATTCCGAGGAATGAAGGACGAAGCCGCGTCCGGATTCGACGGGCCCGCCGAAGTGCACGCGGATCTCGTCCTTGAACTCCATGCCTTTGATGCCGAGCTGCTCGAGCAGGTCCGGGAAGGTGACCGACCCCAGCAGCCGATTGAGGACGAGCCCCATGGCGCCATCCGAGGTATGGGCGCACATGTAGATGACGGAACGCTCGAAGCGTGGATCCGTCATCGCCGGCATGGCAATGAGCAATTGGCCGGGAAGGAGCCCAGCCGGTTCGCCTGCGCTGGTCATGCGCGGAGTCTACCGCCGCTCGATTTTCCCGCGCAAGGCCGACACGATAGCGTGATCGTCGACGGCACACCCGTGCTGGTATAAGGCGGGTGTGCTCAACCCAAGATGGGCGAAGGCGACGCGCGACGGTGTCCTGCGAGAAGAATGTGTTGCGAACGATGATTCGGATGGTGACGTCGGTCTGTCTTGCTTCGGCGGTCGTCTTCGCCGCGGCAATGCCGCTCGGCCAAACGGCACGGGCCGCCGATGGTACGCTGGGCGTGCCGGCCGCACCGGGCGCTTCCGCTTCGATTCGCACCGAGCAGACCGAGCTCCGTCTTCTGTCGGCGACGGACGCGCTTGGCACCGGCGGGCCGGTTCGCCTCGGTCTCCAGTTCCGCTTGCAGCCGCACTGGAAGGTCTACTGGCGCTCCCCCGGTGCCGCCGGCTATCCGCCGCGGCTCGACTGGACGGGATCGCGCAACCTCGAATCGGCAACGATGCAGTGGCCCGCGCCGCGCCGATTCTCGGTCCTCGGCCTCGAGACTCTCGGCTACACGGACGAGGTCGTGTTTCCCATCGATGCGCGCGCGGCGAAGACGGGGGAGCCGCTCGTGCTTCGCCTCCTCGTCGACTATCTCACCTGCGAGGAGATCTGCATTCCCTACAGCGCCGCGCTCGAACTCACCGTTCCGCCAGGCGATGCGCGCCCGACCGCCTTCGCGTCCGTCATCGAGCGCTATCGCGCCTTCGTGCCGGGCGACGGCGCGGCCCTTGGCTGGACGCTCGTCGAGAGCGCTGTCTCGGGGCGGCCAGGCGAGGAGAAGCTCCGCCTCGCGATCGACGGCCGCGCTGGCTTCGACAAGCCCGATCTCTTCGTCGAGGGGCCGGAGGCCTACGGGTTCGGCGCGTTCGCAGTCGAAGCCAAAGGCAAGGCCGTCACCGCCGATGTCCCCGTCCTCGGTATTTCACCGACCCCGACATCGCTCGTCGGGCAGAGCCTCACCGTGACTCTCGTCGATGGCGTGCGGGCGGCGGAATGGACGACGACCGTCAGCGCTTCGAACATCCAGCCCATCGGCTGGACGGCATTCCTCGGGATCCTGGGCCTGGCGCTTCTCGGCGGCCTTGTCCTCAATCTCATGCCCTGTGTGCTGCCGGTGCTTTCGATCAAGCTCCTCGGCATCGTCGGCCTCGGCGGGCAGGCGCGAATCATCGTGCGCCGCCGGTTCCTGGCATCGGCCGCGGGTATCGTGTTTTCGTTTCTGCTTTTGGCGTGTGGCGTTCTTGCCGCGAAGGCGGCCGGGCACGCCATCGGGTGGGGCTTTCAGTTTCAGGAACCCGTCTTTCTCATCGCCATGGCGCTCACGGTGACCGCCTTCGCATGCAATTTGTGGGGCGTCTTCGAGTTCCGCCTGCCTGCGACGCTGGCTGACCGTGCGGCCCGGGTCGGGCGCGACGATGGATTTCTCGGCCATTTCCTGACCGGCGCGCTTGCGACGGTTCTCGCAACACCCTGCTCGGCGCCGTTTCTCGGCACGGCTATCGGCTTCGCCCTCGCGCGCGGGCCCTTCGAGATCCTGGCTGTGTTCGCGGCCCTCGGCGTCGGTCTCGCCTTGCCGTACCTGGCGGTCGCGTCCTTCCCGGACGTGGCCGCGCGCTTGCCGCGGCCGGGCCATTGGATGGTGACGTTGCGGCGCATCTTGGGCCTGGCGCTCATCGCGACGGCGGCGTGGCTTCTCGTCGTGCTCGCATCGGCGCGCGGGACCGCAACGGCACTGGTCGTCGTCGGCGCGCTCGCTTTGCTGGTCGCGAGTCTCTATGCGGCGCGGCGTTCGCGAACGCCGTTCGGGTGGCTGGGTCCCGCTGTCGTCGCGGTCCTGGCTCTTCTCTCGCCGTACTTCGTCGCGGCGCGCGCGCCTTCGGCCAACCCGTCCATCGGCATGATCGCGTGGCAGCCCTTCGACTCGGCGGCCATTCCCGGCCTCGTGGCCCAGGGCAAGGTCGTGTTCGTCGACGTCACCGCCGATTGGTGCCTGACCTGCAAGGTGAACGAGCGGGTCGTGCTGGAGACGGAGTCGGTCGCCCATGCGCTCAGCACGGGAGGCGTCGTCGCCATGCGCGCCGATTGGACGAACCCGGACCCGCGCATCGCCGCCTTTCTCGCGCGCTTCGGGCGCTACGGCATCCCGTTCAACGCCGTCTATGGCCCTTCCGCGGCTGTGGGTATTGTGCTGCCGGAATTGCTGACGCGCGAAGCGGTGCTGGAGGCGCTTGCGAAGGCCGGCCGCGGCGGTTGAGCGGTTGCCCGGCGCCTGGGCAGAAACTACTATGGCGGCATCATCCAAGGTGCCGTACCGACGAGCGGTCGATACTCATCGCGAGGGAGACAACCGATGGCCATCAAAGAGGGCGACAAGATCCCGTCCATGAAGCTGAAGCGCATGACCGCCAATGGTCCTGCGGACATCTCGACGGATGAAATCTTCGCCGGCAAGAAAGTTGCGCTGTTCTCCGTGCCGGGTGCCTTCACGCCGACCTGTTCGGCGAAGCACCTGCCCGGTTATGTGCAGAAGGCGGATGCGCTCAAGGCCAAGGGCGTCAATACCATCGTCTGCATGGCCGTGAACGACGCCTTCGTGATGGACGCGTGGGGCAAGGCGCAGAACGTCGGCGAGAAGGTGATGATGCTGGCCGATGGGAGCGCGGCCTTCGCCAAGGCGCTTGGGCTTGAGCTCGACCTGACGGCCATGGGGCTCGGCATGCGCGGTCGGCGTTTCTCGATGATCGTCGACAACGGCGTCGTCAAGAAGCTGAACCTCGAGGAAGCCGGCGCCTTCAAGATCAGCGACGCCGACACGATGCTGAGCCAGCTTTAGGCCACCGTCGCCGATCTCGTCCAGCCGTTTTCATCCGATCAACGGGGGGCCTCCGGGCCCCCCTTTGTCTTGGCGCGTGTCATGGCGCGGCCGTGAGATAGGGCGCCATGCCCTGGCGCGCGAGCGCATCCGCCCGCTCGTTTTGCTCGTGCCCCGCATGGGCCTTCACCCAATGCCAGTGGACCTTGTGGCTCGCGAGCGCCGCATCCAGGCGCTGCCATAGGTCGAGGTTTTTGACCGGCTTCTTGTCGGCGGTGCGCCAGCCGCGCTTCTTCCACGCGTGAATCCACTTCGTGATGCCGTCCTTGAGATAGAGGCTGTCCGTGTGGACATGGAGCACGACCGGCCGCTTCATGGCTTCGATCGCGTGAATCGCCGCGAGGAGCTCCATGCGGTTGTTCGTCGTCGCCTGCTCGCCGCCGCAGAGCTCGCGCTCGGTGCCCTTGTAGAAGAGGAGAACGCCCCACCCGCCGGGCCCCGGATTGCCGCTGCAGGCGCCGTCCGTGTAGGCGTGGACGGCCTCGCCCTTGCCGTCAGCGGAGACCATAGGCGTCCGGGCCTTTCACCTGCTGGTGGAAGCGCAGCTTCCTCAGATACTCGAGGGGATCCTTGGGCTTCACGAGCGCCCCGTCCGGATGGTGGAGGAGGTCGTAGAGGCGCGTCAGGAGGAAGCGCAGCGACGCGCCGCGCGCCAGAAGCGGCAGCGCCGCAAGTTCCTCCGTCGAGAACGGTCGTTGCTGTCGGTAGGCCGACAGCATGAGATGCGCCTTGGTGACGTTGAAACTGTCATCGGGCTCGAAGCACCAGGCGTTGAGGCAGATCGCCAGCTCATAGGCATAGAAATCATTGCAGGCGAAATAGAAGTCGATGATGCCCGAGAGCCTCTCGCCGAGGAAGAACACGTTGTCGGGAAAGAGGTCGGCGTGGATCACGCCGGCCGGCAGGGCCTTCGGCCAATGGGCCTCGAGGAAGGCAAGTTCGGACGCGATCGTCGCCTCGAGTCCGACCTGTATGGTGTCGGCGCGCGCCTTGCTGCCCTCGTAGAGAGGTCGCCAGCCCGCGACCGACAAATTGTTCGGCCGCTGTCCGCGGAAGCTCGAGCCCGCCACGTGGAAGCGCGCGAGCGCGTCGCCGAGTGCCCGGCAGTGGGAGGGCAGGATGCGCCTCGGCCAGAGGCCCGCGAGGAACGTGACGATCGCCGCGGGCCGCCCGCAGAGCGTGCGGAGCGCCGCGCCGTCGCGGCCGTGGACGGGCGTGGGGCAGGGAAAACCCGCGGCGGCCAAATGATCCATGAGGCCGAGGAAGAACGGCAGGTCGCTCGGCGCCACGCGCTTCTCGTAGAGGGTGAGGATGTAGGAGCCGCGATCGGTCTGGAGAATGTAGTTGGAATTCTCCACCCCCTCCGCGATGCCCTTGAACGAGGTGATGGCACCGAGGTCGTAGGCGGACAGGAAATCCCGCAGCTCCTCGTCCGACACCTCCGTATAGACCGCCATCGGAATCGCTCCACACCGTGGCGCCGGCTCGTTCCTTCGCCCGCGCCAAGGCGGTGGTCCGGGTGCGCGCGAGCGCGACCGACGGCGGCGGCCGCGATTGGTATGGCCGATCAGCGGCCCTTGTGCAACGTTTGGTGCTTCACTAAAGTCCGCGGGCCGGCGAACGCCGCCCGGCATGCCCCTTCATAGCGAATGAGACATGGTCATGGCTGAACCGGTTCCTGCCCAGAAGGCGCCCTATGCCGTCGATGTCGAGGCCGGGCGGACGTATTATTGGTGCGCGTGCGGCCGCAGCAAGAAGCAACCCTATTGCGACGGGGCGCACAAGGAAGTCGGGCTTCAGCCGCTGGCTTTCACGCCTGACAAGACGCAGAAGGTGTATTTGTGCGGCTGCAAGGCGAGCGCGAAGAAGCCGTACTGCGACGGAACGCACAGCCGCATCTGACTTGTTCCTGTCTCTCGCATATCTCAGACGCATGCGCATGACGTCCGGCCGAGCGGCTGTCCTCCTCGTGGCCGCCGCGCTCGTCGGACTGTCCGGCTGTACGGAAACAAAGGCGCCCTGCCCGCATGTGAAGGTTCCGGCCGTCCTCTCCCAACTCACGAAGTTCGAAGACGGAGCGGCACAGGACGCTTCGAATGTCCGCTATCAATCGCGCATATCGAACGTCGCGATCGCCTGCACGAGCACGGAAGCGAAGACGGCCCAGCTGCCGCGCGGAAGCAGCGGCTCGGTCGACAATCTCGAGGTGCAGGTCCGGATCAACTTCGCGACCCTGCGGGGCCCGCGCGGCCAGGGCGACGTGGCGAACGCCACCTATTTCGTCGCGGTGACGGACATTCGCGACACCATCCTCGACCGGCAGGAGTTTCCGGTGAAGCTCAAGATGGGCCCGGGCGGGCAGGCGACCACGCTCGAGGACGCCTGGATGCTCATCAAGCTCGATGGGCGATCCGGCGCCGCGTTCCGGATCTATACCGGTTTCCAGCTCTCGCCCGGCGAGCTCGAATTCAACAAGAAGATGCTGGAAAACTGAGCCGCGGTTGACATTCGGGGCCGAGGGACTAGGCTAGCCGCGCCGTGGATGCGTGGACGCGCAGATCACGGCGGAACCCTGCGGGAGAGATCGACCCACGTTCGGGTAGGCGCCGAAGGAGCAACCGCCCCGGAAACTCTCAGGCAGAAGGACCGCAGGGGGAAACACTCTGGAAAGCAGGCCGCGCAGCCGCGGGGCCTCACCGAAGAGGTAAGCCGCGCCGATAGGCAATCGGGCGGTGAATCTTTCAGGTTCCAAGACAGAGGGGGCGAGGTTCGGCGGGCCGTTGCGGCAGGCCGGATCGCGATCTCTGTCGGAGGAGCCGAGTGGCTGATCCCGCGCCCCAAGCGCCCAAGCGTACACCGCTGTTCGATCTTCACGTCGAGTTGGGAGCCAAGATCGTGCCCTTCGCGGGGTACGAGATGCCGGTCCAGTATCCCCAAGGCATCCTGGCCGAGCACAAGCACACGCGCGAACGGGCGGGCTTGTTCGACGTCTCGCACATGGGGCAGGTGACGCTCCAAGGTGACGGGGCGGCGGCCGCGCTCGAATCGCTGGTTCCCGCCGATATTCGCACGCTCGCTCTCGGTCGCATGCGCTACACCCAGTTCACCAACGAGCGGGGCGGCATTCTCGACGATCTCATGGTCACGAACCGGGGAAGCGACCTCTTCCTCGTGGTCAATGCCGGATGCAAGGAGCAGGACATCGCCCATCTCCGGCGCACGATCGGCGGCCGCGTCGCGCTCGAGGTTCACGCGGACCGGGCGCTCCTGGCCCTCCAGGGGCCCGAGGCCGCCACGGTGCTGGGTCGGTTTTCGGCGCCGTGCCGGACCATGCCGTTCATGAGCGGGGCCGCGATCGAGATCGAGCGCGTACCATGCTACGTGACGCGCTCGGGCTATACGGGCGAGGACGGCTACGAGATCTCCATGCCCTCGGCCGATGCGGTGCGTGTCGCGCGCCGATTGCTCAAGGAGCCGGAGGTCGCGCCCATCGGACTCGGCGCGCGCGACTCGCTGCGTCTCGAGGCCGGGCTTTGCCTCTACGGCCACGACATCGATGAGA
This sequence comes from Alphaproteobacteria bacterium, assembly GCA_046349515.1. GTDB lineage: Bacteria > Pseudomonadota > Alphaproteobacteria > CADEGL01 > CADEGL01 > JBGPGW01. The sequence goes on along the minus strand of JAXMCE010000002.1, from coordinate 56,990 downwards.
CGACGACGCCAGTCGAAGCCGGCCTCGTCTGGAGCATCCAGAAGCGGCGGCGGGAGGAGGGCGGATTTCCCGGCGCCGATGTGGTCAAGCGCCAGCTGAGCGAGGGCGCGCCGCGCAAGCGCGTGGGCATCCTGCCCGAGGGGCGGGCGCCCGCGCGCGAGCACACGGCGATCACGGATTCGGCAGGGCACGAACTCGGCATGGTGACGAGCGGTGGATTCGGGCCGAGCGTGGGCGCGCCCATCGCCATGGGCTACGTGAAGGCATCGCACGCGGCCAAGGACACGGACATCCAGCTTGTCATCCGCGGCACGCCGCGACCGGCGAAGGTCGCCGCGATGCCGTTTTGGCCGCAGCGTTATTACAGGGGTTGAGACGAACGTTCGGGAGGGAAAGGACGGGCGATGGCTGAGCGCAAATACACGAAGGAACACGAATGGGTGGTGATCGAGGGCGACGTCGCGACGGTCGGCATCACCAACTACGCCCAGGAACAGTTGGGCGACGTCGTCTATGTCGAGCTGCCGGAGGTCGGCAAGAAGGTCACCCAGCTCGGCCAGGCGGCCGTCGTCGAATCCGTGAAGGCGGCGAGCGAGGTCTACGCGCCCCTTTCGGGCGAGGTCGTCGAGTCGAACGCGGCCCTCACCGGCAATCCGGCTTTGATCAACTCCGATCCGACGGGTGCCGCCTGGTTCTTCAAGATCAAACTGTCGAACAAGGGCGAGCTGGGAGAGCTCATGGACGAGGCCGCCTACAAGGCCCTCGTTGACAGCCTCCATTGATCGTCGGGACCACGTCGGAAAAGGGGCGTACCGCCATGACCACAACGCGCGAACTCAAGGATCTCGAGCAGCGGGACGATTTCATCGCCCGTCACATCGGGCCCAACGCGGCCGAGATCGAATCGATGCTGCAGCTCTTGGCGATCCCCTCCCTCGACGTCCTGGTCGAGCGCGCGGTGCCCCCATCGATCTTCGAGACATCGCCGCTCGGCTTGCCCGAAAGCCGCACGGAGCGCGAAGTCCTGACCACGTTGCGCGCGATCGCCTCGCGCAACAAGGTTTTGAAGTCGATGATCGGCATGGGCTATTCCGACTGCGTCACGCCGCCGGTCATCCTGCGCAACATTCTCGAGAATCCGGGCTGGTACACGGCCTACACGCCCTATCAGCCCGAGATTTCCCAGGGCCGGCTCGAGGCGCTCCTCAACTACCAGACCATGGTCATGGAGCTGACGGGGATGGAGCTGGCCAATGCCTCGCTGCTCGACGAGGCGACGGCCGCGGCGGAGGCCATGACGCTCTGCCACCACCAGGCAAAGACGGAGAGCAAGGCCTTCTTCGTCTCCTCGACCTGCCATCCGCAGACGATCGCCGTCGTCAAGACGCGGGCGGAGCCTTTGGGGATCGATGTCATCGTCGGTGATCCGGCACGCGATCTTGCGGGCCGCAACGCTTTCGGTGTGCTCCTCCAATATCCGGACACGCATGGCGCGATCGGTGACGTGCGCGCGATCGCGGCGGCCGCCCACGCGCAAGGGGCAATGGTCGTCGTGGCGGCCGATCTTCTGAGCCTCGTGCTGCTGACCCCGCCCGGCGAGCTCGGTGCCGATGTCGCCATCGGCTCGTCCCAGCGCTTCGGCGTACCGCTCGGATTCGGCGGCCCGCACGCGGCCTACATGGCGACCAAGGACGCCTTCAAGCGCGCGATGCCGGGCCGCATCGTCGGCGTCTCGGTCGACGCACGCGGGCGGCAGGCCATGCGCCTGGCGCTCCAGACGCGCGAGCAGCACATCCGGCGCGAGAAGGCGACGAGCAACATCTGCACGGCGCAGGTGCTCCTCGCCGTGATCGCGGGCATGTATGCGGTCTATCACGGGCCCGAAGGCCTCCGCACGATTGCGACGCGCGTCCATCGCCTCACCGCCATTCTCGCCGAGGGGCTGAAGCGTCTCGGCTTCGCGCTCGCCCATGCCGCCTTCTTCGACACGCTCACGGTCAAGGCGCCGGGTCAGGCGCAGGCCCTCGTCGCACAGGCGCTCAAGGCGGGCATCAACCTCCGCGGCGGGTCAGCCGATTCGCTCGGCATCGCGGTCGACGAGGCGACGACGCGCGCGGACATCGCGACGCTTCTCGAAGTGTTTGCCGGCGGAAAGCCCGTGCCGTCGATCGAGGAGCTCGACCGCGCGGCCGCTGACGGTATTCCGTCGGCGCTTCGCCGCACGACACCCATCCTCACCCATCCGGTCTTCAACCGCTATCACTCGGAGACCGAGATGCTGCGCTACATGCGCCGGCTCGAGGACAAGGACATCGCGCTCAACCGCTCGATGATCCCGCTCGGCTCTTGCACGATGAAGTTGAACGCCACGACCGAGATGATTCCCGTGACGTGGCGCGAGTTCGGCGCCATCCACCCCTTCGCGCCCCTCGATCAGGCCAAGGGCTATCTCAAGATGATCGCCGAGCTCGAGGCGATGCTGAAGAAGATCACCGGATTTGCCGCGGTCTCGCTCCAGCCCAATGCGGGCTCTCAGGGCGAGTATGCGGGGCTCCTCGTCATTCGCCGCTATCACCAAAGCCGCAAGGAAGGGCACCGCGACGTCTGCCTCATCCCCAGCTCAGCCCACGGCACCAATCCCGCGAGCGCGGCCATGGCGGGGATGAGCGTCGTGGTCGTCGCCTGCGACGACAAGGGCAACGTCGACGTGGCGGATTTGAAGCGCAAGGCCGCGGAGCACAAGGACCGCCTCGCGGCCTTGATGGTGACCTATCCCTCGACGCACGGCGTCTTCGAGGAGCGCATCCGCGAGATCTGCCGCATCGTGCACAAGGCCGGAGGCCAGGTGTACATGGACGGGGCCAACCTCAATGCGCAGGTCGGCCTTTGCCGTCCGGGCCGGTTCGGGCCGGACGTGGCGCATTTGAACCTCCACAAGACGTTCTGCATCCCCCACGGCGGCGGCGGGCCCGGCGTCGGTCCGATCGGGGTCGCGAAGCATCTGGCGCCGTTCCTCCCGGGCCACCCGGTCCATCCGTCCGCTGGGCCCGAGGGCGGGATCGGGCCGGTCTCGGCAGCGCCCTGGGGCAGTGCCAGCATTCTGCCCATCTCCTGGGCCTATATCGCCATGATGGGGCGAGCCGGGCTCCGGCGTGCGACGCAGGTGGCGATCCTCAATGCCAACTACATCGCGCGCAAATTGGCCCCGCACTATCCCGTGCTCTACACGGGATTGAACGGCCTCGTCGCGCACGAGTGCATCATCGATCTCCGACCCTTGAAGGACAGCTCCGGAATCTCGGTCGACGACGTGGCCAAGCGCCTCATGGATTACGGGTTCCACGCGCCGACCATGTCCTTCCCGGTCGCGGGCACGCTCATGATCGAGCCCACCGAAAGCGAATCGAAGGCCGAGCTCGACCGCTTCTGCGAGGCCATGATCGCGATCAGGGGCGAGATCCGGAAGGTCGAGACCGGTGCCTATGACCGGACGGACAATCCGCTGAAGAACGCGCCACATACCGCAGACGATCTCGCGAGCAACAATTGGACCCACGCCTATGCGCGAGAGGAAGCGGCCTTCCCGGTCGATTCGCTCCGGGCCGCCAAGTACTGGCCGCCCGTCAACCGGATCGACCAGGTCTTTGGCGACCGCAATCTCGTCTGTGCTTGTCCGCCGATCGAGGCCTACAAGAACGCGGCCGAGTGACGGCCGGCCGCCGGAGCCCGATCCGGCGGAGCCCTAGTGGATCTTCTGCGGGAGTTCCTTGATCGCCGCGTCAATCATGGCGCTTCGCTTCGAGGAATCGAGCGCGGATTGCAGCAGCTGGCGCGTGGCGGTGATGGCCACGTCGGCCGCCGCCTGGCGGACGTCGTTCAAGGCTTGAGTCTCGGCCTGGGCGATGCGGTCGAGAGCCTGGCGCTCGCGGCGCTGGAGTGAGGCTTCGAGCGCCTGCTCGCCCTGCCGCCGATGCCGGGCGGCTTCCTCGCGCGCGTGGGCAAGGATCCCCTGGATGTCCGCCATGGCTTGGCGCTGCTTTTGCTGGTACTCGGCGAGGAGCTTCTGGGCGTCCTCGCGGAGCTTCTGCGCTTCCTCGAGCTGGGCCTTGATGCGCGCCGCCCGCTGATCGAGGGCGGACAGCACGGACTTCCGCATCGGCTTGATCGCCAGCACGATGAAGACGAGGAACGAGACGAGGACCCAAAATGTTGGATCGTGGAGCATGGCTACGGCTGCCGTGATTTCATGGCTGCGGCGACGGCGTCGCTGACGGCGCGCTCGTCCGGCGCGGTGCCGACGAGGCGCGCGGCCGCGTGGCGGACGGCATCGCTCGCGATCGAGCCGATATTGGCGACGGCCTGAGCCTTGGCGTTGGCGATCCGATCTTCCGCGCTCTTGATTTGCTCGGCCAAGCGCTCGGCCAATTCGCCGTGGCGCTTCGCCGCCTCGGCCGCGATCGCGGCGCCGGCGTCGCGCACTGTGGCTTGCGCCTGGGCGCGAGCTTCCGCCATGGCCTTCTCGTAGGCGGCCAGCACTCCCTGGGCCTCGTCCTTGAGCTTGGTCGCCTTGTCGAGATCGTCGTCGATCCGGCTCTGCCGCGTCGCCAGCACAGCCGCCACGCGCGGCAGCGCCACGCGCCACATCACGAGGAAGAGGACGATGAACGTGATCGCCAGCCAGATGATCTGGGTGGGAAACGTCGCCGGGTCGAGCTGGGGCATGACAGCGGCCTACGCTCTCTCGCCTTGTCCGCGCGCCGCGCTCAGGTGAACAGGATGAGGAAGGAGATCAGCAGCGCGTAGAGCGCGACCGCTTCGACGAGCGCGAAACCCAGCATGCCCAGCGGGAACACCTGCGGGCGTGCCGCGGGATTACGGGCGATCGAGCCGATCAGCGAGGCGAAGATGCTGCCGATGCCCGCGCCGACGCCGGACAGTCCGATGACCGCGAGTCCGGCTCCGATCATCTTTGCGGCTTCTGTTTCCATTGGTCTAAGTCCCCTTTTCTGGTGTTGGACGGTTGAGGACGCGCTGGCCCTCGATTCGATACGGCCTCAATGCAGATGGATCGCGTCGTTGAGATAGAGGCAGGTGAGAACGGTGAAGACATAGGCCTGCAGGAACGCGACGAGAAGCTCGAACGCCGTGAGCGCCACGTTCATGGCGAGCGGCGCCAGGCCGCCGATGCCGAAGGTGGCGGCGCCCAGCGTGATCACGAAACCCGCGAAGACCTTCATCATCGTGTGCCCGGCCATCATGTTCGCGAACAAGCGGATCGCGAGACTCACCGGCCGCGACAGGTAGGAGATGATCTCGATCGGCACCATGAGCGGCAGCATCACGGCCGGCACGCCCTTGGGCACGAAGAAGCTGAAGAAGTGGAGGCCGTGGAGCCCGAGCCCGACGAGCGTGACGCCGAGGATGACGACGATGGCGAGCGCGGCCGTGACGGCCAGGTGGCTCGTGAAGGTGAAGCTGTACGGCACGAGGCCGAGGAGGTTGCCGAACAGGATGAACATGAACAGCGTGAAGATGAACGGGAAATAGCGCCGCCCTTCGCTTCCCACATTGTCGCGGATCATGTTGGCGATGAACTCGTAGGACAGCTCCGCCATCGACTGCCAGCGCCCGGGCACGAGCGCGCTCCGCCGCATGCCCATGATCAGGAACACGCTGATGACGACGACGGCCACGACCATGACGGCCGCGGAGTTGGTGAACGACGCGTTGACGCCGCCGAGGTCGATCGGCACGAGGTTCTTGATGTGGAATTGCTCGAGGGGGCTGTGCCCGCCAGCTTCGGCCATCGCGCTAGTTCAACTCCTCTTCGTCTTCGTCCGTCGCTCGATCGCGCTTCTTGTAGCCGACGGCGAGACCATACCCCCTGGCGGCGCGGTACACATTGAGGATCCCGGCGGCCGCCCCCAGGAAAAAGAACAGGATCAACAGCCAGGGCCCCGTGCCGAGCCACCGGTCGAGCAGCCACCCGATGGCGAGCCCGACGAGGAGGCCCGAGACCAACTCGGCGGCGATTCGGAATGCTTGCCCAACAGCCGAGGGCTCAGCTTTTCGACCATCACCCGGTTTTTCGGCCCGGGCCTGTCTCAGCCGATCCTCGATGTCCTTCAGTGAGGGTGGGGAGCCGCCTTCCTCCATCGCCCGACGCCCGCTTGACCCTCTCTTGCGGATGGTTGCGGCCGCGCCAAGTCGGCCGGACCTTAAGGGACTGCCCCAAATCCTGTCAAGGATGGGGCCGGGTGATGCAAATCCTTGTCATCACACGGAAAACAAGGCTTCAGGCCGTCGCGCGAAGGCGCTCCGCGCGGGCCAAATCGACCGAGACGAGCTGGGAGACGCCGGCCTCGGGCATGGTCACGCCGAACAGCCTGTCCATGCGGGCCATGGTCATGCGGTGGTGGGTGATGACGAGGAACCGGGTCGAGGAATGGTGGGCGATTTCCTCGAGCAGCGTGCAGATCCGGTCGACGTTCGCATCATCGAGCGGCGCATCGACTTCGTCGAGGACGCAGATCGGCGCCGGGTTCGACATGAACACCGCGAAGAGCAGCGCCAAGGCGGTGAGCGCGCGCTCGCCGCCCGAGAGCAGCGAGAGGACCTGAAGGCGCTTGCCCGGCGGGCTTGCCATGATCTCGAGGCCGGCCTCGAGCGGGTTTTCCATGTCCGTCAGCATCAGGCGCGCCCGGCCGCCGCCGAAGAGGCGCGTGAACAGAGTCTGGAAATGCTCGTTCACCGCCTCGAAAGAGGCCAGGAGACGCTGGCGGCCTTCGCGATTGAGTTCGGCAATGCCGTCGCGCAGGCGCGCGATCGCGGCAAGAAGGTCTTCGCGTTCGCCGCGGAGGGCCGTGATCTTCTCGCCGAGCTCGGCCGCTTCCTGCTCGGCGCGGAGGTTGACGGCTCCCATGTTGTCGCGCTCGCGGTGAAGCCGGTCGAGCCGCCCTTCGAGATGGGCGAGGTCCGCAAGCTCCGTCTCGTCCTTGACGCCTGCGACCTCGAGGGCCGCCTCCGGCGCGCAATCCAGGCGCTCCGCGATTCGCTCGGCGATGTTGGTGCTGGCCTGTTCGGCCTGCTCGACCGCGGCTTCCGACCGCACGCGATCCTCGCGCGCCTCGCCCAGCGCCTGCTCCGCCGATTTCAGCTGCTTGTCGGCCTCGGCGAGGTGTCCCTCGGCGTTCAGCAGGGCGTCGGCGGCCTCCCTGCGCTTGGCTTCCGCGACCGCGATCCGGTCTGAGAGAGCGTTTCTTTGAGTGGCGATCTCGGCAGGGCGTTCGGCCAGCCGCGCCTGCTCGGCTTGCGCGGTGGCCGCGCGCTCGTCGAGCGACGCCAGTTGCCGCGCCGCCGCCTCGGAGCGCTCGCGCCAGAAATCGTCTTCCTTGGCGATGTCCTCGAGCCGGTGCTTGCGCACCTCGGCCTCGCGGATGAAACGGTCGAGCCGGCTCTGCCGTTCGGCGAGCGAGGCCCGCTTCTCCGCGAGACTGGCGCGAAGGCGCTCGAGGGACGCCTGGCTCGATGTGCCGTCCGCGAGGGACGCGAGTCCTTGTTCGGCATCCGCGAGCTTCGCTTCGGCCTCCTCGCGCTCTCGCTCGCTGCGCGCGGCATTGGCTTCGAGCATCGAGAGGCGCGAAGCGTCGGCGGAGGAGCGTTGGGCAAGTGCCGCGTGGTGCTCGCGCGCTTCGTCAAGTTGGGCAAGGCGGCGCTGCGCCGCGTCCTGCGCCTCGCGCGCGGACCGCGCCGCGGCTTGGCTCGTCTCGCGGGCCCGGTCGTGGGTGGCCTGGGCGTCCTTGAGTTCGCGTTCGGCTGCTTCGAGCGCCGGGCGGAGTGACGTCAGGCGATTGCGCTGGGCGAGACGGGTCGCGGCCGTCGTGCTGGCGCCGGCCCGGACGGTGAAGCCGTCCCAGCGCCAGAGAGCGCCATCGCGCGAGACGAGCCTTTGACCGGGCGCCAACTGTGCAGCACGCGCCATGCCGTCCGCTGCCGTCTCGACGAAGCCGACTTGGGAGAGCCGGCGCGCCAGGGTCTCGGGCGCTCGCACATGCTGGCTCAAAGCGACGACGCCCTCCGGCAGGGCCGCCGGCTGATCGTAAGGCGGAAGGCTTCGCCAATGGACGGGGGCTCCCTCATCCGCCGGCGCGGCGAGGTCATCGCCCAGGGCCGCGCCGAGCGCCGCCTCGTAGCCGGCCTCGACCGTGATGCGATCGATAATGGGCGGCCACATGTCGCTTTCGCTCGCCTTGAGCAGCTCGGCGAGCGCGCGCTCCTCCGCACGCAGCTTGGCGACCGCCGCTTCGACCTCCCGCAAGGCCTCGCGCGCGGCGTGCTCCGCCTCCTCGGCCTCTGTCCGTGCCGCGTCGGCCTCGCCGACCCGCGCTTGAGCCGCCTCGAGGTCGACCCGCGCCCGCTCGCGCGCGACCGAGGCGCTCGCGAGGTCCTGATCGGCCACGGCACTCGCACGGATCGAGGCGATCTCGTTCGCCATGTCGCGAAGAAGGGTGCTCAGCCGCTCGATCCGCTCGCGGCTGTCGGTCCGGCGCTGGGTGAGTTCGGCGCGGCGCGCTTCGGTCTGGGCGATCGCGGCGGTGAGCGCCGCGAGCTCGCTTTCGACCGCTTCCGCATCGGTCGTCGCCGCCTGGACCTCGTCGCGCGCGCCGCGCTCGTGCTCGGCTTCGTCGGTCTGGGCCGCGGTGAGGGTGCTCCGTTCGCCGGAAAGCCGTTCGCGCGCGGCCTTCGTATCCAACTCGAGCGTCCGCTCGCGCGATTTGTCCGCTTCGATCTGATCGAGGCGCGCCACGAGCTCGGCCTGGGCCGCCTGGACGCGGCTTTCCTCGGCATCGAGTCCGTCGAGCGCGACGGCCAGGCGGTGGAGTTCCGCTGCAGCCTCGGCCTCGGCCTGGCGGAGTGGGGCCAGGCGCTGGGCGGCTTCGGCCTGGGTCGTTGCTGCCCGCGCGGCGACGCCGGTCAGGTCCGCGACCCGCGCATCGGCCTCGGCGAAGCGCTGGCGGGCGGCCTCGACGGCCGCGCGCGCGTCGCGCCAGCGCCGGTAGAGCAGCATGGCTTCGGCGCGGCGGATGTGATCGCTCAGGTTCCGATAGCGATTCGCCTGGCGCGCCTGCTTCTTCAGGCCTTCGAATTGGGAATCGAGCGTCACCAGCACGTCGTCGAGGCGTTGCAGATTCGTCTCGGCCGCGCGCAGGCGCAGCTCCGCCTCGTGCCGCCGGTTGTGGAGGCCGGTGATGCCGGCCGCTTCCTCGAGGAGCGCGCGCCGGTCGATCGGCCGTGCCGCGACAAGCGAGCCCACGCGGCCCTGGCTCACGATGGCGGTCGAGCGCGCGCCGCTCGCCACGTCGGCGAAGAGAAGGGCCACGTCGCGGGCGCGGACGTCCCGGCCGTTCACCCGGTAGTGCGAGCCTTCGCCTCGCTCGATCCGGCGCGTAACTTCGAGCGCTTCGTCACCGTTGAACGCGGCCGGGGCCGTGCGGTCCGCATTGTCGAGAATGATCGAGACTTCGGCGATGTTGCGCGCCGGCCGGTCCGCCGTGCCGCCGAAGATGACGTCGTCCATCTCGCCGCCGCGCATTTCCTTGGCCGAGCTCTCGGCCATGACCCAGCGCAAGGCGTCGACGAGGTTCGACTTGCCGCAGCCATTGGGGCCGACGACGCCCGTGAGGCCGGGTTCGATGACGAGCTCGCTCGGCTCCACGAAGGATTTGAACCCGGCAAGTCGAAGTTTGGCGAAATGAACCAAGAGACGGTTCCGGAGCAGACGATGACGAGGGTTACTTCACGAGAGGCTTCAAGGCTTTCTCAAAGCTCTCGAAGGAGAAGACATTGTCGGCTTTCTTGCCGTTGATGATGAAGCTGGGCGTCGCGTTGACGCCGAACTGACTCTCGGCATCGGCGCGTTCCTTGCGCACGGCCTGGAACAGAGCCTCGTTCTTGGTGCACGCCTCGAAATCGGCTTCGGTCATGCCGCCGAGTCGTGCGATCTGGGCCAGCGCCTTCATCGGGTCGTCGGAGCGCGCCCACTGGTCCTGTCCGCGGAAGAGCGCGTCGACAAAGCTGAAATAGCGATCGCGGGGGGCGCAGCGCGCAACCATGGCGGCGACCGTCGCGCGGCTGTCGAGCGGGAAGTCGCGGAAGATGAGCTTGATCTTGCCCGTCTCGATGTACTGCGACTTGAGCTTGGGCAGGGTGTCGCGGTGGAAGGCGGCGCAGTGGGGGCAGGTCAGGGAGGCATACTCGATGATGGTGACGGGGGCCTCGGGCTTGCCGATCACGCGGTCGGCCATGGCCTCCTCGAGGGAAAGAGGGGCCGCCTGCGCCAGGCCTACCAGGGCCAGGGCGAAGCACAGGACTGCGACTAACCGTAGTAGGGAAGTCCTCAAAACCAGACTCCGATCCACAAGATATGGGGCGAGTATATCGGCGCCCCCGAGCCTCTACAAGAACCCGGAAAAGTGGCGGAAATGAGCGCCTTGCGCATGATTCGGCCTCAACCCTTCGACGGGGACTCGGCGCGCGCGGCCACCGCCTGGCCGAGGCGCGCCAGGGCCGCGCGAAGCTCGCTGTCCTCGACGGCCCCGACATCGGGAAGGGGCTGGGCAGGTCCCTCGCTCGGCCGTGCCGGTGGCTTTGCCCGGCTTGGCCCCTGGCGCGGCGCATCCTGGACAAGGCGGATCCGCTTGATCGCACCGTAGCCAAGGTGGGCGTTGATCCGCTCGATGAGCACGGGCTCCAGGTGCTGAAGCTCGAGCGCGATCGGGCCATGGGCACCGAGCACGAGCGTCGCGGCCTCGTTTTCCTGATCGCGGTCGACGAGCCGGCGCGGCACGCAGTAGGGCGCCAGCGTCTCGCCGACGATCGTCGGCCAATCGGCGACGAGGCGCGCCAAGGTGGCCCCGCCCCGGCGGAGCGACTTCCGCGCAAGCTCCGGCAGCACGGCACCGAGCGCCTTGGGGCCGCGTCCTCGCCGGTCGTTCATGGGATCATTGCCTGTGTTTCGGGCATCGTTCCTATGCTACGCGACAGGGCGGGATGCGCGAACACTCTTAGGGCATAGGAGCGCCAGCCATCAACATGCCGACGCCCAAGGAGGCCCGGGCCCTCGCCCGCCGGCTTCTCCGCTGGTACGACGCCCATCGGCGGCGCCTGCCATGGCGGGCCCTGCCGGGGGAAGGGAGCGATCCCTACCGGGTCTGGCTCAGCGAGATCATGCTGCAGCAGACGACGGTCGCGGCGGTCAAACCGTATTTCGAGGATTTCCTCAAGCGCTGGCCGCGCATCGAAGATCTCGCGCGTGCGGAGATCGACGACGTTCTCGCGCGCTGGCAGGGCCTCGGCTACTACGCGCGGGCGCGCAATCTCCATCGCTGTGCCCGTCTCCTGTGCGAACGCCACGGCGGCGTCTTTCCCGAAAGCGAAGCACAGCTCAGGACTTTGCCCGGGATCGGCGCCTATTCGGCCGCGGCGATCGCTGCCATCGCCTTCGGTCAGCGCGCTGTCGTCGTCGACGGCAATGTCGAGCGCGTGATGGCGCGTCTGCATGGCCTCACGATTCCGCTGCCGAAGGCGAAGGCAAGGATTCGCGTGTTGGCGGACAGCCTCACGCCGGCGCGGCGCACGGGCGACTATGCCCAGGCCATCATGGATCTGGGCGCGACCGTCTGCACGCCCCGGAAGCCTGCCTGCGATCGCTGCCCGTGGTCGCGCGCCTGCGCCGCGCGGGCGTCGGGCTCGCCTGAGGCGTTGCCGCGCCGCCTCAAGAAGAAGGCGCGTCCGTTGCGCCGCGGCGTCGCCTTCTGGGCGGTGCGGAGCGACGGCGCGGTCCTTCTCCGCCGGCGGCGCGAGGCAGGGCTGCTCGGCGGGATGATGGAAATCCCCTCAACCGATTGGCGTGCGGGCGCCTGGACGCATGAGGCCGCGCGGCCCTTGGCGCCGTTGCCGGCCCGCTGGCGGGACCTCGATGGCATCGTGCGCTGCGGCTTCACCCATTTCGACCTCGAGCTCACCGTGCTGGCCGCGCGTGTGCCGAATGGGCGGGCGGCGCCCAAGGGCACCTTCTGGTGGCCGCTCGATCGGCTCGGCGAGCAGGCGCTGCCGACGGTCATGAAAAAGGTCGTCGCCCATGCACGGGCGGCCGAGGCGGCGGAGGAACGATCGGGCTAGTTGAGCTCGGAGCGCAAACGGGCGCGAAGCACGTCGATCGCGACTGGCCGGCCCTCGACCAGGATGTGCCAATAGGTCCAGCCGTTGCAGGCGGGCGCCCCTTGGACCGCGGCGCCGACGCGGTGGATCGAGCCGCTGTGCACGCCGTCATGATTCTCGGCGACGATCGTGCCATCGGCGCGGACGCGCGCAGCGTGGCGGCGGTCCGGGCTGAACAGCACCTCGCCCGGCGCCAGATATCCCCGCTCGACCAGCCAGCCGAAGGGCACGCGCGGCTCTTCGCGCTTGGATGGCGTATGGACGAGCGAGGGATCGGCGGGGGCGCGGATGGAAGCAAGCCGTTCCTTGGCTGCCGCGACGTAACCGGGGTCGCGCTCGATGCCGATGTAGCGGCGGCCGAGGCGCTTCGCGACCGCGCCCGTCGTGCCCGTGCCGAAGAAAGGATCGAGGATGACGGCGCCGGGCCGCGTGCTCGCGAGGATCACGCGGTGGAGCAGGGCTTCCGGCTTTTGCGTCGGATGGATCTTGCGGCCTTCCCCGTCCTTCAGGCGCTCCGTGCCCGTGCAGAGAGGGAGAAACCAGTCGCTCCGCATCTGGAGATCGTCGTTCAACGCCTTCATGGCGTCGTGGTTGAAGACGTAGCGAGCCCCTTCGCGCTTCGAGCACCAGATCAAGGTCTCGTGCGCGTTGGTGAAGCGCCGGCCGCGGAAATTGGGCATCGGATTGGATTTCCGCCACACCACGTCGTTGAGGATCCAATAGCCGAGATCCTGGAGCTTGGCGCCGACGCGGAAGATGTTGTGGTAGGTGCCGATGACCCAGAGCGTGCCGTCGTCCTTGAGCACGCGCCGCGCCGCGGCGAGCCAGCGCGCCGTGAAGTCGTCATAGGCGCCGTGGTCGGTGAACTTGTCCCAGGACTCGTCCACCCCGTCGACCCGGCTGTTGTTGGGGCGGTGGAGCTCCCCTCGGAGCTGCAGATTGTAGGGCGGGTCGGCGAAGATCATGTCGACCGACCCTTCGGGCAAGCCGTTCATGACCTCGACGCTGTCGCCCGTCAGCACAGCATCGACGGGTGCCGGGGCGGGCTCGGGGTGCTCTCGTGCGGTCATGGCCCGCGGAAGATGAGTCAAAGGCACGGCGGCCGTCAAGCGCCAAGACGCTAGATTCTATTTTTGAATCAAACTCTTACGTGATTCGCGGATATAGAATCTGCGGGCCCTGATACCACAAGATGTTGGGCAATGGGGGCGAAGCTGCGGCGGTGGTGGGGTGTCACGCCGAAGCGGTCGAGCGCCGCTTGGTGCTCGGCCGTGCCGTAGCCGGCGTTCCGCTCCCAGCCGAAGCCGGGATAACGCCGGGCGAGCGAGTCCATGAGCCGGTCGCGCGTCACCTTGGCGATGATTGAGGCGGCTGCAATGGAAAGGCTCAGCGAATCACCTTTGATGATCGTCTCGACGGGGCAAGGGAGCGGCGGCGCCCGGTTGCCGTCGACGAGCGCCAAATCGGGCCGGATACCGAGGGCGCGGACGGCGCGCGCCATGGCGCGGAACGTCGCCTTGAGGATGTTGTGACGATCGATCTCTTCGACGCTCGCGGCTCCGATGCCGAAGCGCGCCTCGCGGAGAAGCGCCTCGAAAAGGACAGAGCGGCGCTCGCGCGACAGAGTCTTCGAATCCGCGAGGCCGTCGCGGAGAAGAGGGGAGAGGCGTTCCCGGTCGAGGAGAACCGCCGCCGCCATGACCGGCCCGGCCCAGGGACCCCGCCCCGCCTCGTCGATGCCGATGACGATGCCGCTTGTCTTCCGTTCGTGGGAAAAATCCGGCACGACCCCCGCCCCGTCATCCGCTCATGGACGATCGTAGCAGAGTCGAGGGCCGCGTGGGCGCCTAGAGCAAGCTCAGCTGATCGCCGGCCATGGGCGGTGGCTTGAACTGGCTCGTGTCGAGTGCGTCGTCCTCGCGCCGATCGAGGCCCAAGCGTTTCGTGGCGACGGCGAATCGGTTTGCGAGCAAGTCGGCATAAGCGCCCTTGCCGCGCATGCGTTCGCCGAATTTCGGATCATAGAGGGCGCCGCCGCGCGCGCCGCGCACGAGGTTGAGCACGTGCTTGGCCCTGTCCGGGTAGTGGCCTTCAAGCCATTCGGCGAATAGATCTTTGATCTCGAGCGGCAGGCGGAGAAGGATGTAGCCGGCCGCGCTCGCGCCCGCTCCGGCCGCAGCCTCGAGAATCGATTCGAGCTCCCGGTCGTTGAGCGCTGGGATCATCGGCGCCGCCATGACGCCCACGGGAATCCCGGCATCGGCCAACGCCTTGATCGTCTCGAGGCGGCGCGCCGGCGTCGCCGCGCGCGGCTCCATGCGTCGTGCGAGCACGGGATCGAGCGTCGTGATGGAGAGGAAGACGCGCGCCAGCTTTCGCTTGGCCATCGGTGCCAGGATGTCGATGTCGCGCGCGACGAGCGCCGACTTGGTGACGATCCCGACGGGGTGCGAGAAGGCCGAGAGCACTTCGAGGATCTGGCGCGTGACGGTGAGCCGACGCTCGATCGGCTGGTACGGATCGGTGTTGGTGCCGAGCGCCATCACCTCGCACCGATAGGACGGTGCCCTCAACTCCCGTTCGAGAAGGCGCGCGGCATCGGGCTTGGCAAACAGGCGGCTCTCGAAATCGAGGCCCGGCGACAGGCCGAGATAGGCGTGGCTCGGCCGGGCAAAGCAGTAGATGCAGCCATGCTCGCAGCCGCGATAGGGGTTGATCGAGCGGTCGAAGGGAATATCGGGCGAGTCGTTCCTCGCGATGATGGTGCGGGTCGAATCGACCGTGACCGTGGTCCTGAGTGGCGGCAACTCGTCGTCGTCGCTCCTCTCCCAGCCGTCGTCCACGACGACGCGCGTCGTCGGCTCAAAGCGGCCGGATGCGTTGCTCCGGGCGCCCCGGCCTTTCTTCGTCGCGGCAATGGCTCTTGGCTCCATCCTTGAACCATGCCGAGGGTTAAAGAACATTTCAAGAACAAACGATTCTAATCATACACATCAATATATTGCGGCAGCGCGTGCGGGGCCCACCGTGGACGCCTATCATCGCGCCGCAGTTCGTCGCACCGAGCAAGATATCGCGATGGCCCCGCTATTGAGCGTCGTGATTCCGGCCTTGAATGCCGCGCGCCACCTGCCGCCTGTCCTCGCAGCCTTGGTGAGGGCGGCCGAGGAGCTGCCGCTCGAGATCGTCCTCGCTGACGGGGGATCGACGGACGCGACGGTGGACGTGGCTGTTGGCTGCGGCGCGCGCATCGTGCGGGCGGGCCGGGGCCGGGGCACGCAGCTCGCCGCGGGCGCCGATTCGGCCGAGGCTGACTGGCTGTTCTTCCTTCACGCGGACACGATCCCGGGGCACGGCTGGACCGAAACCTTCCGGCGCTTCATGGCCGAGCCGTCAAACAGGGACCGAGCGGCGGTCTTGCGCTTCGCCCTTGATGATCCAAGCGCGTCGGCGCGCCGGCTCGAGGCGGTCGTCGGCTGGCGCACGCGCAGGCTCGGCTTGCCTTACGGCGATCAGGGACTCCTCATCTCATCCGCGTTCTATCGCGAGCTTGGCGGCTACAAGCGCATTCCCATCATGGAGGACGTGGACTTGGTGCGACGGATCGGGCGCAGGCGGCTCGTCCTTCTCGACACGCCGGCCGTGACCTCGGCCGACCGCTATCGCCATGGCGGATGGATCCTGCGTCCGCTCCGGAACCTCTCCTGCCTCGGGCTCTATTTCGCCGGATTGCCGCCTCGCCTGATCGCCCGCCTTTACGCAGCACCGAGACGTCCGTGAGACGACGCTGCCTCATCATCTTCGCGAAAGCCCCGCGCTTGGCCCAGGTCAAGCGGCGCCTCGCCGCGGGCATCGGTGATGTCGAGGCATGGCGTTTCTACCAGACCACGATGCGGCGCGTGCTGATCCGCCTTGCGCGGGACAGGCGCTGGCGGACGTCGCTCTTCATGGCGCCGGACAGGTTCGCCCATGCGCCTGGCGACTGGCCCAAGGGTGCTGTGCGCTTCGCGCAAGGGCCTGGCGATCTCGGCGCGAGGATGGGCCGGGCGTTCCGCGCGCAGCCGCCGGGTCCTGTCGTTCTCGTCGGCACGGACATCCCGTCGCTCGGCGCTGGCCATATCGACCGCGCCTTCCGCGCCCTCGGGCGGGCGGATGTCGTCTTCGGCCCTGCTGCCGATGGCGGCTACTGGCTTATCGGGCTCGCGCGCCGGCGCGGCGCATCCGTCGAATTCAAGGATGTGCGCTGGTCGACACGGTATGCGCTCGCTGACACGTGCGCGTCGCTGCCGAAGAACTACGCCGTCGCGATGATCGATACGCTCGAAGACGTGGACGACAGGGCCAGCTACGAACGCCTCGGGCACGTGGGTCCGGCGCGCCCGCCGGGCGTGTCAGGCGGCTGATCCTTTGAGGTGCTCGAGAAGGCGCGGCATCAGCTCGACGAGGTTGCAGGGCCGCCACCGGCTGTCGAGTTGGAAGCGCAGGATATCGTCCCACCCATCCCGGCACGCACCGGGCGAGCCAGGCAGGGCGAAAAGATAAGTGCCGCCCGCGACCCCGCCCGTCGCCCGCGACTGGATCGTCGAGGTCTTGATCTTCTCGTAGCTCAGCATGCGGAACAATTCGCCGAAGCCTGTGATCTCCTTGTCGTAGACCGCATGGAACGCTTCGGGCGTGACGTCGCGCCCGGTGAGACCCGTGCCGCCCGTGGCGATCACCACATCAACCTCCGGATCGGCGATCCAGCTCCGCAATTGGCTCTCGATGCTCGCACGCTCGTCCTTGACGATGCGCCGCGCGACGAGCCGATGCCCGGCCGCGAGGATTCGCTCGGCCAAGGTCGCGCCCGATTTGTCGTCGGCCTCGGTCCGTGTGTCCGAGACCGTCAGGACCGCGATGTTGACGGGAATGAAAGGTCGGTTTTCGTCAATGCCGGGCATTCTTGGCCGCTGTCTTGCCGTCCTGTGACGTATAGGACGGCCACTCGCCTGCGGCAATCGCTTCGAGGGACGGCACGGCCTGGCCAAGGCGGGCGCTGTAGATCCAGTAGCTGGCCAGCACTTTCTGGACGAAGACGCGCGTCTCGCGCGAGGGGATCGATTCGACGAAGAGGAGCGGATCGTCGCCGTGGTCGGTCACCCGCTGCCACTTGGCGAGTTTCCCGGGGCCGCCGTTATAGGCGGCGATCATGCTGAAAAGATCGCCCCGGACCGCATCGTGTTCGAGAAGATAGGCCACGTACCTCTGCCCCAGCGAGATGTTGAACTCGGGCTGATAGAGGCGCGCCTTGCCTTTGCCTTTGAGTGAATCATCCTGGGCCACGTAGCTGGCCGTGCTCGGCATGAGCTGCATGAGGCCGAGCGCGCCGGCCGGGCTCGAGGCCGTGGTCTTGAATTCGGATTCGTGGCGGATGAGTGCGAAGAGAAGCGCCTTGTCCACGTGATAACCGCCCGCCGGCTGCCAGGCCGGAATCGGGTAGAGGGCGCTGTCCACGTGTTGACCGTCCGCCTTGGCGACGATCCGGCCCGCGACCATGGCGAGGGCCGGCAGCTCTGCCTTGAGCGCCACGGCCATGAGCGTCCGCGCCGCCGCAGGGTCATCGGCCCGGACATGGCGCAACTCGCGGTCAGCAAGCGCGCGCTCGCCGATCTGGAGCAGGGCGAAGGCGCGACCGCCCGCCGGCTGTGCGGCGAGGGCGTTGAGTTCCGCCTCGCTCAAGGTGGGTGCCGTCCAATCGAAGGCCGAGGGGAGACCGAGGCTCTTCTGCGCCAGGAGGCCGTAGAAGGTCCGGGAATACTTGGAGGCGACGCGAAGCCAACTCGCGGCTTTCTCCGCGTTCCCCGCTGCCTGGTAGGCGCGCGCTGTCCAATAGGCGCCGGCCGCCCGGCTCCAGGCGGATGCCGAACTCGACGCGGCGAGGGAGCCGAAGTGCTCGGCCGCCCGCTCCATGAGGCCGAGCCGCCATGCGGACAGGCCCGCCGTCCAATGGGCGGAATCGGCGCGGTCGCCGGAGCCCTTCGCCGCGGACTCGGCCAGGTTGAGTGCATCCTGGTGTTGGCCAGAGAAGAAGAAGCTGGCCGAAGTGTCATCCAGCACCGGCTCTTGGTCGGCCAAGTCCATGGCCGCCGGTCCGTCTCCGTTCGCGTCGTTCTTGCCACGGGCTGGAACGGTCGGCCGGCGGGCGGCACCCTTCTCGGCTACGGCATCGATCGTCACGAACGAGCCGGGCGGGCGCGGCGGCTTCGTCCCTTTCGCGTGACGCGCGAGCGCCTCCTTGTAGATGGCGTCCGCTTCCGGCAGGTCCGGATATTGGCGGAGCCAGACCGCCAGCTCCTCGTAGCGGGGGCTGTAGCGGGGGTCGAGATAGCGCTGGGCGAAGACATGGCCGATGAGCCGACCGTCCCTCAGGTATTTGAGGTCCTTGTCGGCCCCCGCCCAATCCGCCGCTGTCTGTTCCTGAAAGATCGTGCGGTAGGTGCTCACATCCGCAGGGCTGAGGATCGCCGGAAGGCCGATGCCCTCGGACGATTTGGCGCCATGGGGAAGGGAGGCTGTCTCGGTCCGGCTGGGTCCTGCCCGTACCGGGGTGCTTAGCGCCGCCGCCATGGCGACTACGGCGGCGATTCGAACCGCCGCCTGCACGCTCGAAACTGCCGTCGGTGACAGTCTGATGACGTGAGCCATGGGGCGCTCTTAGGCGATCGGAGCCCCCTTGGCAAGGATTGAATGGGAAAAAATATCCACAGGTTGTGGATATTTTAGAGGGAGATTACTAGGGGTTGTGGCGTACCCCCAACTCGACCAGCTTATCTTTGATCAAAAGCAGGTCGCGCCAAGCCTCCCGCTTCTGCCCTGGAGACCGCAAAAGGTAGGCCGGGTGGTAGGTCGCGAGGGCCCGAATGGGCTCCGTCGACCCGGGACACTCGTAATTGAACCACCGTCCCCGGAGTTTCCCGATCCCTTCCGCCCGCCCGAGGAGCGCCGAGGCGGCTGCCCCCCCGACGAACACCAGGAGCCGCGGACCCACAAGTTCGATATGCCGTTTGAGGAAGGGGAGGCAGGCAGCCACCTCGGCCTGGGTGGGCGAGCGGTTTCCGGGCGGTCGCCAGTAGAGGACATTCGTTATGTAGAAGGAGGTCCGGTCGAGGCCGATCCAGCGGAGCATCCGGTCGAGGAGCTTCCCGCTGACCCCGACGAAGGGAAGTCCGCGGCGATCCTCCTCCTCGCCGGGCGCCTCGCCCACGAACATGACCGTGGCCCGCGGGTTGCCATCGCCGAACACCAGATTCATGGCGGTCTGTTTGAGGGGGCAGCCATCGAACCGTTCGAGCGCGGCGCGAAGCTCATCGAGGGTCGCGGCGGAGGCGGCCAACTCCCGTGCGTCCTCGTGCGTGGCCGTCGCGGGTCGGAGAGGGGGATCGAGGCGCGGCTGGACGAGGGGAGCGGGGCTTGGCGCGGCCGGCGGCGCGGGCTTCGCCTGGGTCGCTGTCCGGTACCGATCGACCGGAGTTTCGCCGATGGCTTCGTCGGCCCCTGCCGCGATGTGCCAGGCCAGGATGCGGCGGAGTTCGTCACTGGTGCGCATCGCTCGGAACCTAGCATTGCCTGTGCCCCCGGCCTAGAACTTGTCTATTCTGCCCGCCGCGTTCGGGTGGACTGGCGGGACGACGAGGGACGATCGCGATGGCTCGGGACGTGATGGAATTCGATGTCGTCATCGTTGGCGCGGGGCCGAGCGGGCTCGCCGCTGCGATCCGACTGAAGCAGCTTGCCGCGGCAGCCGGCCGTGAGACGAGCGTCTGCGTCCTCGAGAAGGGATCGGAGGTCGGCGCCCACATCCTGTCCGGCGCGGTCTTCGAGCCACGGGCGCTTGCGGAACTGTTCCCCGATTGGAAGGAACGCGGCGCGCCCCTCAACACGCCGGCCGTTGACGACCGCTTCCTGTTTCTCACCGCGACGCGCGCGATCCGCCTGCCGACCCCGCCGCAGATGCACAATCATGGCAACTACATCATCAGCCTCGGCAGCCTCTGCCGTTGGCTTGGCCAGCAGGCAGAGCAGCTGGGCGTCGAAATCTACCCGGGCTTTGCCGCGGCCGAAGTCCTCTACGACGAGGCGGGACGCGTCGCGGGCGTGGCCACGGGTGACATGGGCATCGGCAAGGACGGACAGCCGACCGCCAATCACCAACCCGGGATCGAGCTTCGCGCGAAATGGACGCTGTTCGCCGAGGGCTGCCGCGGCTCGCTCACCAAGACGCTCGTCGAGCGCTTCGGCCTTCGCGATGGCGTCGACCCCCAGACCTACGGCATCGGCATCAAGGAGCTTTGGGAGGTCGAACCCTCGAAGCACCATGAGGGGCGCGTCGTCCATACGGTCGGCTGGCCCATGGGCAGCGGCACCTATGGCGGTTCGTTTCTCTATCACCTGGAGGGGAATCAGGTTGCCGTCGGCTTCGTGATCGGGCTCGACTACGACAACCCCTACCTGTCGCCGTTCGATGAATTCCAGCGCTTCAAGACCCATCCCGCCATCCGTCCGACCTTCGAAGGAGGACGCCGCATCGCCTACGGCGCTCGTGCGATCAACGAGGGCGGATTCCAGTCGATTCCGAAACTGACCTTCGCGGGCGGCGCCCTCATCGGCTGTGCCGCCGGCTTCGTCAACGTTCCCAAGATCAAGGGCAGCCACAACGCCATGAAGTCGGGCATGCTGGCGGGGGAGGCTGTCTTCAAGGCGCTCGAGCGCTCCTCCGACGCGGCGATCGAGGACTATCCCGCGAGCCTCAAGGCGTCTTGGATTTGGGGCGAACTCCACCGGGTGCGAAACATCCGCCCGGCGTTTCGCTGGGGAATGTGGGCGGGGCTTGGCTACTCGGCCCTGGATACCTACCTATTGAGAGGGCGCGCCCCCTGGACGCTCCACCACCATAAGGATAACGAATCGCTGAAACCGGCCGCCGCGTCCCGGAAGATCGATTATCCCAAGCCCGATGGCGTGGTTTCGTTCGACAAGCTCTCCTCCGTTTACCTCTCGAACACCAACCACGAGGAGAATCAGCCGGCCCATCTTCGATTGCGCGACCCGTCCGTGGCGATCGAAGTCAACCTGAAGGAATACGATTCGCCTGAGCAGCGGTACTGCCCAGCGGGTGTCTACGAGATCGTGCGGGACGACGGGAACCCGAGGTTGCAAATCAACGCGCAGAACTGCGTCCACTGCAAGACATGCGATATCAAGGATCCGCGGCAGAACATCACCTGGGTCACGCCCGAAGGCGGCGGAGGACCGAACTATCCGAATATGTGAGCGGAGCCTGCCGGGGCGACGCCAGGGTAAAGCCGTGGCGCCGCCCACGGCCGTCCGATAGAATCGTTGTTCTTTAGGCCAGTCGTTCGAGAGATGCTGAAGATCTTCAACGGCCAGAACGTGAAAACGGTCGCTCGCACGGGCATTGTCATCGCGGCGCTCCTCGTGGCCGGCGGGCCCGTCGTCGACCTCAGCGGGACCGACGACGGCTCCGCGCGCGCGGCGCCAAGCCTCACGGGCGCCACTTACGATCTCACGACCTCCTCGGGCGCTTTTCTTGCCGCTCGACACGCCGAGTCGCTGAACGACCTGAGCGGCGCCGCTGATTTCATCATGGAGGCCCTCAAGTTCGATCCGGGCAATCTCGAGCTCAAGCGGCGCGCGGTCCTGCTGCTTGCGAGCGCGGGCCGGATCGGCGAAGCCGTGCCGATTGCGGCCGAGTTGGACAAGTCGGAGATCATCGCGAGCTTTGTCCTGATCGCCGATGCGGCGCACACGGGTAATTTCAAGGCGGGCATCGCGCGCGCCGAGGCGCTGCCGAAAGACGGAATCGGCGGCCTCATGGGTCCCCTGCTTCTCGCGTGGCTGCGTTTCGAGGATGGCGGACCGGACGCCGCCTTGGCGGCCTTGAAACCGCTCGGGGAGAATCGTCCGGCCCGTCCGATCGAACGCTTGCATGCCGGCTTCATTTACGACATTGCCGGTCGCACCAACGAGGCGCGGGACAGCTATATGGCCGCGGTGGGCGGGGGCCAGCACCCGCCCTTCCGGTTCGTCGAGGCTCTGGCCACCTTCGAGCAGCGCAATGGCAATCCGCAAGCCGCGCGGGACGCGTTGAAGCCGCTCCTTGCCGAGAATCCCGAATCCTTGCTGATTCAGTCTCTCCTCACCCGGCTCGAATCGCCGACTCCTTACGAACGTCTGGTTGCGAACGGGCGCGATGGAATCGCCGAGGCCTTCTTCGATATCGGAAGCGGAGTCTTCCGGCAGAGCGAGGCGGTGATGGCTCTGCTCTTCGGGCGGCTCGCGCTTTACGCGAAGCCGGAGTTTCCGGTCGACGGCATGTTCGTCGCCGAGACGCTCGAATCGCTGAAGCATTACGACGAGGCGATGGCACTCTATCGCCAAGTCCCGACGTCCTCGCCCTTCTACTGGGAAGCCCAGCTTCGGATCGCGAGCGATCTCAACGATCTGAAGCGCCTGGATGAGGCGCTCGCGCATTTGCGCACCATGGCCAAGGAACGGCCCGACGGCTACGAAGCTCTTTATCGCCTCGGCAATCTCTTGCGCGAGCATGAGCGCTACCAGGAGGCGATCGAGGCCTATGATCGGGCCTTCGAGCGCGCCAAGGCGGCGGGGCAGGTCAACTGGGCGCTTTACTATGCGCGCGGCATGGCGCTCGAGCGCGTGCACCAGTACGACCGGGCCGAGGTCGACCTGCTGCGAGCCCTCGAGCTTCGGCCCGAGCAGCCGTTCATTCTCAACTACCTCGCCTATATGTGGATCGACCAGGGCGTGAATCTCGACAAGGCGCGCGAGATGATCAAGCGGGCCGTCGAGCTGCGTCCCGATGACGGGTACATCGTCGACAGCCTCGGATGGTTCTATTACCGGACGGGGGCCTTCGAGGAGGCCGTCACCCAACTCGAGCGCGCGGTCGAGCTGCGGCCGGTCGACCCGGTCATCAACGATCACCTGGGCGATGCCTATTGGCAGATCGGCCGCAAGATCGAGGCGCAGGCCCAGTGGCGCCGGGCCCTCACGCTCGACGCGACCCCCGAGCTCGTCACCTCGATCAAGGAAAAGCTCGATCACGGATTGACGTCCGGCGCATCCGCGAAGAGCGGGTGACATCGAACGCGGATCGGATGACGAGCGGCGTGCTCCGCGCTTCGGCGCCGGCCAAGCTCAATCTCTATCTCCACGTCACCGGCCGCCGCGCGGACGGCTACCATCTCCTCGACAGCCTCGTGGCTTTCGCCGGCATTGCGGATACGGTCGAGGTCGCGCCTTCGCGCGATCTCGCGCTTGAGATCGACGGACCCTTCGCATCGGCGCTCGGTGCCGAGTCGGCAACGGACAACATCGTCATGCGCGCGGCCCGCCGTCTCGCATCGGCCGCCGGGATCGACGCCAAGGCCGCGATCCGCCTGACCAAGCGGCTGCCCGTCGCGGCCGGAATCGGCGGCGGGTCGTCCGATGCTGCTGCCGTGCTGCGCCTCCTGCGCCGCCTGTGGGCGATCGATCTGCCGCAGGCGGTGATGGACGCCTTGGCCCTCGAGCTTGGCGCGGACGTGCCCGTGTGCGGGTTCGCGCGCGCTGCCTTCGTCGGCGGAATCGGGGAAGAGATCGTGGCGGCCCCTGCGTTGCCGCCGGCCGCGGTCCTTCTGGTCAATCCGCTCCGGCCGCTGCCGACGAACGCGGTGTTCGCCTTGCGGCGCGGAGACTATTCGGCGCCCGGACGGTTCTCAGAATCGCCGCGCGATGCGAAGGCGCTGGCATCCATTCTCCGGGAACGGCGCAACGACCTCACCGCCGCCGCGTCCGACCGGATGCCCGAGATCGCAGCGATCATCGCGGCGATCGGCAGGACGGACGGCTGTCTTCTCGCGCGGATGTCGGGAAGCGGCGCCACCTGCTTCGGCCTTTTCGCGACGATGGACGAGGCGCAAGCGGCGGCCGTAGCCGCGAAATCGGATCACTCCGGTTGGTGGATCGAGGCGGCACCGCTCCTCACCGACATCCGAGGCGAGGGGCGCTGATCACGGGTCACGTTTGATCGGTTGAGGCGACGCGTCGGAACCGCGCTCGTCGTTACGGCTTCTTCTGCTCCGTCACCGGCGGCGGGTTGAGCGGTTGGCGCGCAAGCTCCTCGGCCTTGTCGACATCGGCGCGGCCGAGCCGCGTCTTGATCTCGGCGAGTCGTGCGTCCGCCGCACCCTCGCCCCCGGCCGAGGCGAGGCGATACCAACGGTAGGCCTCGATGAGCGAGGCTCCGTCGCCGCCGGTTCGTTCATACATGACGCCGAGATTGTACTGGGCCTTGGCGAAACCGCGTTCGGCCGAGCGCCTGAACCACCGCATGGCCTCGGCCTGGTCCGCCTCGACGCCTTTGCCTTCGGCATAGACGAGGCCAACGTTGTACTCGGCGGCGCTGTGCCCCTTGCCCGCGGCAGCCAAATACCAGAGCAAGGCCATGGGCAGGTTTCGGTCGACGCCCAAGCCGCGTTCGGTGAGCACGCCCAAATTGTATTGCGCGTTGCTGATGCCCTGGAGGGCAGCCGCGCGGAACCAGCGCGCGGCCTCCTGATAGTCCTGGTTGACGCCGTCGCCCCGGACATACCGGACGGCGAGATCATGCTGCGCTGGGCCGTTGCCGGCATCCGCCGCCTCTTTGAGCGCGGAGAGCGTTTGTGCGCCGTCGTTCGATTCCGTTGGCGCGTTGGGCGATGGCACTGGCGACGTTTCGATCTCGGAGTGGGCCGCAGGCGCATCGCCGGCAGGGGCCGATTCCGCGCTGCCGGGCGATTTGAGGACGGACTGTTGCGGCGGCAGCTTGGGCGGGGATTCGGTCCCGAAATCGAAAGAGGGCGAGAGATAAAACCAGGCCCCCAAGGTGACGAGTACCAGAAGGATGCAACTGAGGATGACGGTCAGTCGGTTGGAGCCGGGCGTCTCCGTCTCGCTTCCGCCCGTCTCGACGAAGAGATGGCTGAGATCGGGCTTCGGCTCGCTCACGTTCGCCGCCGCGGGCGGCGCGTCGGGGGCGGCCATGGCGCTCGATGCGGACGCAACCTCCTTCGGCGAATCAGCGGTGTGCTCGGCTGTGATCGTCGGCTCCGCCAAGGGGAGCCGCCCGTTGGGTTCAGGGGACGGCGCTTCGTCCTCGGATCCGAGGGTGAGGACGTCGGTCTCCGCTTGATCGTCCGCTGCCTTGGCCGTGTGGTCGTCCGGCGGCGGGGCATGGGATGGTTCGTCCGCCTCGTCTTCCGGTTGCAGCACCAAGACGTCGCCGGTCGGTTGGGCTTTGTCGGCGCTGAATGTCCAGCCGGCGGTCGACAGTGCTTGGGAGAGTTCCGCGGCTCCCCCCTCTGCAGGAGGGATCGGCGCATCCGATCGCGCGAGAGCGTCGTCTCCCGTGCGCTCGTCTCCCGGCAATGGATGTGGCAATGGGGCGGAGTCTGGCTCCACGGCGTGACGCGGAATTGATGACGAAGCCGGTGCTGCAATCTCCGCCCAAGACCGCGAGTCCTCGCCCTGTGATTCGTGTACGGGCGCCTCGTGCGGCGCCTGCCCGTCGCTCTCGAGGTCTGGCTGCTGCGGTGCTGGAGGCGGTTCGCGTGCTTCCTCTGTCAACGGCACGGCTGGTGCGGCTTGCGCGGCGGCGGCCAAGCCTTCCGTGAGACCGGATACCTCGGGCACGGCTTCGATCGCGGCGTCCGGCGCCCGTGGCGATGGCACGGACGGGAGGCTCACCGTTGTCGAATCGGCCCCGACGGAAAGCGTGGCATTGGTTCCCCGCGCGAGGACGACGCTCAACGCCGCATGGGTGTGGATGGGCGCCGGCACTTCGTCTCTCGGCGGTGGCTCGATCATGGGCGGCGCGCCGGACGGCACAGGCTCAGGATCCCGTTCAAGGAATGCCGCAGGTTGCTCGACATCGACCGGCTCATGTGCGGGCTCGGCCTCTTCTCCGGCGACAAGCGGATCTTCGGTCGTGGCTATGCGCGGCAAGGCTTCGAGGTTGTCCGGTGCCTCGACGGATGGTGGGGGCGGAGGCTCCGCTGCGGGCGGAGGCGGTGGTGCCGCCGGCTGCGTGCCCGCCGCCGTGCGCGCGAGAACGAAGCGGCTGATCCACTCGCCGGGGCTGAGGCCGGCAGCCTTGGCCGCCGCCTCGGCCATGGCGCGGGCGTCCGGATCGAGGTCCTCGAGATTAAACGGCGCCGGTGCCGGCATGTCCCATCAGGTCGTCAATCCTTGGTGACGCTGCGCAAACGCCGAACGATCGCGCGGAGACCGTCGGCGCCCTCGAAACGGATGCTCAACATACCGCGGTCGCCCCGGATGTTGAGCCGGCAGCGATGGCCGAAATACTTGGACAGCTCTTTCTCGACGGATCTGATCTCGGGGTCGCGAGGCGGACGCATCGCGTTGTCGCCGCCCTGAACCAGCTCCTCGGTCTGGCGGACGGTGAGGCCGAGATTGACGACCTGGGTCGCCGCGGCCGCCGGGTCTTCCGCATTGACGAGCGCACGCGCATGTCCCGCCGACAGCCGGCCGTCGATGACAAGAGACTTCACGGTGTCTGGAAGTTTGAGGAGCCTCAGCGTGTTCGCGACGTGGCTGCGGCTCTTGCCTGCGATCGTCGCCACGTCGTCCTGCGTGCGGGCGTAGTCGTCGAGAAGACGCCGGTAGCCTTCGGCCTCTTCGAACGGGTTCAGATCCTCGCGCTGGAGGTTTTCCGCGAGCGCGATCGCCATCGCCTCGCCGTCGTCGACCTCGAGCACGATCGCGGGCACGGTACCAAGGCCCAGCCGGTTGGCGGCCCGCCAGCGCCGCTCGCCCGCGATGATCTCGTAGCGTTCGGGATCATCGGCGCGGCGGCGCGCAAGAATGGGCTGAAGGATGCCGTGAGTCCGGACGGACTGGAGGAGCGCCTCGCTGTTGAAGGCCTCGGCGTTTTGCCGCATCTGAAAGCGCCCGGGCGTGAGAGCGCCGACGGCGATGGGCTGGGCGCGGGCGCTCTCGTCCGGTGCGGCGGGCGGCGCCTCGGCAGCGGCGTGCGGCACTTCGACGGCGGCCGCTTCGCCCGACGGGGCGTCCCCTTGCACGCCTTCGGTGCTCCGCCGGATCGCATCGCTGAGCCAGGCGGCCATGGGCAGGCCGGAGGCCTCGGCCGCCGCGCGCGCCGCGTCTTCGGCCTTTTGTTCCAACCTGTCCGCTTCGATCGGCTGTTCGGACACGGCGCACCTCACGTTCCTATGGCACCGCCTCCGGCGGCTTTTTGCGCTACCGGGCGATGTCGCTCGGCCATAGTATACACGCCTTCACAGGGTGTTAAGGCTCGCAAGGCGCGTCGGTGCCGGGCGATCGACCAAAGGCGCGGAGCTGATCGGCAGGCATGGCGAAGAAGGTTGCACTCATCACGGGCGTCACCGGGCAGGACGGGGCGTATCTTTCGCAACTTCTCCTCGACAAGGGTTACGTGGTCCACGGCGTGAAGCGGCGCTCCTCGTCCTTCAACACCGCCCGCGTCGATCATCTCTATGCCGACCCGCACGAGGAGCGCGTACGGTTCTTCCTTCATTATGGCGACCTCACCGACGCGACGAACCTCATCCGCCTCGTCCAGGAGGCCCAGCCGACCGAGATCTACAATCTCGCCGCGCAAAGCCATGTGCGCGTGAGCTTCGAGACCCCTGAATACACGGCCAACGCCGACGCGCTCGGCACCTTGCGCCTTCTCGAGGCGATCCGGATCCTCGGCCTGACGAAATCGGTGCGCTTCTACCAGGCCTCCACCTCGGAGCTCTACGGCAACGCGACAGAGGCGCCGCAGCGCGAGACGACGCCGTTCATGCCGCGCAGCCCCTACGCGGCGGCGAAGCTCTACGCCTATTGGATCACGGTGAACTACCGTGAGGCCTACGGCATGCACGCCTCGAACGGCATCCTCTTCAACCACGAGGGGCCGACGCGGGGTGAGACGTTCGTCACGCGCAAGATCACGCGCGCCGTCGCCGCGATCGAGCTGGGCCTCCAGGACCGGCTCTATTTGGGCAACCTCGATGCCGAGCGCGATTGGGGCCATGCGCGCGACTTCGTCGAGGGCATGTGGCTCATGCTGCAGCAGCCGAAGCCCGATGATTACGTGCTGGCGACGGGGGAGAGCCACACGGTGCGCGAGTTCGTCGAGCGCGCCTTCGCCCATGTCGGGCGCACGATCGAATGGAAGGGCAAGGGCATCAAGGAACGCGGGATCGACCGGGCGACGGGCAAGACCCTCGTCGCGATCGATGCGCGCTACTTCCGCCCGACCGAGGTCGATCTCCTGCGCGGTGATTCGAGCAAGGCGCGCCGGAAGCTCGGCTGGCGCCACCGCACCTCGTTCGAGGCGCTGGTCAAGGAGATGGTCGAATCGGATCTCGAGGTGATCCGGCAGGAAGGCGTGCGCCATGAGCGGCACGTCTGAGGGCGCGTTCACGCTCGAAGGGCGGCGCATCTTCGTCGCGGGCCACCGCGGCATGGTCGGCTCCGCCGTCGCGAGGCGGCTCGCGCGCGAGAAATGCGAAGTCGTGACGGTCGGGCGCGATTCGGTTGATCTGAGGCGCCAGGCCGAGGTCGAGGATTGGTTCGCCAAGGCCAAGCCGGACGCCGTGTTCCTCGCGGCGGCCACGGTCGGCGGCATCCTCGCGAACGACTCGCGCCCGGCCGATTTCCTCTACGACAACCTCGCGATCGAGACGAACGTCATCCACGCCGCCTGGCGGGCGGGTGTCAAGAAACTGCTCTTCCTCGGCTCGTCCTGCATCTATCCGCGCTTGGCGCCCCAGCCCATGGTCGAAGACGCGCTCCTCACGGGGCCGCTCGAGCCCACGAACCAGTGGTACGCGATCGCCAAGATCGCAGGCCTCATGATGTGCCAGGCCTACCGGCGCCAGCACGGTGCCGACTTCATCTCGGCCATGCCGACGAACCTCTATGGGCCGGGCGACACCTTCGATCTTCGGGCGAGCCACGTCGTGCCGGCGCTCCTCATGAAGGCGCACCGCGCCAAGATGACCGGCGCCCCGGCACTCGAGGTGTGGGGCAGCGGCCGGCCGCGCCGCGAATTCCTTTATGTCGACGACCTGGCGGACGCGCTCGTGCACCTCATGGTCCACTATTCGGCCGAGAGCACGATCAATGTCGGCCTGGGCGAGGACGTGACGATCCGGGAGTTGGCCGAACTCGTCGCCGAGACCGTCGGCTTCAAGGGCGCGCTCGCCTTCGATGCCTCGAAGCCCGACGGGACGCCGCGGAAGCTCCTGGACGTGG
Source organism: Alphaproteobacteria bacterium (assembly GCA_046349515.1). Lineage (GTDB taxonomy): Bacteria > Pseudomonadota > Alphaproteobacteria > CADEGL01 > CADEGL01 > JBGPGW01. The sequence goes on along the minus strand of JAXMCE010000002.1, from coordinate 27,425 downwards.
GCCGCATCCACGCGCTCGGCTGGCGCGCCAAGACGCCGCTCCGCGAGGGCTTGGCGCGCGCCTATGCCTGGTTCCTCGACCACGAGGCCGCAGCGGCGTGACGGGACAGCTGGTTGCGGCAGGACGGGTTTCTGCCTAACTTCCGCGCGCACAGACGATGGTGTTGGGGCGTGGCCAAGCGGTAAGGCAACGGGTTTTGGTCCCGTGATCCCAGGTTCGAATCCTGGCGCCCCAGCCAACCAGTCTCTCTCCGCTCGGTCTCTTCAGGCGATATCCGAGAAAATGCCGCGGTGGGCCGCATTCGTCGAGGTGACCCGGGCCGGAGGATGTCTCGCGGGCGCATGGACCCGGCTCTCAGCCCCTTTATTCTCTGTTCGCGGCTTCCCGGCTCAACGCATGGCGGCCGATGCCTCGCCGCCCTTGAGGCGGAGATTCGCAGGATCGCGCACTGGCTCGGCCAGCACGCGCGCAGAACGACGCTCGCCCAGGATCGAAACGTGCAGTTCGGTCCCAGGTTTGGCGAATTCGGGCTTGAGGAAGGCGAACGCCAGACTCTTGCCCGTCACGGCACCGAAAGCGGCGGAGGAGACCGAGCCGATTTTCCTGTCGTCCTTGTAGACAGGTTCGCCGCCAAGGCAGTCCTGGTCGCGCGCATCCACTTCCAGATACGCAATCGCGGAGCTTTCGCCCCTCTGCTGGCGTGCTACGACCGCCGCCCGGCCGACGAACTCCTTGTCGAGTTTCACGAAGCGCATGATGTCGGCATGGACGGGCGAAGCGTCGTTGGTGAGCTCGTGCCCGCCACGATAAGCCTTCTCCATGCGCAGGCTGTTCAACGCGGCCGAGCCGAAGGGCACGATGCGGTGCGTGCGGCCCGCAATCCAGAGCGTGTCCCACAAATCCGCCAGGCGCTCATTGGGCGCGTGCATTTCCCAGGCCATCTCGCCGGTGAAAGAGAGGCGGAGGGCGATGACCGGGACCTCGGCGATGGTGATCTCGCGTGCGCTCAGCCACGGAAAGCCGGCATCGGAAAGATCGGCGCTCGTGCATGCGGCGAGGACCGCACGCGCCTTGGGCCCGGCGATCGTGAGGATCCCCGTCTTGTCCGTCCTGTTTGCGATGACGACGTTCTCGGTGCCGCGCTCATGGAGCGTGAGCCAGTCCCACATGCGGCCCTCGGAGGGGGCCCCGGTGACAAACCAAAAGCGGTCATCGGCCAGCCGCGCGACCGTGGCCTCGCCTTCGATCGTGCCGCGCCGGTTGAGGAGCGTCGTGAGGCAGGTGCCGCCGACCCGCCGCGGCATGCGATTCGCGGAGACCCGGTCGAGAAAACGCGCGGCATCGGGCCCTGTGATCTCGAATTTGGCAAAGGCCGAGAAATCGCCAAGCCCGACACCCGTGTGCACTGCCCGTGCTTCGGCGTTCGCGCGCTCGAAAGCGGCCGTCCGGCGCCAGCCTTCGGGCTCGCGTCCCTTCCATTCGTCCGTACCGTAAAGGCGCGGCCGTTCCCAGCCGCCCGCCTCTTCGTAGATGGCGCCCAGCGCGGCCGTGCGGTCATGAGCGCCGGAGCGTTTGATGCCGCGCTTGGTCCAGCTCTGGTCCTGCGGATAGGGTAGATTGAGCCGCGTCGCATAATTCTCGACGCAGCGCGTAATCGCATAGTCGTGGTCGGCCCAAGAGCCGAAACGGCGTGGGTCGAAGGCGCGTGTTGAAATGTCCGCGCTGCCGTGAACCATCCACTGCGCGAGATACTTTCCCGCACCCGGTCCCCAGGCGATGCCGACGGTTGCACCGCAAGCGAGCCAGTAGTTGCGCAAGCCCGGTGCCGGGCCGAGCAGCATGGCGCCATCGGGCGTGTAGGTGATGGCGCCGTTCACGACTCGGCGGATGCCGCGCTCGCGCACGCCGGGGCAGCGTTGGAAGAACCGCTCCAGCCAGGGTGTGATGTTCTCCCAATCGGGCTCGAACAGCTCGCTCTCCGACTCCCACGGGCAACCGTCCGCCCATTTCGGCTTGGGCGCGTGGGTGTCGTAGATGCCTATAAGCACGCCGCGCTGTTCGCGCCGCATGTAGCCGGTGTAATGATCGTCACGGGTCACCGGAATCTCGTGGTCCATGCCGTCGAATTCCGGCACCGGCTCGGTGACCAGGTAATGGTGCTGCATCGGCGTGATGGGCAACTCGAGGTTGGACATCTGCCCGATCTGGCGGGCGTGATAGCCGCCCGCGTTGACCACGTGCTCGCAGCGGAAGGTCGCCTTCTCCGTCGTCACTTCCCACTCGCCCGAGGGGAGCTGGCTGATCGCCGTCACGCGATTGCGGCGCATGATCTCCGCTCCCAGCATGCGCGCGCCCTTGGCCATGGCTTGGCAGGTGCCGGCGGGATCCACATGGCCGTCATCGGGCGTGTAGATGCCACCCCGGATGCTCGAAACATCATAGAGCGGGTTGAGCTTCTGCACGTCGGCGGGCGTAATCCAGTGGCACTCCTGCCCGCGCGCGAGGATCGCTTCGCGCACATGCTGCAGCCAGTCCATATGGGCGGGGGTCGAGCCCACGCGGATGGACCCGCAATTGTGCCAGCTCACGCTTTGGCCGGTTTCCGCCTCGATCGCCTTGTAGAGGTCGACCGCGTAGTCGTGGATGACGCCAAGCGCGTAGCCGGCAGTCATTCGGCTCACGAGACCGGCCGCGTGCCAGGTGGAGCCCGACGTCAGCTCGGCCTTTTCGACGAGGACGCAATCCGTCCAGCCTTCCTTGGCCAAGTGATACAGGACGCCGGCGCCCATATTGCCACCGCCGATCACCACCACGCGTACGGTCCTGTGCATGGAAGTCTGGATCCCAGAGAAAGTCAGCGGCGAATCATCATGGGCGTGTTGACCATGACGACGCAGGCTTCCCCATTGCCCGCATTGGTTTGCCGATGGGGGACATTGCCCTTGGCTGGATCAAGAGGCCGGCGGAAAGATCGGGGCGCACGGTGACCTCGTCCAAGGTCGTGCCCCGCATACGACGGAGACCGCGGACGTCTTCGTCCAGAATCCCGAACAGATTGGTCTCGCGGAGACGGCGCCTGGCTGCCGAGATGCGAGCCATCACGCCCTCATCGCATCGACAAGCAGCCGTGCGAACTGATGGGTCGCCCGGTCCCAATAGGGCGAAAGGACGCCTCCATCGAAACCATCGGAGTGCCGGCCCAGCTGCATGCGCTCGATGATGCCGATGTCTTCGGCATTGAGCTCGACCCAGTTGTCGATGACCCGCTGTCGCGCCTCGGCGTAGTCCGGTTTCAAAGCCTCGTCGCCAATGAAATAGATGACGATACGCTCGAGCGTCCGCTCGGGCCCCTGGGGCGTCACCAGGAACAGCACCACCTGGTCCGGAAAGACCTGGAAGCAGAATCCCGGAAACATGAGGAACCAGATGCCCTCAAGCTGACGCGTCGGCGGCAGGTTCGTGAAATACGGCAGGCCCATCCCGCGCGCGGGATCAGGTGCGTCGTAGTGATACCCGCAAAAAAGGCAGTGCCGCTCGTAGTCCGGCGGCGTGCGCTTGTTCATAGGCACGAACGAACTCAGCCACGGATGGCAGGCGAAGACGTGGTAGGGCTCAATGAAATTTTCGAGCGGCAGTTTCCAGTTCGCCTTGAGATCGTATTCGAGCGTCTCGCCGTGACGGATGGCGGCGAAGTCGTAGCCCTGGAGACGATCGACCATGGGCTTGAGATAGTCGCCGAGCGGCGCCGCGTTGCCGTCCATATTGACGAAAATCCAATCGAACCACGTTTCGCAGCGAACCGGCTCCAGATCAGCCAGATGCCCGTTGCCATCGACAATCTCGTGTTTGTCGCCGCCGTAGAAGTGCGGGCGCATGCGCAGCTTGCCCGAGAGATCATAGCTCCAGGCGTGATTGGGACAGGTGAAGGCGCGAAGTCTCCGACAGGGCTCCAGCAGAAGCTGCGCGCCGCGGTGGCGGCAGACATTGTGAAACGCCCGGACAGTGCCGGCCTGGTCGCGAACAAGGATGACCGGACGGTCTGCAACCGTTACGGGCATGGCATCGCCCGGCATCGGGATCTCATGTGCGAGGCCGGCTAGCATCCAGGTGCGTGCGAAAAGGCGTTCGTTTTCGAGTTTGAGGAACTCAGGGCTGGTATAGGCGGGATTGGGGAGCGCTGTGGCCTCGCCCGTGGGCAGTTCGAGCCGCCGCAGCGTCTCCGGTCCGAAGAATCGGCTAAGCGCCTGGTTGGCGGAGCCCGGAGGCGGCACGTCCATAGATCGTCTCCTGCACAAAACCCGCCAAGTAGGAAATTTGCTTAGATTCGACCACTCAATCGAATATAGCCTCGATGGCATCTCATATTGCAAGAAATGCCCAAATAACTTTGCCGTTTGTCCCAATCCTGTTGCCATGGGCCTCAGTTCCGGCAGCGCCGGCCAAGCGACCCGTTAGCCCATTGCCGACAGTGGCGCCGGTGCCGGCTGCACTTCCCCTTGCGGCGCCGACCCCGAGAGAGTCACTGTTTCCCGGGTCGCATGGCCGATCTTGCATCACCTTCCGCGCAAGTGGCCTATAAAGTTATCGGAAGTCGAACCGCTGATTGGGGCCCGTCGCTCGGCAAACGCGTCGTGTGAGAGGGCGACAAACGAATGGGGGACAGAATGAAACAAGCGGATTCGAATTATCTCGCTCGCAAAACAAGCGGCCGCGTCGTCATCGACACCGAAGCCCAACCTGACATGGCACGGATGCGTGCCTATCGACTCGGGCGCTTCCAGAATGAACTTAGCAAGCGGGACCTTGGTGGCGCATTACTCTTCGATTCAGTCAACATTCGCTACGCAAGCGGGACCTCCAATGGCCAGATCTTCAACTTCCATACCCCGTCCCGCGCGTTGTTTGTGCCGGCCGAAGGCAAATGCGTCCTCTTCGATCAGCCGGGCTGGGCCGAAGCCGCTCGTGCTCTTGGCACGATTGGCGAGGTGCGGGACATGCCGACCGCGGCTTATTTTTACTCGGGGCCCCGCGTAAATGATCAGGCGAAGCGGCTTGCGCATCAAATCGTCGATGTGCTGAAAGCTGCGGCGGGCAGCAACCGCCGGCTGGGCGTGGACCGGATCGAACCAACGATCGTCGCTGCCCTGCAGTCCCAAGATATCCAACTCGGCTATGCACAAGAGCCGATAGAGCACGCTCGGGCCATTAAGTCGATGGATGAGGTTTGGTGCATCCTTTCATCAATAACCGTCGCTGAAACTGCGATCGCGCGGATGCGCGAAGCGTTGCGGCCGGGCATGACAGAGAACGAACTCTTCGCAATCCTGCATCACACAAATATCGCCCAGGGTGGCGAATGGTGTGAATATCGCCTGTTGGCATCAGGTGGTCGGACGAACCCGTGGGGCCAGGAAAGTTCCGATAAAGTCATTCGGGCTGGCGAGCTCGTTGCTTTCGATACCGGTATGGTCGGTCCCTTCGGCTATGCGACGGACATGTCGCGAACCCTTATCTGCGAGCCCGCTGCGCCGACCGCGGAACAACGTCGTCTCTACCGGCTAGCTTACGAGAACATTCAATTCAATCTCGGGCTTATTCGCCCGGGCGTGTCTTTCCGTGAGTTCTCCGAAAAGGGTTGGAAGATCCCGGCGGAGTTCGTGAAAAATCGGTACCCAACGCCCGCACATGGCATTGGCATGACCGACGAATGGCCGATGATTGCCTATCCTCAGGACTGGGCAGAAAGAGGCTATGATGGCCATCTGGAAGAAGGCATGACCTTGTCGGTCGAGAGTTACATTGGCGCCGACGGTGGTACGGAAGGCGTGAAACTCGAGGAACAGATCCTCGTCACTGCCAACGGTTATCAGCGTCTCTCGACATTTCCGTTCGAAGACAAGCTCCTCGCGTGATCTTCACTTGGGCGCAACCAAAGAACTCACGGTCGGTGAACCTCATCGCGTAAGGGTCAATTTAGAACCTGTTTGTCGGCCAAGCCTGTCGCGATCGCGGCCTCAGGCGCCGGCGGCCGGCATCACAGTGACGGCGGCGTGGTTCCGCCGGGTCCCAAGGGTGTTTGTCGAAGAAGCCCGCGTTAAGACTCTTCTCAGAGTCTGTTCCTCGCATGTCCCGGAACTGCCGTCCGTCGATTTCGCTGGTCGCTTGGGGTTCCCAAAAATCGCATCGGGCAAGCCTTGCCGTCCGTGTCACTCGCGAGTCCACGGCCTATATGATTCCACGGCGCCGAAGGTCTGAGACCGCCTCGCCATCGAATCCAAATTCGCTGAGCAGGGAATCGGTATGTTCGCCGCGTTCAGGGGCCGCAGTGCTGAGACGACTCGGTGTTCGACTCAACTCGATCGGCTGTCCCACGAGCTGGAGTCGGCCAAGCCTCGAATGTTCGACCTCTTGCGCGATGCCGAGATGGCGGATTTGCGGATCTGCGAATACTTCGTCGATCCGGTTTACCGGTCCACACGGCACCCCGGCGCGGTTCAGGATGTCGATCCACTCGCCCGATCGGCGACCGCGCAGGATGGCCGCGATCTCACGGTTAAGTGACCCACGGTTCTCAGAGCGCGCGGCAGCGTTCGCATAGTCCGGGTGATCGACGAGTTCGGTGGCGCCGATGGCCGCGCAGAAACGCTTCCAAATGATTTCGCCCGAGGCAGCGATATTGATATGCCCGTCTGACGTCGGAAACAGGCCGGTCGGAATGCTGGTTGGATGGTCATTGCCGGCCTGACTTGGCACCTCGCCTTTCACGAGCCAACGCGCCGCTTGGAAATCCAGCATGGCAACTTGCGCCTGCAATAGGGACGACTTCACCCACTGGCCCTCGCCTGACGCTTCGCGCTCGAGCAATGCAACCAAGATGCCAAAGGCGCAATAGAGACCCGCGCTCAAATCCGCAATGGGAATGCCGGCTCGGACCGGCCCTTGGCCAGGGAGACCCGTGACTGACATGAGGCCGCCCATGCCTTGCGCAACTTGATCGAAGCCGGGTCGATCTCGATAGGGACCGTCCTGACCGAAACCAGAGATGCTTGCGTAAACAAGTCGCGGATTGACGGGACGAAGCCGATCGTAATCGATGCCGAGTCTGTATTTCACATCGGGCCGGAAGTTTTCCACCAACACGTCGGCCTTTTGGACCAAGCGATGGAGCACGGCGATGCCATCCGGCTGCTTGAGGTCGAGGGTCAGGTTCTGCTTGTTGCGATGCAAATTCTGAAAATCCGGACCGTGACGCGGTCCACCGAGGTCATCGCCTGACTGGTGGCGCTTCGGCGCCTCGATCATGATTACGCGAGCTCCCCAGTCCGCCAGCTGACGAACCGCAGTCGGTCCTGCCCGTACGCGGGTCAAATCCAGCACGGTGAATCGTGAAAGCGCGCCGCCGGGTTTTGAATGACGAGAGGGGTCTTTCATTGTTCGGAGCCTCGAATTTCTTGTGAGCGAGATGCAAAACGTCTCAATTCATGTGGCCATCTGCTGTCACGCCCTCGCTGGTACGATGTGAATCGGCGCAGCATTTGACCTCTCAATCTGCGCCCAACCGTGACCCGACCTTTCGAGCAGTAATCTGTTGACTTGATCGGGAGATTTCGGAGGCAACCGGGGTCACGATTGGAAGCCGAAAGGGGTCAAACTTCGGAGCCGATCCACACGCGAAGCATTGATGCCTGAAGATGCATTCTCCAGGAGTTAGCCCGTCACGATCTAATCCGCGAATCCTGAGATGGTGGCAGCTGCATCGATCATCGGCTGCTGGCTAATCGTGATGAAACCACTACCTGGTCGGTCAAGGTCTTGGATCAGGAGTATCAACGCGGCGACAAGCACACCCATCAAGTAGACCGACAGACGCGACCGCCACTGCTCCACTGGCCTACGCTGCTTATCCAATCCGGCAGCGTAGCCGGCAAACGCAGCTGTCAAGATCGCCATGCCATACAGTGCCAACAGGACAATGCTTGGCACCTGATTGCGCATCGCGGTCAGGCGTTTCTCCTGATTGTCGATCATCTCGTTTAGGGCCAGGATGAACACTCCCGTCGGTACCATTGCACTGTCCTGAGACGCTATCGCTTTCACTTGCTGCCAAAGCGCTTCTTGAATCTCGTTCGAACGAGCAATCACCGCATCCAATGCAGGCTTCGATGGTTGTTGCTGGGTGTTCTCAAGACGGATCCGCGCGTATTCCCGCAACAGATCCAGGCTCTCCGTGTTATGCGGCGCCGGCAGAAGGCGCGCGCGCAGAGCGGCGGTTGCGATCGAGTTGGCCTCGCTCAATACCGCCTCTCGTCGCGCTTCGTACCGAGTTAGAGCCATTGCGAATGTAAAGCTAATGATCAGCGCCAACATCCCAAACATTGCGCCTTCCAACGTGGAAACACTGGCCCCCACGCGCGCGCTAGCGCTTATTCCGAGCGCGCGCCCAATTTCACTGCCAACAAGAATCGCAGCCAGGCTCACGAAAAAGATAACCACCAATGGGTAGCTGGCGAAATCAATCATGGATGATCAGTGCGATCTCGGATGTGCTGCCAAACTCGATTGTTCTGGAGAGTATTCCTTAGCCTGTGAATCGAATTCCAACTGCAACTCTACCGGCTATTGGACCAATTCCACCTAAGTTGTGATGAGATTCGACAATCCTAAGGGATCATGATCGGCGCCGAATCGTGTGGGCCTGTGTGCTCGTGAAACTAATGGCTTTCTCTTATCTCAGCCGGGGTCACTGTGGGAAGCCGATTCACTCCAGGGACGCACCCCATTCAAGGGGCACTCTTGCACGCCGAATCACAGACAGACCAGGGAGGTGTTCGGTTCGGGATGATTAGTGCTATTCACCACCTAGCCACTCATAGAATCCATCCACCACGACACGGTGGATGTTGTCATCTTTGACAATGGGCCCGAGGGGTGGCCGCGTTCATTTACGGTGCGATCTCACCTTCTCGTACAAACTCGGTCTGAAGGGAGATCTGAAGCGCCGCGAAAGCCTGGACGGCATCAACAAGCAGCGGTTTGGCAGGAGTCAACTCGCCGGATTTTCCAACGTTCTCCAATTCGCGGCAAAGTGTGAATAGTGCACTAGCGCCGACGGTAGCGCTACTCGACTTGAGCGAGTGTGCCGTTTGTTGGACGATCATTGCATCAGCTTGATCAAGAGCGGCGCGGAGGATCGCCAGCTGCTTTGGCGCAGCACTCTCTCGCGCGCGATCTCAAAATGCTCGGCCGGCCGGAATGGTGCGGTCCTCTTAGGGCCGCGGGCAGTTGAGATTGGGGCTCAACGCCGCGACGACGCCGCCGTCGAAGAACTTTCCGCGGCATGGCCCGTCATACGCTCCGACTGCCTTGTTGTAGCGTTCGACGCTATCGGCGTAGCGGGGCGAGACCTCGTCCTGGAAGCGTCCTTGCTCCGCGTCGAGCCGATCGAGAAGCGCCTTGAACGACTCGACCGAGGCGGGATCGTCGACGTTCACATGCGGCCGTTGCTGCTCGATCTGCTCCTTGAGAATGTCGAGCCGAAGCTGCTCGGAGTCTTGCGCATATCGCTCGGTGTCCATCTGGAAGCGGAGGTCGTTGATCGTCCGCTCGAGACAAAGGCAGTGCGCGATCTCCTTGGGCGATGTGAGGGTGGTTTGCGCCGCGATCGGCTGTGCGCCCGCATGCACGAGAACGGCGATAAGGGTGAACGCGGTCACGCATCGCGCATGGGCCATGGCAACGTTGCTCCCTTTCCTGGTTTCATCGAAACGGCTCTCGATGGGCCTAAGTGCTCGAGTATTCGAGCCGGTCGCATCGCGCTCAGCGCGATGCCGCTCGATCTCCGCAGTGACCTGCGGCCATGTTAATGTCCGACCGATACTCGTTGAAATATGATGTGTCCGGTGGGGATGCAAGATTTCAGAATTCCGCCAATGAGCGCGGCGAGAATCCGTTGATTGGGAGGATCCGGGTGAAAGCCATATGGCTGGATTCGGTCTCGCATCGAGAATGAGCGAAGATGGTCGAGCCCATGGCGTTGAGAGCACGCGCTTCGCCTGCATTGCGATGACGTCTCGCGCCGATAAACGGCGCGGGCGCCGAGAATGATCGACAAGCTCGAGTTCCTCCTGGCCCTCTCGCGGGAGCGGCATTTCGGCCGCGCGGCGGAGGCCTGCGGTGTCACGCAGCCGACGCTCTCCGCCGGCTTGAAGCAGCTTGAGGAGCAGCTGGGCGTGCTTCTCGTCAATCGCGGCTCGCGCTTCCAGGGCTTCACGCCCGAGGGCGAGCGCGTGCTCGAATGGGCGCGCCGGATCGTCGCCGATTCGCGCGCCATGCGGGAGGACATCCACGCCTTGAAGCACGGCCTCGCCGGGCATCTGCGCATCGCCGCGATCCCGACCGCGCTCGCCATGACCTCGGCGCTGACGACCCCCTACCGCAAGCGCTACCCCGACGTCCGCTTCACCATACGGTCCTGCACCTCGAACGAGGTGCTGAGCTTGCTCGAGAATCTCGAAGTCGATGCGGGCCTCACCTATCTCGACAACGAGCCTTTGGGCCGCGTGCGCAGCGTGCCGCTCTACCGGGAGCGCTATCGACTGTTGACCGCGGCCGATGCGCCTTACGGCGACCGCGAGCAGGTCACCTGGGCCGAGGTCGGGCGGATTCCTCTCTGCCTTCTCACGCCCGACATGCAGAACCGGCGCATCATCGACGGCATCTTGCGCGAGGTGGGCGCCGAAGCCGTGCCGACGCTCGAATCGAACTCGATGATCGTGCTGTTCGCCCATGTGCGCACGGGGCGCTGGGCGAGCGTGATGCCGGCGAAGCTCGCCGAAAGCTTGGGCCTCACGGAGACGATCCGGGCGATCCCCATCGTCGAGCCCGAGGCCGTCCACACGATCGGCCTTGTCGTCGCGGACCGGGAGCCGATGACGCCGCTCATCGCGGCACTCGTCGCGGAAGCCCGCCGGGTGGGCCCCACTCTCGATCAGTAGGGCCCTTGCCAGCGATTTGATTTGCCACTCGATAGAAGATAGTTGATAGATTTATTCTATTGCACCATGGATTGGCTTTATTGATTTTCAGCTAGTTAGCGCCCAGGCTGGACAACTTACGAATTCCCGAGAAACGGATGCCGAAGCCCGAGAGCTGGAATACCGAGCGCGCGGAGGCCGTCATCGCCGCCCATAAGGAGAGGGAGGGCGCGGCGCTGCCCGTCCTTCTGGCGCTCCAGGAGACGTTCGGCTTCATCGGCGAGGAGGCGGTGCGCCTGGTTGCAGAGGCCCTCAACCTGTCGCGCGCCGAGGTCCACGGCATCGTCACCTTCTATCATGACTTCAAGCGCCGTCCGCCCGGTCGCCGCGTCGTGAAGCTGTGCCGCGCGGAGGCATGCCAGTCGATGGGCGGCGATGCGTTGGCCGATCGGGTGCGGAAGCGCCTCGGCGTCGATTGGGGAGAGACCACGACGGACGGGCGCGTCACCCTCGAGCCAGTCTTCTGTCTCGGCCTGTGTGCCTGCGGGCCGGCGGGCATGGTCGATGAGCGCGTCGTCGGGCGCCTCGACGAGGCTGCGATCGATGGCCTGATCGATGAGGTTGGCCGGTGACGGTCCGGGTCTTCATTCCGCGCGACGCGGGCGCCGTCGCGGTCGGGGCCGACGCGGTCGCCGCCGCCTTCGGGCGCGCGAAGACGGAGCACGGCTTCGACATCGTGCGCACGGGATCGCGCGGGCTCTATTGGCTCGAGCCCATGGTCGAGGTCGAGACGCGCGAAGGGCGCATCGCCTACGGGCCGGTCAAGGCGGCGGACGTGCCGGCGCTCCTGTCGGCGGGACTTCTCAAGGGGGCCGCGCATCCGCTGAGGATCGGCAGGCCCGAGCTCCATCCGTTCCTGAAGCCCCAGACGCGGCTCACCTTCGCGCGCTGCGGCATCGTCGATCCCCTGTCGATTGCAGACTATCGCGCCCATGGCGGGTATCGCGGCCTCGAGCGCGCCGTCGCGATGAAAGCGGGCGACATCGTCGAGGAGGTGGTGCGCTCGGGTCTTCGCGGACGCGGCGGTGCCGGGTTCCCGACGGGCATCAAGTGGCGCACGGTCGCGGCCGCCGCGGGCGAGCGCAAATACATCGTCTGCAACGCCGATGAAGGTGACTCAGGCACCTTCGCCGACCGCATGATCATGGAGGGCGATCCCTTCGTCCTCATCGAAGGCATGACGATCGCCGGCATCGCGACGGGAGCCACGAAGGGCTACGTCTACATTCGCTCCGAATACCCGGCGGCGATCGCGACCATGGGCGAGGCGATCGCGCGCGCGCGGCGCGAGGGCCTTCTCGGCACGCGCGTCCTCGGCTCGACCCATGCCTTCGACCTCGAGGTGCGCTCGGGCGCTGGCTCCTATGTGTGCGGCGAGGAGACAGCGCTCCTTGAAAGCCTCGAGGGCAAGCGCGGCATGGTGCGCGCGAAGCCGCCGCTGCCGGCGCACGAGGGGCTCTTCGGCAAGCCCACGGTCGTCAACAACGTGCTGTCGCTCGCCTCTGTCCCCGTCATCCTCGCGGAAGGAGCCGACGCCTATCAGGCGCTCGGCATGGGCCGGTCGCGCGGCACGATGCCCATTCAGTTGGCCGGCAACGTGAAGCATGGCGGGCTCTACGAGACGGCGTTCGGCTTGACGCTCGGCGAGATCGTCGATCGGATCGGCGGCGGGACGGCTTCCGGCCGGCCGGTGCGCGCGGTCCAGGTCGGCGGGCCCCTCGGCGCCTATTTCCCGCGCGCGCTCTTCGACACGCCCTTCGACTACGAGGCCTTCGCCGCGCGCGACGGGCTGCTTGGCCACGGCGGGATCGTCGTCTTCGACGATACGGTCGACATGGCGCGCCAGGCGCGTTTCGCCATGGAATTCTGCGCGATCGAATCCTGCGGCAAGTGCACGCCCTGCCGCATCGGCTCCGTCCGCGGCATGGAGGTCATCGACCGCATCCGGGCGGGGGAAGGCGTCGAGGCCCATCGGTCGCTGCTCGAAGAGTTGTGCGAGACCATGAAGTTCGGCTCGCTCTGCGCGCTGGGCGGCTTCGTGCCCTACCCGGTGCTGAGCGCGCTTCGCCACTTCCCCGAGGATTTCCGCGCGCCCGTCGCGCTCAGCGCCTGACCGTTTGAGGAGACTGGCCATGCCGCTCGTTCACGAAACCGATTACGGCACGCCGCGCAAGGCGACGGAGAAATCCGTCACGCTCTCCATCGACGGCTTCACGGTCTCGGTGCCCGAAGGCACCTCGATCATGCGGGCCGCGGTCGAGGCGGGCATCCAGGTGCCGAAACTCTGCGCCACGGATTCCTTGAACGCTTTCGGCTCCTGCCGCCTCTGCCTCGTCGAGATCGAGGGCCGTCCGGGCACGCCCGCCTCCTGCACGACGCCCGTGGCGCCGGGCATGGCCATCACGACGCAAAGCGATCGCCTCAAGAAATTGCGGCGGGGCGTGATGGAGCTCTACATCTCCGACCATCCTCTCGACTGCCTCACCTGTTCGGCCAACGGCAACTGCGAGTTGCAGGACATGGCCGGTGCCGTGGGCTTGCGCGAGGTGCGCTACGGCTACGAAGGGGCCAACCATCTCCGCGCGGAGAAGGACGTCTCCAATCCCTACTTCGCCTTCGATCCCGCGAAGTGCATCGTCTGCTCGCGCTGCGTGCGGGCGTGCGATGAGGTGCAGGGGACTCTCGCCCTCACCATCGAGGGGCGCGGCTTCGAGTCCAAGGTTTCGGCCGGCATGGCCGAGAGCTTCCTCGACTCCGAGTGCGTCTCCTGCGGGGCCTGCGTCCAGGCCTGCCCGACCGCGACGCTCATGGAGAAATCCGTCATCGAGATCGGGCAGCCGGAGCATTCGGTCGTCACGACCTGCGCCTATTGCGGCGTCGGGTGCAGCTTCAAGGCCGAGATGCGCGGTGCGGAAGTCGTCCGCATGGTTCCCTACAAGGACGGCAAGGCCAACCGCGGCCACTCCTGCGTCAAAGGGCGCTTCGCCTGGGGCTATGCGACCCATCCCGACCGGATCTTGAAGCCCATGGTGCGCCAGCGCATCTCCGATCCTTGGTGCGAGGTGAGCTGGGAAGAGGCCATCGCGCACGTGGCCAGCGAGTTCAGGCGCATCCAGGCCCAATACGGCCGCGGCGCCATCGGCGGCATCACCTCGTCGCGCTGCACGAACGAGGAGACCTATCTCGTCCAGAAGCTCGTGCGCATGGTCTTCGGCAACAACAATGTCGACACTTGCGCGCGCGTCTGCCACTCGCCGACCGGCTATGGCCTCAAATCGACCTTTGGCACGTCGGCCGGCACGCAGGATTTCGATTCGGTCGAGCAGGCGGACGTCATCGTCGTCATCGGCGCCAACCCGACGGACGGACACCCTGTCTTCGCCTCGCGCATGAAGCGGCGCCTGCGGCAGGGCGCGAAGCTCATCGTGATCGATCCGCGGCGGATCGACCTCGTGCGCTCGCCGCACATCGAAGCGGCCTATCACCTGCCGCTCCGGCCCGGGACCAATGTCGCGGTCGTCAACGCGCTCGCCCATGTGATCGTGACCGAAGGGCTCGTGAACGAAGCTTTCGTGCGCGAGCGGTGCGAGCCGGACGACTACGCCGCCTGGGCCGCCTTCGTCGCCGAGCCGAGGAACAGCCCCGAGGCGGCGGAGAAGGTGTCCGGCGTGCCGGCCGATCTCATCCGCGGCGCGGCGCGTCTCTACGCCAAGGGCGGGAACGCCGCCATCTACTACGGCCTCGGCGTCACCGAGCACAGCCAGGGCACGACCATGGTCATGGGGATGGCGAATCTCGCCATGGCGACCGGCAATCTCGGCCGGCGCGGTGTCGGCGTGAATCCCCTGCGCGGCCAGAACAACGTCCAGGGATCGTGCGACATGGGATCCTTCCCGCACGAGTTCTCCGGCTACCGCCATGTCTCGGACGATGCGACCCGGGCCATGTTCGAATCGCTTTGGGGCGTGCGGCTCGACCCCGAGCCGGGCCTGCGCATTCCCAACATGTTCGACTCGGCGATCGACGGCACGTTCAAGGGGATCTACGTCCAGGGTGAAGATCTGGCGCAGTCCGATCCCAACACGCAGCATGTGGTCGAGGCGCTCTCGGCCATGGAGTGCGTCGTCGTCCAGGACCTGTTCCTGAACGAGACGGCCAATTTCGCCCATGTCTTCCTGCCCGGCTGCACCTTCCTCGAGAAGGACGGCACGTTCACGAACGCCGAGCGGCGCATCAGCCGCGTCCGGCGCGTGATGCGGCCGAAGAACGGCATGGCCGACTGGGAGATCACCTTGGCCCTCGCCAAGGCCATGGGGGTCGAGATGGCCTATGCGCATCCCTCCGAGATCATGGACGAGATCGCGCGGGTGACGCCGACGTTCACGGGCGTCTCCTACGCCAAGCTCGAAGAGCTCGGCTCCGTCCAGTGGCCGTGCAACGAGAAGGCGCCGCTCGGCACGCCCGTCATGCACGTGAACGGCTTCGTCCGCGGCAAGGGCAAGTTCTTCGTGACGGAATTCATGCCGACGGATGAGCGTTCGTCGAGCCGCTTCCCGTTGCTCCTCACGACCGGCCGGATTCTCTCGCAGTACAATGTGGGGGCCCAGACCCGGCGCACGGCGAATGTTGTCTGGCATCAGGAGGACGTGCTCGAGATCCATCCTCACGATGCCGAGCAGCGCGGCATCCGGCAGGGTGACCTCGTCAAGCTCCAAAGCCGTGCGGGCGCCACGGCCTTGCGTGCGACGATCACCGACCGCGTGGCGCCGGGCGTCGTGTACACGACCTTCCACCACCCGGACACCCAGGCCAACGTGGTCACGACCGATTACTCCGACTGGGCGACCAACTGTCCGGAGTACAAGGTGACGGCGGTCCAAGTGACGCCATCGAACGGACCGACCGAGTGGCAGGACCGCTACCGTACGCTCGCCGAGGAGCACCGCCACATCTCACCCGTGGGGACCGCCGCCGAATGACCCGGACCGTCCCGCCGCCGTCGATGCGCGTCCGCCCGCTCATCAGGCGGGGCGGACGGCTCGCGCGCGGCGAGCGCGCGGTGCCGGAGGAGGTCGCCATCGCGATGACCTACGGGCGCGCGACCTATGCGGTCATGATGGCGACGCCCGCGGACCTCGAGGATTTCGCGATCGGCTTCAGCCTGACCGAGGGCATCGTCGGCGGCGCGTCGGAGATCCTTGCGACCGAGATCGTGCCGACGGATCTCGGGATCGAGTTGCGCATGACGCTCGGCGAGGCGCGCGCGGCAGCGTTCACCGAACGCCGGCGGCGGCTTGCGGGCCCAGTCGGCTGCGGCCTCTGCGGCATCGAAAGCTTGACCGAGGCGATGCGGACGGTGCCGGCCGTCAAAAGCGATCGCCGCGTGACGCCTGCCGCGATCGCCGCGGCGATGGCATCGCTCGCCCCGGCCCAGTCGCTCAACCTCGAGACGCGCGCGGTACACGGGGCGGCCTTCTGGACCGCGGAGGCAGGGCTCGTCGCCCTTCGCGAGGATGTCGGCCGCCATAATGCGCTCGACAAGCTCGCAGGCGCGCTCGCGCGCAGCGAACTCTCAGCTGGGGACGGGATCGTGGTAATCACGAGCCGCGTCTCGGTCGAGATGGTGCAGAAGACGGCCATGATCGGCGGGCCCATCCTCGTCGCCGTGTCCGCGCCGACCGCGCTCGCGATCCGCGCGGCGGAGGCGGCCGGGATCACCCTCGTTGCGGTCACCCGCGGCGAGGAGTTCGAGGTGTTCACGCACGCCGAGCGGATCGAGGACGGAGCGAAGAAGCATGTCGCTTGACCGCCTCGTCTACATGGCGAACCAGATCGGCAAATTCTTCGCGCACATGAAGGAAGCCGAGGCCACGGCCGCCATCGCGGATCACATCGAGAAATTCTGGGACCCGCGCATGCGCAAACAGATCATCGCCCACCTCGAGGCCAGCGGCGGCAAGGGCCTCGATCCCCTCGCCCTCGCGGCCGTCAATCAACTGCAATCCCAACGCGCGCAAGCGGCCGCGACGCCGCGCTGAGGCGTCTCTCGGGGCCGGTGGCTGACGCGCTCGTTCCGGCCCGCGCGCCTGGTCGTTAACGAATGCGCCGTTAACGAATTCGCTCGGCGCGCGGATGCTCCGTCGCGTCAATGTCACAGTTTTATCCCTGGCCTTGGGTGATCGCTCATTCTTTGATGGTGACGGGGATCGTTGTGTTGGGCGCGCGCCGCGCGGCTTGGGGAACCCGCAGCGCAATCGACCGGAGGAGTGCGATCATGGCGAGACGCAGAGGACGAGTTCACGACTATCTCATCGTCATTCCCGTCGTGGCGATCGCGGCTCTTCTCGCGCAGATCGGACCCAGCTTCGACATCCTCGGCTGGCTCACGATGATCGGCGTCGCGGCGCTTGTCGTGGCAAGCGTTCTCGCCACCGTGTGGCTCGCCTTCTTGGGCGTCATGAACGGGCTCGAAGTCTTCGGCGGCCTCGTCTCCGTCGGCGTCGGCGGCCTCGAGGTGGCGTTCAGCCGCAAGGTCGGGCGGCGCTGGGGCCTGCCGCTCGCGGTTTGTGTCGCGGGCGCCCTTGTCTTCGTGGGCGTGGTGAGCGTCCTCCACCTCCTCCTGTCCTAGGAGGAGGGCCGCCCGCGACGCGCGGGCGACCAGAGGACTCGCGACCTACTTCTCCGGCTTGAAATCGAGCGCGACGGAATTCATACAGTAGCGCAGGCCTGTCGGGCGCGGGCCGTCGGGGAAGACGTGGCCGAGATGCGCGTCGCACCGGCTGCACAGCACTTCCGTCCGGCGCATGAAGAAGCTGTTGTCTTCCTCGTTCACGACGGCATCGGCGGCGACCGGCTCGAAAAAGCTCGGCCAGCCCGTGCCCGAATCGAACTTGGCCGATGAGCTGAAGAGTGGCTGGCCGCAGCACACGCACATATAGGTGCCTTTGTCCTTGCGCTCGTTGTGCTCGCCCGTCCAAGGCCGCTCGGTGCCCTTCTTGCGGCAGACATGGAACTGCTCCGGCGTGAGCTGCCGGCGCCATTCGGCTTCGGATTTCTCGATGCGGTCGCTCGGGACTTTTGCGGCCTGGGTCATGGGCATCTCCTTCCTCGCGCCCCCGCGCTCGGCGTGGGGCTTCATCGGTCGCTTCTCAATATAGCGCGCCCGAGGGATTTCGCCGCCCCGCTCACGGAGCTGTGAAGGCCCGGGGCTTACCATCATCGGGCGAGGGCCCGGCGTGACCCGCTAGCCCGCCGCGCGCCCTCCCGTCATGCTGGGGGCCGGGTCCGCTGGCCCAGGGCCAGCGCGGACAAGACGGGCGCGCCCCGGGGACGGTCCTCGGCGAACGCCCATGGGGAGGATGGCGGCGATGCAAGACGGACAGGCTCAACCCTGCGATCTCTTGGTGACCAATGCCTATGTGCTCACGGCCGATCCCAAGCGCACGAAACATCCCTCGGGGGCCGTCGCGATCAAGGGACGCGACATCGTCGCGGTCGGTGCCGAGCGCGAGGTGATGGGGCGATACCGGGCGAGCCGCACGATCGACGCCAAGGGCGGGCTGGTTCATCCGGGCCTCATCGACGTGCACTACCACGTGACGCAACACATGATCGGCAAGATGATCGAGGAGGTGTCGTTCGAGGGCGCCGACCCGACGGCCTGGATCGCCAAGCAATACACGGGCATGAACAACGCGCTCGGGCCCGAGGAAGAATGGGCGAATGGCGCGCTCGCCTCCCTCGACATGCTGAAGAACGGTGTCACCGCCTTCGTCGACCCCGGCACGATCTATTCCCAGGATGCGGTGGCCGATGCCGTCACCGCCGTCGGCACGCGCTCGAGCTTCGCCGATCCCTGGATCATCGATTCCTCCGATCCCGCCTTCACGAGCATCCGGGGGGTCGTGCCGACCTTCGAGCACGGGGCGAAGGCGCTCGGCGGCCAGCTCTGGCGCAACAAGGATCCGAACGCGCGCATCAAGGGCCACGTCGCCATCTATGGCTGCGGCGCCAACTCGCTCCGCATGATCAAGTACGCCAAGGAACTCGCGGAGAAGAACGGCTGCGCCTTCAACATGCACCAGTCGCAGAGCACCGACGATGCGGAGGCCGATGACCGCACGCTCGGCAAGCATCCGCTCGTGCGCTACGAGGAGGAGGGGCTGCTGTCGCGCGCCTGCGTCTTCGTCCACATGAACGTGCTCCGCGACGACGAGATCGAGCCGATCGTACGCTCGGGCATCTCCGTCGTCTGGAGCCCGACCAATTCCTGGTACTACGGCACGCGCATGCGCGCACCCAACCGGATTCCGAAACTCTTCAAGCGCGGCGTGAACGTGGCGCTCGGCCTCGATGTCAGCAAGGCCGCGTCCTGGGGCGATCAGGCGCACATGGCCTATCTCATCGCGCGCGACCAGGGCGAGCATCTCTCGCCGGACGACCTTCTCCACATGCAAAGCGCCAACGCCGCGCGCGCCATGGGCTGGGAAACGTGGCTGGGCTCGATCGAAGTCGGCAAGCGCGCCGATCTCGTCATCCGCTCGAACGACCGGCCGGAGACTTGGCCGCGCCACAACCGCGAGCGCCAGCATCTGCTGCTCGCGCGCGGCAAGTCGGTCGACACGGTGATCGTCGACGGCGAGATCGTCATCAAGGACGGCCGGCACGTGCGGCTCGACGAAGGCGCCCTTTACGCGCGCTGCGACAAGGCCGCCAAGAACTTGCGCGAGCGCGCCGGGGTGGCATGAGCCTCGGAAGTCGCTAGAGTCGGCCGACAACCGAAGGGGAGCCGTCATGCCTGCCAAGAAGACCTGCGATCTTCTGATCAAGAATGCCCATCTCTTGACCATGGACGCGAAGCGCACCGTCCATCCCTCCGGCGCCATCGCGATTCGGGGCGATTCGATCGCGGCGGTGGGGCGGAGCGCCGCGCTCGAGCGCGACTGGAGCGCCGCGCGCACGATCGACGCCGAGGGCGGCCTCGTTCATCCGGGCCTCATCGATACCCACTACCACACGACCTACCACATGGTGGGCAAGATGATCGCCGAGGTGGATTTCGGCGGCGATGATCCGGGGCCGTGGGTGGCGAAGCAGTATCTCGGCATGATCGATTCGCTCGACGACGAGCTTGAATATTCGAACGCGCTGCTCCTCGGCCTCGACATGCTGAAGAGCGGCGTCACGACGGTGATGGATCCGGGCTCGGCCTTCGAACCCGAATGCGTCAAGCAGGCGTCGGATTCGCTGGGGTTTCGCGCGTCCGTCGCCGATTGCTACCTCATGGACGAGCGGGGGCCGCAGTTGAGCCGCTTCAAGCGCGCCAAGTTCGGCCGCGCCCATGCCTTGAAGACCCTCGGTGGCCAGCTCTGGCGCAACAAGGACCCCAAGGCCAAGGTCCGCGGCCACGTCGCTGTCTACGGCATGGGCAATGATTCGGACGTGCTGCGTCTCGCCGCCAAGAAGGCGGCCGACAAGGCGGGCGTCGCCTTCAATATGCACCAGTCTCAGTCGGCGGACGATGCCGAGCACGACGACCGGCGCTTCGGCAGGCACCCGCTGGTCCATTTCGAGAAGATCGGCCTGCTCGGCCCCAATTGCGTGTTCGTCCACATGAACGTGCTGCGGCCGGACGAATATGCCCCGGTCAAGCGCGCGGGCATGACCGTCGTGTGGAGCCCGACCAACTCCTGGTACTACGGCGCGCGTCTTCACGTGAAGACGCCGATGCCGAAGCTCCACAAGCAGGGCATCAACATCGCGATCGGCCTCGACGTCAGCAAGGCGGCCTCTTTCGGCGACCAGATGTACACGGCCTATGCGCTCGCGCGCGACCAGGGCGAGTATGTGTCGCCGGACGACCTTCTCCGCATGTACACGATCAACGGGGCCAAGGCGCTGCGCTGGCACAAATGGCTCGGCAGTCTCGAAGCTGGCAAGCGCGCGGACATCGTGATCCGCAACTCGGACGCGCCGGAGGTCTGGCCGCGTCACAACACGGTGCGGCAGCACGTGCTCCTCGCGAAGTCGCGCACCGTCGACACCGTGATCGTCGATGGCGAGGTGCTGGTGAAGGGCGGACGCCTCACGCGGATGGACGAGGGCGAGGTTTACGCCCGTGCCGACCGGGCGGCCAAGCTCATGCGCAAGCGTGCCGGCATCAGCGGGTGAGGGGGCGCATCGCTCCCCGGTGGGTGCGGTTGGGGGTCGCCGCCAGTCTGGCGGCGTGCTTTTCTCTCCCGGCCTCGGCGGCGGACGATCTCGACCGGCTGGTGGCTCTTTTCGATTCGGTCGCCTTCGGCAGCGAGATCCCCGGTGTCGCCCCGGCCACGCGGCTCCGCAAATGGACGGGTGAGGTCCGCTACAAGATCGGCGGTCGAGGCGCCTCGGCCGCCCGGCCGAGCATCCAGCACCATGCCGCCATCCTCGCGCGTCTCACCGGCCTCGCCTATCGCGAGATCGGCGCGCAAGACCGGGGCGAAAACCTCGTCATCCTCGTCGTCCCGGGGGCCGAGATGTTCAAGGCAGGGCAACAGATCGAAAAGGATACCGCCACCCTCAAGCGCATCGTCGAAGGCGCACACTGCTATTTCCTCTCCTACTCGGTCGAGGACCGGATCACTTACGGGGCCGTCATCGCGAACGCCGAGATCGCGCCCGCCGACCTCGACCGCTGCCTCATGGAGGAGATGGCGGAAGTGCTGGGCCTGCCGAACGACGACGACGCGATCAAGGCCCGCTACGACTCCCTTGGCCGGTCGTGGAGCCGGCATGCGCCCCTGGCCCCGGCCGGTGCCCTCATGGTGCGGACCCTCTACGACCGGGAGATGGCGGCCGGCCTGCCGCGCGCCGACGCGCTTCTCCGCGCTCGACAGGTCATCGAGCGTCTTCTGGCCTCGCCTTGACCCTCGACTTGCACGGCCCCTAACATCGCGCGCAAATCGGCGCGGTCGCACATGGGGGCGACGCGCGTGCGGGAGCTTGGTGATGGCAGTTGAAGCGCGGACGGACCGGACGCTCAAAGAGGTGCTGAAGCGCCGTGCCGACCGGCACGGCAATGCACCCTGGATCGTCACGCCCGAGCGCACCTACGGCTACCGCGAGATGGACGAGACGTCCAACCGCCTCGCGCGCGGCCTGGCCGCGGCCGGCGTCAAGCGCGGCGAGACCGTGCTCATCATGCTGCCCGACACGATCGACTACATCCTGGCGTGGTGCGCGCTTGCCAAGCTCGGCGCGGTCGAAGTTCCGGTCAACAACCATGCGCGGGGCACGGTCTTCGCCCATGTGGTGAACGATTCGCTGGCCAAGACCATGATCGTCGACCGGCAGTATCTCGACCGGCTCGAATTCGTGCTTGGCGAGCTCAAGGGGCTCGAGCGGCTCGTCCTCTACACGAAAGACGCCAAGGGCCAGGAGCCCGGTCTGCCGCCGACGCTCGCCAATCGCTTCTCGGAGCTTCGCTTCGAGAGCTTGTTTCCCCCCGACGGCGCGCCGCTCGAGGGCGAGGGGCCGCGCTACAACGACCTCGTGGGCATCATGTACACCTCGGGCACGACGGGGCCGTCCAAGGGCTCGATGACGTGCCATGCCCATGCCTACGAATACGCCATGACGGCGGTCGAGTTGCTCCTTCTCGGGCCCGGCGACGTCTACTACGCGCCGCTCCCCATGTTCCACATCGCGGGGCAGTGGGCTGTCGTCTACGCCTGCCTCATCGCGGAGTGCACGGCGGTGCTCACCGGCACGTTCTCGCTCACCGATTTCTGGAGCGACGTGCGCAAGTACAGGGCCAACGTGTCGTTCCTCCTCGGCGCCATGGCCAATTTCCTCTACCGTCAGGCGCCGAAACCGGACGACGCCGACAATCCGATGGACCGGATCATCGTCGTGCCGCTCCTGCCCGAGGTCGAGGACTTCAAGCGCCGATTCGGCGTGCGCGTCTCGACGACCTATGGCGGCACGGAACAGAATTGCCCCATGCGTTCGTCCTATGATCTTCCGAACAATCGGACCTGCGGACGCCTGCTCGAGGATCGCTACGAAGTGCGCATCGTCGACGAGAACGACGAGGAAGTGCCGCCCAACGTGCCCGGCGAAATGTGCGTCCGGACCAAGAACCCGTGGGACATGACGCTCGGCTACTGGAATCATCCCGAGTGGACGGTCAAGGCGTGGCGCAACCTGTGGTACCACACGGGTGACATGCTGATGCGCGACGAGGAGGGGCAATACTACTTCGTCGACCGCACCAAGGATGCGATCCGCAGGCGCGGCGAGAACATCTCTTCCATGGAAGTCGAGCAGGAAATCGTGAAGCATCCGGCCGTGCTCGAATGCGCGGTCATTCCTGCCGAGTCCGTGCACACGGAGCAGGAGGTGATGGCCATCATCGTGCCGCGGCAGGGCATGGCGATCGACCCGGTCGAGCTCATTCGCTTCCTCGAGCCGCGCATGGCCTACTTCATGGTGCCGCGCTACATCGACGTGATCGAGGCCCTGCCCAAGACTCCCACCGGCAAGATCCAGAAATTTCCGCTGCGCGAGCGCGGTCTCACTCCCACGACCTGGGACCGCGAGCGCGCCGGCATCAAGCTCAAACGCTAGCCAAGACACCCCCACCCGCGAGGTCATGATGAGCGAGAAGAAATCCAAGAGCGGCCTGGTTGTTGTCCGCAAGGAAGGCCACGTGGCGTGGCTGATCTTCAACCGGCCTGAGAAGTCAAACGCCTTCCTCATGGTGATGTGGGAGGAGGCGGGCGACGCGCTCGAGGAGCTGGGGAAGGATCCGAACATTCGCTGCCTCGTCATCGCGGGCAACGGGCGGGCGTTCCTCGCCGGCCATGACGTCACGGAGATCCGCGAGCATTCGCGCGGAATCGCCGATGGCTCGGTCACGAAGGAGCAGCTCTTCGGCTGGCAGCAGACGGCGCAACGCGTGACGCGTCTCATCCGCTCCGTGCCGTTTCCCGTCATTGCGGCCGTCCAGGGCTGGTGCGTCGGCGGCGGCACCGAGATCTGCATCGGTTGCGACCTCGTCGTCGCGTCCATGAATGCCCAGTTCGGCTGCCCGGAGGTGACGCTCAGCATCACCATGACCAACGGCACGACGAAGATGCTGGCGCAGAAGGTCGGTATCGCGCGGGCACGGGAGATCGCCTATCTCGGCGAATGGTGGACGGCGGCCGACGCCTACCGCATCGGTCTCGTGAATCGGCTCGTCCCGGTCGGCAAGGAGCGGGAGGAGGCAGCCAAGATGGCCGACGTGATTGCGCGCCGTGCGCCCATCTCCGTGCGCTTCCACAAGGAGATGATCGACCGCGCGGCCGAAGCGCCGCTCTCGGAGGTGCTCATGTTCGAAAGCGAGTACTACCTCAAGGCGTCGTTCTCCAAGGATTCGATCGAGGGCACCAACGCCTGGTTCGAGGACCGGGAGCCTAACTTCAAGGGCGTCTGAGCGAGGCGGGCGACGCCGTGCCGCTCGCCCTGCGCCTTGCCACCTTCAATCTCGAGAATCTCGACGACCGGCCCGGCCTCGTCCCGTCGCTCGATGATCGCATCGAAGTCCTGCGGCCGCAGCTCCTGCGCCTGAGGGCGGACGTCCTTTGCCTGCAGGAGGTCAACGGCCAGCAGGCGGGTCGCCATGCGCCGCGGACTCTCGCGGCCCTCGACCGGCTGCTCGCGGACTCGCCCTACGCGCATTTCGCCCGGGCCGCGACCGAGAGCCGCCAGGGCCATGGGGTGTTCGACGTGCACAATCTCGTCATCCTCAGCCGCTTCCCGATCCGCGCGACGACCCAGCTCCGCCACGAGCTTGCGCCGCCGCCGGCCTATCGCCTGACGACGGCCGTCCCGGCGGCCGGAAGTGCCGCACCCGTCGAATGGGACCGGCCGATCCTCCATGCCGAGCTCGACCTTGGCGAGGATCGCACACTCCACGTGATCAATGTCCATCTGAGAGCGCCATTGGCGTCCTTCGTGCCGGGGAGGAAACGCGGCGCCTTCGCTTGGACGGATACCGCGGCTTGGGCGGAGGGGTTCTTCATCGCGTCGATGAAGCGCGCGGGCCAGGCCTTCGAGACGCGACTTCTCGTCGATCGCATTTTCGATGCCGATCGCCATGCGCTCATCGCGGTGTGCGGGGATTTCAACGCGGACTTGCGCGAAGTGCCCGTGCGCATGATCGTCGCGAGCGAGGCCGACACGGGCAGCGGCGATCTCGCCTACCGGGCGATGGTGCCCCTCGAGCAATCGGTGCCGGAGGCGGCGCGCTATTCGGTCGTCCATGGCGGGCGCGTCGCCATGATCGACCATGTCCTCGTCTCGCGGGCGCTTCTGGCATCCTACCGGGGCGCTGAAATCCACAACGAGGGACTCTTCGACGAGGTCTCGACGCCGCCCGTCGAACGGCCGCCCGATTCCTTCCACGCGCCCGTCGTCACCGAGTTCGTAATTCCTTGAACGCGCCCGAGCGCGGCGCGCGGGCAAATTATTCGAACGTCACGCGGCGTGGCGCCTGGTTGTCACTCGATTGGCCCAGCCTCCGCCCAATCGTCGCGCCACCGTCAGGTGGTACGGCCGCCGGTCAGTCGTTGCAAATAGGACGCGCACAGTTGGCCGCCGGTCGCCTTGTCATGGTGCTGCAATGCAAGAGCCGCAAGGTCGAATGACTGATAGACCTCATGCAAGATGATCGCGAGCTTCAACAGACGTTCCGGCTCGAGGCGGTCGAATGCGGTGAAGTCTTTGACGTAAATTGCATCGCCCCACAGAACCTGGCTCAGAGGCGCATTGGGATTGCCTTTGACGAGCAAGGGCTTGAGCGCCCGGCTGACGGTGCCCATGAACTTGTGAAACAAGAATCCCTGACGACGCAGGGCTTGGTCGACTTCCGCGAACAGCGGTTGATCCTTATATAGCGGAATGAACTCGACTTCCGTGTGGACGACGGTCACGGTTTCGAGGGTTCGGACTCCTCCGTCGAAGACCATGACCTCAGCGCCCTGTACGTCCGCTTTCACGTAGTCGGCGCCGGTGGCCTCGGGAATGTCGTCGAGCCGCCGCGTCTCTATGTCCTCACGGGAGACGACGGTGGTGACATCCGCCAGGAGATGAAATTTATCGAGCAAAGCCGTATTGGGCTCGAACAACGACGACGTCATGGGGAACTTGCATACCCGGAAGACACCGCGCTTGCCGTCGCCGACCGCGTAGGGAAGGAAGCGATGCTTGGGCCCGGCCTGCGCATTCAGCTTCTCGCATTCCTTCTCGACGGGCTCGAATCCGATGACCTCGCACGCCCCTTGCGCGACAAGGCGACGATAGGGCACGCCTTCGCCGCCGAGGCTCATGGCGCCGAGGTCGATGACTTTGATCGTCGGCTTCCGTCCGTCCAGCATATCGAAGATACTGGTCATCCGAACCCTTCCTGTGCTGAATGCATCACACTCTAGACTGACAGGACGGCGCTGGTCACGCGATGCAACGGCGCGTGGCCGATGGAGCGAAGGCGGGGTCTGGCGGATGCATCGCAGCGTGACCGTCGACTACAACGAGGCTGGGGCTCGAAAAGCGCTTTTCTAATTATCCCGTGTGACGAGATGCCGGACCAGAATCGACCGACGGGCCGCCAGCGTGCGGCCGTCATCTTCATCTTCATCACGGTCGTCCTCGACGTCCTGGCGCTGGGCGTGATGATCCCGGTCCTGCCGAAGCTGGTGGTGACCTTCGTCGACGGCAATGTCGAGGCAGGCGCAAAGGTCTACGGCGTGTTCGGGATCGCCTGGGCGCTCATGCAGTTCCTGTTCTCGCCGTTCCTCGGCTCGCTCTCCGACCGCTTCGGCCGGCGTCCTGTGATCCTCATCTCGAATTTCGGCCTCGGCCTCGACTACATCCTGATGGCCTTGGCGCCGAATCTCGCCTGGCTCTTCGTCGGCCGCGTGATTTCCGGCATCACCGCGGCGACGATCACGACCGCGGGCGCCTATATCGCCGACGTGACTCCGCCCGAGCGCCGCGCCGGTGGCTTCGGCCTGATCGGTGCCGCCTTCGGCATCGGCTTCGTCCTGGGCCCCGCCCTCGGTGGGCTCCTCGGCGCGATCGACGCGCGCTTGCCGTTCTGGGCGGCCGCGGGTTTGAGCCTCGCGAACGGTCTCTACGGCCTCTTCATCCTTCCCGAATCCTTGCCGCGCGCGAAGCGGGCGGCGTTCTCCTGGACCCGTGCGAATCCGCTCGGCTCCCTCGCGCTCCTCCGCTCCCATCCCGTGCTCTTGGGTCTTTCGGGCGTGCTCTTCGTCCAGAACCTGGCGCATGTCGTCCTGCCCAGCACCTTCGTTCTCTACGCGATCTATCGCTACGGCTGGGACGAGCGCATGGTCGGCTTGACCTTGGCCG
>JAXMCE010000001.1:0-606169 GCA_046349515.1 Alphaproteobacteria bacterium | reverse complement strand
GGCGTGCCGAGGCCGTGATGGCCTGGGGATCGCGCATGGGCGCGCGGAAACCCTCCGCCCCGCCGGATGGGTCGCCAAGCCCCGATGCCCAACCGAAAACCCCAAGGAAAAGGCCGTCCCGGCGCGGCAAACGTCAAACCTCGATTTAATCAAAGTTTCATAAATTGTTGATTTTTATAGGTTTGAATAGGCTCTCGATGTGCCATTGGTTTTATGGTGCAGTGCAAAAATCCCGTTGACACGGGTAGGAATTGCACCCATATTGGGGTTAATGTTGCAGCGCAACAAAACGCAATCCTTCAGCATGGAGACCGTATCGATGAGCAAGAGCTCCGCCCCGTTCGGTCCGGACGCCTTCAAGGCGTTCTCGGATTTCAAGATCCCCGGCGTCAACATCGACGCGCTTGTCGCCTATCACCGCAAGAATTTCGACGCCATCTCCAAGGCCAATCAGGCGACCGTGAAGGGTTTCCAGTCGGTGGCCCAGCGCCAGAGCGAGCTCTTCCGCGCGGCGATCGAGGGTGCGACCAAGGTCGGTGAGGCGCTTGTCGCCGCCAAGAGCCCCGAGGACCGGATGCGCAAGCAGGCGGAGTTCGCCAAGGAAGGCGTGATGACCGCCATGTCGAATGCGCAGGAAATGGCCGGCATCGTGACCGGTGCCGCGACCGAGGCCGCCGGTGTGCTCAACGCCCGTCTCGTCGAGAGCATCGACGAGGTCCGCGAGTTGTTCGCGGCGAACGGCGCGGCCCACTAAGCCAACCGTCTAAGGTGCGCGGCCGTGGGGTCGCGCGAATAAGGAAGGGCCGTCCACCGGGCGGCCCTTTTCGTTTGTCCTCGCTTCGAGGGCGGTGCTAGCGTCCGCCGCCGCGAGAAGGAGGGTGCCATGCCGATCAGCTATGCGGATTTCGAGAGGGTCGAGATTCGCGTGGGGACCATCGTCGGCGTCGAGCCGTTTCCCGAGGCGCGCCGGCCGGCCTTCAGGCTGCGCGTCGACTTCGGCCCCGAGCTCGGCATCAAGAAGAGTTCGGCGCAGGTCGTCGCCAACTATGCGCCCGACCAGCTCCTCGGCCGACAGGTGGCGGCCGTCGTGAACTTTCCGCCGAAGCAGATCGGCCCGTTCATGTCGGAGGTCCTCGTTCTCGGCTTTCCCGACGCCAAGGGCGAGGTCGTGATGGTCGGCGTCGATCGGCCGGTGCCGAACGGCGGCAGGCTCTACTAGGGCGCGCCTCAGACCGGCAGGCGCAGCGAGGCGCGCAGTCCTCCCGCGGGCGAATCGCCGAGGAAGATGTCGCCGCCATGGCCGCGGATGATGTCGCGCGCGATGGTGAGGCCGAGGCCGACGCCGCCCGTCTCGGGATTGCGCGAGCCTTCGAGCCGGACGAAAGGCCGGAACACGTCCTCGCGCTGGGACGCGGGAATGCCGGGGCCGTCGTCATCGACCGTGATCTCGATCAAGTCCTTCTGGCGCACCGCGGCGACCGCGATGTGATGCCCGTAGCGGGCCGCGTTGGTCACGAGGTTGGTGATGCAGCGCTTGAGCGCGTTGCGCCGCGCGGCGACGCGCATGTCGCCTTCGGTCGACAGTTTGATCGCGGCGCCGTCGCGCCGCACGCCGTCCACGATCTCGCCGAGAAGGTGGCCGAGATCGGTCTCGCTCGGCGCCTCGTGGCCCTCGCCGCGCACGAACGAGAGATAGCCGTCGATCATGCGCTCCATCTCGGCGACGTCGGCCTTGAGGTCGGCCGTCTCGGGCGAATCCGGCAGCATGGCCAGCTGGAGCTTCATGCGCGTCAAAGGCGTGCGCAAGTCGTGGCTGACCCCGGACAGCATGTCCGTGCGCTGGGCGATCTGGCGGCGGATGCGATCGCGCATCTCGATGAACGCGGCGGCCGCCTGGCGGACCTCCGTGGCGCCGGCCGGGCGGAAGTTCGGCACGTCCCGTCCCTTGCCGAAGCGGTCGGCGGCGGCCGCGAGAAGCCGGATGGGGCGCACCTGATTGCGCATGAACAGCATCGCGACCGTGAACAGGATGGCCGATGTGCCGGCCATCCACAGCAGCACGATGTAGGTCGTGGCGCTCGACAGGCGCTTGCGCGGGACCAGGACCTTGAGCACGCCCTTCGGCAGTTGCACGTTGATCGCGACCTCGCGATCGAACGATCGCGCATCGATCTGGAACGGCTTGTGCAATTGGTCCTGAAGCGCCTTGACCAGCCAGCGCTCGACCCGGTTGTCGCCCGTGACGACGGGGGCATTGGGCAGAATCGCGCCGTCGATGAAATCAACCCTGAGGGTCAGCGCGTTCAAGGCCAGCTCCTGAAGCGCGAGTTCGCCCTCGTCATCCGGATGGTCGGCGCGCATGGCGATCATCACCGCGATGTCGCCCGCGACCGAGTAGGCCAGGCGGCGCGTCACCGTCTCCCAATGCTGGTCGTAGAACACGATCGTCGTGACGATCTGCAGCAGCACGAGCGGCGCCATCACGATGATGATGAGCCGCCACAGAAGGCGACGGGGAAGGATTTTCTTGATCTCGGCGCCGATCGGCATGGTCAGTCGGGGCGCAACACGTAGCCTTGGCCGCGGACGGTGAGAAGATAGCGCGGCGCCTTGGGGTCGGGCTCGATCTTGCGCCTGAGGCGGGTGATTTGCACGTCGATCGAGCGGCCGCGCGCGGCGGAGCCCATCTGCTCGTAGAGCTGCTCGCGGCTGTGCGGCGTTCCCGGGCGCTCTGCGAGGATGCGCAGGAGACGCTGCTCGCCCGAGGAGAGCCGCACGATCCGTTCGCCGTTCGAGAGCTCCTCGCGCGCGAGATCGAAGCGGTACGCGCCGAGCGAGATCGCGGGCGGCGGGGCCGCTGCCGGCGGCGGCACCCGGCGTAGGATCGTGCGCATCCGCAAGACCAGCTCGCGCGGCTCGAAAGGCTTCGCAAGATAGTCGTCCGCACCCGATTCGAGTCCGGCGATCCGATGGTCCGTCTCCCCCATGGCGGTCAGCATGAGAATCGGAACCGTGCTCGTCTTGCGGAGCGACTGGGTCAGGCTCAAGCCGGATTCCCCGGGCATCATGAGGTCGAGCACGATGAGGTCGAAGGCAAGGTTGTCGATCTTGGCGCGAGCCTCGGCTGCGTCGGCCGCGGCCGTCACGCGGAAGCCGTTCTCGGCGAGAAAGCGGCGCAGAAGCTCGCGAAGCCGCTTGTCGTCGTCGACCACGAGGATGTGGGGCTGGTCCTCCGTCATGCCGGCACGAGTATACCCCGCTGCCGCCGAGCCGTGCCAGACGAGGTACTCTTGGCGGGACGCCGTCCGGGGCGCGCTTGTTCGCCCGGCGCGGGACCGGCTATAGTGGCGGTTCAGGCGACATCGACGCACATTCCCTCGAAGCGGGGCGGCTATGACCTTGGTTCCGTATGACGATCGCGACGGCTGGATTTGGTCGGACGGCAAGTTGATTCCTTGGCGCGAGGCCAAGATGCATGTCTGCACCCACGCGCTTCACTACGCGAGCTGCGTATTCGAGGGCGAGCGGGTCTATGACGGCACGGCCTTCAAGCTGCGCGAGCACACCGATCGCCTTCTGCACTCGGCGCGCATCCTCGGATTCGAGATTCCGTACTCGGCCGACGACATCGATCGCGCCTGCCGCGAGGTGATCGACGCGCAGAAGCTGAAGGACGGCTATCTCCGGCCGGTCGCCTGGCGCGGCAGCGAGCAGATGGGCGTCTCGGCGCAGCAGAGCCGCATTCACCTCGCCATCGCGTCGTGGGAGTGGCCGGCCTATTTCACGCCGGAGGCGAGACTCCAGGGCATCCGGATGCAGATTTCGAAGTGGCGCCGGCCCGCGCCCGACACGGCGCCGACCGACAGCAAGGCGGCGGGCCTTTACATGATCTGCACGCTGTCCAAGCACAAGGCCGAGGCCGATGGCTACAACGACGCGCTGATGTTCGATTACCGCGGGCGCGTGGCGGAGGCGACCGGCGCCAACATCTTCTTCGTCAAGGACGGCGAGATCCACACGCCGATCGCCGATTGCTTCCTCAACGGCATCACGCGGCGCACGGTCATCGAGCTCGCGAAGAAGCGCCAGTACCGCGTGCATGAGCGGGCGATCATGCCGTCCGAACTGCCGGGATTCGACGAGGTGTTCCTCTCCGGCACCGCGGTCGAGGTGACGCCGGTGCGCCAGATCGATTCCATGACCTACCAGGTGAGCGACGTCACCAAGACGCTTCTCGCTGACTTCGACAAGCTGGTGCGCGAGAAGTCGCCGACGACGCGGGCGGCCGAGTAGCCGCGCGGCCGACGGACGGCGGCTAGCTCGCCGGTTTCGAGGGCGACGGTTCGGCGTCGGTCGACGTCCGGCGCGTGGCGTAGAAGCCGCGGCATTCCGCCTCCCGCCCGCGCACGACGCGGCGTCCCTGAAGGGGCCCGCGCGGCTCCGTCACGATCGTGCGCTGCCCCTCGCGATGATCGCTGTCATAGAAGTAGACGACCACCCAATCGCCGATGCGACCGAGCTCGTGCGCCCGCGCCGTGTTGGAGTAGAGCACCGTGTAGTGCCAGTCGCCGCGCTGGGCGTGGAGAATCGGCAGCCACGCCTTGCCTTCCGGATTGAAGCGCCGCGGCGCGATCGTCTTGAGGTGCCCGGCCGCCGCCTCGGCGCGGTAGAGCGCGTCGATGGTGAGGATCGCCTCGACCGGCGGTTCCCTGATCGCGTTGCCCGCGGCGGGGAACGGCCGCGCCCAGAGACGCCCCAGCTTGTCGTGCAGCACGGCCTTGAGCGCCTCGACGCGCCGCCGGCCGAGGCCCTTGATCGAATCGAGACGGCCGTCATGCGCCGCCGTCTCGAGCGCCTCGAGCGTGTCGATGTGGAGCTCGTTATGGATGCGCTTGGCCAGGCCCGGCCCGAGGCCGGGGATCGCGCGGAACACCGCTTCGCCGTCGAGCTCGCCGCGCAATCGTTCGAGCATCGGCCAGCGCCCGGTCCGCGCCATCGTCGCGATGGCGGCGCCGATCGACTCGCCGATCGTGGGAATTCCCGTCAACCCCTCGAGGCCCTGACGCTTCAGGATGTCGCGCGCACTTTCGGACAGGCCGTCGACCGTGTCGGCGGCGCGCCGGTAGGCGCGAACGCGAAACCGGTTGGCGCCCTGGCTCTCGAGCAGCATCGCGGCCTCGCGCAGCCGTTCGGCGATGCCCGCGTTGAGCCTCGGTCGCGGCGGCGGCGGAGCGGCGGGCGGCGTGGGCGGGGTGCGCCGCTTGGCCGCGGGCGCGCGCTTACTCCGCGGCGCCGGGGCGTGTCGATTGCCAGCGCTTCGCCGCGTCGTCATCGGTTGTCCGGGCTTCCACCCAATGGGCACCGTCCCGCGTTTCCTCGAGCTTCCAGAACGGCGCTTTCGTCTTGAGCCAGTCCACGAGAAAGGCCGCGGCCTCGAAGGCCGCCTGTCGATGTGCCGAGGCCGCGATGACGAGGACGATGCGATCGCCCGGCTCGAGCCGGCCGTAGCGGTGCACGATCAGGCTCGCTTGGAGCGGCCAGCGCCGTCGCGCTTCCACCTCGATCTCGGCGAGCTTGGCCTCCGTCATCTTGGGATAATGCTCGAGCGTCATGGCCGTGATCGGAGCGCCCTCGGCCATGTCGCGCACGAGCCCGACGAAACTCACGACGCCGCCGATGTCGCGATGGCCCGCGACGAGCGCTGCGAGTTCGGCGCCCGGATCGAAATCGTCCCGCTGCACGCGAATCATGTCTTCACCCTCCCGTCATCGGCGGGAAAAAGGCGACCTCGTCGCCCGGCCCCACGGGATGGTCGAGATCGGCGAAGTCCTGATTGACGGCGGCCCGGACGACGCTCAGTTCGGCGAAGGCCTTGGCGTGGCCGGGGCTGCGTCCCTTGAGCCAGGCGATGAGCGAACCGACCGTCGCGACGTCACCCGGCGGCGACACGACTTCCTCCGCAAAGCCGGTTCGCGCTTTCAACCATGCAAAATAGAGCACCTTCATCGACGATCCTCGCTCGGCCAGGGCGAATCTAGCATGCGGCCGGCCATGCGGTCCCAGCCCCCATCGAGTCTCTAAAATATTGAAATCACAGAATAATTCGGACGATGCCCGGCCCGTTCAGCGCCCGTCGAGCCCGCATCGGCCGAGGATGAATCGGGCGATGGCCTCGACATCGCTCCGCGCGAAGACGGGGCGGCCGCTCTCCGGCGGCGGCTCGTCGCTCGCGATCGCCACGATGTGCGGATCGTCGGGATAGAGGAAGGGTTTGCCCGCCTGGTGAACTTCGAGCTTGTCGTGCGCATGCCGCTTGAAGCCTTCGACGAGGACCAGGTCCGCGGGCGCGAGAAGCGCCAGGAGCTGGTCGAGTTCGGGCTCGCGCGCCTCGCGATGCTCGTGGATCAGCGCCCAGCGCTGGCGCGAGGAGATCAGCACTTCGGCGGCGCCGGCCTTGCGGTGCTCGTAGCTGTCCTTGCCGGGAAGATCGATGTCGAACCGCTCGTGCGCGTGCTTCACCGTCGAGACGCGGAGCCCACGGGCGTTGAAGAGCGGAAGGAGCCGGACGAGGAGGGTCGTCTTTCCGGCGCCGCTCCATCCGGCAAGCCCGAAGATTTTCATGATCGCGCGCAGGCTGCCGCGCCGGAGCCGGGGGGAGCAGCGCGTCGTGGCCTCAGGGGGAGTTCGCGTCGTCCGCGCGCGGGCCGCATCAACTGGCGCCGCTCGGGCGCGCGCGATTGCTGAGGCTCTGAGTCGCTTCGCGCGCCGCGATCTGGCGGAGACCCTGGCGGAAATAGTCGTAGCCCGTGATGACCGTGAGCGCGGCCGCGATCCAGAGGCCGATGGCGCCGATCGCGGCAAGGACCGAGGGAGTCGTGCCCGCGAGAAGAAGAACGATGATGGCGATCATCTGAATGCCGGTCTTCCATTTGGCGAGACGACTGACCGGCAGGTCGATGCGCAGGCCCGCAAGGAATTCCCGCAGGCCCGAGACGAGGATCTCGCGGCAGAGGATGATCGCGGCCGGCACGATCGTCGCACCGGTCACGTGGTGGAAGGCGACCAGCATGAAAAGGACCGCTGCGACGAGGAGCTTGTCCGCGATCGGATCGAGTAGGACGCCGAGGCTCGACTGCTGCTGGCGGCGGCGGGCGATGTAGCCGTCGAAAAAATCGGTGAGGGCCGCCAGGACGAAAGCCAGCGCCGCGAGCCACGGCCCGAGCGGCTCGGGCAGGAACAGCAGGAGCGCAATCACGGGAATGGCCCCGATGCGCGATGCGGTCAGGATGTTGGGCAGATTGCTGATCATCACCCGCGTGTCGGTCCGGTCACGATCTCAAGTGGGTCTCCGCCGTCGGAGACGGCTAGGCACGGCTGCAATGGCGAGGAGACGGCCCGATACTAACCCTCGTCATGAAAATGGTCATAGATTTTTTTGGCGACGGTCCGGTTGATGCCCTGAACCGCTTCGAGGTCGCTCAAGCCCGCCTGCCTCACGCCGCGGACCGAGCCGAAATGGTGGAGAAGGGCCCGCTTCCGCTCGGCCCCGATTCCGGGAATTTCGTCGAGGGCCGATCGGTCCATGCTCTTCGCGCGCTTGGCGCGGTGCGCGCCGATCGCGAAGCGATGCGCTTCGTCCCTCAAGCGCTGAAGGAAGTAGAGCACAGGGTTGCGCGAATCGAGGACGATCGGCGGGCGGTCGGGCACGAAGAATCGTTCGCGGCCGGCGTTGCGGTCGGGGCCCTTGGCGATCGCGACGAGGGCCACGTCGTCGACGCCGAGGTCGTCGAGCACCTTGCGCGCGGCGTTCAATTGGCCGAGGCCGCCATCGATGATGGCAAGATCGGGCCACAGGCCCCGGTCGCGCTCGGGATCCTCCTTGAGGGCGCGCGCGAAACGCCGGGTCAGCACTTCCCGCATCATGCCGTAATCGTCGCCCGGCGTGATCGGGCCGTCCTCGGCGGCGTCGTCTTCCGGCGCTTCCGAGCCGGCGGAGCGGATCGTGAACTTGCGGTACGCGTTCTTCATGAGGCCTTCGGGCCCCGCGACGATCATGGCGCCGGTCGCGTTGCTCCCCATGATGTGGCTGTTGTCGTAGACCTCGATGCGATTGGGAACCGCGTCGAGGCCGAAGGTCTCCGCGACGCCTTCGAGAAGCTGTCGCTGGGAGGCCGATTCGGCGAGCCGGCGGGCGAGCGCGTCGCGTGCGTTCATGAGCGCATGATCGACGACCGCGCGCTTGTCGCCACGCTCCGGATGGAGGACGCGGACCGTCCGCTCCGCGCGAAGCGTGAGCGCCTCGGCGATGAGAGACTGGTCCGGCACCGCGTGGCTCAGGAGCACGAGCGGCGGAGGCGGCTTGTTGTCGTAGAACTGGCCGATGAAGGCCGCGAGCACGTCCTCGATCGCGAGCGACCGATCGTGCCTTGGGAAATAGGCGCGATTGCCGTTGTTGTGGCCGGCGCGGAAAAAAAAGACCTGGATCGAGACCTGGTCGCCTTCGGCATGGGCGGCGATGACGTCGGCATCCTTGAGCCCGACCACGTTGATCCCCTGGTGGGCCTGGATCTGGGTGAGCGCGCGGATGCGGTCCCGGTAGGTCGCGGCCGTTTCGAACTCCATGGCATCGCTCGCGCGCTGCATGCGTGTCGCGAGGTCGCGCTGGATGTCGGGGCTCCGGCCCGAGAGGAAGCGCCGTGCCTGATCGACGAGCCCGTCATAGTCCTCGCGCGCGATGCGCCCGACGCAGGGCGCCGAGCACCGCTTGATCTGGTAGAGAAGGCAGGGACGCGTCCGGGTCTGGAACACCGTGTCCGAGCACGACCGGAGGAGGAAGACGCGCTCGAGCGCGTTGAGCGTCCGGTTGACCGAGCCCGCCGATGCGAACGGCCCGAAGTAGTCGCCCTTCGCGGTCCGCGCGCCGCGGAACTTCATGATGCGCGCCCATTCGTGGTCTCCCGTGACCAGGATGTAGGGGAAGGACTTGTCGTCGCGGAGCACGACGTTGTAGCGCGGCTTCAAGCGCTTGATGAGATTGCTCTCGAGGAGGAGCGCCTCGACCTCGGTGTGCGTGGTCACGACCTCGAGGCTCGCCGTCTCGCGCACCATGCGCTGGATGCGGTGGGAGAGCTTCGGAAGATGCGTGTAGCTCGTGACCCGTTTCTTGAGGTTGCGCGCCTTGCCGACATAGAGCGCTTCGCCGCGCCCATCCAGCATCCGGTAGACTCCCGGCGAGCCCGGCAACGTCTTGATCTGGCCGAGGATCACCTCGACCCCCACGGGGTCGGGCGCGGCCGAACTGGCTGGACCATCGAGCACCCTCTCGCCTGGCGCGTCGCCATCGATTTCGCCGGGCAGGGGCGGCTCTATGGGCGGCGACCGCCTAGGCATGGGCCTTTGGTCTCTTTCGTAACGAAGACAAGCAGTTAAATGTCATCGGTCTGCAATATCCACGAAATCTGTGGATAACTCTGTGTGAAACCAAGAGAGCGGTCCACATCGGTTAAGCCATTCCTAAGATTTCACGCCAATGCACAATATTTAGGCATTTTCGACAACGTACTGTTCCAAAAATGATAATCCTAAGAGGAGGGCCTGTCCTCCCACCGCTCCGCGCCATGATGCCACCCCTCATCCAGGGTGCACGAACGCTAAATCGAGCCCGCCCGGCGCCTGTGCAAAACTCGCTACCATGGTAGCGCGCTGCATCGCAAAAACGGCGTGTTATGGGCCTTTTCGCCCACCTGCATGACGCTCGATCTCGACGCCGACACTGGCCGCGTCGGGGAAGACGTCGAGCTTCTCCACGCGCACGCGCGCGCTCCGCACCCGCGCGTCCTCGAGGCACGCGCCGGCGATCCGCTCGGCAAGCGTCTCGAGCAGATTGATGTGGCCGCGGCCGGCGATCCGGCGCACCCGCTCGACGATCTCCTCGTAGTCGAGCACGTCGCCGAGCCGGTCGCGCAAGGGCTGGCTTCCTTCGCTCACCGCGAGGTCGAGGTTGATCCGCACGGGCTGGTCGATGCGCTTCTCGTGGCGATGGACGCCGATGCGGCAGGAGACCAGGAGGTCGCGCACGAAGACGTGGCGGAGTCCTGCCCGCGCGTCGGCGATCGGCGAGGGGCGGAGGAGCTTGGGTTGGGTCATGGTGCGTCTGCGCCGCGCTCACTCATCGGGAAGGAGGCTTTCGCCCGGCTGGGCCCAGCCGAGATGCTGTCCGCCGTCGAGCGCGATCATCTGGCCGGTCATGGCCGGTGTGTTGAGGATGAAGCGGACGGCATCCGCGATCTCCTCGGGCGTCGTGCCGCGCCGGAGCGGCATGCGCGCGCACTGGCGCGCGAATTGCGCGGCCGTCTGGCGGCGGCTTGGCAGCGCCGGGCCCGGTCCGACGGCGTTCACGCGGATGCGCGGCGCGAGGCCGAGCGCGAGCGTCCGGGTCAAGGTCCACAGGCCCATCTTGCTCACCGTGTAGGAAAGGAAGTGCGGCGTCAGGTTGTAGACCCGCTGGTCGAGCAAGTTGATGACATTGCCGTGCTGACCGCGGGGCAATTGACGCGCGAAGCCTTGCGTGAGCACGAGCGGCGCCCGGAGGTTGATTTCGATATGGGCATCCCAGCTCGCGCGCGTGGCGGAGGCCACGGTGTCGTCTTCGAAGACGGCCGCGTTGTTGACGAGGCAGGTGAGGGGGCCGAGTGCTGCCGCCGCCCGCCCGACGAGCGCCTGCGCATGGCTTTCGCGCGAGAGATCGGCCTTGAGCGCAATCGCCCGCCCGCCAGCGCGCGTGATGGACCGCACGAGGGCCGCGGCACCTTGGCCCGAGCCGTGATAGTGGACCGCGACGCCCCAGCCGTCCGCGGCAAGCGCGCGGGCGATCGCAAGGCCGATGCGCCGGCCCGCGCCGGTCACGAGGGCATTGCGACGCGCCGGACTCCGCGCGGTGCGGCGCGCGCTCGGCGGGCGCGCTCTCGAATGGGATATGCGTTTCGGCACGGCGCCAAGATGCAGGAACGGCCGAAGCGAGGCAAGGTCGCGCCGGCCGCGGGGGCCGGACTCTCTCGGCGCGCGTGCTTGTGATTCCCCATCCCCTCCGGCACGCTCGATCGCGGGCGAGGGAGGGAGCCATGGACAAGACGATCTGCATTCGCAACGCTGGCTGGACCGTGGCGTGGGATCCTCAGCACCGCCGCCATGTCTACCGCCGGGGTGCCGATGTCGTCTTCCGCGGCGACAGGATCGTCCACGTCGGCGCGCGCTTCGCGGGGCCCGTCGACCGCGAGATCGACGGCCGCGCGCGTCTCGTCCTGCCGGGCCTCATCAACATGCACACGCACACCGCGACCATGCCGCTCTTCAAGGGCGTGCGCGAGGAGCTGGGCAATCCGCGCTTCTACATGAGCGCGCTCTACGACGGCTGGAACCTGTTCTACACCGAGCCCGCCGACAAGCACTGGAACTCGCGCTACGCCTATTGCGAGATGCTTCTCTCCGGCACCACGACCGTCGTCGACATGTGCTACCCCTATCCGGGCTGGGTCGAGGCGATCGGGGAGAGTGGCATCCGCGGCTACGTGGCGCCCCTCTACCAATCGGCGCGCTGGCACACGGAGAACGGCTACCGCCTCGACTATCTCTGGTCGGAGGACAAGGGCGCCGCCGCCTTCCGCGAAGCCATGGATGTGATCGATTCGGCCGAGCGCCACAATTCCGGCCGCCTTCTCGGTCTCGTCGCACCGATGGCGGTCGATACCTGCACGGCCGAGCTCATCCGCGACAGCCTGGCTGAAGCGCGGCGGCGAAAGCGCCCGTATCAGCTCCATGCGGGCGAGGCCATGATGGAGTTCCTCGAGGTCACGCGCCGTTACGGCACGACGCAGGTGCAGTGGCTCGCCGAGAACGGTCTTCTCGGGCCCGACGTCATCATCGGCCACGGCATCTTCCTCGACCACCATTCCTGGCTCCATTGGTCGACGCGGAAGGACGTGGCGCTCCTGGCCGAGCATGGCTCGACCGTGTCGCATTGCCCCGTCGTCTTCAGCCGCTACGGCATCACGCTCGAGAATTTCGGCAGCTACAAGGACGCCGGCGTCAACATGACGATCGGCACCGACACGCACCCGCACAATTTGGTCGAGGAGATGCGCGCGGCGGCGACCTTCGGCCGCGTCGCGGCGGAGAACATGTTCGCGCTCAAGACCGCCGACATCTTCGATGCGGTGACGGTGAACGCGGCGAAGGCCTTGGGGCGCGACGACATCGGCGCACTCGCCCCCGGCATGAAGGCCGACATCGTGCTGGTCGACCTCGAGGATCCGTCGATGCAGCCGGTCTACGATCCCTTGCGCTGCTTCATCTACACAGCGGCCGACCGCGCGGTCAGCGACGTCTTCGTCGACGGGCGCGCGGTGGTCGAGGGCGGACGGGTCCGCACGCTCGACTACAACGAGGCCGCGGCCAAGGTCTCGGAGGCGCAGCGATCCGTGCTCGCCCGCGTGCCCGAGCGCGACCACGCGAAGCGCCAAGCCGAAGAGGTGGCGCCGCTCACGCTGCCCGTCGAGCGGATCTAGGCGCGCGGTGCCGCCTCAGCGATAGGCCTTGCGGTAGAGCGCTTCGAATTCCGCCTGGGTCGGGATGCGCGGGTTGCCGCGCGTGTTGTCGTTGGCTTCGGCGGTCTTGGCCATGAGCGGAATGCGCGCTGGGTCATGCTCGCGCGCATTGAGGCTCGTCGGCAGGCCGAGACTCTCGGCGAAGCGTTCGACCGCTTCCGCCGCCTTGAGCGCCGCGCTCCGCTGGTCGAGCCCGGCGACATCGGCGCCCATCGCCTCGGCGATCGCTGCCAGGCGCTCGGGAGACACTTCGGCATTATAGCGCATCACCGTTCCCGCCATGATGGCGAGCGTCACGCCGTGGCTGAGATGGAATTGGGAGGTAAGCTGCAATCCCATGGCGTGGATGAGTGCGCAGCCCGTATTCATGGCGAGGCCGGCCTCCATGGCGCCGAGCAGCATGTGTTCGCGCGCCTCCATGTCGTGTCCGTCGGCGACCGCGCGGCGGAGGTGCTTGGTGATCCGCCCGATCGCCGAAAGGGCGTAGAGATCCGTCTGTGGCATGGCGTAGCGGTGATAGTAGGACTCGACCGCGTGCATGAGGGCGTCGAAGCCGGTCGAGGCCGTGAGCTCGGGTGGCATGCTGACCGTGAGATCGGGATCGAGCAGCGCCATCTCCGGCATCGTGGTCCAGCCGCCACAGAAGCCTTTGTAGTTCTCCGCCGTGTTGGTGACGACGGTCCAGCAGCACACTTCGGCGCCCGTACCCGCGGTCGTCGGCACCACGATCGTCGGCGGGATGCGGTTCGTGTTGCGGATGCCATAGGGATTCGTCACGTAGTTCGAGACGAAGTAGTCGCGGATCGAGCCGGGGTTGCGCGCGACGATGCCGATGGACTTCGCGGTGTCGACATTGCTGCCGCCGCCGACACCCACGATGACATCGCAGCCTTCCTTCATGTAGAGGTCGCGGCCGCGGTCGATCTGCACGTCCGTCGGATTGACGTCGCAGCCGGTATAGAGGACGTAAGGCAGACGCCGCTCCTCGAGGGACGCGAGCACCGGCTTGAACGCCGGCAGCGCCGCGATGATCGGGTCGGTGGCGATGAAGGGTCGCTTGCCGCCCAACTGCTCGACATAGGCGCCGAGATCCTTGATCGCGCCACGGCCGAAGACGATGCGCGGTGGGCTCATGAAGAGATGACCGCTGAATGCCATCGAGGTCTCCGCTCTAGCCGCCCGTGGGATTTGGCCGCCCCCAGCGGCCTTGGGGGGTGGCCGCCGCCGAGGATAGGGCAGGGCGGGGCGCTTTCGCATCCTCCCCGCTGCCTGGAAAACGGTTTCCGCGGCCCAGCGCTTAACCGGAATTTTACTGGGGATATTCGAGACTGGCGGAATCGGGGAGAACACGATGCGCATCACCCGCCGCGGGCCGTCCAAGGATCGCAGCATTTCGCTCGGCCGCGACATCGCGGCCGCCGCCGCCGCACGCGCCGTCGATGGGCGCGTCTGCGGCGATGCCTGCGCGAAGCGATGCGCGCAATGCGGCTCGATGCGCTGCCAGTGCTCCTGCTCGCCGCGTTGTCCCGACGCCGCGCGCGCCCTCTCGGTCGATCCCCAGCGTTACCCCATCGAATCCGCGATCCTGCCGCTCGTCTACGAGATGAAGCGGCTCGGCCTGTTCGTCCCGTGCTGGTCGTGCGAAGGCCATGGGCGCCCGGACGGCACGCTCTGGAAGGTGCCGCGCGTCTGGTTCTACTGCGACTCCATGGTCCATCTGCGACTCCTCACCGACGGGCTCGGCCGTCTCAAGCACGCGGGCACGATCAAATCCCCCTGGCAGGTCGTCGTCACGTTCTCCGATTCCGACAACCCGGAGACGACCTTCTCGCTCGAACCGGCGCTTCAGCCGGGCGAGACGGTTTCGCTCCGCGCGCTCCAGGACGACGTGTCGGCGATCGCCCGGTCGCTCCAAAGCATGATCAACGTCGAGGCGCGGAGTCTCGAACGCGAGACGCGCGCGGCCCGCGCGATCTGAAGCGCGCCGCCTCGGCCGCCCCCGGCCGAACCCCAAGGCTGCTGTTGCTGCCGGCACGTTCCGGCCGCATGCTTCTCCCCGAGCCCGCATGTTCGGAATCCGCTCTCGGCAGGCGGTGACGAGCGTCCAGCATGAGGAGGCGCTGGCCATGAAAGCATCGCTCAACGGTCGCGTGGTCGCCGACAGCGACGACATCGTCGACTGCGAGGGCTATGCCTATTTCCCGCGCGCATCCGTGCGCCTGGAGTGGCTGGAGAAGGCGGAGAAGACCGCGTCCGACCACGCCTGCCCGCACGGCGTCCAGTTCTACGACGTGGTGGTCGACGGCGTGCGCCATGCGCGCGCGGCCTGGTCCTATGAGGCACCGCGCGAGGGGATGCGCCAGGTCGAAGGGCGCTTCGGCTTCTGGGAAGACGTCGAAGTGGTGTGAGTCGCTCCCATCGACTAGCATCGGGCCGTCGTCAGAAAAGGGAGGGCACCATGTTCGTTCGCACGCTCGACGAGTTGAAGTCGCTCGGCCGGATCAAGTCGCTCGTCAACGGCACCACGCGCTCGGCGCGCTTCCTCACGGCCGCCGACGGCATGGGCTTCTCCTACAACGAGAACCGGGTCAGCAAGGGCTCGGATGCGACGCTCTGGTACAAGAATCACTGGGAAGCCAACTACATCATCTCCGGCAAGGGCGAGGTGACGGACCTCACGAGCGGCGAGAAGTGGCCGCTCGAGGCGGGCGTGCTCTACATCGTCGGGCCCAACGACCGGCACCGCTTCCACGTGAGCGAGGACGAGCACCATGTGAGCGTGTTCTGCCCGGCCCTTCGCGGAGACGAGGGGCACGACAAGGACGGCGGCTACGAGTCGAGCGGCTCTCGGCCGCCCAAGACCGACCGCCGCATGTTCGTGAAGCGCGCCGACGAGATGCGGAAGGCGGGGAAGGAGATGATCGCCGCCAACGGCCAGGCACGCACGATTCGCATGCTGACCAAGGCGGATGATATCGGTTTCGGCTTTTCGGACGTGCACTTCGCCAAGGGGGCGGAGGCGATCCTTTGGTACAAGCACCATTGGGAGGCCAACCACATCATCTCCGGCACGGGCGAGGTGACGGACCTCACCACCGGACAGACGTGGAAGCTCGAGCCGAGCGTGTCCTACAACGTGGGGCCCAAGGATCGGCACCGGGTGCGCGCCCACACCGACATCCACCTCGTCAGCGTGTTCTGCCCGCCGCTCGTGGGCAACGAGCAGCACGACAAGGACGGGGCGCTCGGCCCGAGCGGCCCCATCCCGCCCGGCCCTCCGGGGTACTGAGGGGGCCCGCCGCCGCGGTAACGAGCGGTTGAAGCAGGGGACCGATTTCGGGGGCTCGGGCGGGAACCGGATTACAGAAGTTTAATCCCGCCGCCAGGAATCGGCCTAACTGTTGGCCCATATGGAGTGCCCGAGGAGGCGGATGGTCCGCCTCCAGATTGAGGGAGACGACTCCATGACTCGCTTCACGCATATCCTTTTGGCCACGGTGATCGCGGCGGTCCCGTTCGCGGCCATGGCGCAGAGCTCGACGCCCGCCAGCCCGTCGACGACCCAGGCTCCGGCGGCCGCGACCACCCAGGCTCCCGCGGCCACGAGCGCGGCCCCTGCGGCCGGCTCCAAGGCGGCCCCCGCGGCTTCGACGAGCGCCTCGACCTCGGCGCCGACGGACAAGTCCGACAAGTCCGGCAAGGAGATGACCAAGGGCAAGCACCACGGCCAAGCCAAGGGCCACAAGAAGCCGAAGACGGAGACCAACAGCTAACGGTCGCCTCCTCCGACGCGTGCAACTTTCGTTGGGTTGCAAGAAGCCCCGCCGACGTGGCGGGGC
Organism: Alphaproteobacteria bacterium; assembly: GCA_046349515.1. Taxonomy (GTDB): domain Bacteria; phylum Pseudomonadota; class Alphaproteobacteria; order CADEGL01; family CADEGL01; genus JBGPGW01. Next base: position 589,728 of record JAXMCE010000001.1, on the reverse strand, counting down.
TTTCTTTTTTGGGAGAAGTCGGCGGATGTAGCGGGGTCGGCACCCGGTGGGCTATCGCCCCATGCGCCGCCGTCCCCTGGCGCCGCCCGACCCGTTCCGCTTGGCCTTCGCCATGGCGCCCGCGCGCTCGATGCGGGCCTTCAAGCGGTCGGCGGCCGAGAGTCCGAGATCGCGCTCCTGGAAGCGCTTCAACTCGTCGCGGATCTGCGCGGCCTCTTCGAATTCGAGATTGGCCGCGTGCTCGCGCATCCGCGATTCGAGCTCGGCCACGTAATCATCGAGGTCCTTGCCGACGAGGTGCTTGGTCTCGCCGTCGCCCGTCTCGACCGTGAGGTGGTCGCGCTCGTAGACGCTCTCCAGAATGTCGGAGATGCCCTTCCGGACCGATTCAGGCGTGATGCCGTGGGCCTCGTTGTAGGCCTTCTGCTTCTCGCGGCGGCGGCTCGTCTCGTCGATCGCGCGGCGCATCGAGTCGGTCATGGTCTCGGCATAGAGGATGACGCGCCCGTCGACGTTCCGCGCCGCGCGCCCGATGGTCTGGACGAGCGAGGTCTCGGAGCGGAGATAGCCTTCCTTGTCCGCATCGAGGATGGCGACGAGCGCGCATTCGGGGATATCGAGGCCTTCGCGCAAGAGATTGATGCCGATGAGGATGTCGAACACGCCCAGCCTCAGGTCGCGGATGATCTCGATCCGCTCGAGCGTCTCGACGTCCGAGTGGACGTAGCGGACCTTGAGCCCGGCCTCGACCATGTATTCGGTCAGGTCCTCCGCCATGCGCTTGGTGAGCGTCGTCACGAGGATGCGCTGGCCCTTGGCGATGCAGTCGTGGCATTCGGCGAGCAAGTCGTCCACTTGCGTCTCGGCGGGGCGGATGATGACCGGCGGGTCGATGAGGCCCGTCGGGCGGATCACCTGGTCGACGAAGACGCCGTTCGTGCGCTCGAGCTCCCACGGCCCCGGCGTCGCCGAGACGAAGATCGTCTCGGGCCGCATCGATTCCCACTCCTCGAATTTGAGCGGCCGGTTGTCCATGCAGGAGGGAAGGCGGAAGCCGTATTCGGAGAGCGTCGATTTCCGCGCGTAGTCGCCCCTGTACATGCCGTTCAGCTGCGGCACGGTGATGTGGCTTTCGTCCACGACGAGGAGCGCGTTCTTGGGCAGGTATTCGAAGAGCGTCGGCGGCGGTTCGCCGGGCTTCCGGCCCGAGAGGTAGCGCGAGTAGTTCTCGATGCCCGCGCAGGATCCCGTCGCCGTGATCATCTCGAGGTCGAAGCTCGTGCGCTGCTCGAGCCGCTGCGCCTCGAGAAGGCGTCCCGCCGCGTTCAGCTCCTCGAGCCGCGCCTTCAAGTCGATCTTGATCTCCTCGACCGCCTGCTGGAGCGTCGGCGTCGGCACGACGTAGTGGCTCGCGGCGTAGACCTTCACCCGGTCGAGCGAGGCGCCCTTGGTGCCCGTCAAGGGATCGAACTCGGTGATCGATTCGATCTCGTCGCCGAACATGGAGAGACGCCACGCCCGGTCGTCGAGGTGCGCCGGGAACAGCTCGACCACGTCGCCCCGCACGCGGAACGTGCCGCGATGGAAGCTCGCGTCGTTCCGCCGGAACTGGAGGTCGACCAGCTTCTTCAAGAGGAGCGAGCGGTTGATGACCTGGCCCTTGCGGAGCGAGATCGCCATGCCGGAATAGTTCTCCGGCGAGCCGATGCCGTAGATGCAGGACACGCTGGCCACGATCACCACGTCGTCGCGCTCGAGCAGCGAGCGCGTGGCGCTGTGGCGCATGCGGTCGATCTGCTCGTTGATCGTGGCTTCCTTCTCGATGTAGGTGTCGGACCGCGGCACATAGGCCTCGGGCTGGTAGTAGTCGTAGTAGGAGACGAAGTACTCGACCGCGTTCTCCGGGAAGAACGACTTCATCTCGCCGTAAAGCTGGGCCGCGAGCGTCTTGTTGGGCGCGAGGATGAGCGTCGGCCGGTGCACGCGCGCGATCACGTGCGCGACGCTGAAGGTCTTGCCCGAGCCGGTGACCCCCAGGAGCACCTGGTCGCGCTCGCCCGCGCGGAGACCCTTCAGGAGCGCGTCGATCGCCTGCGGCTGATCGCCCGCAGGCGAGAAATCGGAGACAAGCTTGAACGGGATGCCGCTTTCCGGGCGCTCGGCCGCGGGTGCCATCGCGGCTCCCGCGCGCGCCGCCGGCGCGGCCGCGCTCTCCACCCTGTCCATCGATGCTGATTTCATGGTCGCGAGACTATATGTATTCCCCGGCGGCCGGAAGGCCAGGGGCCGCCCGCGCGACGACCGGCAAGGAGGTCACAGCCGTGCTCGAATGGTTGATGTCGCCCCATGTGTGGGCCGCGCTCGCGACCTTGACCTTGCTCGAGATCGTGCTCGGCATCGACAACGTGATCTTCCTTTCGATCATCACGGGACGCCTGCCGCACGACCGTCAGCGCCAGGCGCGGCGCTTGGGCCTTGGTCTCGCGCTCCTCTTCCGGCTCGCGGCCTTGGCAGGCCTCACCTGGCTCATCGGATTGACGACGCCCGTCTTCACCTGGGACGCGCACGCCGTCTCGTGGCGCGACATCATCCTTTTCGCGGGCGGCCTTTTCCTTCTTTGGAAGGGGACCGAGGAGATCCATCACGAGACGGAGGGCGCCGATCCGCGGCGCACGGCGGTCAAGGCCGGTTTCGCTGCGGTCGTCGCCCAGATCGTCGTCATCGACGTCGTGTTCTCCCTCGATTCGATCCTGACCGCCATCGGCCTTTCGCGCGATCTCGCGGTCATGGTCGTCGCGGTGTGCATCGCGATCCTCATCATGTTGCTCGCGGCGGAGCCCGTGAGCGCCTTCGTCAACCGGCATCCCTCGGTCAAGATGCTGGCGCTCGCCTTCCTTCTTCTCATCGGTGTCGCGCTGCTGGCGGACGCGCTCCATTTCGAGATTCCGCGCGGCTACCTCTATTTCGCGGTCGCCTTCTCGGCCGGTGTCGAGACGCTCAATCTCTGGGCCGCCGCGCGCCGCCGGCGCCGCGCGGCCGCGCAGACGGATGCGCCGCGCGAAACCTAGTTAACCATGCCCCGCCGCCGCCCCTCGCCCTTGCGCCCCTCGGAGCGCGAGCGTAGGGTGCCGTCCGTCCCAACCCCGTCCATCAGGAATCGGTGCGCCCATGTCCTTCATTGCCGAGCGGCTGAGCCGCGTCAGACAGTCTCCCTCGATCGTCATGACGCAGAAGGCCCGCGACCTCAAGGCGCAGGGGCGCGACGTGATCTCGCTCTCCGCGGGCGAGCCCGATTTCGACACGCCGGACAACATCAAGGAGGCCGCGATCCGCGCGATTCGCGCCGGCGACACGAAGTATCCGCCGGTCGACGGCACGGTCGCCCTCAAGGCCGCGATCGTCGCCAAGTTCAAGCGCGAGAACGGCCTCGACTACAAGCCAAGCCAGGTCACGGTCGGCACCGGCGGCAAGCAGGTCATCTACAACGCGTTCATGGCGACGCTCGATCCGGGCGACGAAGTCGTCATCCCGGCGCCCTACTGGGTGTCGTACCCCGACATGGCGCTCATCGCCGGCGGCACGCCCGTCTTCGTCAACTGCCCGCAGAACAACCACTTCAAGATGCTGCCGCAGGACCTGGATGCCGCCATCACGCCCAAGACGAAGTGGCTCATCCTCAACTCGCCGTCGAACCCGACGGGGGCCGCCTACTCGGCCAAGGATCTGCGCGCGCTCGCGGACGTGTTGCTCAAGCATCCGAACGTCTGGATCCTCACCGACGACATGTATGAGCACTTGGTCTACGACGACTTCAAGTTCGCGACGCTCGCGCAAGTGGAACCCAAGCTCTACGAGCGCACCCTCACCATGAACGGCGTGTCCAAGGCCTATTGCATGACCGGCTGGCGCATCGGCTACGCGGCGGGGCCCGAGCCGCTCATCAAGGCCATCGCCAAGGTGCAGGGGCAAAGCACGTCGGGTCCGACCTCGATCAGCCAGGCGGCGTCGGTCGAGGCGCTCAACGGGCCGCAGGACTTCATCGCCGCCAACAACAAGGTCTACCGGGAGCGCCGCGACATGGTCGTGGCCATGCTCTCCCAGGCCAAGGGCATCACCTGCCACCGGCCGGAGGGCGCCTTCTACGTCTATCCCTCGATCGCGGGGCTTCTGGGCAAGACGACGCCCCAGGGCAAGCGCATCGGGAACGACGAGGATTTCGTCAACTACATCCTCGAGACGGAAGGCGTCGCCGCGGTGCACGGCGCTGCCTTCGGCCTCTCGCCGCACTTCCGCGTCTCCTACGCGACCTCGACGGCGCTCTTGGAAGATGCATGCAAGCGCATCCAGCGCGCCTGCGGGGCACTCCGCTGAAGGCGGCCGAGAAAGCCATCATCAATCCATCGAGCAATTTGCCATGAAGCGCATCGACGTCTGGTTCATCGGGGCCGCGATCCTCTACGGCCTCTTCGGCATGTCGTTCGGAATCTGGATGGGCATCACCCAGGCCTTCGAGAACGAGCACCTTCACGCCCACATCAACCTCGTGGGTTGGGTGTCGATGACGCTGTTCGGCCTCGTCTACCGCGCGTTCCCCGCGATGCAGGAGGGCGCGCTGCCGCGCGTCCATTTCTGGGTGGCCAATCTCGGCTATATCGTCTTCATGGTCGGCATCCTGCTCGTCCGACTTGATCCCGCGACGTTGCCGCCGGTCGTGATCGGCTCGTTGCTGACGGTTCTCTCGATGCTTCTTTTCCTCGTTGGCTTCTTCCGCAATTGCTGCAAGGGCTGAGTACGCCCCGATGAAAGTCGCGGTCATGGGGGCCGGCGGGGTCGGCGGCACCTACGGCGTGCGCCTCGCCGAGGCCGGGCACGAGGTCCACATCATCGCGCGGGGCGCCCATCTCGCGGCCATTCGGGAGAAGGGCCTCCGGCTCGAGGGTGTGCGCGGCGAGGCCGTGATCCGCCCGGCCTCCGCGACCGACAATCCGCGCGCCATCGGCCCGGTCGATCTCGTCCTTTTCGCGGTCAAGCTGTGGGACACCGAGCCGGCTGCGGCGCTATGTCGTCCGCTTCTCGGGCCCGAGTCGGCCGTCTTGACGCTCCAGAACGGCGTTGACGGTCCGGCGATCCTCTCGCGCGTGCTCGGATCGCGTGCCGTGATGGCCGGGGCCACCAGTATCTTCGCGACGATCGCCGCGCCCGGCGTCATCCGTCAGCCCGATCCCGTGCAGCGCATCATCTTCGGCGAGCTCGACGGGCGGACGACGCCGCGGGCCGAGGCTATCCGCGCGGCGGGCGAGGGGGCAGGGATCGAGATGATCCTGACCGACCGCGTGTGGGTCGAGCTGTGGCGGAAGTTCGTCTACCTCACCGCGTTGTCCGGTCTCACTTGCTATACGCGCGGGCCGATCGGGCCGGTGCGCGAGAACCCGGAGACGCGGCGCATGCTCGAGGACGCGATGGCCGAGGCGATCGCCGTCGGACGGGCCAAGGGCATTCCTCTCCCAGCGAATCTTCTCGAGGAGCGCATGGGCCTCGCCCTCGGCCTCGCGCCGACCATGCGCGCGTCCATGCTCCACGACCTCGATCACGGCAATCGGTTGGAGTTGCCCTGGCTCTCGGGGGCGGTCCTGCGCATGGGCGAGGAGACCGGCGTTGCGACTCCGACGCATCGGCAAATCGTCGAGGCGCTCCAGCCCTTTGTCGATGGCGCGCGACGGGCTCCCGGCTGAGAGAATCCCCCTTGTCACGGGAGGGGCCGTCTTGGGAACATAGCCTATCCCCGAGCGATCCGGGTGTGACGAGCGACATCCGGGGAGGGGCCGAGGATGCGCGCTCGCGAGCGCGCACCAATCGGCCCGGTCGGGGCGGAGGAGCAGGGCATCGGGAGGCCCCAAATGACCGATCGCAAACCGTCAGGACCACGATGCGCGGCCCTGGTGGGCCCCTATCTCAGCGGGAAGACGACGCTCCTTGAGAACATCCTGTTCGTGACGGGCGCGATCAACCGGCGCGGCACGATCAAGGAAGGCAACACGGTCGGCGACTCCTCGCCCGAGTCGCGCCAGCGCAAGATGTCGGTCGAGATCACCGCGGCGACGACGGAGTTCCTGGGCGAGAGCTGGACCTTCCTCGACTGCCCGGGCTCGATCGAGCTGCAGCAGGATTCCTACAACGCGCTTCTCGTCTGCGACGTCGCGGTGATCGTGGTCGAGCCGATCGCCGAGCGCGCGCGGGCGCTCGCTCCGCTCTTCAAGTTCCTCGACGATCGCGAAATCCCGCACATGGTCTTCGTCAACAAGATGGACCATCCGACCTCGACGGTGCGCGAGGTGCTGGAAGCGCTCCAGGCGGTCTCGAGCCGGCCCCTCGTCATGCGCCAGGTGCCCATCATCGCGAACGAAGCGGTCACCGGCTATGTCGATCTCGTGAGCGAGCGCGCTTACCGCTACAAGGCCGGGCAGGCCTCGGACCTCATCGCGATCCCGGACAGCGATAAGAGCGAGGAGCAGTCGCAGCGGCAGAAGTTGCTCGAAGCGCTGGCCGATTTCGACGACACGCTTCTCGAGAAGCTGCTCGAGGACACCGTGCCGCCGACCGATGAGATCTACACCCAGCTCACCAAGAATTTCCAAACCGACCGCATCGTGCCGCTCTTCCTCGGCGCGGCCGAGCGCGAGAGCGGCGTGCGCCGTCTCCTGAAGGCGCTCCGCCACGAGACGCCCGAATCCCGCTCGGCGGCGGCGCGGCTCGGCGTCGATTCCGAACGGGGCGAGGCGCTCGCGCAGGTGTTCAAGACCTATCATATGCCGCACACGGGCAAGCTCTCGCTCGCGCGGGTCTGGCGCGGCGAGATCGCCGATGGCGCGACCCTCAACGACGAGCGCGTGAGCGGCCTTCTCCGCCTCGTGGGGCAGCAGCAGACCAAGCTCGCCAAGGCGGGGCCCGGCATGGTGGTGGCCCTCGGGCGCATGGAGAAGACCGTGACGGGCACGGTGCTGACGCCGTCGGGCAAGGCGCCCGCCGGCATGGCGGCTTGGCCCAAGCCTCTCGCACCCGTCTACGGCGTCGCGATCCATGCCGAGAATCGCAACGACGAGGTCAAGATCAGCGGCGCCCTCGCCCGCCTCGTCGAGGAGGATCCCTCGCTCTCCTCCGAGCACCGGGCCGACACGCACCAGCTCATTCTGTGGGGCCAGGGCGAGATCCAGCTGCAGATCGCGGCCGACCGCCTGAAGAACAAGTTCAATCTCGTGGTCAAGGCGCAGCGCCCGGACGTGCCCTACAAGGAGACGATCCGCCGTGCGGTGAGCCAGCACGCGCGCCACAAGAAGCAGTCGGGCGGCCACGGCCAGTTCGGCGACGTCCATGTCGACATCAAGCCGCTGCCGCGCGGCGGCGGCTTCACGTTCCACGACAAGATCGTGGGCGGCGCCGTGCCGCGCCAGTTCATCCCCTCGGTCGAGATCGGCGTGAAGGACTACCTTCAGCGCGGACCCTTGGGCTTCAACGTGGTCGACCTCGAGGTCTCGCTGACGGACGGCCAGTACCACTCGGTCGACAGCTCCGACATGGCGTTCCGCACGGCCGCGCGCCTCGCCATGTCGGAAGGCATGCCCAAATGCGAGCCGGTGCTCTTGGAGCCGATCCTCAAGGTGACGATCTCGGCGCCGACCGAATTCACGGCCAATGTGCAGCGTCTCATCACCGGCCGGCGCGGCCAGATCCTGGGCTTCCAGCCCAAGGATGGATGGAAGGGGTGGGACGAGACCTCGGCCTTTATCCCGCAGAAGGAAGTATCGGACCTCATCATCGAGCTGCGCTCGCTCACCGTCGGCGTCGGCACCTTCGAATGGCAGTTCGACCATCTCCAGGAGCTGACGGGCCGGCTCGCGGACGAGATCGTCCAAAAGCGCCACCAGCCGCCCGCTGCGTCCTAGCGCGAGGTCCCGATCACGGCGCGGCGTGTGGCCGCAAGGCGAGCAGGCCGGGGAGGCCCACTGCCGCAATGACGGCGCCCGTGAAGAACGTCGTCGGCGCGCCGTAAGCGTCCCAGATCGAGCCGGCGAGAGCGCTCGCCGCGAGTAGGGCGAGACCGGAGAGAAGATTGAAGGCGCCGAAGGCCGTGCCGCGGAGCGCTTTCGGAGCCGAATCGGCCACGAGGGCCGCGAGCAGGCCTTGGGTCAAGCCCATATGCAGCCCCCAGAGCGCGCTGCCGATGAGGGCGCCGAGGATGCCGTCCGCGAGCGCGAGCACGAGATCGGCGCCGATGAGGATCGCGAACCCCAAACCGATGAGGCCGCGCCGCCCGAGCCTGTCCGAGAGCCGCCCGGCCGGATACGCGGCGGCGGCGTAGACGACGCTCATCACCACCATGACGAGGGGTACGAGACCGGGACCCAAGCCGACGCTCTCGGCGCGGAGAACGAGGAACGCCTCGCTGAAGCGCGCGAGCGTCAAGACGCCGCCGATCGCGGCGACCAGCCAGAAGGAAAGGCCGAGCGCCTTGAGGTTCGAGACGCGAATGGGTGTCCGGAAGACGTGGTCGCCCTCGGGCCGCGCGGGCTCGCGGACGGCGATGATGAGAATCGAGACCGATGCGATGGCCGGAACGACGGCGACCCAGAACGCGGCGCGGATGTCGTCGTCGAGGAGAGCCATGGCGGCGATCGCGAGCGCCGGGCCGATGACAGCGCCCACCGTGTCGAGCGACTGGCGGAGGCCGTAGCTCGCACCACGAAGCTCCGGCGGCGCCAAATCGCCCACGAGCGCATCGCGCGGCGCACCGCGGATGCCCTTGCCGAGCCGGTCGATGAAACGCGCCGCGAGGACGAGCGAGACCGATGCGGCCAGAGGGAAAAGCGGCCGGGTCAGGGCGGCGATGCCGTAGCCCGCGATCGTCAACGGCTTCCGCCGCCCGACATAGTCGCTCAAGGCGCCGGAGAAGACCTTGGCGATCGATGCCGTCGCCTCGGCGATGCCTTCGATGACGCCGACGGTCGCGACGCTCGTGCCGAGCACGCCCACGAGGAAGACAGGCATCAGGCTGTGGATGAGCTCGGTCGATGCGTCCATGAAGAGGCTCGTGAAGCCGAGCGCCCAGATTCCGGCCGGGATTGCGCGCGATGGGGGCCTGTCGGTCACGGCGTCTCTCGCAGCTCCGTGGACGCGGGGCGGAAGAGTCGCTGTGCCAGCACGGTCGGCACGAGCCCGGTGAGGATGATCGCGCTGAGCAAGGCCGCATACTGCGCACCGTCGATGTGATGGTTGGCCAAGCCAAACAGCAGGACGACGTTCCCGAAGGTGAGACCGGTCGAGAGCATCAGGGCAAGAAAGCCGCGCTCGCGTCCCGTGGTGCCGTAGAGGGCCGCGACCGGAACGACGCCGGCCGCTTTGAGCGCGACCTTGAGGGCCGCGAAGGCAAGGACGAGCGGCACCGCCGTGCCGAGCGCCCGGACGTCGAGGAGCGCGCCCGCCTTGAGAAAGAAGAACGGCGTGAGCAGACCGAAGGCGATCGCCCGCACGCGCAGATTGAGCTCTCTGTCCGTGGCGAAGACCGGGGAGAGCGCAAGGCCGAGGAGATAGGCCGGCAGCACCGCTTCGCTATGGGCGAGGCCCGCGAGGCCGCCGAGCGCGAGAAGGATCAGGGCCAGGAAGCGGAATTGCGGATCGCTGATGCTGCGCGCCAACCGCGGGGCCGACCATCGCGCGAGACGCGGCACCGCCCACATCGCGAACGCGGTTGCAGCGCCCAACGCCGCGAGCGTTCCGTCGAAGCGCGAGAACAGCACGCCCAGCATCAGGATCATGCAGAGATTCGTGACGAACGATGCGGCGAGAATCGTCTGGCCAATTTCGGTTCTGCTGATCCGGCCCTCGATGAGAACCGTGTAGACGATCGCGACCGAGGTCTCGGACAACGCCAAGCCGGCGATTTCGGAGGCGGGCCACGACCAGGCCAGCGCATAGCGCGCGACGGCCGCCGTGCCGAGGCAGGGCACGAGGAAGCTCGCGACGCCGAGACCCGCGTAGCGGCCGATGCGGGAGCGGACGAGCGTGTGGTCGACCTCTGTTCCGGCGAGGAAGATGATGAGGACGGCGCCGAAGCCAGCGAGGAAATCGACCCACGGCGTGGGCTCGAGCCCGATGAAGTTGCCCGCGATGGCGCCCATGACGATCTCGACGAGGACCACCGAGGTCGCGAGCTTGATCGAGATGATCGAAGCCAGGAGCGCCAAGCCGATCCACACGGCCGAAGCGAACCATAAGTCTTCCATCGCGCGCTCCTTCTTCGGTGCCGCGCGGTCAACGAAAAACCCGCCTTGCGGCGGGTTGGACAGACTCCCACCGCGAGGATTCGCGCGGCAGGAGTCATCAGCCTCTTCGGCGGTTATCGGGGGACCCCATCCCCATCGCTTCCGACGCTACACGGCGCTTCCTCGCCGGTCAATCAGGGGGCGGCCCGGCCGGAATTGCAAAGGCCCAAGCGCCCCACTACTAATGAATGCATCGAGGGAGAGCTGCAGGGAGCACGCCGCCATGACCCCAGAGACCGCACGAGAGGCCGCGCGCGTGTTGCTCTCCGCGCGGGGCGATCACCGGATGATCGATGCCTTGCCGGTCTCCTGCCGCCCGAAGGACATCGACGAGGGCTACGCGATCCAGGACGCGCTGGTCGAGGTCTGGGGCCTCGAGGTCACGGGCTGGAAGGTCGGTGCCACCACCGCGTTCTGGCAGCAGAAGCTCGGCGTCAAGGAACCGATCGCCGGGCGTCTCTTCCGCCCGTACACCTACGACAACCCTGTCACGCTCGACGGGGCGGCGTTTCACCTCCGCATCGTCGAGTCCGAGTTCGGTTTCAAGCTCGGGCGCGACCTGCCGCCGCGCGCGGCCGCCTACACGCGCGCCGAGGTCGAGGACGCGGTCGAAGCCGTCCATTGCAGCCAGGAGCTCGTTGATTCGCGCTACAAGACGTCGCTCGGCATGGATCCGCCGAGCCTCGTCGCGGACAATGCGTCGGGTGCCGCCTTCGTCATCGGTCCTCCGATTCCCAATTGGCGGCAGGCCGACCTCGCGGCGGCGCGCGTGAAGCTCGTCATCAACGGCGCGGTCACGGCCGAGGGCACGGGCGAGGAGGCGGGCGGCCATCCGATCTTGCCGCTCGTCTGGCTGGCGAACGATCGCCGGAAGCGCGGTGACGGGTTGAAGCGGGGCATGTTCATCTGCACGAGCAGCGCATCGGGCGTCCATCGCTGCCCGTCGCCGGCCGTCGCGGTATCGGATTTCGGCCCGTGGGGAACGGTGACGACGACCTTCACGTGAGAAGCGCTTCGAGGCGCTGGGGCTCGGTTGGAGCAATCGGCGATGACGCCTGACGATATCCTCTCGCACCCGTCGCGCATTCTCACGGACGCGCAGCGCCGCTCCTTCTTCCGCGACGGATACCTGACCTTGCCCGGCTGGGTCGAGCGCTCGATGCTCGGCCGCCTTCAGACCGCCCTCGGCGAGATTCTCGAGCTTTGTCGGGAGCGGCCGGCGACGGACGAGGATTTCACCCTGGCGCCGGGCCACGCGCCCGCGACGCCCCGCCTCGTGACGGCGCGGCGCGTCCACGATCTCCACCCGACCTTCTGGGACTATGCCGCGCGCTCGGCGCTTGCCGATCTTGGCTCCGACCTCGTCGGGCCCGACGTTAAGTTCCGCGAGGCCTACATCAACTTCAAGCGCGCGACCGAAGGCGAGGAGGTAAGCTGGCACCAGGACTTCCCGTTCTTCCCGCTGACCAACCGCGCGATGATCACGACCCTCACCTATCTCGACGATGTCACGCCCGAGATGGGACCGATCGAGGTCGTGCCCGGCAGCCATCGCGGCGCGGTCTACGATCACTACGATCGGGACGGGCGGTGGAGCGGCCGGCTGAGCGACGCTGATTACGAGCAAGCCGTGCGCAGCCGCGCGCTGCCGCAGGCGGGACCCGCGGGCACGGTCGTCATCTTCGATTCCTGCACGCTCCATGGCTCGGCGCCGAACACGACGCGGCGCGACCGGCCCGTGCTCGTCATCGGCTTCGCCGCGGCGGACGCCTTTCCCTACACGGCGACGCCACCCTCGATGTACAGCAAGCGCACTTGGCAGATCGTTCGCGGTCGTCCTGCATCGGCCGCGCATTTCGAGGCCGTCCGCTGTCGCGTGCCGCCGGACTGGTCGCACAACGCCTATATCCCGCCGGACTGGCCCGAGAAGTCGAATGCCGGCATTCCTGCCTCGCGCAAGCCACCCGGGATGATGTAGCGGAATGCGGTTGTCGTCTGGTTCGCCAGAGTTGGTTATTATCTTTATATTTCAATATATTAATCGACAGATCGTCACCCTTGAATAACTCTCTCTAAAGGTTATATTAGAATTATTCTAATTTATGATCCCGGAGGAACGAAGGAGATCGACATGGCGAAAGTGGCAAAGGCTCCCGCGATGATGCCCGTCAACATCGGGATCGCGCCGAAAGACCGGAAGGCGATCGCCGACGGCCTCTCGCGCCTCTTGGCCGACACCTACACGCTCTACCTCAAGACCCACAACTACCACTGGAACGTGACCGGTCCGCATTTCAATTCGCTGCACGCCATGTTCATGACCCAGTACACGGAGATGGCGCTCGCGGTCGATCTCGTCGCGGAGCGCATCCGTGCGCTCGGCCACTTCGCGCCCGGCAGCTATCGGGCCTATGCCGCGCTCTCCTCGATCAAGGAGGAGGACAGCGTGCCGTCGGCTGACGACATGGTGGCGCGCCTTGTCGAAGGACAGGAAGCCGTGGTTCGGACAGCGCGGAAGGCGCTCCCCGCGGCCGAGCGCGCCAACGACCAGGCGACCATCGACCTCATCACGCAACGTCTCGACATCCACGAGAAGAACGCGTGGATGCTGAGGAGTCTTCTCGTCTAGCGCGGCGGGTGACGCGCCCGAGCGATCTGGTGTAGGGTCCGTCGCCGAGGAGGACCCGACGGACCCATGCGCATCCTCGTCATCGAAGACGACGAACAGACCGCAAACTATCTCCGCAAGGGATTGAAGGAGAGCGGTCACACCGTCGATTGGAGCAAGGACGGGCGCGACGGCCTCTACATGGCGACGAACGAGCGCTACGACCTGCTCATCGTCGACCGCATGCTTCCAGGGGTCGATGGCCTCTCGATCGTCAAGGTCCTGCGAAGCGACGGGGTCAAGACGCCGATCCTCATCCTCTCGGCACTCGGTCAGGTCGATGACCGGGTCAAGGGACTGACGGCAGGCGCCGACGACTACCTGCCGAAACCCTACGCTTTCTCGGAGCTGACGGCGCGCGTCGATGCGCTGTTGCGGCGCGGGCCCGTGCCGGCCGCCGACACCTCGCTTCGCGTGGGCGATCTCGCGCTCGACCTCCTGGCGCGGACCGCGACGCGCGCGGGCAAGGCCATCGACCTCAAGCCGCGGGAATTCCGGCTTCTCGAATACCTCATGCGCCACGCCGGCCAGGTGGTGACGCGCACCATGCTGCTCGAGGGGGTCTGGGACTATCACTTCGATCCGCAGACCAACGTCATCGACGTGCATATGAGCCGCCTGCGCCAGAAGATCGACAAGGGCTTCGCGACGCCGCTTCTCCACACCGTGCGCGGCGCGGGATACACGCTCCGTGCGGCCGAGTAGGCTTTTCAAGAGTTCGTTCTTCCGGCTGACTCTTCTCTACACGGCGGTGTTCGTCGTCTCGATCGCGGTGGCGTTCGCGCTCATCTACGGCACGACGGTCCGCGCCATCGACAACGAGACCAACTCGGCGATCGAGGCGGAGCTGCGCTCGCTCGAGGACGACTACGCGCGCCTCGGCCTCGCGAGCCTCATCGAGATCCTCAACACGCGCAGCATGGATCCGGCCGATCCCGACGCTGTCTATCTCCTGGCCGACGCCAAGTTGAAGCCGCTCGCGGGCAATATCCTCGAATGGCCGCTCGAGAGCGTGCCCGACGGCAAGTGGCTGCGCTTCAGGGTGCAGTCGATCCAGGGCGGTGTCGACACGACCCACCACATCCGCGCTCTCGTCGCCCCCATCGGCGGCGATGGCCATCTTCTCGTGGGCCGCGACATCCAGGACAGTCTCCGCGTCGAGCGGGTGGTGACGCGCGCGCTCGCTTGGGCGCTTGCGCTCGCGATCGGCCTCGGTCTCTCGGGCGGAGTCTGGATGACGCGTCGCGTGCTCGGCCGCGTCGAGCGCATCGCCGAGACGAGCCGGGAGATCAACCAGGGCGCCCTCTCGCGCCGGATGCCGGTCGGCGACAGCGGCGATGAGTTCGACCGCCTGTCCGAGAGCCTGAACGTCATGCTCGACCGCATCGAGCAGCTCATGACCGGCATGCGGCTCGTGACCGACAGCATCGCGCACGACCTGCGCGGGCCTTTGACGCGGCTCAAGAGCCGGATTGAGCTCACGCTCCGCAATCCGGCCGATACGGAAGCGGACCGCGGCGCGCTCACGACCGTGCTGGCCGAGGCGGACCGGGTGCTCGCCGTGTTCAATGCTCTCGTGGCCGTGGCCCAGGCGGAATCGGGCGCCAGCCGCGGATCGATGGAATCCCTCTCGCTTCGCCCCGTCGTCGAGGACGCGGTCGAACTTTTCGAACCGCTCGCGGAGGAGAAGGGGATTTCGCTGGTCTCAAACCTGGCGGAGGCGGGTCCCATCCGCGGCCACCGGCAGCTCCTGTCCCAGCTCGTGGTCAATCTGCTCGACAATGCGGTGAAGTACGTGCCGCAAGGCGGGGAGATTCGCGTGGCGGTGCGCGGCGACGATCGCCTGGTCACGCTCGAGGTGGCGGACAATGGCCCGGGCGTTCCCGCGGCGGAACGGGGGCGGGCGCTCGAGCGATTCGGCCGGATCGGCTCAAACGAAACGCCGGGCTATGGCTTGGGCTTGAGCCTCGTCGCGGCGGTCGCGCGCCTGCATGAGGCGGCTCTCGAACTCGGCGACAGTGGGCTCGTGGGTCCCGGCGGACGGGGGGATGGACGCTCGGGGCTCATGGTCACGCTGCGGTTTCCCCGGGGTGCTGCGGGCGCCGTTCGTACGCACTGAACGGGCGAACGGAACGGCCACGATCGTCGCTCTGTCCGCCGCGATGGCGTGAGTCGCGCAAATGTGAAAGCGGCCCGCGACGCACCCATCGCGGACCGCCTTCACGACACCGTTGGCTGGGCGGCGAACGAGCGGGGGAGGGAAGCTCCCGCCCGGCCTCCGGTGTATGCCGTTACTGCGCCTTGCTGGCGCGGAGATCCTTGAGCGCCGTCCGGAAGTGCATGACGCCCTCTTCGTGCTTGCCGCTGCCGCAGAGCTTCACGCCTTCTTCGCGGTCCTTCTTGGCGTGATCGATCTTGGCGGTGTCCTTGCTGCCCGCGATCGCGTCATCGACGCGCTTCTGATAGTCGGCGCAGGTCAACGCATCGAGCTTCGAGCTCGTCGCGACATGGGAGCTGGAGGACGCGTGTTTGCTGGACTGCGCAGCGGGCGCCGCGGTGGACGCGGCAGCCGGCGCGGCTGATTGGCCGGTGGAAGCGGCGGCCGGAGCGGCGGTCGACGGAGCGGCGGCCGACGAGGTGGAAGTCGACGACGCGGCCGGCGTCGCGCCCGCGGCGGCGGGTGCCGGGCCAGCGGCGAACGCCTGGGTCGCGATCATCAGGGCCGCCACGGCGGCCGCGAGGGAGAGGGTGTTCTTCATGGTCACAGCGGTCCTTTGTCTAGGGTTCGAGGAGGGCCCTCGACGATCGGCCGGTGTGGCCGCTTCGCCCCAGTTATTAGGCGACGGGCCCTGTCGGCAGCCTGACGGGCCCATGAAACTTTTGTCATGGAGGCGGGAGGGGGCGGGTGTGTGAAGAACACCCGGTTTTGGACGGAGAGGGCCGGCCTCAGCCGGCGATCCAGGCGATGCGCAGGAGGTTGGTCGCTCCCGGCGTGCCGAAGGGCATGCCCGCCGTGATGACGAGACGGCTCCCGGCCTTGCCGAAGCCGTCGGCGATCGCGCGCTCGGTCGCGCGCTGGACCATCTCATCGACGTCCCGCACGTCATGGGTGTGGACGCAATGGATGCCCCAGGCGAGGGAGAGGCGCCGCGCCGTCCCGACGGACGGCGTCAGCGACAGGATGGGAACATCGGGCCGCTCGCGCGCGGCGCGGAGGCTGGTCGAGCCGGACGTGGTGTAGGTCACGATCGCGGACGCCGAGACCGTGTGGGCCACCTGGCGCGCGGCGGCGGTGATCGCGTCGTTCGCGGTCGCCTGCGGGTCCGGGTGTTCGGCATCCATGATCTGCCGGAAATGCGGATCGCGCTCCACCTGCGCGACGATGCGGTTCATCATCATGAGCGCCTCGACCGGGTAACGTCCCGATGCGGTCTCGGCCGACAGCATCACGGCGTCGGCGCCCTCGTAGACGGCGGTCGCGACGTCGGAGGCCTCGGCGCGCGTCGGCGTCGGGGAATTGATCATCGATTCGAGCATCTGCGTCGCGACCACGACGGGTTTGCCCGCGCGCCGGCAGGCGCGGATGATCTGCTTCTGGAGGCTTGGCACGTGCTCGGGCGGCAGCTCGACGCCGAGGTCGCCGCGCGCGACCATCACCGCATCCGCAAGCTCGACGATCTCGTCCAGGCGCTCGAAGGCGGCCGGCTTCTCGAGCTTGGCCATGATCGCGGCGCGGCCCGCGACGATCTTGCGCGCCTCGGCCACGTCGTCGGGGCGCTGCACGAAAGAGAGCGCCACCCAGTCGACGCCAAGGTCGAGGCCATAGGCCAGGTCGGAGTGATCCTTCTTGGTGAGAGGCGAGAGCGGCAGGATCGCGCCCGGCACGTTGACGCCCTTCCGGTCCTTGAGCACGCCGCCCGTCACGACCCGCGTCTCCGCATAGTCGCTCGCCGAGGCCAGGACATGCAGGCGAATGCGCCCGTCATCCAGGAGTAGATCGAGGCCCGGCCGGAGCGCTTGGAAGATCTCGGGATGGGGCAGGGGCGCGCGGTTGGCATCGCCCCACGCGGCATCGAGGTCGAGCCGGAACGGCGCGCCCTCTCGGATCTCGGCCTGGCCGCCCTTCATCTGGCCGATGCGGAGCTTCGGACCCTGCAGATCCATGAGCACGCCGATCGGCCGGTTGTAGCGCGCCTCGAGCGCACGCACTTCGGCGTGGCGCCTCTGATGTTCGGCCCGCTCGCCATGGCTGAAGTTGAGGCGGAAGACATCGGCGCCGGCTTCGAAGAGGCGGCTGATGGTCTCGGGCGTCTCCGAGGCGGGGCCGAGAGTCGCGATGATCTTGGCGTTGCGTTCGCGGCGCATCCATCCACCCTACAAGCGGCCCTGCCGGCCGCCAAGCGTTTCAGGTGTGCGAGCGAAGGGGGCGCTCGATCAGAATCGCGCGAAGGTCGTTGACATTGGTGCGCGTCGGGCCCGTGACGATGAGGTCGTCGAGGGCGTCGAAGAACGCGTAGCTGTCGTTGTTCGCGAGCATCGCGGACGGATCGAGGGCGCGCTCCCTCGCCCGCGCCAAGGTGTCCGGCTCGATGAGAGCCCCAGCATTGTCCTCGCTGCCGTCGATCCCGTCCGTGTCGCAGGCGATCGCGGAGATGCCTGCGTGTTCCTTGAGCGCGATCGCGAGCGCGAGGAGATATTCGGCGTTGGGTCCGCCGCGGCCTTGGCCCTTGATCGTGACGGTGAGCTCGCCCCCGGAGATGATCGCCGCAGGCAGCCGTGCCGGCTCGTCCGCGAGGCCGAGCGCGAGCGTCGCGTGCGTCTTCGCGACGTCTCGCGCCTCGCCTTCGATCCGGTCACCGAGGTCGACGGTCGCGTAACCCTCGACCTTTGCCGCTGCGATCGCGGCGTCGACGGCCTGGCGCGGCGTGGCGATGACGATCGCCTCGGCCCGCGCAAGGCGCGCATCGCCCGGCTTCGGCGATTCGTCGGCCCCCGTCTCGAGCCGGCGCCGAATCGCCGGAGGCACGTCGATCTTGTACTTCTCGAGGACGGCCAGCGCCTCGGCGCTCGTCGTCGGATCGGGAACGGTCGGGCCGGAGGCGATCGTCGCCGGATCGTCGCCCGGCACGTCGGAGATGAGCAGGCTCACGACGCGCGCGGGATGGGCGGCCGCCGCAAGGCGCCCGCCCTTGATGGCCGAGAGATGCTTCCTCACCGTGTTGATCTCGCCGATCGCGGCGCCGCTCCTGAGAAGCGCGCGGTTGATGGCCTGCTTCTCCTCGAGCGCGATGCCGGGCGCGGGAAGCGTCAGGAGCGCCGATCCGCCGCCCGAGATGAGACAGAGCACGAGGTCATCGGGGCCGAGGCCCTTGACCGCATCGAGGATGCGCGCCGCCGCCTCCCGCCCCCGCGCGTCCGGCACGGGGTGCGCGGCCTCGATCACCTCGATCGTCCGGCACGGCACGCCGTGCCCGTCGCGCGTGACGACGAGGCCGGAGAGGGGCGCGTTCCAATGGTCCTCGACTGCGCGGGCCATGGCGGCCGCTCCCTTGCCCGCGCCGACGACGATCGTGCGCCCCTTGGGTCGCGCCGGAAGGTGCGGCGGCACGGAGGACGCGGGATCCGCCGAGCGGATCGCGGCTTCGAAGATTTGGAGAAGATGTTGCCGCGTGCTCAGCGTCGTCTCGGGCGCGACGTGCGGCGCGGTGCGCTTGTCTTCCGCTTCGGCGCCCGCCGTCCGGCCTTCGGCTGGTCGAGGACGCGGCCGAGAAGCCACTTGGCGATTTCGTGAACCGCGCGCTCCCGGTAGGAGAACGGACCCGGCTTGTGCGCAACGGAGAGCGCGCCCGCGTGCTGCGCCTCGGAAATGAGGTTGTCTTCGAGCGCGCCCGCGAGCCAGCGGCGGAAATAGGGCTCGGCCTTCCGTTCGAAATCGGGATCGGCCACCACCGATTTCGGAAAGCAGAAACCGAAATTGTGCAGGGTCACGCCAGGTCCCTTCGGATACATCCGAAGCCACCACATGGAATCGACGGCGCAGGCGAACTGCGTCGACGGGAAGACGGCGGTGAAATAGGTGCCGCCCGCTGCGCGACCCTGAAGCCCCTCGATGCGCGGGAAGGGCGGCATCTCGCCGGGCAGGACCGAGACGCTTTTCTCGCCTGGCAGGAAGATGGCGCGCCAGTCGCCTTTCGTCTCGACGTCCTCCGCCCATTGTTCGCCGAGCGTCGTGCGGTGCACGGTCGCCGTGTGATAGGACTCGAGCGCATTCTCGAGAAGGAACTTCCAGTTGCACTTGACCTCGAAGTCGAGGCGCTTGACGCACACCATGTCCTCGGGCCGGTAGGAGCCGAGTTGCTCCGGCAGGTCGCCGAGCTGTTCCAACAGCGTGGGGCCGTCCGCCGCGAAGTTGACGAACATGAATCCCGCCCAATGATCGAGCCGGATGGGCTCGAGGCCGTAGCGCGTCTTGTCGAAGCCCACGGTCTTCGCCATGTCGGGGGCGCCCGCCAGCCGCCCGTCGAGGCCGTAGGTCCAGCTGTGGTAGGGGCAGACGACGCCCGCGCGGCAATTCCCGCGCCCGTCGATCAGCTTGACGCCGCGATGACGGCACGTGTTGGCGAAGGCGCGCACGATTCCGTCCCGCCCGCGCATGATGAGCACCGGCCCTCCGGGAAGGTCGATCGTCATGTAGTCGCCCGCATGGGGCAGCTCGTCGAGGCGGCCGACGAAGCACCACATCCTGAGGAACAGGCGCTCGACCTCGCGCGCGTGGAAGGCCTCCGAGGTGTAGCACCAGCGCGGCAGGGTCTCGGCCTCGAGAAGGGGCTTCTGAACGGCGCGGTAGAGTTTCGGGTCGAAAAGTTTGTCGTCGGGAATCATGGCGGCGAACGTCCAGTGGTCGTGTGTCGAATCGTCGGCGGATATTGTTAGAAGTGCCGCGCCGAAATGGGAAGCGCGATCACGCGCGCTTCAACCACGGCGCAAGCCATCGCAGGCTCTCCTCCGTCGTCGTCTTCGGGCGATACTCGCAGCCGACCCACCCGTCGTAACCCATCGCGTCAATCTGCGAGAGGACGAAGGGATAGTTGATCTCGCCCGTGCCCGGCTCGTGCCGTCCGGGCGTGTCGGCGATCTGGATATGGCCGATCCGCGGCAGGAGGCGCTTGATCGTCGGCACGAGATCGCCCTCCATGATCTGCATGTGATAGACGTCGTACTGAAGCGCGACGTTGGCAGCGCCGATCTCGTCGAGCAGGGCCGCCGCCTGATGGGAATGGGTCAGGAAGTAGCCCGGATTGTCCCGCGTGTTGAGCGGCTCGATGTTGATCGTGACGCCGACCCTGCCGGCGAGCTTGGCCGCGAGGCGGATGTTCTCGACATAGGTCCGCCGCAGATGGAACGGATCGGCGCCCGCGGGAACGGTGCCGGCCATGCAGTGAAGGCGCGGCGTCTTGAGCGCGACGGCATAGTCGAGAGCATGTTCGATCGTCGCGAGAAACTCCTGGCGCCGGTCCGGCAGGCAGGCCAGGCCGCGGTCCCCCTCGCGGCCCGGCGGCACGTTCTGGAGAACCATCTTGAGACCGGTGGCCGCAAGGCGTTCGGCGACCGCCTCCTTGGGCTCGACATAGGGGAATTGGACTTCGACCGCCTTGAACCCGGCCGCCGCCGCCGCGGCGAAGCGGTCAAGCAGCGGCCGCTCGGCGAAGAGATAGGACAGGTTGGCTGCGAAGCGTGGCATGGCTCACCGGGTCGCGATCGAACGCGGCGCCTCGCCGCACCAGGTCTCGCGCACGAGGAGGGCCGCGAGGAAGGCGACGGCCAGCGAGCCGAAGAGCGTGAGGAATGCCGTCTCGTAGGTGTCCATCGAATACACGCGCGTGCCGCCTGCCGTGCCGCCGTCCCAATGGCTGTCGAGCATGAGCCCGATGAGCGGCTGGATCAAGGCGCCGCCGCCGATCACCGCCATGTTGACCATGCCCGTCGCGGCCCCGGTGGATTCGGGGGAATTCGCGTCGCGCGCCGTCGCGAATCCGATGATGAGGCCCGAGGCGAAGAAGCCGATGGCCCCGATGGGGAGGAACATCCACCCGGCCGTCACCGGCTGCCAGTAGAACGTGACGAGGATCGAGGCGGCCTGGCCGATGATGGCGACGAACATCAGCGGCTTCCGCCGTCCGATGCGGTCCGAGATCCAGCCGAAGAGAAGGCCGCCCGCCGCCATGCCCGCGATCATGGCCGACATGAAGAGCGCGGCGCGGGGGCGTTCGAAGCCGTGCGCATGCATGAGGTAGGGGACGCCCCAGAGCGAGGAAAGGCCGAGGAAGGGCGCGATCACCGCGCCGCAGTAAATCGCGATGAGCCAGGTCTGGCCGTTGGATGCGGCGAGCTTGAGACCGTGGAGGAAGGCTTTCCGCGCGGGCGCGCTGGCGGCGCCATCGGCGGGTCGGGGCCGGTCGCGGACGAGGAGCCAGGCGGCCACCGAAAGGGCGATGCCGAAGAGCGCCGCGCCCATCATGGGCGGGCGCCAGCCGGCCGTGTCCACGATGGCGGCGAGTGGCGCCTGCGCCGCGGCCGCGCCGAGCATGCCCACGAGGTTGCTCGCGGCGCTGACGAAGGCGAACCGGCGCGGTGGAAACCAGCGCGCGACGACGGAGAGGCCCGCCACCCAGCTGAACCCGGCGCCGATGCCGATAAGGAGGCGCCCGGCGTAAGCGGCCTCGAGACTCTCGGCTGTCGCGAAGGCGAGGCTGCCGATCGCTGTCACCAGGGCGGCCGCGGTGATGATGCGGCGCGGCCCGAAATTGTCGACGAGCACGCCCACGGGAATCTGGATGGAGGCGTAGGCATAGAAATAGAAGGCGGCCAGATTGCCGAGAAGCGCTCCGCCGACGGCGAACTCGCGCATGAGGTCGCCGGCCATGACCGAGGGCGAGACCCGGAGGAAGAAGGCGTAGCCGAAGAACAGCGCCGAGGGTGCCCAGACGATCCATGCCCGCGCGCGGTTCATGACGGCCTCGCGCTCCGCTGCGCGATGAAGATGCCGAGAAGGAGAATGGCGCCGCCCGCGAACTGGAAGGCGCCGATGGGCTCATCGAGGATGAGCCACGCCATCACGGAAGCGGTGAGCGGCTGGATGAGGAGCGTGAGGGCCGAGAGCGAGGCCGGCAGATGGGCGAGCGCATAGGCGATGGCGCCCTGCGAGCCCGCTTGGCAAATGAGGCCAAGAAGGAGAAGCGCGATCCAGCCCGAAGCGTCGGGCGGCGTGATGCGCTCGCCGGCGGCCAGCGCCATCGGCAGCAGCAGAAGCGAGGCAACGGCGGCACTCCATGTCATCACCGTTGCCGCCGAATGCCCGCGGCGCAGCCGCGCGACGACCAGGATATAGCCGCCGTAGAACACCGAGGTCACGACGCAGAGCGCCTCGCCCGTGAGACCGCCCGTGCCGAGCCGCAGCTTGTCGCCGAGCAGCACGACCATGCCCGCGATCGCGACGCCGAGGCCGATGAGGAAGCGCGCGCTCACCCGTTCGCGGAAGAAGAGCCATGCGCCGAGCGTGACGAAGACGGGATAGACATTGGCGATGACGGTCGCGTTCGCGACCGAGGTGAAGCCGAGAGACCAGTGCCAGATGACGAGCTCCGCGGCGTAGAGAACGCCAGCGAGGGGCAGGGCGAAGCGGTCGCGGAGGGAATGGCGCGGTCCCTCGCCCCGGGCGCGTTCGCGCGCGAGCCAAAGCGCGAGCGGCGGCAGCGACACGATCATGCGCCAGAAGGCCGAGGCTGTCGGCCCGACCTCGCTGAGACGCACGAGGATGCCGGAGAAGCCGATGCCGATGCCTGCGGCCACGAGGAGAGCGAAGGCCAGGCGCTCGACGCTGCTGCGCGCGCCGCGTTCGACCGTGACCGTCATCGCGTGCCGCGCCGGGCCAGCACGACGCCGGCAAGGACGACGACCGCGCCCAAGGCCTGGAGCGGGCGCACCGGTTCGCCCAGCACGAGCCAGGCGATGAGCGCCGCGTTGAACGGCACCATGAGGAAGGCGACCGAGGAGAAAGTCGCCGGCAGGTGCGCGAGCGCGGCCGTCAGCAAGGTCTGGCCCGCGGCCTGGCAGACGAGGGCAAGGGAGAGAACGATGGCCCATCCCGCGAGGCTCGAGGGAAGAAACGTCTCGTCGAGGATGAAGGGAAACGGCAGGAGAGCGAGCGAGGCGAAAACGCAGGTCCAGAGCATGATGACGGGTGCGCCGAAGCGGACGCGCAGCCGCGCGACGATGAGGATGTAGAGCCCCCAGAGCATCGCCGCCACGACGGCCAGCGCATCGCCGTAGACTTGGTTGAGGCTCAAACTGAAGTCCTCGCCCATGAGGATTCCCGCTCCGCTGAGCGCGATCGTCATGCCGAGAAGAAAGGTGCGCGAGAGCGGCTGGCGGAGGACGAGCCAGGTGCCGAGGGCCACGAGGATCGGCGAGCAATTGCTGAGCAACGTCGCGTTGGCGACCGAGGTCATCATGAGGCCGATGTGCCAGACGCCCATCTCGTAGCCGAAGACGACGCCCGCCGCGGCCAGGAGGAAGTAGTCCCATCCAGCACTCGGGCGCACGGGCGCCGTGCCTGTGCGCCGCCCTTCGAGCGCCATGAGGACGCCCATCGCCGGAATCGCGAGGGCCATGCGCCAGAACGCCGTCGCTGTCGGCCCGGTCTCGGACAGGCGCACGAAGGTGCCGGAGATGCCGACCGAGAGGGTGCTGAGCACGAGAAGGAGAAGGGCGACGCGGACGGCGCGTTGCGTCGCGAGGGCGGCATCGGTCATGGCGGGGCTTATACTAGGCGGCGGCGCTCAAGGCCACCGGCGCGCGGTCCGCACCGGGGCCCCGCATGGAGCCATGCCGGTACCGCAGGGCTCATCGAGGCTGCCTCGCGACCGTTGAGCTAGGCGAGGTCGAGTTCCTTCGCCATACGCATGAGGCCTTTGCCGCCTTCCTTGACCTCGAAACGCGGCAGCGCGCCCGGTCCGAACTCGCCCTTCTCGAAGAGGGCGTAGGTCTCGAGATCGGACGTGCCCTTGCCGAGAATCTCGCCATCCGTCGTGCGGTAGTGATCGAGCACGGCCTTGAGCCCATAGTGATGGACCGGACAGACCTTGGTGCAAATGTTGCACTCGGCGAAACGCAGGATCGGCAGGCACCGGTCCGCGACGACCTTGTATTTCGTCACGCCGTGCCAATTGACCTTGATCTTCGAGAGCGCCCGCCCCGGGCAGCGGTTGACGCAGACCTGGCATTTCTCGCAAAGGATGTTGACGCCGAGATCGACGGGCTTGCCGTGCGTCACGGGCGCATCGGTCGAAAGTCCCATGACCCGCACGCGACTGCCGAATTCGGGCGTGAGCATCGTGCCGTTCGCCCCCATCTGCCCGAGCCCTGCCTCGATCGCGTAGGGCAGGATGGGTGCGATCATCTTCTCGCCGGGCAGGCCGGTGCCCGCGATGAATTGCACGCCGTAGCCCTTCGAGCGGATGAAGCCGGCGAGCTCGAGCGCGGCGAGACTGAGCGCGAGACTCGTGTCGTAGGAATGGACGTCCCAGTCGACGCTCGGCACGCGATGGGTCGTCTCCCAATCGAAGGCGCGGCAGAGAACGATGACGTTCCGGAACTGCGCCATCTCCTTCGTCTCGGCGGTCACGTATTTGCGGTCGAAGCGCGTGAAACCGACGAGGTCGACGCCGGCCTCGAGCGCTGTCGCGCGGATCGCGTCCGTCAAGTCGGGCGAGGGATCGATCGCGGGCGCGGCGGGCAGCTCGTGATAGCCGTAGGCCGCCGCGTTCACGCGCGGGATGAGATCGCCGTATTTCTCGACGAGGATGCGATAGGTCTCGCCCACCTTCCCCGGCGCTGCCTCGACCACCTTGTGGTAGGTCTCGGTCAGCCGTCCCATCTTGAAATTGGGCTCGGGGAAGTGGCGCCCGAAAAAATTTTCCTGCGCCTTGTCGCGGGGCGAGCCCGGCACGCTCTTGAGATTCTCGGGCACGTCCTCGGGGCCGACAGCGGGCGAGCGCCGGGGCTCGCGCCGGGGCTGCACCTCATGGGCGCGGGGGAAGACCTTGAACTTCGTCACCTCGGAGGTGGGAAAACTGTGCATGGGCTTTCCTCTCTCGCGACGGCCGATTGTACGCGACCGCGGCGCGAATGCCAGCCGGGAGGGGTCCCTTGCGCGCGGCCACCGGCAGACTAGATGACGGGCCAAGGCGTTCCCGCCGCGACGCCCAGCTGTGACGCCCAGCTGTCCCGGGCGGCCGGCCTTCCGTCGAACCACGCGCCCAATAGAGGAGATCTGCCATGGCCACCGTCCGCGATGTCGCTGTCTTGGTTGGAAGCCTTCGGAAGGATTCGATCAATCGCAAGATGGCCAATGCGCTCATCGGTTTGGCGCCGCCATCGCTGAAGCTCGGCGTCCTCGAGATCGGCCAGCTCCCTCTCTACAACCAGGATCTGGACGAAACGCCGCCGGCGCCCTGGACCGCCTTCCGCGAGCGCGTGAAAGCGGCCGATGCGGTCCTGTTCGTCACCCCGGAATACAACCGCTCGGTACCCGCGGCGTTGAAGAACGCGCTCGACGTCGCCTCGCGGCCCTATGGCAAAAGCGTCTGGAACGGCAAGCCGGGGGCGATCGTCTCGGTCTCACCGGGAGCCATCGGCGGGTTCGGCGCCAACCACCACCTCCGCCAATCGCTCGTCTTCCTCAACGTGCCGATCCTGCAGCAGCCGGAAGCCTACATCGGCGGCGCCGACAAGCTCTTCGACGAGAAGGGGCAGATCTCGAACGACGGCACGCGCAAGTTTCTCGGGCAATTCATGACGACCTTCGCCGACTGGATCGAGACAAACCTTCGGCGATGACCGTCGGCGTAGAGCGGAGGAATTCGTCCGACCTCAGCTCGCCCTGATGGCGATGACCAGATTGCCCACATGGGCCTTCTTCATGAAGTCCGCCTGCGCCTCGCGAAGTCTCTCGAGCGGATAGGTGCGTTCGAGAAGCGGCTTGATGTCGCCCGCCTCGATCAGCCGGACGAGCCGTCGGAAGGTCTCCTCCTCCGGGTTGGCGACGCCGTGCATCTCGAGGTCCTTGTAGATGAGGTCGCGGAGGTCGATCGACGGCACCGGGCCGGCGATGGCGCCCGCACTCACGTATCGCCCGCCGCGGCGCAAGACGCGCAGCATGTCGATGAACTGCTCGCCCCCGACCACGTCCGCCACGACGTCGACGCCTTCGGACCCGACTAGCTCTCGCACTGCGGCGGCGAGGTCGCGCCGCTCGCGCGGGATGACGTGATCAGCGCCGAGAGTACGGATGCGTGCTTCCTTCGCGGCTCCCGCGACCGCGATGATCCGCGCGCCGCGCAGCTTCGCGAGCTGAAGGTGCGCTGAGCCGACACCGCCCGAGGCGCCTGTAACGAGGATGGTTTCGCCCGCCTCGAGCCGGACGCGCGTCAGCATCTCCTCCGCGGTCGAGTAGGAGCAGGCGAAGGTGGCGAGCTCGGCGTCGCTGAGGCTGCTCACCACGCGAAAGGCGTTGGACGCGGGAACGGCGGCGTATTCCGCGTAGCCGCCGCCGATCTCGCTGCCGATATAGGCCGTGCTGCGCGCGCGGGCCGGGCGCTTCGGATCGCGCACGCAGGGATCGACCATGACCCGCTCGCCGATGCGAAGATGCGAGGCGCCCGGGCCGACCGCGACGATCCGGCCGACCGCGTCCGCGCCCTGGATGATCGGGAACTTGACGGGCGCGCCGCTCCAGGCCGCCAGGGTCTCGGAAGCGACGCCGCGCGTGCCGATTTCCTCGGTCATGCCGCTCTTGACCGTCGAGGCGTACCAGCCGGTGCGGGTATTGAGGTCGGTGTTATTGAGGCCGCAAGCCCCCACCTCGATGAGGACCTGGCCCGGGCCGGCCACCGGCACCGGCACGTCCTCGCGGTAGACGAGCCGATCGAGCCCGCCATGGCCGGTCGTCACGATCGCGCGCATGTGGGAGGGAAGGGTCGGCATGTGAACGCTCTTCATGCACCTCAACGAGTGGAACCGCGCGCATTCGACTATCACGCCCGCGGCCGCAGAGCACAACCGGCAAGTATGACTGGGCAATCCCCACGTCGGGCGAGCCTGTCTTCGCGCGCGGCCAGGGAAGCCACCTGGCATTGCACCGTGATCCGCATGCCGGGAATCGGACGATCGTCCTGCGTTACCATCCATGCGGGATCACATTGCTGGCGGCACCGTGGAGTGCTCTTATTGACGGAGGAACCTGCGAACGGGCAGGCGTCCGCGGCCATGCGCGATGTGTTCGGGGGAGGCGCGATTGAACGAACCGGTGGCTTATGTGAACGGCGCCTTCGTGGCGGAGGCGCAGGCCGGCATCTCGATCTTCGATCGCGGCTTCCGCTTCGCCGATACGGTTTTCGACACTGCGCGGACCGTGCGCCATCGTCCTTACAAATTCCGCGACCATCTCGAGCGTCTGTGGCAATCGCTCGCTTACGCGCGCATCGATCCCGGCCTCTCGATGGATGCGCTCGAGCGCATCACGCTCGAGGTCGTCGAGCGCAACCTCGCCCTCATCGCGCCCAACGACGATCTCTGGGTCCGGCAGTTTGTCACGCGCGGCGCGGTGAAGCGCGTGGGCGGGGCAGGCGTGGGCGGACCGACGGTCGTCGTCACGACCGACCGGCTTCCCTTCGCGAGCTTCGCCAAGGCCTACAGGCTCGGCATCCCGATGATCGTGCCGAGCGTGCGCGCGGTTCCGGTTGAGGCGCTCGATCCCCGCATGAAGACCGCGAGCCGCATGACGCAGAACCTCGCGGAGCAGGAGGTCGCGGCGATCGACCCGTCGGCCTATGCACTCCTCCTCGATACCGAGGGCTATGTCTCGGAGAGCACGGGCGCCAACTTCTTCGCGGTCGTCGGCGGAACCGTGCTGACGGCGGATGACGGGGCGGTGCTTCACGGCATCTCGCGCCGAACCGTGATGGAATTGGCCGCCTCGCTCGGCCTTCCGTGCCGTTCCGCCCGCCTCTCGCTGTTCGATATCGCCAACGCCGAGGAAGCCTTCATCACCGGCACGAGCTACTGTCTGCTGCCGGTCCGGAGCATCAATGGCCGGACGCTGAGCCGCGCTGTGCCGGGTCCGGTGACGCGCGCGTTGACCGGCGCGTGGGGGAGTGCGATCGGCCACGACTTCGTGGCCCAGGCCTTGAGCCACTTGCCCGCCGATGAGCGCGCCGCGCTCGCCGCGGCGGAGTGACGTTGGTCGATAATACGGATGTCTTCAGCGAGGATCGAGCCATGACCGTCGACAGCACCCGACCCATCGATTCCTTCGTGACCCCGCGCTTTGCCGAGCGCGCGAGCTTCATGCGCGCGCCGGTGGCGAAGGATGCCGCGGGCCTCGACATCGCGCTCGTCGGCGTGCCCTTCGATCTCGGCTCGACTAACCGGGCCGGGGCGCGGCACGGGCCCGCGCAGATTCGCGAGATGTCGCGCCTCATCCGCCAAGTGAACGGGGCCACGGGCGTCGCCCCTTTCAAGCTGTGCCGGATCGCCGATGTCGGCGACACGCCCATCAATCCGCTCGACGCGCTGGCAAGCATCGAGATGGCGGAGGCGTTCTTCCGCGATCTCCATGCCAAGGGCGTCGTGCCGATCGCGGCGGGTGGCGACCATACCGTGCCGCTGCCGGTCGTTCGCGCCATCGGCTCCAAGAGCCGTCCCTTCGCCATGGTGCATTTCGACGCGCACAGCGACACCTGGGACACGCTCTACGGCCAGAAGGTCAACAACGCGACGCCGTTCCGGCGCCTCATCGAGGAAGGATTGGCCGATCCGAAGAAGCTCGTGCAGATCGGCATCCGCGGCACGCTCTTCGCCGAGGACGATCTCGTCTGGGCGAAGGCGCAGGGCGTGCGCATCATCGGCATGGACGAGTTCGAATCGTTGGGGCGGGAGCGCGTCGTGGCCGAGGTGCGGCGCATCGTCGGCGACGCCCCCGTCTATGTGACCTTCGACGTCGATGGCCTCGATCCCGTGCATTGTCCGGGGACGGGCGCGCCCGAGCCGGGCGGCCTCTCGATGCGCGACGCGCAAGTGGTGATCCGCGGCCTCGCGGGGCTTGACGTCGTCGGCGGCGACGTGTGCGAAGTCTCCCCACCTCTCGATCCCGCCGGCCACACGGCGATCAACGCGGCGAACCTCATGTTCGAAATTCTCTGCATCGCGGCTCTCGCGCGAAGCAAGCGGCGATAGGGTCATCCATGTCGACAACGATCGAAATCGATCAGGGGACGGGATTGTTGCGCCGGCCGGCGCGCGGCGGTCCGCAAGACGTCTTCTATCCGCGCCAGTACATGACCCATTTCCCCACGATCGTTCGCGGCGAGGGCATCTATCTCTGGGACGACAAGGGCAACCGCTACATCGACGTGATCGCGGGCGCGGTGGTGAGCAACCTCGGCCAAGCCAATGCGCGCGTCGCGGACGCGATGGCCGAGCAGGCCAAGCGCATGACGTTCACCTATGTGCGCTACGCGCGCCATCTTCCCAACGTCGCGCTGTCGGAGAAGGTCGCGTCCCTTGCCGGTCCCGGCTTCGAGCGCTGCCTCTTCTTCTCCGGCGGCTCCGAAGCCAACGACATGGCGATCAAGTTCCTCCGCCAATACGCCTACGCCAAGGGACAGACGAAGAAGACCAAGGTCATTTCGCTCATGCCGTCCTTCCACGGCAACACGCTCGGCACGATCGCGCTTACGGGCGATGAGGATCTGGAGCCTGTCTACCGCGACATGGTCACCTTCTCGACCAAGATCCCGGCGCCCTTGTGTTACCGGCTGCCCCAGGGCACCACGCCCGAGGCGAGCGCGATGGCGACGGCGAAGGCGCTCGAGGAGGCCATCCTGCGCCTTGGCCCCGAGAACGTGCTGGCGTTCATCCTCGAGCCGGTCGGGGGTGTCGCGACGGGGGCGGTCGTGCCGCCTCCCGCCTATTTCCGCGAGATCCGCCGTATCTGCCGCGAGAATGGCGTCTATCTCGTCTTCGACGAGGTGATGACGGCCGTGCGTCTCGGCACATTCCTCGGCTCGCACCACTGGCCGGACGCGAAGCCCGACATCGTCGTGCTCGCCAAGGGTATCGGTGCCGGCTACGTGCCGCTCGGCGCGGTGCTGGCGCCCGCCGCCATGGTCGATGAGCTGTCGGAACTCACGGGCTTCAATCCGTCCCACACCTACAACGCCAATCCCGTGTGCTGCGCCGGCGCGCTGGCCGTGATCGAGGAGACGCTGCGCCTCGACCTCATGGGCAAGGCGGTGACGACGGGCGCCTATCTCAGGCGTAAGCTCGAGGAGCTCAGGGACCGCTCGCCCATCGTGGGCGACGTACGCGGCATGGGCATGTTGCTCGCGATCGAGCTTGTGGCCGACAAGGCGACGAAGAGGATGTTCCCGGCCGAGCGCTACGTCTCGGACCGCTTGCGCCTCATCGGGCTCGAGAACGGCCTTATCCTCTACGCGCGGCGGCAGAGCCGCGGCAAGTACGGCGAGTGGTCCATGATCACGCCGCCGCTCATCATCACGGAGGCCGAGGTCGACGATCTCATTGGGCGTCTCGAACGCTCGCTCCGCGTTCTCACCGACGAGCTTCACGCCGCAGGCGTGATCAACTGAACCCGAGGGACGAAGCCATGAAACACGCCGTGATGGCCTACGAGGACTACCAGTTTCTCCTGTTCGAGCGCCGGCCGAACGGCGTCCTGCTCATCACGATCAACCGGCCGGACAAGCTCAACGCCGCGACGGCCGTGATGCACCACGAGTTCAGCCAGGTGTGGTTGACCGTGAAGCACGATCCGGAGGTGCGGGTCGCGGTCGTCACGGGCGCGGGCCGCGCCTTCTCCGCGGGCGGCGACCTCAAGGAGGAGATGGAGAAGCTCGACGATCCGACGAAGATCATCGAGCAGGGCGAGGAGGCGGCGGCCATCGTCTACAACATGATCAATCTCGACAAGCCGATCATCTCGGCGATCAATGGCCCCGCCGCCGGCGCGGGCCTCGCGGTCGCGCTCTCCGCCGACATCAGCATCATCGCCGAGGATGCGAAGATCACGGACGCGCATTCGAAGATCGGCGTCGCCTCGGGTGACCACGCGCTTCTCCTGTGGCCGCTCTACTGCGGCATGCCCAAGGCCAAGCTCTATCTCCTGACGGCCGACCTCCTCGACGGCAAGGAGGCGGACCGGATCGGGCTCGTCTCCATGTGCGTCCCGCGCGAGAAGCTCATGGAAACCGCGCTCGCCATGGCGGACAAATTGGCGCTCCTGCCGCAGCGCGCGATCCGCTGGACGAAGCGCTGCTTGAACCACTGGCTGCGCCAGGCGGGACCGATCTTCGACCTCTCGGTCGCCTATGAGGGGCTCAACTTCTTCGAGCCCGACGCGAAGGAGGGACTCCGGGCCTTCAACGAGAAACGGAAGCCCGTGTTTCCCTCGGCCCCGCCCAAGCCCTAGCCGATCGTCAAGCCGGCGATGCGCGCGTCCCAATTTCTCTTCCGCACCGCATCCCGCGAGCCGGACAACACGCTCTGGCTCCTGCCCGAGCGGCGCATCACATACCGAGAGGGTGTCGCGCGGATCAGCGCAATTGCTTGGGCGCTTCTTGCGCGCGGTGCGCCGGGCGACCGGGTCGCGATCCTCATGAACAATCGCTTCGAGGGGCTCGAGATCTATCTCGCTGCGATCTCGGCCGGCCTCGTCGCGGTACCCATGAATTTGCGCCTCCACCCGGACGAACACGCCTTCATGGTCGAGGATTCGGGCGCGCGCTTCGTGGTCTACGGCGAGGAGTTCCGCGAGCACCTGGCCGGTGTGCGCCCGCGCTTGAGCATGGTCAAGCACTGGATCGCGGTCGGCGCGGATGCTGCCGGCGACACGCCCTACGAAAGCCTGCTCGACGGCCAGCCTGCGACGCCGCCCGATCCCGCGATCGAGCCCGATTCAACTGCCTGGCTCTTCTACACCTCGGGCACGACGGGGAAGCCCAAGGGGGCCATGGAGACGCACCGCAACCTCGTCACCATGACCGAGCAGTTCCTCACGGCCGTGTTGCCCGACGTGGCGCCCTCGGACGTGATGTTCCATGCGGCGCCCATCTCCCACGGCTCGTGCAGCACCATGTATCCGCATCTCGCGGTGGGGGCGGCCAATTGTTTCCCGCTCACGCGCCACTTCGAGCCCGCCAGGATTTTCGAGGCCATCGATGCCTACCGTGTGACCTCGAGCTTCATGGCGCCGACCATGATCAACCTGCTGACCAAGAGCCCAGAGAGGGCACGCTTCGACCTCTCGAGCTTGAAGAACATCGTCTATGGCGGCGGGCCCATGTATGTCGAGCAGCTGAAAGAGGCGATGGCCGCCTTCGGCAACGTCTTCGTCCAGATCTTCGGGCAGGCGGAAGCACCCATGACCATCACGACCCTGCCCAAAGCCGAGCATGAGACGGGCGACGATCCCGTGAAGCTGAAGCGTCTCGCTTCGGCGGGCCGCGCGCCGCCGGCCGTGCGCGTGCGCGTGGTCGACGATGACGACCGGCCGCTGCCGCCGGGCCGGATGGGGGAGATCGTCGTCGGCGGCGACCTCGTCATGCGCGGCTACTGGAACCGCCCGGAGGCCACGGCCGAAACCTTGCGCGGCGGCTGGCTCCACACGGGCGACGTGGGCTACCTCGACGAAGACGGCTATCTCTACATCACCGACCGCAAGAAGGACCTCATCATCAGCGGCGGCTCCAACATCTATCCGCGCGA
The DNA here is from genome assembly GCA_046349515.1 of Alphaproteobacteria bacterium. Classification (GTDB taxonomy): domain Bacteria; phylum Pseudomonadota; class Alphaproteobacteria; order CADEGL01; family CADEGL01; genus JBGPGW01. The sequence goes on along the minus strand of JAXMCE010000001.1, from coordinate 556,902 downwards.
GGTGGAAGAGGTCGTCCTCATGCACCCCGCCGTGCGCGAGGTCTCCGTCATCGGCGTGCCGGACGAGAAGTGGGGCGAGGCGGTGAAGGCTCTCGTCGTTCTTCGCGAGGGGCACCACGCCTCGCCGGAAGATCTCATCGAGCACTGCCGCGCGCGCATGGCCTCCTACAAGAAGCCGCAATCGGTCGAGTTCCTCTCCGAGCTGCCGAAGAACGCCTACGGCAAGATCCTGAAGCGCGAGTTGCGCGATCGTTACTGGACGGGCCGCGACCGCCGGGTGTGAGGCTCTTCACTGTTCGGCAAGCCAGTTTTGGCTATAGTGCGCCGCCATGCCTGACACGACCCGCCGCGCCGAGTCCGTGATCGTGCCGCTCCTCGGCTCCGACGACCCGCCGCCCTTCGAGCTCGTGAACGAGGCGGGTTCGGCGCCCGTCCTCGTCCTCTGCGACCACGCGAGCCGTGCCATTCCGCGGGCGCTCGACGGGCTCGGCCTCGACGAAGCCGATCGCGCGCGCCACATCGCCTGGGACAACGGGGCCGCCCAGCTCGCGCGCGAGCTCGCGCGCCGGCTCGATGCGCCGCTCGTGCTCGCGGGCTATTCGCGCCTCGTCATCGATTGCAACCGGGCGCTCGACGATCCGACCTCGATCCCGCTCATCAGCGAGACGACGGTCGTCCCTCGCAATCGCGGGATCGCGCCCGGCGAAGCCAAGGCGCGCGCCGAGGCCTGCTTCCATCCCTACCACCGCACGGTCGCGCAGCTTCTCGATCGTTTTGCCGCGCGAGCCGTCGTGCCGGCGATCCTCTCGGTCCACAGCTTCACGCCTGTCTACAAGGGTGTCGCGCGGCCCTGGCACGTGGGCATCCTGTGGAACCGCGATCCGCGCATCCCGGTGCCGCTCATCGCCGCGCTCGAGCGTCTCGATGGCGTGGTCGTGGGCGACAACCTGCCCTATTCGGGGCGCGACGAGTACGGCTACACGACGGAGACCCACGCCGCCGCGCGGGGGCTGCCGCACGTGCTGATCGAGCTCCGCGACGATCTCGTCCGCAGGGCGACCGATGTCGCCGGCTGGGCCGAGCGCCTCGTCACGGTGCTGACGCCCATCCTGGCGGACCCCGGGGTCCGCCGCATCGAGCGGTTCTGACGTGGGTTGACAGCGGTCCCGCCCGCAACCCACATCTTCCAATGGGACGAGAGGCGGGAGGCCCGACATGAGCGACAAGACCATGGACGACAAGACGCGCACCGAACTCGAGGCCGCGGCGTTCCGGCGCCTCGTCGAGCATCTTCGCTCGAAGCCGGAGGTGCAGAACATCGATCTCATGAATCTCGCCGGCTTCTGCCGGAACTGCCTCTCCAAGTGGTACAAGGCGGCGGCCGATGAGCGGGGTATCGCGCTCGACGACGCCAAGGCGCGCGAGCTCATCTACGGCATGCCCTATGCCGAGTGGAAGGCCAAGTACCAGACGGAAGCGACGCCCGAGCAGAAGGCCGCCTTCGCGCGCGCCCATCCCGATCACAAGCACTAGGCCGAAAAGAGGCGCTTCCGGCCGTCCGCCGGCGGGGTGAGAATGGACTCCTCCGGCCGCTCGAGGTGCTGAGGCGGCACGGCGCGAGGCCTCGACGATGGCGACCCGGCCCGAACATCTGACAGCCTATCGGCGCGAGGGCGGCGTGGCGCTCATCGAGATGCGCCTCACGAGCGTGCGCCAGCTCTTCAACTCGCTCGATCCCGCGCCGTTCCCGGAGAAGGACCTCGACCGCGAGGCCGAGGCCTACATCGTCGATTCGGTGCGCGAGTTCCCGATCGACGCGCCCTTGAAGCTCGTCTTCCATTTGCCGCGCGAGGAGATGGAGGCAGCGCGCGATCTCGCGAGCTCCATCCACAATTACTTCGCCTACCGCCTCCGCATGACGTCGCGCGACCTGACGTTTCTCCTGCGCCAGGGCCGGCTCACCCTTCTCATCGCGATCGCGTTCCTCCTGGCCTGTCTCAGCCTGCGCCAACTCGTGCTGAGCTTCGATGACAGCGCCTTCGGCCATGTTCTCGCGGAAGGTCTGCTCATCACGGGCTGGGTCGCCATGTGGCGGCCGATCGAGATCCTGCTTTACGAGTGGTGGCCGATCCGCCGCCGCTGCCGGGTCGCCGAGAAGCTCACGACGATGCCGGTCGAAGTCCGCACGCTCGACGCGTAGGGTCCGTCAGGCGGCCCATTGCCGGTGGTCGTCCTTGACCGCAACGGCGGCGGCTTTCGAGGCCTTGCGCAGCCATTCGCGGGGACGGGCGCGGAGATCGCGGCGGACCGCCTTGGCGGCACGCGCATCGGCCGCGTGGATGGAGCCGAGATCAAATCCCATCGCGTCGAGCAGGTCCTTTTCCTGTTCGGCGCTCTCATACCCGTCGAAGTCGATCTTGTGTGAATCAGCGGCAAGGCGACGGTAGATGAAATTGTTCGCGAGTCCCAACAGGGGATCGGGCGACCGGTAGGCGCCTTCCGCCAAGTCGAGGAATCGCGAGCGGCGCCGGGCGCCTCCATGCGCCCAATCCCAGGCCGAACCGACCAGGGCTTTCGCTTCGCGCGCGACGCGCCCGCCGCGCCACGCCGCGGCGACCACATAGCGGGGGCGTCCCAAGCTGCCGCTTCCCCGGACGCTCGCGGCAAAGCGCAGCGCGCTGGCGCCTTGGGGCAGGGTGCGCTTGAGCGCGGCCGTCACCGCGCCGGGCGGCTTCGCCCCGGGCAGGCGATCGATCTTGTCCCAGAAATCGCGGGGCTTCTCCTCGGAGCGGGGCAGCCAAGCCTCGTCTCCGGTGATGAGCATCGGGCGCGGCGTCTCGAGGCCGCGCTTGTATCCGTCGAGGATGGCCTTGCACGCCGCGCCATTGGCGATGGCAAGGTGGGGAGCCAGGCGCGCGCTCGCGGCGAGGCGCACGAGATCGAAGGGATAGGGCATGACGGCCCCTTCGTCGAAATCGTTGACGCCCCAGACAAGGCGCCCTTCGCCGTCCCGCCAGGTGCCGAAATTCTCGAGATGCGCGTCGCCGACCGCGAGCACGCGGGGCGCGTCCTTGAGATCCGGACACACCGCCTCGATCTGCCGCGCCCAGCGATAGTACGTGGCACGGAGGAACGAGAACGCGTCCGCGCGCATCTTCTCGTGCTTCCGTCTCAAATCCTTCTCGACGACCGCGCATTGGCCGCGGAGCCAGTCTTCGTAGTCCTTGGTGTCGTCGAAGATCGACACGGATGCCGGCCGCTCAGAACTTTTCGACCCACGGTCGCAAGTCGAGTTCGTGCGTCCAGGCGCTGCGGTGCTGGCGATGGAGGCCCATGTAGACTTCGGCGATCGCATCCGAATCCATCACCGCATCGGGCCCGCGCTCCTCGGCGCGGTAGCCGGGACGGTCGGCCTTGATCTGGCCATCGATGATGATGTGGGCGACGTGGACGCCCTTGGGGCCGAGGTCGCGCGCGAGGCTCTGGGCGACGGCGCGGAGACCAAACTTGCCGACCGCGAGGTTCAAGAACCGCGCGCTGCCGCGCAAGGAGGCGGTGGCCCCGGTGAAGAGGATCGTGCCGGACCCGCGCGCGGCCATGGCGCGGCCTGCCGCCTGGCCCACGAGGAAGCCGCCGAAGCAGCCATTCTTCCAGCACCGCTCGAACTCCGCCGGATCGATCTCGAGCACGCTGCCCGGCGCGTAGGCGCCCGCGTTGAAGACGACGAGGTCCGGCACGCCGAACGCCTTGCTGGCATCCTCGAAGACGCGCGCGACGGCATCCGCATCGGTCGCATCGCAGGCATAGGCTCGCGCCTCGCCGCCAAGAGCGCGCGCGATCCCATCGACCTTGGCCTTGGTGCGCGTGGCGAGCGCGACGCGCATGCCGTCCTTGGCACAGCGCCGTGCGACGGCGGCGCCGAGGCCGGGCCCGGCCCCGAAGATGAGCGCACTTTCGGGCTTCGCCATGGTCGCTCTCCGTTGGTTGTGCGCGGGCGAGGCGCTGCCGCGCCCGACGCTATTCGGCCGCCGTCACGCGCGTGGCAGGCGCCTTGTACATCTCGAGGAGTTGCGCCTCGCGCGCCTTCGTGGCCGCGAGCGCCTGCTCCTTCACATGTCCGAAGCCGCGGATGCGCTCCGGCAGCGAAGCGATCTCGACCGCGAGCGCGTGGTTGTCGTGGGAGAGTGTCTTGAGGACCGTCTCGATGGTCTGCTCGTATTCGGCGATGAGGCGCCGTTCGGTCCGGCGCTCCGCCGTGTAGCCGAAGATGTCGAAAGGCGTTCCCCGCAGGCCCTTCAGCTTCGCCAGCAGCCGGAAGGCGGTGAGGATCCAGGGCCCGTACTCGTTCTTGACGAGCCGTCCCGTCACGGGGTCGCGCTCGGCGATGAGCGGCGGCGCCAGGTGCAGATGGATCTTGTAGCCGCCCTCGAACGTGTCGCTGAGCTCGCGCCAGAAATCGGGCAGGGCGTAGAGGCGCGCGACCTCGTATTCGTCCTTGTAGGCCATGAGCTTGTAGGCGTGGCGCGCGACGGCTTCGGCGAGCCCGGTCATGCCCTTGGTCCTGGCCGTTTCGGCCTTGCGCACGCGGGCGACGAGCGCCTCGTAGCGGCCCGCATACCGGACGCTCTGATAGCTGGTCAGGTCAGCGACACGGCGCGCGACGATCTCGTCGAGCGTCTTCGAGATCTTGCGCTCTTCGATGTAGCCGGTCGCGGGCCGCGCGGCCGCGCGCACGGCCTCGGGCTCGATGGCGGCGCGCCGGCCCCAGAGGAAGGCGCGCCGGTTCATCTCGACCGACACGGCGTTGAGCTCGATCGCCTTCAAGATCGCGGCGCCCGACACCGGGATGAGTCCCTTCTGGTAGGCGTAGCCCAGCATGAACAGATTGGCCGCGATCGAATCGCCGAGAAGCCCGGTCGCCAGCGTCGTCGCGTCGATGAAGTCGGCGCGCTCGGGCCCCGTCGCACGGCGGATGACATCCTCGAGTCCCTTGCCGGGGAAGACGAGGTTCGGATCGCGCACGAAGCCGGCGGTCGGCGTGTCGTGGTTGTTGACGACGGCGCGCGTGCGGCCGGCGCGGTACTTGGAGAGCGCCTCCTTCCCCGCCGCGACGACGAGGTCGCAGCCGAGAATGAGATCGGCGTCGCCTGCGGCCACGCGCACGGCGTGGATCGCGTCGGGCCGCGCCGCGATGCGCACGTGGCTGAGCACGGCGCCACCCTTTTGCGCGAGGCCCGTGATGTCGAGGACCGTGCAGCCCTTGCCCTCCATATGCGCGGCCATGCCCAGGAGCGCGCCGATCGTGACGACGCCCGTGCCGCCGACGCCGGTCACGAGGATGCCGTAAGGGGTCGCGACCGATGGCTGCGCGGGCACGGGCAGGTCGATGTCGTCGATTCCGCCCTCCGCCGTCTTCCGCTTTCTCAACCGCCCGCCGTGGACCGTGACGAAGCTCGGGCAAAAGCCCTTCACGCAGGAGTAGTCCTTGTTGCAGGACGATTGGTCGATCGCGCGCTTGCGCCCGTACTCGGTCTCGACCGGCACGACGGAGAGGCAGTTGGACGCCGTGCTGCAATCGCCGCAGCCTTCGCAGACCATCTCGTTGATGAACACGCGCTTCGCGGGATCGGGGAAGGTGCCGCGCTTCCGGCGCCGGCGCTTCTCCGCGGCGCAGGTCTGGTCGTAGACGAGGCCCGAGACGCCCTTCCATTCGCGGAGCTCGCGCTGCACCGCGTCGAGCGTGTCGCGGTGATGGACGGTCGTGCCGGGCGCGAAGTCGGTGCCGATCCCGTATTTCTCGGGCTCGTCGGTGACGACGGCGATGCGCTTGACGCCTTCGGAGGCGAGCTGGCGCGTCACTTGCGGGACGGTGAGCTGGCCGTCGACGTGCTGGCCGCCGGTCATCGCGACCGCGTCGTTGTAAAGCACCTTGAAGGTGATGTTGACGTTGGCGGCGACGCAGGCGCGCACGGCCAGGATGCCCGAGTGGAAGTACGTGCCGTCACCGATGTTCTGGAAGATGTGTCCTGTCTCGCTGAACGGCGCCTGGCCGATCCAGTTGGCGCCCTCGGCACCCATATGCGTGTAGGTGTCGGTCGACCGGTTCATCCACTGCGCCATGAAGTGGCAGCCGATGCCGGACAGCGCGCGGCTGCCCTCGGGCACGCGGGTCGAGGTGTTGTGCGGGCAGCCCGAGCAGAAATAGGGCGTGCGCTCGATGGGCGGGTTGAGCGCGGCCAGGGCCTTGTCCGCCGCATCGAGGAAGGCCAGGCGCTCATCGAGCCGCGGCATGGCCTCGAAGCGCCTCAGGCGCTCGGCGATCACGCGCGCGATGGCGCCAGGCTGCAGCTCGCGGCAGGAGGAGAGGAGGGGAGCGCCCGTCTCATCCGTCTTGCCGACGACGCGCGGCCGCACCGCCGCCGCCATGTGATAGAGGATCTCCTTCACCTGCGGCTCGAGCACCGCGCGCTTCTCCTCGACGACGAGAATCTCCTCGAGGCCTTGCGCGAAGCGGCGGAGCCCCTCGGGCTCGAGCGGCCAGCTCATGGCGACCTTGTAGAGGCGGATGCCCATCTCGGCCGCCATGCGCTCGTCGATGCCGAGGTCGTCGAAAGCCTGGCGCACGTCGAGATAGGACTTGCCGACCGAGACGATGCCGAGGCGCGGCCTCGGCCCGTCGATGACCACCTGGTCGAGCTTATTCGCGCGCACGAAGGCCTGCGCGGCCTTGAGCTTGTGCGTCTCGATGCGGTCGTCGAGTTCGTACCAGAGGTCCGGCCAGCGGATGTTGAGCCCGCCCGGCGGCATGATGAAATCCGGGGGCAGCGTCACCTGCGCGCGGTGCGGATCGACGTTGACGGAGGCGGCACTCTCGACCGTGTCGGAGACGACCTTGAAGCCGATCCACAGGCCCGAATAGCGCGACATGGCCCAGCCGTAGAGGCCGTAGTCGAGGAAGTCCTGCACGCCCGCCGGGTAGAGGATCGGAATCTTGACGGACATCAGCGTGTGTTCGCTCTGCACCGAGAGCGTCGAGGATTTGGGCGCATGGTCGTCGCCCGCGAGCGCCAGCACGCCGCCGAACTTCGCGGTGCCGGCGGCGTTCGCGTGGCGGAACGCATCGCCCGTGCGGTCGACGCCGGGGGCCTTGCCGTACCAGATGGAGAACACGCCATCGACCTTGGCGCCGGGGAAGAGATTGATCTGCTGGGTGCCCCACACCGCGGTCGCGGCGAGGTCCTCGTTCACGCCCGGCCAGAACTGGATGGCCTGCTTGGAGATGAATTTGCGCGCGGCTTGGAGCGCCTGGTCGTAGTTGCCGAGGGGTGAGCCGCGATAGCCGGAGATGAACCCGGCGGTATTGAGACCGGCGCGCTCATCGCGCCGGCGCTGCATCATGGGAAGGCGGACAAGAGCCTGGACACCGCTGAGGAAGACTCGCCCTTCTTCGACGACGTACTTGTCGTCGAGCGAGACGGCCGCAAGCGCCATGGAGAACCTCCGGTCCGGACGACACCTGACCGGTAATCTGGACTCTCGACGGGGGCTTGGCAATGCGGGAGGGATGTGCGGTGCAGCATCCCGTGGGCCGTCTCTGCGGGGCGGGCGGCCTGGTTGGTCTCGCCCAGGGGAGCCCGCATGCGCGCCGCATCATCGCGGTCCGCGCACCTCAATGAGTTCGGTACGCCGGCCTCGTCCGTGGCGTAATCGAAGGACGAGGCCGGGCGCGCGCCCTAGGGCATCATGAAGAGATCGCGGATGGCATCGGCCGTGCGTTGGATGGCCGATTTCTCCTTGCCTGTCTGCTCGCTCGACCAAGCGACCGGCACGGCGCCACTGCCGCTCGCACCGCACTGTCCGCGCGTGTAGTCGAGCGCCTCGACGCACTTGCCGACCTTGGCGGCACTCGCGAGCTGCGCCTTCGTGGGCGACACTTTCGCCGAGGCCTCGGCGCTCATGCGCTGTAGCGCGCGCTTGGCTCCTTCATGGCCCTGATCGGCCGCGAGCTTGTACCACTTCTCGGCGCTCGCATGATCGCGCTTCACGCCGAATCCCTTCTCGTAGAGATAGCCGAGATTGCTCTGGGCGCCGGGATGGCCCTGGTCGGCCGATTTCCGGTACCAAGTGAGCGCCTGGCCGTAGTCCTTCGAGACGCCGAGCCCTTTCTCGTACATGAGACCGAGCTTGTTCTGCGCGCCGGCATGATTCTGCGCCGCCGCCAGCTTGAACAGGCGGAGCGCCTCCGCGTAGTCCTTGGCCGTCGCGTTGTTGCCCGCGAGCATGCTCGCGAGATTGTTCTGCGCATCGGCATCGCCCTGGTCGGCCGCCTTGCGGAACCAGAGCACGGCCTCTTCGTCGCTCTTGGGCACGCCGACGCCGTGGCGGAACATGACGGCGAGGACGTATTGCGCGCGCGCGACGCCCTTCTCGGCGGCCTTGTGGTACCACTGGAAGGCCTGCGCCTGATCCTGCGGCACGCCCGCGCCGCGCTCGTACATGACGCCGAGATTGTAGAGAGCGAGACCGTAGCCCTGGTCCGCGGATTTCCTGTACCAGCGCGCGGCTTCGGCCGGATCCTTGGCGACCCCGCGGCCCTCGAAATACATCACGCCGAGATTGTACTGCGCCACCTCATGGCCTTGCTCCGCCGCCTGACGGTAAAGGCGCATCGCCTCGGCCTCGCTGCGCTCGACGCCTCGACCCTGCTCGTAGGCGTGGCCCAAGAGGAACCGTCCGGTCGGATCGCCGTTCTCGGACGCAAGGCGGAGCCAGCGCACGGCTTCCGCGTCGTCGCGCGCGACACCCTGGCCCTTCTGGTAGATGTAGCCGAGCGCCGCCTGGGCCTGGGTATTGCCCTTGTCGGCCGCCGTGCGGAGCCACCGCACCGCCTCGGCCTGGTCGGACGGGCTGCCGTTGAGGAGGAGATAGGCGAGATTGACCTGTCCTTCGGCATTGCCCTTGTCGGCCGCCGCGCGGAACCAGCGCATGGCCTCGGCATTGTCCTTGGCGACGCCTTGTCCGTCCTTGTACATGAGGCCGAGGCGCACCTGGGCGCTCGTATCCCCCCGTTTCGCGAGATCCTGATAGCTGCGCGCCGCGACAGCGTAGTCGCCGCGGTCATAGGCCTTCTGCGCGTCGCCGTTTTGCGTCACGCATGCGGCGAGCACCGTGACGAGCACGGCCGCTCCACAGAGACGGTTCATCGGCATGACTCGGGTTTCCCGTGATTGGCTTGCGTGCCGTGGCGCTCCCGACGCCCCTCCCACTCGGCCCGCTTGTGCCTCTCCCACTGTCCGAAAATATTACACTCGCGAAGGAAAGCGCGACAACGTTTGGTTAAGCGGCTATACAGCGCCGTTAAGGTTAAAAAAAACTTAAGGCCCAATTCGTTAAGGCTTGAGACCGTGGCTGTTCTCGTGACCGGCGTTGCCGGATTCATCGGCTCCCATGTCGCCACATCGCTCCTCGCGCGAGGCGAGGAGGTTTTGGGAATCGATTCGCTGAACGACTACTACGACGTCCGCTTGAAGGAAGCGCGGCTCGCGCGCCTGACGGCGAACCGATCATTCAGCTTCAACCGCTTAGACCTGGCGGATCGCACGGCACTTAAGGATGCGACGGCCGCCTTCGGTCGAATCGACCGTGTCATCCACCTCGCGGCGCAGGCCGGCGTTCGGTATTCACTTACCCATCCCGAGGCCTATGTCCGCTCGAATCTCGAAGGCCATTTCGCGGTTCTCGAGCTTTGCCGCGGTCTCAAGGGATTCCAACATCTTGTCTATGCAAGCTCGTCCTCCGTCTACGGTGGCAACGACAAATTGCCGTTTTCCGTATCGGATTCCGTCGACCGCCCGATTTCGCTCTACGCCGCGACGAAAAAGGCGGACGAGCTCATGAGCCACTGCTACGCCCACCTCTACGATCTCCCCATGACGGGGCTCCGCTACTTCACGGTCTACGGGCCCTGGGGCCGGCCGGACATGGCGGCCTACATCTTCACGCGCGCGATCCTCGCGGGCGAGCCCATCCGCCTGTTCAACGCCGGCGACATGAAACGCGACTTCACCTTCATCGACGATGCGGTCGCGGGCACGATCGCGGCACTCGACCGTCCACCCCGGCGCAACAGCGGCCCCGGCGCCGCGCCCCACCGCGTCTACAACATCGGCAACCACCGGAGCGAGCCGTTGATGCGGCTCGTGGCGCTCATCGAGGCCGCGACGGGCAAGACCGCCACGATCGAATCGGCGCCCATGCAGCCGGGCGACGTGCGCGAGACTTATGCCGATATCGAAGCGAGCGAACGCGATCTCGGCTTCGCGCCTCGCACGACGATCGACGAGGGGATCCCCAAATTCGTGGCCTGGTACCGCCAGTACCACGGGGCGTGAGCGGAGGCGGCGAGCGATCTGCCGCCGCGGACCAACGACGCCGATTTCAATAGAGCGCTTCGAGATCCTTGCCGTAGCGCTCCCGGATCTTGTGGCGGCGGATTTTGAGCGTCGGCGTCATCATGCCGTTGTCGACGGTGAAGGGCTCGGCCGTGAGCATCACGCGCCGCACGCGCTCGATCGGGGAGAGGCCCTTGTTGACCCGCTCGATCGCCGCGTCGATCGCGCCCATGAAGGCGCTGTCGCGGACGAGAGAGGCAAGGTCGGCGGCCTGCCCGCGGCCCTTGGCCCAGCGCTCGGCGAAATCCTTGTTGGGCACGATGAGCGCGACGAGATGGGGCCGGCGGTCGCCGTGGACCATGGCTTGCGCGATCTCGGGCTCGAGGGTGAGGAAGCCCTCGATGCGCTGGGGGGCGATGTTGTCGCCGCCGGAGTTGACGATGATGTCCTTCTTCCGGTCGGTGATCTCGATATAGCCGTCGGGATCGAAGCGGCCGATGTCGCCCGTGTGCAGCCAGCCATCGACGATCGTGGCCGCCGTCGCCTGCGCGTCGCCCCAGTAGCCCTGCATCACGAGCTCGCCGCGGATGAGAATCTCGCCGTCCTCCGCGATCTTGACCTCGACGCCCACGACCGGCGGTCCGACCGTGTGCATCTTGACCTTGCGGGGACGGTTGCACGAGACGACCGGTGCGGATTCCGTCTGGCCGTAGCCCTGAAGGAGGCGTACGCCGAGCGCGTTGAAGAAAAGTCCCACCTCGACGTTGAGCGGCGCGCCGCCTGACACGAAGGCCTTGAGGCGTCCGCCGAAGCGCGCGCGCACCTTGCTCCGCACGAGATGGTCGAGCACCCAATCCATGAGCGAATCAAGGAGGCCGAGCCGTCCGCCCGAATCGTAGCGGCGCCGGCCGAGTGCCACGGTCTTGCGAAACAGCGCTTCCTTGAGCCCGCCGGCGCGGCTGATGTCGCGCTCGATCCGCGCGCGCATGATCTCGTAGAGGCGCGGCACCGCCGTCATGATCGTCGGGTGCGTCTCGGCCATGTTGGCAGCGAGCGCCTCGACCCCTTCGGCGTAGTAGATCTGCGCGCCGATCGAGATGGGAAACATCTCGCCGCAGGTGTGCTCGTAGGAGTGGCTCAAGGGCAGGAACGAAAGGAACACCTCATCCTCGAGGCCGAGATCGAGGAGAAGGTCGTAAGCGCCGGCGCAATTGTGAAGGATGGCACCGTGCGAGAGCATGACGCCCTTGGGCACGCCGCCCGTGCCCGAGGTGTAGAGGATGCACGCCGTGTCGCCGCGCGTGAGCGCCGCGACCGTCGCGTCGATGTCGTCGGGCGCCTGGCTCCCCCGGGCGATTGTCTCCTCCCAGGTCGCGATGGGCACGGTGCTCTGCGGCCGCTGCGGCAAGGGCTCGATCGTCACGACGTGGCGGAGCGCGCCGGCCTGCAACGCGGCCGGCAGGAAGCGCTGGGCCAGGGGAGGGCGCGAGACGACGGCCAGCTTGGCGCCGCTGTTCTGCAGGATATGAAGGTGATCGGCCGTCGTATTCGTGGTGTAGGCGGGGACGGTGATTCCGCCCGCCGCCATGATGGCCATGTCCGCGATTAACCATTCGGGCCGGTTCTCCGAGAGAAGGCACACGCGGTCGCCGCGTTCGAGGCCCATGGCGCGGAAGGCGCGGGCTAGGCGCCGGACCTCGTCCGCCACGGCGCTCCAGCTGTGCGGCTGGTAGCGGCCTTCGCGCTTGGCCCACAGGAACGGCCGGTCGCCCCGCGCGCGGGCGGACTCGAAGAACATGCGGACCAGGTTCGGACACGTGCCGTAGTCCATTACGCCTACCCCTCGGGCCTGCCTCTCCCCCAATCGGACCCTTGGTTCCGGGTCCGTTTGAGCCTATATCGCCAGGGGTTGGTGGGGAGGACAAGATGCGTGAGGCTGCACTCGATCGAGGGGCAGGAACGGATGAATTGGGGAGCCTGCCCTCGTGGAATCTGGGGGACCTCTACAGCGGCCCCGATTCGGCGGCTCTCGAGGCCACTCTCGTTTCAGCCGAGGCGCAGGCGAAGGCCTTCAAGGAACAATACCAGGGCCGGTTGAACGCGCTCGACGGCGCGGCGCTGGCCGAGGCGATCGCCGCCTACGAGCGCATCGAGGAGGCGCTCGGCCGGGTCATGAGCTACGCGCAGCTCCTCCATGCGGGCGACATGGCGGACGCGGCGATCGGCCGCTTCTACCAGTCCATGCAGGAGCGCGTGACGACGATCGGGACGGATGTCCTGTTCTTCGGACTCGAGATCAATCGCATCGATGACGCGGCGCTCGAGGCGAAGCTCCGCGATCCGGCGCTCGAGCGCTACCGCCCGTGGCTCCGCGACGTGCGCGTCTTCCGCCCCCATCAGCTGTCGGAAGAGCTCGAGACGCTGCTGCACGAAAAGTCGGTGGCCGGGCGGAACGCCTGGATGCGTCTGTTCGACGAGACGCTGTCGGCTCTCCGCTTCCCGCTCGACGGGCGCATGCTGACCGAAGCCGAGGTGCTCCATCTCCTGTCCGATCGGGATGGCACCGTGCGCCGGAAAGCGTCCGAGGCCTTGAGCCAGGTGCTCGGTCAGAACGTGCGGCTCTTCGCGCACATCACGAACACGCTGGCCAAGGACAAGGCGATCGAGGACTCCTGGCGCAAATATCCGCGGCCTGTCTCCTCGCGCAACCTTTCGAACCAGGTCGAGGATGCGGTGGTCGACGCGCTGGTGACGGCGGTCAAGGCCGCCTATCCGCGCCTCTCGCACCGCTACTACCGCTTGAAGGCGCGATGGTTCGGCGTGGACGCGCTCGACTACTGGGACCGCAACGCGCCCCTGCCGGAGGATGACGACCGTCTTTTTCCCTGGGCGCGCGCCGAATCGATCGTGCTCGACGCCTATCGGCGCTTCTCGCCCGATCTCGCCGGGATCGGGGAGCGCTTCTTCGAGCGCAACTGGATCGATGCGCCCGCGCGGCCGGGCAAGGCGTCGGGCGCCTTCTCGCATCCGACCGTGCCGAGCGCGCACCCCTACATCCTGCTCAATTACCAGGGCCGGGCACGCGACGTGATGACGCTCGCCCACGAGCTTGGCCACGGCATCCACCAGGTGCTCGCGGCACCGCAAGGCCATCTCATGGCGGACACGCCGCTGACGCTCGCCGAGACGGCCAGCGTCTTCGGCGAAATGCTGACCTTCCGCGCGCTGCTCGCTGAGGCCGCGCCGGCCAAGCGGCGCATTCTCCTCGCCGGCAAGGTCGAGGACATGCTGAACACCGTCGTCCGCCAGATCGCGCTCTACGAGTTCGAGCGGCGCGTGCATGACGAACGGCGGGAGGGCGAGCTTCTGCCGGAGCGCCTCGGCCAGGTCTGGCTCGAGGTCCAGGCCGAATGCCTGGGGCCGGCCGTGCGTCTCGGCGAGGGCTATCGTCCCTACTGGGCCTACATCCCGCACTTCATCCACACGCCGTTCTACGTCTATGCCTACGCGTTCGGCGATTGCCTGGTGAACTCCCTCTACGCTGTCTACGAATCGAGCCATCCGCGCTTCGTCGAGAAGTACATGGACATGCTCAAGGCGGGCGGGACCTTGCGCCACCGCGAGCTGCTCGCCCCCTTCGGCCTCGATGCCTCGGACCCGGCCTTCTGGGATCGGGGCCTCGCCGTCATCGGCGGCTTCGTCGACGAACTCGAAGCCATGACGTGAGGATGGCGAAGCCGTCCCGCCGCACGCCCGCGCGAGGCACCCGCCCGCCGTCGCCCGCTCCGCCGCGTGATGACAATCGCCTGACCCGTCGCGTGCGCCGCTACGCGCAAGTGACGGGGGCGGTCGGCGGGCTCGCGGCGCGCCTCGCCGGCGCCCGCTATCTCGGCCTCGAACTCGACCAAGCCAAGCACGCGGCCGAGCTCCGCGCGGCCATCGGCGGGCTCAAGGGCCCGCTCATGAAGGTCGTCCAGCTCCTGAGCACGATTCCGGACGCGCTGCCCTCCGACTATGTGCGCGAACTCGGCACGCTCCAGGCCAATGCGCCGAGCATGGGCTGGTCGTTCGTCAAGCGACGGATGGCGACGGAGCTCGGCCCCGATTGGGAGAGCCGGTTCCGCTCCTTCGCGCACCATGCCGAGCGCGCGGCCTCGCTCGGCCAGGTGCACCGCGCCGTCGGCCGCGACGGGCGCGCTCTCGCCGCGAAGCTCCAATATCCGGACATGCGCTCGGTCGTCGAAGCCGATCTCGCCCAGCTCCGAATCGTGCTGGCGCTCTACGAACGCTACGACAAGGCGATCGCGACAAAGGCGATCCATGCCGAGTTGTCCGAGCGCCTGCGCGAGGAGCTCGACTACCGCCGCGAGGCGCGCCACATGGCGCTTTACGGCTTGATGCTTGTGGAGGAGGCAGGCGTCCACGTGCCGGAGCCGATTCCCTCGCTTTCGACCGATCGTCTCCTGACGATGACTTGGCTCGACGGCCAGCCGCTGGCGGAGCTCGAGCGCGCGCCCGCGTCCAAGCGCAACCGCGTCGCGCACCATCTCTTCCGCGCCTGGTACGTGCCGTTCTATTTCTACGGTGCCATCCACGGCGACCCTCATCTCGGCAACTACACGGTGCGCCCGGACGGCTCGATCAACCTCCTCGATTTCGGCTGCATCCGGATCTTCAAGCCGTCCTTCGTCGGCGCCGTCATCGATCTTTACACGGCGCTCCGCGAGGGCGACGAGGCGCTGGCCGTCGAGGCCTACCGGATTTGGGGCTTCAAGGACCTCAGGCGCGAGATGATCGACGTGCTCAACATCTGGGCGCGGTTCGTCTACGCGCCGCTGCTCGAGGACAAGACGCGTCGCATCCAGGAGCACGAGAGCACGATCTACGGCGCCGAAGTCGCGGCGCGCGTTCACCGCGAGCTGCGCCGCGTCGGCGGCGTCGAGCTGCCGCGCGAGTTCGTCCTCATGGACCGGGCCGCGATCGGCCTCGGTGCCGTGTTCCTGAGGCTCAAGGCCGAGATCAATTGGTACAGGCTGTTCCATGAGCTCATCCGCGATTTCGACGTGGTGGCGCTCGCGCGCCGCCAGGCCAAGGCCCTGAAGCGGGTGGGACTCGAAACTGTTTGAGCGCCCGGCCGATCGGCAGGCGCGCTCTCGGGGTCTTGGGCTCTTGGCAAACGAGCGCTGCGGCGGCATTGTGGTGCCGCCCCGGCCCTGAGGGGCGCGTCATCGGACCTCACGCCACGCCCAGATCACCAATGGACAAGTCGGGTCAATGAGGATTGCCGTACTGAAGGAGCGGCGCGCCGACGAGAAGCGCGTCGCCGCCACGCCGGAAAGCGTCAAGAAGCTGAAGGGCATGGGAGTCGAGGTCGCGGTCGAGCGAGGAGCGGGGGCCTCTGCCCAGTATCCCGATTCGGCCTATGAGGAGGCGGGGGCCACAATCGCGGCCGATGCCGCCTCGGCGCTCAGCGGGGCCGACATCGTGCTCAAGGTCCAGCGTCCTCTCATCGGCGACGGCGTCGATGAGGTCGCCCCCATGAAGCGCGGCGCGATCCTCGTGGGGCTGCTCTCGCCCCATGCCGACAAGGCCGCGCTCGACTCCTATGCCAAAGCGGGCATCACCGCGATGGCGCTCGAGCTCACGCCGCGCATCACGCGCGCGCAAGCCATGGACGCTCTCTCCTCGCAGTCGAACCTGGCCGGCTACAAGGCGGTGATCGACGCCGCTGCCGAGCTCGCGCGGGCCTTCCCCATGATGATGACGGCGGCCGGCACGATCGCGCCGGCGCGAGTCGTCGTGCTCGGCGCCGGTGTCGCGGGCCTCCAGGCCGTCGCGACCGCGCGCCGCCTCGGCGCCGTGGTCTCCGCCTTCGACGTGCGCGCGGCCGCGAAGGAGCAGGTCGAGAGTCTCGGCGCCACCTTCGTCGAGGTGCCGGCCGCCGAGAACGCCGAGACCAAGGGCGGCTATGCGCGCGAGATGGACGAGGCCTACAAGCGCCGCCAGGCCGAAGTGCTGCACGAGCATCTGAAGAAGCAGGACATCGTCATCACGACGGCCCTCATCCCCGGACGCCCGGCGCCCGTGCTCGTGACCGAGGCCATGGTGCGCGACATGAAGCCGGGCTCGGTCATCGTCGATCTCGCGGTCGAGGCGGGCGGCAACTGCGCGCTCGCCCAATTGGGGAAGACCGTCGAGCATCACGGCGTGCGCATCATCGGCTACCCGAACGTGCCGAGCCGCATCGCGACGGATTCGAGCGCGCTCTACGCGCGCAATCTCGTGAGCCTGCTGGCTCTTCTCGTCGATCCCAAGACGGGCGCGCTCAAGGTCGATTGGAACGACGAGATCCTCAAGGCGGTCGTGCTGACGCGCGACGGACGGATCGTGCACCCGAACTTCGGAGGGACGGCGTGATGGACGGCGGCTCGGCGCCTGCGTGGTTCCTTCCCTGGCTCGCGATCGAGGCCGGCGCGCTCGATCCCTTCGTCATCGGCTTCACGGTCTTCGTGCTGGCGGTCTTCGTCGGCTATTACGTGGTCTGGAACGTGACCCCGGCGCTGCACTCCCCGCTCATGAGCGTGACGAACGCGATCTCGAGCGTGATCATCGTGGGCGCCCTCATCGCCGCGAGCCCGGCCGAGCTCAACATCTCGAAAATCTTCGGTTTCGTCGCCGTCGTGCTGGCCTCCGTCAACATCTTCGGCGGCTTCATCGTGACGCGGCGCATGCTGCAGATGTTCCGGAAGAAGAAGTAGGGGCGGGAACGGTGCGCGCGATCGAACGGGACGGGACGTCGGCATGACCGAGAACTACGCGGCGCTGGCTTATCTCGTGGCCTCGGTGTGCTTCATCATGGCGCTCCGGGGGTTGTCCTCGCCGGAGACGGCGCGGCGCGGCAACGCGCTCGGCATCGCCGGGATGGTGATCGCCGTCGCGACGACGCTCCTGACTCCGGGCGTCTTGAGCTACGACCTCATCCTTCTCGGCATCGTCATCGGCGGGGCCATCGGGACGGGCGTCGCGCTCAAGATCCAGATGACGGCGCTGCCCCAACTCGTCGCGGCCTTCCACAGCCTCGTCGGTCTCGCCGCCGTGTTCGTCGCGGCGGCCGCCTTCTACACGCCCGAGGCCTACGGCATCGGCGCGGCCGGCGCCATCCATCCCGAGAGCCTCATCGAGATGGGGCTCGGCACGGCCATCGGCGCCATCACCTTCACCGGCTCGATCATCGCCTTCGGCAAGCTCCAGGCGCTCATCACGAGCAATCCGCTCGTCTTCCCCGGCCAGCATCTGCTGAACGCGCTCCTGGGCGCGCTCCTCATCGCGGCGATCGTCTATTTCTGCATCGCCCAGTCGCCCATGCTGTTCTGGGCGATCGTCGCGCTGTCGCTCGTGCTCGGCATCCTCATCATCGTGCCGATTGGCGGCGCCGACATGCCGGTCGTCATCTCCATGCTCAACTCCTATTCCGGCTGGGCGGCCTGCGGCATCGGCTTCACGCTCAACAACAGCATGCTGATCGTGACCGGCGCGCTCGTGGGCTCGTCCGGCGCCATCCTCTCCTACATCATGTGCCGCGGGATGAACCGCTCGTTCTTCAGCGTGATTCTCGGCGGCTTCGGCGGCGAGGGGACGATCGCGGCGGCGGGCGGCGCCGATCGCTCGGTCAAGTCGGGCAGCGCCGAGGACGCGGCCTTCATCCTGAAGAACGCGAGCTCGGTCATCATCATCCCTGGCTACGGCTTCGCGGTCGCCCAGGCGCAGCACGCGCTCCGCGAGATGGCCGACATCCTGAAGAAGCAGAGTGTCAAGGTGCGCTACGCCATCCACCCCGTCGCGGGCCGGATGCCGGGGCACATGAACGTGCTGCTTGCCGAAGCCAAGGTGCCCTACGACGAGGTCTTCGAGCTCGACGATATCAACCGCGACTTCGCCTCGACCGACGTCGCCTTCGTGATCGGCGCCAACGACGTGGTCAATCCAGCGGCCAAGACCGACACCTCGAGCCCGATCTACGGCATGCCGGTGCTGGATGCGGAACAGTCGGGCACGGTCCTCTTCTGCAAGCGCTCGCTCGCGTCCGGCTATGCCGGCGTGGACAATCCGCTTTTCTACCGCGACAACACGATGATGCTGTTCGGCGACGCCAAGAAGATGTGCGAGGACATCCTGAAGGCGCTGGCCTAGGGCTTCTCGCCGGCCGTCGCCGCCTCACCGATCAATTTCTCGACGATCACCGAATCCCGCCAGACTCCGTCGACCTTGGCGTGGCGCTCATAGGTGCCGACGACACGGAATCCGACGCGCTCGTGGAGCGCCAAGCTCGCCGTGTTCTCGGGGAAGATGCGGGAGGTGATCTTCCAGCAGCCCTCGTCCACGCAGGCGCGGATGAGTCCGTCGAGCGCGAGCGTCCCCGCGCCGATGCCGCGCGCTTCGCGCGCGACGTAGACGGAATGATCGACGATGCCGGCATAGCAGGCGCGGGTGCTGTAGGGCTTGGCCCAGGCCCAGGCGACGACCGTGCCCGCGCGCTCGACGACGATGGTGGGGTAGCGCGGGCTCTTCTCGCGGATCTGCGCGGCGATCTCGTCGGCCGTTCGCAGGTTCGTGTCGTAGGTCGCGATCCGCTCCTCGATGCCCTGGTTGTAGATGCGCGCGATGGCGTCGGCATCCTCCGCCGTCGCCGGCCGCACCCGTAGCATGGTCATTCCGTCCATCGTGGCCTCCGAAATGAAAACGGCGCTCCTTGGGTCTGGAGCGCCGCTCTGGCTTTCGCGAGATGTCCCCCGGTCAGTGGGGGCGGGACTTTAGTACCCTTCGCGCTCCATTCGTTTGCGCAGCAGCTTGCGCGCGCGTCGAACCGCCTCGGCTCGCTCGCGGGCCTTGCGCTCGGACGGCTTCTCGAAATGGCGACGGAGCTTCATTTCCCGGAATACACCCTCGCGCTGCATCTTCTTCTTGAGCGCGCGGAGGGCCTGATCGATGTTGTTGTCGCGAACGATGACCTGAACGATGACCGTTACTCCTTGCCTTCGGTTCGCCCGGCCCGTGGCGCGGACGCACTTCACCTGTGTCTCCCTTGGGGAGAGGGGCCGCCTAATACCACACTAGCGGCCGCCTGTGAAGGGCGGCCAGGTTGCCTTTCGCCCGGCGCACGCCATCATAGGGCCATGGCCATCCGCAAGATCGCCCGCATGGGCCACCCGGTCCTGAGGTGCCGCGCCCGCGAGGTCGCGGACCCCACGGCGCCGGAGATCCGCGCCCTCGTGGCCGACATGATCGAGACGATGGAGGATGCGGGCGGCGTCGGCCTCGCGGCGCCGCAGATCCACGTCGACCGCCGGGTCGTCATTTTCTTCGTCCCGGCCGAGCGGGACGGCGGGGAGGCGCAGCCGCTCACGGTTCTCATCAATCCCGTGATCGAACCCCTAGGGGCGGAGGAGACGCTCGGCTGGGAAGCTTGCCTGTCGGTGCCCGGATTCATGGGCCTCGTGCCCCGGCATGCCGGGATTCGCTACAGCGGCGTCGACCTCGAGGGCCAGCCCATCCGGCGGGAGGCCACGGGCTTCCACGCCCGCGTGGTCCAGCACGAATGCGACCATCTCGACGGCATTCTCTACCCGCAGCGGATGCGGGACCTGTCGCTCCTCGGCTATGCGGAGGAGATGCGCCGCCGCGTTCCGGAGAGCGCGGCCGCCGAGGTAGAATAGCGAGACGAGAGGAGGAGTGTGGCCATGCCGAAGCGCGCCTCTGCCAGCAAGACGACCGACGACCCCGCGGTGATGCGCGAGCGGATACTCGAGGCGGCGCTCGCCCATGTTCCCTTCGACGGCTGGACGATCGCCGCGCTCACGGCGGGGGCGACGGATGCCGGGCTCGACCCGGCGATGGTGCACGAGGCGTTTCCGGGCGGGGTGCTCGATGCGATCGAGCATCACAGCCGGCTCGCGGACGAGCGCATGCTCAAGGCCCTCGAGGGCCAGGACCTCTCTTCCATGCGCACGCGGGACAAGGTGGCGCTCGCGATCAGGCTGCGTCTCGAGCACGCCCTCAAGGATCGCGAGGCCATCCGCCGGGCGCTCACGGTCCTCGCCATTCCGTTCAATGCGGGTGTGGGGCTGGCCGCCCTCTACCGGACGGTCGATGCCATCTGGTACGCCGCGGGCGACACCGCGACCGATTTCAACTTCTACACCAAGCGCGGTCTCCTGGCCGGGGTGTACAGCGCCACGCTTCTCTATTGGCTCGAGGACAAGTCGGAGGGACACGAGGCGACCTGGCAATTCCTCTCCCGGCGGATCGAGGACGCGCTCCGCGTGCCCCAGGCCCTGGCCCAGGTCCAAAAGCTCTTTCAAGGATTTGCGGGGCCGTTCGGCCAGCCCTGGCGGGGCGGCCGCGCTAAGGATTGAGCGCGCTCGCCCGACCCCCGACTGATGGTGGCCGCTTTCAATATTCGTTAACCTGTTTTGGGCGAAGATGCGCCTGTCGCGGTCCAGGCAAGCGCTCGGGCGCGCTGGCCCCGTGATCGCGGGATGGTTCTTTCTACCGGACGGTCGATGAAGATCGGCGACAACAGAGCTTTGGGATATGCGCGGGCGATCGGCAGGGTCGCCGCCCGGAAGTCCGATCGCGAACCATTGGCCGCGGCCGACAGCGCGACCGTTCTCGACATTCCGGAAGCCGAGCTCACCCCCAAGGTCCGCACCGCCATCATGTCGCTGATGGCCGAGGTGCAGCGCCTGCGCGACGAGATCCAGCAGTCCCAGCGCCGGATCGCCTATCTCGAACAATTGGCCGATGAGGACACGCTGGTGCCGGTGGTGAACCGCCGCGCCTTCGTGCGCGAGCTCTCGCGCGTGATGTCCTACGGCAACCGCTACAACGTCAGTTCGAGCGTGCTCTATTTCGACGTCAACGGCATGAAGACGATCAACGATCTTCATGGCCATGCCGCGGGCGATGCGGCCTTGACGCATGTCGCGCGCGTGCTCTCGGAGAGCGTGCGCGAATCCGACATCGTCGGGCGGCTCGGCGGCGACGAGTTTGGCGTCATCCTTGCCCACTCCGATCAGCCGGCGGCCAAGGAAAAGGCCCAGGCCCTGACGGCATCCATCGAGCGCACGCCGTTCGAGTGGAAGGGCCAGCGCATGCGCCTCCAGGTGTCGTTCGGGACCTACACCTTCGGTCCGGGCGAAACGGCGGACGCGGTCCTCGATGCGGCCGACCGCGCGATGTACGCCCACAAGCAGACGGCGAACGGCCGCGCCTGACGCCGCCGGGCGCCCCGAGCACCCACCTCCGCTCACGCGAGACCATCACGCCGCTCAGGCGATGATGTCGGGCAAGAGCTTGCTTTCGATGTGAGCGATCTCGTCCTTCAAGCGCAGCTTGCGCTTCTTCAGGCGCTGAAGTTGAAGCTGGTCCGCGGGGCGTTCGTCGCTCAAGCGCGCGATCACGTCGTCGAGGTCGCGATGCGCGCTCCGGAGATCGGCCAATCGCGCGCGCAGGAACTGCTGGCTCTCTTCGCTCGGTGCCACCCGAAGCCCCCATCCGCCGATCGCGAACGATAGCAAAACGCGTTTTTGTTTTGTACCGGTGCGCTGCGCCGGCGACGCGCGCTTGACCCGCCCCGTCGGCCGGGGCACGGTGCCGCGCGGCGCGAAAGGGCGCCGACGGGCAGGAGCGATCGGCGAGGGGGCCATGGATTTTCCGAAAAGTGCGTTCTGGGATTTCACGCTGGCCATCTATGGCCGCGAGGGCGTGTCGCCGGCCGTCATCGCGCTCCAGGACAAGCACGGGCTCGATGTCGATATCCTTCTTTTCTGCTGCTGGACAGGCTCGACGGGTCGCGGCGCGCTCGGGGCCGCCGAGATCGCGCGGGCCAAGACCGTGGCCGACCCCTGGCAGAGCCAGGTGGTGAACGCGCTCCGCACGATCCGCCGCCGGATCAAGGACGGATTCGAGGGCACGCCCACGGGCCTTCCCGACGCGCTCCGCAAGCAGATCCTGAGCCAGGAGATCGACGCCGAGCGGCTCGAGCAGATCATGCTCGAAGCGACCGTCACGGTGGCACCCGATGTCGCGCGCGCCGCCGAGGCCCGCGCCGCCAACGCGGCCGCAAGTCTGGCTGTCTACCTCAAAGCCTGCGGGGTCAAGCCGGGAGAGGAGGATTTGGGTCACCTCTCGACGCTCGTCGGCGCGGCGTTCACCGAGCTCGGGTCGGAGCGCGCCAAGGCGGCGGTTCGCGCTGCATTTTGAAGACGAGCCGCGCGACTGTTGATCCGGGCTCGCAACCGGCTATCCTAAGAGGCGGTTGGAACTGTCATGCTGAAAGGAGGGCTCCTGAGCGATGGATCCGCGGATCGAGACCTTGAAGGCCAAGCATGCTGAGTTGGACAAGCAGATCAGCGACTTGGAAAATCAACCGAAACCCGACGACATCACCATCCACGAGCTCAAGAAGCAGAAGCTCCGCGTGAAGGACGAGATCGCGCGCCTCAGCGGAACGCACTGACGTCGGATCCAGGCGTCCGTATCGGCCGCCTTCGCGGCCCAAGGAAATCTTTGTCGCCCGTTCAGGATGCGCTTGTCAGCGCCTTCGCGCGCTCGCGCAGCACGAACTTCTGAACCTTCCCCGTCGAGGTCTTCGGCAGCGGGCCGAAGACGATCGTCCTCGGCATCTTGAAGTGCGCCATGTTGTCGCGACAGAAGGCCATGAGCTCGGCCGCGTCGGCCGTGGCCCCGTCCTTGAGGGTCACGAAGGCGCAGGGAGTTTCGCCCCATTTCTCGTCCGGACGCGCGACGACGGCGGCCTCGAGCACCGCCGGGTGGCGGTAGAGCGTTTGTTCGACCTCGATGGTCGAGATGTTCTCGCCCCCTGAGATGATGATGTCCTTCGAGCGGTCCTTGAGCTCGATGTAGCCGTCGGGGTGCATCACGCCGAGATCGCCCGTGTGGAACCAGCCGCCGGCGAAGGCGTCCTCGGTCGCGGCCTTGTTCTTCAAGTAACCCTTCATGGTGATGTTGCCGCGCATGAAGACCTCGCCCATCGTCGTGCCGTCCGCGGGCACGGGACGGAGCGTCTTGGGATCGCCCACCATGAGGCCTTCCATCACTGGGTAGCGCACGCCTTGGCGCGCCTTGAGTTGCGCGCGCTCCTCCGCGGGCCGGCCGTCCCATTCGGGATGCCACGCGCACACCGTCGCGGGGCCATAGACCTCGGTGAGGCCATAGACATGGGTCACGCGGAAGCCGCGCTTCTCGATCGATTCGAGGATCGCGGGCGGCGGCGGGGCGGCGGCGGTCATCACCTCGACCGTATGCGGCAGCGGCTTCCGCTCCTCCGCCTTCGCGTTGATGATCATGCCGAGCACGATGGGCGCACCGCAGAGATGGGTGACACCGTGCTGCGCGATGGCGCCGTAAATCGCCGCCGCGTCGATCCTCCTCAAGCACACATGGGTGCCCGCAAGCGCGGTGATCGTCCAGGGGAAGCACCAGCCGTTGCAATGGAACATCGGCAGCGTCCAGAGATAAACGGGATGCTGCGGCATGGACCAGGTGAGCACATGGGCGATCGCGTTGAGATAGGCGCCGCGGTGGTGATAGACGACGCCCTTGGGATTCCCCGTCGTGCCCGAGGTGTAGTTGAGCGCGATCGCCTGCCACTCATCCTCGGGGTGCGGCCAGGCGAAGTCCGGATCGCCCTTGGCGAGGAAAGCCTCGTAGTCGATCGACCCGAGGCGCTTGCCGGGCGATAGAGCGTCGACGATGTCGATGACGAGCGGGCGCACTTTGGTTTTCGCCAGCGCCGCCTCGATGACGGGCGCGTATTCCGTGTCGGTGATGAGGGCCTTGGCCTCGCCGTGATCGAGGATGAAGGCGATGGTCGCCGCATCGAGCCGGGTGTTGAGGGCATTCAGCACGGCCCCGGCCATGGGCACGCCGAAATGCGCTTCGAAATGTTCGGGCGTGTTGGGCGCCATGACCGCGACCGTGTCGCCCTTGCCGATGCCGTGCCGGGCGAGGGCCGAGGCGAGACGCGTCGATCGTTCGCGTGCGGTGGCCCAGCTGTACCGCCGTTCGCCGTGGATGACGGCCGTGCGGTCCGGGAACACCGCGGCCGAGCGCTCGAGGAAGCCCAGCGGGGAGAGGGGGACATAATTGGCCCGCCGTTTCGCGAGATCGCGCTCGTAGGGATTGTCGGTCATTGCGTCCGCTCCTTCGCCCGTATCTAAGGCCATCGGGCCGGGGGCGGCAAGGCGCGCGGTCCCCCGTCCGCGCCTGTCCGCTCGGCCAAGAGCGGCCTTTTGAAATGGCGGTTTGCGCGTGCTATCCCTTGCCTCGGCACCCCACGCGAGGACGGCCATGTCGAGCCGCTACGATGACCTCTACCGGCGATCGCTCAACGACCCCGAAGGATTCTGGGCCGAGGCGGCGGAGGCGATCCACTGGACCAAGCGCTGGGACAAGGTGCTCGACGACTCGCGCCCGCCCTTCTACCGCTGGTTCAAGGGGGCCGAGGTCAACACCTGCCATAACGCCCTCGACCGCCATGTCGATGCCGGGCGCGGCGAGCAGCCAGCGCTCATCTACGACAGCCCGGTCACGGGGACCGTCGCGACATTCACCTACCGGGAGCTGCGCGACCTCGTCGCGCGCTTCGCCGGCGCGCTCGCGGCCGAAGGGGTGAGGAAGGGCGACCGCATCATCATCTACATGCCGATGGTGCCGGAGGCGGCGATCGCGATGCTGGCCTCGGCCCGGCTCGGCGCGGTCCATTCGGTCGTCTTCGGCGGCTTCGCCTCGAACGAGCTGGCGGTGCGCATCGACGACTCCCAAGCCAAGGTGATCGTCTCCGCCTCCTGCGGCATCGAGCCGGGGCGCATCGTTCCCTACAAGCCCTTGCTCGACGGCGCGATCGAGCTGGCGAAGCACAAGCCGCATGCCTGCATCGTCCTCGAGCGCCCCCAGGCCAAGGCCGAGCTCAAGCCCGGACGGGACAAGATCTGGGCCGAGGTGATGGCGGCGGCGAAGCCCCACGACTGCGTGCCGGTCGCGGCGACCGATCCGCTCTACACGATTTACACGTCAGGCACGACGGGGCAGCCCAAAGGTGTCGTCCGCGACAATG
This sequence comes from Alphaproteobacteria bacterium, assembly GCA_046349515.1. Lineage (GTDB taxonomy): Bacteria > Pseudomonadota > Alphaproteobacteria > CADEGL01 > CADEGL01 > JBGPGW01. Next base: position 531,375 of record JAXMCE010000001.1, on the reverse strand, counting down.
GCGGGCATCTCGTCGCGCTCAACTGGTCGATGAAGGCGATCTACGGCGTCGATCCGGGGGAGGTGTTCTGGGCGGCGTCCGACGTGGGCTGGGTCGTCGGCCACTCCTACATCGTCTACGGGCCGCTCATCCACGGCAACACGGCGATCCTCTACGAAGGTAAGCCTGTCGGCACGCCCGATGCGGGCGCCTACTGGCGCCTCATCTCCCAGCACAAGGTGCGCGCCCTGTTCACGGCCCCGACCGCCTTCCGCGCGATCAAGCGCGACGATCCCAAGGGCGAGCATATCCGCAAATACGATCTCTCGTGCTTCCGCACGCTCTTCCTCGCGGGCGAGCGCGCCGATCCCGACACGGTGAAGTGGGCCGAGGACCAGTTGAAGGTGCCGGTCGTCGACCATTGGTGGCAGACGGAATCCGGCTGGCCCATGTGCGCGAACTATGCGGGCTTGGGACTCCTGCCGGTCAAGCACGGCTCGCCGACGAAGCCCGTGCCCGGCTACGACATCCGGGTGGTGGACGAGGCGTGCCGGGAGGTGAAGCGCGGCGACATTGGCGCGATCGTCGTCAAGTCGCCGTTGCCGCCAGGATGTTTCCCCACGCTCTGGAACGCGGACGAACGGTTCGTCGAGTCGTATTTCAAGGAGTTTCCCGGCTACTACAAGACGGGCGATGCCGGCTTCATGGACGAGGACGGCTATCTCTACGTGATGACGCGCACCGACGACGTCATCAACGTGGCGGGCCACCGCCTCTCGACCGGCGCCATGGAGGAGGTGCTGGCCTCCCACCGCGACGTCGCGGAGTGCGCGGTCATCGGCGTCAACGACGACTTGAAGGGCCAGGTGCCGTTGGGATTCCTCGTGCTCAAGGCCGGCGTCAACCGGCCGGAGACGGAGATCGTGAAGGAGGTCGTGCAGCTCGTGCGCGAGCGCATCGGTCCCGTCGCCGCGTTCAAGACGGCGACCGTGGTCAACCGCCTGCCCAAGACCCGCTCGGGCAAGATCCTCCGCGGCACGATGCAGAAGATCGCGAACGGCGAAACCTACAAGGCGCCGGCGACGATCGACGACCCCGCGATCCTGCCGGAGATCGCGACGGCCCTCGAAGGCGTCGGCTACGACCGCGCCCGCAAGGCCAAGTCGGCGTGAAACCAAACCCCAGGCAATCGCGACACGCCGGATTTCTGATGCTTCCAGCTTTCAACGTAGGGTCAATGTCTCGGGGTAAGCGCGCGCCGGGGGTGAGACCATGAAACTCCAGGGACGTGTGGCCGTCATCACGGGATCCGCGCGCGGCATCGGCTTGGCGCATGCGCGGCGCCTGGCCAAGGAAGGCGCCGCCATCGTCATCAATGACCTCAAGGACTCGAAGGGCGAGGAGGCGGCAGACGCGATCCGGCGCGAGGGTGGGGTCGCCTTTTTCATCCCGGGCGATGTGACGAACAAGGCCGAGATGGACGCGCTCATGGACGAGGCCGTGGCCAAATGCGGCCGCCTCGACATCTGCGTCGCCAACGCGGGCATCAACATCACGGGGCCGTTCCTCGACATCCGCGAGGAGGATTTCGACCGCGTGATGGCGGTCAACGTGAAGGGCGTGTTCCTGTCCTGCCAGGCGGCGGCCAAGCGGATGATCCGCTGCGGCAACGGCGGTTCGATCATCACCATGGCCTCGACCAACGCGACCGTGGTGAACCCGGACCAGATCCCCTATCCCACGAGCAAGGGCGGGGTCGTGTTGCTCACCCGCGTCATGGCGATCGCGCTGGCCGATCACGGCATCCGGGCGAATGTGATCGCGCCCGGCTCGATCAATGCGCCCATGCTCCACCAGGTGATCGGCGGGCAGAAAGGCCTCGAAGTGGTCTACCGGCGCACGGCGCTGCGCCGCTTGGCCGAGGTCGAGGAGATCGCCAATGTGTGCGCGTTCCTGGCTTCGGATGACGCGAGCTACATCACCGGCCAGACGATCTATGTCGATGGCGGGCGGCTTGCGCTGAACCTGCTGATGCCCGAGCGGCAGACCGGGGGGCAGGAGTGAGCGCCAATCGCGGCCACGGCATCGTCGAGCGCATCCTGGCCACGGAATCCGCGGCCGTCGCCGCGATCCCTCGGGACAACCCGTACCAGGCGGTGACGGCGCTGATCCATGGCCGTTGCGCCGGCCGCGGCGGCAAGATCGTGATCTGCGGCGTCGGCAAGGCCGGCGAGATCGGCACGCGCTTGGCCTCGACCTTCTGCTCGACGGGCACGCCCGCGATCTTCCTCCATCCGCTCGAGGCGGCGCACGGCAATCTCGGCGTGCTCCAGCGCCAGGACGTCCTCTTCCTCATCTCCAATTCCGGGAAGACGCGGGAGATCGTCGAGCTCGTGCCGCTCTGCCGGCGCCTCGTCAAGGACGTGCCGATCGTCTCCCTGACCGGCGACAAGGATTCGCGCCTCGCGCGCCTGGCCGATTACGTGCTCCACACCGGCGGGCCCAAGGAAGTGTGTCCGCTGCGCCTCACGCCGACCACGTCGATGACCGTCATGGGCGTCATTGGCCACATCCTCGTCGTTCTCCAGATGGAGCGATTGCGCTTCGGGGAACGCGACTACGCGCTGCGCCACCACGGCGGGTATTTGGGCGTGAAGGCCCGGCGCCGCGCGCGGCAACCCCGTGCCGCGAAGCCGCGCGCACCGCGGCGAACCAAGACGAAACGCTGAACCGCAAGGATCCACCATGAAGCTCAAGGACAAAGTGACGGTCATCACGGGCGGTGTGCAGGGCATCGGCCTCGCCTATGCGCGCCGCTTCGTGAAGGAAGGCTCGGCCGTCATGCTGGGCGACATCCAGGACGAGAAAGGCAAGGCCGCGGTCCGCGAGCTCGAGGGCCTCGGCGGGCGCGCCGGCTTCGCCCATTGCGACGTGACGAAGAAGGCCGAGGTCGATGCGCTCTTCGCCGAAGCCGCAAAGCGCTTCGGGCGCGTCGATGCGTGCATCGCGAACGCCGGCATCGTGCACGATGCGGGCTTCCTCGATCTCGAGGAGAAGGACTTCGACCGCGTGATGGCGGTGAACGTGAAGGGCGTGTTCCTCACGGGGCAGGCGGCCGCCCGCGCGATGATCGCGGGCAAGCGCGGCGGCGTCATCATCAACATCACCTCGACCAACGCTGTCCTCGTGCAGCACGGCCAGGTGACCTATCCCGTGAGCAAGGGTGCGGTAAACCTGCTCACCCGCGTCATGGCGATCTCGCTGGCCGACCATGGCATCCGCGTCGTCGGCATCGGGCCGGGACCGACGCGCACCGAGATGCTCGACACGGTCATGAAGAATCACCCGACGTTTCAGCGCAACATCACGCTCCGCACGCCCTTGCGCCGTCCGGCCGAGGCGGACGAGATCGCCGGCGTCGCGGCTTTTCTGGCCTCGGACGATGCGAGCTACATCACCGGGCAGACGATCTATGCCGAGGGCGGGCGCCTCATCCTCAACTACATGATGCCCGAGAAAGAGTGAGTGCGCGCATGACTCTTGCAGGCAAGGTTGCGGTCATCACGGGGGGAGCGCGGGGCATCGGCCTCGCTTATGCCCAGCGCTTCGTCAAGGACGGCGCGCGCGTCGTCATCGGCGACAGGCTCGACAAGGAGGGCGAGGCCGCGGCCGCCGCGCTCGGCTCGGGTGTCGCGCTCTATCGCCATTGCGATGTCACCGACAAGGCGCAGGTCGACGCGCTCATGGACAGCGCCGTCAAAGCCTTCGGTCGGCTCGACGTTGCGATCGCCAATGCGGGGGTCAGCCACGACGCGGCTTTTCTCGACGTGACGGAGGCCGATTTCGACCGCGTGATGGCGATCAACGTCAAAGGCACGTTCCTGACGGGCCAGGCCGCGGCGCGGCGCATGATCCAATGCGGCAACGGCGGGGTCATCATCAACATCACCTCGGTCAACGCGGTGGTGGTCCAGCACGAATCGATCGCCTACCCGGCGAGCAAGGCGGCGGTGCAGCTCTTGACGCGCGTCATGGCGATCTCGCTGGCCGACCACGGCATCCGGGTCGTCGCAATCGGCCCGGGTCCGACCAAGACGCCCATGGAGGCCAAGGTGATGGCCGATCCCGTGAAACGGCGCATCCGCGAATCGCGCACGGCCCTCAGGCGGCTCGCCGAGCCCGAGGAGATCGCGGCCGTCGCGGCCTTCCTCGCCTCGGACGACGCGAGCTACATCACGGGGCAGACGATCTATGTCGAGGGCGGGCGGCTCATCCTCAACTACATGATGCCGGAACAGAGGTGAGCGGGATGCCCAAAGACGGTTGGGCCCGCCGCTTCTCGATTCTTGCCGTCGCACTGTTCGCACTTCTGTTCGCGCTCGTCGCAGCGCCTGGTCTCCCGCGGGCCGCGGGTGATGACGCCTATGTGCTGGCCCTGACCTGGCATCCGGGATTCTGCGAGACGCGGCACGGGCGCGAGGAATGCCAGGTCGTGATCCGGTCGCCCGACCAGCAGTTGGTGCTTCACGGCCTCTGGCCGCCGCGGAGCCGCGACTATTGCGGCGTCCGTCCCGAAATCATCGCGCTCGACCGGCGCATCGAGGGCGAGAAGAGCGGGCGGTGGGCCGATCTGCCCGCGCTCGAACTGAGCGAGGCCATGCGCGAGCGATTGGCGACGGTGATGCCCGGCGCGCGCTCGGGCCTCGAACGCCATGAGTGGTACAAGCACGGTTCCTGCATCACCGCGACGCCCGAGGCCTACTACGACACGGCCCTCCGCCTTGCGGCGGAAGTGCGGACGACACGCTTCGGCCGGCTCCTCGCCGATTCGGCCGGGCGCACGGTCAAGACCTCGACGCTTCTCCGCGGTTTCGAGTCAGAATTCGGCCAGGGCAGCGGCCGCGCGCTCACCGTCCTCTGCCGCGACGGCCGGCTCGAGGAGATTCGCCTTTTTCTCGACCGCGGCCGGATCGGCCAGACTTTCGCCGCGGATTCGCTGGCACCCCAGGCGAGCGTCCCGCGCGGCAATTGCGGCGCTCGGTTCGACATCACGGCGGCGATCGGCGGCTAGCCGCGAGTTGCGCTGAAGGCGCGCGCTTGCTAGGTAGCGGGTTGGAACCGTTCCGGACGACGCCATTCCGTTCGGCGCGACTGGCAAAGGGAGGGCCCATGCGGCTGAAGGACAAGGTAGCGATCATCACGGGCGGGGCGCGCGGCATCGGTTATGCCTGCGCCAAGGTCTTCGCGGACGAAGGGGCCAAGGTCGTGCTGGGCGACGTCCTGACGGACATCGGGCCCAAGGCAGCGAAAGAGATCGATCCCTCGGGCCAGCGCGCGGTGTTCGTCAAATGCGACGTGACGAGCCCGACCGACGTCCAGGGACTCATCGACACAGCGGTCAAGACCTTCGGCGGCCTCGACATTTGCGTCGCCAATGCCGGAATCGCGATCGTCAAGGATTTCCTCGACCTCACCCTCGAGGATTGGAACAAGGTGATCGCCATCAACCTGACCGGCGTGTTTATCACCTGCCAGGCCGCGGCCAAGCAGATGGTGAAGCAGGCGCGCGGCGGCTCGATCATCAACATGTCGTCGTGCAACGCCGTCATGGCGATCCCCACGATCGCGCCTTACACCGCAAGCAAGGGCGGCATCAATCAGCTGACGCGTTCCATGTCGATCGCGCTCGCGCCGCACAATATCCGCGTGAACGCGATCGGTCCGGGTTCGATCGCGACCGACATGGTGAGGAAGGTGGCGACGGATCCAAAGGTTCGCCACGCGCAAATGGCGCGCACGCCCTTGGGGCGCTACGGCGAGCCTGAGGAAGTGGGGAGAGTCGCGCTCTTCCTCGCGACCGAGGACTCGTCCTACATCACGGGGCAGACGATCTATCCGGATGGCGGACGCCTGGCGCTCAACTACACCGTACCGGTCAAGGGGGACTGAGCGCAGACGCCCGTCCCCGAAGATGTGGACGGGCATCGCCGGCCACGGAAAGGGGGCTGGATGCTGGCATCGCAGCGCGATCTCTTCGACCTGCCGCGCGAGGTTTGTTTCCTCAACGCGGCGTCCTACGCGCCCCTGCCGCTTGCGACGGTCGAGGCGGCGCGCGAGGGCGTCGCGCGAAAGGCGCAGCCGTGGCGCGTCGATTCCGCCTTCCAGGCCGAGCAGTACGAGCGCGCGCGCCGGGCGGCGGCTCGGTTGATCAATGCGGAGGCGGCGGATGTGGCGCTCACGCCCTCGATTGCCTACGGCGTCGCCACGGCGGCGAAGATATTGCCGGTTCCGGCGGGCTCGCGCGTGCTCGTCCTCGAAGACGACCATTCCTCGCCGGTGCTCGAATGGGTCGGCCGGGCGCGCGCGGGCGGATTCACCGTCGAGACCGTGGCTCGGCCGGGCGACGGGGATTGGACGGCGGCGCTCCTCGCGGCCATCGAGCGGGCAGGGGCGGCGCCCATCGCGCTCGCATCGATAGCCTCGATCCACTGGTCCGACGGCGGCGCGATCGACCTTGCCCGCGTGGCGCCCGCGCTGAAGAAACGGGGGGCGGCGCTCCTCGTCGATGCGACTCACAGTGCGGGCATGGTCGAGATCGACGTGCGCGCGCTTGATCCCGACTTTGTCGCGTTCCCGACCTACAAGTGGCTGATCGGGCCCTACGGCCGCGCGTTCCTCTACGTGGCCAAGCGCCACCAGGGCGGCGTCCCGCTCGAACAGACGAGTCACGGACGGCGCGGCGTGCGCGCCGAGCACGACGTTTATTTCCGTGACACGTCCTATCTCGGCGATGCGCGTCGCTTCGACATGGGCGAGCGCGACCACTTCATCTCGATGGAGATGGCCTCGCTCGGCATGGAGCTCATGGCGTCATGGGGCTGTCGTGCGATCGGCGAGCGGCTGGCGATGCTCACGGGCCGTCTCGCGGACGGCCTGAGGGGCGAGGCCGTGTCGTTTCCGGACACGCGCCACCGCGCGCCGCACATCCTGAGCCTCGCCTTCCGCAACGGCATGCCCGAAGGGCTCGTCGACCGCCTCGCCGCGGAGAAGGTCTATGTCGCGCCGCGCCTCGGGCGCATGCGGGTGAGCCCGCATGTCTACAATGACGAGCGCGACGTCGACCGCTTCATCGATGTGTTTCGCCGGCTGATGCGCTAGCGCGAGGGCCGGGCCGGCGGGCGTCAGTGATTGCCTTGCGTCCAGCCGCCCGAATCACCGCCGGAATGCGTCTCGCTGCCGGAATGCTCGTCACTGGACGGCGCTTCGCCGCCCGACGGCGTCGAATCGCCTGGCGAGGGGGCGCTCGGCGCGGGCGTTTCGGCCGGCGCGCCTTCGCTCGGCGTCGGCTCGCCCGAGGCCAATGCTTCGGCCTGCCGCGTCCCGCGCTCGGCCTCGCGTGCCGCGCGCGCCTCGGCCCGACGCTTCCGGTCATCGGCGCGGGCGATCGCCTTCCGCGCGCGGATGATCTCGGCATCGAGCTCGTTCAGGTTGCAGAAGCCAAGCTCGACCGGGCTGCGCGGGCGGATATTCTGCGCGTTCCAGTGCGAGCGGTCGCGCACGGCCTTGATCGTGGGCTTGGTCGTGCCCAAGAGCTTGCCGATCTGCGCGTCGGCCAGTTCCGGATAGTGCTTGATGAGCCAGTCGATCGCGTCCGGCTTCTCGAGGCGCTTCGCGACCGGCGTGTAGCGCGCGCCCCGCGCGCGCGGTCGCGGCAGCGGAATGTCGGTCTTGGCCATTTGGAGCCGCGCGGACTCGTCCTTCTGGCAGCGCTCGATCTCGGAGCGGCTCAACTGGCCCGAGCCCACGGGATCGGTGCCCTGCATGCCCGGCGCAACTTCCCCGTCCGCGATGGCCTGCACTTCGAGCTCGTGCAGCCCGCAGAAATCTGCGATCTGCTTGAAGGTCAGCGTCGTGTTCTCAACCAGCCAAACGGCCGTCGCTTTCGGCATCAACGGCTGTGCCATTTGCCCTCCGTCGCAATTCACCCCCGCGCCGTATGGCGCCGCCCAGGCCGGCACGAAAGGGGGAGGCGGCCGCTTGGGGGCCGCGTGATCCGTTCCGGCCCTGTTATACGCGCCGCGGACCCCCGGGGACCAGCAGGATTTTGCCGATATGGGCCGAGGATTCCATAAGCCGGTGGGCCTCGGCGGCTTGTTCCAGCGCAAACATCGCGTGAACGACGGGCTTGATCCGGCCCGAATCGATGAGCGGCCAGACCTTCTCCAAGAGCTCCTTGGCGATCACGCCCTTCTGCTCGATCGAGCGTGCACGCAAGGTGGAGCCGCCGATCATGAGCCGCTTCACCATGATCCGCGGAATGTTCAGTTCGACCACATCGCCCCGGTCGGTGGCGATGTGGATGAGACGCCCGTCGAGGGCGAGCGACTGGATGTTGCGCGGGAAGTAGTCGCCGCCGACCATGTCGAGGATGACGTCGACGCCGCGTCCGCCCGTCGCATCCTTGATGACGGCGACGAAGTCCTCTGTCCTGTAGTTGATCGCGCGCTCGGCGCCGAGTGTCACGCACGCCTTGCACTTCGCGTCCGAACCGGCGGTCGCGAATGCGCGCGCGCCGAACGCCTTGGCGAGCTGGATCGCGGCCGTGCCGATGCCGCTCGATCCGCCATGGACGAGGAAGCTCTCGCCCGCCTTGAGGCGGCAGCGCGTGAACACGTTGTCCCAGACCGTGAACATCACCTCGGGCAGCGCCGCGGCATCGACGAGGCCGACGCCCTTCGGAATGCGCAGGCATTGCGGCCCGGGCACGGCGCAGTACTCGGCATATCCGCCCCCGGCAAGGAGCGCGCAGGTTTCGTCGCCGACGCGCCAGTCCGTGACGCCCGCACCCACGGCCACGACCGTGCCGGAGGCTTCGAGGCCGAGCACATCGGTGACGCCGGGCGGCATGGGGTAGTTGCCCTCGCGCTGGAGGACGTCCGCGCGGTTCAGGCCCGCGGCGGCGACCTTGAGCAGGACTTCGCCCGAACCCGGTTTCGGAACCGGCCGTCGTGCGACGCGCAGCGCCTCGACGGGCCCGGGCTTCGGGACATCGATCGCGGTCATCTCGGCGGGCAGGGCTTGGACCATCGCGCATCCTCCGGGAGGTTGCAGGCGCCTTAGGGACAGGCTGGGGATGGTCTAGTATCTTGCCCGGTCGCTGACAAGGCAGCGGAGGCAGGGATGGAGCCCGAAGATCTCGAACCGAGGAAACGCAAGGTCGAGCCGAGAAATCTCGACATCATGGGCGTCAAGGAGCTCGAGGACTACATCGCCGAGCTCGAGGCCGAGATCGCGCGCGTGCGGGGCGTCATCGCCAAGAAGACGACGCACAAGAGCGCGGCCGAATCCTTCTTCAAGCGCTAGACGCCGCGTCATCTGTCGGCGCGACTGGACCATCTCCAACCGGGAGTGAACAATGCTCAAAGGCAAGAACGCGCTCGTCACCGGCTCGACGGGCGGCATGGGGCTCGGCATCGCGAGCGTGCTGGCGTCCCATGGCTGCAACGTGATGACGCACGGCTTCGGCGAAGCCGCCACGATCCGGCGCCTCTGCGGGGATCTCTCGGAGAAGCACGGCGTCAAGGTGCAGCACGATTCGACCGACCTCATGAAGACCGCCGACATCGCGAAGATGATCGACGGCGTCGAGCGCGCCTTCGGCTCGATCGACATCCTCGTCAACAACGCCGGCATCCAGCACGTGGCGCCGGTCGACGAGTTTCCGGTCGAGCGGTGGGACGCGCTGCTCACGGTCAACCTGTCGGCGGCCTTCCACGCCATTCGCACCGCGGTGCCGAAGATGCGCGCGCGCGGATGGGGGCGCATCGTCAACACCGCGTCCTCGAGCGGGCTCAAGGGCTCGCCCAACAAGAGCGCCTATTGCGCCTCCAAGTTCGGGATCATCGGGTTGACCAAATCGGTGGCACTCGAGGTCGCCGGGAGCTCGATCACCTGCAACGCGATTTGCCCGGGCTGGGTGCTCTCCGGCATGTCGCGGCCGCAGATCGAGGTGATCGCGCAGCGCGACGGCGTGTCCTTCGAGGAGGCGTCGAAGACCTTGCTCGGCCGCCAGCCGATGAAGCGGTTCATCAAGCCGGAAGAGGTCGGCGGGCTCGTCGCCTATCTCTGCTCCGATGCGGCCGCGGCGATCACGGGGGCGACCATGTCGATCGACGGTGGAATCACCGCGAGCTGATCGCTGGGGCGTGGAAATTCATGTCGTTATTTCAATAAGTTGCGCGTTAACGGGGCATTAACCCTTGAGCCCTAGAGTCCTCCTCGACGGTTGAGTTGATCACCGTCTTGGATGTCTCTCATCCAACCCTCGTTCACGCCTCCCTGTTATCACTTCGGGCCGCCTCGCGCGGCCCGCTTTTTTTCGCGCGGGCGGCATGCGTGCCTCTGCCTTGCCCCTGGCGCGCGACCTGGTGTCTCATGCACGGCGTTGCGCCCCCGCTGTCCCGGCGGCCGGCGTCCCCAACGCGCGAGCGAACGCCATGGCCGACCCCAACTTCCTCAAGTTCGGCACGTTGAGCCTTCACGCCGGCCAGCAGCCGGACCCCGCGACCGGTGCCCGCGCGGTGCCGATCTACCAGACGACGTCCTACGTCTTCCCCGACACGGCCTATGCGGCGGAGCTCTTCAACCTCGAGCGCGCGGGCCATATCTATTCGCGTATCTCGAACCCGACGGTCTCGGTCTTCGAGGAGCGCGTGGCCGCGCTCGAAGGCGGCGTCGGCGCCGTCGCGACCGCGAGCGGCCAAGCCGCCCTTCATCTGGCCGTCGCGACGCTCATGGGGGCGGGCGGGCACATCGTGTCCTCGGCTTCGATCTATGGCGGCAGCCACAATCTTTTCATGCACACGCTGCCGCGCTTCGGCATCACCACCACCTTCGTGCCGCCGCGTGATGTGGCCGCATTCCGCCGCGCGATCCGCCCGGAGACGCGCCTCGTCTTCGGCGAGACGCTCGGCAATCCGGGCCTCGAGAGCCTGGATCGTCCCGCCGTCGCCGTGGTCGCGCACGAGGCGGGCGTGCCGCTCCTCATCGACAACACCTTCGCCACTCCCTATCTCTTCCGGCCCTTCGAGCACGGCGCCGACCTCGTCTTCCATTCGGCGACCAAGTTCCTCGGTGGGCACGGCATCGCGATCGGCGGCATTCTCGTCGATGGCGGGCGCTTCGATTGGGAGGCGTCGGGCAAGTTCCCGACCTTGACCGAGCCTTACGCGGGCTATCACGGCCTCGACTTCGCCGAGGAGTACGGGCCGCAGGCCTTCATCATGCGCGCGCGGGCCGAGGGCCTGCGTGATTTCGGCGCGTGCATGAGCCCGGCCAATGCCTTCCATCTCATCCAGGGAGTCGAGACCTTGCCGCTCCGGATGAGCCGGCACGTGGAGAACGCGCGCGCGGTCGTGGCCTTCCTCGACAAGGCGCCCGAAGTCGCGTGGGTCGGCTATCCCGAACTTCCGAGCCACCCCGACCACGCGCGGGCGAAGACGCTCCTGCCACTTGGCGCGGGCGCCGTGCTCAGTTTCGGCATCAAGGGCGGGCGCGAGGCAGGCCGGCGCTTCATCGAGGCCCTGCGCCTCTTCTCGCACTTGGCCAATGTGGGGGACGCGAAATCGCTCGTCATCCATCCCGCGAGCACCACGCACCAGCAGATGGATGCGGCCTCGCTCAAGGCCGCGGGTATCGGTGAGGACCTCGTGCGCCTCTCGGTCGGGCTCGAGGATGCGACGGACATCATCGCCGATCTCAAGCGCGCGCTCCGCGCTTCGCAGAAGGCCTAGCGATGGAACTCACGGTCAACGGCCGAAAGGTCTTCGCGGCGACCGGCGGGCGCGCGTTCGATGCCTCGTCGCCCGCGATCGTCTTCGTCCACGGCGCGGGCATGGACCACACGGTGTGGCCGCTCCAGGCGCGGCACTTCGCCCATCACGGGCATGCGGTGCTCGCGGTCGACCTGCCGGGCCACGGCCGCTCGGAGGGGCCACTCCTCGACACGATCGAGGCGCAGGGCGGCTGGCTCTTGGCCCTCATCGAGGCGGCGGGGCTTGCCTCCGCCGCGCTCGTCGGCCACAGCATGGGGGCGCTCGCGGTGCTCGAGGCCGCGGCAGTGGGTGGCGCCCGCATCACGAAGCTCGCGCTGCTCGGGGTCGCCTCGCCCATGCTCGTCCATCCGGAGTTGCTGGCCGCGGCGAAGGCCGGCCAGCATGTCGCCATGGAATTGATCGCGTCCTGGGGCTTCGGGCGCGCGGCGCATCTCGGCGGCAATCGCGCGCCCGGCCTCTGGATGCTGGGGGAGGGGCTGCGCCTTCTCGAGCACGGCCCCGCCGGCGCCCTCGCCACCGACTTGGCCGCGTGCCATGCGTATCACGGCGCGGACGCGGCCATTCCCCGCGTGCGCTGCCCCACGCTCGTCCTCTCGGGCGAGGCGGACATCATGACGCCGCCGGCCTCGGCCGCGGCGCTCGCCAAGCGCCTGTCCGACGGGCGGGCCGTCACGCTCTCTCGCGCCGGTCACATGATGATGATCGAGCAGCCGGACGCGACTCTCGACGCACTGAAGGCCTTCCTGTGAGGCACGGATGAACGACGCCCGCGAGACGCGCGCCCGCTATCGCCATTTCCTCGCGATCCCGACGCGCTGGATGGACAACGACAACTACGGCCACGTGAACAACGTGGTCTACTACATGTATTTCGATACGGTCATCAACGAGTACCTGATCCGGTCGGGCGGGCTCGACATCGCGGACGGGCGCATCATCGGCTTGGCCGTCGAGACGTTCTGCCGCTTCCACAAGGAGCTGAGCTTCCCCGAGGTCATCGATGCGGGCCTGCGCGTGGGCAAGCTCGGCAACACCTCGGCGCGCTACGAGATCGCCATCTTCAAGGCGGGCGAGGACGAGGCGGCGGCCAGCGGGCATTTCGTCCACGTGTTCGTCGATCGCGCGACCCGCAAGCCGACGCCGATCCCGCCCGCCATCCGCGCGGCGCTCGAGCCTCTTGTCGTGGGCTAGGCGGGCAGGGAGACTGCGCGAGGGGTCGAAGGGGAGAGATCAGCCATGACCGAGATGCCCATCCTCACCGAACGGCGCGGCGCCGTCGGGCTTCTCACCATCAACCGGCCGAAGGTCCTGAACGCGCTCGACCTGCCGACGATCCGCGCCTTCGACGAGGCGTTCAAGGCGCTCGAATCCGACCCATCGGTGCGCGTCATCGTGGTGACGGGGGCGGGCGAGCGGGCGTTCGTCGCGGGCGGCGACATCGGTGACCTCGAATCGCGCCGCGGTCTCGCGCACTACCGCGAGTTCGCCGAAGTCATTCACCGCGTCTTCCGCCATGTCGAGCTGTGCGACAAGCCGACGATCGGCGCGGTCAACGGCTTCGCCCTCGGCGGCGGGACGGAGCTCCTGCTGGCGCTCGACCTTCGCGTGCTCGCGGACAATGCCATGCTGGGCCTGCCGGAGATCACGCTCGGCTTGTTTCCCGGCGCCGGTGGCACGCAGCGCCTCATCCGTCAGGTCTCGCTCTGCCGCGCGAAGGAGCTCATGTTCACGGGCGACCGGATCGATGCCAACCGCGCGGTCGCGATGGGCCTCGCCAACCTGGTCGTCCCGCGCGAGAAGCTGGTCGAGGAGACGCTCGCGCTCGCGAACCGCATCGCCGAGAAATCGCCGCTCGTCTTGAAGCTCCTGAAGCGCACGCTGAACGACGGCGCCGACATGGCGCTGCCCTCGGCGCTTGCGCACGAGCAGGCCATGATCGGCCTGGTGCTCGACACCGACGACGCCCATGAGGGTTGCCGCGCCTTCCTCGAGAAGCGCAAGCCCGTGTTCAAGGGAGCGTAACGGGGCGCTTGTCACCGTCCTCATCCTTCGACAGGCTCAGGATGAGGACGCCGAAGTCACGTTCCCTCATGCGGGGCTTGTCGGGCATGAGGGCGAGAGAACGCTTGAGATGTGCTGAGACTCCCATGGATTTCTCGTTCACCGACGAACAGAAACTGATCGCCGAGACGGCGCGCAAGATCGGCGAGCGCTTCGGCCTCGACTATTGGTACGAGCTCGACAAGGCCAAGTCGTTCCCCAAGGAGATCTGGGCGGCCATCGCCGAGGCGGGGCTCGCGGGCGTGGCGCTGCCGGAGGAGCATGGCGGCGGCGGGCTCGGCATGCTGGAACTCGCGCTCGTGATCGAGAACGTCGCGGCCGGCGGCGCCGGGGCGACGCTCGCCCAAGTGTTCATGATCAATCCGATCTTCGGCGGCGTGTCGATCGCGCGGCACGGCACGCCGGCCATGAAGCGCGAGCTTCTGCCGAAGCTCTGCCGGGGCGAGCTCAACTTCTGCATGGCGCTGACTGAGCCTGACGCCGGCACCAATACCCTCGAGGTCAAGACCTTCGCGCGCGCGGATGGCAATGGCTGGCGCTTGAACGGCCGCAAGATCTGGATCACCGGCGTGCCCGATGCCGACAAGATGCTGGTCGTCGCGCGCACGAAGAAGCTCGAGGAATCGGCGCGCAAGACCGATGGACTTTCCCTTTTCATGGTCGACGTCGATCGCGCGGGGCTCACCTACAGCACGATCGAGAAGCACGGCACGAACACGCTCGCATCCTGCAACGTCTACTTCGAGGAGGTGCGCGTCGAGGGCTCCGAGCTCGTCGGCACGCTCCACGGCGGCTGGCCCGAGCTCCTCGACGTTCTCAACACCGAGCGCATCGTGACGGTCGCCGGCCTCGTCGCCGCGGGACATCTCGCGACCCGGATCGGCGTCTCCTACGCCAAGGAGCGCAAGGTCTTTCGCGACACGCCCATCGGCGCCTACCAGGGCATCCAGTTCCCGCTGGCCCAGGCCCATGCCGAGCTCGAATGCGCGCGCCTCATGAACTACAAGGCCGCGACACTCCACGACCAGGGCCAGCCCTATGGCAGCGAGGCCAATGTGGCGAAGCTCATCGCGGCGCAGGCCGCTCCGGCCCTCATCGATCGTGCCATGCAGACCATGGGCGGGATGGGCTACGCCAAGGAGGCGCACTTGGAGCGCCTCTGCCGCGACGTGCGGCTCTTCCGCTTCGCGCCGATCTCGGAGGAGATGATCCTCAACTTCATCGCCCAGCACGATTTGGGCCTGCCGCGCTCATACTAGCGACGATCGGCCATCGACCAGCATGGCGCGATCCGACCCCCACCCGCTTGCTTCGCTCGCGCCCTCCCCCTTTCAAGGGGAGGGGGGCCTGATCGGAGCGAATCGTGTGCTCCGTTTTCTTCCTCAACCGTAGGAGAGCGTCATGACTCGTCCCAATCCGGCCGACGTCAATTGTGCGGCCATCATCGGCACGGGGCTCATCGGCGGAGCCTGGGCGGCGCTGTGTCTCGCGCGCGGCATCGAGGTGCGCGCGAGCGATCCCTCGCCCAACGGCGAGGCGCATCTCAAGAAGATCATCGAGCGCGGCTGGCCCGTGCTCGAGCGTTTGGGACTCGCGCCCGGCGCGTCGCCCGCGCGCTACACCTTCCACAAGGATCCGCTCGAGGCCATCGAGGGCGTGGGCTTCGTCCAGGAGAATGCGCCGGAGGACGAGGCGCTCAAGGTCGATCTCCTGGCGCGGATCGACGCGAAGCTCGCGCCCGACATCGTGCTGGCCTCGAGCACCTCGGGCTTCCTCCCGAGCCGCCTTTATGCCAAGTGCCGGCACCCCGAGCGCGTCGTGGTCGGCCATCCCTTCAACCCGCCCTATCTCATCCCGCTTGTGGAAGTCGTGGGTGGACCGAAGACGTCGCAGGGCGCGATCGACTGGACCGCCGACTTCTACGCGCGGCTCGGCAAGCGGCCGCTGAAGCTCAAGCGCGAGATCGAGGGATTCGTCGCCAACCGTCTCCAGGCCGCGATCTTCCGCGAGATCATTCATCTCGCGAAGGAGGACATCGCGACCATCGCCGACATCGACGCCGCCGTCTCGCAAGGGCCGGGCCTGCGCTGGGCCGTCATGGGGCCGTGTCTCACCTTCCACCTCGCGCGCCAGACGGGCATCAAGGACTTCATCGATCTCTTCGCGGCCATGTTCAACGACTACAAGCTGGCCTCGGGGCGGACGGAGGTCGATCGCACGACCTATGACCGCATGGTGACGGGCACGTTGGCCGAAGCGGGCAGCCGTTCGCTCGATCGCTTGAGCGCCACGCGCGATGAAGCCGTGCTCCGCTTCATCGAGGCGCTTCGGGGGAGCGACGTGCCGCGCTGAGCGCGCGTTAGGGTTAAGCGGTTAACCACGCGATGCGATTTGCCTTCGTTTCGCTGAGGGCCGCAGGCATACTCGATCGTCTCACCTGCCCAGGTAGGGGACGGACCATGGCCGCCTTCGCCACGACGGCGTTTTTCGAGAAGACCTATCACGAGGCGCTGACCCTCGCGCGCGACGCGCAGCGCTATTTCGCCGATGAGGTCGCCCATGGGCGCGATGAATCGCAAGTAGACGATGCGTCCGGCGAACTCGAGGTGACCGTCGCGGGCATGAGGCTCGTGGCGCGGGTCATGCACATCGTGGCATGGCTCCTCGAGCAGAAGGCCATCGGTGCAGGCGAACTCGACGAACGCGAAGTACAGCGGCGGAGCGAGCCCTTGCTCGAAGTTCTTGTCTCCATCGGGGATGAAGGGACCGGTCGGTCGTACCCGAAGCCGCTTCTGGCACTCATCGAGCGCAGCCGTCGCCTCTACGCGCGCGTTGCCCGGCTCGACGAGATGATGCGCGGCACGGTTCACTAGGCGAGGACTTGCGCGAAAAAAACGAAAAGGCGGCGCCATCTTGGCACCGCCTTCCGTTTCGAGTCGCGCGAGGATGGGGGGATACGCGGCTCGGACCTCTGTGATCGTCGTTAACCATGCGACGATGCGCACCGGCCATGGGGTGCGCCGTTCGAAAGCCACTCTGAACAAGACTCGTTAGCGAGAACTTAATCGGACGCGCGGCGGCGGCGTTCGGTCGGCGTACCTCGTTCGGTCCGTGGTGCCGCCGACTCGATAGAGGTCAACTTCACCTGTGCGCCGGTCTCGATGGCTTTAAGCTGCGCGCACGTCCCGCAGGAATTTCTCAACCTGGCTCTTGAGCGTGTCGGCTTCCGTGGCCATGGACTGCGCGGACGCGAGCACTTGAGTGGCGGCGGTGCCGACCTCGCTCGCGGCCTCCGAAACCAAGCCGATATTGCCCGTGACGCCCTTGGTGCCGTCGGCCGCCTGGCCGACGTTGCGCGCGATCTCCTGGGTCGCACTGCCCTGCTCCTCGATCGCGGCGGCGATGGTCGATGCGATCTGATTGATCTCGCCGATCGTCGATGAAATGCCTCCGATCGCCCGAACCGCATCCGTCGTGGCGCCCTGGATCGAGGCGACTTGGGCGGCGATTTCCTCGGTGGCCTTGGCGGTCTGGTTGGCCAGCGTCTTGACCTCGGCCGCGACGACAGCGAAGCCCTTGCCTGCGTCGCCGGCGCGCGCCGCTTCGATCGTGGCATTGAGCGCCAGAAGATTGGTCTGCGACGCGATGTCGTTGATGAGGTTCACGACCTCGCCTACCTTGTTCGCGGCGTCGGCCAGGTTCTGCACCGTGGCATTGGTCCGCTCAGCCTGCGCGGCTGCTTCGCCGGCGATCTTCGACGACTGACCGACCTGGCGCGTGATTTCACTGATCGAGGACGACAGCTCTTCCGCGGCACTGGCTGCCGTCTCGACGTTGGCCGTCGCCTCCTCGGCGGCGGCAGCGACGGTCGAGGACTGGCGACTCGTCTTGTCCGCGGTCGCGGTCATGGCTTGTGCCGAGGCCTGCAGCTCGACTGTAGCCGCGCTGACTGCGCCGAGCGCCTTGCTGACGGTCACATCGAATGCCTGAGTGAGCTCGGCGAGACGCGCGGCATGCGCTTCCGCCTCGCGCTGCCGCTCGGCCTGTTCCTCCAGCTGCTTCTTCTCGGATTCGCGCTGCTGAGTCTGGAGGCGGTCCATCTTCACCGCATTCTCCTTGAGCACTTCGACCGCTTTGGCCATCTGGCCCAGTTCGTCGGGCCGGCTGGTGAAGGGTACCTGAACGGTCTTGTCGCCCTCGGCGAGGCGCTCGACCACATGGGTCACAATCGTGATGGGCTGCGCCGCCCTGCGGCCGATGGCATAGCCGGCCGCCAGAATGCCCGCCACGATGACGGCCATGGCGATGATCATGTAATCGATCGTATTGTCCCAAAGCTTGAAGGCTTCGTCGGCGGAAATACGCACAAGCACTGACCAGCCCAAGCCAGGATAGTCGTAAGCGCCTTCGCTGTGCGCGTAGCCGCTGGCTTGTTCGATTTTCTTTCGCGAATGGGTGGCGATGATCGAGCCGCTCTCGCCGCGAACGGCGCGAATCGCCGCCTCGACTCCGTTCTCGACCAGATTCAGTTTGCCGATGATGTCGAAGTTGCGAACATAGGTCGCGCCGTTCTGAGCCGGATCGTAATCGACGATCACACGGCCTGCTGGATCAAGGATGGTGATTTCGGCGCTCTTCATGCCGTCGCGCGCGAGCTCGTCATAGATGCTCGCGACGATGGCCTCCACGAGGCCGAAATCGGCGAAATTGGCCCAGACGGCCACGATCTTTCCGGAGTCATCCTTGACCGGGGCCGCGAAAGTGATGACGTAACCATCCTCGCCGTACAGTTTCGCGACGAGATCATTGATCGTCGGCTGCTCGACAAAGGTTCCCGTGAAGCCATTGCGGCCCTCGAGGAACTTACCCGCGAGCGCCGCCTTGAGCCACGGCGCGTCGGCGAACGATCGGCCATAGAGTGCGGCGGTGTTGAGGGGCTTGCCGTCGGCCTTCTCCGTATTGACGGCAAGGAGCTTCCCCTCGGGGCTGACGAGGAGCATGAGCTTGTAGAGGCCATAATTCGCCATGTATCCGTTCATGGCGCGGATGAGCGGATTGTCCTCGCCAGGCCGGTGCCAATTGGCGGGATTGGTGGCGGCCCGGTTGAGACCGAACGCCTGCACGTCGCCGTAGCGCTCGAACAGGTTGCGTTCGACGATGTCGATGAGATTGGAGGCGATGACGCGTTGTTCCGTCGCGAGCGCGTCGTGGAACGCGCCTTGGCGGGCGAGGAGCACGCCAAAGACGGCGCTGGCCGGCACGATGCCGAACAGGAGGAAACACGCGACGAGCTTCGCGCGAATGGTGCGGTTGAGAATCCTGCGTAGCATCACCAAACTCCGGGCCAAAATTGTGCGTTGCTAATGTGGATCACTAGCATGGGTTGTATGAAACATTGGTAAAGCCGCGCCCGGCGGGCGAAGCCTTTGGCAGCCTGCCGCGTGGGCGCAAAGAGAGAGCGGCGCGCATGCGCGCCGCTTTTCACCTGAAGCGTGGTTTGTCCGCGAGAGCGTCAGGTTGCCCTGGCGCCGGCGGGGAGGGTGTCGATTTCGCGTTTGACGCCGTCGGCCTCCTTGGAATTCCGCCCGCCGCCGGCACCAAAGACTAGGCCTGCGACGTCAGGCCGCGACGTTGTTCGTCTCGGCCCGATGATCCGCCGCGTGGTCCGGCGGGTCCATCTGGCGCACGATGTCGTTGAAGCTCTCGATCGCCTTGACGACGTCCTTGGCCGCGTGCTGGACCGCGTCCATGCGCGCCGTGATTTCATGGGCGGCGACACGCGCGCGCTCGGTCAGCTGGTGAATATCCGCCGTGGCAGCATCGCCTTGGCTTGGTGCCGCGATCGTCTCGAACGGAATGGGCCCTGCCACCTCGATGAGCTCGAGCACGTCTTCGTCGATATCTTCCTCGATATCCTCGTACCGGTAGGCCAGTGCCGGTTGGATCTGCGGTTCGAAAGCGGGGGCGGGCGCCGTCATGAGGTCCTCGAGGGTTTGGGGCCGGTGAACGGCACCTTGCGGCGCCACCCAAGCGGCCTGGGTTGCGAGAGCGTTGCCTTCGGCGATCGCCGACGCGGTTGCGGCCCGGATGTCGGGCGGTGTCATGGGGCTCGCGCCGTCCTCGGCGCGGCCGGCCTCAACCGCCGTCTCGATCGCGGGTGCGCCGGAAGGCAGAATCCGGCGGCCGAACATCCACACCGCGAGCGCCATCAGGGTGAGGCCGATGGCGATGCATGCAAGCACGTCCTTCGGCGGATTGACGAGACTCGGCTCGACGTCGCTCCCAAGCGACGTCTCCCGCGCTTCGACCGATGCGGTCAGCGCGCCGAGCGCCGTGTCGATGTCGGCCGACAAGGCGTTGAGTTGGTCGCTCGAAGCGTTGAGCGCCAAATTGGCTTCCATGAGCATGACTGCATTGCGGAAGACCACGGCCATGCTGTCCATGATTTCGTTTTGCGCCGCCGGCGGGAGCGAGGACGCGGCCAGCGCCTGCTCGAAGGCGGCCTTGCGCTCGGCGAGCGCGCTGTCATAGGTGGCGCCATGCTCCACGAGCGAGGCCTGGTCCTGCTGACGGATGGTCCGGAGGAGATTGGCGAGCCCGGCCGCGCCGAGCTGGGCGAGGCGCTTTTCCGCGGCGTCGCCGGACTGGTGGAAGAGGCCGCGCAATCCGCTGTCGTCGTCGCGCCCGACCGTGTCGAGGGCCTGGAGGAATTCCGTGAACTGATGGCCATAGGCGACGATCGCGCCGCGAAGCTCGATCGCGCGCGAACGGACTTCCGGATCGCTGGTCGAGGCGATGAGCGTGTCGAGTTCGCCTGTGGCGTCGTCGAGCGCTGCCTCGTGAGCGACGCCCCCGGCCTCGGTGCCGCGCGCGAGAATGCCGTCCTCGAAACGACGGGACTGCGCGATGGCGCGGCCCACCTCAGCGACCGTGCTGGCGGCCGTTCGCATTTCGTCGGCGGCGATCGCGCGGCGCGCATGGACCGTGCTGCCTACGTAGTAGGCGACGCCCAATCCAATCGTTGCGAGGATCAAGACGATGGCGGTGAATCCGAGGCGTTGAGACCATCGCGACGTGACGTTCGCTTCGCTCATTCTGGCCTTCCAGTCCGTGGGCAGCCCGGGGATCGGACTGCGCTCGGCTGCCCCGTCGCGTCTCGCGCGCGTGCAGCGACCGGCATAGTTAAGGCCAGGATGGTAAAGGCGGGCTTAATGGCTTGATTGGAAGCGAAAACGCCCGGAACCTGGGTCCGGGCGTCGCGGTACGGCGTTACTCGGTCCGTTCAGGATTTCTTAAGGCCGAAATCCTGGAAGCGCTTGTTGAAGCGCGCCACCTGTCCGCCCGTGTCGACGATGCGCTGCGTGCCGCCGGTCCAGGCCGGATGGGTCAAGGGATCGATGTCCAAGCGCAACGTGTCGCCGGCCTTGCCCCAGGTCGAGCGTGTCTTGAAGGTGGTCCCGTCGGTCATCACGATGTTGATCTCGTGATATTCGGGATGGGTGTCCTTCTTCATGCGTCCGTACTCCAAGGCAATGGGCCGGGGCCGAGGGGGCCCTCTGTCAAATTGGGACTTGGCTTGAGGCGCGCGGTTATAGCGGCTGTCCGGTCCGGGGGCAAGGGAGGGGCCGAAGCTTGTTGCGGCGGAGGGCGCTTGCTATAGGGTGGGCCTGCTCGGAGGAGGGCAGGCGTGAGCCAAGATATTGATTTTGGGCCGTTCTCGGCCGCAATTCGTCTGCTGACCCCGCGATGAGGGCGGCCGCGCCGGCGGGCGCCGGAGCCGGGAGCCCACGCGTCCCCGTGCGGGTGTTGCGGCGGCTTCGCATTTTCCTCGCGCCTTATCGAGGGAGGGTCGTTCTGGCCCTCATCGCGCTTATCGTCGCGGCCGGCACCGTGCTCGGCTTCGGTGCCGGGCTGCGGTGGCTCGTCGACAACGGCTTCGCCGGCGGCAACCGGGCGCTTCTCGACCGGGCGCTCATCGCGCTCTTTGGAATCGTGGCGCTCTTGGCCGTCGCGTCCTGGGCGCGCTCCTACTATGTGTCCTGGATCGGCGAGCGGGTCGCCGCCGATCTTCGCAAAGCCGTGTTCGACCATGTGATCGAGTTGAGCCCGGCGTTCTTCGAGGTCACGCGCACGGGCGAGGTGATCTCGCGCCTGACGACCGACACGACCCTCCTCCAGACGGTCGTCGGCACCTCCGCCTCGATGGCGATCCGCAACATCCTGCTCGTGATCGGCGGCGCGGCCATGATGATCGTCACGAGCCCCAAGCTGACGGCGCTCGTGGCGCTCGTCCTGCCGCTCGTGGTCGTTCCCATCGTCGTCTTCGGGCGGCGCGTGCGGCGCCTCTCGCGCGCGAGCCAGGACCGCATCGGCGACGTCGGCGCCCATGTCGAGGAGACCCTCAACGCCATCCGCACGGTCCAGGCCTTCGTGCACGAGGACGCCGATCGCCGGCAATTCGGCGCGCGGGTGGAGGACGCCTTCCGGGTCGCGGTCCACCGCTCGTCCTTGCGCGCGACGATGGCGGCCTTCGTCATCCTGCTGGTGTTCTCGGCCGTGGGGACCATCCTGTGGGTCGGCGGGCGCAGCATGCTCGCAGGCGATCTCTCGGCCGGGCAGCTTTCGGCCTTCGTGTTCTATGCGGTGCTCGTCGCGGGCTCGGTCGGCGCGATCAGCGAGTTCGCGAGCGACCTGCAACGCGCGGCAGGAGCGAGCGAGCGCTTGTTCGAGCTGCTCGACGCACGGCCGGCGATCGCGCCGCCGGCGGTGCGGGAGACGCTGCCCGAGCCCGCGCGCGGCACGGTGTCCTTCCGCGACATCGTCTTCTCCTATCCGTCGCGGCCGGACCACCCGGCGCTCGAGCATTTCGACCTGACGGTCGCCCCTGGCGAGACCGTCGCCCTCGTCGGCCCTTCGGGGGCCGGCAAGACGACGGTGTTCCAGTTGCTTCTCCGTTTCTACGACGTGCAGTCCGGCCGCATCGAGCTCGACGGCATCGACGTGCGGCGCCTGGATCCGCGCGCGGTGCGGCAGCGCGTCTGCCTCGTCCCGCAGGAGCCGGTCATCTTCGCGGCGAGCGTTCTCGACAATATCCGCTACGGCCGGCCGGAGGCGAGCGAGGCGGAGGTGCGCGCAGCGGCGGATGCCGCGGCGGCGTCCGAGTTCATCGATCGCCTGCCGGACGGTTTCGGCAGTTTCCTCGGCGAGCGCGGCGTGCGCCTCTCGGGCGGCCAGCGCCAGCGCGTCGCGATCGCGCGCGCGATCCTGTGCAATCCCGCGGTGCTGCTGCTCGACGAGGCGACGAGCGCCCTCGATTCGGAAAGCGAGCGGCTCGTGCAGGCGGCGCTCGAGCGCCTCATGGTCGGACGGACGACACTCGTCATCGCGCACAGGCTCTCGACCGTGCTCAAGGCCGATCGGATCACGGTGCTCGACCGCGGACGTATCGAGGCCGTCGGACGGCATGGCGAGCTCTTGGCGGCAGGCGGGCTTTATGCGCGCCTGGCGGCGCTCCAGTTCGACGCTGGGCGCCTTGGCGCGGACGAAACCACGCCGCGCGCCGAACGGCGCTCGGTCTGAAGCGCCTCTATTTCGTGAGGATCACGTCGACGCAGTCGGTGGGCGAGTCCTCGCCCGCGTTCCCGAGCGCCCGTACGTCGATCCGCGTGCTGCGCACGCCCTTCTCGAGCACGTAAGCTCGCGCGGCAAGCGCACGGGAAAGCGAAACGCGGCGGGCCTTGGCGGCCTGGTCGGCCGGGCCCGAAGCGTAGGCGACGAACTGCACGCGCAATTCCTCGTCCGCCTGCATCTTGGCGATGACGCCGTTGAGACTTTGCTTCGCGGCCTCCGGCAGCTCGGTCGTCTCGCCGGTGAAGAGAAGGCGCGTGTCTGCCGCCTTCGCGGGCGGACGGGACGCGACCTGTGCGGGGGCTGGCGTCAAGGCCGGGGTGCTTGGCGCGGAGGTGGCGGGCTGCGCTGCGGTGGGTGCGCTTGCCGGGGCGGATGCTTGCGGTGGTGTTGCCGCTGCGAGGGATGGTGCGCTCGGCGGCGGCGATGACGTCGAGGTGACTGGTGGCGCGGGCGGCGGTGGGCTCGGCGGGGGCGGAGATGCGGGCGCTGCAGTGGCCGAAGGAATCGCAGCCGGACTCGACGCGACGGGAGGCGGCGGTGTGGCCGCCGGTGCTTGCGGTGATGGCGCGGGTGGAGCTTGCGGCGCCGGCGGCTCGCTCTTCGCGATTTCGCTCGGCTGCGCCTGGCCTTTGGCCGCCGCGGACTTGTGAGGTTTCGTCGTGCGCTCTGCCGGTTCCGGGGTTGGCTTCGCCTCTGCCGGTGTCGGCTTCGTTTCGGCCGATGACGCGGCCAGTGCGCTCGGCGGCAGGATGTCGGTCGGCATCGGCGGCACGCCCGATGGAGCCTTGGCGCGGCCCGGTTTCGTGGCTCCGCTCGAATCGGCGTGCGACTTCCGCGACGGTGGCGTGCTCGGGGTTGGGCTTTCGACCGCGGCGGGCGGCGGCGGCGTTGGTATCGGTTCGGCGGCGGCCTTGCTGGTGGCGGGCGGTGCCGCGCTCGAGTGCTGCGGAGGTGCGGCGGTCTCCTGCGGCTCCTCCATCGCGTCCCGCGCGACCTTCGTCTTCCGGGACTTCGAACGTGTCGGCGGTGCCGCGCTGTCCGGCGCCTCTTCACCTGTCTCCTCTGCGACGCCCGTCTTCCGCGATGTCGAGCGTGGCGGCGTCAAGACGATCGGGCCGCCATTATCCGGCGCGGGTTCCATCTCAGGCGGAGCCTCGCGCGTCTGAGATCGGCGCTTTCCCCGGGGCGGAGTCAGGACGACGATATCGGCTGGCGCGCTTGGCGCGGCCATGGTGCCGCCGCCCCGCGTCGGCGGCCGCAGGAGGCCCGGCACCGTCGGCGGTGCGCCCAGGCTGTCGAGGACGGAGCTGTCGACCGTCACGCTGCCGCCGGCGCCTTGCGCGTTCGCGTTGCCGATGCCGAGCGTGAGAGCCACGATCACCGCGGCGCAGCCGATCGCCCGACGGCCGGCCATCGCGTTTCGCTCGACCGGATCGCGCACGACGGTCCGTTTCGTGTGGAGGCCTCGAATGTGCTCGGCGCGAGACATGCCCTTGGCCACTTCCTTGACGCTGCCGGCTCCCTGGGCGAGGCGCAGGGTCAGGCGAACCTTAGCCTCGGCCCGGTCAGGCGACAACCGCCTTGGCCCGCCATCCTCGCGGCGATCATGGCGATTTCGAGGAGTTTTCGCGCGAGCGCAGAAGATTGCCGAGCGGCAGATGGAGGTGATCGTTCGCGGCCAGGACGCTGCCGCTCTCGAGCATCTTGTGCCCGCCGCCGACTTCGCTCACGAAGCCGCCCGCCTCGCGGACGAGAAGGATTCCGGCAGCGAAATCCCACGGCGACAGGCCGATTTCCCAGAAGCCGTCGTAGCGGCCAGCCGCGAGCCACGCGAGGTCGAGGGCGGCCGAGCCATAGCGCCTGACGCCCGCGACTTCGGCCATGACCGAGGCCAACATGGCCAGGTAGGCCTGATGATCCGCATGGGCCTTGAACGGGATGCCGGTCGCGATCACGGCTTCGTTCAGGCGCCGGCGGGCGGAGACTCTGAGACGCCGGTCGTTGAGGAAGGCGCCCTGGCCCTTCTCGGCGAGGAAAGTCTCGTTGCGCAAGGGATCGTGGACGACGGCCGCGATGATCTCCCCCTCGCGCTCGAGCGCGATCGAGATCGCGAAGTGGGGCAGCCCGTGGAGGAAGTTGAGCGTGCCGTCGAGCGGGTCGACGATCCAGCGGTGCTTGCCGTCGGCGGCCGGCACGGGCTCGCCCTCTTCGGTGAGGAAGCCGTAATCGGGCCGCGCGCGTCCAAGCTCTCGCTTGAGCGTGCGCTCGGCCTGGAGATCGGCCGTCGAGACGAAGTCGGCCGGCCCTTTTTGCGAGACTTGAAGCTGTTCGACCTCGCCGAAGTCGCGGACGAGCGCGCGGGAGGTCTTCAAGGCCGCGTTGACCATCACGTTCAGGATCGGCGAACGAATGGCCATCGCAGGTGCTAGTCCCGCGCGCGTTCGACGTAGGTGCGTTCCTGGATGTTGACGACGATCCTCTCGCCCCGGGCGACGAAGGGCGGCACCATGACGCGCACGCCGTTCTCGAGGATCGCGGGCTTGTAGGAGGAGGCCGCCGTCTGTCCTTTCACGACCGCGTCGGCCTCGACGATGGTCATCACGGCCGTCTGCGGCAACGTCACGTTGAGCGGCTGGCCCTCATAGGTGTGGATCGACACCACCATGCCGTCCTTGAGGAAGTCGGCCTGCTCGCCGACCACCTCGCGCGAGACGTGGATCTGCTCGTAGTTCTCCACGTCCATGAAGGTGTAGGTGTCGCCTTCGGGGTAGAGGTACTGGTACTCGCGCTCATCAAGGCTGACGCGCTCGACGGTTTCCTGCGTGCGGAAGCGCACATTGGTCTTGGTCCCGGTGCGCGCGTCGCGCATTTCGACCTGCACGACCGAGGCGCCCTTGCCCGGCTGGAAGATCTCGCTCTTAATGACCGCCCAGAGCTTGCCCTCGTGCTCGAGAATATTGCCGGCCCGAATCGAAATGGCGTTGACTTTCATGACCTTACTGTCCCGCGGGGAGTGCGCCTCGGCGCGTCGGGCGCGGAACCTATCAGCTTGCCCGGCACGAGGCAACCAAGGCCGTCCGGGCACGGCGGGGCCGTGGCGCGGAGGGGGCGGGTGAGCGGCGCGTCGGAGTGGTGGATTCCCGAAGTCTATCGACGGCGGCGTCCCTTCCTGTCCGTGCGCCTTGCGGTGCTCCGCGCCGTCAGGCGGTTCTTCGAGATGCGCCACTTCGTCGAGGTCGAGACGCCGGCCCTCCAGGTGAGCCCCGGCTTGGAGCCCCATCTCATGGCATTCGAGACGGCGCTCGTCGGACCCGATCGCGCACAGCGACGCCCGCTCTATCTCCACACTAGTCCCGAATTCGCCATGAAGAAGCTGCTCGTCGCCGGCGAGCCGCGCATCTTCCAACTTTGTCGCGTCTTTCGGAACGGCGAGCGGGCGACGACGCACCATCCCGAATTCTCGATGCTCGAATGGTACCGGGCCGGCGCCACCTACGACGTCATCATGGACGATTGCGTGGCGCTCCTGCAGGAGGCGGCCGGAGCCGGGGCGCACCGGCGCCTTCACTGGCGCGGCCGGGAGGCCGATCCGTTCCGCGCCTGGCAGCGCATCAGCGTCGCGGACGCGTTCCTTCGCTACGCCAACCTCGACCTTCTCGCCTGTCTCGGCCCCGATCCGCGGGCGCCGGATCCCAAGCCCTTCATCGCCGCGGCGCGCGCGATCAAGATCGCGGCGCGGGACGACGACAGCTGGGACGACGTGTTCTTTCGCGTGTTCCTCGAGAGAATCGAGCCGCAGCTCGGCCATCCCGTGCCGACGATCCTCCATGACTACCCGATCGCCATGGCTGCGCTCGCGCGCGCGAAGCCCACCGATGCGCGGCTGGCCGAGCGGTTCGAGGTCTACGTGTGCGGTCTCGAGCTCGCCAACGCGTTCGGCGAGCTCACCGACGGAGCCGAGCAGCGGCGGCGCTTCGTCGCCGACATGGACCTGAAAGAGCGCCTCTACGGCCAGCGCTATCCGATCGACGAGGAGCTCATCGCGGCGCTCGCCCACGGCATGCCGTCATCCTCCGGCATCGCGCTCGGCTTCGACCGGCTCGTGATGCTCGCGAGCGGCGCCGAGCGGATCGAGGACGTGCTCTGGGCGCCGGTGGCCGATGTGGACGGGTGATGTGAAGCGAAGGCCGCGCGATTCTCGGCGCGCCTTGATCGCGGCGTTCACGCGCCGTCAGACGCGGGCCGCCGTTTCACTGCCGCGGCGATCGCCGTGTTGAAATCGCGGACGGCGGCGGCGGGCCCGCCTGCGTAGTCCCACACGCCCGAGACGATGGCGAGGAAATCGGCGCCGGCCTCGACGAGGGGCGGGCAGTTCTCGACCGTGATGCCGCCGATGGCGACAGAGGGCACGACGGCGATCTCGCTCCACCACGCGAGCAATTCGGGCTCGGCGCGGCTCTTGGCGGCCTTGGTTCCGGTCGGATAGAAGGCGCCGAAGGCCACGTAGTCGGCGCCCTCTTCGGCAGCGACAATGGCGAGATGGCGCGAATCGTGGCAGGTCACGCCGACGATGCGCTCGTCTCCGACGATCCGCCGCGCCTCGGCGTAGCTCGAATCCTCCTGCCCGACATGGACGCCGTCCGCGTCGGCTGCGATGGCGAGATCCGGCCGGTCGTTCACGATGAGCGCGACGTCGTGCTGGTGACAGATTGCGCCGAGCGCCTTGGCCGCGCGGAGGATCGTCTCGTCCGGCGCATCCTTGAGCCGCAGCTGGAGGCACGCCACGTCGCCCGCGCCGAGCGCCGTTTCGAGCTGATCCTCGAACCGCGCGAGATCGATCTTGGGCGGCGTGATGAGGTAGAGGCGGCAGCCATCCGACGGCTCGCGTGCGTCGTCTGGCGCGCCCGCCGCCCTGGGCGAGCGCGGCTTCCGCCGGCCGGTCCGCGCCATGGACCGGCGCGCTAGGCGCGGCCCTTGTAGATGTCGATGACGGCGTCGAGCATCTTGAGCGACTCCTCGCGCGGGCGCTGGAAGGTGTTGCGTCCGATGATCGAGCCCGTGCCGCCGCCGTCGCGGATCGCGCGAATCTCGTTGTAGAAGCCGTCGAGATCCTTGGCTTCGCCGCCCGAGAAGACGACAAGGCGCCGGCCGTTGAAGGCGCTCTGCATCACGTGGCGCACGCGCGCGGCCAAGGTGCCGATGTCGATCTTGCGGCTCTCATAGACTTTCTTCGCGGCCTCGAGTTCGAGGTGCTCCGTCGGCGGCTTGACCTTGATGATGTGGGCGCCGAGGAGCGCCGCCATGTGCGCGGCATAGGCCACGATGTCGATCGCCGTCTCGCCGGCCTTGGAGAGGGTGCCGCCGCGCGGATAGGACCACATGACGACCGCGAGGCCATGGGCCTTCGCCTCCTCCGCCATGTCGCGGATCTCCTCCATCTGCGCGTAGGCCACGTCCGAGGCCGGGTAGATCGTGAAGCCGATCGCGGCGCAGCCGAGGCGCAGCGCGTCCTTGACGCTGCCCGTCACCGCCTGGTCGGCCGACTCCTTGGCCCGTGCGAGGCTGTTCGCGCTGTTCACTTTGAGGATCGTCGGAATGCTACCGGCGAAGGTGTCGGCCCCCGCTTCCAGCATGCCGAGCGGCGCTGCGTAGCCGTTGAGCCCCGCGTCGATCGCGAGCTGGTAGTGGTAGTGCGGGTCGTAGGCGTCCGGGTTGGGCGCGAAGCTCCGCGCGGGCCCGTGCTCGAAACCCTGGTCGACCGGCAGGATGACGAGACTGCCGGTGCCGCCGAGTCTCCCGTGCATGAGGATGCGCGCGAGGTTGGCCTTGGTTCCGGGCGTGTCGCTTTCGTAGTTGGCGAGGATCTTCTTGACGCGCGTGGTCAGCTTCATCGGTCACGTCCCTGGGGTTGGACCGCGTCGCCTCATGCCCGGATCGACGATTGCGCGGTTCGAGGTTGGATCAATGTTCGTAACTCACCGTCGCGCATTTTTCAATTGCGCGCGGTGCGTGCCGCGACGAGCGGGGCCCGGCTCGAGCCAGGCGCGGCAGGCGGCCTCGGCATCCGCCCGGTCCAGGAGCTCGAGCGCCCGTGGGCGCCGCGCCACGACCTCGGCCCCGAGCTTTCGTGCGATTTCTCCGACACGGCGGCGGGCCTCGGCCCTCCCGCCGAGGCGGACGGCCTTGATCCCGATGCGAAGGGCGGAGAGGGCATAGCCCGGCGCGTCCGCGCAATCGAGCATCGCGCGGAACGCCACCGTCGGGCATTGGCGGGAGGCCTCGGCGATGATCGAAGCGAAAAGGCCGGCGCCGCCATAGAGGGCGAAGCCTTCGGGCGAGAGAAGAACGATTTCCGTTCCCGTGGCGCCCGCCGCCTGGAGCGCCGCGAGCGCGTGGTCGAGGTGGTGGACGACCACGGCAGGCGGATGCGATCGACCGCGGCGCGCCTTCGCGCGGCCGCGGGAGGCGGTCACTTCAGCTTGCCCATGCGGACGGCCGTGTCGCCCATCCGGTTCGAGAAGCCCCATTCGTTGTCGTACCACGCCAGCACCCGGCAGAACCGCTCCTCGATCACCTGGGTCTGGGTCACGTCGAACACGCTGCTGGCGGAATTGTGGTTGAAGTCGCTCGAGACGAGCTGCTCGTCGCAGACGGCGAGGATGCCCTCGAGCATGCCCTTCGAGGCCTTCACGATCGCGCTATTGATTTCCTCGGCGCTGGTCTTGCGCTTTGAGGTGAAGGTGAGGTCGACGAGCGAGACGTTCGCGGTCGGCACGCGGATGGCCGTGCCGTCGAGCTTGCCGGCAAGGGCCGGGAGCACGAGGCCGACCGCGCGCGCGGCACCGGTCGTCGTCGGGACCATGGACATGGCGGCCGCGCGGCTCCGGCGCATGTCGCTGTGCAAGGTGTCGACGAGGCGCTGGTCGCCCGTGTAGGCGTGGATCGTCGTCATGTAGCCGCGCTCGATCCCGATCACCTTGTGCAGGACCGAGGCGACGGGGGCGAGGCAATTCGTGGTGCACGAGGCGTTGGAGACGACCGTGTGGCTTTTCTTGAGCTTGTCGTGGTTGACGCCGTAGACGACCGTGAGGTCGGCGCCCGTCGCCGGTGCCGAGATGAGCACGCGCTTCGCGCCCGCCTCGATGTGCTTCGCCGCCGCTTCGCGCTTGGTGAAGCGGCCCGTGCATTCGAGCACGACGTCCACGCCGAGCGAGCCCCAGGGCAGCTTCGCGGGATCGCGCTCGGCGAATACCTTCAGCAGCTTGTTGCCGACGACGATCGAGGTATTGCCGCTCGCGCGCACCTTGCCGGGGAAGGGGCCGTGGACCGAGTCGTATTTGAGGAGATAGGCGTTCGCCTCGACAGGGCCGAGGTCGTTGATCGCGACGAATTCGAGGTCGTTACGGCCCGATTCGAACGCGGCGCGCAATGTCAGCCGCCCGATGCGGCCGAATCCGTTGATGGCAACACGAACAGCCATGGTCTCCTCCGTTCCTCCGCTACGGCCTCACAGCCGCGCCCGCGCCGCGTTCGCGGCCGCTTCGGCTGTGATGCCAAAGTGCTTGTAGAGTTCGCCCGCCGGCGCCGACGCGCCGAAGGTGGTCATGCCGATGAAGGCGCCGTCGGGACCGATGAACCGCTCCCAGCCGAGGGCCGTTCCCGCCTCGATCGCGACCCGGACCGTGCCGGGGCCGAGCGTCCGGGCCTGCTCCTCGGCCGGCAGCTCGACGAACAGTTCCTGGCACGGCACCGAGACGATTCGCGTGCCGATGCCGTCCTTCTCGAGGAGCGCCCGCGCATCGAGCGCGATCGCGACCTCCGAGCCCGTGGCGAAGAGGGTGACGCGCGCCTTGCCCGTCGCCGGGACGAGCTCGTAGGCGCCGCGCCGCGAGAGGTTGTCCGCGCCGTGCTCCGTCCGCACCGTCGGCAGGGCCTGGCGCGAAAGTGCGAGGACCGACGGCCGCGTGCGGTCGGCGATCGCGAGCGCCCAGCACTCCGCCGTCTCGACACCGTCGGCGGGCCGGAACACGCGGAGATGGGGCATCGCGCGAAGGCTCGCGAGATGCTCGACCGGCTGGTGCGTCGGCCCGTCTTCGCCGAGGCCGATCGAATCGTGGGTCATCACGTAGATGACGCCGAGGCCCATGAGGGCCGAGAGGCGGATCGACGGCCGCGCATAGTCGGTGAAGACGAGGAACGTCCCGCCATAGGGGATGATCCCGCGGTGGAGCGCCATGCCGTTCATGGCGGCGGCCATGGCGTGCTCCCTCACGCCGTAGTGAAGGTAGCTGCCGCGCCAATTCTCGGCGCTGACGACCGCCTGGCCCTTGGCCTTCGTGTTGTTGGAGCCGGTGAGATCGGCTGAGCCGCCGATGAGCTCGGGCAGGACGGGCACGAGCGCCTCGATCGCGGCGCCCGATGTCTGGCGCGTGGCGAGCTTTGGCCGGTCGGCGGAGAATTTTCGCTTGAGCTCGACGAGCGGCGCGTCCCAGCCCTCGGGCAGGCGATTGGCCGCACCGCGCTCGAAGGCCGAGCGCGCCGTGGCGTCGAGCGAGGCGAGGCGCTTCTGCCACGCCGCGCGTTCGCGCGCCCCGCGCGCGCCGATGGCGCGCCATTCGGCCAGGATCGGCTCCGGAATCTCGAAGGGTGCGTGGGGCCAGCCGAGCGCCTCGCGCGTGCCGGCGATCTCACCGGCACCGAGCGGTGCGCCGTGCGAGGCCTCGGACCCCGCCTTGGTCGGTGCGCCGTAGGCGATCGTCGTGCGGCACATGATGAGCGAGGGCGTGTCGGTCGCGCGCGCGCGCTCGATCGCGGCCTGCACATCCGCTGCGTCGTGGCCATCGGCCGCCTGTACGTCCCAGCCGCTTGCTTGGAAGCGCGCCGCCTGATCGTCGGAGACGGTGAGCGCCGTCGGCCCGTCGATCGAGATCCGGTTGTCGTCGAAGAGCACGATGAGGTGCCCCAGGCGGAGGTGGCCTGCGAGCGAGATCGCCTCGTGGCTGATGCCTTCCATGAGGCAGCCGTCGCCGGCGATGACATAGGTGTAGTGGTCGACGATCTCGCGGCCGAAGCGGGCGCGGAGGAGCGATTCGGCCATCGCCATGCCGACGGCATTGCCGAGGCCCTGGCCGAGCGGGCCGGTCGTGGTCTCGATCCCGGCGGCGGCGCCGTATTCGGGATGGCCGGGCGTGCGGCTCTCGATCTGGCGGAAGCGCTTCAACTCGTCGAGCGTCATGTCCGCATAACCGGTGAGATATAAGAGTGCGTAGAGCAGCATCGAGCCGTGGCCCGCGGACAGCACGAAGCGGTCGCGGTCCGGCCAGGACGGATCGCTCGGATCGAATTTGAGGAAATCCTTGAACAGCACCGTCGCGACGTCGGCCATGCCCATGGGCATGCCCGGGTGGCCCGACTTGGCCGCCTCGACCGCGTCCATCGCGAGCGCCCGGATGGCGTTGGCGAGCGGTCGGGTGCCGCTCTCTAACTGCTTGGTTCGGGTGCGGTTTTCAGACGGACGTGACGTCGTCATTGGGGTCGGTGGACCGATTCGGGCGCGCTCGGCGATGCGGTCCGTCCAAGCGAGGCGGCCCTCTACCTTCGGGCGTGAACGGTCGGTGCGCAAGATGCGTCGGTGGCTGTCTCCCGTCAATCTGGTTCTCGGTTTGTGCGCGCGATGGACGATGAATTTCCGTAGCCGCATCGCGCGCCGTGCTTTGGGTGTCCGTCCGACACCGTCGTGAGGCATGGGGTGGCGGCCAAAACGGGCTCCGTTGACGCTCGGGGACGGCCTGCGTATGGTGCCGCGCCGGCGTTAACCATTTTCCTCTGCGATGGTCCAACCTCCATGACCACCCTCGACAACGCCAAAGACCGTCTCGAGCAGTCGGTCATGCGCCTCCAGGCGGCCCTCGATTCCGCCCTTGTCCGCGAGCAGGCCGCATCGGCCGAGCACGCGGCGGCCAAGCAGTCGGCCGAGGCATCCGTCACGGCGCTCCGCGGCGTGACCGACACGGTCGAGCGGCGCCTCGATGCGGCCATCGACCGCCTGAAGCGAATCCTGGAGTAGGCGCGTGGCCCAGGTCGCGGTCACCATCAACGGACGCGGCTACCAGATTGCGTGCGATGATGGACAGGAAGAGCACCTGCGCCAGCTCGCGAGCTATATCGACCGGAGGGTGGCGGAGCTCGTCGCGGCCATGGGCCAGGTGGGCGACATGCGCCTCCTCGTCATGGTGAGCCTCCTCATCGCGGACGAGCTCGCGGACGCCAATGCGGAGCTGGCGGACATCCGGCAGGAGCGGGAGTCCCGCCAAATGGCCGAGGCCCAAATGGGCTCCGTCGCGGCCGAAGCCATCGAGACCCTGGCCGGCCGCGTCGAGGAGATTGCCGCACGCCTCGAACGCACCTAGATTCCAGGTGGGCGGTTGCTGGGCGGCGCGTTAGGTGTTCGTTGTCCCGGGGGCCAATGTTTATCCACTCGGGAGCTGTCCCTACCGGGACCGTGGTCTCGGCACACGGCGCCCACCTGCGTAAGCGGGCCTCAGTGGACTTCACATCACCGACGGCCGATCCGGCTCCGCCTTCATTCCTCAAGGCCGTCCCCAAGCCACGCGACGGGCGCGGGGTGCCATGCAGACCATCGCCCGTCGCATCTTCGCCCGTCGCTTCTTCGAAGGACTGTTCGATCGATGGATATCGCTGAAGCCAAGCGCGCGCTTCGCAAGACAGCGTCGGCGTCGCGTGAGGCGGCCGCGGCCGCATGCGGTGTCCTCGCCGGCACGGATGTCGCACGCAACTGCATGGCGTCGTTCCCGCCCCGGCCCGACGACGTCGTCTCGGCTTACTGGCCCGTCGGTGCCGAGCTCGATCCGCGCCCGCTCCTCGAAGCTCTCGCCCGCCGCGGCCAGCGCCTCGCCTTGCCGGTTGTCCAGGGACGGGGACGCGCGCTCCTCTTCCGCCGCTGGCAGTGGGGCGATCCTCTCGTTCGTGGCAGCCTCGGCATCCCCACGCCCGCACCGGAAGCGGAATCGATTCGACCGAGTGTCCTCCTTGTGCCGCTGCTCGCCTTCGACCGCGCCGGCTACCGGCTCGGCCACGGCGCAGGCTATTACGACATGACCCTCGCGGCGCTGCGCGCCGATGGCGGACCATGCGCGGCGATCGGCCTCGCCTTCAGCGCGCAGGAGGTGCCCTCGGTGCCCCACGATGAGCGCGATGAGCCGCTCGACGGGATCGTCACGGAGCGCACGGCGATGCGGGCCGTGGGGCCGGGCGCGCCGTGAGGCTGCTCTTCCTCGGCGATATCGTCGGGCGCAGCGGGCGCGATGCGCTCGCCGAGCGCCTGCCGCAGCTCCGGCGCGAGCTCGCGCTCGACTTCGTCATCGCCAACGGCGAGAACGCCGCCGGCGGTTACGGCATCACCGGCAAGATCTGCCAGGGGATCTACGGGGCCGGCGTCGACGTCATCACCACGGGCAATCACGTCTGGGACCAGCGCGAGATCATCCCCTACATCGAGGGCGACGCGCGACTCCTGCGCCCGCAGAACTTCCCCAAGGGCACGCCCGGTCGCGGCATGGGACTCTTCCGCACGGTCGACGGAAAGCGCATCGCCGTGATCCACGTCATGCTGCGCCTCTTCATGGACCCGCTCGACGATCCCTTCGCCTCGATCGATGCCATGCTCGCGCAGCACCGGCTTGCCGAGACGGCGGACGCGATCGTCCTCGACATGCACGGCGAAGCCACGAGCGAGAAGCAGGCGCTCGGCTATTACGCCGATGGCAGGGTCTCGCTCGCGGTCGGCACGCACACCCATGTGCCGACCTCCGACCACCGGATCCTGCCCAAGGGCAGCGCCTACATCTCCGATGTCGGCATGTGCGGCGACTACGAATCGGTGATCGGCATGCAGCGCGAAGCATCGGTCTTTCGCTTCACGCGAAAGTTGCCGACCGAGCGCCTCGCGCCCGCCGAGGGCGAGGCGACGCTCTGCGGCGTCGTGGTCGAAACCGACGACAAGACAGGCCTCGCCAAGGGCGTGGCACCGCTTCGCGTGGGCGGCGTGCTCACGGCCGAACGGCCCCAATCGCGCGGCTGACGGCGCGGCGCTAGCCGCATTCCTGCCTTATTTGCTGCGCATAAGGGCATGGGCGCCCGCTCGCTAGGCGCGAAAACACTATATATGGTATAGAGTAAGCTCTTCTCCCACTGAGCATAGGCAATCGAGGAGAGATGGCCGGCCATTCGCAGTTCAAGAACATCATGCACCGAAAGGGCGCGCAGGATTCGAAGCGCGCGCGCCTTTTTGCACGCCTGACCCGCGAGATCATCGTCGCGGCGCGCGAGGGCCTGCCCGATCCTGCCATGAACCCGCGCTTGAGGGGGGCGATGGCCAACGCCCGCGCGGCCAACATGCCCAAGGACAACATCGAACGCGCGATCAAGCGCGCGGTCGGCGGCGAGGACGGCGCCCAGTACCAGGAGGTGCGCTACGAAGGCTTCGCGCCGGGCGGGGTTGCCGTCATCGTCGAGGCGCTCACCGACAACCGCAACCGCACGGCGAGCGAGGTGCGCACCGCCTTCGCCAAGCACGGCGGGACGCTGGCCGAGACCGGCAGCGTCAGCCACCAGTTCTCCCGGGTCGGCAGCATCGTCTTCCCGACGGAGATCGGCACGGCCGACGCGATCTTCGAGGCCGCGGTCGATGCCGGGGCCAACGATGTCGAGACGACCGCAACGGGCCACGAAGTGCTGTGCGACGTCGAGACCTTCAACACAGTTCGCGACGCGCTCGAGAGCCGGCTCGGTTCGCCCGCCTCGGCGCGGCTCGTCTGGCGGCCCATGATGGATGTGCCGGTCGGGGGTGAGGCGGCGGTCTCCGTCCTCGAATTGCTCGAGAGCCTCGAAGAGGCCGACGACGTGCAGCAGGTCTACGCCAATTGCGACATCGCGGACGACGTCGTCCGGCGATTTGGGGCGTGAGAGGGCGCATGCGACTGCTCGGGCTCGATCCTGGTCTGCGCCGTACCGGCTGGGGTGTCATTGTCGTCGAGGGCAGCCGCCTGTCCCATCTCGGCAACGGCGTCATCGAGACGGCCGATGACGAGCCGATCGCTCGACGCCTCGCGGCGCTTCACGACGGGCTCGCGGCGCTCATCGAGGACTACCGGCCGGACGAGGCGGCGGTCGAGGCGACCTTCGTCAACCGGAACGCGTCCTCGACCTTGAAGCTCGGCATGGCGCGGGGGGTGGTGATGCTGGCACCCGCGCGGCTTGGCGTCCCGGTCGCCGAGTACGCGCCCAACCTCGTCAAGAAGTCGATCGTCGGGACCGGGCACGCGGAGAAGGGGCAGGTCGAACGCATGGTGCGCGTCCTTTTGCCTGGCTGCGCGATAGCCGGCGCCGACGCGGCCGATGCGTTGGCCATCGCGATCTGCCACGCGCACCACCGCGCGTCCCGCGCACGGATCTCGGCACGCGTGGCCGAGGTGGAGGAACGGCCATGATCGCGAAGCTGACCGGCCTCGTCGATTCGCTCGATGGCGACGGACTCATCCTCGATGTCGCGGGCGTTGGTTATGCTTTGGCCTGCTCGCGGCGCACGCTCGGTCGCCTGCCGGCGCCGGGCGGGTCCGCGACGCTCTTCGTCGAGACGACGATTCGCGAGGATCGCATCGTTCTCTATGGCTTCGGCGACTCGTCGGAGCGGCAGTGGTTCCGCCTCCTCATGACCGTCCAGGGCGTGGGCGCGCGGATCGCCCTGGCGCTCCTCTCGACCTTGGCGCCCGACGAGATCGCGCGCGCGGTCGCGGCGCAGGACAAGACGCTTCTCACGCGGGCCGACGGCGTCGGCCCCAAGCTCGCGGCGCGCCTCGTCAACGAGCTCAAGGACAAGGTGGGCGAGATCGCGGCCGATGCGGGCCTGCCGCGCGGGACGCGCCCGGTCGCGGGCGGCGCCTCGACCGACGCCATTTCGGCGCTCGTCAATCTCGGTTACGGCCGGACCGAGGCGTTCGGCGCCGTCAGCCACGCCTCCGAGCGGCTCGGGGCCGAGGCCAGCGTCGAGGCGCTCGTGCGCGCGGGTCTTAAGGAGCTCGCGTCATGAGCGCCGAGCGCATCGTGAGCGCCGCGCAACAGAGGCCGGGCGAGGAGGCGGACGGCAATCCGCTTCGCCCGACGGCCCTCGACGACTTCGTGGGCCAGGCGCAACTGCGCGAGAATTTGCGCGTCTTCATCACGGCGGCACGCGCTCGGCGCCAAGCGCTCGACCACGTGCTCTTCCACGGGCCCCCGGGGCTCGGCAAGACCACGCTCGCCCAGATCGTCGCGCGCGAACTCGGCGTCAACTTCCGCGCGACCTCCGGCCCCGTCATCGCGCGCGCGGGCGATCTCGCCGCACTCCTCACCAACCTCGAGGCGCGCGACGTGCTCTTCATCGACGAGATCCACCGCCTGAATCCCGCGGTCGAGGAGATCCTCTATCCGGCCATGGAGGACTTCCAGCTCGACCTCATGATCGGGGAGGGGCCGGCGGCGCGCTCGGTGCGCATCGATCTGCCGCCTTTCACGCTCATCGGGGCCACGACCCGGACGGGCCTCGTGACCACCCCCTTGCGCGAGCGCTTCGGCATCCCCTTGCGGCTCGATTTCTACACGCCGGCCGACCTTGGCCACATCGTCGCGCGCGGCGCCAGGCTTCTCGGCATGGCGCTCGGCGCGGATGGCGCGGAGGAGATCGCACGCCGCTCGCGCGGGACGCCGCGCATCGCCATGCGGCTTCTCCGCCGCGTGCGCGACTTCGCCTCCGTCGACGGCACCGCGCGCATCGACCGCGCCGCGGCCGATGCCGCCCTCCGCCGCATGGAGGTCGACGGCCACGGCCTCGACGCCATGGACAGGCGCTATCTCGGTTGCATCGCGGAGCACTATTCGGGCGGGCCGGTCGGGGCCGAGACGCTGTCCGCGGCCTTGGCTGAGCAGCGCGACGTGATCGAGGAGGTGATCGAGCCGTTCCTCATCCAGCAGGGCCTCGTGCAGCGCACGCCGCGGGGGCGCATGCTGACCGATCAGGGCTATCGCCGCCTGGGGCTCACGGCACCCGCGCGCGAGCGCGCGCAGCTGGACCTTCTCTCCGGGGCCGATGAGGGCGCCGATGGCTAGCGTCGCGCAACCGCCCGCCGCTCCGGCGCATCACGTCTTTCCCCTCCGCGTCTACTACGAGGACACGGACGCGGCCGGCATCGTCTACTACGCCAATTACCTCAAATTCGCCGAACGCGCGCGGACGGAGATGCTGCGCGCGCGCGGCTTCGACCACACGCGGCTCGATTCGCTCGCGGGCCTGGCCTTCGCGGTGAGGAGCTGCCGCGTCGACTACCTCCACCCGGCGCGTCTTGACGACGCGCTCGAGGTCCACACGCGGGTCACGCGTGTCGGCGGCGCCACGCTGGACGCGGATCAGGACATCCGCCGCGATGGGACGACCGTCACGCGCCTCCATGTGCGCCTGGCCTGCATCAACCGGACGGGGCGGCCCGCGCGTCTGCCGCCCATGCTTCGCACTGCGTTTTCGTCACCGTCCTAGCAACAATGCGAGACTGAGCATTATGGAGACATCAGCAGTTCAGACGGCCGCGCTTGCAGGCTCGGTCGCCGCCTATGATTTGTCGTTTTGGTCCCTGTTCCTGCGGGCCGACGTCATCGTCAAGCTCGTCATGACGGCGCTCGTCTTCGCGTCCTTCTGGTGCTGGACGATCATCTTCGAGAAGAGTCTCCGCATCCGCCGGATCAACGGGCGCACCGCCCATTTCGAGGAATCGTTCTGGTCGGGCGGGTCGCTCGATGAGCTCTACGACCGCGTCGGCGGCCGGCCGCTCGATCCCATGACGGCCGTGTTCTCCGCCGCCATGGCGGAATGGCGCCGGGCGCTCGCGCGCGGGCGCATCAAGGACGAAACCGCCAAGCAGACCTTGAAGGAGCGCACCGAGCGCGTCATGGCGATCACCGTCACGCGCGAGATGGAGCGGCTCGAGCGCTACATGACGTTCCTCGCCTCGGTCGGGTCGACGGCGCCCTTCATCGGGCTCTTCGGCACGGTGTGGGGCATCATGAACAGCTTCCAGTCGATCGCGATCTCGAAGAACACGAGTCTCGCCGTCGTCGCGCCCGGCATCGCCGAGGCGCTCTTCGCCACGGCCTTGGGCCTCGTCGCCGCGGTGCCGGCGGTGATCGCCTACAACAAGATCTCGGGCGATCTGACGCGCTATGCCGCGCGCCTCGAGGCCTTCGCGGGCGAGTTCAGCGCCGTGCTCTCCCGCCAGCTCGAGGAGCGGAGCTAGCCATGGCCATGCAGCTCTCGAACGCCAAGGGCGGGCGCAAGGGCCAATACCGCCCGATGCACGAGATCAACGTGACGCCGCTCGTCGACGTGATGCTTGTCCTCCTCATCATCTTCATGGTGACGGCGCCGCTTCTCACCGTGGGCGTTCCGGTCGACCTGCCGAAGACGGAGGCCAAGCCCATCACCGATCCCGGCGAGCCGCTGGTCGTGAGCGTGAAGGGCGACGGCAAGATCTTTCTCCAGGATTCGGAGATCGGCATCGACAGCTTGGCGCCCAAGCTCAGCGCCATCACCGCGAACAAGCTCGACACGCGCATCTTCGTGCGGGGTGACAAGGCGGTCGACTACGGCCGCGTGCTCGAGGTCATGGGGAGTCTCAGCACGGCCGGCTTCACCAAGGTGGCGCTGATCGCGGAGCTGCCGCAGGCGGGCACGCCAGCCAAGGGCAAGAAGAACTAGGGCGATGCGCACCGGCGCGATCCTTTCGGCGGTCCTGCACCTCGCGGTCGTGCTGTTCGCGTGGATCGGCTGGCCGTTGATCAATCGCGACCGGCCGCTTCCCGAGATGGCGATCCCCGTCGAGGTCGTGAACCTCGCACCCCATCCGACGCCCGAGCCCGAGAAGTCGGAACCGAAAGCCGAGCCCAAAGCGGAACCGAAGGAGGCCAAGGCGCCGCCCCCGCCGCCCTCGTCGCCGCCGCCGGCTCCAGCACCCGCGGCCGAGCAGGAGGCCGAGGCGATTCCGCTGCCGACGAAGCCGGCGCCCCCCAAACCCGAGCCCCCCAAGGATTCGGCGAAACCCACGCCGCAGGCCGAACCCCAGGTGCGGCCCGTCCTCAAGGAGAAGCCCGCGCCGCCGACGAAGAACCTGATGGCCAACGTGCTGAAGACGGTCGAGCAGCTGAAGCAGGAGGCGCCCAAACCCGAACCCGCGCAAAAGACGAGCGACGCGCCGCAGAAGGACCGCCAGCAGATTTCCAACGTCGAGCGCGCGCGCCGCGAGCAGCAGCTGAGCGACCTCGTTCGCCAGCAGATCGCGGGCTGCTGGAACGTCCCCATCGGGGCCAAGGACGTTCAGAACATGATCGTCGATATCCACATGCAGCTCGGCCCCGACGGCACGGTGTTGCGCGCCGAGCCTGTCGACAGCGCGCGCATGGCGAGCGACTCGTTCTATCGCGCGTTCGCGGAAAGCGCGATTCGCGCGGTGCGCAATCCGCGCTGCAATCCGCTCAAGCTGCCCGTCGACAGCTACGACATCTGGCGTGACATGACATTGACCTTCAATCCCAAGGATCTGGTCTGACCATGAAGCTCTGGCATCGAATCACGATTCTCCTGCTCGCTCTCCTCGCATTCGCGGGGCCGGCGCGGGCCGATCTCCATGTCGACATCACCGAAGGGTATCGCGCGCCGATGCCGGTCGCCATCACCAGCCTGTTCGGTGACAACCCGCAGGAGACTCAGGTCGGCCAGGACATCGCGGGTGTCATCTCCGCCGACCTCGACCGCTCCGGTCTCTTCAAGTCGATCGACCCCAAGGCGTTCATCCAGTCGCCGGCCTCGCTCCGGGTCGCGCCCAATTTCGGAGAGTGGCGCACGATCAACGCGACGGCTCTCGTCACCGGCACCGCAAAGCTCCAGGCCGACGGCCAGCTCCGCGTCGAGTTCCGGCTGTGGGATGTGTTCGGCGGCCAGCAGATGCTGGGCTACGCCTACTCCGCGGCGCCGCAGTATTGGCGGCGGCTCGCCCACAAGATCGCCGATGCGGTCTACAAGCGCCTGACGGGCGAGGAAGGCTATTTCGACACGCGCGTCGTCTACATCTCGGAGAGCGGTCCTGCGAACCGCCGGCAGAAGCGCCTCGCGATCATGGACCAGGACGGCGCCAACCACCGGTTCCTCACCGACGGCCGGTATCTCACCCTGACGCCGCGCTTCTCGCCGACGCTTCAGGAGATCACCTATTTCGCCTATGTGAACGAGCGCGCGCGCGTCTATCTCCTCAGCGTCGACAGCGGCAAGCAGGAGGTGCTCGGCGATTTCCCCGGCATGACCTTCGCGCCGCGCTTCTCGCCCGACGGCAACAAGATCATCTTGAGCATGGCGCAGGACGGCAACACGGACATCTACGTCATGGACCTGCGCACGCGCCGGGTCACGCGCTTGACGTCCGGCAACGCGATCGACACCTCGCCGGCCTATTCGCCGGACGGCAAGCAGATCGTGTTCAACTCCGACCGCGGCGGCAGCCAGCAGCTCTACGTCATGGACGCCGACGGCTCCAACGTGCGCCGGATCAGCTTCGGTCAGGGACGCTACGCGACACCCGTGTGGTCGCCGCGCGGCGATCTCATCGCGTTCACGAAGATCCACCAGGGCCAGTTCTTCATCGGCGTGATGCGGCCGGACGGCTCGGGCGAGCGTCTCTTGACGAACGGCTTCCTCGTCGAGGGACCGACATGGGCGCCGAACGGGCGCGTCCTCATGTATTTCCGGCAGTCGCCCATGGATGCGCGCGGACAGGGAGGGAACGCGCGGCTCTATTCGATCGACCTCACCGGACACAACGAGCGCGAGATCGTGACGCCGCTCGATGGCTCGGATCCGGCCTGGTCACCCTTGATTCCCTAGGACTCGGGACCTATAGTGCAATCGCACATATATATGGTGTATGCGGCTGGGTGGGGCACTCATGTGCGGTGCGAAACGATAAGGCGCGCGTAGAGCGGGCCAAGCAGTGTGTGGATGTAGCCGTCGTTGTGAGGGAGAGACCATGACTGTGATCAAAGGATTGTTGAGCGCTGTCGTCGCGGTGATGTTGCTGGGAGCGTGCGAATCGACTCCCGACAAGGCAACGGCCTCAACGGGAAGTGGTGGAACGTCGACCGCGCCGGGAACCGCAATGGCGCCATCGGTGTCGGGTGGCCCGCGTGCCGGCTCGCAAGAAGACCTCAACAAGCAGTACGGCGACCGCGTGTATTTCGACACCGACAAGTCCGACATTCGCGCCGACGCGACCAAGACGCTCGATGGCTGGTCGCAGTGGCTCGCGAAAAATCCGAGCGTGACGATGGTCATCGAGGGCAATTGCGACGAGCGCGGCACGCGCGAATACAATTTCGCGCTTGGCGAGCGGCGCGCGAACTCGGTGAAGAACTATCTCATCGCGCGTGGCGTCAATCCGCAGCGCCTCTCGACGATCAGCTACGGCAAGGAGCGTCCGGCCGTTCTCGGCTCGACCGAGGAAGCCTGGGCCAAGAATCGCCGCGGCGTCGCCGTCGTGAACTAGGGCGGCCGACGAGCGCCGACGAATTGCGATGCGCCCACCCAGCCTGCAGCCTCGGGCTCTGGCTGGGTGGGCGCCTTAGTTTTGTCTAAAATGCCGCGCAGCATGGCTGGACCGTGGACGGGGGCGCTGCCCGTCCGCGTTGTCCCCGATTCATGAGGCGGACCATGAAACCTTGGCGTCCCAGCCTTTGCGGGCTCGCTGTCATCCTCGCGCTCGTCTCCGTCGCGCGGATGGCCGAGGCACAGAGCGACCCGCGCGACTTGCAGAACCGC
The DNA here is from genome assembly GCA_046349515.1 of Alphaproteobacteria bacterium. Classification (GTDB taxonomy): domain Bacteria; phylum Pseudomonadota; class Alphaproteobacteria; order CADEGL01; family CADEGL01; genus JBGPGW01. The sequence continues at coordinate 487,965 of JAXMCE010000001.1, read as the reverse complement.
ATCGACCGGCTCGAGCGCGATTTGGCGATCATGCAGCGCCAGGCGGGGCGTGCCGGATCGGCGCCGGCGGGCGCGGCGCCGGCGGGCGATGCGTCTTCGGCGGCGCTCGTGCAGATGGAAGGCCGCATTGCGGCGCTCGAGAATTCGTTCCGGGACCTGACCGGGCGGCTCGAGGAGATCTCGTTTCGCCTGGGCCAGATCGACAAGCGGATGGAAAAGCAGTCGAGCGACGTCGATTTCCGCCTGAAGTCGATCGAGGACGGGCGCGGCGGCGTGGCGGCCCAAGGCCAGCCACCGCCAGGGGCCCGCCCGCAAGCGAGCGATGCGAAACCCTCATCCGATCAGGGAACGATCATCATTCCGACCCCGCCGCCGGGACAGGCCCCGGCGGGCGGTGCCAAGGTCGCAACCGCCCAGCCGGGCCGCGCGGCCCTGCCGGCCGGCTCACCCGAGGAGCAGTTCCGTTACGCCTTCGAGTTCCTCAACAAGAACGACTATCCCCAGGCCGAGCGAAATTTGCGCGCGTTCGCCGAGCTCCATCCCACCCATGCGCTCACCGGCAACGCGTATTTCTGGCTCGGCCAGATCGCCTTCGTCGGCAAGGACTACGCGAAATCGGCGATCGACTTCGCCTCCAGCTACCAGAAATTCCCCGACGGCGCGAAGGCGCCGGACAGTCTCGTCAAGCTCGGCATCTCGCTCGCCAATTTGGGCAAGAAGGATGACGCCTGCGCGGCCTTCAAGCAGTTCGCCTCGCAGTATCCGGGCTCGCCCTCGTCGCTGAAGCAGAACGCGGCCTCGGAAAGCGGACGCCTCGGCTGCAAGTGAGCGACGGCGCGGTGCGCGGAGTGAGCGCGCTGTCCGGGCGGCCCGTCGCGCGCGCGGAATTCGCGCGGCTCATGGCGTCGTTCGGCCCCTTCGAGTCGCGCCCGCACCTGGCGGTCGCCGTTTCGGGCGGCCGCGACAGCATGGCGCTCGCGCTCCTCGCGCAACGCTGGGCCGAATCCCGCGGCGGTCGCATCACCGCGCTGACGGTCGACCACGGATTGCGGCCCGAGTCGCGCGCGGAGGCGCGCCGCGTCCGCCGTTGGCTCGCCGCGCGCGGCATCGCGCACCGGACCCTCGTCTGGACCGGGCCCAAGCCCAAGGCCAACCTGCAGAGCGAGGCGCGGGCCGCGCGCTATAGCTTGCTGGCCGCGTGGTGCGAGCGGCATGGAGTCCTTCACCTGGCGTTGGCCCATCAGGCAGAGGATCAGGCGGAGACGTTTCTCCTTCGCCTGGCGCGCGGCAGCGGAATCGACGGCCTCGCCGGCATGGCGGGGGTGAGCGAGCTGCCGTCGGTCAGGTTGCTGCGTCCGCTGCTCGCCGTGCCGCGCGCGCGTCTTGCCGCGACCTTGCGCGAGGCCGGCCAGGATTGGGTCGATGACCCGACGAACGAGAACACGGCGCATGCGCGTATCCGCCTACGTCGCTTGCACGACGCGCTCGCGGCCGAGGGGCTGACGGTCGAGCGCCTCACGGGCACGGCGCGCCACATGGCCGCGGCCCGCGCGGCCTCCGAGGCCGAGGTCGCGGCACTCCTCGCGCGGGCCGTGCGCCTTCATCCCGCGGGATTCTGCGCGATCGATGGCGACGCGTGGCGGTGCGCGGCCGAGCCCACGGCGCTCCGCGCGCTCGCATCCATCCTCCAGACCATCGGCGGAGCCGCCTACCCGCCGCGCTATGGCCGGTTGGCGCGCCTTGCCCGCGCGTTCATGGATGGGACGGCGCGAGGGTTCACGCTCGGCGGCTGCCGAATCGCGCGCGGGCGTGACGCGTGGCTCGTGTCGCGCGAACCCGCGGCGATGGCCGGCGCCGTTCCACTCGTCGCGGGCCGCGCCGTGCGTTGGGACGATCGGTTCTCGCTCGTCTGGTCGGGACGCGCCGTCCCCAGGGGCAGGGCGCTGAGGGTCGGCCCCTTGGGCCAGTCGCGGGAGGCGAGGGTGCATTGCGAGAATCGCGCGGCCTCGGTCCCGCAGGACGTCTGCCCGACCCTTCCGGCCGCGTGGCGTGGCCCGGACCTGATCGCGGCCCCACATTTTGGGGAGGTAAGCCGCGCTCTCGCGGCTTTTAAACCCTTAACCTGCCGGTTTTCGCCGCCGGAACCACTCTCCGGGGCGTGGTTTGCCGTTGTTTCGCGGGGCGGATACACTATCTGATATAGTGCGCCCGCCGCGCCAACAGCCCGACACCGCCGTCGCGCTAGCCAGGAGATGGTCTCAACGTGAACAATCTCGGCAAGAACCTCGCGTTGTGGTTGATCGTCGGGTTGCTTCTCCTCGCCCTCTTTAACATCTTTCAGAGCTCGTCGAATCGCGGGCCCCAATCCCAGATCGCCTTCTCCGCCTTCTTGAACGAGGTCGAGGCTGGCCGCGTGACCGAGGTCACGATCCAGGGGCCGCACGTCACGGGCAAGACGAGCGATGGGCGTGCCTTTGCGACCTATATGCCCAACGACCCGACCCTCGTGAGCAAGCTCATGGCCAAGGGCGTGACCATCACGGCCGTGCCGGTCGAGGAGTCCATGCACCCGCTGGTCTCGGTGCTGATTTCCTGGTTCCCCATGCTGCTGCTCATCGGCGTGTGGATCTTCTTCATGCGCCAGATGCAGAGCGGGGGCGGCCGCGCCATGGGCTTCGGCAAGTCGCGCGCGCGCTTGCTCACCGAGAAGACCGGCCGCGTCACCTTCGATGATGTGGCGGGGGTCGAGGAGGCCAAGCAGGAAGTCGAGGAAATCGTCGAGTTCCTCAAGGACCCGCAGAAGTTTCAACGCCTGGGCGGCAAGATCCCGAAGGGCGTGCTGCTGGTGGGCCCGCCCGGCACCGGCAAGACGCTCCTCGCCCGTGCGATTGCCGGCGAGGCTAACGTGCCCTTCTTCACGATCTCCGGCTCCGATTTCGTCGAGATGTTCGTGGGCGTGGGCGCCAGCCGCGTGCGCGACATGTTCGAGCAGGGCAAGAAGAACGCGCCCTGCATCATCTTCATCGACGAGATCGACGCGGTCGGGCGCCATCGCGGCGCCGGCCTCGGCGGCGGGAACGACGAGCGCGAGCAGACGCTCAACCAGCTGCTCGTCGAGATGGACGGCTTCGAGACGAACGAGGGCGTGATCCTCATCGCCGCGACGAACCGCCCCGACGTGCTCGACCCGGCGCTGCTGCGCCCGGGCCGCTTCGACCGCCAGGTGGTCGTGCCCAACCCCGACATCCTGGGCCGCGAGCAGATCCTCCGCGTCCATACGCGCAAAGTGCCGCTCTCGCCCGAGGCAGATCTCAAGACCATCGCGCGCGGCACGCCGGGCTTCTCCGGCGCCGATCTTGCGAACCTCGTCAACGAAGCGGCCCTGATCGCCGCGCGCAAGAGCAAGCGCATGGTCACGATGACCGAGATGGAGGAGGCCAAGGACAAGGTCCTCATGGGCTCCGAGCGCCGCTCGATGGTCATGACCGAGGAGGAGAAGCGCCGCACCGCCTATCACGAAGGCGGCCACGCTCTCGTCATGCTGGTGGTCGAGGGGCACGAGCCGCTGCACAAGGTGACGATCATTCCGCGCGGGCGCGCGCTCGGCGTGACCATGTTCCTGCCCGAACGCGACAAGTACAGCCAGACGCGGCGCGAGCTCGAGGCGCTCATCGCGAGCCTCTTCGGCGGGCGCGTCGCGGAAGAACTCGTCTTCGGCCCCGCCTCGATCACGACGGGAGCCGCGGACGACATCCGCCGGGCGACCGATCTCGCCCGCCGGATGGTGACGGAATGGGGCATGAGCGAGAAGCTCGGGCCGCTCCGCTACAACGACAACGAGGAAGAGGTGTTCCTCGGCCACTCCGTGACCATGCGGAAGAACGTCTCCGACGCGACGACGCACCTCATCGACGAGGAGATCATGCGCCTCGTCCGCGAAGGGGAGGCGACCGCGCGCCGCATCCTCTCGGAGCGGACGAACGACCTCCACGCGATCGCCAAGGGCTTGCTCGAGTACGAAACCTTGAGCGCCGAGGACGTGCGGGCGCTCATGCGCGGCGAGCCGGTCTACCGGCCGCCCGAGCCCGAGCGGCGCAGCAGCGACAGCGGCGGTGGCCGGCGCGGGTCCGTACCGACCAGCGGTTCGAAGGACAAGGGACATCCGACCGGCCTTGAACCGGAGCCCCAGCCCGGCGCCTGAGCGCGCGGGCGTCACCAGCAACGACCTGCCGACGGGTATCGCGCGAGGCATCGCCTCGGGCGCGACGCGCCTGTATCTCCGTCCGCTTGTCCTCGGCCCGGATAGCGCGCCTGGCGGGGCGCTCCGCCTCGCGGGCGGCCCGCTCCTGTTTGAGGCCTGCGAGCTGCTCATCCGCAACCTGGCCGAGCCCGCGCGCATCGACGCCTGGCGACGGCCGCTCTCGTCGCTCCTCGATTGGGCCAAAGGCGAAGGCCCGTCCGTCGCTTCGCTTCTCACCTCGTGGATCGATCGGCTCACCGCGCCACGGCCGCCCTTCGCGGGTCTTGCCCTCGATCGCCCCCGCCTCATGGGCGTGCTCAACGCGACGCCCGACAGTTTCGCCGATGGCGGTGCCTATCGCGAGACGGCGGCGGCCATCGCGCATGGGCAACGCTTGATCGCCGAAGGCGCCGACATGGTCGACATCGGCGGGGAATCGACGAGGCCGCGCTCGGCTTCGGTTTCGGTCGAGGAGGAACTCGGCCGCGTGTGTCCCGTGATCGAGGGACTGGCCGGCGCGAGCGTCCCGCTATCGATCGACACGCGCCGCGCGGCGGTGATGGCGGCGGCCCTCGACCGCGGCGCCCGCGCCGTCAACGATGTGAGTGCGCTCACCTTCGATCCCGAAAGCCTCGCGCTCGTGGCCGAACGGCACGCGCCTGTCGTCCTCATGCACATGCGCGGGCTGCCCGCGACGATGCACGAGCACACGGGCTACGACAATGTCGTGCTCGACGTCTTCGATGAGCTGGCGGCGCGGATCGAGGCGTGCCGCGCCGCCGGCATCGCCGAGACGGACATCGCGGTCGATCCGGGTTTGGGCTTCGCCAAGACCTCGGACCAGAACGCCGCGCTCCTCCGTGCTCTGTCGCTCTTTCTCGGCTTCGGCATGCCGGTCGTGGTCGGCGCCTCGCGCAAGGGACTCTTTCGCGCCGTGCGGCAATCGGCGCAGCCGGAGGCGCGTCTGCCGGCCTCGCTGGCCTCCGCCATCCTCGCGCTCGACCAGGGTGCCCAGATTCTGCGCGTCCATGATTTGGCCGAGACCGCACAGGCCCTGGCCGTTTGGCGGGCGCTGCGGGGGCTGCCGTGACAGGGGGGCTCGGCCCATCCGGCCTCGCGCAGAGGCCCATTTTTTCTGCTATAACCCGGCCGCCGGAAAAGGTGGGGACCTGATGGCAGCAAAGCTGTTCGGCACGGACGGGATCCGAGGGACCGCGAATGCCGAGCCTATGACCGCGGAGACCGCGCTCAAGGTCGCCATGGCGGCGGGCCGCCATTTTCGGCGCGGGCCTCACCGCCATCTCGTCGTGATCGGCAAGGACACAAGGCGCTCCGGCTACATGCTGGAGCCGGCGCTCGCGGCGGGCTTCATCGCCATGGGCATGGATGTGGTGATGAGTGGTCCCATTCCGACCCCGGGTGTCGCCATGCTCACCCATTCTCTCCGCGCCGATCTCGGCGTCATGATCTCGGCCTCCCACAATCCCTATCAGGACAACGGCATCAAGCTGTTCGGCCCGGACGGCTACAAGCTCTCGGACGACATCGAGCGCGAGATCGAGGCGGCGGTCGCGACCGGGGTGTCCGAATCGCTGGCCCCGCCGGACCATCTCGGACGCGCGCAGCGGCTCGAGGATGCGCAGGGCCGCTACATCGAGTTCGTGAAGAACACGTTCCCGCGCGGCTTGCGCCTCGACGGCTTCAAGATCGTCGTCGATTGCGCGAATGGTGCCGCCTACAAGGTGGCGCCCACCGTGTTGTGGGAGCTGGGCGCCGAGGTCATCCCCGTCGCGATCGAGCCCAGCGGCTACAACATAAACGAGAAATGCGGGGCCACCGCGCCCGATGCGATGTGCCGCGCCGTCGTTGCCCACAAGGCGCATCTCGGCGTCGCGCTCGATGGCGACGCCGATCGCGTCATCATGGCGGACGAGACGGGCCGGGTGCTCGACGGCGACCAGCTCATGGGCCTCGTCGCGCGGTCCTGGCAGCAATCGCGCCGCCTGACCGGCGGCGGAGTCGTCGCGACGGTCATGTCCAATCTCGGCCTCGAGCGCTTCCTGTCGACGCTCGGACTGGCGCTCGTCCGCACCAAGGTCGGCGACCGCTACGTCATCGAGCGGATGCGCCAGGACGGTTGCAACATCGGCGGGGAGCAGTCGGGCCATCTCATCCTGTCGGACTACGTGACGACCGGCGATGGTCTCATCGCGGCCCTCCAGGTGCTGGCGGCCGTCGTCCAGGCCGGCCGGCCGTTGAGCGAAGTCGGACGCTGCTTCGAGCCCTTGCCGCAGCGCCTTCGCAACGTGCGCTACAGCGGCGGCGCGCCGCTCGAGAACCAAGGCGTGCGGAGCGCCATCAAAGCCGGCGAAGAGCGCCTCGCCGGCGCGGGCAGGATCCTCATCCGGCCGTCGGGCACGGAGCCGGTCATCCGCGTGATGGCCGAGGGCGAGGACGAGCACGTCGTCACTCACGTCGTCGACACGATCGCCGACGCCATTGCCGCGGCGGCGCGCTAGGCGCGGTTGCATGGCGACAATGAAGGCGAAGGGGCGCGTTCTTATCGTGGCCGGCTCGGATTCGGGCGGCGGCGCCGGAATCCAGGCCGACATCAAGGCGGTGACGGCGCTCGGCGGCTACGCGGCGACCGCGGTCACGGCGCTCACCGCGCAGAATACGCTCGGCGTCTTCGGCATTCACGATGTGCCCCCCGCCTTCGTTGTCCAGCAGATGGATGTCGTCCTTTCCGACATCGGCGCCGATGCCATCAAGACAGGCATGCTGCACAACGCGGCGCTGATCGATGCCGTGTGCGACCTCATCGAGAGCAAGGCGCGGGCCGTGCCGCTCGTCGTCGACCCGGTGATGGTGGCGAAGGGGGGGACTGCACTGCTCGAGCCCTCGGCAAGTGCGACATTGAAGCGCCGCCTGACCTTGATCGCGACCGTGCTCACGCCCAACATCCCGGAGGCCGTGGCGCTCACCGGCATGACGATCAACGATCTCCCCTCGATGAGGAGCGCGGCCGAGGTCCTGCTCACCATCGGTCCGCGCGCGGTGTTGCTCAAGGGCGGCCATCTGCCCAGTCACGAGGTTCACGACATCCTGGTGACCCCGGACCACGTCGAGGTGTTCACGAGCCCGCGGATCGACACGCAACACACCCACGGAACGGGATGTGCCCTGTCCTCCGCCATCGCCACCGGCTTGGCGCAGGGCCTCGGTCTTCGCGACGCCGTCGTGCGCGCGCGGGCCTATGTGCGGGAAGCCATTCTCGCGGCGCCCGGGCTCGGCAAGGGGCACGGGCCCCTCGGGCTTGGCCATACGGTGAAGCCCTTCACCGGATGAGCGGCATGCCCACGGGGCGCCGAAGCCGCTAGACTGACCGGGCGAACCAAGCAGGAGACTTGCGTGACCGAGGAACTGTTCCGCGCCGATTCCTATCTCAAATCCTGCGAGGCCAAGGTGATGGCGGTCGACGAGGTTGGCATCCGCCTCGACCGGACCGTGTTCTACCCAGAAGGTGGCGGCCAGCCGGGCGACTCGGGCACGCTCTCGACCGCGGACGGTCGGAGCATCCGCATCACGACCACGCGGAAGCATCCCGGCACGGGCGGACCCAGCCATGTCCCGGAAGCGGGCGCTCCTGTGCTCGCGGTGGGCGACAGCGTGCGCGCGGAGATCGACTGGGCGCGCCGGCACGCTCATATGCGCATGCACAGCTGCCTTCATCTTCTCTGCTCGCTCGTCGAGGGGGCGGTCACGGGCGGCGGGCTCAGCGAGACGAAGGGCCGGCTCGATTTCGATCTTCCAGGCGAGGTGCCGAACAAGGAGCGCCTCACGGCCGAACTCAACCGCCTCATCCGCGAAGACCATCCGGTCGTCCCGCGCTGGATCACGGACGAGGAGCTGGCCGCGAATCCCGACCTCGTGCGCACCATGTCGGTCAAGCCCCCGACAGGCTCGGGGCGGGTGCGCCTCCTCGAGATCGCCGGCGTCGACCTCCAGCCCTGCGGCGGCACCCATGTGGCGCGCACGGGGGAGATCGGGGCCGTCGTCATCACCAAGATCGAGAACAAGGGCCGGCAGAACCGACGCTTCAACATCGCCTTCGCGCCTTAAGGGCGTCCTCAGTCCCACGGCGGCGTCGCAAACCGCCTCGACGTCGCCCCGCAATCACCAATCGTTAACCAAAGTGCTCTACAGAATCGGGCTGGGAGAAAGCTCAGCCACGCCCGGTTCCCCGCGGCGCGGCACGCAGGGGGAGCGGCGGTCATGGTCCTGGCGTTCGTGTTCAAACGGTCTTCGGTCCGCGCCGGTCGCGGCGATGGCCACTCGCCCGTGAGACCCCGCCTCGGCCGCTTGTTCGGCGGCCTTGCCGTCCATCCCGAGCCCGTGCCGGTGCGCGCCGCCAGCCGCATCGAGGATTACGATCTGAACGACGTCGGCCTCGTGCGCGGCGCCGTTCCGCACGCGGTCTGGGAGTGGCGTCGCCGCCGCCTCACGCACTAGGCGTCACCGTCCAACACCGCCTCTCGACGACCAGGGGTGAACGCCCTATGGTCCCCGCCCGTCGTTGCGCGCCTCGGCGTCGGGAGATCGGAATCAATCATGGACAAGAAACGTCCGTCCGGGCCGGAGCGGCCCATTCGCAAGGGCCGCCTCATGTCGGGGCTCGACTATCTTCGCTCGATGGTCGATGACGCGGTGCCATCCTCGGCGTTCTGCAACACGCTTGGCATCCGCCTCGTCGAAGTTGAACACGGACGAACCCTCTACCACTGCGAGCCCGCCGAGCAGCACACCAACGCGCTCGGCATCTCCCATGGCGGCCTTGCCGCGGCGCTCATCGACAGCGCGACCGGCTCAGCGGTGCTCTCGACCCAGCCCCTGGGCGGCCGGTCGACGACGATCGAGCTCAAGGTCAATTTCGTGCGGCCCATGACCGCCGGCATGGGCACGGTCCGGTGCGAGGGCAAGGTCATTCACTTGGGACGTCGCATCGCGACGGCGGAAGCCCAGGTCTTGGATTCCCAGGGCCGGCTCATGGCGCATGGCAGCGCCACGATGATGGTGTTTCCCGACGAGGCCTAGGCCTCGATCGGCGCGCCGCCTAGCGCGCCGCCGGCACGAGCGTCGAGTAGAACTCGATCTGCCAGGTCATGTCCTCGGCCGTCATGGGGTAACGATCCTCGCCGCGCGGCATCAGCACGGCGTTGGGCGCGATCTTCCCGAGATGGAGCTGAAGCTGGACCGCGGTGTCGACCGAGAGGCCCGATTTCCAGGCCAGGGCCGTGATGCCCGGGCCCGTCCGTGAAGCCAGGATCTTCTCGACGATCGGCTCGCCGAGCTTTGCCTTGATCGACAGGGCGGCGATGACGAACTGGCGCTGCTGGGCGAGGAGGGCGGCGGAGATCGCCTCCTCATCGAGCTGGCCCTTCTTGTGAAGGGTGCGGGCGCGCTCGAGTTCGGCGGAGGCGCTCGGGGCGGCTTTGACGGGATGGGGGGCCGCGCCGTGCGCGCCCTTGGGTTTATCCTCGGATTCGAGACGCCGCCGCATCTCGGCGCCCACGGCTTCGAGCGTCGAGCTGTCGAGATCGCCGCGCCGCTTGAGCGCCTCGAGAAGCGAAGCCGCGACGAAGCCGGCGATGCGGCTCAGCGCCTTCTGCGGCAGGGCCGGGCGCCCCACCAGCGGCTCGTGCCATTCGACGACTCCGGGCGCGCGGTCGATCAGCCGGTCGAGCGTTTCCTCGCGGATCTGCGCGCTCGGATTGGAGAGGAGGGCCGCGACGGCCTTCACGTCGTTGCCCTCGACGATCGCGTCCGAGACGGACGCGCCAACGGTCTTGCGCTTCGAGATGGCGCGGAGCACGCCGGGCGAGGCGCTCGTGCGGATGATGTCGAGGAGGTCCGCGTCGGACAGGAGCGGCGAGCAGCGCAGCACGGGGCTCGCGACGTCGATCTCGGAATCGCGCGCGAGACGCTGGATCACCGCGGGCGGCGCATCGAGCCGGTCCTTGAGGGCGTCTGCCAGCACCTGGCGGACGCGTTTCAACTGGTCTTCGGCCAAGGTCGTGAGGGTCTCGATCGCGCGCTCGCGCACGCGCTCGCGTTCCCGATCCTCGAGGTCCGGAAGGAGTCGCGAGACGGTCGCGGCCAGTGCCACGCGCACATCGTCGTCCGCATCGCGGGCGAGGATGGTGTGGGCATGCTCGGGCGTCTGCTCGTTCTTGGCGATCTCGCGCCGGACCTCGGGCGTCTCGTCGCTCGCGAGGAAGTAGAGAACCTCGGGCCGAACGTCGGGACGCGCGGCGAGCTTGCGCCGGATTTCGGGGTCGTCATGGGCGGCCAGGCGCTTCTGCTCCTCGTAGCCCGGCACGCGGTCGAACAGCGCGCCCGGAAGCGCCGTGCGGATTCGGTTGAGTAATCCACTCATGGCGTCGCTCCCGTCTCTCTTGCGGCGCTGGCGGCCCTGATCGGAATGATGTGGGCGTTCGACTTGCCGCGGCGCTTCACGTGGTACATGGCGGCATCGGCCTCGGCCGTGAGGGCCGTGAGGTCGGTCGGGACTCCGGCGGGGCATACCGCGATGCCGATCGACATGCCGAGTGGTGCGGCACCTTCGGGGGTCCGTGCCGCGAGTTCGGGGCTCGCCGCGAGGAGCGAGGCCACCCAGGCGGAGGCCGCCGCCTCGTCCTTGCCGTCGAGCCAGACAGCGAATTCGTCGCCGCCCAGGCGCGCCGCGAAGTCGTTCTCGCCGAGCCCGGCCTTGAGCAGGCGCGCGACATGGATGAGCGCCTCGTCGCCCTTCTCGTGCCCGGCCCGGTCGTTCAGGCCCTTGAAATTGTCGAGATCGACGAAGGCAAGGGCGAAGGGCCGGGGCGCGGTGCAGGCCGCTTCGATCCGCTCGCCCGCGCGCTCGGTGAACGAGCGCCGATTGACGAGGCCGGTGAGGGCGTCGTGGCGGGATTCGAATTCGAGCGCGCGCTGGTGCGCGGCGTCGGCAAGCGCGATGCCGGCCTGGCGCGCGACTTGCGCGAGCAACTGCCGCTCGTCCTCGGCCCAATCCGGCTGGTCCGCGTGTCGGAAGAGGGCGAGAACGCCATTGGGGCCTCGGCGCGAACGCGTCGCCATGGCGATCCACGAGCCGGTCTCGTGGGCGCCCTCGATGGGATGCGGCGAGGTGGCGAGTCGCTCGAGAACATCGTCCGCGAGCGGCGCGACCGTGCCGAAAGTTGCGGCGGCGCGCATGGTCCCGCCGTCGTGCTCGAAGATCGTCGAGCCGGCGGCTTCGATGCCGCGCGCGACGGCGGCAGCGGCGCCCGAGAGGATGCGCGCATGGTCGTCCTCGTCGTGGAGGGCGCGGAGGATGTAGGCCATGAGTTGCTCACGGACGCGCAGGCGTGCGAGTTCTGTCTCGTGCTCATGAAGTGCCGTGATGTCGCGGCAGAGCCCGCGCGCACCGTTCCAAGCGCCGTTCCGCGACAGCGGGACCGCCGCCGTGACCAGGCGCACGAGGCGCCCGTCCGCCGCACGGAACCACAGCTCGACGTCCGTGCGCGGCTCGCGCGTCGTGAACGGCGATTCGCTGCGGTCGGAGGCCAGGGTCTCGATGAGCGTATCGGGATGGCGAGCCAGCAGTTCTTCGGCCGAGTAGCCGAACGCCCCGCCGGGCGAGACGTAAACGAAGGAGCCGTCGGTTCCCGTCTCCCACATGAAATCGCTCGACACCTCGACGAGGTCCTTGAAGCGGAGTCGCGATTCGGTGAGCGCGGCGCGGAGCGCGTGGTCGGCCGTGAGGTCGCGCGCGAGGACGAGCGTCGTCACGCCATCCGGCTGCGGCGTGGCCGCAAGTTCGAAGACGGCGGTGCCGTTGCCGGCGGCGACGGAGACCGTCATGCGCCCGGCGTCTCCGGGCGCGAAGGGCAGCGGGCGGGACGCCTTTCCTGCAATGCCGAGGCGCGCCGCGAGGTCGAGGCCGGGCGGGTTGCCGGCAAGGACCGCACCCGTCTCCGAGACCACGAAGGCGGGGCCGGGATAGTGGCTGAGCGCGCCGCCGGGGGCGAGGAGCGCGCGCACGGCGTCCGTCGGCGCCGCCGTCGCGGACGCCTCTTGCGGCTTCGTTCGGGTCCTTTGGAACATGTCGCCTCGGCCGAGAATCCCGGAGCGTTAGGTCTAGACGACACCCCGTTAATGTCCGATTAATCACGGCCTCGCGCGGCCGAAGGGCCGTTCGGGAAATGCCGATTCGGGAATAACCTGCGACCGGACGGGCTCACGTGAGATCGCGAGAAAGGTGAAGCCGGGAGGCGACACGCTCGTTCGGCCGCAAGGGGTGCGGAGGCGCTGTTGGCAGAAGAATTCGACTACATCGTCGTCGGTGCGGGGTCCGCGGGTTGCGTGATCGCGAACCGGCTGAGCGAGGACAGCAGCCGCCGCGTCGCCTTGATCGAGGCGGGCGGCCGGGACTCGAGTCCCATCCTGCGGATGCCCGCGGCGATGCCGATCGCCTACCGTCATCCGCGCTTCAATTGGAACTATGAAGCGGGGCCGGAGCCTCATCTCGGCGGGCGGATGGTGGGCCATCCGCGCGGTCGTGTCCTCGGCGGCTCGTCCTCGATCAATGGCATGACCTATCTGCGCGGCCATCCGCTGGATTTCGAATCCTGGGCGGCTTCGGGCCTTCCGGCGTGGAGTTGGGGCCATTGCCTACCCTATTTCCGCAAGCTCGAGGGCTATGACAAAGGCGCGAACGAATGGCGAGGCGGGGAGGGGCCGCTGCGCATCACGACCGCCAAGGCCGACGATCTTTTCTTCCAATCCTTCCTCAAGGCGGGAGAGCAAGCCGGGCTCGGCTTCACGGACGATCCGAACGGGTATCGGCCCGAGGGCGTTCACCGCCAGCAAAGGACGATTCACGGCGGGACACGCTGGAGCAGCGCGAGAGCCTATCTCCGCCCCGCGCTCGCGCGTTCCAATCTGACGGTTCTCACGCATGTCCGGGTCGATGCGGTCGTCTTCGAGGGGCAGCGAGCGATCGGCGTGCGCGTCAGGACGTCCGGCGGCGCGAGAACGATCACCTGCGCCCGCGAGGTCATCCTCTGCGCCGGCTCGATCGGGAGTCCGCATCTCCTGATGCTGTCAGGCGTCGGCGACGCGGATGAGCTGCGCCGGCACGGCATCGCGACGGTCGCCCATCTGCCGGGCGTCGGCCGCAATCTCGAAGATCACCCCGCGACCGCCGTGCAGTATCGGGCCAGGAACGAACGGTCCATCGCGCATAAGCTCGGTCCCCTCGGCCAAGCGCGCATCGCGGCCGAATGGCTTCTCCTCAAGCGGGGCCTCGGCGCGAGCAACTTCTTCGAGACCGGGGCCCTCTTCCGGACACGGCCGAGCCCGGAGGCGCCCAATATCCAGCACGAATTCCTGCCGGTCATCCGCACGGCCGGTCCGGGCCGGCCGGGGGCGATCCACGGCTATCAGTATTGCATTCATCTCCTGCGGCCGACGAGCCGGGGACGGATCACGCTCCGATCGGCCGACCCCGACGTCCACCCCCACATCGTCTTCAACTACATGGAGACGGAAGAGGACCGCCGCGATCTCGTGGATGCGATCAAGCGGACCCGCGAAATCGGACTCCAGCCTGCCTGGGACAATATCCGAGGGGAGGAGGTTTTCCCCGGTCCCGACGTGCGCACGGATTCGGAGATCCTTGCCTTCCTCAAGGCGACACTCGCGACGGAATATCACCCGTGCTGCACGTGCCGCATGGGCGTCGACCCCCTCGCGGTGGTGGACGGCGAAGCGCGCGTGCATGGACTTGAGGGTCTTCGAATCGTCGATGCGTCCATCATGCCGCGAATCTTGACCGCGAACCTCAATGGCCCCGTCATCATGATGGCGGAGAAATTGTCCGATGCGATTCGGGGGAAGGCGCTTTTGCCCGCGCAAGCGGCGCCCTATTACGGCGCGCCGACGGCTTGAGAGCCGATGGGGGCTTTCACGGTTTCGAATCGTCTTGTCGTCGGCATCGATCGCCGAGGTGGCGGACCGGCGCCCATGGCCCGCATGGTGCGCGGCGGACGCATCTGTGGTCGCGCGAAGAGGCGGGGGAGTCGCCGGACAGCGCGGACGGTGATCCATGCCGCCGACCATGAGTTTTGATGCATCGAACGGGGACTGTGATATCAAGAGCCCTTGAGCTTCGTACGGTGCTCCGTGCCTGTTCGACCGCTGCCCGGCCGAGCACGGCCCTGCAAGGATGCCCATGAACATCCCTCTCTTCCAGATCGATGCCTTCACCAGCCGCGTGTTCGGCGGCAACCCGGCGGCGGTCTGTCCGCTCGCGGCCTGGCTGCCCGACGAGACGATGCAGGCCATCGCGGCCGAGAACAATCTGTCCGAGACCGCGTTCTTCGTGCCGCGCGGAGAGGACTACGACCTCCGCTGGTTCACGCCCGCGACGGAGGTCGATCTTTGCGGTCACGCGACGCTCGCGACGGGGGCCCTCGTTCTTGGCCGCCTCGCGCCCGACCGCCGGTCCGTGCGCTTCCACACGCGGAGCGGCGTGCTCGCCGTCGCGCGCGAGGGCGAGCGTTTCGTCATGGATTTCCCGGCCCGCCCCGCCACGTCCGTTCCCGCCGATGCGCGCGTCACAGCGGCCCTCGGTCGCGCGCCGTCGCCGCTTCTCTCCGCTGAGCGCGACTACCTCGCTGTCTTCGCCGACGAGGGCGAGGTGCGGGCGCTCGCGCCCGACCAGGCGGCTCTCATGGCGCTCGACAGGCCCGGCATGATCGTGACCGCGCCGGGGCGAGAGGTCGATTTCGTCTCGCGCTTCTTCGCGCCCCGGATGGGCGTCCCGGAAGACCCCGTGACGGGTTCGGCCCATTGCACGCTCACGCCTTACTGGGTGGAGCGTCTGAAGAAACACATGCTCTCCGCGCGCCAGATCTCGGCGAGGGGAGGCGAGCTCGACTGCGAGCTCAAGGGCGAGCGAGTCGTGATGAAAGGACGCGCCGCTTTCTATCTTGAAGGGACGATCCACCTGTGAGCGTGCTGATCCATTGCCGCGCGGGAGTCTCGCGATGACCGGACGCTATCTCGAAGACTTCTCACCCGGCGAGCGATTCACGAGCGCGCGCTTGACCGTGAGCGAGGCCGACATCCTCGACTACGCGCACAAATACGATCCCCAGCCCTTCCATGCCGACAAGGAGAAGGCCAAGGACGGACTCTTCGGCGACATCGTGGCCAGCGGTTTTCAGACTTGCGCGCTCACCTTCAAGCTGTTCTACGAGACGGGAGTCATCAGCGCTTGCAACATGGGGGCGCCCGCCGTCGACGAGGTCCGGTTCCTGAAGCCGCTCCGCCCGGGCGACACGCTCCATGTCGAGGTCGAGGTGCTGGAGGCGCGGCCCTCGGCGACGAAGCCCGGACGCGGCATCCTCAAGCTCCTCTACCGCACCTTCAACCAGCGGGGCGAGATGATGGCGAGCCTCGTCATCCCGCACATCGTCCGCTGCCGCCCGGCCTGACGCGCCGAGCCATGACAGCGCGGCTCCGCGACACGGCGCTCGATCGGAAGGATGAGCGGGTCGCGATCGAGGCGGCGCCGCCGGTCGTTCGCCGGCATGGTTGAGCGGGGCCGGTTGTCCCGGCGCGGCCCTGGCACTAGAGTTTCCGGACATCCTTCATGACGGGAGCCCGAGGCGCATGACGCACCGAATCATCCGTTGGAGCCTTGGCCTTCTCTGCCTCATCTGCATCGGCGCGGCCGGGTCGGCATCGGCCGCCGAGATCGGCAAGGTCGGACGCCTCCTCGGCGCGCCCACGGTCGAGCGCGGGGGGCAGACGCTGCCGCTCGGCAGCGGGCTCACGATCCAAGAAGGCGACCGCATCGTGACGGGCGAGCAGGCGCGGCTCGAGATCCAGTGCAAGGACGGCACGATCCTCATCGTCGGGCCGCAATCCGACGTGACGATCGGCACCTTCGCCGCGCTCACGGGCAAGCGTGGCCAGATCGGCGCGCTCGACCTCGCGCAGGGCATCGTGCGGATCGCGCTCGCGGCGGGCGCGCGCTGGGACCGTTTCGCCGTCACGACGCGCACCGCCATCGCCTCCGTGCGTTCGACGGTCTGGATCGTCGACGCGGCGGCGGAGACGACGGGCGTCTTCGTGATCGAGGGGCGCGTGCGCGTGGCCAGCCGGTCCGGCAAGGGCCAGGTCGATGTGAGCGCCGGCCAGGGCACCGATGTCGCCGCGGGTGCCGCGCCGACGGCGCCGAAGCCATGGGCCAACGCGCGCGTCGAGGCGGTCACCGCAAGGACCCAGTTCACCGACTGAGAGAACCGGGATGGGCGAGCGGCGGGCCGCTTTCTCGCTGCGAGGGGTGCTCTCGGCGGCGGCGGTCGCCGTCGCGGCTGTCTCTCTCTACCTCTTCTTCCACAACGCGCCCTTCGCGGAAGCGATCGAGGGTCTCACGCTCAATTGGCGCTTCCGCTTGCGCGGCGCGATCGAGCCGCCGGCCCGCGTCGCCATCATCGCCATCGACGACCGCAGTCTTTCGGCTCTCCAGCACTGGCCCGTGCCGCGCGATGTCCTCGCTGAGGCGGCCAACAGGCTTCGTGCCGCGGGCGCCGCGGCGATCGGCTTCGATCTTCTCTTCGCCGAACCCGATCCGTCGCCCGCGCGCGCCGGCGACGCGGCCCTGGCCAAGGCGTTGGCCGAAGCGGACGGGGCCGTGCTCGCGACCGCCCTCAGCTTCGGAGACGATGCGTCCGGGGCGGGTGAAGCCGCCCGGCTGCTCGAGGGCTCTGTCTATCGTGTCGTCGATCGGCCAGGCGGCACCCTGCCGCTTCTCCGTGCGACCGGCGCCCTCGTGCCGACCGAGTCCTTGCGCGCCGTCGCGTTCCTCGGCCATGTGAACGTTCCCGTCGACGCGGACGGCGCCATCCACAATCTCCCTCTTGCGATCGCGCTCGGCGACGAGTTCGTGCCGGCCCTTCCGGTCGCCCTCGCGCGCCGGGCCCTCGGCCTCGGCTGGAGCGACGTTCCGCTCGCGATCGGTCAAGGGATTGCCCTCGGCCCGCGCTTCGTTCCGACCGACGCGCGCACGCGCCTGCCGCTCAATCACTACGGGCCGCCGGGCACGATCGCGACTCACTCGCTGGCCGACCTTCTCGCGGGCAACCTGCCGCGCGACGCGATCGAGGGTCGCGCCGTCTTGGTCGGCGCCACCGCCCTCGGCCTCGGCGACACCTTCGTCGGGCCATACAGCGCGGCCCAGCCGGGTGTCGAAGTGACCGCGACCGCGCTCGGCAATCTGATCGACGGCTCCTCCCTCCGGCGCGGTTCGTCGACGATACTGTGGGACATCCTGGCGACGGCCATCCTCGCCTTCGCGGCCTTCGCGCTCGCAGAACGCGCGCCCCCCTGGATCGCTGGGGCCGGCACCGTCGCGCTTCTCCTCGGCTGGTTCGCCCTCGCGCAGTGGGCCTTCGTGTCACAGCGCCTTTGGCTCACCCTGAGTTTTCCCGCGGCGGCGCTCCTCATGAGCGCGGGCCTCGCCGTCGCCATGCGCGCCATGCGCGAGCGCCGAATCCGACGCGAGGCGGAACGGCAGCGCCGGAACCTGATGCGCTATCACTCGCCTGTCATCGCCGAGCGCCTCGCCGCCGAAGCGGGTGACAGCTTCGCCGACCGCGAGCAGCAGGCGGCCATCCTCTTCGCGGACATGGCGGGATTCACCGGCCGGAGCGAGCGCTTGGGGCCCAAGGCCACCGCGGCGCTGCTGCGCGAGCTCCATGGGCGCATCGAGCGCGCGGTGCTCGCCCATGGTGGCGTCCTCGACAAGTTCATCGGAGACGGAGCCATGGTGATCTTCGGCATCCCGGAGAAGGGTGCGGAAGACGCCGCGGCGGCGCTGGCCTGCGCCCGCGAGCTTGCTGGCGATTTCGGCGCCTGGAACGCGTCGCTCATGGCGGCGGGGCAGGAGCCCTTCGGATTCGGCATCGGAATCCATTATGGACCCGTCGTCATCACGCGGCTCGGCGGCGCGGCCCAGATCGAGCTCACCGCCGCGGGCGACACGGTCAATGTCGCGAGCCGCATCGAGGCCGCGACGCGCCGGCACGGCGCCTCGATCGCGATCACGGAGGCCGCGGCCGCCGCCGTGCGCGCGGCCGGCCGTGCGTCGCTGCTCGATGGCTTCCAATCGCGGAGCGCCGAGCCCATCCGCGGCCGCGACCATGCGATCGATATCTGGGTGTTGCCGCGCACCTGATCGCGGTCGTCACGGAGGCGCCGGTGCGCTAGGCTCGCGCGATCACGACGGAGAGAACGCGGCGGCCATGGCTCTCACCTTGTACGAACGCGCGGGCCACGAAGGGCGGCGGCCAAGTCCGTTTTCCTGGCGGGCCCGTTTCGCTCTTGCCCACAAGGGCCTTGAGCCGACCTATGTGGCCGTGCGCTTCGACGAGGTCGAGACGATCCGGCGCCTGAGCGGCCAGGGCATGGTGCCTGTCCTCGTCGACGGCGATCACGTCGTCAGCGATTCCTGGCGCATCGCGTCGCATCTCGAACGGGCCTATCCGGACCGCCCGAGTCTTTTCGGCGGGCCGGTCGGTGAATCGCTCGCGCGCTTTGTCAATCTCTGGTGCGACGAAGCGTTGCATCCGGCGATCCGCCGGCTCGTGTTGCCGGATTTCCTCGACTGTCTGGATGAGGGCGGGCGCCCTTATTTCCGCAAGACGCGCGAAGAGGCGCTGGGCGCGCGCCTCGAGGATCTGCCGAACGAATGGCCGCGCTGGCAGGCCGCCTTCGATGCCGCCCTTCTGCCGGTGCGCCGCCTTCTCGGCGAACGCGCCTATCTCAGCGGCGAGGCGCCGGCCTATGCCGACTACATCCTCTTCGGAACCGTGCAGTGGTTCCGCCTCGGCATTCCGCGCGATCTCCTCGCGCCCGAGGATGCGCTGATGCCCTGGTGTCGGCGCATGGCCGCGCTGTTTGGCGGCATGGCCGACGCCTTTCCGCGACATCCGGCACGGCGTTAAAGGACGACCCGCCCGATCATCCGTCGACGGGATAACCCTTGGCCTGGCGGCCGAGACCGTCAAAGAGGTTGAGCATGCGCTCGCGCCAGGCATGGAGCGTATCGTCGGGCTTGAGGAGCGGGTAGGGGCTTGCGCAGCGCGCCCATTGGAACGTGCCGAAGAGGATGTAGTCGGCATAGGCCGGCGCCTGGCCGGAAAGGAACGGCTGCTCGCGGAGCGCGAGACGGTAGGGCCCGAGGGCGTTGGTCCAGGCGTCGCGATGTTCGTCGCGCGCCGCGTGGATCGCTTCGATCGTCATGCCAAACCGCGCCTCGCGCGTCTTGCGGAAATAGTCGCGGTCGTCCGCGTGCACGTTCGAGAACACGTCGCCGAGGATAAGCCGGGCCAAGGCTGGATGAAGCTGGCTGTCGACCGCGAAATTGATCACCCGCGCGAGGCCGCGCGCCTGCGGTCCGCCGAAGAGCGAGGTCTTGCCCGGATGCCGGTCCTCGATATGGCAGGCGATGCGCCAGGAATCGAACACGGTCTCGCCGCTGTCGACGAGGACAGGGACCTTGTCCTGGCCGCTGAAGGCGATCTTCGCCTTCTCGGTGAATTTGCAGGGAATGATCTCTGGCTTGAGCCCTTTGTGCGCCAGCGCCATGCGTGCCCGCCAGGCGAAGGGGCTGAAGCGCAGGTCGTCCTTGCCGAGAAGCTCGTAGAGGACCAGAGTCATGGCCAGGCCTCCTCACCGGCGGTCCGCCGGCAGCGCCCCGAGCGGCGGGTCGGGGCGCCATGATGCGCGGTCGCCGCCGCCAGGCCTTACACTAGCGCCCAATCGGCAAGGGGAGAAGACGATGGGACCCAAATTCGTCATCTCGTTCGTCGTGATCTTCGTCCTGACCGTTATCCTCGACTTCATCATCCACGGCGTTCTGTTGGGCGGGGACTACGCGCAGCTCTCGCAGCTGTACCGGGACCCCGAAGACAAGAGCTACATGCCCTTCCTCTTCCTCGGCCAGGCTTGCTTCGCCGCGGGGTTCGTCTGGATCTACGTCAAGGGGAAAGAGGACAAGCCCTTCCTCATGCAGGGCGTGCGTTACGGCATCGCCGTCGCGGCGCTCGCCGCAGTGTCCATGTATCTGATTTCCTATGCGGTGCAGCCATTGCCGGCGGTGCTCGTCATCAAGCAGATCGTCTTCCAATCGATTGCCGCCGTCATGTTGGGCATCGCGGTCGCCTGGCTCAACAGATGACCGGGCGACGCGGCCGCTTCGTTAAGGCTTCTTGCCGAGCGGACGGTGCGTTGACGGTCCGTTAGGTCCTTCCTACGATCCTCTCCCCGACGACGGTAGAAAAACGGTGTGCCCGAGCGATGAAGCCGACCGTTCGCCCCCGCAATCCCAATTTCTCCTCGGGACCTTGTGCCAAGCGGCCCGGCTGGTCGCCCGCGGTGCTCTCGGGCGCGCTTCTCGGCCGCTCGCACCGTGCGGCCGCCGGCAAGGCGCGCCTCGCCGAGGTGATCGAGCGCAGCAAGAGCCTTCTCGGCATGCCGGAGGATTGGCGCCTCGGCATCGTCCCGGCCTCGGATACCGGCGCCGTCGAGATCGCGCTGTGGTCGATGTTGGGCGCCCGCGGCGTCGACATGCTGGCGTGGGAAAGCTTCGGCAAGACGTGGGTCAATGACGTCGTCAAGGCGCTGCGCCTGACCGACGTCCGCGTCTTCGAGGCGGACTACGGTCGCTTGCCCGATCTCGGCCAGGTCGACTGGTCGCGCGACGTTGTCTTCACCTGGAACGGCACGACTTCGGGCGTCCGTGTGCCCGACGGCGGGTGGATCGATCGAAATCGCGCGGGCCTTGCCATTTGCGATGCCACCTCCGCTGCCTTCGCCATGGCGCTTCCCTGGGATCGCCTCGATGTCGTGACGTGGTCCTGGCAGAAGGTGCTGGGCGGCGAGGCGCAGCACGGCATGCTTGCGCTTTCGCCGCGCGCGGCAGAACGCCTTTCGACCTACCGGCCGCCCTGGCCGTTGCCGAAGCTGTTCCGCCTGACCAAGGAGGGAGCCCTCGACGAAGGGATCTTCCGCGGCGAGACCATCAACACGCCCTCGATGCTCTGTGTTGAAGATGCGCTCGACGGCCTCAAATGGGCGGACGGATTGGGCGGCCGTGCGGCGGTCATGGCGCGCTGTGATTCCAATCTCGCGGCCATCGCGGGCTGGGTCGCGGCGACGGATTGGGTTGATTTCCTGGCCGAGGATCCGCGGACGCGCTCCTCGACCTCGATCTGTTTGAAACCGGTCGACCCATGGTTCCGCGCGCTCGCGAAGCCGCGTCAGGCCGAGCTCATGAAGCGGCTCGCGGCGTTGCTCGAGCGGGAGGGTGTGGCCTACGACATCAACGCCTATCGCTCGGCGCCGCCGGGCTTGCGCATCTGGGGCGGTGCCACCGTCGAGCGCGCCGATGTCGAGGCGCTTCTTCCCTGGATCGACTGGGCCTATGCGTCGATCAAGGCCGAGGCGGCGGCGGAAGCCTGACGCGCATGGCCAAGGTCCTCATCGCGGACAAGCTGAGCGCCCAGGCCGTGCGCGCCTTCGAGGCGCGCGGCATCACGGCCGATCTGCGCCCCGGCCTCGATGCCGCGGCGCTCAAGTCGATCATCGCTGGCTATGACGGGCTTGCGGTCCGCTCCTCGACCCAGGTGACGGCGGAGCTTCTGGCCGCGGCCCCGGCGCTCAAGGTGGTCGGGCGCGCGGGCACCGGCGTCGACAACATCGACGTCGCGGCGGCCACCGCGCGTGGCGTCGTCGTGATGAACACGCCCTTCGGCAATTCGGTCACGACCGCCGAGCACACGATCGCCATGCTGTTCGCGCTGGCGCGCCAGATTCCGGCGGCCGACCACTCGACCCAGGCGGGCCGATGGGAGAAGAGCCGCTTCCTCGGCGTCGAGCTCACGGGCAAGACGCTCGGCGTCGTCGGCTGCGGGAATGTCGGCGCGATCGTCGCGGACCGGGCGCTCGGCCTCAAGATGAAGGTCGTGGGCTACGATCCCTACCTCGCGCCCGAGCGCGCCGCTGCGCTCGGCATCGAGCGCGTCACGCTCGATGAGCTGTTCGAACGCGCCGATTTCGTGACGCTCCACGTGCCGTTGTCGGATGCGACGCGCGGCCTCATCAACAAGGAGACGATCGCCCGCATGAAGAAGGGCGTGCGCATCATCAATTGCGCGCGGGGCGATCTCGTGGTCGAGGAGGATTTGAAGGCGGCGCTCGAAGCGGGTCATGTGGCGGGCGCGGCGCTCGACGTGTTCCGCGTCGAGCCGGCCAAGGCCAACGTGCTCTTCGGTCTCGACAATGTGGTGGCGACGCCGCATCTCGGCGCCTCGACGACCGAGGCGCAGGAAAAGGTCGCGGTCCAGATCGCCGAGCAGATGGCCGAGTTCCTTCTCTCGGGCGCGGTCACCAACGCGGTCAACATGCCCTCGATCAGCGCCGAGGACGCGCCGAAGCTCAAGCCCTACATGACGTTGGCTTCGCAGATCGGTCGCTTCGCCGGCCAGATGACGGAGACGGGACTCAAGTCCGTGACGATCGAGTATGCGGGCCAGGTCACCGATCTCGCGACGCGGCCGCTCACGGCCGTGCTGCTTCAGGGCTTGCTCTCACCGCTCCTCGATTCGGTGAACATGGTCAACGCCCCCGTCATTGCGCGGTCGCGGGGCATCGAGGTGCGCGAGATCGTGCGCGACCCCGATCCCGATTATCAGACGCTCGTGGCCCTCACGGTCACGACGGAGCGGCGCAGCCGCGGCATCGCGGGCACGCTCATCGGCGGCGGACGCCCGCGCATCGTGCGCGTCGCCGATTTCGCGATCGAGGCGGAGCTCGGCCCGCATATGCTCTACATCCGCAACCGGGACGAGCCGGGCGTGATCGGACGCATCGGCACGCTTTTGGGCGACGCGCAGGTCAACATCGCGACCTTTACCCTCGGCCGGCGCGCGAAGGGCGGGGACGCCCTCGCCTTGATCGGGATCGACGGGCCGGTCAGCCAGGCCACGCTCGAGCGCTTGCGGGCGCTCCCGGGAATCGTGCAGGTGACGGCGCTGGCGTTCTAGCCGCGGCGCTCGCGGGCGAACGCGGCGAGCGTATCCGGTGCGAGAGGGTGGCTGATGTAGTCGCCCTGGATCGCGTCGCAATCGTGGGCCTTCAAGAAGGCAAGCTGGTCGGCCGTCTCGACGCCTTCGGCGATGACGTTGAGGCGCAGGCTGTGGGCGAGGCCGATCACGGCCGTCGCGATGGCCGCGTCCTCGGCATCCGTCGTCACGTCCGCGACGAAGGACTTGTCGATCTTGAGCGCATCGAGGGGAAAGCGCTTCAGGTAGCTGAGCGACGAGTAGCCCGTGCCGAAATCGTCGATGAAGACGCCGACGCCCATGGCGCGGAACCGGGCGAGCGTGGCGTGGCTCGCTTCCTTGTCCTCCATGAGCGTGCTCTCGGTCAGCTCGATCGCGAGCTGCTCGGGCGGCAGGCCCGATTCCGACAGGATCGTGGCGATCGTGTCGGGGAAGGTGGCTTCGCGGAACTGGCGCTGGGCGACGTTGATCGCAAGGCGGAGCGGCGGTAGCCCGTCCTCCTGCCAGAGCCGGATCTGCCGGCAAGCGGTCGAGAGCACCCAGCGCCCGAGCGGGATGATGAGACCCGTGTCCTCCGCGACCGGGATGAACTCGTTGGGCAGGAGCAGGCCGAGATCGCGATGCCGCCAGCGCACCAGCGCCTCGACGCCGATCATGCGGCCGGTGCGGAGGTCGATCTGCGGCTGGTAGTGCAGGATGAACTCGCGGCGCTCGAGCGCGCGGTGGAGGCCGGTCTGGAGGACGAGGCGCTGTAATTCCAGCGTCGTCATCTTCCGGGTGTGGAACTGGTAGCAATTGTGACCCTCGACCCGCGCGCGGCTCATGGCGGTCGCGGCGCTGCCCGCGAGCGTGTCGGCATCCCAGCCGCAGAGCGGAAATGTCGCGATGCCGATGCTGGCGGCGACATAGACGTCGCTGCCGTCGAGATCGAGGGGGACCGAGAGCGCCTGGCTGATGCGCTTGGCGACGGGCTCGGCGTCGTCGAGGGCCGAGAGGTCGTCGAGGATGAGACCGAAGGTGTCGTCGCCGAGGCGCGCGAGGACGGTCGTCTCCGGCACCGAGGTTTCGAGACGCCGGACGATGGCCGGCAGAAGCTGGTCGCTCGAGGCACGACCGATCGACTCGCCCGCAAACTTGAAGCGGTCGAGGCCGACGAGGAAGACAGCGACCATGCTGTCGCGCCGGCGCGCGCGGGCGATCGAGCGGTCGAGGATGGTACGGAACTGGCGGCGGTTGGCGAGACCGGTCTCGGGGTCGTAGCGGCCGAGGTAGTCGAGCTGGGCCGCGGTCTGCTGGCGCTCGCTCGCGAAGGCCAGCACCCGGTCGAGGAGCGACGCGTTGAGCTCGCCCTCGAAGAGGCAGTCGGCGGCGCCCGTGCCGAGCGCCCAGGCCTCGATGCCCGAGTCTTGCGGCACCGCGAAGAGGATCGCGGGAGCCGTGCGACCGTCGTCCACCGCCTCGCGCAAGAGATTGGGGCCGAGTCCGCTGTCGAGGCGCATGTCGATGAGCAGGATGTCGTGGCGCCGCTCTTCGACCGCGCGGAGCGCCGCCCCGTAGCCCGAGAACCAGTCGATCTCGTAGGCGCCGCGCCGGCAGGATGCCAGCATCGAGGCGATCATGTCGCGGTCGGACGGGTTGTTGCAGGCGAGAAGGATGCGCGCCGCGCGCGGCTCGCGCGCCGCCGGCGCGGGGCCAGCGGGGCGCGGGGCCGCGACGGCGTCCGCGGGGCTTCGGGACGGGCCGCCGATCGCGTGGCCACCGATCGCATGGATGGGACGCAGATCCTTCATGACGCTTCTGTTCGCTCGCGAGCCAAGGCAGCCGGAAGCACGGGATGCCGCCGTGCCGCCGGTCGATGTCTTTGGGAAGAGAGTGAACGCCCCCCGACTTAAGAATCCGTGAAGGATTGGCGGGCTGTCCGGGTGGGCCGCGGCAGGGGAGGCATCGCGTGATCTCCGGCCCAAGGGTTGCTAGTCTCCCTCCCGGAACCGCCGGTCACAGGGGAGGGATGGGTGAAAATCAAGCGGATTCGCGTCTTCAAGACGGACCTGCCGTTGGTCGAGGGAAGCTACAAATGGTCGGGCGGCAAGTCGGTCTCCGTCTTCGATTCGACGGCGGTCGCGATCGACACGGACACGGGCATGACCGGCTGGGGCGAGGTGTGCCCGCTCGGCCCCTTCTACCTGCCGGCCTACGCGGCCGGCGCGCGCGCGGGCATCCGGGAGCTCGGGCCGCACCTCCTCGGCTACGACCCCCGCGAGATCGACAAGTTCAACCGGCGGATGGACGCGGCCTTGAAGGGGCACCCTTACGTCAAGAGCGCGCTCGACATGGCGTGTTGGGACATCCTTGGCCAGGCGAGCGGCGCCGCCGTCGCGACCTTGCTCGGCGGGCGGTACGGCGAATCGATCGAACTTTACCGGGCGATTTCGCAAGAGGCGCCCGAGGCCATGGCCGCGCGCATCCGCCAGTATCGGGGCGAGGGTTACCGGAAATTCCAGCTCAAGGTCGGCGGCGATCCCGACGTCGACATCGAGCGCATCCGCGCGACGCATGCCGAGCTCAAGCCCGGCGATACGCTCGATGCCGACGCCAACACCGGCTGGCTCGTCCATCAGGCGGCGCGCGTCGTCCGCGCCGTCAAGGACCTCGACATGTATGTCGAGCAGCCATGCCTGTCTTATGACGACTGTGTGTCGATCCGCCGGCGGACCGATCATCCCTTTGTCCTCGACGAGAACATTGATTCCCTCGACATGCTGCTCCGCGCGCACAAGGACCGCGCCTGCGACGTCATCAACCTCAAGATCTCGAAGGTGGGAGGCCTGACGCGCGCGCGGCAGATCCGCGACCTCTGCGTGCATCTGGGCATCGCCATGATCGTCGAGGACAGCTGGGGCGGCGACATCACGACGGCGGCGATCGCGCATCTCGCGCACTCGACGCCGGCCGAGCTGCGGTTCGCCGCGACCGACTTCAACAGCTACGTCACGGTCAGCACGGCGGAGGGGGCGCCTCGGCGCAAGGAAGGCCGCATGGGCGCCTCGACCGAGCCGGGCTTGGGCATCCGTCCGCGCATGGAGGTGCTCGGCAAGCCTGTCTTCGAGGTGACATGAGGGCGGGTAGCGCCATTTCCGTTTGCGGCGCGCGCCCGGACCCGGTACTTAACCGGGCCGCGCGGCGCTCCGGCGCTGACGCCGATCCCTCAAGGGCATCGCATCGATGAGCGATCAATCCCCCTCGACCCTCCTGCCTGCGGGATTCCAGGACGTGCTGCCGCCGATCGCGGCGCACGAGGCGCGGACCGTCGCGTCCCTTCTCTCTGTCTTCGAGTCCTACGGCTACGAACGGGTAAGGCCGCCGCTCGTCGAGTTCGAGGAGAGTCTTCTCGGCGGCTCCGGCGCCGCCATGGCGAGCCGGACGTTCCGCGTCATGGACCCCGTCTCGCAGCACATGATGGGCGTCCGCGCGGACCTGACGCTTCAGATCGCGCGCATCGCGGTGACGCGTCTTGGCACCGCACCGAGGCCGCTTCGCTTGAGCTATGCGGGCGACGCGCTGCGGGTGCGCGGCACGCAGCTCGTGCCGGAGCGCGAGCTGACCCAGGTGGGCGTCGAGATCATCGGCACCTCGGCGCCCGCGGCCGATGCGGAGGTCATTGTCCTGGCTGCGGAGGCGCTCGGCCGCATCGGCGTCGAGGGGCTCTCGGTCGATCTCAACTCGCCGCGCCTCGTCGAGGCGCTCATGGCCTCGCTCGGAATCAAAGGACAGACGGCGCGCGCGTTGCGAGCGGCGCTCGACCACAAGGACGCAGCGCGCGTCGCGGCGGTCGCTGGGTCCGAGGCGCGTCTCTTCGGCACGCTTCTCAACGCGGCGGGGCCGGCGGAGGCCGCGCTCGAGGAGCTTGGCCGGCTTGCCCTGCCCAAGGCCGCGAATGCCGAGCTGCAGCGCGTGGGCGAGGTCGTGGCCCTCGTGCACGCAGCCGCTCCTGGCCTCGAGCTCACGCTCGATCCGGTCGAGAACCGCGGCTTCGAATACCATACGGGCGTGGGCTTCTCGTTCTTCGCGGCCGGCGCACGGGGCGAGCTCGGACGCGGCGGCCGCTACGTCGCGGTCGCGGCGGACAGGGGATCGCGGCCGGGCGAAGGCGAGCCATCGACGGGATTCACGCTGGCCATGGAAACCGTGATGGGCATCTTGCCGGAGCCGAAGCCCGGGCGGCGTCTCTATGTGCCCTTCGGTGCCGCGGCGGATGTGACTCGTGTCCATCGGGCCCAGGGCTGGGCCGTGCTCGCGGGCCTCGAGGTCGTGGCGGATCCGCGGGCGGAGGCACGGCGGCTTGGCTGTACGCATGTCGTGCTCGACGGCGCGATCGTGGCACTGGGGACCGAAGGGTAAGGAGCGGCTATGGCGAATGTGGCGGTCGTCGGCGCCCAGTGGGGCGACGAAGGCAAGGGTAAGATCGTGGACTGGCTCTCGGAGCGCGCCGACGTGGTCGTGCGTTTCCAGGGCGGCCACAATGCGGGCCATACGCTCGTCATCGACGGCGTCACCTTCAAGCTGTCGTTGCTGCCGTCCGGCGTCGTGCGCGGCGGCAAGCTGTCCGTGATCGGCAACGGCGTCGTGATCGATCCCTGGGCGCTCGTGCGCGAGATCGAGACGGTGCGCGGCCAGGGCATCGAGATCGGCCCGTCGAACCTGGCCATCGCGGACAACGCGGCGCTCATCCTGCCGCTCCATGCCGAGATCGACCGTCTGCGGGAAGGACAGCGGGGCGACGCCAAGATCGGCACCACGGGCCGCGGCATCGGCCCGGCCTACGAGGACAAGGTCGCGCGCCGCGCCATCCGTCTCGCCGATCTCAAGGACCGGGCGAGTCTCTCCGAGAAGATCGAAGACCTGCTGCGCCACCACAATGCGCTGAGGCGTGGCCTGTCGTCACCCGAGATCGACGCCGCCACGCTCGAATCCTCCCTCCTCGAGATCGCGCCCGTCATTCTTCCCTTCGTCGACTGCGTCTGGCAGCGCCTCGATCGCGCGCGCCGTGCGGGCCGGCGCATCCTCTTCGAGGGCGCCCAGGGCGCCATGCTCGACATCGACCACGGCACCTATCCCTACGTCACCTCCTCGAACACGGTGGCGGGGCAGGCGGCCGTGGGCTCGGGCGTCGGGCCCGGCGCCATCGGCTTCGTTCTCGGGATCACCAAGGCCTATACGACCCGCGTCGGCAGCGGACCGTTCCCGACGGAACTCACCGACGAGATCGGCGAGCGGATCGGCGAACGCGGCCGCGAGTTCGGCGTGGTCACGGGACGGAAGCGCCGCTGTGGCTGGTTCGATGCGGTGCTGGTCCGCCAGGCCATCACGGTCGGCGGCATCGACGGCATTGCGCTCACCAAGCTCGACGTGCTCGACGGCATGGCGGAGCTGGCCGTCTGCACGGGCTATCGCTTGGGGGGCGAGACTCTCCACCACTTGCCGGCAGGGCGCGCCGCGCAGGCCGCTGTCGAGCCGGTCTACGAGCGGTTCCAGGGCTGGAGCGAGAGCACGAGGGGTGCGCGGTCCTGGGCCGAGCTGCCGGCGACGGCGGTCAAGTACATCCGCCGCATCGAGGAGCTGATCGGCGCGCCCGTGACGCTCCTTTCGACGAGCCCCGAGCGGGCCGACACCATCATGATGACCGACCCCTTCGCCGACTGATTGCGGCGGCGCGGGGACCGCCGCGGGCGGGGCCGTTGCAGGCAAGGGACCACAGTGCCACACTTCCGCTCCGCGAAAGGAGAGCGGCGATGGCTCACGGAAACGGCATTCTCACCTCGGACGTGCTCGCGCGCATCAACCGGCCGACTTCGGCGGCGGTGAGCCTGCCCAACGCCTGCTACACCGATGATGGCTTCCTCGCGCTCGAGCGCGAGCGCCTGTTCCTCGACCAGTGGATCTGCGTCGCGGTCCAGAGCCAGGTTCCCAATCCCGGCGATGTCCTGCCGGTGAGCATCGCGGGCTTGCCGGCCGTCGTCCTCCGGGACCGGCAAGGCCAGCTCCGCGCCTACCACAACGTTTGCCGGCACCGCGGCATGCAGCTCGTGAGCGCGCCGGAGCAGAAAAAGCGCGTGCTCGTCTGCCCCTACCATTCCTGGACCTACGGCCTCGACGGCAGTCTCCAGCAAACGCCCCATTTCGAGGGCGAGGGGCGGCACGAGCCGACCGCCTTCGACAAGTGCGACATGGGGCTCGAGCCCATCCGCCTCGACACCTGGCACGACCTCATCTTTCTCAACGTCTCCGGCAAGGCCGGCGCGCTCGCGGAGGAGTTCAAGGGCCTCGACCTCCGCTGGAAGGACTACGATCTGTCCCAGCTCCGTTACGACAAGACCGTCCAATTCGAGCTCAAGGCCAATTGGAAGCTCGCGGTCGAGAACTTCCTCGAGAGCTATCACTTGCCGTGGGCGCACCCCGCGCTCAACAGCTTCTCGCGCATGGAAGACCATGCGTGCATCATGGAGCCGCGCTATTTCGGCCAGCTGAGCTATGCCTACAACTCGGCGTCCGCCGGACACGGTGCGCTGCCGACCTTCAAGGCCATGCCGTCCGATTGGCAGAAGCGCGCGGAGTATCCGACCTTCATGCCGAACCTGATGCTCGGCATCCACCCTGACCACTTCTTCGTCTTCACGGCCGAGCCGGACGGGCCGGGTCGGACGCGCGAATCCTTCCACTTCTATTTCGTGGGCGACGCGGCGATGGCGCCCGAGATGGCGGCCGGCCGCGCGCGCGTGATCGAAAGCTGGGGCTCGATCAACCGCGAGGACATCTATGTCGTGGAAGGCATGCAGGTCGGCCGGCACTCGCCGGCCTATCGCGATGCCCGCTTCTCGCCGCACCACGAGCCGACGACGCACGAGTTCCAACGGCGCGTGGCCAACATCGTGGCCGGGCGGGTCCGCGCCGGCGGCGCGCGACGCGCGCAGCCGCGCACGCCGGCCCGTGCGGTACGGGCCAAGCGGCGCGCGCGGCGGTAAGGCGTCAGGCGCCGAGCCGGCGCTCTGTCGCCATCTTCCGCATGGACTTCTGGAGCTTCTCGAAGGCCCGCACTTCGATCTGACGGACTCTCTCGCGGCTGATGCCGAATTCGGCGCTCAAATCCTCGAGCGTCGCCGGATCCTCCTTGAGGCGGCGCTCGCTGAGGATGCGCCGCTCGCGCGCGTTCAGCCCGGTCATGGCCTTGCTCAGCATGGCCTGCCGGCCCTTGAGCTCCTGGCGCTCGCCGAGCTCGGTCTCCTGGTCGGGACGCTCGTCCACGAGCCAATCCTGCCACTCGCCGTCGCCGTCGACCTTGAGCGGCGCGTTGAGGGAGTGGTCGGGGGCCGCGAGGCGCCGGTTCATCGACACGACGTCGTCCTCGCTGACGTTCAGCTCCTGCGCGATCTTCTTGACGTGCTCAGGCCGGAGATCGCCTTCCTCGATCGCCTTCAGCTGCGACTTCATGCGCCGCAGGTTGAAGAACAGCTTCTTCTGCGCGGCCGTCGTGCCCATCTTCACGAGCGACCAGGAATGCAGGATGTATTCGTGAATGGCCGCGCGCACCCACCACATCGCATAAGTCGCGAGGCGGAAGCCGCGGTCCGGATCGAAGCGCTTCACCGCCTGCATGAGGCCGACATTGCCCTCCGAGATGATCTCGGCCAAGGGCAGGCCGTAGCCGCGATAGCCCATGGCGATCTTGGCCACGAGGCGCAGGTGGCTCGTCACCAGGCGGTGCGCCGCGACGGTGTCGCCATGTTCGCGCCAGCGCTTGGCCAGCATGAACTCCTCCTCCGACACCAGAAGCGGGAACTTGCGGATCTCGGAGAGGTAGCGATTGAGGTGCCCTTCAGACCTTAAGGCCGGAATGGCTAGTGCAGTCGAGGTCATTCTTTTTCTCTTTCCCTGGCCAAAACGGGGCGAGCGGCTCTGCGAGCTTGTCCCCCCACGGAACAGAACCCTGCCATGCCGATATGGCCAAACTGTGGCTTTGATGAACTTAGTTTATACCGATTTCAAAAAATCGACCAGTGCCTTTAGGTTAAAAGGTAACTCTGTATGGAATGTCAAGGACTTGCCGGTAGTCGGGTGTGTCAGGCCGAGGCTCTCGGCATGGAGAGCCTGGCGTTTCAGGCCGGCGAGGCGGGTCTTGAGCGCCTCGGGAGCGCGGCGGGGGATCGATCCGTAGAGGGGATCGCCCAGGACCGGGTGGCCGCGATCGGCCAAATGGACCCGGATCTGATGGGTCCGGCCGCTGCCCAGGCGGCAGAGGACGAGGCTCGCGAGGCCGCTTCCATAGGTCTCGACCACCTGGTACCGGGTGAGCGCGGGTTTTCCGCCTCGGCGCAGCACGGCCATCTTCTTCCTGTGCCGCGGGTGCCGGCCGATCGCGCCGCGGATCTCGCCCTCATGCGGCCGCGGCACACCCCAGACGAGGGCCAGATACTGCCGCTCGATGGTGCGCTTGGCGAACTGGACCTGAAGCCCGGCGTAGGCGCGGTCCGTCTTCGCCACGACCATGATGCCGCTCGTGTCCTTGTCGAGGCGGTGCACGATGCCGGGGCGCCTGACGCCGCCGATGCCGGCCAGGCGATCGCCGCAATGGGCGAGCAGCGCGTTGACGAGCGTGCGGTCGGGATTGCCTGGCGCGGGATGGACGACGAGTCCCGCCGGCTTGTCGAGCACGATGATGTCGTCATCCTCGTAGAGGATCGAGAGGTCGATCGCCTGCGCTTCGGGTGCTGCGGGCGCGCTCTCGGGGACGACGAGGCGGATGGCCTGGCCCGGTTTGACCCTGAAATCCGGCTCCGCTATGGTCCGCCCGCCGATGCTGGCGCGGCCTTCGCGGATGAGCGCCTTCACGCGCGTGCGTGAGAGCGTCGGAATCCGGGTCGCGAGGACCGTGTCGAGACGGCTTCCGGCGTCCGCCGGCGCCGCCTCGATGAGGTGCGTCTGTTCGGCATTCTCTGGCATCGATTGGGGCGAGACTGGACCCAAACATGCGTTTGCTCAAGGGCCTCATCATCGTCATGGGCGTGCTCATCGTCGCGGGCCTTGGGGTCGTCGCCGTCACGATCACGAACCGCATGGGCGGTGCCGCACCCAAGGCGAGCAAGGGCGGCTTCGGCGCGGCGGCGCTGGCGATCGGCCCAGGCTGCCAGATCGTCGAGACGCAGCTCTCGGGCGACCGGATGCTCGTCCGCACGGGCGGTGGCGCGGGCTGCGCGCGCATCCACATCGTCGACGTGACGACGGGCGCCCTCGTCGGTACGCTCGACGTCACGGAATAAACCACAGACGAGACCGGGAGAGCGGGCCATGAATTTCGAGAGCGACAACGTCACCAGCGTCTCGCCGGCGATCATGGACGCGATCGTCGCGGCCAATGCGGGCAGCGCCTCCTCCTACGGGGCGGATGCGATCACGAAGCGCTTGGACGAGCTGTTCTCCCGCCTCTTTGAGACCGACGTCGCGGTGATGCCGGTCGTGACGGGGACGGCGGCGAACGCGCTTTCGCTCGCGACCTTCTTGCCGGGCTATGGCGCCGCCTATTGCCACGCCCATGCGCACATCAACGCCCATGAGGCGGGAGCGCCCGAGTTCTACTCCGGCGGTGGGCGGCTCGTGTCGATCGAAGGCGCGCATGCGAAGTATGACGCAGCGGCGCTGGGCGCCGCGCTCGACGAGGTGCCGCCTGATTTCGTCCACATGGCAAAACCGGCGATCGTGAGTCTTTCCCAGTCGACCGAACTCGGCGTCGTCTACTCGCTCGACGAGGTGCGAGCGATCGCGAGCCTCGCCCGCGGCCGCGGCCTCGCCGTCCACATGGACGGCGCGCGCTTCGGCAACGCGCTCGTGCGGCTCGGCTGCAGCCCGGCCGATCTCACCTGGCGCGCGGGCGTCGACGTGCTGTCCTTCGGCGCCACCAAGAACGGCGCGCTCGCCGCCGAGGCGGTCGTCCTCTTCGACAAGAGCAAGCGCGAGCGTCTCGCCTATCTCCACAAGCGCGGCGGGCATCTTCTCTCGAAGATGCGCTTCATCTCGGCCCAGCTCGAGGCCTACCTCAAGGACGATTTGTGGCTCGAAAATGCGCGCCACGCGAACCGCATGGCAACGCGCTTGGCCGAAGGCCTGGGTTCGATCGAGGCCGCTTCGCTCGCTCATCCGGTCGAGGCCAACGAAGTCTTCGCGAGCCTGCCCGATGCCGCGATCACGGCCCTCGCCAAGGACGGCTTCGGCTTCTTCCGCCGGGGCGGTGCCGGGCTCGCGACCATCCGCCTCGTGACGGCCCACAACACGCGCGCGGAGGATGTCGAGGCGTTCCTCGCCGCCGCGGCCCGTCACGCCGGTTCGGTTCGCCGGCGCGCGTGAGGATGGCTTCGCGGGAGCCGACCGGATGGCGTCAGCGACGATCGCCGATGACGGGCGCTGACGGCGTGCGGCGGAATGAGCCGCAGAACGTCGCGTGGTTCGCGCGTCTCGCCTATGCGGCGCTCGGCCTTGGATTCGTCGTCTCGGCGCTCGAACACGACCACGTTTCGGAGAACGCGAACCAGGACGCGATCCTGATCACGACGGCCGCGATCTACCTGTTCTCGTTCTTCCTCATCGTGCAGGCGCAGCGCGGGAAGAACTGGGCGCGTTGGGTCTACCTCGTCCTCTTCATCGTCAACATTCCGTTCTATCTCCCGGTTCTCCTGGACCTCTTCGCGCGCAACCCCATGGCGGGCGGCTTGAGTCTGGTGCAGGCCATCTTCCAGGCCGTTGCGCTCGTGCTCGTCTTCACGGGCGACGCCAAGCCCTTCTTCGCGGCGAAGCGCCCTACTGCATGACCATGCCGCCATCGACCTGGATGGCCTGGCCCGTGATGTAATTGGAGTCGTCCGAGGCGAGGAACGCGGCGAGGCCCGCGATGTCCTCGGGCGTCGAGAATCGCCCGAGCGGGAAGGCCGTGTTGACGTCGGCGAGCGTCGTGCCCTTGGGCGTCGTCGGCAGCGCGCGGAACTCCTGGTCGATCTTCTCCCACATGTCCGTCTCGACGATGCCGGGACAGAAGGCGTTGACCGTGATGCCGTGGGAACCCCAGGCACGCGCGCCCGACTGCGTGAGAGAGACGACCGCGAACTTGCTCGCGCAGTAATGCGCGCAGAGCGGGAGGGCCTGCTTGCCGGCGACCGAGGCCGTGTTGATGATCTTGCCGCCCCGTCCTTGCGCGATCATCTGGCGCGCCGCCTCCTGCATGCAGAGGAAGACGCCGTAGGCGTTGACGTCCATCATCCTGTGCCACTCCTCGTCGGTGATCTCGAGAAGCGGTCGTGTCTGGGCGATGCCGGCGTTGTTGAAGACGATGTCGAGGCCGCCGAAGGCTTCGACCGTCGAGCGCATGAGCGTTTGCACGTCGGCGCGGCGGGTCACGTCGCAGGCAAGGCCCCGCGCCGTTCCGCCCTTGCTGTTGATCTCATCGGCCGTGCGCCTGGCGCCGTCGCCATTGAGATCGGCGACGACGACGCGCCCGCCCTCGGCGGCAAGGCGCGATGCGATTCCCCGCCCGATTCCGCGCGCGGCACCCGTCACGATGCACGATTTCCCGTCGAGCCGCCTGGCCATGGCCATCCTCCATCACACGTGACGATCGCCAACGCTAGCATGATGGCTGGCCCGTCCCTAGTGACGCGCCGGACTCGCGGACGCTGGCCTGGCCGGTATAATGCGGTGCCCGGCACGGGCGAGGGGACGCGCCGCGGGCGATCACACGGCGCAGCAGGGGGAGGGGCGGATGCAACTCACGCGCGAAGAACTCCTTGAAGCCTACCGCATCATGACGACGATTCGCGAGTTCGAGGAGCGGCTTCGTCGCGAGGTACAGACGGGCGACATCCCGGGTACCGTCCATCTCTATGCCGGGCAGGAGGCCATCGCGGCGGGCGTGTGCCTCAATCTCAGGCCCGACGACCGCATCGCCTCGACCCATCGCGGCCACGGCCATTCGATCGCCAAGGGCTGTGACGTCAAGGCCATGATGGCGGAGATCTTCGCGCGCCGGACGGGCCTTTGCGGCGGGAAGGGCGGCTCCATGCACATCGCCGATTTCGACAAGGGCATGCTCGGAGCGAACGGCATCGTCGGCGGCGCGCCGCCGCTCGTCTGCGGCGCCGCGCTCACCGCGAAGACGCTCAAGACCGGCGGCGTCGCCGTCGCGTTCACCGGCGATGGCGGCTCGAACCAGGGCACGACGGCCGAGGCGCTCAATTTGGCGACCGTGTGGAAGCTGCCGGCCATCTTCGTCGTCGAGGACAACGGCTACGCCGAATCGACGGCCAGCTCCTGGTCGATCGGCGGCGATCTTCTCAAGCGGGCAGAAGGTTTCGGCATGCCGGGCCGCCGGGTCGACGGCACCGATTTCTTCGCAGTGCACGAGGTCGCGCGCGAGGCGGTCGAGCGCGCGCGGGCGGGCGAGGGGCCGACCCTCATCCACGCCAAGTGCCTGCGCTTCTACGGCCATTTCGAGGGCGACATGGGCACCTATCGGCCGCCGGGGGAAGTCGAGCGGCAGCGGCGCGAGCGCGACTGCCTGCCCATCTTCAGGAAGCGCGTGACGGAGGCGGCGCTCCTCGAGACGAAGCAGCTCGAGGCCATCGACCGCTCGGTCGGCGAGCTCATCGACCAGTCGGTCGTGGAGGCGCGCGCGGCACCGCGCCCGACGCCCGCGGACCTCACCACCGACGTCTACCTCTCGTATTAGGAGGCGCGCATGCCGCGGAAATCCTACCGACAGGCGATCAAAGAGGCGCTGCTGCTGGAGATGCGTCGCGACCCGAGGGTCGTCATCATGGGCGAGGACATCGCCGGTGGCATGGGCGCGGAGGGCGAGCAGGACGCCTGGGGCGGGCCGTTCAAGACGTCGAAGGGCCTCCTCGCCGAGTTCGGGCGCGAGCGCGTGCTCGACACGCCGATCACCGAGAGCGCCTTCATCGGCGCCGCGGTGGGTGCTGCGGCGACGGGCCTCCGCCCCGTGGCCGAGCTCATGTTCGTCGACTTCATGGGCGTGTGCTTCGACCAGATCTTCAACCAGGCCGCCAAGTTCCGCTACATGTTCGGCGGCAAGGCCACGACCCCCGTCGTCATCCGCACGAGCTACGGCGCCGGGCGCAGCTCCGCGAGCCAGCACAGCCAGAGCCTTTATCCCATCTTCACCCACATCCCGGGGCTCAAGGTCGTGATCCCCTCATCGGCCTACGACGTGAAGGGCCTCCTCATCCAGGCCATCCGCGACGACGATCCGGTGATCTTCTTCGAGCACCGCACCATGTATGACGACGAGGACGAAGTGCCGGATGCGGCCTACACGATTCCCTTCGGCGAGGCCAATCTCGTGCGCGAGGGAGAGGACGCGACCATCCTTGCCGTCGGGCGGATGGTGACCGTCGCGAAGAAAGCGGCGGACGCGCTCGAGAAGGAGGGCATCGACTGCACGGTCGTCGATCCGCGGACTCTTTCGCCCCTCGATGAAGACACGATCCTCGAGACGGTCGAGGAGACAGGGCGCTTGGTCATCGTCGATGAGTCGAGCCCGCGCTGCAACCTCGCGACCGACATCTCGGCCCTCGTGACCGAGAAGGCCTTCTCGGCCTTGAAGGCGCCGACGCGCATGGTGACGCCGCCGCACAGCCCCGTGCCCTACGCGCCCGAACTCGAGCGCGCCTACATCCCCTCGGTCGATCGCGTCGTCCAGGCCGTGCGCGACAGCGTGGCCTACAAGCGATGAGCGAGCGTATCCGTCCCGTCGTCATGCCCAAATGGGGCATGACCATGACCGAGGGCACGGTCGCCGGCTGGCTCGCGGCCGAAGGCGGCACGATCGCGCCCGGCCAGGAGATCGTCGAGATCGAGACGACCAAGATCACCAACGTCCTCGAATCGAATGTGGGCGGCGTGCTTCGCCGCATCGTCGTGGGTCCGGGCGAGCGCGCGCCGACCGGCGGTCTCATCGCCGTCGTCGCCGATGCCGACGTGCCCGAAGACGAGATCGCGAACTATGTCGAGGCGCACAAGAGCGAAGTGATTGGGGGCGGCGAGTCCGCGGCCGATGCGCCGCGTATGATCGCCATCGGCGATCGCGAGCTCCGCTACGGTAAGATGGGCGAAGGGCCGCCCGTCGTCCTTATCCATGGCTTCGGCGGCAGCCTCGAGAGCTGGATGTTCAACCAGCCCGCGCTCGCCGAGCACCACGCGGCCTACGCGCTCGACCTCCCGGGGCACGGCGAATCGTCGAAGGCGGTCGGTGCGGGCGACGTGAAGGCCATGGCGGAGGCGGTTCTGGCCTTCCTCGATGCCGCTTCGCTCGACCGCGTCCATCTCGCGGGCCATTCCTTGGGCGGCGCCACGGCCCTGGCCTTGGCTCTCGACCATCCGGCGCGCGTCGCCTCGCTCACGCTCATCGGCAGCGCCGGCCTCGGACCCGAGATCGACATGGGATACATCGAGGGCTTCATCGCCGCGGGCCGTCGGAAGGATATGACGCCCGTGCTCGCGCGCCTCTTCGCCGACGAGGGTCTCGTTGGCCGCGACATGGTCGAAAACATTCTCCGCCACAAGCGCCTCGACGGGGCCGAGACCGCGCTCAAGGCCGTTGCCGGCGCTGCCTTCGCGGGCGGCAGGCAGGCGCTCGTCTTGCGCGAGCGCATGGGTGCGCTGCGCGTGCCTGCCCAGGTCATTTGGGGTGCCGAGGACCGCATCCTGCCCGCGAGCCATGCGCGCGGCTTGCCGGACTCGATCGCGGTCCATGTGATCGACGGTGTGGGCCACATGGTGCACATGGAGAAGGCGGGAGCGGTGAACGCGCTGCTCGCGGCGCTCATTGATGCGTGATGGGTGTCCGCTGCGCGCTCGTGCGGCGGTCATGATGAGGCGAGGCGATGACTGATGTGAGGGCAGGGGACAAGACGCCCGCAGGGGCCGAGGCGGGCGCGCTCGACGCGGTCGTCGTGGGCGCCGGATTCTCCGGCATCTACATGCTCTATCTCTTGCGCCAGCAGGGCCTCACCGCGCGCGTCTACGAAGCCGGCGAAGGCGTCGGCGGCACGTGGTACTGGAACCGCTATCCGGGCGCGCGGTGCGACTCCGAGAGCATGGACTATGCCTATTCGTTCTCGGAGGCGCTCCAGCAGGAATGGAATTGGTCGGAGCGATTCTCCGGCCACGCCGAGATCCGTCGCTACTTGAACCATGTGGTCGACCGGTTCGAATTGCGCCGTTCGATCCAATTCAAGACGACAGTCGTTGCCGCCCACTATGGCGAGGAGGACGGGCGTTGGACGCTCACCATGGACACGGGTGAGGTCGTTCGCGCACGCTTCTGCGTCATGGCGACCGGCTGCCTGTCGATGCCGCAAATCCCCGACGTCCCCGGCATCAAGACGTTTCGTGGCGAGACCTATCACAGCAGCCGCTGGCCGGAGGAGGGCGTCGACTTCACGGGCAAGACCGTGGGCATCATCGGCACGGGGTCCTCGGGCATTCAGATGATCCCGGTGATCGCCGAGGAGGCCAAGCACCTTTACGTGTTCCAGCGCACGGCAAACTTCTCGGTTCCCGCGCGCAACCATCCGCTCGATGCCGAGTACCTTCGCGACTATAAGGCTCACTATCGGGAGCACCGCGAGGCCGCGCTGCGCTCGGCGGGCGGCACGGCGTTGACGCCCGACCCTACGCGCGCGGTCCCGGACGATGCGCCGGAGGAGCGCCGCCGGCGGCTCGAAGACATCTGGCGCCTCGGCGGCAGCGACCCGATCCTCACGCTCTATCGCGACATCCTGACGAGCAAGGAGTCGAACGACGTGGTCGTCGACTTCGTCGCGGAGAAGATCAGGGACACCGTCGCCGATCCCACAGTCGCCGATCTTCTCATCCCCAAGGACCATCCCTTCGGCACGAAGCGCCTTTGCGTCGACACGAACTACTACGAGACCTTCAACCGGCCGAACGTGACCCTGGTCGATGTGCGCAAGGATCCCATTCGCGAGATCACGCCGGACGGCCTTGCAACGGAAGGCCGCCGCTTCGCCCTCGACGCCATCGCCTTCGCGACGGGCTTCGATGCCATGACGGGCGCGCTCTTCGCGATCGACATCAAGGGACGCGAAGGGAAGACGCTCAAGGACAAATGGGCAGCGGGCCCCCGGACTTTTCTCGGCCTGATGATGGCGGGCTTCCCCAACCTCTTCACCGTGACCGGCCCCGGAAGCCCGTCGGTCAAGTCCAACATGGTGATGGCGATCGAGCAGCATGTGGAGTGGATCGCGCGCTGCATCGCGGACCTTCGCGCGCAAGGGGTGGTCGGCATCGAGCCCACGCTCAAGGCGGAGAACGACTGGACCGATCACGTGGCCGATGTCGGCAACGCGACGCTCTTCCCGCTCGCCAATTCCTGGTATGTGGGTGCCAACATTCCCGGCAAGCCGCGCGTCTTCATGCCCTATGTCGGCGGCCTCGCTCGCTATCGCCAGATCTGCGACGAGATTGCCGCGGATCACTATCGCGGGTTCACAATGACCCGCGCGTCCATGAACCCTCAGCAGGACTCCGCTCGACACGCCGACCGAGCCACCGTTTGACCGTGTCGGCCGCTCGACCCTCCCTCGTTCTTGGACGAGTCTAGCGTCGTGCCCTCGCTCGTCCTTCTCACGGCCGGCATCGTGCTGAGCCAGTTCTACCGCAGCACGATGGCCGTGCTGGCGCCCTACCTCGCGGCGGAGCTGGGCGCGACGCCGGCCGATCTCGGCACCATGTCCGGCATCTGGTTCTTCGCCTTCGCGCTCGCGCAGCTTCCCATCGGCGTCGCGATCGACCGCTGGGGCATCGCGCGGAGCGTTGTCCTCTGCCTCGCCATCG
This sequence comes from Alphaproteobacteria bacterium, assembly GCA_046349515.1. Taxonomy (GTDB): domain Bacteria; phylum Pseudomonadota; class Alphaproteobacteria; order CADEGL01; family CADEGL01; genus JBGPGW01. The sequence continues at coordinate 447,642 of JAXMCE010000001.1, read as the reverse complement.
GCGTCGTGGGCGCGCTCCTCTTCGCGGATGCCGCCTCGATCGCCGACGTGCTCCTGGCCCAAGTCCTTCTGGGCATCGCATGCTCGCCGCTCTTCATCGCGACCCTGGTGTTCATTGCCGGCGTCTATCCGCTCGAGCGCTTCACGCGGATCTCCGGAACCGTGCTGGCCGTGAGCAACATCGGCCTCCTTGGCTCGGCGACACCCTTGGCGGCGGTGGCCGAACGCTTGGGCTGGCGCGCCGCCATGATCGGCATGGCGGCGGCGACGCTTCTCCTGGCCGTGCTGGTCGCCTGTTTCGTCCGGCTGCGGCAGGCGACAAGACCGCGGGAGACTCTGGGCGAGGCCATCCGGGGCATCGCATCCGTCGCGCGACTGGCCGCGCTGTGGCCGCTCGTTCCGTTCGTCACGACGTGCAGCGCCATCGTGCTTACCGTGCGCGGCCTGTGGGGCGGGCCCTACCTCGACCAGGTCTTCGGCCTCGATGCGATCGCGCGCGGCAACATCCTCGCGGCCATGATCGTGGGCCTCGCCGTCTCGAACTACGTCGCGAGCGCGATCGAATTCCGTCTCGGCTCGCCGCGTCCGATCATCATCGTTCTTTCGGCCGCGACTTTGGCGACGCTTGCCGCGCTCGCATCGTGGCCCGACGGCGATCTCGCCCTCGTGATCGCGGGCCTCGTCGAGATCGGAATCTTCGGCGCCGGCTACGGCCTCGTCATGGCCCATGGCCGGGCGTTCCTCCCGGCGGGGAAGGAGGGGCGCGGCATGACGTTCCTCAATTTCTTCAACTTCATGGGGCTCGCGGCGGCGCAGTTCCTGACGGGGCTCATCATCGAGGCCGCGCGCGGACGGGGTGTCGCGGACTCGGCCGCTTACGGCTGGATGTTCGCAGCGCTCGCCGTGCTCCTGGCGCTCGCGTCCGTCGCCTATGTCGCGAGCCGCGATCCGCCGATCATATCTCCGCGTCCGTGAGGCTGAAGAGCGTCGCCGAGCCGGCGCGCGCGACGCCCGCATGTCCCTCCGCCATGGGCAGCATGCGTTCCATGAAGTAATGCGCGAGGGCGAGTTTGCCGGCGTAGAAGGGATCGGTCCCGGCGCGGGCCATCGCCACTTCCGCGATCCGCGCCCACATCCAGGCGAAGAGCGTGAGCGTGAAGACGCGCATGGCGTCGACGCCGGCGGCGCCGATCGCATGGGGATCGCGCTCCATGCGCACCCAGTCGACGAGCTCGGCGAGGCGCGCGAGCGCGATCGAGAGCGGCATAACAAAGGGCGCCATGGCCTTCTCGCCCCGATGGCGGATCAAGAAGCGCTCGACCATGCGCACCATGCGGTCGAAGGCGCGGCCCTCGTTCTGCCGCATCTTGCGACCCAGGAGATCGAGCGCCTGGATGCCGTTGGCGCCCTCCTGGATTTGCGCGATGCGCACGTCGCGGACGAGCTGCTCCATGCCGTTGGCTCTGATGTAGCCGTGGCCGCCGAACACCTGCATGGCGAGGTTGCAGCTCTCGAAGCCGAGATCGCTGAACCCGGCCTTGACGACCGGCGTCAGCAGCGAGACGAGGTCGGAGGCCTCCTCGCGCGCTTCGGCGTCCGGGTGGCGCGTCGAGCGGTCGATCGCAAGCGCGAGCCAGAGGGCGATCGCCCGGGCCCCTTCTGTGAAGGCGCGCGTCGAGAGCAGCATGCGCCGCACGTCCGCGTGGACGACCAGGGGATCGGCCGCGCGCTCGGGATAGGCGGGACCCGCGGCCGAGCGGCCTTGGACGCGCTCGCGCGCATAAGCCGAAGCGGACTGGTAGGCCACCTCCGCGAGCGAAAGGCCCTGAAGGCCGACGGCGAGGCGCGCGGAGTTGACCATGGTGAACATGGCGGCAAGGCCGCGATTGGGTTCGCCCACGAGCCAGGCGCGCGCACCTTCGAAGCTCATCGTGCAGGTCGCGGAGGCCGCGTAGCCCATCTTGTGCTCGATCCCGACGGGGAAGACCGTATTGCGCTCGCCGAGCGAGCCGTCCGCGCGCGGGATCACCTTGGGCACGAGGAAGAGGCTGATGCCCCGCGTGCCTGCGGGCGCGCCCGCAAGGCGTGCCAGCACGAGGTGCGCGATGTTGGGCGTGAGATCATGGTCGCCGCCCGAGATGAAGATCTTGGTGCCCGTCACGCGGTAGGTGCCGTCGTCCGCCGGCTCCGCGCGTGTCTTCAAGAGTCCCACATCGGTGCCGCAATGCGGCTCCGTCATGCACATGGTCGCGGCCCACTCGCCGGCCAGAAGGCGCGGAAGGTAGAGAACCTTCAACTCGTCGGTCGCATGGGCGCCGATGGTCTCGGCGGCCATCGACACAAGGATCGTGTAGTCGCTGAAGGAAAGGTTGGCCGACCCCATGATCTCGATGACGGGTACGGCCAGGATTTGCGGCAGGCCCTGGCCGCCGAAGGCGGGGTCGCCCGCGAGCCCGCACCAGCCGCCCTCCGCGTAGCGGCGGAATGCCTCCTTGAAACCCTTGGGTGTTGAGACCGCGCCGTCGACGAGCGTGCAGCCTTCCTCATCGCCCGAGCGGTTAAGTGGGAAGAGTTCGCTTTCGGCCAGGCGCGCGGCCTCCTCCAGCACCCGGTCGATGAGGGCGCCCGAAACCTCTTCGCAGCCGCGGAGCACTTTCAGCTCTGCCTCGGCCTCGAGGACCTCGTGGAGCACGAAGCGGAAATCGCGAAGCGGCGCCTTGTAGATGGTCATGCTCGATCGGTCGCGCGGTGCCGCTCGTGGCGCAGATGCCTTGACGCACCGCTCATGCGGACTGGCGCTCCGCGTCCCACACCTCGGGGCCGAGGTCGCGCAACAGGTCGCGCTTGACCTTGCCCACGTCGGTGTAGGGAAGCACGTCGCGGAACTCGATGTAGCGCGGCACCATGAAGCGCGCCATGTGCTCCTTGGCGAAGGCGTGGAGCGCCCGGGGGTCGATCGTCACTCCTGTCTTCGCGACGACGACCGCCTTGACCGCCTCGACGGTGAGCGGATCGGGCACGCCCACGACGGCGCATTCGTGGACGTCCGGATGGGTGAGGAGCGTGCGCTCGACCTCGATCGACGAGACGTTCTCGCCCCCGCGCCGGATCGAGTGCTTCAGCCGGTCGACGTACCAGACGAAACCCTCGTCGTCGATGCGGCCCAAATCCTGGGTGTGGAACCACAAATTGCGCCAGGCCTGGACGGCCGCCTCGTCGTCGTCCTCATAGCCCTTCATCATCACATGGGGCGCGCGCGGCCGCATGACGATGCGTCCGACCGCGCCGGGCGGCAGGCGGTTGTCGTTCTCGTCGAGGATGGCGAGTTCGAAATCCGGCCCCGGCCTGCCGCACGACCCGGGCGGCGTGTCGGGGCTGGGGAGCGTCATGGGCTCGCCCTCGCTCATGCCGTAGGAGTCGCCGAGCGTGATGCCGAAGCGGCGCTCGAAGGCGCGCTGGAGGTCGCCCTGCATGTGCGCGACGAGGCCGGCGCGGAGCGTGTGGTTTCGGTCCCCAGCGCTTTCGGGCGCCATCATCAGAAGGGAGATGACGTTCGAGAATCCGAAAAACACGGTCGCGCGCGACTCGCGAATCTGGTCCCAGAAACGCGTGCGCGAAAACGTGTCGTACTGCGCCAGGCACCCGCCTCCGGCGATGGTCGCAAGCGTGTTGTGAAGCTGGCCCCCCACATGCGAGAGCGGCATCCAGTCGTGGAGGATGTCGCTCGGCCGGTAGTCGAGCGCGGCCGCGATGTTGGCGGCACCCCGCGCATACATGCCGTGCGGGACGAGCACGGCCTTGGACCGTCCCGTCGTGCCCGAGGTGTAGAGGACGCAGATGACGTCGCTTTGGACGGAGGGGCGCACCTCGCCGTGCGGCGAGGATTCGACCGCGCGCCAGTCGAACCGCGCTGCCTTGAGCGAGGACGCTTCGGACGGGATCGAATCGACGAAGAGAACACGGCGGATGCCGCAGCGCTCGAGCGGCGGTAGGGTCTCCCACGCCGCCGCCTCGGTGACGAGCAGGTCCGCTTTCGCGCGCCCAGCAAGATCCTCGAGCACGGCGCCCTTGTGCGCGCGGTGAAGCGCCACATGGATGCCGCCTGCAAGCGTGGCGCCGAGCCAGGCGAAGACCGCCTCGGGCCGCTTCGAGAGATAAGTGGCGATGCGGGGCCGCTCACCGACCGTGCGGTCGAGAAATCCTGCGAACCGGCGCATGGCATCGAAGCCTTGGGCGTAACTCCAGCGCCGCCCGCCATGGACGATGAACGGTGCCTCCGGCGTCGCGTTGACGCGCGCGAGGATGAGGTCCGTGACGCTCGCCTGGTCTGTGCCGCAGAGGTCGACGAGGCGTTGCGCGGATTTCATCGGCTCAAATCCGGTCTTCATCGACTGATCTTGTCCTTGGCAGGCCAGCGTCTTATCGCCCCTTCCAGTTGGGCTTGCGTTTTTCCGCGAAGGCGCGCGGGCCCTCGATGCGGTCCTCGGAGACGCGCATGCGCTCGTAGACAGGGAATTTGCGCGCTTCGAGCGCGCGGTAGGACTCGGGCAGCGGCATGCATTCGGTGCCGCGCACGACTTCCTTCGTCGCCTGGATCGAAAGCGGCGCGCCGGCCTCGATCATGCGCGCGTACTCCCGCGCCTTGTCCATGAGCTGGGCGCGCGGCACGACGGCGTTCACGAGGCCGTAGTGGTGCGCCTCCTTGGCCGGCATGCGCCGGCCGGTGAGAAGCATCTCCATGGCGATGTGGTAGGGAAGGCGGCGCGGCAGGCACTGGACGGCGCCGGCCGTGGCGGTCACGCCGACCGCGGCCTCCGGCAGCGCGAAGTCGGCTCCCTCCGCCGCGACGATCATGTCGCAGGCCAGGGCCAGCTCGAAACCGCCGCCGATCGCGCGACCGTTGACCGCGGCGATGACGGGCTTGTGGAGATCGAACATCCGCGTGATGCCGGCGAAGCCGCCGGGGCCGTAATCGACGCCTTCGCCCTCGCTGTCGGCGGCGACGGCCTTCAGGTCCCAGCCGGCCGAGAAGATGCGATCGCCGGGCGCGGTGATGATCGCGACCTTGAGGGCATCCTCGCGCTTGAAGTCCGTGAACACCTGGCCGATGCGTCGGCTGGTCGCGGCATCGATCGCGTTGACCGGCGGCCGGTCGAAGATCACCTCGAGGATCCCGCCCTTGGCGGATGTCTTGATGATGTCGCTCATCCTGTCCTCCCGTGATTAGGTCCGTTTGCGCGGCACGGCTCAGGTTTGCGGATGTTTTGCCTTGAGAGCCTTCAAGCGCACGATCATGCGGTCGCGCCATTGGGCGAAGGCACGCACCTGCTGCGGCGTCTCGCCGAAGCCGCGCTCGCGCACGATCTTGGCCATGGTGGCGTCGTCGAAGTTCGGCGCGCGGTTCTCGAGATCGCCGATCATCGAGCGGTAGGCGTCGGCATATCGCGCGAAATAGGCGCGGATGCCGCCATCGGCGTTCAGGTGATTGGCGCCGAAATTGCCGATGAAGGCCCAGCGCAGCGCCAAGCCGTCCTTGATGCAGGCATCGACCGCCTCGGCATCGGCGACCCCGCTCTCGACGAGGAGAAACGCCTCGCGCACGACCGCCGCCTGGATGCGGTTCAAGAGGAAGCCGTTGACGTACCAGTTGAGCACGACCGGCTTCTGACCCACCTGGGTCAGGAACTCGATTGTTTTCTTCGTGACCTCGGGCGCGGTCTTCTTGTTGGCCAGGATCTCGACGACGGGGATGATGTGCGGGGGATTGCAGGGATGCGCCATGATGCAGCGCTGGGCGCCCGGCAGGTCGCCCGCGATCGCATTGATGTCGAGGGCGGAGGTGCTCGTCGAGAGGATCGTCGCCGGCGCCGCGGCCTCGTCCAGCTCCCGGTAGATCGCGCGCTTCGTCTCGATCTTCTCGGGCCCGCTTTCCTGGACGAAGCCTGCGCCCGCGACCGCGTCGGACAGGCTCGTGTGGTGGGTGATGAGGGAGCGCCAGCGCTTCGCGTCCTCGGCCGAGGCGAAGCCCTCGCGCGCGTCGAGTGCAGTGTCCTCCTCGAACCAGGCGAGCGCGCGCTTCGCTTGCTCGGGATCACGGTCGTAGAGCCGCGTGCGGCAGCCGGCACGGGTGAAGACGCGCAGCCAGGAGCGGCCGATGACGCCGCTTCCCACCACGGCGACGGTGTCGAAGATCGGTTGGGGCATGAAATCCTCGGGCGATGGAGATCGAATGGTCCCGCCGCGGACGAGCATGCGGCAGGGACGCGTCGGTCCGCCGATTCTTATCAGGTTCGCCTCTGCCGCCCCAGGGCGTTTCGAGTGCCTGCGCCGCCGCGCCCTGGCGCGCACAGCCGGGCATCGGGGGTACTATCAATCTCCGCGCTCACCCGCTATAACGCCCCTCGGCCCGTCCCCATCGTCTAGAGGCCTAGGACGGCGGCCTCTCACGCCGCAAACCGGGGTTCGAATCCCCGTGGGGACGCCAATTCTCCATCATCGGTGAATTTCTCGGGGCAGTGTCAGCCCCGCCGGCGTCCTCGGATCGCGGGCGCCGGGCGGCCGAGCCATGCGGGCCCCCTTCGCCTCGCCCCCCAACACCCGCCAACCTTCCGGCATCTTCACTTGACCGGCTTTGACGATTGGGCGCGCACATCTCCTATCCGGTGTCTCGAAGGTCAGCGGCAGCACGTTGCGATCGCGGGAGCGCCGGTTCTAAGGCCTGTGATGCTTCTCTATGATGAGACTTGTCTATGATGCGACTTGCGCCCTCGAGGCGCAGTCGAGCTCGAACCTTCGCCCGCCTCAACCCGACAAATCCTCACGGAGCCAAGACCATGGCGATCAGTAAAGGACCGCAGGCTTTCCCGAGAACCGAGTACCTGCGGAGACTCGCCGCGGTCAAAGCGGAGATGGCACGGCGCGAGATCGAGGCGCTCGTGGTCACGAGCTCGGCCAACATCACCTATCTGACGGGGAACCTCACGCGGATGTTCTCCATTCATGCGCTCGTGGTGTCCGCACGCGAGGAAGAGCCGACGCTCATCGTGCGTGGCATCGATCAGGCGGGCACGTTTCACCACACTTTCCTCGAGCGCCGCAGCATCGTCGCCTATTCCGATGCCTATGTCGGCAAGGCCGACAAGACAGGATTCGATGCGATCATCGAGCTGCTCCTTGAGCGTGGCCTTACGGACCGCGGCCTCGGACTCGAGCTCGGCTCGCTCTCGGCGCTGGCGGCGGAGAAGTTCAAGGCGCGGCTGCCGAAGGTGCGGATCGTCGATTGCAGCAAGCTCGTGGACTGGGTGCGGCTCCTCAAATCCGATCTCGAAATCGCCGTCATGCGGGAAGCATCCGCCATCGTCGATGCGGCGATCATGCGCGCGGCGGAGGTCATCCGCCCCGGCGTGCGGGAGGCCGACGCCGCGGCCGAGATCGTGGCGACGCAGGTGCGCGGCGACGGCAAGGGTCCGCGCGCGACGGGCGTGTTGCCGCTCCTCATGTGTTCGACGCCGCGCACGGGCGTTTCTCACATCTTGTGGAGCGAGGATGTTTTCCGCCAGGGCTCGCAGGTCAATGTCGAGCTGAGCGGCAATCGCTACGGCTACACCGCCGCGATCATGCGCACCTTCACGATCGGCACTGCCCCGGAGCGTCTCCGTCGCCTCCACGAGGCGGAGGTCGCGGGCCTCGAGGCGGCGCTCGAGGTGGTCCGGCCCGGTCGCACCTGCGGCGATATCGCGAGTGCTTTCTATCGCACGATCGAAAAGCTTGGCTTCAAGAAGGAAACGCGCTGCGGTTACGCCATCGGCATCGATTGGGTCGAGCCGACCGCGAGTCTCCAGGTCAGCGACATGACGGAGCTCAAGCCGAACATGACCTTCCACCTGATGCTGGGAAACTGGGTCGAGGAGGATTTCGGCTACGTCCTCAGCGAGACGTTCCGCGTCGCTGAGTCCGGTGTCGAGGTCTTGACGAAAGCGCCGCGGAAGCTTTTCGAACTGTAGAAAGGGTTGTCAGTCATCGTCTGAATCCGGAGGAGCGTCAGCATGAAGAAGGAACTGCATTTCGAGCGAGCCGAATTCGCAGCACGCTTGGCGGCCGTCAAGAAGGAGATGGCCAGGCGGGGAATCGACGTCCTGCTTCTCTCGGAGCCGTCCAACCAGAACTACCTCACCGGCTACAACGCCTATTCGTTCTACACGCCGCAACTGGTGATCGTGGCGGCCAGTCACGACGAGCCTATTTGGGTCGGGCGATTCATGGACCGCGTCTCGGCCGTCATGACCACGTATCTCGCCGAGGACAATTTGAGGGGCTACCCCGACCGCTATGTGCAATCGGCCACGTTGTCGCCCTACGACTACATGGCCGACATCGTGAAGGAGGTTGGCGGCGAGACGTCGAAGATCGGCGTGGAGATGGGCGGCTATTACTATTCGGCGCGCGCGCATGCCGATCTCGTCCGGGCGCTGCCGCGCGCCCAGTTCGTCGACGCGGACCTCCTGGTCAACTGGATTCGAATCGTGAAGAGCCGGGCCGAGCTTTCGATCATGCGCCAAGCCGGCCGCATCGCCGATGCGATGATGAAGCGCGCCGTCGACATGATCGCACCCGGCGTGCGCGAATGCGATATCGCGGCCGCCGTCTACCACCAGATGATGGCGGGCACGCCCGAATTCGGGGGATCCTACACTTGCGCGCCACCCCACCTCTGCGTTGGCGAGCGCGCGATCGCACCGCACGCGGCCTGGACCGATGAGCGGCTGCCGGCATCGACCACGCTCAACCTCGAGCTTTACGGCGTGCGGCATCGCTACCAGGTCAACATCAGCCGCTCGATCGCGGTGGGCAAGCCTTCGCCCGCCTACCAGAAGCTCGGGGAGATCGCGGCGGAGGTCCTCGATGCCGGGCTCGAGAGTGTCCGGCCCGGTCGGACATGTGCGGAGGTCGCGGAATCCTTCCGGCAAGCGCTCGCCCGCCACGGCTTGGAGAAGGAGGCGAGACTCGGCTATTCGATCGGCGTCGGGTTTCCGCCGGCGGTCGGGGAGCGCACGGCCAGCCTGCGCAAGGGCGATGAAACGGTTCTGCGGCCGGGCATGTGTTTCCACATGATGCCCGGCCTGTGGCTCGATGACGTCGGGATCACCATCACCCAATCGTTTGCCGTGACCGAGAACGGGCACGAGGCCCTGACCGCGACGCCGCGGACGCTGTTCGTCAAATAGTCCGAGAGTTCCCCTTCGGTGCCACGACGGCACCGAGTCCGAAACCGGCCGCGCTCAGGCCCTCTCGCCGCCGATCGCGACCACGTTTTCGAGCGGCTGGCCGCGCTGGAGGCGATCGAGGTTGCGCGCCATCGCGATGGTGCGCCGTGCGGCGGTGCCGTGGCTCCAGCCCGCGAGGTGCGGGCTCAGGATCACGTTGTCGAGCCGGTCCCAGCGATGGAGCCAATCGGCATAGTCGGTGCGCGCGGCCGTGGGGTAGCGCCACCAGGTATCGATCACGGCGCCGCCGATGCGTTTCTTGACGAGCGCGTCCCAGAGTGCCTCCTCGTCGATCACGGCGCCGCGCGCGACGTTGATGATGACGGCGCTGGGCTTCATCGCGGCGAGCGCCGCCTTGCCGATGAGCCCCGTCGTCTCGGGCGTGAGCGCGCAGGCCACGATCACGAAATCGGCGTCGGCGAGCGTGGCGGCGAGGCTCTCGAGGCCGCGCAGCTCGTCGACCTCCGCGTTACCCGCGCGCACCGTGCGGTTCGCGGCCAGCACCCGCATGCCGAAGGCCTTTGCGCGGCGGGCGACCGCCCGGCCGATACGGCCGAGCCCGACGATCGCGACCGTCCGCCCGTGGAGTTCGGCATTGGGCGCGGCACCGAAGCGCGCGGCCCGCGTCCAGTCGCCCGCCCGCACCGCACGGTCCGCATCGCCGAGCCGCACGCACCATTCGAGCATGGCGAGCATCGCGTATTCGGCGACCGCCGGCTCGTGCTCGAAGCAGTTGCAGAGCGTGACGCCCTTCGGCAGCGCGGCAAGCGCGATGCCGTCATAGCCGGCGGCCGGCACCTGCACGAGCCGGAGCCGGGGTGCTGACGGCAGGCTCGCATCGAGATGCGTGGTGATGAGGGCCGTCGCAGCTCCGAAGGCTTCCGCGACGGTGCGCGCCTCCGCATTGGCCGCGACGGGCGCGATCGACCAGCTTGTCTCGAGCGCCTGGGCAAGGCCCTCGGCATAGGGAAGGGCGGCCCCGCCCCACAGCACGCATTGCATGGCGCCGCGCCTCAGAGGGCGCTCGCGCGGAGACGCGCATCAGCGCGCGCGCGCAACTCGGGCTTCAACGCGGTGCCGAGGCCGGGCGTCTCCGTGGGCGCGATGAAGCCGTCCTTCATCGGCGGAAGGTCCGTTACCAGTTCCCGGTACCAGCCGTGATAGAAGGCGCGGACGACCTCCTGGACGAGCGCGTTGGGCGAGGCCATGGCGAGGTGCACCGAGGCCGTGAGCAGCGCCGGCCCCGTGCAGTCGTGCGGCGCCAGCGGCAGCTCGTAAGCCTCGGCCATGGTCGCGATCTTCTTGGCCTCGCTCATCCCGCCGCACCATCCGATGTCGAGCATGGCGACGCTGGTCGCACCACGCTCGAACAGCTCGCGGAAGGCCCAGCGCGTCGACAGCGTCTCGCTCGCCGTCGTCCAGACCCGCGTCGATTCGCGGAAGCGCGCGAGCGCGTCCATGTTCGACATCTTGATCGGGTCCTCGTACCAATAGGGATCGAAGGGTTCGAGCGCGCGGGCGATCTTGATGGCGGCCGGCAGCTGCCACAGCGCGTGTAGCTCGACATGGACGTCGATTCGATTGCCGACGCGCTTCCTGATCTTCTCGAACGGCTCGAGCGCTTTCTTGAGATCGGACGTCGAGATGTCCGTGCCGTTCGTGGCCTCGGCCGCGAAGTCGAACGGCCAGATTTTCATGCCCGTATAGCCTTCGGAAAGAAGGCTCTCGGCCAGCTCGTCCGCGCGGGTGAGGAAGGCGTCGAGATCCTCGTAAGGCCCCTCGGCCTGGCTCAAGCCCCAGTTCTCTGTCGAGAGGACGGGGCGCTTCCGCACGTAGCGGTAGCCCGCGCAGGTGTTGTAGACGCGGATGCGCTCGCGGCACTTGCCGCCGAGGAGCTGGTAGAGCGGCTGGCCGCTCACTTGGCCGAAGATGTCCCAGAGCGCCAAGTCGAAGGCGGACGCGCCGCGGATCTCCGTACCCGTCGATTTGAAGCCGACGTAGTGCTGAAGAAGCTTGCGGCTGTGCGCCTCGATGCGGAGCGGATCCTGCCCCAGCATCTGCGGCGCGAGCGTCTCGTGGACATAGGACGCGACAGCCTCGGTGCCGAAGAACGTCTCGCCGAGGCCGACCGCACCTGAGTCCGTGTGAACGAGCACCCAGACGAGGTTGGGGAACTCGCCGAGGCTCAACGTCTCGATCCGGGTGATCTTCATCCCTGTCCCCCCTGGCCCGCTCGGCATGATTTGTCGAAAGTGCTGCGGGTCGCAAGCCTGTCACGGCCTCGGGAGAGGGGCGTGGATCCGGCTCTGCGCGCATCCGACGCGCGCGCCTTGGCGCATGGCGCCGGGACAACGCTGTGACATTTCCGGGCCGGGCGCCGATCGAGCCCTTGAAATCGCGGGGTTTTCCGCCCCGCGCGTCGCCGATGAACTTTTTGTCACGGTTCATTCACGGCCGGGTCAGCGCCGCGGCCCCATATCTTTGGTCGAACGCGGCCCTCATGCGCTCAGCAGAAGCGAAGGGGTGCGTGTCGTGAAGAGGTTTCCAAGGTGGAGGTCGACATGAAACGGATTGCCATCCTTCTCGTCCCTGTTCTCTTGCTCAGCGCGGCGGGTTGCTCGAATCTGAGCAACCGCGAGCAGCGCACGCTCTCGGGCGGTGCGATCGGCGCCGGCGGCGGCGCGCTCGTGGGCGCGGTCACGGGCGGCTCTCCGCTTGTCGGCGCCCTCATCGGCGGCGCGGGCGGTGCCGCGATCGGCGCGCTCACGGGCAACGACAGGAAATAGCGTCGACCGTTCCGCGCCGGGCCGTATCCCGGCTAACCCCAGTCCAAGGAAAGCCCCGCCGTCGGCTTCGCGCCCGGCGGGGCTTCTCTGTATGGGCAGAGCGGCACTTTGGCGCACTCAACGGAAGCGAGTTATTTCAGGTATTGCGCCCGATGCCTGCGCGGACACCGATCCCGGACGTTCGTTGGACACTCTCGAAAGCGCCGCCCGGGCGATCGTCTTGATCTCGTCGAGGTCGTTGCTTGCCTAGTCGGGCCGTCCGTAGGCGCGCTCGACCTTGCAAATGCGGATCAGGTAATGCGAATACCAAACCTCTCGCCCTTTCTTCTTGGCGATGGCGTGCTCCGGATCGCGTGCGAATGCCGCAATGGCGTCGGCGTCTTTCCAGTAGATGGCCGCGACGCCACATCCATCCCGATTGCGGGCAGCTTCTATACCGAGAAACCCCTCGTATCGCGCGGCCACGGCAACGAGCCGCTCGTACATTTGGGAGTGCTCCCTATGGTCCGTGTCCGCATTGATCGACGTGAAGATCACGGCGTAGTAGGGAGGCTCGGGCGTGCGGGAAATGAACGGCACCGGATGCTCCAAGACTGTTGAGGCGGCTCGCCGGTTGGGGGCCGCTCAGGCCGCTTCGACCTCGACGCCCGTATCGTTGAAACAGGCGCCCTCCGCGAGGTCCGCGCGGTCGTCGGAGGAGGCGAGGGCGCTGATCGTCTGGCCGTTCTCGCTCGTCGCGAGCCACGCGCCCTTCTCCGACGAGACGGTGCCGGGCGCGATCGCATCGGTGACGATGAGCGGCAAAAGGACGGAGCCGAGATCGTTCCATACCCGGACGCGATTGGCGCCGAGGAGCCCCCGCGCCCGCGCGTCCTTCGGATGCATGAGGAGGGGCGGAGTGTCGGCGGGCGCGCCGCCCTGGCCCAGAAGCGTCGAGGAGATGCGCTGGTCCGAGGCGGGCGAAATGAGCGTGAGGGGATAGGTCGACGTCCGTGGCCGGAAGCCCGGCAGGCGCGCGGCGGCGCCCCAGCGCTCGGCGAGCCATTGGGACGCGAGCTCGATCTTGCCGGAGGGAGTCCCGGGCCTCACGGTGTCGAAAAGGACGAGCGACCGTCCGTCGGGCGCCGTCATGTGGAGGGGCTGACCCGTCGGGATCTCGCTCGGCCTCATCCCGCGCAGACGCGGATCGGCCCCGTCGATCGCGTCATCCATGAGCTCACGGTCGCTCGCCTTGAGGCACGCATCCTCGAAGCCGAAGCGGGCCGCGAGGCGCCGGAAGATCTCGGTGTTGGGCACCGCCTCGCCGATGGGCGGAATCGCGGCCTCGGCGCGCTGCAGCCAGTGATGGCCGTAGGACGCGTAGAGATCGTCGCACTCGAAATGGGAGGCCGCGGGCAGCACGATGTCGCAATAGTGCATGCTCTCGGTCATGGTGATCTCGACGCCGACGGTGAACACGTCCTCGCGCGCGAGGCCGCGCTTCAGGCGGTTCTGGTCGGTGTGAACGACGATCGGATTGTGGTTGTAGATGAAGAGCGCGCGGAGCGGCGGATCGATGTCGTCGCGCTCGAGATGGCGCCCGACATCGAGGATGTTGAGCGTGCGCGTGCCGGGCGGCAGGAGGTCCGGGCGCTGCAGCCTGGCCGGCGTCTTGGGGAAGGCCTTGCCGGCGCCGAGCACGATGCCGCTTTTCGCGTTCATCCGGCCGAGGAGGGCGGGCAGCGCGATCGCGGCGCGGATGCCGCTGCCGCCATTGCGCCCGCGCTCGAGCCCGTTGCCGGGCGCCAGCACGAGCGGATCGGACGCCGCCATGAGGCGCGCGAGGCGGCGGATGTCCTCGCCCTCGATGCCGCAGGTCTCGGCCGCCTTCTCGAACGTCCATACCCGCGCGAGCGCCATGAACTCGTCATAGCCGCTCACATGCTCATCGATGAACCGCCGGTCGTGGGCGCCCAGGCGCTCGAGCTCGGCCGCGAGGGCGAAACCCAGCACCACGTCGGTGCTCGGGCGCGGCGCCAGGTGCAGATCCGCCTGTTCGGCGATCTTGGTGCGGAGCGGGTCGATGACCACAAGGCGGCCGCCCTTGCGCTTGGACGCGCGGATCTTGCGCACGAGGTGGAGGTTCGCGACCGTCGCGTTGTTGCCCCAGACGATCGTGAGCTTGGCGTCCTCCGCCGCGTCCGGCTCGAGCCCCGGCACGGCGCCGTAGGTGCCGGTCCAGGCTTCGTTGCGCACCGCGCCGCAGAGCGCCGTGCGGTAGAGCTGGCTCGCACCGAGGCGGTGGAAGAAGCACATGGACATGCTGTCCTGGGACAGCATGCCGTGGGGGCCGGCATAGCTGAGCGGCATGACCGCCTGCGGCCCCCAGCGCCGGATGACCGCCGTGACGCGCTCGTGGATCGTGTCGAGCGCCTCTTGCCAGCCGATCCGCTCGAACCGGCCCGAGCCGCGCGGGCCCACGCGCTTCATGGGATAGGCGAGGCGGCCGGCATGGTGCACGAAGTCGCCCGTGTGGTGCGCGACCTTGTTGCAGATGACGCCGTCCGTGTAGGGGAGCGCGTCCGAGCCGCGCGCCTTCACGATGCGGCCGTCCTCGACCGTGACGGTGAGGCTGCAGGTGTCGGGGCAGTCGAAGGTGCAGACGGCGGCGCGTTCGAGGCTCGGCATAACCAGCTCCGGGAACATATGGGCCGGCGGACGTTATGTCCGAAGTGGCTGTGGTGAAAGGTCCACTTTAGGGTGAAATGGAGGGGCCGGTTTCCGGCCCGTTCGGTCCGCGAATCCAGCGCGGGCTGTCCCTTGGGTCGAGTGCGGCGCGACGGTCGCCGTCGCGATCGGGAGCGGCCGCGGCAAGGCCGCGCGCCCGGGACGCTGGCGCCGCGTGCTTGCCCTTTCGCCATCCGGGCAGCGATGATGGGCGGAGCATCACCCCTCCTTTCGGGCGAGACCCGGGCGGCACACCAATGACGATCGGCGCACGGGATCCGCACTTCCTCAAGGGTGCGTTCTTCATCGCATCCGCGGGCGTGCTCGCGAGTCTCAGCGGCGTCTTCTTCCGCCAGGTCGAGCACGCCTCCGACTGGCAGATCATCTTCTGGCGGAGCGGCACGATGGCGCTCTGCCTCTTGGCGCTCGTCGCCGTGCTGAACCGCGGCCGCGTCGTCGCGGCCTTCCGCGCGGCGGGCCTGCCCGGCCTCGTCGCGGGACTCCTCCTCGGTGCGAGCAACGTCACTTACTCCCTGTCCATCATCCACACGACGGTCGCGAACACGCTCTTCATCCAAGGCGTCTCGCCCTTCCTCGCGGCGCTCCTCGCCTGGCTCGTCCTCAAGGAGCGGGTCACGCGCGCGACGCTCGTGGCGATGGTCGTGGCCCTCATGGGCGTCGGCGTGATGGTGGGAGAGGGGCTCGGCGCGGGGCATCTCTACGGCAACGCGATGGCGCTGCTCTCGGCGGCGGTCAACGCTGCCTTCGTCGTCGCACTCCGCTTCGGGCGCGGGGCCGACATGCTGCCTTCGGTCGCGATCGCGGGGTTCACCGGCGCCCTCGCCGCCTTCCTCGTCCAGGGCGGCGACGTCGCGGTCTCGCCGCACGATGCGCTCATGGGCATCATCATGGGGGCCGTGCCCATGAGCATGTCGTTGCGGCTCTTGACGCTCGGCGCGCGTTACGTGCCGGCCGCGCCGGCGACGCTCATCCAATTGTCGGAGACGGTGTGCGGTCCGGTCTGGGTGCTGCTGGCCTACGGCGAGAAGCCGGCGTTGCTCACGCTTCTCGGCGGCGTCTTCGTCCTTTCGGCGATCGCGGGGCTGGCGCTCTGGTCCATGCGGCGGGGGACGGTCACGGGAACTGCCTGACGGAATCGTTGCGCATTCGGGTGGTTCGGATTGCGCACGGCGGCGTCTTGGGCCGGTCCTAACAACCGCCGGGAACCGCGAACGAATCGGTGTTGTTGTTCTCGTTTGCCTCCTTGATGACGTTGTAGGGGTCGACCTTCACGATGACATCGTAGCCGCCCCCGCCGACGGCTTCGCCGAAGAGCGCGCTGAACTCGAGCTGCACCGTCTCGCCCTTCTTGAGCGTCATCTTCTGGCCAGGCGTGTAGAAGGGTTGGACGAAGCCCTTCAGCGGTTTCGACGGATAGGCGGTGAGCCAGGGTTTCGTCCATTCGGCGGGCAGGAAGGCGGGGCCGGGGCCCAGGTTCGTAATGTCGGCCACGATGACGAGTAGCCACTTTCCGTTGACGCATGTCGGGTTCGGACTGTAGCCCGCCTTGACCGTCAGATCGGGCAGCGGCAGGGGTCGTCCGGCGACTGGCGTTGCCGGTGGCTCTGGCGCTGAGGTTTGGGCCAGGCTCGCCGGCATGGCGAGCGCGATCGATCCGGCGATCATCACCGAGGCCAGGACTCTCGATTCGATTATCCGCGTCATTGTCGACCTCCCCGCCATTGCGATCGTCCCGAGCTCAACGCGCGTCTCACGCCCGGCTCCGAACCGGGCGTCGACGCTCCGTGCCGCGCGGCGCCGGAGCGCGCGTGGGCGCGGGCCTCACGGCGCTGGCGCCGGGCTCTTGCGATCGAGATCGGACGGCCCGACACAGGCGCGCCGCAGCGTGCTGCAGCGCTGCTCCGCCGGGCAGCCGCCCTTTGTCTCGAAACAGGCGCATTCGAGCGCGCCGCTCGCCGTCTTGAAGCCGAAGCCGTTGCAGGGCTGGCCGTTGATGCAGGTGCCGCGCTGGCCGTTCGGGAAGACGGGCGCACAGCTTCCTTCGCCGTAGAAGACCTCGATGCGCGGCGGCGGCGCGGGCGCGTGCACGGGCGGGCCGAGCGCGACCGGCCCGCTGGCGACGACGGGATGGTCGACGTCGCCCTTCTGCTCTGCCGTGCAGGCGAACGCGGCAAGCGCGATGCATACCCACATCGCCCGATACGGCGCGGGCCAACGGTACCGCGGCGTCCGCGCGTCCCCGCTCATTTGAATGTCCCGCCCCGGATGTGAAGATGCTGGGAGGTGTATGTCCAGCGTTTGGCGCACCCAAGCGAGGAGTCCGACATGGTGCGCAGGAACTCCGCCGTCGTCGATTCCTTCTCGAAGCCGATGAACGCCAGGTCGTCATAGTCGCCCCAATAGCCGCGATCGTCGGGGCAGACCGTCATGTTGGTGATCAGCGAGAAGGGCACGAAGATCGGCTTGGCCGGCGGGCCGGGCAGATAGGCGAGGCTGCCGCGCTTGAGCGTGACCGTGCCGGCGGGATTCCCGCTGCGATCGAGATAGGCCGCCTGCCAGGCTGGCGGCAGTCCGATGAAACCCGGCCAGGCGGCGACCGTCGGCGCGAACTGATCGCCGGGCGAATTGAGATTGCCCGGAGTCGTTCCCCACTGGGGCACGTACGAACAATGTGGGGACAGCGAGAGGGGGCAGGCGTAGCCCTCAACATAGAATCGCTTGGCCTCCTCGCTCCACTGCGTCGTCATGATGCGAATGGCGTCTGTGCCTTCGGAGTCCGATGCCGCGCCGATCGCGAACGAGAACTGGGGGCCGGTCCTCAGGCAAAGCTTCCCGGAAACGCATTGGTGGGACGGCGTGCAAGCGTTGCTTTCGAAGGCAACGCAGGGATAGAGCACCCCGAATGCGGCGGCGACCGGCTGTCCCCATTGGCCGCCCTTGTAGCGATTCATGTAGACGGTGCCGTCGGACGTCTGCGCGGCGACGTAGAGCGTGCCGTCGGCCAGATTCACGCGGAGCCTCGGATGCGACTTGATGGCGAGAGTCGGGAAGGGTGGAGGAAGCAGCGCGAATTGCGCTTCCTCGTCCGGCGCGCGGTAGACGTCGATCTGGTCGGTCGTGACGTCGACGAAGGCGGCATAAATCTCGCCCTTTCGCGACGATGCCATGCTGCCGCCGTCGTAGAAATGCCCTTTCTCGCTGTTGGGGACGTTGTTCTTCTCCGTCCGGCTCACGCATTGATAGTTCTTGAACGTGATCCCGCCGTCGACCGAGCGCGCGATGCACGCGCCGCCGATATACGAGTCGTCGCCGGAGACGATGACGGAGCCGTTGATCCCACCGGCGGGCATCTTGCTCGACGGGATCGCGAGATTGGACATGAACACATACTGGTAAGCGCCTTCGGAGGTGGTGACGGCCGGATCACCCCACAGCACGGCCCAGTCCTTTGGCGGTTTGACCTTGCCGCCATGCGTCCAGCTCTTCCCGCGATCGAGCGAGTAGGACCAGCCCATGAGGCTGGCGCCGGCGAGGATTTTCCGGGTCGTCGAGGTGTACTGAATCGTCGCGCTTTCGTTGGTTTCGTCGTTATAGGCGACCACCACGATGTACTTGCCGGCATAAGACGTGGTGATCGAGGTTTCCGATTGCGTGAAGGACGCATCGGGCGATTCGGCGTTCGCGCCCGTGACTGGCACGCCGGGCGACTTGCAGCCCGCGAGGACCGCAAGGCTGACGGCGCCCACGAGCACCGCGGCACGACGAAGACAGGATTGTTGTGCGCCACTGAGCGAAACCATGGGCCCACCTCCCACGATCGCAGTGATTGGGGAAGAGTCTCGCACCTCACCCGATGGCGTGCAAGACAGCCTGGCGCTTAGCGGTTACATGCACGAGACGACTCGCGCGCGCCGGCGCGATGGCCTTGCATTTTGCAAATGGAATTCGTCGATGGACGGCGAGGCTGGGTGCGAGATCGCTACGCCATCTCCGCTAAATACCACTCGACCCACCGCCGCTCGTTGTACTCCATGGGCGCGAAGGGGCCGGGCTCGTAGTAGCGCGAGGCGACGCCCTTCTGGTTGTCCTCGATGATGCGCTTGTCGGCGCCCGAGGTGACGTGCCACAGCCAGGTGAGCGCGTCGCGGTCGTAGTCGACGCCTTCTTTCGCGTCTCGGTCGACGATCCAGATGACTTCGAGCGCGCTCGTCCCGATCGTCACCGGGAAGAAGCGGTAGATCACGCCGTGGTCGGGATAGGCGATGAAGAAGCTCGCAGGCCCGAGATGCACCGAGGTGACGCCGCCGTCATAGCCGTTCAGGCCGCCCATGAGGGGCGCCACGGGCTTGCCGTCGGCGCTTCCCGTGACCATGCCGTCATGGAGCGGATAGCGGAAACCGTGGACCGCCTCCTCGCCGGTCGAGGATTGCTGCCAATGGCTGTGCTCGTCGGCGCGGAAGCCGAGCGCCGTCCCGCGCGCGTCCATCGCAACCTTGAGCGCCTGGATCTTCGGCCAGGGCTGCTCGAGGGCGTGGAGTTTCGAGTATTCGGGATGGGCCGGCGCGCAGTGATAGCATTCGAGATAGTTCTCGACCGAGAGCTTCCAATTGGCCTCGATCGGGTAGATCTCCCGGTGCGCGACGCGCGCCTTGGTCCAGCCGTAGGGGCGGATGCAGTCCCGCATCGTCGCCTCGATGGTGCCGAGGCCGAGCGGATGCTGGGCGAATGAAATGAGGATGAGCCCCTCGATCACGCGGAGATGCACGGGCTTCAAGCCATGCGCCGTCGCGTCGAAATCCTCCGGCATGTGGCGTGCCGAGCGGAGCGTTCCGTCGAGGTTGTAGGCCCAGGCATGGTAGGGGCAGACGAAGACCTTGGCGTTGCCCTTGGCCTCGCGGCACACGCGCGAGCCGCGGTGGCGGCAGACATTGGCGTGGGCGCGCACCACGCTGTCCTGGCCGCGGACGATGATGACGGACTCGCCCGCGATCTCGACGAGGACATAATCACCCGGCTTCTCGACGCTGCTCTCATGGCCCGCGACGAGCCAGTGGCGCATGAGGAGGCGCTCCAGGTCGCGCGCGTAGATGTCGGGATCGGAATAGAAGGTCTCGGCCAAGGAGAAGCCGGGCTTCTGGCGGGCGATGAGGGTGCGAAGTTTCTCCTCGCTGCCGTTCGCGATCGTCGCCATGTTTCGCCTCCCAGGACGTCCACGGGGCGGGCGCAATGATACCGCAACCGTGGCCCGCAAAGTAGCTGCCCCCTGGTGCTGCGGGCGAGGACCTACCCGGCTTCGAGCGTCGCGGGGAATCCGGGTGCGCGCAAGTCGGTCTTGAGCGCGTCCTCGAGCAGCTTGACGATTTCGGTCGACCAGGCGCCGCCGCCGTATTGCGCGCGACCTTTGAGGAACGTCTGGTAGGTCTGGCCCGCGAGGTCGAGGGGCACTCCGAATTCCCGCCCGAAATCCATGGCGAAGCCCAGGTCTTTCACCGCGAGGTCCATGGTGAAGCCGATGTCGTAACTGCCGTTGAGCACGAGCTGGCCCTCCGTCTCGAAGACGAAGCTGTTGCCCGAACTCGCGCGGATCGCGTGGAACGCCTGGGCGAGATCGAGCCCGCCGCGCCTGGCCAGCATGAGCGCTTCGCCCGCCGAGAGGAGGTGGATGAAGGCCAGCATGTTGGTGATGACCTTGATGATCGAGGCGGAGCCGAGGGCGCCCATGTGGAAGATGTGCCCGCCCATGGCTTCGAGGGCAGGGCGGTGGCGCTCGAAGAGGTCGGCATCACCGCCCGCGAGCACGGTGATCTCGCCCGCGGCCGCGCGGTGGACGCCGCCTGTCACCGGACATTCGAGGGTGCGGACGCCGCGCGCCGTCGCGCGCGCGGCGAGGGCCAGGATGTCTTCGCGGCCGAGCGTGCTCATCTCGATCCAGGTTCCGCCCTTCGCGAGCCCCTCGAGAATCCCGTCGAGCACCGTCGAGGTGACCGCGGGAGAGGGAAGGCAGGTGATGACCGCATCGCACTCGCTTGCGAGCGCTCGAGGGCTTTCGGCCCACTGTCCACCCAGCGCCAGGTGGCGCTCCGCCAGGCGCCGATCGAGGTCGTGGACCGTGACGTCGAAGCCGCCCCTGATGAGGCTCGCCGCGAGATGGCCGCCGAGATGCCCGAGGCCGATATAGCCGTACCGCATGCCGCCCTCCCCGATTGCTCGGGCCGTTATGCAACGGGGCGTTTCAGGGAATCAACGGCTGTTGTTCCTCGGCGGAAGGGCGCGAGGCTGGTCACTCGAGAGGGTGCGGCAGCGGATGGTCGGCTAGGGGTTGGCGTCGAGAAACCGGTCGAGGCGCCGGTGGAATTCTGTCTTCCTTGCGCCGTCGATGAAGCAGGCATCGATGCTGTTCCGCGCGAGCCTCACGGCATGGTCGCGTGTGAGGCTGAGCGCCTCGAAGGCGGCGCGGAAATTCTCGGCGATCGTGCCGCCGAAATAGGCGGGATCGTCCGAGTTGATCGTGGCGACAAGGCCCGCGTCGAGCATGCGTCGCAAGGGATGGGCTTCGAGGCGGTCGAACACGCGGAGCTTGACGTTCGAGAGCGGGCAGACGGTGAGCGGCACGCGCTCCCGCACGAGACGCTCGACGAGCGACGGATCCTCGAGACAGCGGACGCCATGGTCGATGCGCTCGGCGCCGAGGAGGTCGAGCGCTTGGCGAATGTAGTCTGGCGGCCCTTCCTCGCCGGCATGGGCGACGACGCGGAGCCCCATGTCGCGGCAGCGGCGGAAGACACGCGCGAATTTCGACGGCGGGTGGCCGCGCTCGCTCGAATCGAGACCGACGCCGATGACGTGTCGGCGGAACGGCTCGGCCTCATCGAGCACCTCGAACGCTGCGTCTTCGGAGAGATGCCGGAGAAAGCAAAGGATGAGGTCGGCTTCGATGCCGAGAGTCTCCTCGGCTTCGGCAAGACCGCGCGTGAGCCCGCCGAAGACGGTCGCTAGTGGCACGCCGCGCGCGGTATGGGTCTGGGGGTCGAAGAAGATCTCCGCGCGGAGGACGCCGTCAGCCTGCGCGCGGCGGAGATAGGCCAAGGCCATGTCGCGGAAATCCTCTTCCCTCAAGAGGACGCTGGCTCCGGCATAATAAATGTCGAGGAATGACTGGAGATCGGTGAAGCGATAGGCCGCGCGCAAGGCGTCGACGCTCGGATAGGGGAGGGCGACGCCGTTGCGCCGGGCGAGCGCGAAGATGAGTTCGGGCTCGAGCGTGCCTTCGATATGGACGTGCAACTCCGCCTTGGGCAGCGCGCGAAGAAAGTCCGGCGTGGTCATCGCTTGATCCTGTCCCTTGGCACGGTGCTCCGCAAGCATGGGGTCGGGCGTTGCGCGTCCGCGGCGGCCGTGGTCTCATCCGCCGCGTCCCACCGGAGGGCTTGCGCGCGACTCCCGCGTCCGCGCCCACCGTTTCCGCCTCGATCCGCGAACACGATGAAGGGTCCCATGCGCCTCACCGATTTCGACGTCCTCACCTTCGACATGATCGGCACCCTGATCGATTTCGAGACGGGCGTGCTCGACTGGGTGCGGCCGCGCCTCCTCAAGGATCATCCGAACCTCGACGACACGGCGATCCTCGAAGCTTACGCGCGGGCGCAGAGTGCCGTGCGCGCGGCCGAGCCCACGCTCCTCTTCACCCAGCGCTTCCCCAAGATCTGGGCGGGAATCGCGAAAGAGTACGGCGTCGCGGTCGAGCCGGGCGACGGGGCAAGCTTCGCGGCCTCGGCGCGCGACTGGCCGGCCTACCCCGATTCGGCGGACGCGCTTGCTTACTTGAAGACGCAGTTCCGCTATCTCGTCGTGGTGACGAACGGCGACCGGGTGGGCGCGCGGCGCATGGCCACGACCTTGGGCTCGCCCTTCTCGGCCATCATCACCGAGGAGGACATGGGCGTGAGCAAACCCAACCCCAAGGCCTTCGAGTACTTCATCGACTACTTGGCGAAGCTCGGTGTCGCGAAGCCGCGCATCCTCCACGTGGCGCAGAGCCAGTACCACGACATCGGCGCCGCGCGCGCGATCGGGCTCAAATGCGCGTGGATCTACCGCCGACACGGCAAGACCGGCTATGGCGGCACGCAAGTCCCGCCGGCCTTCACCAGGCCAGACTGGATCGCGCTCAGCCTCGCCGATCTCGTCCGCCAGTACCAGGCGGCGCTCGACGAATAGCGCCGGCGCGCCTCAGCGAACGAAGTGAAGACTCCGGAAGCGCTGGCGGAACGCGGTCACGTCGGGCGCGACACGCTCGGGCGCATCGCTTTTGACGAGGACGCGCGCGATGAGTGCCGCGAGCTCCGGCATGTGCTCGGGCGCCATCCCCCAGCGCGCGATTTCGGGCGTGCCGATGCGGAGGCCGTTCACGTCGTTCGCAACGGCGTCGAGCGGCAAGCCGATGCCGCAGGTGAGGACGTTCGCTCGGCGCAGGCGCTTCGCCGCCGTCTGCCCGCCGCCGTAACGCGCCGCTTCGAGGGCGAACTGGTGCGAGCGCGTGAAGCCCTTGGCGGCCGCGAAGACAGGCGCGCCTTCGCGCGCGAGCGCCTCCGCCAGCGCCTTGGCCGTCGCGACCATGGATGCGGCATAAGCGCGGCCGTGGACCTTCCAGTCGAGGAGGGCCAGGGCGAGGGAGGCCGCCTTGGCCGCGTCGAAATTGGCGGTCAGCCCCGGATAGGCGATAGCGTCGAGACGCTTCGCGAGCTCGGCCTCGTTGGTGAGGATGAGGCCCGAGGCCGGGCCGCCGAGACTCTTATATGTGCTCATCGTCATGAGGTGGGCGCCTTCCTCGAGCGGCTGCTGCCAGGCGCGTCCGGCGATGAGGCCCGAGAGGTGCGCCGCATCGAAGAGTAGCCAGGCCCCCACCTCGTCGGCGATCGCGCGCACCTCGCGGATGGGATGGGGGAACAGGTTGAGGCTGCCGCCGAGCGTGATGAGGCGCGGTCGGAGACGGCGCGCCTCGTCCCGAAGACGTGCGAGGTCGACCGTGTAGTTGACGGGATCGATCGGCGACGGGTGGATCTCGACGCCGTAGAGGCCCGCGGCGCCGGGCTCGTGGTGCGTGACGTGCCCGCCGATCGTCGAGGGCGGCGCGATGATGCGCTCGCCCGTCCGCGCGGTGGCCATGAAGGCGTAGAGATTGGCGATCGAGCCGGACGGCACGCGGATCTCGGCGTAGCGCGCGCCGAAGGTCTCGGCGGCCAGCTCCGCCGCGATGACCTCGATCCGCTCGATGGCTTCGAGCCCCATCTCGTACTTGTCGCCGGGATATCCGAGCGAGGGCCGCGAGCCGAGGCCGGCCGCGAGCGCCGCTTCCGCCTTCGGGTTCATCGCGTTGGTGCCGGGGTTCAGGTTGACGCAGCGCTCCTCGTGGATCGCGCGGTTCTCCTGGATGAGCGCGGCGATCTCGCGCTCGAGCGTGTCGGCCGTCTTGGCGGCGGTCGCGTCCGCGAGCGACTGCACGTAACGCTCGGAGTCCGCGGGAACCCAGTCGCGGCGCGCAAGCTGGCTCATGGTGACACTCCCTTCATCCCTGCCTCAGTCGCCCGAGGCCGTCGATCACATCGGCGGTCCGCGTGACCACACCCCAGATGCCGTCTTCGATCGTCGTCATGTAGATCGCGGACTCGTGCGCGCGCGCGTCGCCGCTCGCGCAGCCATCCTCGATGAGCGCACATTGATAGTTGCGATCGCACGCCTCGCGCAACGTGGTGTGGACGCAGACATCGGTGGTGCAGCCGCAGACCATGAGATGCGTGATCGACCGCGCGCGCAGGATGGCATCGAGATCGGTGTAGCAGAAGGCGCCGGCGGTCGATTTGTCGATGACGGGCTCGCCCGCGCGCACGGGCAGTTCCGGGATGATCTCGAAGCCGGGCGTGCCGCGGAGATTGAGGGGGACCTTGGCGCCCCGTCCGTGGACACGCTCGTGACGCCAGGCTTCGTACGGAGTCCGGTCAGCGAGATCGGCGCGGTAGCCGTGGCGCGTCCAGACGACGTGAAGTCCCGCCTGGCGAGCGCTGTCGACGAGGCGCCGCACGTTCGGGATGATCGCGCGAAGTGGCGAGACGTCGAAGCCGTGGAGGGCAGCGAAGCCTTCGCTCGACAGGAAGAACACCTGCATGTCGATGACGAGGAGCGCCGTTGCTTTCGGCTCGAGCTTGCCGTCATAGGGATAGTCGAACGGTCGCGCCGCGATCATCGTCGTTTCCTGCCGGTCGTCAGGCTCAGCGATGGCACCCGGCGGCGGGTGCCGTCGCTGGCGAGGGCCGGCCGGAGCATGGCATGCTGCGCTTGCGACAAGAAGAGGTGTCGCACCCAACGCAGAAGCAGGAGAGCGCGTCATGAGCGAGGTCCAAGTTCTCATCAATCCCGCCGTCGGCCGGGGCTATTCGACGACGACGGCGCACGGCACGAAGGCCGGCGGTTTCGTCTTCGTGACCGGCCAGGTCGCGGTCAAGCCCGGCCAGGACGGCAACAAGAGACGCGAGGCCATCACGGAGATGGGCACGCTCGCCGAGCAGACGACCCAGGTGCTCGAGAACATCAAGGCGATCCTGGAGTATGCCGGCAGCTCCCTGAAGCACGTCGCCAAGCGCAACGTCTACCTGACCCATGCGGGCGATTTCGACGAGGTGCACCGGATCATGGAAAAGTATCTCGGTCCCATGGCGACGACGACGGTCGTGACCGGCCTCGTGCCGTCGAGCGCGCGCATCGAGATCGAGGTGGTCGCGCTGGTGGCGTGACGGCGGGCGCCCCGCTGCCCGGGACGCGCATCTTGTGCCGGAGATGCGCTTCCCTATGATCGGCGCGGAAGCGCCGAGGCGCTTCCGGCATGCGGGGGGCGACAGCCATGGCGGGACGGACCCAGGCCTATGACTACGTCATCGTCGGCGCGGGTTCGGCCGGCTGCGTGATGGCCAACCGGTTGAGCGAGGATCCGGGCACTTCGGTTCTCCTCGTCGAATCGGGGCCGTGGGACCGCTCGATCTTGATCAGGATGCCGGCGGCGGTCGCGCTCGTGAAGGACAGCCCGCGGCTCAACTGGCGTTTCGAGACGGAGCCCGAGCCCCATCTCGACGGGCGGCGCGACATCTATCACCGCGGCCACGTGATCGGCGGCAGCTCGTCGATCAACGGCATGGTCTACATCCGCGGCAATCCGCTCGACTTCGAAGGCTGGGCGCGGAGCACCGGCTTCGCCGAGTGGTCCTACCGGCACTGCCTCCCGTACTTCAAGAAGAGCGAGACGCGCGAGAAAGGCGGGAACGCCTATCGCGGCGACCAGGGCCCGCTCCGCGTCGGTTCCGCCGCGGCCGACCATCCGCTGCATCAGACCTTCCTCCAGGCGGGCGACGAGGCCGGCTACGGCGTCACCGACGACGTCAACGGCGCGCGGCAGGAAGGGTTCTACCGCGTCGACTGGACGATCTCGGCTGGCCGGCGCCAGAGTTCGGCCCGCGCCTACCTCCACCCCGTGCTCGGCCGGCCGAATCTCTCGGTGCGGGCGAATACACGCGTCCTCAAGATCAATTTCGATGGCGCGCGCGCGACGGGGCTTCGTCTTGCCGACGGGACGGCCGAAGCGGAGGTGCGTGCGACGCGCGAAGTGATCCTCTGCGGCGGTGCCATCGGCTCGCCGCACCTCTTGCTGCTCTCAGGCATCGGCCCGGCCGCTGCGCTCGATCGCCACGGCATCGCCGTCGTCGCCGACCGTCCCGGCGTCGGCGCCAATCTCCAGGACCACGGCGGCGTCTATGTCCAATACATGTGCACGGAGCCGATCTCCTTGACGCGCTACATGTCGCCCGCGGCGCGCGCCTATGTGGGCGCCCAGTGGTTGCTGACGAAATCGGGGATGGGCGCCTCCAACCACTTCGAGACGGGCGCCTTCATCCGCTCCGACACGGCGAATTACGGCAACCTGCAATTCCAGTTCATCCCGTTTGGCGGCAGCTACCACGCGATGTCGGATACGCGGACCCACGGCTTCCAAGCCAAGATCACCGTCCAGCGTCCCGAAAGCCGCGGCAGCGTGACGCTCGCCTCGGCCGATCCGCGGGCACGGCCGCGCATCGTCTTCAACTATCTCGCGACCGAGCGCGACCGGCGTGAGATGCGCGAAGGCATCCGCGCGCTGCGCACGGTGTTTGCGCAGCGAGTCTTCGACCGTTTCCGCGGCGAGGAGATGCGGCCCGGCCCCACGCAGATGAGCGACGCCGAACTCGACGCCTATGCGCGGCGCGAAACGGTGACGGACTTCCACGCCTCCTGCACCTGCAGGATGGGCCCCGAGAGCGACCCGGCGAGCGTCGTCGACCGGACCGGGCTCGTCCATGGCACGACGGGATTGCGCGTCATCGACGCCTCGATCTACCCAGACGTCATCACCGGCAATCTCAACGCATCCATCATGATGACGGCGGAGAAGGTCGCCGACGTGATCCGCGGGCGTCCGGCCTTGGCGCCGGAATCGCCTCCCGGCCTCGCGATCGGCTGACGAGGCGATGGCCATGAGCGCGATGACAAACGACGACAGAATTCTCTACCTCCGGCGTCCCGAAGTCGCCGCGTCGGGCGTGCCCTACCTCGCCATGATCGACGAGGTCGAGCGGAGCTATTGCGACTGGGTCGAGGGACGGGCGGTCGGGCACCCCAAGGTGGCGTCGCCCACCAAGGCGGGAAGCTTTTTCTACTCTCTCAACGCCTGGTCGGAGCGCCTTGGCATCAGCCTCTCGCACAATTCGATGGGCGTGCAGGCTGAGCTGGCGCCGCCCGGCGAGCATCACCTGAACGGCATGGAGATCGTGAGCGACTACGAGACGGCGAAGCCGCTGGCCTTCATCGACACCTTCTGGATCTCGACCTGGATTCCCGCGGCCGTCTCGGGCGTGGTCGCGCGCAAGTTCGCGCGGCCCGACAGCCGGACGGTCGGACTCGTCGCGACGGGTGCGCAGGCGCGCGTCCATCTGCCGGCGCTCCGCGCGGTCCTGCCGAGGCTCGAGCGCGTCATTGCCTATAACCGCAGCCGCAAGGGCGCCGAGGCCTTCGCGGCCGAGGCCAGGCGAGACGGCTGGACGGTCGAGGTGAGCGAAGATCCGCGCTTGGCGGCCGAGGCCGATGTGGTCGTGACCAGTATTCCAACCGCGAAGGAGTCGCGACCGTTCCTCGATCCGGCCTGGGTCAAGCCCGGCGCCTTCGTGAGCCTGGTCGACCTCGGCCGCTCCTGGCATCCGGGACTCGACGATTTCGAGCGGGTGCTGACGGACGAGCAAAGCCAGGCCAAGCACGAGATCGCCATCGGCCGATTCAAGCTCAAGGGGCCGTTCGAGGCGGATCTCCGCGACCTTGCCATGGGGCGCGCGGAGCCGCGCCGGTCGGCGAGCGAACGCGTCGTCCTTTGCCACAGCGGCCATTCGATCGGGGTCATGGCGCTCGCGTCCCTCGTCTACCGTCACGCGAAGGAGGCGGGTGTCGGAACCTGGCTTCCCGCCAACTGGCGCTGAACGATGCCGGCCGTCGCACACGAGCGGGCGGAGCCAATCGGAGAAGGAGAGTCTCGATGACCATGCAACCGGATCTCGATGCGCTGCGCCGGCAGGTGTCCGACGCCATACAGGCGCATTGGAAGATGTTCCTCATCCAGGGCCTCGTCCTCGTGGCGCTGGGGTTCCTCGCCGTCGCGCTCCCGCAGGTGGCGACGCTTGCCATCGAGATCCTCGTCGGCTGGCTGTTCCTCATCGGCGGCGTCGTGCGGGCCGTGGCCGTGCTCCGCGGCAAGCACGTGCCGGGATATGGTTGGTCCCTGCTCGTGGCGGCCCTGGCGGTGGTCTTCGGTCTCGTCCTCCTGGTGCAGCCCGCGGCGGGCGTGCTCACCTTGACCACGGTCCTCATCGTGTTCTTCGTCATCGAGGGCATCGCCGCGATCGTCGTGGCGCTTCAGTTCCGGCCGCAGCTCGGCAATTGGATCTGGATTCTCCTGAGCGGCATCGTCGATCTGGTGATCGCCTATCTCATCGGGCAGGGCTGGCCCAGCACGGCGACCTGGGCGATCGGCCTTCTCGTCGGCATCAATATGCTGTTCCTCGGCCTTTCGCTCGTCATGACGGCGCTCGCCGCGCGGAGCATGACCTCGCCAAAGCCTTGACCGGCCGGGGTTAGTTCTTAAGTCCAAGGTATGGGCCGCACGCTCGTCATGGCGATGGTGTTGCTCCTGGCCGCGTGCCAGGGGACGGTCCCGGCCGGGACGCCCGCCTACCAGGACGGCTATCGCGACGGTTGCAACAGCGGCTATGCCGACGCCTTCCGGCCGCACCACGAGCATGCCTACCGCTTGGACCAGGCGCGGTTCGATTCGAACGCGGACTACAAGCGGGGTTGGGAGGAGGCCTACGCCGCCTGCTTTAAGGAAGAGCGCGACTTCCCCCACGCCGAATCGGGCAACAATCCCAACTAGCCCATCGAACGCCGGCCACGGGCCGGGCGGTGCCAACACGGATACCTCGTCCGTGAACTGAGAGGCATTTGCAAAAACCTTACCAGTAACGGGGATTTAACTGACATCGGATAGCAACATGGGGCGATCTCATATGTTGCGTCCGTCGGCGATCCGCACCCGCCGGACAGAGGAGGTTCGGATGACCAAGTACCAAGCGGCCCCGACGCGCGACGAACGGACCTTCGGCGAGGACGAGATCATCGTCAGCAAGACCGATGGGGCCGGGCGCATCACCTATGCGAACGACGTCTTCCTGCGCGTCGCCGGCTTCAGCGAGCGCGAAGTGCTGGGCCAGCCTCACTCTCTCGTGCGCCATCCGGACATGCCGCGTTGCGTCTTCAAGCTCCTGTGGGACCAGCTTGGCGAGCGGCGCGAGATCTTCGCCTATGTGAAGAACATGGCGAAGAATGGCGACTACTACTGGGTGTTCGCCCATGTCACGCCGTCCTACGACTCCTCGGGCGCCGTCACCGGCTACCATTCGAACCGCCGCACGCCGATGCGCTCGGCCATCGAGAAGATCGAGCCGCTCTACCGCGACCTCCTGGCGGAAGAGGCGCGCCATGAGAACCGCAAAGTCGGCATGCAGGCCGGCTTCGACAAGCTCGTTCGGGCGCTCGACCAGCATAAAGTCACCTACGACCAGTTCGTCTTCTCTTTGTGAGCTCACGCTCGATCGGAGTGCTGCCATGCGACCCATCCTCAATCGTTTCCGAGCGCCCGCGGCCGAATCGAGCGCGCAGGCGGACGATTTCGCGCACTACAAGGCGGCGGTCGAAAAGGCCTGGTCGGTGTGTCGCGAGGCGGCCAAGGGCAATCTCGAGGCGCGCATCACGGAAATCGACGATTTCGGCGACTTGCGGCCGTTCCTCAGCTCGATCAATCACCTTCTCGACATGACCGACGCCTTCGTCCGTGAATCGGGCGCCTCGCTCGAGCACGCGGCGAGCGGGAAGTTCTACCGCCGCTTCATCCGGCGCGGCATGCTCGGAAGTTTCCGGCACGGTGCCGAGGTCATCAATCGCGCGCGCGAATCGATGGAGCGCATGGACGCCGAGGCGCGCGAGCAGCGCACGCAGACCGTCGAGCTTGCGGAGGCGCTCACGGAGTCCGCGACCTCTGTCCAGTCGATCGCACGGACCCTTCTTGCCGATGCCGAAGCGACCCACAGCCAAAGCGCGACGGTCGCGTCCGCCTCCGGCGTCGCTGCCTCGAGCTCGCAGACCGTTGCCGCCGCGACGGAGGAGCTTGCTGCTTCGATCACCGAGATCAACAACCAGGTCTCCCGCTCGAGCGCATCGACCAAGGAAGTGGCAAGCGAGGCCGAGCGGGCCACCGACGCCATGGGCGCCTTGAGCGACGCGGCCGCGAAGATCAACCGGGTCGTGGCCTTCATCGAGACGGTCGCGAACCAGACCAATCTCCTGGCCTTGAATGCGACGATCGAGGCGGCGCGGGCCGGCGAGCGGGGCAAGGGCTTCGCGATCGTGGCCGCCGAAGTGAAGCAGCTTGCGCGTCAGTGCGCGGAAGCGGTCAAACAGATATCAAGCGAGGTCCGCGCGGTCCAGGAACAGGTCAACAACACCGGGCGCGCCATCAGCACGATCGGCGAGCAGGTCGCGACAGTGAACGAGATCGCAACCGTCATCGCTGCCGCCATGGAAGAGCAGACCGCAGCTACCTCCAACATCAGTCAGAACGTGCAGGAAGCTGCGACGGCGACGCGCAACGTCTCGGAAAACGTGACAGAGATCTCGAGCACGGCCGAGCGCACGAAGGACGCGGCCAACCGGCTGCTCGAATCCGCCGTCGACCTCGCCCAGCTGGCCACGTCCCTGTCTTCAGGCCTGCAGGAACAGTCGCGGGCCGCCTAGGCCCGCTGCGGCCCTTCGCCGAGGCCCAACACGGCGGACGGAAGACCGCGCGCCCACGCGGTCAAGCGGCACGTTGTTCGGCCGCGGCGCGTCAAAGAATGTCGCCCAAGAACCCCTTGTCCACCAGCTTCGCGCCGAGGACGAGCAGGGACAGAAGGACGAGAGTCCGAAACCGGTCGTCCGAGAGTCGCGCGCGCACGCGCTGGCCGAACCAAAGGCCGGTGAAGGCCGGCACGAGAACGAAGACCGCGGCCGTCGAAAGAGTTCCGGCAAGCATCGAGCGGCCCGCGACGCCGATCGCGAGCGGCACCGTCAGGGCCGAGGCTACGATCCCCGTCAATTGGACGAAGCGGTTCTTGTCGAGGCCAAGCCCGTCGAGATAGGCCATGAGCGGGAGGGCCAATGACCCCGTGGCGCCGGTCATGACCCCGGTGAGGGCGCCCGTGAGAGGGCCCAGCACGGGCTCCCAATGGCGCGGGACGCGCACCGGCACGGTCAGCAGCGCAAGCACCGCGTAGAGGCAAAGCGTCACGCCCAGGATGCCGGTCAAGAGGAGCGGATCGACGCTGAAGAGGATCAGCGTGCCGAACCAGACAGCGATGAAGGACGACAGCGCGAGTGGCCAGTGCCTTCGGAGGAGCCCCATGAACTCGCCGCCCTGTGTCGCCTGATAAAGGTTGGTGCAGGCGGCGGGCAGCGACATGAGTGCGACCGCCGCGCGGAGATCCATGCCGGTCGATAAGATCGCCAGTGAGACGGTCGGCAGGCCAATGCCGACGGTTCCCTTGACGAAGCCGCCGGCAAGAAACGCGACGAGCGCGAGGATGACGAAGGAAAGATCGATGGCCATGGCACTCCGCGCCGTCGGGTCCTGTGGCGCGGGGCCGGCGGTCCCGCCTGCTCTTAGGGGATCGGGCCCGACGGCGCAATCGGCGCGTCCGCGCTCTCGCCTGGGCGTACGCTCTCGGCCGTCACGGCGTAGCGCAGCGGTCCGCCGGGCACGAGCGCATCGAAGGGCCAGCAGGTGACGAGGACGAGCCGCGAGGCCTCCGCGTCGAGGACGATGCCGGCTTTGCCTTGCTCGACCACCGCGGTTCGCATGACCCGGTACTCCCGCGCGTCGCCCGTGGGTGGGGAGAGGCGGATGACGTCGCCCGCGACGAGATCGCGGAGGAAGCGGAAATGCGTGTCGCGATGCCCGCCGATCACCGTCGTGCCATTCGTGCCGGGCATGGCCGTGCCGTCGATGTGGCCGGGCGCGAAGGCAAGGCTTCGCCCTGTCGCGCTGGCGAGCACGATCTCGTCGATGCCGAGGCGCGGAACCTCGAGCCGCGCGACCGGCCAGGTGTCGGCCCAGGGCCAGGGTCGCGCCGCCACGTCGCCGTGGCGTGTGCGCTCCCACGCCGCGCGGAGGAGAAGCTGCGCGGCGGCCGCCTTGCCAGGGATGTAGAGGCCTTGGCCGGCCTGCCAGACTCCCAAGGCCAGGAGCGGCAGGCCCAGCCAGAGCCGCACGGCACGCCTCATGTCCGGCGCCGCCGTCCGAGGAGGACGAAGACGGCGACGGCGATCATGGCCGTCCCCGCGAGAAGGTGGAGCGTCGCGGGCGTGGCGCCCTGGCCGACCGTGTTGAGGACGAGCTCGGCGTCGGGCCGCAAGGCCGCGTCGCGCTCATCGATGGACGACGGCGGCCGGGGCGAGGCGGGTGCGCGCATCCGATAGTCGGGTCCGAAGACCTTCTCGAAGTTCCAGCCTTCCGGCAGGTTGGTCGGCACCATGCGCGACGTTATGGACGCGCCAGCCGTGCGCGCAGGCGTCACGTCGATCGCGACGAGGCTCGTGTACTTGCTGACCAGGTGGTGCGCGAGGGCGAGGGTGACGACGTCCATCTTCACGCTTTCCTCGTCGATGCCGTCGTGGCGCGAATCCATGAGGGCGTCGATCTTGCGGCGCGCCCAAATCTGCGAGACGCCCTTGGCCGGATGGGCCTCGGCGAGGGGGATGCGCGCGGACCACGGACGGCCCTCGAGCATCCCGCTCACTTCGACCGCTTTGGCACTCCGTCCGATGCGCGCGGCGGCGACGACGGGCTCGCCGCGATAGAGGTCGTTCGGGCGCTTGGGCCAGATCTCCGCCCCGTCATCGCCGGCGATGCGAAGGCTGAGATCGGTCGCAACGGGCTCGTCGATCTTCTCGAAGAGAGCCGTCATCCTCTCGCCCACATCCTCGACACGGTCGATGAAGGTGTAGGTGCCCCGTCCGTATTCCGCCGCCTTCGTCATGAGGAACGCGTTGGGCGCGGAGCCGATGCCGATGGTGAAGAGCCGGCTGTCGCCGAGTTTCTCCTTGATGAAGTGGAGAAGCTGGTCCTCGTTCCCGACGGCGCCGTCGGTGAGGAAGATGATCTGGCGCAGGCGCCGCGGATCCGTCCGCCCGTCGAGAGCAAGACGGAGAGCCGCCATCATCTCGGTTCCGCCATCGGCCTTGAGCGCCTCGACGAAATGCCGCGCCCGGCCGAGCGAGTCCGCCGTCGCCGGCCGCGCGTCGGCGAAGAGCGCGCCGGCCGTGTCGCTGAACCGGATCACGTTGAACCGGTCCTCGGGCCCGAGACGGTCGAGCGCCAGGCGCAGCGCGGCTTTGGCCTGCCGGATGGATGGGCCCTCCATCGAGCCCGATGTGTCGATGATGTAGATGACCTCGCGCGGAAGCTTGGGGCGTTCGGTCTGTCGCTCGCGCGGCGGCAGGAGCGTCACGAGAAGATAGGTCGCGTCTCCAAGCGTCTCGGTGAAAAGCGCCGTCGCGGGGCCTTTGAGCGCGTCCGGCAGCCATTCGAGCACGAAATCCTTCTCGGCAAACACCGCGTCACCGGCGAGGCCGATCGCATAGCGTCCCGCCGTTTGCTCCGTCACCGCGAGCTTGTGCGTCGGGCTCTTGACCCAGGCGACCGGCATGCCCGCGTCGAGCGCGATGTCGAGCGTGACGGGATTGACCGCGCCGTCCGCCGGATGGAGCACGGGCGGCGTGATGCGCGCGGCGTCCGGCACGGGCGAGGCGATGGAGGGACGTTCGCCGGCCGACGCGATGGGGCCGGGGCCGGGCATGTAGCGCGGCCCCACGACCATGGGGAATCGCAGCGAGACGCCGTTGCGGTCGAAGCGCAGCGATTGCTGATATTCGATCTGAACCGCGACTTGCTCGTGCGGGCCGATATTGGCGACGGCGTTGGTGAAGATGTTCGGCCGTTCCTCGTCGAGCAACGCCGCCTTCTTGCCTGACGCCTTGGCCTCCTCGTAGATCGCGCGGGCCTCGGCGCGTTCCTTGATCTTGCCCTCGAGAAAGCGGTCGCCAACCTGGAGGCGAAGCTGGTCGACGGCGGCGTTCTCCGGCAAGGGGAAGACATAGACTCCCTCGATCCAATCGTCGCTCGGGTTTTGAAAGAGCTGGCTCACGGTCACGCGCGCGATGAGACCGCTCACCGTCATCTGCACATGGGTCTCGACCGCGGGTGCCGTGAGGTACTCTCCCGGCTCGCTGCCGGCCTTGCGCAGCAGGAGGCTGCCCGATTCGACGTCCTTCACGCGCACGGTTTCGGCGTGCGGACTCCCCGCGGCGAACGCCATGAGGATCGCCGCGAGGATGAGGGCCGCCATGAGTTGGATGTGATGGATGGCGAGGGTCGCCGACCGCGAGGCGCCGGCGCGAAGGTTGGGCATCGTCTCTCTCCCCGGTCGCCCGAGACCGGGGGAAGCCCCACGCTTCTCCCTCGCCCAGGCGAGCCAGCGATTGAGCGCTCGGTTTCCGGCGAAAAGCAGGATGGGGAGAGGGAATCTTCGTGATGATTGCGGCGAAGCGGTGGCCTGCCGTCGGCGCCGCAATGGACAGTCAAAAAAGGAAGGCGGCGGGCGCTCCCGTCGGAGAGCGCCCGCGCCGGATCGTCAGGAGGCGGCCACGTCCTTGAGGCCGATGGGGCACGCGACGCCGGTGCCGCCGAGGCCGCAATAGCCGCCCGGATTCTTGGCGAGATACTGCTGGTGATAATCCTCGGCGTAGTAGAAGGCGGGTGCTTCCAGAATCTCCGTCGTGATCGTGCCGTGGCCTGCGGCCGTCAAGGCACGCTGGAAAGAGTCACGCGAAGCCTCGGCCGAGCGCCGCTGCTCGGGCGAATAGACGTAGATGCCCGAGCGATACTGCGTGCCGATGTCGTTGCCCTGGCGCATGCCCTGGGTCGGATCGTGGCTCTCCCAGAACAGCTTCAGGAGCTGGTCGTAGCTGACCTTCTTCGGGTCGAAGACGACGAGCACCACCTCGTTGTGCCCGGTCATGCCGGAGCACACCTCTTCATACGTGGGGTTGGGCGTTATCCCCGCGGCATAGCCGACGGCGGTCGTGTGAACGCCCGGCAGCTGCCAGAATTTGCGCTCGGCCCCCCAGAAGCAGCCAAGGCCGAACATCGCTGTCGCGAGGCCCTTGGGGAAGGGCGGCTTCAAGGGACGGTCGTTGACATAGTGGCTTGCCGGCACGGGCATCGGCGTGGGCCGCCCCGGCAGCGCTTCGTCGGTCGTCGGCATGACCGCCTTCTTCCGGAACATCGTCCACATCGTTCATCTCCCTCGTTCGGTCGGGCAGGCGTCTCGGCCGCGTCTCCGCCCCATCATACAGCCGTCGGGCGCCCGCGTTGAGGGATATGGCGCGCGGTTCCGGGCGCACCAGGGCTCGCCCCGTCACGATCGCGTGAGACGGCCGCTAGGAGCCGTGTTTGACCAGGACCAGCCGGTCGTTGCCCGACTCGGCACCCCAGGTCTCGCCCGGCCGGCCGAGCAGTTGGCGCACCGCCGCGCCTTTGCGGTCGCTGGGGAAGCTCGTGAAGGCCTGGGTCCCCGGGTCGAATCGGAGGATGGCGTTCGACCCGAAATCGGTGAGCCAGACCATGTCGCGCTCATCGACATAGACAGCGTAGGCGGATGGCTTGTCGCCCGGCAGCTTCCAGGAACGCCAACTCGCATCCGCCGGGTTGTAGACGCTCACCTGACCCGCGTTCCACTCGCTGACCCAGACGCGGCCCTTCGAATCCGACCACACGCGCCGCGCGCCCTGGTTGGCCGTCGGCGGATCGATGGCCGTCGCATGGCCGCTCGCCGTGTCGATGCGGGCGATATGGTTGCCCGCGAGCGAGGCGTAATAGACGGCGCCGTCCGGTGTCGCCGTGATGCCGTAGGGCCCGTAGCCGCGCGGCGCGGCGTAGACATCCATGGCTCCGCTCTTGGGATCGAGGCGGCCGTAGATTCCGCTCTGACCGGTGAACCACAGCGTGCCCTGCCTGTCGAAGGCGGCCGTGTTGAGATTGGCGGCGCCGCGCCCTGTGGGAAGCGGGAAGCGGCGCACGGCCTTCGTCTTGGGGTCGACCCGAACGATGGCGTTCTGCCCGCTGTCCGTCACCCACGCGGCGCCGTCGGGTCCGATGATGACGCCGTGCGGTGCCGAACGCTCGCCGAGCGGAATCTGCTCGACGGCACCCGTCGCGGGATCGAGCCGGCCGAGGGCGCCCTGGCGCTGCGCTGTGTACCAGACCGTGCCATCCGGGGCGGGCGCCACATCATGGGGACCCGAGCCTGCCGGCACCGGAAAATAGCGGACCGTGTCCGCTGCGCTCGATGATGCGATTGCCGTGAGTATCGTTGCTGCGAGAAGAAGCGCTCTCCACGACATGGATCCTCTCCATCCGAGCGGCCTGTCGTCTCATCCGCTCGATATCCCCCGCCGCGCGCGCAAGTCAAGTCCGGCTCCGCGATTGGTAACGGCATCCTCGACACTTCGTGGCTTCAATCGGCGCGCGGCTTTGTATAATCTATGTTCTCTTCGCACGGGCCGATGCAATGCGTCGGTCGGGACTCGCTCCATCGTCGATTGCATCGCTCGATGCACGGTCGAGGGGAGCGATTCTCAATGCCGTCGCGAGGCAGAAAGAAACCACAGAAACCGGAGGGGGCGATGCTGA
Source organism: Alphaproteobacteria bacterium (assembly GCA_046349515.1). Classification (GTDB taxonomy): domain Bacteria; phylum Pseudomonadota; class Alphaproteobacteria; order CADEGL01; family CADEGL01; genus JBGPGW01. Next base: position 410,459 of record JAXMCE010000001.1, on the reverse strand, counting down.
AAGAGTTCAAGGATTTCATCAATCGAGGCAACGTCATCGATCTTGCCGTCGGCGTCATCATCGGCGCCGCGTTCTCGGCTGTCGTCGATTCGCTGGTGAAGGACGTGATCATGCCGCCCATCGGGCTCATTCTCGGCGGCGTTGACTTCAGCAACCTGTTTCTCAATTTGAGCGGCGGAACCTACGAGTCTCTGGCGGCGGCCGAAAAGGCGGGCGCCGCGACGCTCAACTACGGTGTGTTCATCAACACCATCATCCGCTTCCTTATCGTCTCCTTCGCGATTTTCATCCTGGTCAAGCAGGTCAACCGCTTCAAGAAGAAGCAGGAGGAGGCGGCACCGCCACCGCCACCCGCCGAGCAGGTGTTGCTCACCGAAATTCGCGACATCCTGAAAACGCGCTGAACAAGCCTGGGCCGGCTCTAGACTCCGGTCCATGAGTGTCCCGAGGCCCGCGCGGATCGACCGTGCGGGCCTCGTCATTTGGCTCCTTGACCTGCCGACCGATCGTCGAACCGCGCGACGCGATTTCGGCTCTCGATTTCGCAACTGCAAAATCCGCATCAGGCTCGTTTGCACTTTGCAACGGCCTCCTCGCCGGGGCCGGTGCCGTAATCCCGTCTTAACGCTTTGTTAAAGCCGCTCGGTAACTCTTTGTTAGGGTTGGTTGCTTGATCATTAGCGCGGGCCCACCACATTCGGTCGTTGGCGCGGCCGGTTGGGGTGTTCGAGCGGTATGCGAAATGCCATTGCCGCGACGATGCAACGCTTTGACAAAAAAAGAAGATCGGTCTATCAGGTGGGGCAATCTAGCAACGTCAAAACAGCCTTCTGCGGCGCCTTGCGCGCAGAAGCGCCAGCCCGGCTGAAAACGGCCGGCGAGCTAGGTGGGGGACAGGGTCCGGCGCTGTTGCGACGGATTCCTATGGCTTGGAAATTGCGCTGAAAAGGCTGTGACGGCACGCACATCAGATAAGGCGCGCTTGGGCCTACGGTCTCGTTCGATGACACGGACGTGGCAAACCCTGCCCGTGCGCGCCTCGGCCCCCGTGCGGATCGAGCGGCACGTCCTCGCTGGCACGACAGCTCTTAGTGGAACTCTCGCGCGCCCATGGGCGCTGGCGCTCCTCGGCTTCGGCGCGCTCGTGGCCGTGCCCGGCGCCGCCATCGCGCTGCCGCAGGGCGGCCAGGTCGTCGACGGCAAGGCGCAGATCGTCACGGTCTCGCCGAACGAGCTGCGGATCATCCAGTCGTCCGACAAGGTCATCATCAACTGGCAGAGCTTCGACATCGGCACCGGCCAGGCGGTGAACTTCGTGCAGGCTTCGGCGCTCGCCCAGGCCCTGAACCGCGTGCTCTCGGGTGGGGCGACCGTCATCAACGGGACGCTCACGGCCAACGGACAGGTCATCATCTCGAACCCGGCCGGCATCCGCTTCGGGCCAGGTGCGGTGGTCGACGTGGCGTCGATCATCGCCACCGTCGCGAACATCGCCAATCACGACTTCATGGCCGGCAACCTCAATTTCAGCATCGCCGGCAACCCGACCGCTTCCGTCATCAACGAAGGCACGATCACGGTCGCCCAAGGCGGCATCGCCGCGCTCGTGGCGCCGGGAGTCGCGAACAAGGGCGTCATCAACGCGCGCCTGTCCAAGGTGGCGCTGGCCTCGGGCAACACCTACACGATCGACCTCTACGGCGACCGCCTGATCCAGTTCGCCGTCAACGACCAGGTGCTGCAGGCGGCGACAGGCGCCGACGGCGTGCCGCTCGCGGCGCTCGTCACCAACACCGGCACGATCAACGCGGACGGCGGCGTCGTGCAATTGACGGCCAACGCCGCGCGCGGCGTGGTGCAGAGCGTCATCAACACCTCGGGCGTCATCCAGGCGCGGAACGCCCAGATGATCGCGGGCGAGATCGTGCTCGACGGCGGCCAGGCCGGCGACGTGGTGGTCGCGGGCGCGGGCGTGCTGGATGCCTCGGGCAAGGGTGCCGGAGAGCATGGCGGCCGGATCGCCATGCTGGGCGAGCATGTTGGCGTCCTCGATTCGGCGGCACTCGACGCCTCGGGGGCTGCCGGCGGCGGGACGATCAACATCGGCGGCAGCCGCCAGGGCCAGGGGCCGCTGCCGAACAGCAAGGCCGCGTACATCGCGCCCGATGCCAAGATCGACGCGAGCGCCACCGAGAACGGCGATGGCGGCACGATCATCGTCTATTCCGACGAGGCCAGCCGTATCTACGGCACGCTCGCGGCGCGCGGGGGTGCCCAGGGCGGCAACGGCGGGTTCATCGAGACCTCGGGCAAGGACACGCTCGAGATCCTGAACACGCCCGACGTGACGGCCGCATTCGGTCACGGCGGCGAGTGGCTCATCGATCCGCGCGACATCCAGATCACCAACTCGGCCTCGGCTTGCACGAACCTGTCGGGCTGCGCCGCGGGCCCCACCTGGACCTCGACCGGCAACAGCGCGACCCTCGGCAACGGTCTCATCAATGCCGCGCTCAATGCGGGCGGCAACGTCTCCGTCATCACGGGCGGCACGGGCGGGCAGAACGGCGACATTACCTTCGCCGCTGGCGCCACGATCTCCAAGACCGCGGGCGCCGATGCGACTCTGACGCTCTCGGCTCACAACGACATCACGGTCTCCCAGAGCATCAGCTCGAGCAACAACCGCCTGAACGTCGTGCTCACGGCCGACAGCGACGCGAGCGGCGCGGGTTCGGTCAACATCAACGCGGCCATCACCACGCGCGGCGGCTCTCTCACCGCGACGGGCTTAAACGTCGCGAGCACCGCCGCAGGTTCGGTCAACACGGTCGGCGCGACGGGCATCGCCGGCGGCGCCATCAACTTGACCGCGCAGACCACGGGCAGCGTCAACCTCAACTCGGCGACGTCGCTGACCGCGACGGGTGGTGCCGCGAGCACGACCGGTCAGGCGGGTGGCAACGTCTCGATCAGCGGCGGCACGGTCACAGTCAGCGCGATCACGGCGAGCGGCAGCGGGGGTGCGGCCGGCAACAACGCGGGTGGCAATGCCGGGACGATCAATCTCGATGCGACCGGAGCCTCGCCGACGATCACGCTCTTGGGCAACCTCACCGCCCAGGGTGGCGCCGGAACGGGTACGGGTGCGGGCGGTGCCGGCGGCGGCGTCACGCTCAACGATCCGACGACGCTCAACGCGGCGACCGTCACGGTCAATTCGGGCGGCGGAACCGGCAGTGCCACCGGCACCGGCGGCGCCATCCAGCTGAACACCGTCAACAGCAGCGCCGGCGCGCAGCGTGCGCTGACGCTCACGGCGGGGACGGGCAACGTCAGCGTGGGCGCCGCGGGCGCCACCAACTCGCTCGGCGCGGTGAACTGGTCGGGCAACGCTGTCACGACATCGTCGATCAACACGACAGGCATCGCGAACGCGGCGGGTGCGGCCGTGACGCTGACCGCGACGGGCCAGCTCACGACGAACGGCGCCATCACGACCCAGGGCGGCACCTCGACCGCCGTGGGCCGCGCGGGCGGCAACGTGTCGCTCACGGGTGGCGACATCGCGGTCAACGGTGCCATCAACACCTCGGGGAGCGCGGCCGGCGCGGCAGCGCAGCTCGGCGGCAACGCGGGCACGGTCGGGCTCAACGCGACGGACGGCACGCCGACGATCACGCTCGCGAACACCATCACGGCCCAGGGCGGCACGGGCAACGGCGCCGCAGGCGGCTCAGGCGGTGCCGTCACGATCCAGGATCCGACGACGCTCGGCTCGGCCGTGTCGATCCTGACCCAGGGCGGGTCGGGCACAGCGACCGGCGCCGGCGGCGCGGTTCAGTTCTCGGGCGCCGGCACGACGGTCAATTCGGATGCGACGGCGCGGAGCCTCACGATCAATTCGGGCTCGGCGGGCATCACCTTCGGCGGCGCCGTGGGCGGCAGCGCGGGTCTCGCAAGCCTATCGACCACCTCGACGGCGACCGCCGGCACGACCTTCACGAACAACGTCACCACGGCCGATCAGGCGGGGAACAACGTCACGGTCTCGGGCAACGTGACGCTGGCCGGCAATTCGATCATCACCACCGATCGCACGACCAACGACGGCAACATCTCGATCACGGGCACGGTCAATGCCGATGCGGCCGCCAATCGCCGCACCCTCACGCTTGCGGCCGGCGGCGGCACGATCGACAACGGCTCGGGCGCGGCGATCGGCGCCGTCGGCGGCACGCAGTCCTTGGGTGGCCTCACGGCCACGGGCTCGACGGTCCGCTTCGGCGCGATCACGACGACGGGCGGCTCGGGTCAGAACGGCGGCAACGTCGCGCTCACCGGCAGCACGCTGCTCTCCGTCGGCGGCACGATCACGACGACGGGCGGGACGGCGACGGCCGCGGGCCTCAACGGCGGGTCGGTCACGCTCAGCGGCGGCGACGTCAGCGTCGCGGCCGTCAACTCCTCGGGCAGTGCCGCGGCCGCGGCGTCCAATGCCAACGGCGGGACGGGCGGTGCCATCTCGATCGATGCGACGGACGGCACGCCGACGATCACGCTCGCGGGCAACCTGACCTCGACGGGCGGCGCCGGCAACGGCACGGGGAACGGCGGCGCGGGTGGCGCCATCAGTCTCCTCGATCCGGCGACGCTTACGACCAACGTCACGCTCAACAGCTCGAACGGCGCGGGCGGCAGCCCCGCGACGGGCGGCGCCATTCAAACCGCGGCGGTCGACGGCGACGGCGTCGCACGCCGGACTCTGACGCTCACCGCCGGCACGACGGCCGCGCTCGCGGGCACGGTGACGACAGGTGCGCTGGGCGCCACCACGGCGCTCGGCGGCGTCACCGCGACCGGCTCGTCGATCACGGCGAGCTCGATCAGTACCAAGGGGATCTCGGGCGGCGCCGGCTCCGCCGTCACGCTCACCGCCGCCAACACCGGCTCGATCAATGTCAGCGGCGCCATCGACAGCTCCGGCGGCACCGCGACCGCGGCGGGCCAAGCCGGCGCCGCCGTCAGCATCACGGGCGGCACGCTCAATGTCGGCGCCATCACGACGTCGGGCTCGGACGCCGTCTCGGGCGCGGGCGGAGCCGCCGGGACGATCGGCCTCACCGCGAACAACGCGACGACCCCGCTCATCGACCTTACCGGCAACCTGACGGCCAAGGGCGGCGCGGGCGTCGGCGCCGCGGGCGGCAACGGTGCCACCATTACGCTCACGGGCCCGGTCGAGCTCAAGACCAACGAAACGATCCAGACGGCGGGCGGGACGGGAACGTCTTCGGGAACGTCCGGGAACATCGTCTTCTCCGGTGCCACGTCGACGGTCAATTCCGACGGCACGGCACGGAGCCTCACGGCGAATGCCGGCGCCGGCAACGTCACCTTCGGCGGCACGGTCGGCACGATCGCGGCGCTCAGCGCGCTCAACGTCACCGGAACGACGCTCAGCCTCAACGATGTGGGGACAGCCGGTGCCGCGGGCGTGACGGGCAATGTCGGGTTGGCGGCTGGTGCCGCGCTCGCGCTCCCGACCATCAATGCCGGCGGCGGCCTCACCGTCAGCACCACCGCCGGCAACATCACGGAAACCGCGGCGAAGAGTCTCGTCATCGGCGGCGCCTCGTCCTTCACCGCGAACACCGTCGCCAACCAGACGATCACCGTCGGCAATGCGGGCAACGCCTTCACGGGTGCGGTCGCGCTCAACACGACGGGCGCTTCGGGCAATGCGACCTTGGTCAACAACGCGGCCACCGGCACGCAGCTCGCGGCGTCCAGCGTCGGCGGCAATCTCTCTGTCACCTCGTCCCAAGGCAACCTCACCGAGACCGGTGCCCTCACGGTCGGCGGCACGTCGAGCTTTACGACGTCTGCCAGCAACGCCGACGTCATCCTGACCAACGCCTCGAACGCGCTCACCGGCGCCATCACGCTCGCGACCGGGCAGGCAGGCGACACGGGAGCCGACGCGACCATCGTCAATAACGCGGCGGGCGGCACGGTGCTCGCGGCGTCCACGGTTCGCGGCAATCTCGCGGTCACGTCGTCGCAAGGCAACATCACCGAGACGGGTGCCCTCACCACGACCGGCACCGGAACCTCGAGCTTCACGACCTCGGCGAGCAACGCGACGATCACGCTCACGAACGCCAGCAACAGTTTCGCAGGTGCCGTGGGCCTCAACACGACGGGCGCCTCCGGCAACGCGACGCTGGTCAACGCGGCCGCGGGCGGGACGGCGCTTGGTGCGTCGAATGTCGGCGGCAATCTTGCGGTGACGGCCAGCGCTGGCAACATCACCGAGACCGGCGCCGCCGCGGTCGGTGGAACCTCGAGTTTCACGGCGACGGCCGCGGCCAACCAAACCATCACGCTCAACAACGCGGGCAACGCCTTTACCGGCGCCATCACGCTCGCGACGGGTCAGGCGGGGAACACCGCCGCGAACGCGACCTTGGTCAACAATGCCGCCGGCGGCACGGTCCTCGCGGCCTCGACGGTGCGGGGTAATCTCTCGGTCACGTCGTCCCAAGGCAACATAACCGAGACGGGCGCGCTCACGACGACAGGCACGGGGACGTCGTCCTTCACGACCTCGGCCAGCGGCGCCGACATCGTGCTCACGAACGCGAGCAACAGCTTCGCGGGGGCCGTCGCGCTCAACACGACGGGTGCCGGCGGCGATGCGACGCTGGTCAACAATGTGGCGGGCGGGACGGCGCTCGCAGCGTCGAATGTGGGCGGCGCGCTCGGCGTCACCTCGACGCTCGGCAACATCACGGAAACCGGCGCCCTCACGGTCGGCGGCACGTCGAACTTCACGACCTCGGCCAGCAACGCCGACATCATCCTCACCAACGCCTCGAACGCGCTCACGGGCGCCGTCACGTTGAGTACCAATGGCGCAACCGGAGACGCGACGCTCGTCAACAATGCGGCAGGCGGCACGGCGCTCGCGGCGTCCACCATCGGCGGTGCCCTCGGCGTTACGTCGTCCCAAGGCAATATCACCGAGACGGGCGCGCTCACGGTGGGCGGCACGTCGAGCTTCACGACCTCGGCGAGCAACGCTGACGTCATCCTTACCAACGCCTCGAACGCGCTCACCGGCGCCATCGCGCTCAGCACCAACGGTGCCACGGGTGACGCGACGCTGGTCAACAATGTGGCCACGGGCACGGCACTCGCCGCGTCCAACGTCGGCGGCGCACTGAGCGTCACCTCGACGCTCGGCAACATCACCGAGACGGGCGCGCTCACCGTCGGCGGCGCGTCGAGCTTCACGACCTCCGCGAGCAACGCCGACATCATCCTCACCAATGCCTCGAACGCGCTCACAGGCGCCGTCGCGCTCAACACGACGGGCGCCGGCGGCGACGCGACGCTCGTCAACAATGTGGCCACGGGCACGGCGCTCGCCGCGTCCAACGTGGGCGGGGCACTGAGCGTCACCTCGACGCTCGGCAACATCACAGAGACAGGCGCGCTCGCGGTCGGCGGCGCATCCGGCTTTACGACCTCGGCCAGCGGCGCTGACATTATCCTCACCAATGCCTCGAACGCGCTGGCCGGCGCCATCACTCTCGCGACGGGCCAGGCGGGCGATACGAGCGCGGACGCGACCATCGTTAACAATGCGGTCGGCGGCACGTCTCTTGCGGCATCCACAGTTCGCGGCAACCTCTCGGTCACGTCGTCCCAAGGCAACATCACCGAGACGGGTGCCCTCACGACGACCGGCGCCGGAACCTCGAGTTTCACCACCTCGGCCAGCAACGCGACGATCACGCTCACGAACGCGAGCAATAGCTTCGCGGGCGCCGTCGCGCTCAACACGACGGGCGCCGGCGGCGACGCGACGCTCGTTAACAATGTGGCCACGGGCACGGCGCTCGCCGCGTCCAACGTGGGCGGGGCACTGAGCGTCACCTCGACGCTCGGCAATATCACCGAGACAGGCGCGCTCGCGGTCGGTGGCACATCCAGCTTCACGACCTCGGCCAGCGGCGCTGACATCCTGCTCACCAACGCCTCGAACGCGCTTTCGGGCGCGGTCGCGCTCAATACGACGGGCGCTTCGGGCGATGCGACGCTGGTCAACGGCGCCGCGGGCGGTACGGCGCTCGGCGCGTCCAATGTGGGCGGGAATCTCACGGTCACGTCGAACGCCGGCAACATTGACGAGACGGGCGCCCTCGCGGTGGGCGGCACCTCGAGCTTCACGACGACGGCCAACGGCGCCGACATTGTCCTGACCAACGCCTCGAACGCGCTCTCTGGCGCTGTGGCCCTCAGCACCACGGGCGTGGGCGGCGATGCGACGCTGGTCAACGGCGCTGCGGGCGGCACCGCGCTGGCGGCCTCGAACGTCGGCGGCAATCTCTCGGTCACGGCGAGCGCTGGCAACATCACCGAGACGGGTGCCCTCACGGTCGGTGGCACATCGAGCTTCACGACGACGGCCAACGGCGCCGACATCGTGCTCACCAACGCTTCCAACGCGCTGACGGGCGCCGTTGCGCTCAACACGACGGGTGCTGGTGGCGATGCCACGCTGGTCAACGGCGCCGCGGGTGGCACGGCCCTCGCGACCTCGAACGTCGGTGGCAACCTCACCGTCACGGCCAGCCTCGGCAATCTCACCCAGACGGGCGCCCTCGTTGTCGGCGGAAATGGCGACTTCACCACTTCTGCCTCCGGTGCCACGATCGTCCTCGACAACGCCGGCAACTCCTTCGGCGGGACGCTGGTCTTCCATACGAACGGCGCTGGCAGCGATGTGACGCTGGTGGATGCCAACAATGGAATTCAGATCGCGCCGAGCTCGATCGGCGGCAATCTCTCCGTCACGGCCCACGGCGACATCACCGAGGCGGGCGCGGTGAGCGTCGCGGGCACGTCGAGTTTTACGACCACGCTCACCGATTCCGACGTCATTTTGACGAATGCGGGCAATAGCTTCACGGGCCCGATCACGATTCACACGATCGGTGCGGGCGGCGACGCGACCCTCGTCAACAACGCCGCGGGCGGCACGGTGCTGGCCGCCTCGACAATCGGCGGCGCGCTCAGCCTGACGTCCTCGCAGGGTAACATCACGGAGACGGGCACCCTCGTGGTTGGCGGGGTCTCCAGCTTCACGACCTCGGCTAGCAACGCGGACATCCTTCTCACGAACGTGGGCAACGCGCTCACGGGAGCCGTGGCGCTCAATACGACCGGATCCGGCGGCGACGCGACCCTCGTCAATGGCGCCGCGAGCGGTACGCAACTTGCGGCCTCGACTGTCGGCGGCAATCTCACCGTCACGTCCAATGCGGGCAATATCACCGAGACGGGCGCACTCGCAGTCGGTGGCACGTCGAGCTTCACGACCGTGGCCAGCGGCGCCGACATCGTGCTCACCAACGCTTCGAACGCGCTGACGGGCGCCGTGGCACTCAACGCGACGGGCGCTTCCGGCGACGCGACGCTGGTCAACGGTGCGGCTGGCGGGACGGCGCTGGCGGCTTCGAACGTCGGCGGGGCTCTGTCGGTCACGGCGAGCGCCGGCAACATCACCGAGACGGGTGCCCTCACGGTCGGTGGCACATCGAGCTTCACGACGACGGCCAACAATGCCGACATCGTGCTCACCAACACCTCGAACGCGTTGACGGGCGCCGTGGCGCTCAACACGACAGAGCGCGGACGCGACCATCGTGAACAACGCGGCGGGCGGCACGGCGCTCGCGGCGTCCACGGTCCGCGGCGCCCTCACGGTCACCTCGTCCCAGGGCAATATGACCGAGACCGGCCCGCTCACCGTCGCGGGGACGTCGTCCTTCACGACGTCGGCCAGCAACGCGACCATCGTGCTCACGAACGCGAGCAACAGCTTCGCCGGAGCGGTCGGGCTCAATACGACGGGTGCCGCGGGCAATGCCACGCTCGTCAACGCCGCCGCTGGCGGGACCGCGCTCGGGACGTCGAACGTGGGCGGCAACCTGTCGGTTACGGCCAGCGCCGGGAACATCACCGAGACCGGACCCGTTACCGTCGCCGGCACGTCGAGCTTCACGGCGACCGGCGCCGCCAACCAGACGATCACGCTCAACAACGCGGGCAATGCGTTCACGGGCGCGATTAGCCTTGCGACGGGTCAAGCCGGCAACACGGCGGCGAACGCTACGATTGTCAACAATGCGGCCGGCGGGACGGTGCTGGCCGCCTCAACCGTGCGCGGCGATCTCTCCGTCACCTCGTCCCAGGGCAATATCACGGAGACCGGCGCGCTCACGACGACAGGGACAGGTACTTCGTCCTTCACGACGTCCGCCAGCAACGCGACGATCACGCTTACGAACGCGGGCAACAGTTTTGCCGATGCGGTGGCCCTCAACACGACGGGCGCTTCGGGCAACGCGACGCTCGTCAATAGCGCGGCGGGCGGCACGGCGCTCGGGACGTCCAATGTCGGCGGCAACCTCTCGGTCGCGGCAAGCGCGGGCAACATCACTGAGACGGGCGCCGCGACGGTCGGCGGGACATCGGCCTTTACGGCAAACACCGTCGCCAACCAGACCATCACCCTCGGGAATGCCAGCAACGCCTTCACGGGAGCAGTCGCGCTCAACACGACGGGCGCCTCGGGCAATGCGACGCTCGTCAACAACGCGTCGGGCGGCACGGCGCTTGGCGCGTCCAACGTCGGTGGCAATCTCTCCGTCACGTCCAATGCCGGCAATATCACGGAGACGGGCGCGCTCGCGGTCGGCGGCACGTCGAGCTTCACGACGGCGGCGAGCGGCGCCGACGTCATCCTGACCAACGCGTCGAACGCGCTTACCGGCGCCATCGCGCTTGCGACCGGTCAGGCGGGTGATACGAGCGCGGACGCGACCATCGTCAACAATGCGGCGGGCGGCACGGCGCTCGCGGCGTCCACGGTCCGCGGCGCCCTCACGGTCACCGCGGCACAGGGCAACATCACCGAGACCGGCCCGCTCACCGTCGCGGGGACGTCGTCCTTCACGACGTCGGCCAGCAACGCTGACATTGTCCTCACCAATGCCGGCAACAGCTTTGCTGGTGCCGTCGGGCTCAATACGACCGGTGCCACGGGCGATGCGACGCTCGTCAACAACGTGGCGGCGGGCACGATATTGGCGGCATCGAACATCGGTGGCGCACTCGGTGTGACCTCGACACTCGGTAACATCACCGAGACCGGCGCTCTCACGGTTGGCGGGACTTCGTCTTTCGCGACGTCGGCAAGCAATGCCGACATCGTGCTGACCAACGCGTCGAATGCGCTTGCCGGCGCCGTGACCTTGAGTACGACGGGCGCTACGGGCGATGCGTCGCTCGTCAACAACGCGGCGACGGGGACGGCGCTGGCGGCGTCGACCGTCGGCGGCGCACTGAGCGTCACCTCGACGCTCGGCAACATCTCGGAAACGGGTGCGCTCACCGTCGGCGGGGCATCGTCCTTCACGACAAGCGCGAGCGGCGCTGACATCGTTCTGACGAATGCTTCGAACGCGCTGACCGGGGCTGTGGCACTCAATACCTCCGGTCCGGGCGGCGATGCGACGCTGGTCAACGGCGCGGCGGGCGGCACGGCTCTCGCGGCGTCCAATGTGGGCGGCGCTCTCACGGTCACGTCGAGCGCTGGCAACATCACGGAGACGGGCGCACTCACCGTCGGCGGCGCTTCCAGCTTCACGACCTCGGCCAGCGGTGCCGACATCGTGCTCACCAACGCCTCGAACGCGCTCACGGGCGCCGTCACGCTCAACACGACCGGCGTGGGCGGCGATGCGACCCTGGTCAACGGTGCGGCTGGTGGGACGGCTCTGGCGGCCTCGAACGTCGGCGGCGCTCTCTCGGTCACAGCCAGCGCTGGCAACATTACCGAGACGGGCGCCCTCACGGTGGGCGGCACGTCGAGCTTCACGACGGCGGCCAACAACGCCGATATCGTGCTCACCAACGCTTCGAACGCGCTGACGGGCGCCGTGGCGCTCAACACGACGGGTGCGGGCGGCGATGCGACCCTGGTCAACGGTGCGGCCGGCGGGACGGCTCTGGCGGCCTCGAACGTCGGCGGCGCTCTCTCGGTCACGGCGAGCGCTGGCAACATCACCGAGACGGGGGCGCTCACCGTCAGCGGCACCTCGAGCTTCACGACCACGGCCAGTGGCGCCGACATCGTGCTCACGAATGCCGGCAATGCGCTGACGGGCGCCGTCGCGCTCAACACGACGGGTGCGGGTGGCGATGCCACGCTGGTCAACGGCGCCGCGGGCGGGACTCAATTGGCGGCCTCGAACGTCGGCGGCGCTCTCTCGGTCACGGCGAGCGCCGGCAACATCACGGAGACGGGTGCCCTCACCGTCGGCGGGACGTCGAGCTTCACGACGACCGCGAATAACGCTGACATCATCCTCGCCAATACGAGCAATGCGTTCGGCGGTGCGGTTTCTCTCCACACGACGGGTGCCACGGGCGATGCGACGATCGCGGCCGGCGCGCTCGACCTCGGCGCGTCCACCGTCGGCGGAACGCTGACGATCGCGGCCGATACGCTCACGGGCGCCGGTGCCGTGACCATCGGCAACGACCTCATCATCGCGCCGATCACGGCCGCGCGTGACGTGCGCCTGGGCGGCAGCGGTCCGTTCACCGGTCTCGACGTCAACGATGCCCAACTCGCGCGGTTCTCGGGCTATGACAGCCTCACGCTCGGTTCTGCGACGGGCACGGGGACGGTGTCCGTCGGGGGGCCGGTGACGGTTCCGAACAACGTGGACCTCACGCTCCAGTCCGGCGGGGCAGGGGGCGTGGTGGCGGTCAACGGCGACCTCGCGGTCCAGGGCACCGGTGCCATGACGCTTGCGGCCGGCAGCCGTATCGCGCTCGGCGCCGATCTCTCGGCCGCGACGGGCGGCATCAATCTCAACGGCCCGGTCGTCATCACCGGTGGCGATCGGGCGGTCAACGCGAGCGGCGGGACGGTTGCTTTCATCGGCACGGTCAACAGCGACGGCACGCCGCGCGGCCTCGACATCAACGCGAGTGGCGCCAACGTGACCTTCGGTGGCGCCGTCGGTGCCTCGAGTGCGCTCGCGAGCCTCGATGTCACCGCCGCTTCGACCACGCTCGCGGCGGGCGTGCGGACGACCGGCGCCCAAACCTATACCGGCCCGGTCACGCTCGGCGGTCCCGTCACCTTCGATGCGGGCGGCCCGCTCTCGCTCGCGACGCTGGTGGGCGCGGGCAACGACGTGACGCTCGCCGGTGCCGGCGCCGCGACCATCGGGTCGGCCACGGGCCTCGACGACATCACGATCAATCAGACCGGGACGACGACCTTCACCGGCACGCCGTCGGCGAACACGCTCGGCGTCTCGAGCTCGGCGGGCGTCACCTTCGGCAACGGCGCCGCGATTGCGGGCGCCCTTACCAACACCGTGAGTCCGACCACGACGACGGGCACGCTCGCGGCCGGCTCGATCGCGCTCGGCGCGCTCACCCTCGCCGGCGACACGGCGCTGTCCTCGAACGGCTCGATCGGGACCGGCGCGGTCACGGGCGGCAACCACAACCTCACGATCAACGGCACGGGCGCGGCGACGCTGGCCTCCGTCAACGGCGTCAACACCCTCGCGCTCAACAAGACGGGTGGCTCGGCGACGGTGACCGGGGCCACGAACGTGAACAGCGTCACGACGCAGGCCGCCAATTTCGCGGTCGCGCTCAACGGCGGCGGCACGGTGAGCAATGCGGCCAACTTCACCAATACGGGCGGTGTGACGCTCGTCGACATGAGCTTCCCGGGCGGCCTCACCTCGACGGCCTCGACGACGACGGTTCAAGGCACGGTGTCGACCGGCAACGCGAACATGACGCTCGGCTCGGTCGCGACCAACGGCGCGGCGACGCTCAGCGCCGGGACCGGCCAGGTCTCGGTTGGCGCGGTCTCCCATGGCGGCGCCGATATCACCATCACGGCTGACAGCGTGGCGCTCAACGGTGCCTGGACCGGCACGGGGCAGCGCATCCTCCAGCCGACGACACCGTCGCGAACAATCGGGCTCGCGGGTGGCGCTGGCGGCTTCTCGCTCGACGCGACCGAGTTGAACTTCCTCCAGAACGACAGTCCCGTCCTGGTCACGATCGGACGCGCCAACGGCACGGGCGCCGTCGCGGCCAACAGCTTCTCCTTCGACGATCCTCTGCTCATCCGCGGCGGGCCAATCGCTATTACGGGCACGCTCACCAAACCCGCAGGCCAGCTGACTCTCACGAGCACGGGCGCGCTGACCGGCAGCGTTGACCTCGGTACCGGCACCGGGACCTTCGCCGTGACAGGAACGAGTGCGGTCTTCACGGCGAGCACGGTCAACGGCGTGACGGGGCCTGCGGCCGCGCAGCAGGCCGTCGTGACGGCGATTGGCGGCGCGCCCGGCCCCTTCACCATCAACGGCGCCCCCATCCCCAACGCGCCGCAACCGTCGCCGCCGGCCGTTCCCACCGCCTTCGATTCGACGGTCAACAACGTCGTGGTCAATCAGGTCGGCAGCCAAACCTCCGGCGCCGGCGGACCCATCGGCCCGAGCAACAGCCAGTCGCCCAACACGCCGGCGCAGGCCGCGTTCGAGAACAGTCCGACCAGCCAGCCCTTCAACGTCGGGCTGCAATTCGGCCAATTCAGCCTGCTCGCGACCAACGTGGAGGCGACGGCGCTCGGTGACATCGCGCCGGCGGCGGGCGAGGGAACGGTCGCCAACGAGATCGTCATTCCCTTCGAGATCAGCATCGACTGCGGCAACCAGAATCTCGAGAGCTTCTTCGAGCCCTCCTGCCAGGCCGCGAAGTAATCATTTTCTTCCGCGCCCGCGCGCGATATTAGTGGGCGGACTCCAACGCACGGCATGGTGACATGAGCGCAGATCAGCCAAACCTTTCCCGCGATTCGGCGCGCGCGCCCGCGCGGCCCGTCCTCTACCGGAATCCGCAGCCTCTCAACGCGGACCGCCACAAGGGGCGATCGCTCCGCACCATGACGAACTACGCGTTCGCCGCGCGCGTCAATTCCGTGCCCATGAACGGCAACGAATTTCCGCACATCATGCACGACTATCCGATCGTGTTCACGCCGGAGGACCCGATCACCCCCGTCGTCGTCATGGGCATGCGGAGCGACCAGAACCTGTTCGTGACGCCCGAGGGCCAGTGGGCGGAGGGCCGCTACATCCCGGCCTACATCCGCCGCTACCCGTTCATCTTCATGGAGCTGACCGGACAGGACAAGCTGGCTCTCTGCGTCGATGAGGAATCCAGCCTCCTCGTGAACGACGACTCACGTCCCCTGTTCAGCGACGGCAAGCCGTCCGAGGTCGTGGATCACGCGCTCAAGTATTGCTCGGAGTTCCAGGCCCATCACGCGGCGACCGTCGAGTTCGCGAAGGCGCTGGCGAGTCACCAGATTCTCATCGCCAATCGCGCCGAATTCACCATCTCCTCGGGCGAACGGCTGAGCATCGGTCCGTTTCGCGTCATCGACGAAACGAAGTTCAACCAGCTGGCGGACGAGACGTTTCTCGAGTGGCGGCGGCGCGGCTGGCTCGCCCTCGTCTATTGCCACCTGGCCTCGCTCTCGAACTTCGCGCGGCTTGCGGCGCTCGTGGACAAGGCCGCGAAAGGTCCATCCTAGGATTCGGGGCTCGCGCCGGGCGTCAGATCCGGCCGACGACCGTGAAGAACACCCGCGGCTTGGTGTTGTCGTCATCGCTGAGCGTCTTGAATCCGCCGGTGACGGGTATGCCGAGTTCGATATTGGCGGAGAAGTTCTCGAGAATATTGAGGCGCACGCCGACGCCCGTCGAGGTGCCGGAGCTGCGCGCGCTCTGCGTCGCCTGCGGCGCGTTCCGCCAGATCGTACCGAAGTCGTAGAACGTATAGAGCTGGTAGTCGCGCAAGGTTTGGCCGACCGTCTGGCCCCATTGCAGCTCGACCTTGCCCGCAATGCCATGATCGCCCGTGAGGAATGCGGGATCGAAGCCGCGGCCGAACTGCGGTCCGCCGAAGGTGAACTGCTCGGAGGCAAGCAGTGTCGAGAGGCTGTACTGACCGACGGCGGCTGCGAGCAGGTTGAAGCCGCCGCCGAGCGTCTGCAGCCTTTGTCCGTTGAAATCGAACTTCGTGAAGCCGCTCCGGCCGCCGGTGGTCGAGAGGTTGGGCGAGCCGCTGGGCCGGGCCCCGAGACCGTTCACGCCCTGGGAGAACTGGGCGCCGAAGAGGCTGACGGCCGGGCGCTCGAAGATTGCGTCGACGAAGTCGTAGCTCGATCCGAATCGCGCGGCGCGGACGCGATCGTCCGACACCAGCGTCGCGCCGTCGTTCTGCTTCACGGTGACGTTCTTGACGTCGAACTGCGCGCGACCCGAGAGGTTCTCCGCGCGCGATCGGATGAAGGGATGAGAAACGGCCGCCGAGCCGGTCGTCTGGTTGCTCGTGATGTTGAACTCGCTGAGCGTGAATCCCGGATCGGACCAGGCCTGGATCACCGAAAGAAGGAGCCGCGTGCCTTCGCTGAACAGCGGCTCGTCATGGGTGAGCTCGACGAGCCGCAGCTCCTTCGTCTGGCTGGTCATGATGCCCCGGAGCCCCGTGCGCTCATCAAGGCCCAAGACCGAGTTGCCGTTCCCGCCGAGGGAGAACTCGTAGGGACCGATGAAGCGCGAGCCGCGATTGTCCGAAGAGGCGAAGCCGTCGAACAGCTTGCGCTCGACCACGACGACGAGGTCCGAGGCGCCGGGGGTCGACGATGGGCGAAGGACGCCGCGGGCGGTCATGCCCGGGAGGTCATCGAGGAGAAGGAGGTAGCGCTCGAGCACCGACAGCTTGAGCGGGCGAACATGCGCGATCTTGTCGGCGATGGAGCGGACGAGGGAGGTGACCTGCTTCTCCTCGCCCTCGTAGATGACCTTGTCGACATAGCCCTCGACCACCTGGATGTGCACGATGCCGCTGCCGATGCGTTGGGCGGGGACGAGGGCGAGGGAGAGGACATAGCCATCGCGCGTGTATTTGGCCGTGATGGCCTGGGCGATGCCGTAGACGTCCTTGAGCGACACCTCGGTGTTGAGAAGACTCTGATAGAGCGGCAGGAACGCGTCCTGCGGATAGACGGTGGCGCCTTCGACGACGACGCCCGTGAGCGTGAAGCGGATGGTCTCCGCGTTAGCGGGCGGCTGCTGCTGATCGGGGCGCGGAGCCACGACCGGCTCCTCGGTCGAGAGCGGTGCCGGTGGCGTCTCGAACCGGCGTTGGATGAATTCGGGGTCCGCGGGACCCGGGAGCTGCTGGGCGGAGGCCGCGATCGACCACAGCGCGAGCGCCGCAGCGAAGAGCCGTGCGAGCGTGGCTCTCGGGCGGTCCGAAGCGCTGTTCTCTCCTCTCCCGTCGCGGCGCTGGCGCAACACTCTCAGCTTAGGATCCCCCACCTTCCGCGATGCGCTCGGCAATCAAGACTTTGAGTTAACAGCCTGGATTGCCTACAATATTTTGATTGGATTCTTAACGCAACCCATGATTTCGTCCCCTCTATATCGGAAAATCGGATGGCCACCACGCGCCAATTTTTGATGGGTCGAACAACAGTGTTTCTCGAAGAACGATGGATCGGCTCGAGCGGCGGCCGGCGAGCGCTCGTCGCTCGACTCCTCGCTCTTTTCATGCTGGTCGCGGCGTCGTCCGCTGTCTCGGTGAGCGCGGTCGGACAGACGCGCGAATCCGCCGTCGACATCGACACGCGGCCCGGCGTCACGTTGCGCTTCCTCCTTCTCGCGCCACGCGAACCCGTCGGCAGCGTCATTCTCCTCGCGGGCGGGCACGGCATTCTCGACATCGCGCGCGACGGCTCTCTCGGCTGGGGCAAGGGCAACTTCCTCGTGCGCATGCGCGCACGCTTCGCCGAGGCGGGGTTCGTGACGGCCGTCCCCGACACGGCGAGCGACCGCAAGCCTCCGGCCTCGCTCACCGACTATCGCTACTCCCAGGCGCAGGCCGAGGATCTGGCGGCGCTCGTCCACCATCTCCGGCGGATCAAGGGCCCTGTCTGGCTGATCGGCACCAGTCGCGGCACGATCTCGGCGGCCAATGCCGCCGCCCGCGCCGATGCGGAGGGGGCCGATGGCCTCGTGCTGACCTCGACGATGGCGGCCGCGATCGACGCGAAGCAGCCCTCGCTCGAGGAGAACGTCGACCTCGCGCGTATTCGCGTGCCGACCCTGATCGTGCAGCACGCGTCCGATGCCTGCCGGTATACCCGCGCGCGCGACGTGCCGGCGCTCGTGAAGCGCCTCAAGGGCGCGGCCAAGGTCGAAGTCCTGACCTTCGAAGGCGGGCGGAGCGACGGCGATGCTTGCGAGGCCTACGCCTACCACGGCTTCGCCGGCATCGAGAACGACGTCGTCGATGCGATCACGGCGTGGCTCAAGGCCAACGCGCCCTGAGCGCCTGGCCGTTCGCTCAGTCGTGGTTGAGTTTGCCGCGCCGACGCCCTTTGCGGGAGTAAAGCCTCTTGCTGGGCTTCACGCGCGCCTTGAAGCGCGGCGAGCGCACGGCCTTCGCCGCGGGATTGATTCGCTTGGGTCTTCGGCGTTTCATGGTGGGCTCATGGGCCCTGCCATTCTAAACGATTTCTGGACAGGACGACGATGACCGCTCTCTTGCCGGAAGCCGCCATTGAATCCTTGAAGCGCGCGCTCGAAGCCTCGAAGCGCGCCGTCGTCTTCACCGGTGCCGGCATCAGCACCGAATCGGGCATCCCCGATTTCCGCAGCCCAGGCGGGCTCTGGAGCCAGTATCGGCCGATCGAGTTCGGCGAGTTCCTGGCGTCGGCCGAGGCCAGGGCCGAGTATTGGCGCCGCAAGATCGAGACGGACAAGGTCTTGCTCAAGGCCGAGCCCAATCGCGGCCACCGCGCGATCGCCAAGCTCGTGCGCACGGGCAAGATCTCGAGCGTCATCACCCAGAACATCGACGGCCTCCACCAATCCTCGGGCATCGAGGCCGCCAAGGTGATCGAGCTCCACGGCAACACCACCTACGCAACCTGCCTCGATTGCGGCGAACGCTACGAGCTCGCGCCCATCAAGCAGGCGTTCCAGGCCGATGGGACCTTGCCCGAATGCACGGACTGCCTCGGCATCATCAAGCCCGCCACGATCGCCTTCGGCCAGGCCATGCCCGAAGCCGCCATGCGCCAGGCGGAGATGGAGACGCTGGCGGCGGACCTTTTCATCGCGGCCGGCTCCTCGCTCGTCGTCTATCCGGCCGCGGGATTTCCTGTGCTCGCCAAGCGCAACGGCGCGCGCCTCGTCATCCTCAACCGCGAGGCGACGCCGCTCGATGAGTTCGCGGATCTCGTCCTCCGCGGCGAGATCGGGCCCATTCTCGGCACGGCGGCGAACGTCAACTAGGGCGGATAGTCATGCGCTCCGAGCGGGGCTGGTCCGCGGTATGGCGGATTTGGACCCGGACATGGCGCCCGGACATGGCGCCCGGACATGGCGCAACGCCGGACCGCAGTCCGGACTCGCCGCTGGCCTTCGGCGCCTCGGCCGTTGCCGAGGCCCTGTCTCTGAACGGGCGTCTTTGCCGATCGCCGGTCCGTCGTCACCGAAGGCTGATGTCGTCATAGATCGAGCGCTGGCTCGCGAATTGACGAATGACGTCGCTCGTTCGAGTGGACGCGGTCTGCTGTTGCGAATCGATATCGAGATTGTGACGACGGCGCGCCTCGGAATTGACCGTTGTGCCGAGTTCCGCCAGATAGGCTTGCGCGTGAGCTTCGCTCCACTCGCCTTTGTCCACGCGCTGCGACGCGGCGAGGCGTTGATCCGCGAGCTTGCGAACGAGGTCCATGTAGGGGTAGTTGATCCAGCCATAGGCGAGAACGATCTTCGCATTGGAGCAGCGCGCCGATTCGGCAAAGCTCTTGATCTCTCCGCTGATCCGCCGCTGACGGCATTGAGCGATCGCATTCTCCATGACCGCATGGGCGAAATACATGAGTTCCGGGTGGAACCTCGGATCCGGATTGCGGATCTCTTCCTCCGAGATTTGCTGAGCGTTCGCAGGGCCGGCGCCAGCGGCGATCAGGCCGAGAATTCCAAGAACGACGATCGCAAAATGTTTTCGCATGGTTCATCTCCCTTCTCGCAATCCACGCCCGGGGATGGGCCGCAGCGGCTGCTTGGGGCAAGGCCGTCGCAGCGCGCCGCCATCACGATCCCGCCAGGCGCGGTAGGACAGGTGAACGCGGGTGGTTCCCTCCTTCGACCGCGGACGCCGCGATCGCACGATCCATGTTGCGGAATCGATCCCTCCAGTGTGCTCGTTCGGGAATCGCTCCTTCCGCGATAACGGCAATGCGCGGCGCGTTGCCATGACCGGGTTACTTCGATGTGAGAACCGAACGCTTGTTGAGACAAAAAACCGATCAAGAGATTCCCCGTATCGGCGCGCCACGAGGTCCTTCGTTGTGGCAATCGCCGCCGGAGTCCGATTGGGTGTCTCCAGACGATGAGACTAGCGAAGGATGGACATGGACATCCTGTGACAAAACGGGGACTGCAATCGGCAGTTTTGCAAAAAGCGACGACGACGGCGCCGATATCGCGATCGCGCGCGGATCGATGCGGCTCTTGGGGTCTGCATTTTGGGAACGGCAATGCCCCGGCAGCGCTCGAAGCCGTTATGCGCTTCTCGACGCGTTCGCGGAGGAAGAAATCCGCGGCGGGATCGGGCCCGTCCATGGCACGGCGTCGAAGGTCAGCGAGCTCCGCCTTGGAAGTTCTGCCGTCCGCTCCCTAACGCGCGCGGAGAATCTCTTCCGTCCGCGCGCGCGGATCGCGCGGCAGCCAGCGCCCGGCCTCGACGGTCGCGAAGAATTCCGCGGCCGCCTGGTTGAAGGCTGTCGGTTCCTCCAAATTAATGATGTGACCGGTCTTCGGGAGGACAAGGAGGCCCGAGGCCGGGATCGTCTTCTTGAGGAAAAGGGCGGGCGCGAGGCAGTGGTCGTCCTCATCGCCCGAGACGATGAGCGTCGGCACCGCCATGGCCTTGAGCGCGTCCTCGAAATCGTAGAGCGACGGCCGCCGGGCCTGGACGCCGCGCATGGTGTTGGCCGAACCCTTGGCCGAATGCCCGGCCAGCTGGTCCCTGAATTCGCGCCAGCCTTGCGGGTCCTTGTTTTGGTACTGCACGCGTGCGGCGCCCTCGGCATAGACCGCGGCGACGGACGTGCTGCCGCGGGCCTCGAAGTTGGCGGCCACGTCCTCCGCTGTCCGCCGGAACTCGGCCTGCCGGTGCTTCTCGGCGCCGTAGCCGCAGCCGGCCACGAGGAGCGAGCGCGCGCGATCCGGGTGCCTGAGGCCGAAATGGAGCGTCGCGAATCCGCCCATGGAGAGGCCGACGATATGCGCCCGGTCGAGCGCGTGGGCATCCATGACGGCGAGGAGATCCCCTACGGCCCGGTCTTGCGAATAGCGCTCGACGGAGTCCGGCACGTCGGACGGCGGGTAGCCGCGCGCGTTGTAGGTGATGCAGCGGTGGTGGCGCGAGAAATACCTGACCTGAGGCGCCCAGCTCCGGCAGTCTCCGCCGAACTCATGCACGAAGACGATCGGCAGTCCTTGCCCGCTCTCCTCGCAATAGAGGCGCACGCCATCATCGGTCGTCACATGGGGCATTGCTCCCTCCCAATTGTTCCTGGTCGAAGGGCGGGCCCGCGTGGCGAATGGCAATACCGTGCCGCCAGTCTGCCTCCGCTTGCCTAGAGCCCGTGCCGTGCCGGTCCCCCCGATACTGGCCGGGGGAGGCGTCGGCAGTGTAAAAGGGCCCATCACACGCCGCCACTTCGAGGAGCGCGCCATGGATGCCCAGTTCGCGTCGACCGCCAAGATGGAGCCCTATTGGTGGGAAGAGGCGCCGCGTCCGGTCCTGCCGGATCCGCAGATCCCCCAGCGCACCGAGGTCGTCGTCATCGGCTGCGGCTATACCGGCGTGTCGGCGGCCCTCACGCTCGCGCGCGAGGGGCGCGAGGTCGTCGTGTTCGATGCCGAGCACGCCGGCTGGGGCTGCAGCACGCGCAACGGAGGACAGATCGGAACGAAGCTGCGTCTCGGTTTGAGCGAGCTCGCCTCGACCCATGGCCGGCCCAAGGCTGTCGCCATGATCAAGGAGGTGACCAACGCGCGCAATTACATCGAGGCGCTCATCAAGAGCGAGGGCATCGAGTGCAATTGGCACGTCTGCGGCCGGTTCGTGGGCGCCCACCGGCCGGGCGACTACGAGGGACTCGCGGCCGAGCTTCCTGCCTACAGGAAGGAGGTCGGCATCGAGGCCGACATGGTCCCGCGCTCGGAGCAGCGCGCGGAGCTCGGCACGGATGCCTATTACGGCGGCCAGCTCGTCCATAACAATGCGAGCCTGCATCCGGGACTCTTTCATTCCGGCATGCTCGACCGCGCGATCAAGGCCGGCGCCAAGATCTCGATCCACAATCCGGTGGCGAAGGTCGAGCGCGACGGCGGCGAATTTGTCGTGACCCACAGCCGCGGCTCGATCCGCGCGAAGAACGTCATCGTCGCGACCAACGGCTACACGGACGGCGTCGCTCCCGATCTCCGCCGCCGCGTCATCCCCATCGGCAGCTACGTGATCGCGACCGAGCCCATGTCGCCCAATCTCATGAACGTGCTGATGCCGAAGAAGCGCGTCATCAGCGATACGCGCCGCGTCGTCTACTACTACCGCGCCTCGCCCGACGGGCGGCGCATCGTGTTCGGCGGTCGCGTGGCCTCGACCGAGACCAATCCCGAAATCTCGGGCCCCAAGCTTCATGCCGTCATGTCCGGCCTCTTCCCCGAGACGCGGGACGTCAAGATCAGCCATTCCTGGATGGGCTTCGTGGCCTACACCTTCGACCACCTGCCGCATCTCGGAACCCATGACGGCATCCACTATGCGATGGGCTACTGCGGATCGGGCGCGCACATGGCGCCTTATCTCGGGCACAAGATCGCGCTCAAGGTGCTGGGCAAGACGGTCGAAGGTGCCACGGCCTTCGACGACCGGACCTTCCAGACCCGTCCCTTCTATTCCGGCGCGCCCTGGTTCCTCGCGGGCATGGTCATGTTCTACCGCTTCTTGGATCGGATGCCGAACGCGTCGGGCCGCCGTCCTTGAGAGGCCAGGCGCGAGCGGCATTCACGCATCACTGAGGGATGGGCGTCGTGTCTGATTCGATCCTCGCGCCCGACGTCAGGCTCACGCCCTATTGGTGGGATGAGACTCCCTGCCGCCGGGCGGATACGGCAATCCCGCGATCGGTCGATGTCGTGGTCGTGGGGGCCGGCTACACGGGCCTGTCCGCCGCGCTGACTCTCGCGCGGGCAGGGCGGAGCGTCCTCGTGCTCGATTCCGAGGAGCCGGGAAGCGGCGGCGCCTCGCGCAACCAGGGCCAGATGGGCGCGGTGCTGAAGCGCAGCTTCTCGGACCTCGCGGCGAGCTATGGGCGCGAGAAGGCCCTCGCGGTCTACCGCGAGGGCCAGGCCGCGATCGCCTACACGCAGTCGCTCATCGAGAGCGAGCAGATCGCCTGTCATCTCGCGCTCTGCGGGCGCTTCGTCGGCGCCTATCGCTCGGCCGACTACGAGGCGCTCGCTGCCGAGCTCGAGGTGCTGAAGCGCGAGCTCGGCTTCGAGGCCGACATGGTGCCGAAGAGCGAGCAGCACCACGAGGTCGGCTCGGATTTCTATTTCGGCGGCCAGGTGCGCCACCGGGACGCGTTGCTCGATCCCGCGCGCTACCACCGGGGCCTGCTCGACCGGGCGGCGAGTGCGGGTGCCCTCGTCGCGGGCCACGCGCCTGCGACGGCGATCGCAAGTGAGCCCGGGCGATTCCGTGTCACGACGCCGCGCGGGGCGGTCGAGGCGCGCGACGTCGTCATCGCGACGAACGGCTACACGGGTGCCGTCACGCCCGCCCTGAGACGCCGCGTCATCCCGGTCGGGGCTTACATCATCGCGACCGAGCCATTGGCGCCCGAGCGCATCGCGCGACTTCTCCCCAAGGCGCGCTGCATGCATGACACGCGGAAGCTCATCCACGGCATCCGCCTGACGCCCGACCGGACCCGCATTCTCTTCGGCGGCCGCGCCTCCCTCGCCGAGACCGATGCACGCGTGACGGCGCCGCGCCTCTACGCGCGCATGGTGCGCATCTTCCCGGACCTCGACGGCGTGCGCATCACCCATTCCTGGATGGGCTACGTGGCCTTCACCTTCCAGAACCTGCCGCATATCGGCAAGAGGGACGGTCTTCACTACGTCCTCGGCTGTTGCGGCTCCGGCATCGCGATGGGCACCTATCTCGGCCACAAGGCGGCGCTCCGCATCCTCGGGGAGAGGGAGGCCGCGACCGCGTTCGACGATCTGCCCTTCGAGACGCGTCCCTTCTACGACGGCCGGCCGTGGTTCCTTCACGCGACGCTCGCCCACTATCGCCTCAAGGACGCGCTGCCGCGCCGATGATCGCCGA
Source organism: Alphaproteobacteria bacterium (assembly GCA_046349515.1). Lineage (GTDB taxonomy): Bacteria > Pseudomonadota > Alphaproteobacteria > CADEGL01 > CADEGL01 > JBGPGW01. The sequence continues at coordinate 385,847 of JAXMCE010000001.1, read as the reverse complement.
TCCGTTGTTCTATGCGATTGCGGTGCCGGTCCTCTTGATCACGGGCATCTCGAAGGGCGGCTTCGGCGCCGGGCTCGGCACCTTGGCGACACCGCTTCTCTCTCTCGTCATTGCGCCCACCCAGGCGGCCGCGATCATGCTGCCCATCCTCTGCTTCATGGACCTCTTCGGCCTCTGGGCCTATTGGCGGCGGTGGGACCGCGTCAATCTGCGCATCATCATGCCGGGTGCCGTGATCGGAATTGCACTCGGCGCGATCACCTTCGGCGCGCTCGACGACCGCTGGATCGGCCTCGCCATCGGACTCCTGGCCGTCGCCTTCGCGCTCGACTGGTGGCTGCGCCGCGGGCTCAGCCGGCCGGCGCGCCCGCCGTCATTCTGGCGGGGGACGCTGTGGTCGTCGGTCTCGGGCTGGACGAGTTTCGTCGCGCACGCCGGCGGACCGCCCCTGGGCGTCTATCTCCTGCCGCAGCGCATGGACAAGACGCTCTATGTCGGGACGACCGTGATCTATTTCGCCATGGTCAATTACCTGAAGATCGTGCCCTATGCCTGGCTCGGCCTTCTCGGCACGGGCAATCTCTCGACCTCGGCGGTGCTCCTGCCGATGGCGCCGGCGGGCATGGCCTTGGGAGTCTGGCTCCACGGCCGCATCAGGCCCGAGCCGTTCTACCGCGTGTGCTATCTCTTCGTACTGGCGGCGGGCGTGAAGCTGGTCGCGGACAATGTGGGGATTCTGTTGCGATGAAATACGGATTCGGACAATCGGTGCGGCGAAGCGAGGATCCGCGCCTGCTCATGGGCCGTGGGCGCTTCATGGACGACATCGTGCTGCCGCGCATGGCGGCGGCGGTCGTCCTGCGCTCGCCACACGCCCACGCCGAGATTCGCGGGATCGATGCCGAGGCCGCGCGCGGCATGCCGGGCGTGCTCGCGGTCCTGACGGCCGCCGAGCTTGCCGCCGACGGCCTCGGCCCGATCACCGCGCATGATGCGATCGAGAACAGCGACGGCAGCACGGCCTTCACGCCGGGCCGCCCGCTCCTCGCCGAGAGGCGCGTGCGCTTCGTGGGCGAGCCGGTGGCGCTCATCGTGGCCGAGACGGAGGCCGAAGCGCGCGATGCCGCCGAGGCGATCACGGTCGATTACGACGCGCTTCCCGCGGTCGGCCACGCCGCCGATGCGATGCGGGACGGCGCTCCCCTCATCTGGCCCGAGGCGCCGCGGAACCGAGCGGTCGAGTGGGAGGCGGGCGACCGGGCCGCGACCGAGCGCGCCTTCGCCGCGGCCGCAGGCAGCGTGCGCATCGCCCTCGTCAACAACCGGGTGAACGGCACGCCCATGGAGCCGCTCGCCGCCATCGGCGATTACGATCCGGGGGAGGGGCGCTATACGCTCTACGCCCAGAGCCAGGGTGTCCATGGGCCTCGGGAGACCCTCGCGCGCGACGTGCTCAAGGTCGAAGAGCGGAAATTGCGCGTCGTGACGCCCGATGTGGGCGGCGCCTTCGGTCTTCGCGCCGCGGCTTTCACGGAGCACGGCTTGCTTCTCTGGGCGGCGCGGCGCGTGGGTCGGCCCGTCAAATGGTGCGCGACGCGCGCCGAGACCATGCTCGCCGATCCCCATGCGCGCGACCACGTGACGGAGGCCGAGCTGGCCTTCGACGCCGAGGGGCGCTTCCTCGCGGTTCGCGTCCATACGATCGGCAATCTCGGCGCGTATCCTTCGATGCATGGGCGCCTGGTCCTCACCGACGGCTACGCCATCGGCATCACCGGCCTCTACACCGTGCCGGCCTTCCACGTCCGCGTCGACGTCGTCTTCACCAACACGATGGCGACGGAGGCCTATCGCGGCGCCGGGCGGCCCGAGGCCATCTACGTCATCGAGCGCCTGGCCGATGCCGCGGCGGCGGAACTCGGCCTTGCGAAGGACGAGATCCGGCGGCGCAATCTCATCCCGGCGTCGGCCATGCCCTACCGGACCGCGAGCGGGCAGGTCTATGACAGCGGCCAGTTCGAGCACAACATGACGGAGGCGCTCAAGGCGGCCGATGCGGCCGGCTTCGAGAGCCGTCGCGCTGCCGCCCGCGCGCGCGGCCGGCTTTTGGGCCTCGGCCTCACCACCTACGTCAAGATCAACGGCGGCATGCCGAGTGAGATGGCCGAGCTCCGCTTCGAGCGCGGGGGCGGCGTCGCCGTCATCATCGGGACTCAAACCAACGGCCAGGGCCACGCGACGTCCTTCGCGCAGATGGTGGCCGGCCAATTGGGCGTGCCCTTCGAATCCGTCACCCTCATCCAGGGCGACAGCGACCACGTGCCCTACGGCAAGGGCACGGGCGGGTCGAGCGCGCTCTCGGTCGGCGGCTCGGCGCTCACGGGCGCCATCGACAAGGTCATCCGCTCGGGCCAGAAGATCGCGGCCCATCTGCTCGAAGCGGCGGAAGCAGATGTGCGGTTCGCCGATGGACGCTATGCGATCGCCGGCACCGATCGTGCCGTGTCCATGGGCGAGGTCGCGGCCGCATCCTTCCGCGCGGGGCCTTGGAGTGCCGAGATCGGCTTCGGTCTCGCCGAGCGCGCGCTCTACCTGCCGCGCGGCAAGACCTTTGCCAATGGCTGTCACGTCGTCGAAGTCGAGGTCGATCCGGAGACCGGCCAGATCCAACTTCAGCGCTACACCATCGTCGACGACATGGGACGCATCCTCAACCCGATGCTCGTCCTCGGCCAGATCCACGGCGGCCTGGCCCAGGGTCTCGGCCAGGCGCTGTTCGAATCCTGCGCCTATGAGCGCGAGACCGGCCAATTTCTTTCCGCCACATTTATGGACTATTGCCTGCCGCGCGCCGCCGATATTCCGGAGATTGCGATCGCGTTCAACGAGGTGCCGTGCACGACCAATCCGCTCGGGGTCAAAGGCGTGGGCGAGGCCGGCACGACGGGCGCCATGCCGGCGATCGTGAGTGCCGTCGTCGATGCGCTCCGCGACTTTGGCATTCGGCATCTCGATATGCCGTTGACGCCCGAGCGCATCTGGCAGGTGACACGCGGGAAAGTGTAGATTTTGTGGGTCGTTGATGGTTTGATATCAATAGGTTGCGTGGAGGAAGGTCGAGGCATGGTTCTTGCGACGGGACAGGGGAATGTCCATCTGCTGTGAGGGAGCCGGATTAGCGGCTCGGCGATTCTGACATGTCCAAAGTCCTTCTCATCGTCCACTCGCGCACCTCCGATTCGGGTCGGGTGGGGCGCATCCTCTCCGAATGGGGCTATACGCTCGACACGCGCTGTCCGCTTCACGACGACGAATTGCCGGAATCGATGACGGACTATGCGGGGGCGGTCGTCTTCGGCGGACCCCAAAGCGTGCACGACCGGACGAGCCTGGCGCCCATCCAGAAGGAGATCGATTGGATCGGCCTGGCGCTCGACTCGGGCAAGCCTTTTCTCGGCATCTGCCTCGGCGCACAGATGCTGGCCCACGCGCTCGGCGCCAAGGTCGACTTCCATCCGGCCGAGCTCCACGAGATCGGCTACACGACGATCCGCCCGACATCGGCGTGGCGCGGAACGCTCGACGCGCCGACCGTCTTCTATCAATGGCACAAAGAGGGCTTCGAGCTTCCGCGCGCGGGCACGCTCCTGGCCGAGGGCGACATGTTTCCCAACCAGGCCTTCAAGGTGGACGGCAACGTCTATGGCCTCCAGTTCCATCCCGAGGTCACGCGCCCGATCGTCGAGCGCTGGCTGAACGAGCCGGGCCAGGGCATGAAGCGCCCCGAGGCGCAGCCGCGCGATCGCCAGCTCGACGCCAATCTCGTCTACGATCCTGCCGTCGAGCGATGGACGCAGTCGTTCCTCCTGTCCTGGATCGGCCGGCCCGAACGGAGCTAGTGGTTCCGCCCGCCGTCCATCCGGCCAGTGCGTCGCTCCCCCGGGGCGTGGCAATCGTCAAACGGATGAGCGGAGGTCGCGATGGCGGACGTACTCGTCGGTACGGACACCGACGTTAGGACGAACAGGCGACTCGAAGCGGCCTTCTGGGAGGAGCAGCGCGCGAGCCTCAAGCTGCGCGTCAAGGTCATCGCCTGCGCGCTCGCCGCGCTCAGCATCAGCCTCCTCATCGCGAGCCCCAAGGTCGAGACTCTGTACTACGTCGCCGTGTGTGCGATCATCACGGCGCTCACCTATGTCCAATGGCGCTTGCGCGACAGTCCTTACGGCAAGCGCTGGCAAAGCTATGCCTTCGTCCTGCTGTTCGTGGCCATTCTCGCCCATGTGCTGCTCGCGCCGAATCCGCTGAGCGACATCGAGCTGCCGCCGCAGATGGCGCTGCGCCAGGAAACCTTCCCCTACTTCTATCTTTTCTTGGTTCTCTCAGCCTTGAGCTATTCCCCGGCGCTCGTCGTCTGGACGGGCGTCATTACAGCCGTGGTGTGGGGTACAGGGGTTCTCCTCATCGCCCTGTCGAGCGGCAGCATCTTCGAATTCGGTTCCGTGCACGATGCTCGCTTCGCCCTCACGACCTATCTGAGCCCCCATTACGTGGACGTCGTGCGCGCCTTCAACCAAGTGGCGCTTTTCCTAGTGATCACGGGCATCCTGGCCGTCACCGTGCGCCGCTCGCGCCGCCTCGTGAGGCGCCAGGTCGCGATCGAACGCGAGCGGAGCAATCTCGTGCGCTACTTCTCGCCCAACATGGTCGACTCGCTGGCGCAAAGCGACGAGCCGTTCGGTGCCGTTCGCGCCCAGAGCGTGGGCGTGATCTTCGCCGACATCGTCGGCTTCACCGCGATGGCCGAGCGCATGGCGCCCCGTGACGTCATCCTGATGCTCCGGGAGTTCCATCGTCTGATGGCGGAGCGCGTCTTCGCCCGCGGCGGCACGCTCGACAAGTACATCGGCGATTCGGTGATGGCGACCTTCGGCACGCCGCGAACCGCGTCGGACGACGCACGCAACGCCTTTCTCTGCGCGCGCGACATGGTCGAGGCCATCCGGCGCTGGAACGAGGAGCGGGCGCGGAAAGGCGAAGCGCCGGTCCAGGTCGGGGTCGGCGCGCACTACGGCCCCGTCGTCATGGGCGATATCGGCGACGAGCGGTGCCTTGAGTTCGCCGTCATCGGCGACACGGTCAATGTCGCGAGCCGGCTCGAGGCGCTCACGCGCAAACTCCAAGCCGAAGCCGTGGTGAGCCAGGACCTCATCGATGCCTATCACCGGGGCACGCCCGAGGAGGGCGTCGATCTCACGGGATTTCGCGAGGGCGAGCCGCAGTCGCTCCGCGGTCGGGGCGAGCCGGTCAGGATTTGGTGGCTGCCGCGCCCTTCGTCGTCGTCCGGCGCGCCGCCGACAGGCGGATGATGCGCTCGGTCTCGCTCCAAAGCCCGTAACGCGCGAGATCGTCGAGCGTCGCCCACTCCGCGGCATCGACATCGTCGGCGGCGACGGCCTCGCCCGCAGCCCACTCGGCCGAGAAGTCAACGAGCGTGTAGTGGTACTCGACGCGGCCTTGGTCGTCGTGGCGAACCGAATCGACGACCGTGAGCGGCTCGCCGAGGACGATCGAGAGGCCGGTCTCCTCCCGCACCTCGCGGCGGGCCGCCTCGGCCACGGTCTCGCCCAGATGCTGGAGCCCGCCCGGAATGCTCCAGTCGCCTTTCCGCGGCGGGCGGGCGCGCCGAACCAGCAGGACCCGGTCGTCGCGCCAGACGACGACCCCGACGCCCACGAACGGTCGGTCGGGATAGCGGCGATCCATGGGTATCTCCGTCGGGACTGCGGTCTTGAAGCTACTTCGCACGGCCCGCTAAGGTGCGCAAGGCGGGCGGGTTCGCTCGCGATCGCGGCGGAGATGCCATGACATCACTCGACACGGTGGTCATCGTCGGCGCCGCCCATGCCGGCGGGCGGGCGGCACAGGCCGTTCGCGCGGCCGGCTTCGGCGGGCGCGTCGTGCTGATCGGCGAGGAATCCTGGCCGCCCTACGAACGCCCGCCGCTCTCGAAGGCGCTTCTCGTGGGCGACGAGGGAATTGAGCGCGTCCAGCTCAATCACCGGACATTCTACGAGGAGAAGGGCATCGAGCTGCGCCTGGGCGAACGCGTCGGCGCGATCGATCCGGCGACGCGTCAAATCCGGACCGGTGGCGCCGCGATCGCTTACGACCGCCTCATGCTCACGACGGGCGCGCGCGTGCGGCGGCTCGATATTCCCGGCGCGTCGCTGCCTGGCGTGTGCTATCTGCGCACGATCGAGGATTCGCAATTTATCCGCGAGGCCTTGAAGCGCCAGGTGCCGGTCGTCGTCATCGGCGGCGGGTTCATCGGCTTGGAAGTGGCGGCGAGTGCCAGGAAGCGCGGCTCTCCCGTCACGGTCCTCGAGGCGACCGAACGCCTCATGGGCCGGGCCGTGGCGCCGGAGGTGGGTCGCTATTTCGCCGACCTTCACCGCCGGCATGGCACCGACATCCGGCTGTCGACCTCGCTCGTCCGGTTTGAAGGGGCTGGGCGGCTCGAACGCGTCGTGCTGGCCGACGGCACGGCGATTCCGGCGGGGCTCGCCGTCATCGGCATCGGTATCGTGCCCAATGTGGAATTCGCGGCGGAGGCGGGGCTCGCGGTCGACAACGGCATCGTCGTGGACGACCGGGGGCGCACCTCCGATCCCGCCATCTTCGCCGCGGGAGACGCGGCCAACCAGCCGAACGCCTTCCTCGGTCGGCGCATCCGCCTCGAGTCCTACCAGAACGCCCAGGACCAGGGCATGGCCGTCGCGCGCAACATGATCGGCGGCGATCACGCCTACAACGACCGGCTCTGGGTGTGGACGGACCAGTACGACGTCAACCTGCAGATGCTGGGCGCGCCCACAGGGTGGGACAGGCTCGTCTTCCGCGGCGACGTCGCGAGCGGCAGCTTCTCGGTCTTCTACCTCCAGGAGGGGCGCATCGTCGGCGTCAACACGGTCAACAACGGGCGCGAGATGCGCATCCTCGAGCGGCTCATGATGTCCGGCGCTGTGATCCCGCCGGATCAGTTGGCCGATCCCGCCGTGAATCTCCGCAAGCTGACGGCGGCGTAAAGCTCAGAGTTCTGGTTTCCGCGGCAAGTCGTCGTCGATCCGGAACCAGGGCAGGCCGCTCGAGAGACAGACATGCACGCTCGGGCTGATGTCGGAGGCATCGTCGAGCGAGCCCACGAGCACCTCCCACTGGTCCGGCTTGTCGAGAAGCTCGAAAAAGAGCGGGCTGCCGCACTCGCCGCAGAAATGGCGGACGCCGCGCGCGGAGGATTGATAGATCTTGGTCGCGCCCTGGATGAAACGGAACGCGGTGCGCGGAAAGGCGACTCCCAAGAACACGGGTGCGCCCGTCGCGCGCCGGCACAGGCTGCAGTGGCAATAGCCCGCGCCGAGGGGTGCCGCATTCACCTCGTAACGCACGGCGCCGCAGAGACAGCCGCCGCGATAGGGCGCGGGCACCGTGCCTAGACCCGTTCGATCGCGACGGCGATGCCCTGGCCCACGCCGATGCACATGGTGAGGAGCCCGTAGCCGCCGCGCGTGCGCGTCAACTGGTTGAGGCCGGTGAGCGCAAGGCGCGCGCCGCTCATGCCGAGCGGGTGGCCGAGGGCGATGGCGCCGCCATTGGGATTGACCTGGGCTGCGTCGTCGGGGAGGCCCAATTGGCGAAGGCAGGCGAGGGCCTGGGCCGCGAAAGCCTCGTTGATCTCGATCGTGTCCATCGATTCGAGGGTGAGCCCCGTGCGCTCGAGCAGCTTGCGCGTGGCGGGCACGGGGCCGATTCCCATGATGCGGGGCGGAACGCCGGCCGTCGCCGCGCCGACGATGCGCGCGCGGGGCGTGAGCCCGTGCTGGCGCGCCGCCGCCTCGGAGGCCACGATCATCGCGCAGGCGCCGTCATTCACGCCCGAGGCATTGCCGGCGGTCACGCTGCCGCCCTCGCGGAACGGCGCCTTCAATTTCGCGAGCCCCTCGAGCGTCGTCTCAGGGCGCGGATGCTCGTCATGCTCGACGAGGATGGGCTCGCCGCGGCCGCGCGGCACCGGGACGGCGACGATCTCGGTGGCGAAGACGCCGGCCTTGGCGGCCGCGGCCGCGCGCTGCTGACTGCGGTGGGCGAAGGCGTCCTGGTCCTTGCGGCTGATCTGCATGTCCTCGGCGAGATTCTCCGCTGTCTCCGGCATGGCGTCGGTGCCGTAGCGTGCGCGCATCGCGGGATTGATGAAGCGCCAGCCGATCGTGGTGTCATGGATCTCGACCGATCGCGCGAAGGGCTCGGCCGTCTTGGCCATGACGAAGGGTGCCCGCGACATACTCTCGACGCCGCCGGCGATCGCGAGGTCCGCCTCGCCGCACCGGATGGCGCGCGCCGCCGCCGCCAGCGCCTCGAGGCCCGAGCCGCAGAGACGATTGACGGTGGCGCCCGGCACCTCCTGCGGCAGGCCCGCGAGGAGCGCCGCCATGCGCGCGACATTGCGGTTGTCCTCGCCCGCCTGGTTCGCGCAGCCGTAATAGACCTCGTCGATCTTCGCCCAGTCGACCTTCGGATTGCGCGCCATCAGCGCCTTCAAGGGCACGGCGGCGAGATCATCGGTCCGGACCGCGGAAAGGCCGCCCGCGTAGCGCCCGATGGGCGTCCTCACTCCGTCGCAGATGAATGCCTCAGTCATGGCGCACCTCGGGCGTTGTTCGGGCGGAGGAGACGCGATCAGTCGAAGAACCGCGCGCCGCTCGCCGCATGCCGGCGCAGGAGCGGCGAGGCGCGGTAGCGATCCTCGCCGTAGGTCCTCGCCAGATGATCGAGCACGGAGACGACGAAGGGAAGCCCCAAGGACTGGGCCCAGGCCAACGGCCCCTTCGGATAGTTGAAGCCGACCTGCATGGCGCGGTCGACGCCCGGCGCATCGGCGATCCCGACATGGACCGCATCGGCGCCGAAATTGGCGAGCATGGCGACGGTGCGGAGCGCGACGAGCCCCGGCACGTCGTCGACGACCGATACCGAGAGCCCCAAGGCCTGGAAGAGCCCGGCGGCGGCCTCCGTCGCACTTGGCGGCGCCTGGTCTGCGGCGGCGATCGCGATGCGCGTCGCCGTGCCGTAGTCGAGCGCGAGGTCGAAAAGGACCTGCGGCGCGGCCACGTCCGTCGCGAGGCGCTCGGTCGCGAGGCGCCCATCGGAGAGGGCGATGCGAACGTCCTTGAGAGCGATCAGGCCAGCGCCAGGAACGCGGCGAAATGCCAAGCCTGCGCGCTCGATCCGTCCTTCGAGCGCGCGCGCAGGCCCAAGATCGCCCTCGATGATGACATGATCGGGGCGTGGACCCGGCTCGGCCGTCGACGGGATCGGACGCGGCGCGCCCTCGCGGTGGTCGTAGAAGCCGAGCTTCGTCTTCCGCCCCAATCGCCCGGCCGCGACCATCTCGCCCTGGATGCGGAACGGCTTGTAGCGCGGGTCGTGGAAATAGGCGTCGTGGACCGAGTTCGTCACCGCCCAGTTGACGTCGATGCCGACGAGATCGAGGAGCTCGAACGGTCCCATGCGGAAGCCGGCAGCCTCGCGCATGATCGCGTCATAGGTGGGAACGTCGGCGACGTCTTCTTCGAGGGAACGCAGCGCCTCTCCGTAATACGGGCGCGCGACGCGGTTGCCGAGGAAGCCCGGCGTCGACTTGACGCGCACCGGCGTCTTGCCCCAGGCCAGCGCGGTTTCAAATGCCGTGTCGGCGACGGCGGGTGCCGTCGCGAAGCCGCTGATCACCTCGACGAGCGGCATGATGGGCGCGGGATTGAAGAAGTGGAGGCCGACGACGCGCTCGGGATGCTTGAGCGAGCCCGCCATCTCGGTGATCGAGAGGGAGGAGGTGTTGGTCGCGAGGATCGCGTCCTCCGCGAGCAGCGCTTCGAGCGCCGTGAAGAGCGCCTTCTTCGTCGCCATGTCCTCGACGATGGCCTCGACGACGAGAGCCGCGGGCTTGAGCGCATCGAGCGAAGCCGCGGGCCGGATACGAGCGAGGAGGGCCTCGGCCTCATCCTCCGTCATGCGCTTTCTCTCGACGACCCGCGCAAGCGCCGCGCGGATCGCGGCGATGCCGCGCTCGGTGGCGCCGCTTTGCGAATCGAAGAGCAATACCGCGTGGCCCGCGGCGGCGGCGACTTGCGCGATGCCGGATCCCATCGTGCCGGCGCCGACGACGCCCACGACGGCGGAGGAGGGAAGGGGCGCCATCACCGTCCCTTGAATTGGGGCGGACGCTTCTCGCGGAACGCCGCGACGCCTTCGCGATAATCCTCGCTCGCGCCCGCCAGGCGCTGGAAGTCGCGCTCAAGATCGAGCTGCTGGTCGAGCGAGTTCGCGGCCGAGGCGTCCATGAGCCGCTTGATGAGCCCGAGCGTCTTCGTCGGCGCCGCGGCCAGGCGCTTCGCGAGCGTGCCGGTCTCGGCCGCGAGCGCCGTATCATCGACGCACCGCCAGATCATCCCGGAGGCCACCGCCTCCTCGGCCGTGACGGAATCGCCCAACATGAAGAGCGCCGTCGCGCGCGCGGTGCCGACGCGGCGCGGCAGAAAATAGCTGCCGCCCGAATCGGGCACGAGGCCGATGCGGGCGAAGGCCTGGATGAAGCTCGCCCCGCGCGCCGCGATCACGATGTCGCAGGCCAGGGCCAGGTTGGCGCCAGCGCCCGCCGCGACGCCGTTGACGGAAGCGATGACGGGTTTCGGAAGCGCGCGGATCGTGCGGATGAGGCGGTTGTAGTTGCGGTCGAGCCGCTGGCCCAAGTCGCGGCCCGCATCGCCGTCCGACGGGCGCACCTCCTGAAGGTCCTGGCCCGCGCAAAACCCGCGACCGGCGCCAGTGAGGACCAGGGTGCGGATAGCGTCGTCCTCCGCCACCGTCCGCAGCGCCGCGCGCACCTCTTCGTGCACCTTGGCGGTGAAGGCGTTGAGGCGATCAGGGCGGTTGAGCGTGAGCGTCGCGACCGCGTCGGTCCGTTCAAAAAAGATCGTCTCGTAAGTCACGGATCAGCGTCCTTTGAATTCGGGCTTGCGCTTCTCGACGAACGCCTTCAAGCCCTCGCGGCGGTCTTCCGTCGCGAACAGCATGGCGAAGGATTTGCGCTCGTAGTCGAGCGCCGCCTCGAGCGTCATTTCCTCGGCCTTGAGCACGGCTTCTTTCGCCAAGCGGACGGCGACGGGCGGCTTCGAGGCGATCGTCTCCGCGATCTCGATGGCGCGGTCGAGCGTCAATTCCGGGGGCGTCACTTCGGCCACGAGTCCTGCGGCGAGTGCGGTGCGCGCGTCGATCATCTCTCCCGTCAGCACCATGCGCATGGCGAGCGACTTGCCGACGGCGCGCGTCAGGCGCTGGGTCCCGCCAGCGCCCGGGATGATGCCAAGGTTGATCTCGGGCTGGCCGAACCGCGCGCTCTCGCCGGCGACGATGATGTCGGCGTGCATGGCGAGCTCGCAGCCGCCGCCGAGGGCGAAGCCGTTGACGGCGGCCACGAGCGGCTTCGGGAACTGCCGCACGGCCTGCCAATAGCCGCTCCGCTTGTCGAGGCGGAGCACCTGGACGAAATTCAGATCCGCCATCTCGTTGATGTCGGCGCCGGCGGCGAAGGCCCGGTCGTTGCCGGTCAGCACGACGGCACGGACGGCCTCGTCCTCGCGCGCGCGCATCAAGGCCGCGACCAGCTCCTCGAGAAGCTGGGAGCGCAGCGCGTTCAGCACCTTCGGGCGGTTGAGGCGGATGAGTTCGACGCCGGGTTTCGGCTGCTCGACGATGATGTCCGTGGTGTCCGTCACGCCATGCCCCCGGTCCGCGCCGCGTCGGCGGGACCGTGGCCGGGCGGACGCAGGGCAAGGTCGTATAGATGCCGATGCGTGTCAATCAGCGGCGCGGCAAGCGGGCGGCCCGCGCCTTCTACTCTCTACTCTTTGCCTCCGGCCGATGCGTGGCGCGCGGCGGGGAGGCGCAATCCGAACCAGCACACCACGCTCAGCATGACGAGATAGGCCAGCACCTGCATTCCGCTCGGCTGCGCGACGTAGCCGAAGATCGAATGCGCGAATCGCCCTCCGACCGAATCGTTGTCCAGAATCGACGACATGTCCCAGAGCGGATCGAGAAGCGGCGGCAGCCAGCCGCTCGAGACGAAGAAGGCCGCAGCCTGCGCGGCAAGGCCGGCCGCGAGAAAGGCCAGGAGCACGGTGATCATGGTGAACACCGAGCGAAGCCGGGTCCACATCACGCCGCCGTAGAGGAGCGTGCCCGTGACGATTCCCCCGGCGATGCCGAGCACGAATCCGCCGGCGATGTTGCCAGAAGACACCTCGCCCGCGAGGCGGAGGGCCGCGAGGAAGACCACAAGCTCGGAGCCGTCGCGAAGGACGGTGATGGCGACGGTCGTCGCGAAGATGTAGAGCGGCGCATCGCCGCTGCGGATGCGCGCGCCCGTCTCGCGCGCCGTCATGGCGATCTCAGCGCTGTGGCGGCGCATCCACGCGATCGTCCACGCAACCATGATGGCCGTCAGCAGCAAGACGACCGCGTTGAAAACGTCCTCGCCCGATCCTGCGAAGCTGCCCGCGATGACGTCCGCGAAATATGCGACGACGCACGAGCCCGCGACACCCGCTGCGAGCCCGACGCCCAGCCACATCCACCGGCCCCTCACGCCCTTCGTCGCCGCCAGCAGCAAGGCAACGACGATGGCGATCTCGAGCGCCTCGCGAAAGACGATGATGGCGGTCTCGATCACTTGACGATCAGCTGTCCCTGCGCCGTCTTCGGATGGTGCTCCCCGAAGAACTTGTAGTTTCGGTTCGCGAGCAGGGGACGCAATCGGAATTCCGCTGTCTGGCCGGGACGGATCACGCGCTCGATCTTGAGTCCGACGCTCTCGAATTCCTCGGGAGTCGAATCGGCGTTGGTCACGAGGAGCTTGATCTCCTGTCCTGCCGGCACCTCGACGGTGTCCGGCTCGAACCGGTGATTGCGGATCGTGATGGTGATCTCGATCGGCTCCGCGGCGATGCCCGCGGACGCATAGGGCAGGCACGCCAGGAGGACAGCGATCCAAAGTCGCAAAGCGCGCATCGACCTGGTCGTCATTCGCAACACGTGGCCGCCCTCGGGTTGGCGAGCCGCTGCTCGCTGGGCCGCGCCAAATTGTGACGTGAGTTTCAGAAAAATGTAAATGGTTATTAGTTGCATTTAGTTTCGACTCCGTCCTATCGCTATGAAATACCGTGTTGAATCGCTTCCGCCCCGCCGAATGCAGGGCACGCGTCGGAACGCGTGCGCCCACGGTTGGGAGCCGATGCCGTGAGGGCAGCCCACCGGTCCCGGCCTCCGCGCGGATGATCCGTATCCGGCGTGTGAGGGCCAAACACCAGCCGTGGAGAGGGGGGCATCGGCATGGCAAGCCAGGCTCCGAAGCCGGCTTGCGCGGCCTTGTCGATTTTTCTATTATGCGAATAGTAATGATTCTCATTCGCGATGGGGGCAACGGTGAAAGGCTTAAGGGGACGCATCATCCTGTCGACGGCGGCCGGGGTTTTCGCGCTTGTGGTGGTGGGGGATTTTCTCTCGGTCAAGCGGGAGGCGCTCGGTGGGGCGGCGCGCGCCGAGGCGGCTGTCGTTTGCCATGGCATGCGGCCGGAGCAGCGCACGCATCTGGTGCAGGTGGCGGGCTCGGGAGAGATGCTGCGCATGGCGTCCAGTGCGCAGCTTGCGGACGGAAGCTCTGCCGCGACGGCCGGCGACGACAATCTCGATCTCTTCGAGAAGCTCGGCCTCATGGAAGGGCATCTCATGATCGGCAAGGCCCTCCTCGACGCCAACATGCAGAAGGCTGCATTGCCCCATTTCGGGCATCCGGTTCGCGAGATCTATGACTACTTGAAGCCTGTCTTCGCCGAGCGGAAGTACCCTGAGTTCGAGCGCGAGCTCCAGGACCTCGAGCGGCGCGCGAAGGCCGCGCCGAGGGATGCGGCGACGGGTGCCGCCTATGACGACGTCATCAAGAAGATCGACGGATTGCGGAAGACGATTCCGGCCGAGATGCAGCGCTCGCGGCGGTTCGCGATCCTGGGCGTCGCGGTGATGATCGAGGCGGCGGCCGGCGATCTCGGCGAATCGCTCGACAAGGGCCGCATCGTGAACACGGTGGAATACCACGATGCCATGGGGTTCGCGCGCTACGCCGATGCCTACGCGCGCGCCCAGGCCGATCTCCTCGGCCCGCAGGCGCCCGCGATCGCGAAGGAGATTCAGCTGGCGCTGAGCGCCTTCCCCGCGCTCGAACCGCCCGCGAAACCGACACGGAGCGTCTCGCAGGTGCAGGGCGCGGCGGACCGGGTCAAGGCCCTCGCGAACTGAGCGCGTTCGCGCCGCGCGCCTGTGTCGCGTGGCGCAGCACTCCTTCCCCGAAACTCTGAAATCGGATGACGCAAGAATGTGCGACTCTCGACGTGTGCGCGCGGCGGCGTATGGCGATCGCGCGGACCCAGCCCGGACTTTTTCTCGCCTTCGTGCCGGCGCCGTCTTCGTGGTGCTCGCGACCGCGTCGCCGGCAATTCCTGCCGCCGCGGATCCCCTGATGGGCACGGTCAGGAGCCCTGTTCCCAGCGAATTGCGGCCCGAACAGGAGGAAGTTCCGCCGGCGAGCGTCGAACACCCGGTCGTCGTCGGCGGCAAACTGACGCTCACGCTCCAGAGCGACCAGACGCTCAACACCGCCAATGGCGTGAGACCGTTCAACAACCTTTTCACGGAACCTGAGTTCGAGTGGTTCGCGAATTTCGGCCAGCACCTTTCGATCAACGGGCTCTTGAAGGCCGAACAGGTCCGCTCCGTCGACACGAACAGCGCGTTCGCGGCGGAGGGCCTTTTCTTCGAGCAGCTCTACGTGACGCTCTCGGCGGAGCCCGGTCGGGTCTATGGCGGCAAGATCCATCCCCGCTTCGGCCTCGCCTGGGACGCGGCGCCGGGTCTCTACGGCACGGATTTCGCCGAGGATTACGAGATCGTCGAGAAGGACGGCATCGGTCTTGCGGTCGAAATTCCCTGGCTCGGCAAGCATGTCCTCTCGGGCGAGCTGTTCGTGGCCGACACCTCGTTCCTCAGCAAGTCGTTCTTCTCGCGTCCCCGGGCGAGCGATCCGAACGTGCTGCGTCCCTCCGACCTCAAGCCCGAGGACGGCGGCGTCAGCAACACCGGCCGGCTCAACAACTATGCGATCGCGCTCACAGGCGGAGATGTCCCGGGCCTCGACGGCTTCTCCTACAACATCGGTCTCGCGCTCCAGCGCGGCGGCACGATCCCGGGCGAGGACGGCGCTGACCCGACGACACAGCTGAACGAGCACGATTTCGTCGCGGGCCTCCAGTGGGAGCTGCCCATCACCTCGCGCATCACCATGACGCCCATCTTCGAATTCGCGCGCATCCGCAACCAGGGCGGTTCCGACGTGCGCACGAACTATTACACGGCGGGTCTCGGCTTGGAGTTGGGCCGAGGCTGGGCGGCGGCGGCCTATGCGACGGTGCGGCCGACGCGCAACCGCGAGGACGACACGCGCTTCGTCGACCACCTGGCTGGATTCTCCGTCGACTACGATTTGGGCGCGCTTCTCAAGAGCGCCGTGCCGCTTCTCGACGGCCTCAAATTCACGACCGGCTACAAGCACGAGCGCGTCCAGGCGGCGACTCTCAACACCGTCGGCGTTCTTCTCACTTACGAGAAGAAATTCTGAGGAGGACGATGCGATGACGACCATGGGATGGATGAGCCGACGCTTTCTGCGCGTGGCCGGGATCGCCGCGCTGATCGCGTTGTTCGCGGCGTCGGTCGGCGCGATCGACATGGCCGCTCCCGGCATGCCGGATGGGACCGACTTCGGCCTCGACCGGCGCGAGCAGCCGCGCCAGGTGCTGGGCGCGGAAGCGGCGGGCGGACGCCAGTCCTACATGGTGGCGCTCGGCAACACGGCCTTCAGCTCGCCCTTGCTGTTCGGCGCGAAGGCGCGGGAAGCTGGCCTCTCCTGCGACACCTGCCATACGAACGGCGACGTCAATCAGCGCTTCTTCATCCCCGGCGTGTCGGTGCGCCACGGTGGGCTCGATCCCACGACGGCGTTCTTCAATCCCGTCCAGGATGACGGCGTCCAGAACCACGTTGACATCCCGAGCCTCCGCGGCATCCGCTATTTGGGCCCCTACGGGCGCGACGGCCGGATCGGCTCGCTCCGCGAGTTCACGCGCCACGTGATCGTGAACGAGTTCGCCGGCCCCGAGCCCGATCCGCGAATCCTCGATGCGCTCGTCGCCTACATGGACCAGTTCGAGTTCCTGCCCAACCTCAGGCTCGACACGCTCGGGCGGCTCACGGGCACGGTCAGCGCGGCCGAACGCCGCGGCGAGGCGCTTTTCGCCAAGCCCTTGGCGGCCATGGGCGGCAAGAGTTGCGCGAGCTGCCACGTGCCAGACGCCCTCTTTACAGACGGTCGGCGCCACGACGTCGGCAGCGGCGGTGTCTTCAAGACGCCGACCCTTCTCAATGTCGACTTCACGGCTCCGTACTTCCATGACGGACGCTACGACACGATCGAGGCGGCGATCGATCACTTCGACCGGACCTTCGCGCTCAAGCTCTCGCGCGCCGAGAAGGCGGACCTCGCGGCCTATGTGCGGGCGGTCGGGGATGGGGAGGAGCCGTTCGAGCCCGTGACGCGCCAGAGCGAGATGAGCGAAGTCGCGTCCTATGTCGCGGCGCTCGACCGCGCGATCGCCACCGGCGACCGGCCTGCCGCGGTGCTCATCGCCGACACAGTCAATTTCGACCTCGCGCGCATCGCGCGGCGTTTCGACAACCGCAATCCCGCGACCGGCCTCGCACGCCGCCCGGACCGGCCGGACGTCGCCAAGATTGCCGCGCAACTCATCGAGGACATGACTCAGGTGAAAGCCGAGGCCGAGGCGGGGCGCGCGCAGGAAGCCAAGGTCGCCCTCGAGGCCTATCGCGGCCATGCGAAGCTCCTCGTCAGCGCCTATCCGGGCACAAGCGCGAGCCCCTAGCGCGCATTCGGTCGCGGCGGTGGCGTCCATGGCGAGTGCGCGCGCGACCGGCGCCGCGCGGACCGCCAAGCCGGCGAGGACGAAGAGAAGGAGAAACCGCAGCAGGGTGATCAGGTTCGCCATCGGCCAACACCCCGGTTCGTTTCGGGCTCATCCAAACTGAGCCACGCACGGGTCAAGCGGGACAATTTGAGGCGCGGCCGAGCGTCTTCGCGAGGGACTCCTCGGATGCTGCCTTGACAGCCGAGGTCATCGATTGTTCCCGTTGGACCCAGCGCCTATGATCGCGCTCCCTCGCGGAATTTGGCACGTGAACGGCGCAACCCGGACGATCCTCGACACCAAGGGCCTCAACTGCCCGCTGCCGGTCTTGAAGGCGCGGCGGGCGCTTCGCGCCATGGCCAAGGGCGACGCGCTCGAAGTGCTGGCGACCGATCCGGGGGCGGTCAAGGATTTCCAGGCCTTCGCCGAGGCGACCGGCCACCGTCTCCTCGAGCAGCGCGAGGAGGACGGCGTCTACGTCTTCGTCCTCGAGAAGGGCGAGGGGCCATGACCACGTTCCTCTATACGCATCCCGCCTGCCTTGATCACGATCCGGGTCCGCATCACCCGGAGCGGCCGGCGCGGCTCGAGGCGATCCTGAAGGCGCTCGAAGGTCCGGAGTTTGCCGCGCTCGAGCGGCGCGAGGCGCCGCGGGCCGATGATCGGCAGATCGAACTCGTGCATCCGGCACTCTTCGTCCAGCGGCTCCTCGGCGCGGTGCCGCATGCGGGCCGCGCGCGCATCGATGCCGATACGGTGATGTCGCCGGGCTCGGGCGAGGCGGCGCTCCGCGCGGCGGGCGCCGTCTGCGCCGCCGTCGATGCTGTCGCCGCGGGCCAGGCGCGGAACGCATTCTGCGCCGTGCGCCCGCCGGGTCACCATGCCGAGCCCAACCGCGCGATGGGATTCTGCCTTTTCAACAACGTCGCGATCGGCGCCTACCATGCCCGCGCGCGTCACGGCCTCGCGCGCGTCGCGGTCGTCGACTTCGATGTCCACCATGGCAACGGCACGCAAGCCGCGTTCGAGCGCGATCCCGCGGCGTTCTATACCTCGACCCATCAATGGCCTCTCTATCCGGGAACCGGCGCGCTCCACGAGCGCGGCGTCGCCAACAACATCCTCAACCTTCCGCTGCCGCCCGGCGCCGGGTCGGCGGAGTTCAGGCCCGCGATCGAGGCGGGCGTGGTCCCGGCGCTCGAAGCCTTCGGCCCCGACATCCTCTTCATCTCGGCCGGCTTCGATGCCCATGCCGATGATCCCTTGGCCAATCTCAATCTCACGACCGAGGACTACGGTTGGGCGACGGAGCAGCTCGCTTCCTTCGCTGCGCGGCGGTGCCAGGGCCGCCTCGTCTCGACGCTCGAGGGCGGCTACAACCTCGAGGCCCTCGCCGAATCGGCCGCTTCCCACGTGCGTGCGCTGATGGCGGCTTAGCCACCCTTGCTTGCTCCGCTCCTCGCGCGTCCCTAAACTCCGGCTCGAACCCCCGACGGACGAGACATGACCGCTTCCCCCATCCCGCCTGATATCGCGAAATTGAGCTTCGAGGCGGCCTTGGAGGAGCTCGAATCGATCGTGAAGAAGCTCGAGGCCGGCAAGGGCAAGCTCGACGATTCGATCCGCGCCTATGAGCGGGGGGCCGCCTTGAAGCGGCACTGCGAGGCCAAGCTCCGCGAGGCCCAGGCCAAGGTCGAGCGGATCACCTTGGGTCCCGACGGCGCGGTCGGGACCGAACCGGCGGATACCGACTGAGGTTCCATGGCGAGACAATTGGAGGCGGCGCTCGGGGAGGCGGCCGAGGCGGTGAGCCGTACGCTGGCCGAGTTGTTGCCCAAACTGACGGGGCCCGAGGCGCGCGTGGTCGAGGCCATGCGCTACGCGACCCTCAACGGCGGCAAGCGGTTGCGGCCTTTCCTCGTCCTCGAGACGGCGAAGCTGTTCGATGTGCCCCGCGAGCGGGCGCTGCGTGCCGCGGCCGCGGCGGAGTACGTGCACTGCTATTCGCTCGTCCATGATGACCTGCCGGCCATGGACGACGACGATCTCCGGCGCGGCAAGCCCACGACCCATATCCAGTTCGACGAGGCGACGGCGATCCTCGCGGGCGACGGTCTGCTCACCTTCGCCTTCGAGGTGCTTGCCGAGGAGAGAACCCATCCAGACGCGGCCGTACGGTCCGACCTCGTCCTCAACCTTGCCCGCGCCATCGGGGTCGAGGGCATGGTCGGCGGGCAGATGTTCGACCTCCAGGCCGAGACCATGCGCCTCGACCTCGATGCCATCACCCGCCTCCAGGCCTTGAAGACGGGGGCGCTCTTCCGCTTCAGCTGCGAGGCGGGGGCCATCCTCGGCCAGGCCCCCCCGGCGGCCCGCCAGGCCCTCAGGGACTATGCGCGGGACCTGGGTCTCGCCTTCCAGATCGCCGACGACCTCCTCGACGAGGAGGGGACCGAGGCCGAGGTGGGCAAGAAGGTGGGTAAGGACAAGGCGGCCGGAAAGGGCACCTTTGTGTCGATTTTAGGGGCCGAGGAGGCGAGGCGCAGGGCCTCCTCCCTGGCCGACCGGGCGGTCAAACAGCTTGATTTATTTGCGGAAAAGGCTGACCTTCTAGGCAAAGTGGCGCGCTTCGTCGTCGAACGACGGGCCTGAGGGGAGTTTGCCGTGAGCGCAATCAGCAACCGGACGCCGTTGCTCGATACCATCAAGAGCCCGGCGGATCTCAAGGGTTTGTCCACCGACCAGCTGAAGCAGTTGGCCGAGGAACTTCGCGCCGACACGATCGAGGCCGTCTCGGGCGTGGGTGGCCATTTCGGCGCGAGTCTCGGGGTGGTCGAGCTGAGCGTGGTGTTGCACCACGTCTTCAACACGCCTGACGATATTCTCATCTGGGATGTGAGCCATCAGTGCTATCCCCATAAGATTCTTACGGGAAGACGAGAAGGCGTCCGCAAGATCCGCCAGGCGGGGGGACCCTCCGGCTTCACCCGCCGCTCGGAGAGCATCTACGACCCCTTCGGTGCCGCCCATAGCTCGACCTCGATTTCGGCGGGCTTGGGCTTCGCCGTCGGCGCCGAGATGAGCGGACGGAAGAAGAACGTCGTCTCCGTCATCGGCGACGGTGCTATGAGCGGCGGCATGGCCTACGAGGCCATGAACAATGCCGGTGCCCGCAACACCAAGCTGATCGTCATCCTGAATGACAATGAGATGTCGATCGCGCCGCCGGTTGGGGCGCTCAGCAACTACCTTTCGCGCCTGGTTTCGTCCAAGCCCTACCGCTCGATCCGCCATCTCGGGCGCGAGCTCGCGAAGAAGTTCCCCAAGGCCATCGAAAACGCGGCCGTCCGCGCGGAGGAGTACGCGCGCGGGTTCGTGACCGGCGGCACCATGTTCGAGGAGCTGGGCTTCTTCTACATCGGGCCCATCGACGGCCACGACATCGATCACCTCCTGCCCGTGCTCCGCAACGTGCGCGACGCGGAAGAGCCGGGGCCCATTCTCGTCCACATCGTGACCAAGAAGGGCAAGGGCTACGGTCCCGCCGAGCATTCGGCCGACAAGGGCCACAGTGTCGCCAAGTTCGACATCGTGACGGGCGCGCAAGTGAAGGCGCAGCCCAAGGCGCCGACCTACACGAAGGTGTTCGCCGAAGCCCTCATCAAGGAAGCCGAGAAGGACGAGAAGATCGTGGCCATCACGGCCGCCATGCCGGACGGCACCGGCCTCGACCTTTTCGGCAAGCGCTTCCCCGACCGCACCTTCGACGTCGGCATCGCCGAGCAGCACGCGGTGACCTTCGCCGCTGGCCTTGCCTGCGAGGGCATGAAGCCGTTTGCCGCGATCTACTCGACCTTCCTCCAGCGCGGCTACGACCAGGTCGTGCACGACGTGGCGATCCAGAAGCTGCCAGTGCGCTTCGCGATCGACCGGGCGGGCTGCGTCGGCGCCGATGGGGCGACGCATTTCGGCTCCTTCGACGTGACCTATCTCTCCTGCCTGCCCGGCATGGTCATGATGGCCGCGGCGGATGAGGCGGAGCTCGTCCACATGATCAGGACCGCGGTCGAGATCGACGACCGGCCCAGCGCCTTCCGCTATCCGCGCGGCGAGGGCGTCGGCGTCGAGCTGCCCGCGGCCGGAACGGCCTTGCCCATCGGCCGGGGCCGGGTCATGCGCGAAGGGACCAAGGTCGCGCTCTTGAGTTTCGGCGCGCGCCTCGCCGAGTGCCTCAAGGCGGCCGACGATCTCGCATCGCGCGGACTCTCGACGACGGTCGCGGATGCGCGGTTCGCGAAGCCCCTCGACACGGATCTCGTGCGGCGTCTCGCGCGCGAGCACGAAGTCCTCATCACCGTCGAGGAAGCCTCGATCGGCGGCTTCGGCAGCCATGTGCTCCATTTCCTCGCCCATGACGGGCTCCTCGAGAACGGCCTCAAGGTGCGGCCGCTGTGCCTGCCCGATGTGTTCTTCGAGCACGACAAGCCGGAGAAGCAGATCGAGATGGCGGGCCTCACCGCGAAGGGCATCGTCTCGAGCGTGCTCACGGCCCTGGGCCAGTCGGCCTTGAGCGGATCGGTGCGCGCCTGATCCCTTCGCCCCGTGGGCGACGGACAAGGGAAACGGCGGCCTCGGGCCGCCGTTTCGCATTGGGGCCCTGCCAACCCCGGCCGTCGTCTTTTACTGCCGCCGCTGCGAGAATGCGCGCCATGGCTGGGAAGGGCGCGAAGACGGGATTGCGCAAGGGCAGGGTGCGCGCGGATGCCGCGGTGCTGGCGCGGGGCTTGGCGCCTTCGCGCGAGCGCGCCCAGGCCTTCATTCTTGCCGGCACTGTCTTCGCCGACGGTCAGCGCGTCGAGAAGCCGGGCCAGCCGGTCGCCGAGGATTCGACGCTCGAGGTCCGGGGGGCCGACCATCCCTGGGTGTCGCGCGGCGGGGTGAAGCTCGCCCACGCGCTCGACCATTTCGCGATCGACCCCGCCGGCCTCGTCTGCCTCGACATCGGCGCATCGACCGGCGGCTTCACCGACGTGTTGATCGAGCGCGGGGCCACGCGCGTCTACGCGGTCGATGTGGGGCGCGGCCAGCTGGCCTGGAAACTCCGCCAGGATAGCCGCGTCGTGGTGCTCGAAGGCACAAACGTCCGGCACCTCTCGCGCGCGCTCGTGCCGGACGCGCCGTCGCTCATCACCGCCGATGTGAGCTTCATCGGGCTCGAAGTGGCGCTGCCGGCGGCGCTCGCGCTGGCGGCCCCGGGCGCCCGTCTCGTCGCCCTCATCAAGCCGCAGTTCGAAGTGGGGAAGGGCAAGGTCGGGAAGGGCGGCATCGTGCGCGAGCCGGCGCTTCACGCCGAAGTCTGCGAGCGCATCGGCACCTGGCTCGACGAGGCAGGCTGGCAGGTCGAAGGCATCATCGACAGCCCGATCCTCGGTGGCGAAGGCAACAAGGAATTCCTCGTCGCCGCGCGGAAGCGCCCCTGATGCGCCACGAGGTCGAGGCCACGATCGAGACGATTGGCGCGCGCGGCGACGGCATCGCGACCGTCGAGGGCACGCGAATCTTCGTGCCCTGCACCGTTCCCGGCGACCGGATCGTGGCGCGCCTCGGCGAGAAGCGCGACGAGGCCTACGGCGCGCGCCTTCTCCGCATCGTCGCGCCGGGGCCCGGGCGGGGGCAGCCCGCCTGCCGGCACTTCGGTCTTTGCGGCGGCTGCGCGCTCCAGCATCTCGACGACGAACACTACCGCGCGTGGAAGCGCCAGCTCGTCATCGATGCGCTCGCGCGCCGCGGGCTGCCGACCGAGGGCGTCGAGGCGCTTCGCCCGGCCGTGCAAGGCACGCGACGGCGCGCGGACCTGACCGCGGTGAGGCGGGCGGACGACCTGCTTCTTGGCTTGAATGAACGCGGCACGCACCGCGTCGTCGGCCTCGATGAGTGTCCCGTCCTCGAGTCCGCGATCGTCGCGGCGCTCGAGCCTTTGCGCCGCACCCTCCGCCTTCTCTTCACGCCGGGCGAGCGCGCCGAGGTCGTCATCAACGCGCTCGGGTTCGGGCTCGACGTGCTGCTCGTCACGACCGCGGCCTTCGGCCAGGGCGCCAGGAAGCGCTTGACCGAACTCGCCGAGACGCTCGATCTCGCGCGCCTGTCGCGCCGGCATCCCGAAGAGTCGCGCGCCGAGACGATCATCGAGCGCCGGCCCGCCACCATTCGCTTCGCCGATGTCGCCGTCGCCGTCCCGGCCGGCGCTTTCCTTCAGGCGACGGAGGGGGGCGAACGCGATCTCGTGAACGTCGTGCTCGACGGCGTCCAAGGGGCGAAGCGCGTGGCCGATCTCTACGCGGGTTGCGGCACCTTCACCTTTCCCATTGCCGCCGCGGGTGCCTCCGTCCACGCGGTCGACGGCGCGGGCGCCCTCATCGGCGCGCTCGATGCGGCAGCCAAGGCCGCGAAGCGCCGCGCGGTCTCGACCGCCATGCGCGACCTCGACCGCTCGCCGCTCCCGCCCGATGCGCTCAACGCTTACGATGCGGTCGTGTTCGACCCGCCGCGCGCGGGTGCCCGTGCGCAAGCCGAGTCGCTCGCGCGTTCGCGCGTGCCCGTCATCGTCGCTGTCTCCTGCGAGCCGCAGACCTTCGCGCGCGATGCGCGGATTCTCGCCGACGGCGGCTACACGCTCGCGCGCATCGTGCCCGTCGACCAGTTCCTCTGGTCGCCTCGAATCGAACTCGCGGCCGTGTTCAGGCGGTAGGGATCAGCGATCCGCCTTGTGGTATTCGGGGTTGGGCATCATGTCGAGGCCGGTCGCCATGCGGTTCGATGCGTTGAAGAAGCCGGCGACGTCGCAGATGTCGAAGATCTCCTCCTCGCCGAAGCCGGCCTTGCGCAGCGCCTCGCGGTCGCTGTCATCGACCTTGGACGGCGTCTCGGTCAGCTTCCAGGCGAAGTCGAGCATGGCGCGGTGGCGGCGCGAGAGCTTCGCGACCCGGTAGTTCTTGGTCAGCATCTCGCCGAGCTCCGGATCGCCCGAGAGGCGTCTGACCGCCTGGCCGTGGGCGACGAGGCAGTAGTAGCAGTGGTTCACGCAGGAGACGACGACGGCGATCATCTCGCGCTCGAGCTTCGAGAGTTTCGAGTCGCCGAGCATGAGCGTGTTGTAGGTCGCGACGAAGTTCTTGAGCTTCTCGGGCCGGAGCGTGTAGGCGGTCAGCACGTTCGGCACGAAGCCGAGCTTCTCCCGGCACAGCTTGAAGTAGGCGCGCATCTCCGGATCGAGCTTCGGGCTTTTCGGCAGCTTGAGCGCGATGATGTGTTTCGGCTGGGGCATCGTGATCCTTCGCTATATCGTCTTACAAGTGATCGCCGCGCGCACTGTCGGCTTCCGCCGTGGCGACACGCCCGCCCGTGTGTTCACGTGCACTGCGCCTTGTGGCGGAGCCACTGGTCGGCGAGCACGCAGGCCATCATGGCCTCACCCACGGGAACGGCGCGGATGCCGACGCAGGGGTCGTGCCGTCCCGTCGTGCGCACCTCGACGTCCTCGCCCGCGGCGCTGACGCCGCGCTTGGCGATCGGGAGCGAGCTCGTGGGTTTGACGGCGAAGCGCACCACGACGTCCTGGCCCGTTGAGATGCCGCCCAAGATCCCGCCCGCGTGGTTCGAAAGGAACGTGACCTTGCCGCCCTTCATCCGCATCTCGTCATGCGCCTCCTCGCCGGGGGTGGATGCCGCGCGGAAGCCGCTGCCGATCTCGACGCCCTTGACCGCGTTGATGCTCATCATGGCGCTCGCGAGCTCGGCATCGAGCTTCGAGTAGATGGGCGTGCCGAGCCCCGCGGGCACGCCTTCGGCCACCACTTCGATGACGGCGCCGGCCGATGAGCCGGCCTTGCGCACCTCGTCGAGATAGCCTTCCCACGCCTTGGCCGCTCCGGCATCGGGGCACCAGAAGGGATTGGCCTCGACCGCATCCCAATCCCAACGCGCGCGGTCGATCGCGTGCGGCCCCATCTGGACGAGCGCGCCGCGGATGCGGAAGGCGGGGCCGAAGGCTTGAGCGAGGATCGTCCGGGCGACGGCGCCGGCGGCGACGCGTGAGGCCGTCTCGCGCGCCGAGGCCCGGCCCCCGCCGCGATAGTCGCGCACGCCGTATTTCGCCCAGTAGGTGTAGTCGGCGTGGCCAGGGCGGAACGTGTCCTTGATGTCCGCATAGTCCTTCGAGCGCTGGTCGACGTTCTCGATTTGAAGCGCGATCGGCGTGCCGGTCGTGACGCCGTCGAAGACGCCCGAAAGGATGCGCACCGTGTCGGGCTCGCGCCTCTGGGTCGTGAAGCGGGACTGGCCAGGGCGTCTGCGGTCGAGCCAATGCTGGATGTCGGATTCGGCGAGAGGGAGGCGCGGCGGCGCGCCGTCGACGACGCAGCCGATCGCGGGGCCGTGGCTTTCGCCCCAGGTCGTGAACCGGAAGAGATGGCCGAAACTGTTGCCTGCCATCAACCGCCCTTATCGGCCCATTGCCGCGCCATGGCCCCTATCCTTCGACAGGCTCGGGATCAGGGCCTCATGGTGAGCCTGGCGAACCATGAGGACAGCGCGGCTCCTTGGATCGGGGATCCTAGGATTTCGGGTTGAAGTCCGCGAGCATCGCCGAGACTTCGGATGCCGCGTCGACCGCCATCATGCCGATGATGTTGTAGCCGCTGTCGACATGGTGGGTCTCGCCGGTGACGGCGCTGCCGAGATCCGAGAGAAGGTAGAGCGCCGAGCCGCCGACCTCGTCGGTCGTCACGTTCCGCCGCAAGGGCGAGTTGAGCTCGTTCCAGCGCAGGATGTGGCGGAAGTCGCCGATGCCGGAGGCGGCGAGCGTCTTGATGGGGCCCGCCGAGATCGCATTGACGCGGATGCCCTGGGGCCCGAGATCGGCCGCGAGGTAGCGCACGCTGGCCTCGAGTGCCGCCTTGGCGACGCCCATGACGTTGTAGTGCGGCATCACGCGCTCGGCCCCGTAGTAGGTGAGCGTCAGGAGGCTGCCGCCCTCGGTCATCAGGGGGGCGGCGTAGCGGCACATCTCGGTGAAGGAGTAGCAGGAGATCTCCATCGTGCGCGCGAAATTGTCGCGCGTCGTGTCGAGATACTTGCCCTTGAGCTGCTCCTTGTCGGAGAAGGCGATGGCGTGGACCGCGAAGTCGAGGCGGTCCCATTGGCGGCCGAGGGCCGCGAACAGCGCCGCCACGCTCGCCTCGTCCGTCACGTCGCACGGCTCGATGATGGTCGATCCGATCGAGGAGGCCAGCGGCCGCACCCGCTTCTCGAGCGCCTCGCCCTGGAAGGTGAACGCCAATTCGGCTCCCTCGGCCGCGACCGTCTTCGCGATGCCCCAGGCGATCGAGCGTTCGTTGGCGACGCCCATGATGAGGCCCCGCTTGCCGGCCATCAGGCCGCGCCTATCCGTCATTCACGCGTCCCCCTTCGCGCCACTGCGTCCCTATACATACCGCCCTCGAATCGAAAGGCAAGCCTGGCTCCAAACGACGAGGGCGCAGCACGGCGCTGCGCCCCTTGCATCGAGCGAGGTCCACCTGCCTTGAGGGACTCGGTGGGCCTCGATCCGTCGTTTGCGTTACTGGACGATCTTCCAGTTGCCGTTTTCGTCGCGGCATGCGGTGCCGTAGGCCTTTTCGGTCTTCCCGCCCACCGTGACCGACTGCTGGAACTCGCGGCAGTTGCGGCCGTCCGCCGTCTGGTAGGTCCGCGTCGGCGTGACCGTGCCGGCATTGCCGTTATCCGGATTGTGCCAGGCCGTCGTCTCGCCGGTCTTGGTCGTCTCCAGACTCTTCTGGGTCGATGTCTGCATCGTGCGCTTGTCTTGGTCGTCAAGATAATTGCCGATGGCACCACCGAGGAGACCGCCGAGGAGCACGCCGCCCGCGATCGCCGCGGCGCCGCCGCCGGCTGCCGCCGCGATCAGGCCGCCGCCGGCCGCACCGCCAAGCGCGCCAATTCCAGTCTTCGTGCCGATGCCGCCGCTGCCGTCCTGGTTCTGGCAGGCGACGAGCGCACCGGCGATAACCACCACCGAGGCAACTTTGGCTAGACTCATGGCAAACCTCTTGTCCCTCCTGAAGGACTCACCTGTGGGAACTCCCCCTCCGAGGCCTTTTAGCAGATTTCCCCATACATTCATAGGGTTAATGCTAGGCTGGGGTCGCCGAGCCGCGATCTGCGGCCGGCCCATTCGCCTCGATGCGACACCGGAGCGAATGATGCGCGAAGATTACGCCTGAATGATGGCACCGTCAGTGCGCCCGATCACATGGCTAAGTGACGGAATTCTTTCATTTTAACCGCGTTTGGAAAACGCCGCGTCACGGTCGATTGGTCGTCGTAACGCGCGCGCGATGGAGTATTGTCCAGCGCAAATCCGCGACCACGAAGTCCCGACCATGGATGACGAACGCCAGACCGATCCGATCGCCCTCTTCAACGCCTGGTTCGAGGAGGCGAAACGCAGCGAGCCGAACGACGCGAACGCGATGACGATTGCATCCGCGACGGCGGCGGGGCGCCCCTCGGCGCGGATGGTCCTCCTCAAGGATGCGAGCGAGCGCGGCTTCACCTTCTACACGAACTACGAAAGCCGCAAGGGGCGGGAGCTCATCGAGAACCCGCAAGGCGCGCTTCTCTTCCACTGGAAGTCGCTGCGCCGGCAGGTGCGCGCGGTGGGGCGCATCGAGCAGACCACCGCCGAAGAGTCCGACGCCTATTTCGCGTCGCGCCAGCGCGGCAGCCAGATCGGCGCCTGGGCCTCCGAACAGTCGCGGCCGCTGCCGAGCCGGTTCGAGCTCGAGAAACGCGTCGCGCAGTTCACCGCCAAGTTCGGACTTGGCCGCGTGCCGCGCCCGCCGCATTGGTCGGGATTCCGGCTCGTGCCCGACGAGATCGAATTCTGGAAGGACGGCATGTTCCGGCTCCACGACCGGCTCGTCTACCATCGCACCGACGGGGGCTGGCGAACGGAGAAACTCTACCCATGATGGCGTCCGCGACCCGCGCGCCATGATCGACACGCAAGCAGGAGAGCTCCCGCGCTATGGCCGGCTCATGCGGGCCGCGACCATCGCCTCCGTGTCGGTCGCGCTTGTCTTGATCGCCGCCAAGGGCGTGGCCTGGTTCATGACGGGGTCGATCGCCATGCTGGCGACTCTGCTCGATTCCGTGCTCGACGCCGCAGCCTCCCTCGTCAACCTCTACGCGGTGCAGCACTCGCTCTCGCCGGCGGACCGCGAGCACCGGTTCGGTCACGGCAAGGCCGAGCCGCTCGCGGGCCTCGCCCAGTCCACTTTCATCGCGGGTTCGGCCGTTTTTCTCTTCGTCGAGGCCGGACGCCACCTCGCCGAGCCGCACGGAATCGAAAGCGGCGACCTCGGCTTCGCGGTGATGGGCCTGTCGATCGCCCTCACCATCGTGCTCGTCCTTTTCCAGCGCATCGTGATCGCACGGACCGGATCGATCGCGATCAAGGCGGACCGGCTCCATTACAAGGGCGATTTGCTCGCGAATCTCAGCGTCGTCGCCGCTCTCGTGCTCTCGATCCAGTTCGGCTGGCTTTGGGCCGATCCCGCCCTCGGCCTCGGTGTCGCGATTTACATCCTGTGGAGCGCCTGGGGCATCGTGCGCCAGTCGCTCGACCAGTTGATGGACCGCGAGCTCCCGGAAAGCGAGCGCAAGCGTATCCGTACGGTGGTGATGGAGCATCCGGACGTGCTGGACATGCACGATTTGCGCACCCGCGCCTCGGGGCAGGACGTCTTCATCCAGCTCCATATCGAGATGGACGCGGCCATGTCGCTCCTGCGCGCGCATGACGTGGCGGACGAGGTCGAGGTCCGGGTCCGGGACGCATTCCCGGGGGCGGAGGTGCTCATCCACCAGGATCCGGCCGGCATCGACGAGGCGCGCAAGCGTTTCGGCTGATCTGGCCCTTTGAGCTAGGTCAACGACCGGCCTTGCGCGTCCGCGCAACACTTTCGCCTGAAACGATGGCGCGGGGCCCGCGCCGGGCGAAAGGACAGCGACATGACTCTCAAGATCATCCGGCTCGAGCTCGCACGGACGGCTGAGTTCCCGAACGGCAGCCCGGCCCATGGCTATGAGTTTACGGCTCCGCTCGATGCCTCGGGGCAGCTCGACATCGAGCGCTGGAAGGACGTCAAGGACGCATGCTCGGTGAGGCGTTTCTGGGCGGGTGAGGAGGACGAACACGGCGTGCTTCTCTGCACGAAAGGCGGGCGCTGGGTGTTCTCCTACGCGCCCGGCGTCGATGACGACGAGCCGATCTTCCGCTTCGCCTCCCACGGCTTCCGCGAAGGCGAGTACGTCTCGATCACGGAGCACGACGGGGAGATGCGCCCGTTCCGCGTGGCCTCGGTCCGGACCGCGCCGCTCGCGGGCGCGCGCCGCACGGCCTGATCCCTCACGCTAGCGGTCGAGGCGGCGGACGACACTTGCGGTTGCGGGAGCACTGATGCCGATCGCCGGTGCTGAGGCGGCCGCGTTGCTCTGGTCGCGCGCGGCTCGGCGATTTGCGCGCCTCAAATCGCGGAGGTCGAAGGGATCGCCGTGGATCTCGCCGAGCGAGGCGCCGGCAAGGTAGGTCTGCCGCCGCAAGGCGTGAACCATCGCCGGATGGCCGCAGGCGAAGACTCGCACGCCCTTGAACGACGCGTGGTCCTTGAGTGCGACCGCATGCGCCCGGCCTGGCCGGGTCCCGCGCGGGTGAATCGGGCCGGACACGCACGGGACATAGCGGAAATTGAGGTGACGAAGGGCGAGCGCGCCGAGCGCCTCGTTGAGGTAGAGCCCGTCCGGATGGCGCGAGCCGTGATAGAGGACGATCGGTCCCGTATGCGCCATCGCAAGCGCATCGCGCAGGATGCCGATGAGGGGCGCTGCCCCCGTCCCCGTGCCGACGAGGAGGAGCGGCTGATCGGGCCGCCCCGGCACATAGAAGCACGCGCCGTTCGGACCCTGAAGCTCGATCGTGTCGCCGGGCTTGGCGGCATGGGTGAGCCAGGTGCTCATCGCGCCATTGTCCTGCCGGCGCACATGGAGTTCGAGGAAGGCGTCCTCACCCGGCACGCTGGCGAGCGAATAGCTGCGGACGAGGCCGTCGTTCCGCCGCAGATTCACGAACTGACCGGCATGGTAGTCGAAGGGAGCGGGCGTCCGCAGGCGCACGCGGACGACGCGCTGGGCGAGGGGTTCGATGCTGTCGATCGTCGCGGGAACGTAGAGGCGGGCATCGTCCACCCGCTCGATCGTGATCGCATCCTTTGGCCGCAACTGGCAGGCCAGCGCATGGCGATCGGCCGCCAGAGTCTCGGGAAGGCCTGCCTGCGCCTCGGGCGGCACTGGGCCCTCCTTGACGCGCACGACGCAGGTGAGGCAGGTGCCCTTCTTGCAGGAGTGGGGTAGATCGACCCCGGCCTCGATCAGCGTGTCGAGGGCCGACTCGCCGTCCGTGCAAGGATACGCCCGGCCATCAATGGTGATCGTTGCCATGGCCGGGCGCAGCGGTTCGAGACTAGCGGTTGAGGACGTCGTTGATCGTGCCGGCCGCGATTCCCATCACTTCCTTCACGATCGAGTTCGCGACGCCGAGCTCTTCGAGCGTCGACTGAAGAATCTCCGCGACCGCCATGAAATGCGTCTCGTTGAGACCCTTCGCGACGAGCGGCGCGTGGGCCGAGCGGAGGTCCTTGCCGGAATAGGCCTTGGGTCCGCCGAAGACCATGGTCAGGAACGCTGCTTGCTTCGCGCGCTGGCGTGCCATGTCGACATCGTCGAAGAAATTGTTGATGCGCTCATCGGCGAGCACCTTGCGATAGAAGAGATCGACCGCCGCGTCGACGGCGGGCGCGCCACCGATGCGCTCGTAGAGACTCGTGCTCATCGTTTCGCTCCATAGCTGCGAGTGGTGTTTCCATAGGTTTAACAGGCGTGCCTTAACGAGGGCTGAAGGGGGCGTCGAAGGCCGGGCGCGGCCGGAGCGGGGCGCGCGAAACCCCTCAGGCGGCGCGCCGCAGGGCGAGACGATCCCAAATCTCGGCGAGGGCGCCCACGAGGGCATCCATCATCTCGTCGGTATGGAAGGGGCTCGGCGTGAAGCGCAGGCGCTCCGTGCCCTTGGGCACGGTCGGGAAGTTGATCGGCTGGACGTAGATCCGGTGCCGCGCGAGAAGCTCGTCCGAGACCGCCTTGCAGCGTTGGGGATCGCCCACGAGGACGGGGACGATGTGGCTCTCCGACGCCATGACAGGCAGGCCCGCGGCGGCGAGACGGCTCTTCAGGTTCGCGGCGCGCTCCTGGTGGCGCTCGCGCTCGACCGCGCTCGACTTGAGATGGCGGATGGAGGCAAGGGCGCCCGCCGCGATGGCCGGCGGAAGCGCCGTCGTGAAGATCAGTCCGGGCGCATGGCTCCGCACCGCATCGATGAGCGCGGCGGACCCGGCGATGTAGCCGCCGACGACTCCGAAGGCCTTGCCGAGCGTGCCCTCGACGACGTCGATCTGGTCGGTGAGCCCGTCACGGTCCGCGATGCCGCCGCCGCGTGGCCCGTAGAGGCCGACGGCGTGCACTTCGTCGAGATAGGTCATCGCACCGTGGCGGCGTGCGAGCGCGCAAATTTCGGCGATCGGCGCGATGTCGCCGTCCATGGAGTAGACCGATTCGAAGGCCACGAGCTTGGGCCGCTCGGGCGGGGTCGCCGCGAGCAGCTCCTCGAGATGGGCGACGTCGTTGTGGCGGAAGATTCGCTTCTCGGCCTTGCAGTGCCGGATGCCCTGGATCATCGAGGCGTGGTTGAGGGAATCCGAGAAGATCACGCAGCCATCGAGGAGGTTCGCGATGGTGCTGAGCGAGGCTTCGTTCGCGATGTAGCCCGAGGTGAAAAGGAGCGCCGATTCCTTCCGATGAAGATCGGCCAGCTCGCGCTCAAGCAACACGTGGGCGTGCGTCGTTCCGGAGATATTACGCGTGCCGCCGGCACCCGCGCCGCTGCGCTCGATCGCTTCGGTCATGGCGGAGAGAACCGCCGGGTGCTGGCCCATGCCGAGATAGTCGTTGCTGCACCAGACGACGACCTTAGCGGTGCCGGCGTCCGAGCGGTGGATGGCGTAAGGAAAGGCGCCGGCGATCCGCTCGAGATCCGCGAAGATGCGGTAGCGGCCTTCGGATTTCACCCGCGCCACGGCGGCGCGAAACATGTGCTCGTAGTCCATCGCACGCACTCTGTCCTGAACGCGGGAATGGCGGGGGGAGGGGACGCTGTCGGGAGCCGGGCGGGCGCCCGGCTCCCGGTGGCGTTTCGTTAGGCGCCGATGAGCTTGAGGAACTTCTCGACCTCGCCGCGCAGCGTCTCCGACTGCTTGGACAGGTCGCCGGCGACCTCGAGCACCGACTGGGCGGACTTGCCGGTCTCGGCGGAGGCGGTCGTGACGCCCGTGATGTTGCTCGAGACTTCCTGCGTGCCCTGCGCAGCCTGCTGGACGTTGCGCGAGATTTCCTGCGTCGCGGCACCCTGCTCCTCGACGGCGGAGGCGATGACCGTCGAGATCTGGCTGATCTCGGCGATCGTCTTGGTGATGTTCTCGATCGCCTCGACCGATTCGCTGGTCGCCGACTGGATCGCGCCGATCTGTGACGCGATCTCCTCGGTCGCCTTGGCGGTCTGGTTGGCGAGCGTCTTGACCTCGGCCGCGACGACCGCGAAGCCCTTGCCGGCTTCTCCGGCGCGCGCCGCCTCGATCGTGGCGTTGAGCGCGAGCAGATGGGTCTGGGAGGCGATCTCGTTGATGAGATTGACCACTTCGCCGATCTTCTGCGCGGCGGTGGCCAAGCCCTTGACCGTCTCGTTCGTGTGGTTGGCCTGGTCGGCGGCATTCTGCGCGACCTTCGTCGATTCGACGACCTGGCGGTTGATCTCCGAGATCGAGCTCGCAAGCTCCTCGGAGGCGGCCGCGACTGTCTGGACGTTGGTCGAGGCTTCTTCCGCGGCGGCGGACACGGCCGTCGCCTGACGGCTCGCCTGCTCGGCAGCCGAGGCCATCGTGCTGGCCGTCGCTTCCATCTCGGTCGACGCGCTCGCGACCGATTCCATGACCTGCTGAACGTTCTTGGCGAGCGAGACCTGCTGGGTCACGACCGCCCAGGTCAGCATGGGACCGATATACGCCCCGTCCTTGTCGCGCATCGGGAAGACGCTGAGCGAGAGAGTCTCGTCGCCGAGCTTGATGTTCGCCTTGTACGGCAGGTTGTTCGGATCCGCGAGGAGGCGGCGCTGGTGCGAGGGGTTCTTGTGGAAGATGTCGATGCACTGGCCAAGCAGCTTGTCCGCCTTGACGGGCAGCAGGTGCTCGACCGTGCGCAAGGTCGAGATGCTCGTATCGTTGATGTAGTTGATCGTGAAGTCCTTGGGATCGCAGGTCATCACGTTGATGGGCATCTGGTTGACCATCTGGAGGAGGCGCGCCGCGTCGGCGTCAGCCTTGACCTTCTCCGTGACGATCGTCCAGGTCAGCATCGCCGAGACGTACTTGCCGCGGCTGTCGCTGAGCGGGGTGACGAGGAGGTCGAGAATCTCGTCGGCCAGCTTGATCTTCGCGTTGTACGGCAGGTTCTTCGGATTGCTCAGGAGCCGGCGCTGATGGCTGGGGTCCTTGTGGAAGACGTCGATGCAAGTACCGACCAGATCGTCCGCCTTGACCGGGATGAGGTGCTCGAGCTTGCGGAGCGTCTCGACGCTCGAGGTGTTGGCATACGTGATCTTGAAGGTCGAGATGTCGCAGATCATGACGTTGATCGGCATCTGCTCGACCATCTGCTTGAACGCCTCGCTCGACACCTTCGAGGCCTTCTGCAGCGATACGACGTTGCGGTCATTATCGGACGAAAAAAGCGACTTTACTTGCAACATTTCCTGCCTCCGGAGCGCGCGTACGCATGGGACCCGTTACGGGTCGATGTGGTGAGCTTTGATAGCGACTCCCCGTGAATGCTTGGTTAATTCCTGAGCTAGGTTGTGATCAAAAATCATGACCGGGGACGGTGTTCGGCGGGAATGGGGGCGGAAGCGGCGCTGAATGGGCCGATTCTCTCCCGCCCAGTCGCGGGCCCGGCATGGATTTGCAAGCCGATCTTAACGAAGCGAGACGGGGCGCGGCCGTAGGCCGCGCCCCGTCGGTGTGGTGGGATCGACGGCCGGACGGTGTCCGGCCGGTGCGCGGCTATCGGGCGAGCACCCGGGCCGCTTCCTTGGTCGTGTTGACGGCCTGGGCTGCCTGGTGAACCGCCGCCGAGATCTCGGTCATGCTTCCATTGATCGTCGACAGCGCCTCGGCCGTGGTCTGCATGCTCGAGGACAGGTTCTGCGTCACGGTGCTCTGCTCCTCGACCGCGCTCGCCGTGCCGACGACGTGCTCGCGCACGGTCTCGACGGCCTGGCGGATGACGCTGAGGCCTTTGACGACGTCATCGGACACGGCCTGCACGCCCTGGATTTCCTTGGTGATCTGGTCGGTCGCGCTGGCGGCCTGCCGGGCCAGGTTCTTGACCTCGCTGGCGACGACCGCGAAGCCCTTGCCGGCCTCGCCCGCGCGCGCCGATTCGATCGTGGCGTTGAGGGCCAAAAGATTGATCTGGCCCGCGATGCCGCGGATGATCTCGACGATCCCGCCCATGGACTTGGCGACTTCGGCCAGACGCTGTGTCGCCTGGTCGGCCGACGCGGTCTCGTTGAATGCCGTGTCGGTGGCGGCCTTGGAGCGGTTCATCGATTCGGAGATTTCGCGCACCGAGGCGGCCAACTCTTCCGCGCTGGACGCCACGGTATGGACGATGTGCGCCGTCTCGCTCGCGGCCTTCGACGCGTCGTTCGTCTGGCTGGTCGAGCGCTCGATCGCCGAGTCGATTTCGCCGAAATTCTGGTCGATGAGTTTCTTGAGATCGGCAAGCATCGCGATCTGCTTGGTGATGTCGGTTGCGTACTTCACGACCTTGAACGGCCGGCCGTTCAAATCATTGATCGGGTTGTAGGACGCCTCGATCCAGATCTCGCGGCCGCCCTTGGCGATGCGCTTGTACTGCGCCGCCTGGTATTCGCCGCGGTTGAGCTTGCCCCAGAAGTCGCGGTAGTCCTGGCTCGCCGCATAGGCGGGCTCGGCGAACATGCTGTGGTGCTTGCCCTTGATCTCGGCGAGCGTATAGCCCATCGCGTTCAAGAAGTTTTCGTTGGCCGTGATGATCGTGCCGTCCAGGTTGAACTCGATGACGGCCTGGGACTTCTTGATCGCGTTGATCTGGCCGAGGAGGTCGGCGTATTCCATCTTCTGCTTGGTCACGTCGGTCGCGTATTTGACGACTTTGAAGACGCGGCCATCCGGCCCGAAGACGGGGTTGTAGGACGCCTCGATCCAGATTTCCTTGCCGCCCTTGGCGAAGCGCTTGAACTGGGTGGCTTCGAATTCGCCGCGCGCGAGCTTAGCCCAGAACTTCTTGTACTCAGGGCTCGCAGTGTAGGCGGGATCGACGAACATACTGTGGTGCTTGCCTTGAATTTCGCGGAGCCCGTAGCCCATGGCAGCGCAGAAATTCTCGTTGGCCGTGAGGATGGTGCCGTCCGGCGTGAATTCGATCACCGCCTGTGACTTGCTGAGCGCGTCGAGCGTTGCCTGCGCCTCGAAGGCCTTGTCGTCGGCCTGAGCGCCAGCGGGCTCTGAAATGCTGTTCTTCTTGCTGAATTTGAACATGGATTCCTGCCTCTATTGAAAGGAGATCGTCCCTCTCCGCCGCCGGATTGGGGCAGTTCGCGCGGGGCGCGGGCGAACTGCGACGCATTCTTGATTTAACCCAAGAGCGTAAATTTTTTCCGAAAATCGCTGATCTGTGTTTTGAACGCCGCTTCTTCCGCGACATGACCGCCCGCGCGGGCGGCCCCGATCGCGGCGGTGGGCGCCAGGAGGTTGGTCTCGGACGCGATGTCGCTGAAAAGAGCGCCGATGCGGCCGACCGCTTGCGCCGCGCTCAGGGCCATGGGCCGGATAGGCGAGCGGCGCGGCCCGAATGGACCGCGCCGCTGCGATTGGTCAGGCGATGCGAGGACCGGCGCCTCAGGCCCAGCCTTTCTCCTGTACCCATTCATGGGTGTCATCGAGCGCCTTCGAGAAGCGCTTCAGCAGCTCCTCCAACTCGTCGTTCTTGATGACGAGCGGAGGGCAGACGCCGATGCTGTCGCCCATGGCGCGAATGATGAGGCCATGGTTCTGCGCGAAGCGGGCCATCTGCGCGGCCACGCCCTGTTTCGGATCGAAGGACTCCTTGGTCTTCTTGTTCTTGACGAACTCGATCGCGCCGATGAGGCCCGTCCCGCGCACCTCGCCCACGAGCGGATGGTCCGCGAACTTCCTCAAGCCGTTTTGCATGGTGGGCGCGATGCGGCGCACATGGGCGCCGATGTCGCGCTCTTCGTAGATTTTGAGCGTCTCGAGCGCGACGGCGGACGAGACCGGATGGCCGCTATAGGTGTAGCCGTGGCCCCAGTTGCCGACCTCGGCGCTGCCCTTCATCAGTTCTTTGAAGATGGGCTCCGTGATCATCACGCCCGCGATCGGCAGGTAGGATGACGATAGCGCCTTCGCGCAGGTGAGGATGTCGGGCTTGAGATTGTAGGTGTTCGAGCCCCAGGCGTTGCCCGTGCGGAAGAAGCCGCAGATCACCTCGTCCGCGACGAACAGCACGTCGTATTTCTTGAGCACCGCCTGGACCTTCTCGAAGTAGGTCTTGGGCGGAGTCAGGACACCGCCGGCACCCATGATTGGCTCGGCGATGAAGGCGGCGACGGTCTCAGGTCCTTCGTCCTGGATCATTTTCTCGAGATCGGCCGCCATGCGCGTCGCGAACTCTTCCTCCGTCTCCCCGGCCTGGCCGTAGCGGTAGTAGTGCGGGCAGCTCGTGTGGCGGATGTTCTCGATCGGCAGGCCGAAATACTTGTGGACGTGCGGCAGGCCCGTGAGGCTCGCCGCCGCGACCGTGACGCCGTGATAGGCGCGCAGGCGCGAGATGAACTTCTTCTTCTCGGGCTTGCCGCGGACGGCGTTGTAGTACCAGACGATCTTGATGACCGTGTCGTTGGCCTCGGAGCCGGAGTTGGTGAAGAACGCCTTCGACATGGGCACCGGCGCCATGCCGACCAGCTTCTCGGCGAGGTCGATGCCGGGCTCGTGGGCCTTGGCGGCGAACTGGTGGTAGTAGGGCAGCTTCTTCAAGACACGGACGGCCGCATCCACCAGACGCTCCTCGCCCCAGCCGAGCGCGGTCGACCACAGGCCCGCGAGGCCTTCGATGTATTCCTTGCCGCTCTCGTCGTAGACGTAGATGCCCTTGCCCTCGCGGATGATGAGGGAGCCCTCCTTCTGGTGGGTCTCGAGATTCGTGTAGGGGTGGAGGGAATAGGCGATGTCGCGGGCGGTCGGCGAATTGGGCGCGATGGCCATGGGGACCTCCTTGTGGCAGGCGCGGCACCCGGGGGCCGGCCCTGTGTCTTTTGGGTGAGCTTCGAGGCTACTCTACAGAGGCTTCCCCCACCCTCTCAAGCGATCGAATGGCATGGCCGGGCATTAACCCTTCTGCCCCGGCCCCGCGGCCCGCCCATAACGGTCCTCCAGGCGCTCGATGTCGTCCTCGCTCAATTGGGCGCCCGACTGCACCTCGATGAGGTGGAGGGGCTCATCGAGCGGGTTCGCCAGGCGATGGACCGTGCCGACGGGGATATAGGTCGATTGGTTGGCCTCGAGGCGGAGGGTCTCGTCGCCGCGCGTCACCTCGGCCACCCCGCTCACCACGACCCAATGTTCCGCGCGGTGGCGGTGGCGCTGGAGCGAGAGGCTCGCATGGGGCTTCACCGTGATGCGCTTCACCTGGAAGCGATCGCCCGCGTCCACCGTCTTGTAGGTGCCCCACGGGCGGTGGACGGTCGGGTGGTACTGGGTTTCGCTGCGCCCCTCGGCCTTGAGGCGCTCGACGATCGCGCGGATGTCCTGGGCGCGCTCGCGCGTGGCCACGAGCACCGCGTCCTCCGTCGCCACGACGACGAGATCCTCGATCCCGAGCGCCGCGACGATCCGCGCGTCCGCGCGCAGGTAGCTGTTGCGCGTTCCTTCCGCGATCACCGACCCGACGACGACGTTCCCCTGGTCGTCCTTGGTCCCGAGGTCCCACAGCGCCGACCACGCGCCCACGTCGCTCCAGCCCGCATCGAGCGGCACGACGACCGCCTTCTGTGTGTGCTCCATGACCGCGTAGTCGATGGAGATCGAGGGCGAGGCCGAGAAAGCCTCCCGGTCGAGCCGGAGGAAGTCGAGATCCTTCCGGCTCTTCGCGACCGCCGCGCGGCAGGCGGAGAGCATCGCGGGCTGGAGCCGTTCGATCTCGCTGAGATAGTCGCGCGCTCGAAAGAGGAACATGCCGGCGTTCCAGTAGTAGTCGCCGGACGAGACGTAGCGCGCGGCGCGGCGCTCATCGGGCTTTTCGACGAAGCGGCGCACGCGGTAGGCGCCTCGTACGCGCTCATAGGGCCGGCCGCGCCGGATATAGCCGTAGCCCGTCTCGGGCTTGTCGGGCACGACGCCGAAGATGACGAGCGCCCCTTCCTCGGCCGCCTGGATGCCGCCTTCGACGGTGGCAAGAAAAGCCGCGCGGTCGCGAATCACATGGTCGGAGGGGAGCACGAGAAGGAGCGCGTCTGCATCGTCGAGGGCAAGGGCCGCCGCCGCGACCGCTGGCGCCGTGTTCCGGCCCTCGGGCTCGAGCAGGATCGCCTTGGGCGTGATCCCGATCGCGCGCAGCTGTTCGGCGATGATGAAGCGATGGTCCTCGTTGGAGACGAGGGTGGGCTCCGCGAAGCGCGCGCGATCGGCGACGCGGCGCACGGTCTCCTGGAGGAGGCTTTCGGAGGAGACGAGCGGCATCAGCTGTTTCGGGTAGAGGGCGCGCGAGAGGGGCCAGAGCCGCGTGCCCGCGCCCCCCGACAGGAGGACCGGATGAATCCTGGCCATACAGCCTCCCAAACCTTGGCCGGCGCATGCGATCGCCGCGGCATCGGCCGCGGCGAGGGGCGAGAGGGTCGCTGGCGTGGGTGCACCATGTCAACCTTGACGCAGATCAATGTTTCATTGCCAAGGCTTGACTGATAAGACGACAATTCGTGAGCGCGGGCGAAAGCGCCGTCGGCGCGGCACATCCGAGATGGGGAGAAGCGAGAATGGCGTTGAAGACGATCCTGGTCCATGTCGACGACACGGAGCGCGGAGCGGCGCGCGTCGACCTGGCGGCGGCGCTCGCGCGCGCGCACGGCGCCCATCTCGTCGGGCTTGGCGTCAACGCGGCGGCCATCGTTCCGGCTTTCGTCGGTGCCGAGATCCCCGCGCAGGTGTGGCAGCAGCAGATCGACGAGATGGCGAAGCACGTGGATGCGGCGGGCGCCATGCTCAAGAAGAAGGCCGAGAAAGCCGGCGTCCCTCTCGAATGGCGCGTGCTCGAACAGCAGATCGGCGACGTCGCGCGCGTGGTTTCCCAGCATGCGCGCCATGCCGACCTCACCATCGTCGGCCAGCCCGACCCCGATGGGAACGGACGCTCCCTGTCCTTGGACGTGATCGAGCGCCTGGTGCTCGATGCCGGCGGGCCCGTCCTCATCGTTCCGTTCGCGGGCACCTTCACCAAGCTGGGCCGGCGGGTGCTGCTGGCCTGGAACGGCAGCCGCGAGGCCAAGCGCGCGCTGCGCGACTCGATGCCGATTCTCGACCCCAAGGCCGAGATCGTGGTGATGAGCGTCAACCCCTCGGGCGCTCATCATGCGGAGCGTGATGTCGCGAGCGTCGATGTCGCGGCTTACATCGCCCGGCACGGCTACAAGGCCGAGGCCGCCCATGTCATCGCCGAGGACATGAAGGTGGGCGACGTCATCCTGTCGCGCGCGTCCGACGCCGGCGCCGATTTGATCGTCATGGGCGCCTACGGACACTCGCGTCTGCGCGAGCTCGTCCTCGGTGGCGCCACCGAATACATCCTCGAACACATGACGGTGCCGGTGCTGATGTCGCACTAGGCCGGCCGGTCGCAAGACCACGAGCCCATCCTCATCCTCCTGCCTTCGCCGAAGCGAAGCGGCTTCGGCGTCGCGCGGGCGGGTCGACAGGCTCGGCATGAGAGGGCGCTGGCTCCTCCCTGCCATGCCTTGACGAGCCGCCCTGGCCTGGCTGAAGCTCGTCCTTTCGAGCCGACCCGAGGGGCACGCCATGGCCATCATCAACCGCATCGCCGAATTCCATGCCGAGATGACGGAATGGCGGCGGGACATCCACCGCCATCCCGAGACGGCTTTCGAGGAGAAGCGCACCTCGGACGTGGTCGCGGCGAAGCTCGAATCCTTCGGGATCGAGGTGCACCGGGGCTTGGCCGGGACCGGCGTCGTCGGCACGCTCAAGGGGCGGAACGCCAACGGCCGCGCCATCGGCCTCCGCGCCGACATGGATGCGCTCCACGTCCACGAGGTGAACGGCTTCGCGCACAAATCGGTCAACGAAGGCCGCATGCATGCCTGCGGCCATGACGGGCACACGACCATGCTCCTCGGCGCCGCCAAGTATCTCGCGGAGACGCGCAACTTCGACGGCACGGTGCATTTCATCTTCCAGCCCGCGGAGGAGAACGAGGGCGGCGGCCGCGTCATGGTCGAGGAAGGGCTTTTCCAGAAATTCCCCGTCGAAGGGGTCTACGGCCTCCACAACTGGCCGGGCATGCCGGTGGGGCAGTTCGCCGTGCGCTCGGGCCCCATGATGGCCGCCTATGACGTCTTCGAGATCACGATCACCGGCAAGGGCAGCCACGCCGCCATGCCGCACCAGGGCATCGACCCGGTCGTCATCGCGAGCCAGATCGTGACGGCGCTCCAGACGATCTCGAGCCGCAACACGAGTCCGCTCGATTCGGTGGTGGTGAGCGTCACGCAGATCCACGGCGGCGACACCTGGAACGTCATTCCCGAGCAGGTCACGCTCCGCGGGACGACGCGCTCCTTCCGCACCGAGGTGCAGGACCGGATCGAGCCGTCGATCCGCCGCATCGCCGAGGGCATCTGTGCGGCGCTCGGCGCCGCCATGACGATGCGCTACGAGCGGCGTTATCCGCCGACGATCAACAGCGCCAAGGAAACGGAGCTCGCGGCCGCGGCGGCGGGGGAGGTCGCGGGTGGCGCGAACGTCCACCGCGATCCCGTGCCGAGCATGGGCTCCGAGGACTTCGCCTTCCTCCTCCAGGCCCGGCCCGGCTGCTACATCTGGATGGGCAACGGCTCGGACGAGGGCGACCGGCGCCTCCACAGCCCGCACTACGACTTCAACGACGACGCGCTCGCCGTGGGCGCGAGCTATTGGGCGAAGCTGGTCGAATCGATCCTGCCGCGCTCGAGCTGATCCCACCGCCACCCGACTCACGAGCCGCGACAGCGATGCGCAAGCGCACCGATCTTGCCTTTCCCATGTTCGAGTTCGAGCGCCGGCTCGCTGGCCTCCGCCAGCGCATGATGACGCGCGGCGTCGAAGTCATGCTGGTGACCACGCCCGAGAACCTGTTCTACCTGACCGGCTACGAGACGCAGGGGCTCTGGTACTTCGCGGGTCTCATCGTGCCGCTCGCGGGCGAGCCGATCATGGTGACGCGCCATGCCGAGGACACAGTCGTCGAGTGGGACAGCTGGGTCGAGCTCCGCCGTCCCTTCCAGGACAACCAGGACTCGATGGCGGTCCTGGCCGACGCCTTCCGCGAATTCGGCCACCAGGCGAAGCGCATCGGCTACGAGCGCTCGAGCTATTTCTTCCGGGCGAGCGAGCAGGACGGACTCTTCGGCCGCCTGCCGAGCGCGCGCTTCATCGATTGCTCCCACATCGTGGAGGAAGGCCGCGTCATCAAGTCCGAGCTCGAGATCGAGATGATCCGCCGCGCCGCGCGTGCGAGCGAAGGCGGCATGCGGGCCGGCATTGCCGCGGTCAAGTCGGGCGCGACCGAGGCCGAAGTCGCGGCCGAGGTCTATCGCGGCATGCTCGGAGCGGGCGGGCACTACTGCTCCATGCAGCCGTTCATCGTCTCGGGGCCGCGTTCCTTCGTGAGCCACGCGACCTGGCGCGAGCGGACGATCGAGCGGGGCGACTGCGTCTTCTTCGAGGTGGGCGGCACGGTCCATCGCTACAACGCGCCCATGATGCGCACGGTCATCGTGGGGGAGCTGGATTCGGACATGCGCGAGGCGGAGAAGCTCGTGCTCGAGGCCATGGCGGCGGCCGAGACCGCGATCAAGCCGGGCGTCGCGACGGGGGCGGCCGATGCCGCCGCGCGCGCGGTCATCGCCAAGAACCGGTTTGGCGCGACCCAGTACACGCGCGTCGGCTACAGCGTCGGCATCGCCTGCACGCCCGGCTGGGGCGAGGGGCACATCATCGACATCAAGCCGGGGGATGAGCGCCTCTTCCAGGAGAACATGTGCTTCCACCTGATCCCCTTCCTCCAGATCCCGGGGAAGGCCGCGGTCGGAATCTCGGCGACGATCCGCGTGACGGCGTCCGGCTGCGAATCGCTCCAGACCTTCGAGCGGAAACTGTTCGTCGCGTGAGGCGCGCCCGCGTGCGCGCCTACCGCCTGACCCGTGCGATGAGGAGGAGCGGCAGGACGACGAGGCCGGCATAGGCGGCGATCTGCGAGGTCGAGTTGAAGGCGATCATCATCGCCTGGCGCCCGATCTCGACGCTGAACGCGGCGAGATCGCCCGTCTGTCCGAGATGGA
Organism: Alphaproteobacteria bacterium; assembly: GCA_046349515.1. GTDB lineage: Bacteria > Pseudomonadota > Alphaproteobacteria > CADEGL01 > CADEGL01 > JBGPGW01. The sequence continues at coordinate 342,815 of JAXMCE010000001.1, read as the reverse complement.
GATGCCCGGTACCCTGCTGCAGCGCCTCGTTGAAGGGATTCGCGAACTCGGAGAGGGCCGAACGGCTCATCTGCATTTCGCGGGTCAGCAGGCTGAAGACCGCGGTCGTGCCGATGGCGACGCCCAGATTGTTGATGAGATGCATGAGGCTCATGCCCTGGCTGCGCAAATGCGTCGGCAGGGTCGAGAACGCCATCGCGCTGATGCCGACATAAGGAATGCCCGAGCCGAATCCCTGGAGGAACATGGCGAAGACGATCCCTGTCCAGGACGGATCAATCCCCCAACGGGCCATCATCCACATGGGCACCATGAGCGCCGTGAATCCCACAAGCAGGAGAATGCGCGTATCGATCCGGTCCGCGACGGGCGCGATCAGGAGCATGCCCGTGAAGGTGCCGAAGGGGCGCGTCGCGAGAAGCATGCCGATCACCGGCAGGGTCAGGTTCATGACGCCGGTCAACACGATGGGCAGCACGAAGAGCGGCAGGTAGTTGTAGAGGGCGTAGACGAACATGAAGACGAGCGCGAGCGTGTAGTTGCGGTCGGAAAAAAGTTCGAGCGGCACGAAAGGGCGCGGTGTCGTCGAGACGTGGACGACGAAGGCATAGAAGGCGAGCACCGCGATGACGGCCGCGCCGATGATCTGGCCCGAGGCGAACCAATCGAGCCGCTCCCCGCGCGAGAGCCCGTACATGAAGGCGCCGATTGACGCGATGAGCGTGAGGAACCCGACCCAATCGAGATAGACGCGCGCGCGTCCGCTGCCCGGGGGAATGCCGAACCAGCCCACGGCGAAGGTCAGGACGCCGAGCGGCACGGACATGAGAAACACCCACGGCCAGCCCTGGTACTCGGCGAGATAGCCGCCGGCCAAGGGCGAAATGAGCGAGCTCCAGAGCGCGCCCATGCTCCAGATCGACGTGCCCAAGGTCTGGCGCCGCCGGGGCCAGGCGTCGATCGCGATCGACTGCCCGAGGGGCGAGAGCGGCGCGCCGAAGGCCCCCTGAAGGACGCGCGCGAGCACGGCGGCTTCGAGGCTCTGCGCGAAGCCGCAGGCGGCAGTCGAGACCGTGAAACCGGCGATGCAAGTGAGGAAGAGCCGCCGCCGGCCGAGGCGGTCGCTGAGCCAGCCGGCGCAGGCATTCGTCATGGACGACGCGACGATGAAGGCAATCACGATCCACGCGATCTGGTCGGGCGCGGCGGAGAAGGCGCCCTGCATCTTCGGGAGCGCCATGCCCGCGCCGCCGACGGCGATCACGTAGAGCATCGTCGCAAGAATGCCCGTCGCGATCTGGCGCACCTTGGCGAGGCCGACGGGCGCCTCGGGTTCGGACAGGGTGGAGGCGCGTTCGAGTTCGGCGCTCACGGTCGCATCATGCTTGGGCGAAAGGCTGCCGCGCCGGGCGCCGGGACCCGCGCGCGCAAATCCTCTGTTGCCGCGCGAGGCCTCAGCTTAGGACGAACCCTTCGTAGCCCTTCGCGGCAACGGAATCGCATTTCTCCGCGTAGTACGGCACACCGCCGACATAGGGCATGTAGACGCTCGGCTTGCCCGCGATGTTGGCGCCGATGTACCAGGAGTGGCACTTGATCTGGAGCGACTTCCCGGCGAGCGCCGCCGCGTGGGCGGTCCAGGAATCCTCGGCCGAGCGGCTCGCTTCGATCCGCTTGACGCCGTGCTTTCCGAGATAGGCCAGGCAGTCGGCGACGACCTCGATGTGCTGCTCGATCGCGGGCAGCATGTTGGTCAGGACCGACGGGCTCCCCGGCCCCGTGATGGTGAAGAGGTTGGGGAACCCCTCGACCGTGAGGCCGAGATAGGTGCGGGGGCCGTCGGCCCATTTTGCGCGGAGCGTGGCGCCCTCGCGCCCGCGGATGTCGATGTCGAGGAGGGCACCCGTCATGGCGTCGAACCCGGTCGCGAAGATGAGCGCGTCGACCTCGTACTCCTTGCCCGCCGCGCGGACGCCCTTCGGCGTGATGCCCTCGATCGGGCGCTGGCTCACGTCGATCAGCTCGACGTTGTCGCGGTTGTAGGTCGCCCAATAGTCGGTGTCGACGCAGAGGCGCTTGCAGGCAAAGGTGTAGTGGGGCGACAGCGTCTCGGCGAGTTTCGTGTCCTTCACGATGCTGCGGATCTTGCCGCGCGTGAACTCGCCCGCCATCTCGTTGGCTTCAGGACTCGTCATCAGGTCGTTGAAGGCGCCCATGAAATGGAAGCCGCCCACGGCCCAGCGCGCCTCGAACTCGCGTTCGCGCGCCTCGGCGCTCACCTCGAGCGCCGATTGCGGATTGGGCTGGTAGTCGGAGCCGGCGATCTGCTTCTTCGCGCGGGCGCGGAGGGCGGGGTAGTCGTCCTTGACGCGCTGGCGCTCGACGGGATCGAGCGGCGCGTTGTGGGCGGGCACCATGAAGTTGGGCGTGCGCTGGAAGATGACGAGACGCTCGGCCTGCTGGGCGATCAGGGGGATCGACTGGATCGCGGAGGAGCCCGTGCCGATGACGCCGACCTTGAGGCCGGTGAAGTCGACGCCCTCGTGCGGCCAGCGGCCGGTGTGATAGGTGGGGCCCCGGAAGCTCTCGACGCCGGGAAACTTGGGCTTGTTGACGAGCGAGAGACATCCCGTGCCCATGACGCAGAAGGTGCCCTCGACCGCGGCGCCGTCGGTCGTGCGCAGGAGCCAGCGCCCGCGCGTCTCGTCGAAATGCGCCGAGGCCACGCGGCTGTTGAAACGGATGTCGCGGCGGAGATCGAAGCGGTCGGCCACGTGGTTCGCGTAGCGCAGAATCTCAGGCTGCGTCGCGAACTTCTCCTCCCAATCCCACTCCTGCTCGAGCGCGGGGTCGAACTGGTAGGAGTACTGCATGCTCTCGGTGTCGCAGCGCGCGCCGGGATAGCGGTTCCAGTACCAGGTGCCGCCGACGCCCTTGGCCGCGTCGAGCACGCAGGCAGAGAGGCCAAGCTTGCGCGCGCGGTAGAGCATGTACATGCCCGAAAATCCCGCGCCCACGATCACGACGTCATAGCTGGCATCCGCCATCGGCCGGCTCCATCGAGAAGAAAGACCGCCGAAGACGCTATTGCATCGCCCGTTTCGGCGCAACGGGCGGCAGGGCGTGGGGGGATCGGGGGGCGGTCTTAGTAGAGTCCGGCCCGTCGCAGGCCCGCCAGCGACATCTCGCCGAGGGCCTAGGCCAGCGCGGCCGCGCGCGCGGCGAGCGCGCGGGCCTCGTGGGGGTCGACCGAGCGGGCGAGGGATGCCTGCGCCCGACGCCAGACGGGGATGGCGGCCGCGAGGCGCCGCGCGCCCGTCTCCGTCAGCCACACCGCGCGCCGCCGCAGGTCGCTCTCAACGAGCGTGATCTCGATGAGGCCATCGGATTCGAGCCCCCGAAGGTTGCGCGACAGCGTGGTCTGGTCGAGACCCGAGCGCGCGGCGAGCGCGCCGATCGTGTCGTCGCCCGCGGCCGCGATATGGGCGAGAAGGCCGAATTGCGCGAGGGTCAGGCCGGCCGTGCGCAGGCGCGCGTCGAGAAAGCGCGTGACGAGGCGCGTGGCCAGGCGGAGGTTCGTGCCCACGCAACTGTCGATGACGGTCCGTGCATCCGTGACGAGGGTGCGCCGCGGGACTTGTCTTCGTTGTCTCATCAATGCATGTATATGCATATAATGGACCTCGAACAAGAGGGCACCGTGGCACTCACCGCACAGAAGTCCAGCGAATCGACCGCTGCGCCGCGGATCGGTGCATTGGTCCTCGGCTGCATCGGGCGCACGCCGCTCGTGGAGTTGACGCGCATCCTGCCCGAGGGTTGCGCGCGCATCCTCCTGAAGCTCGAGAGCGCCAACCCGACAGGCAGCATGAAGGACCGCATGGCCCTCGCCATGATCGAGGCGGGCGAGCGGACAGGGCGTCTCAAGCCGGGCGGGCGCGTCGTCGAGTACACCGGCGGCAGCACGGGGGTCTCGCTCGCCCTCGTTTGCGCCGCGCGCGGCTATCGCTTGAGCATCGTGACCTCGGACGCCTTCAGCCGGGAGAAGCGCGACCACATGGCGGCTCTCGGCGCCGAGCTCACCATCATCCCCAGCACCGGCGGCGGCATGGACGCGGCGCTGACCCGCGCCATGATCGAGGCCGCGCGGCGCATCGCCGGGGAGACAGGCGCCTTCTGGACCGATCAGCTCAACAACACGGATCAACTCGTCGCCTACCACGCCATGGCCGAGGAGATCTGGGAGGAGACGGGCGGCGCAATCGACGCCTTCGTGCAGGCAACGGGGACGGCCGCCTCGGTGCGCGGCGTCGCCGAGGACTTGCGCCGCCGCAAACCCGACATCCGCATCGTTGCGGTCGAGCCCTCGGAATCGGCCGTCCTTTCGGGCGGCAAGACAGGCGTGCATAGGATCGAAGGGGTGGGAGCCGGATTCGTCGTCCCGCTCTGGCATGAGGGCATCGCCGATGAGATCGCGACGGTGTCGACCGAGGAGGCGATGGACATGGCGCGCCGGCTCGCGCGTACCGAGGCTCTCTTCGCCGGCACGTCGACCGGCGCCAATCTCGTCGCTGCCGTCGCGACGGGTAGGCGTCTCGGCAGGGGCACGACCGTCGTCACCGTGATGTGCGACTCGGGCCTCAAATATCTGAGCACGCAGTTGTATGACAGGGGCCGGGTCTAGGCGCTGAGGCGGTCGATGGGTCGGCTCTGCACGCTGCAGCATGTCGTTTCAGGTCATCGTCGGTTGACAAGCCGTCGCACGGGACGTAGTGACCTGCCCATGACGATCTCGATTTCGGCCCGACGTCGACTCTTCCGCCGCCCGATGGCGCGACGGCGATGACGCTTGCTTGACGCGTTCATCGAAAGGCCGCGCCCCTGCGCGGCCTTTTTCGTTTCGGAATGTCTCCGCACCATCGGGAGCCGATCCATGACCGAGCCCTTGCCGTTAAGACGCGCGACGTCAGCCGATGCAGTCGCGGTCCGAACTCTCACCAGAGCCGCCTATGCGAAATGGGTGCCGCTCATCGGGCGCGAGCCCTTGCCGATGACGGCCGATTACGACCGCGCCATCGCCGATCACATCATCGATCTGTGGGAGGAGGACGGTCAGCTCCTCGCCCTTATCGAAACCGTTCCGGCGATGGATCATCTCCTCATCGAGAACATCGCCGTCCGGCCCGATCAGCAGGGGCGGGGAATCGGCGGGCGGCTCTTGCGCCATGCCGAGCGGCTTGCCGTCGCGCGCGGCTTGGAGGAGGTCCGCCTTTACACGAACGCGGCCTTCGCCTCGAACATCGCGTTCTACGCGGGGCTGGGATACGAGGTCTATCGCCGGGGATCGATCGTGCCGGGCAGCGTGACCGTGTTCATGCGCAAACGCGTCGCCACCACGGGCGAGTAGCGCGCTTTCGCCGGCTTGCTACTCCGCCGCGACCTTGGGTTGCCAGTCGGCGGCGCGCACGCGACCCTGGCGCGGGAAGCGCGTCGGCTTCAAGCCCATCTGGAACCACGAGATCATGCTGTAGAAGTCGTAGACCGGCAGGCCCAGCGCCGCCTCGAGCGCCGGCGCGAAGGGCGGCATGTTCGTGCACTCGAGCACGAAGGCGCCGACGTCCGGATGCTTCTTAAGCATGGCCTTGCCCGCCTCGACCAAGTCCTTCTCGCAATCGGCGAAGTCGTATTCGCTCGCCTTGTCGGTGAAGACCTTGGTCAGCGTCGTGCCGCCTTCGGTGCCGATGACGGGCGTGTCGAGCGCGACGCCGGCACCTTCGAGATGGCGGTGGGTGAACTTGCTCGCGTCTGCCGTGATGATGCCGACGCGCTTGCCCTTGGGCAGGAGGCGCTCGACGAGCGGCACCTGGATGATCGAGGAGGCGGCGACGGGCACGCCCGCGCGCTCCGCCAGCTCGCGCTGGAAGATGGCGAGGAAGCCGCAGGTGGTCGTGATGCCCGCGGCGCCCTTCGCGATGAGCTCGTGCGCGCCCTTGACGAAAGGATCGAGGAGACCCTCGGCCTGCTGGTCGACGACACGGAACGGCGTCGCGCCGGTGACCCGCTTGACGAGCACGGGGAAGGGAAAGGTGTCGCTGTTCCCGCCGTCGCCGAAGACGCGCGGGAATTTCGTATCGAGGAGAAGGATGCCAAGCGTCGCTTGCCCGTTCGGCCAGATCTGTTTCGTCATCGCCCTGTCCTTTCCCATCATCTCCGCGGGCCCGCCGCCCGCACGGCGCGGGGATCGAGCGCCTCCTCGAGGCCGTCGCCCAGGAAATTGAACGCCATCACGGTAACAAATATGAGCGCCCCCGGATAGACGACGAGGGCCGGGGCGGACCAGATGAGCTCCTGCGCGCCCGTCAGCATGTTGCCCCAGCTCGCATGCGGCGGCTGGATGCCGAGGCCGAGGAAACTCAAGACCGATTCGAAGAGGATCACGTGGCCGATCGAAAGGGTGGTGGCCACGAGCGCGGGCGAGGCCACGTTCGGCAGGATATGGACCAGCATGATGCGCGGCGCCTTGGCGCCGAGCGCCCGGGCCGCGCGGACGAATTCGCGCTCGCGCATGGAGAGCGTCGCCGCGCGCACGAGGCGCGCGACCGTCGTCCAGCTGAACAGCGCGATGATCACGACGATGCGGTAGAGGTCGGCCTCACCCGATTGCGCGAGCGATTGCGGAAGGCCGAGCTTCGTGAGATCGACCGCTGCCAGCACGATGAGCACGGGGAGGAGCGGCAGCGCGATGACGCCGTCGACGATGCGCATCAGCACGGCGTCGATGCGCCCGCCGTAATAGCCCGCGAGGATGCCGATGAGCGTGCCGAGCACGCCCGCGGCGAGAGCCGCCGCGAGGCCGACGAAGAGCGAGGCCTGCCCGCCGTAAAGAAGGCGAAGGAAGACGTCGCGGCCAAGCTCGTCGGTGCCGAGCGGATGCCCTGGCGACGGAGCCGCGAAGCGGTCGAGCAGGTCGACATGGTCGGCCGCCTCGCCCATCGACCAGGCGAAGAGCGGGGCCGCGAGTGCCAGCAGCGCGAGTAGCAGGAGCACCAAGGCGCTCACCGCGGCCAGGCGGTGGGCGAGGAATCGCCGCCAGAACGCATCATGCGCGAGGGCGAGCGGGACGGCGAGCTGCCCCATGCTACGTCGTGCCCAGGCTGATGCGCGGGTCGAGCGCGCCGTAAGCCACATCGGCCGCGAGATTGGCGAGAAGCGTGAGAACGGTCGCAAGCAGGAGCGCGACCAGGGCCAGGTTGTAGTCGTTCCCCATGATCGCGTCGTAGATGAGGCGGCCCATGCCGGGATAGGCGTACATGGTCTCGGTGATGAGGGCGCCCGAGACGAGCGCGCCGAAATTGAGCGCGATGATGGTGACGACGGGGAGGAGCGCGTTCCGGAGCGCGTGGTGGATAAGGACGCGCGCGACGGACGCGCCCTTCGCGCGCGCGGTACGCACATAATCCTGGCGGAGCGCCTCGATCACGGACGCGCGCACGAAGCGCGTGTAGCCGGCGACGCTCGCGAGCGTGAGGGTCGCGACCGGCAGGACGAGGTGCGCGAGCCAATCACCGAAGCCCGAGCCGCCGATCGTCCCGACTCCGCCCGCCGGCAGCCAGCCGAGCGTCACCGCGAACAGCATGATGAGAAGGAGCGCCAACCAGAAGGGCGGGACCGAGATCCCGGCGAAGCACAGGAGGTTGATCGCATGGTCGGTCACGGACCGCGGCCGCAAGGCCGCATAGACGCCGACGGGCAGGGCGATCGCGAGGGCGAGCACGAAGCTGATGCCGAGAAGGGTGAGCGAATTGCCGAGCGCGGGGCCGAGCACCTGGAGGACGGGCTGCGCGTAGAGGCGCGAATAGCCGAAATCGCCCTGGAGCGCCGCGGTCAGCCAGTTGAGATAACGGTCGCCCAGCGGCACGTCCAAGCCGTAGAGGGCGCGGAGCCGTGCCGCGTCCTCGGGCCGAAGCCTCGGATCGGCATTGAGCATGAGGTCGATCGGATCGCCCGGCATGAGGCCGATGAGTCCGTAGATGAGGAACGACATGAGAAGCGTGACGATGAGCGTCTCGGCGAGGCGGCCCGCGAGGTAGCGGCTCATCGGCGCCCCGTCACGGCGATCGCCGCCAATCCTCGACCCACAGGGTCGTCGGATACTGGTGGCCGGTCGGCTCGACGCCCTGGAGCCAGAGGGGCAGGATGAACGGATCGGCGCGGAAGAAGAGGGGAAGGGCCGGCAGCTCCTCGGCGTAAATCGTCTGGAGACGGGCCCACAGCTTCTGGCGCGCGGCCCGGTCGAGCTCGAGCTCGATCTTGTCGATCAGCGCATCGACTTCGGGATTCCGGAAGCCCGTGTAGTTCTGCCCGGCGTAATTGTTCTCGGCCGTCGGGATGCTCGCGGATTGGAGCGTCGTCCGCGGCACGCTCTCGGGCGCGCTCACCCAGGCGAAGAGCGCCATCGCGGGGAACTTCCTCTGCCGCACCGTCTCGCCGAAGAAGACGCGCGCGGGCTCGTTCCGGATGCGGATCTCGACGCCCGCCGCGCGCCACTGGCTTTGCAGCACCTGCTCGACGAGCTCGCGCGTGCGGTTGCCGGCCGTGGTCATGAGCTCGAATTGAAGCACGGTGCCGCTCGCATTGCGGCGCATGCCGTCCGAACCCTTCTTCCAGCCTGCCTCGTCGAGGAGCGTCGCCGCGCGCGCGGGATCGTGGGCGTAGCGCGGGACCTTCTCGTCGGCGATGCGGTCGAGCGGGCTCACGAAACTGTTGGCGACCGGCTGGCGGCCGGCGAAGAGCTGCTGGGTCAGTGCCTCTCGGTCGAGCGCGTAGAGAAGAGCCTGGCGGAGGCGCCTGTCGCGGAGCACCGGGTTGTCGAGGTTGAGGTCGATATGCTCGTAGCTCAGGCCCGGCTTGTAGATGATCCGGTAGCGCGTCCCCTGGCGCTGTTCGAAGGCGAGGGCCTGGTCCATGGTGAGGCCGAGTTCGCCCGCGATGTAGTCGATCCCGCCGGAGAGAAGGTTGGCCTCGAGCGCCGCCGTGTTCTCGATGGTGCGCACGACGATGCGCTTGAAGAAGGGCGGCTTGCCCCACCAGCGCGGATTGGGCTCGAGCGCGATATGGGAGCCGCGCTTTACCTCCGCGATGCGGTAGGGGCCGGCACCGAGTCCGGGATTGGTGGGGTCTGTGTCGAAGAGCGTCTTCGTCTTGTACTGGAGAGGATCGCTGAACGCGGCGCGTTCGAGATGCGCCGGCAGGATCTCGAACCCGGCGAGGTCGTTGTACTGGAACGTGACCCGGTCGATGTGCATGACGAAGGTCTTGTCGTCGATCACGTCGATCTTGAGGATGCGCCGAAAGCTCTCGAAGTCGCCGACACCCGTCTGCGGGTGGCGTCCGACCTCCCAGGTGAAGACGACATCGGCCGCGGTGATCGGCTTGCCGTCGCCCCATTTGGCATCGGGGTGGAGGGAGACGCGGAGCGCCACGCCCTTCTTCCCGTTCGGCAGCCGCTCCTCGACCGCGCCGCCGTTCTCGAAACTCGGGATCGAAGTGCAGAGAAAGCAGACCAGCTTCCAGTCCTTGTCGTAGGCCATGATCGGGCGCCTGGTCATGGCGAGCACGTAGGACTTCGCGACCATGGCGTCGATGAGCGGATTGAGCGTCGAGGGGAACTGGGTGATGCCGATGGTGAGCGTCTCGGAGGGCGCCGCGGCGGCGCTGTGTCCCGAGGCGAGCGTGGCGAGCCACAGCAGCGCTGCGGAGAAGACAGGGCGGAGCATCCGCCCGAGGGGCGTGCGCCGTCTCATCGTGCCGAGGACCGCCTCATGCGTCCGACATAGCAGACGGACCGCCACGTGACAAAGCCTGCCGCGCCGGCCACGGCGGTCGGCGGGCGTCCGGTGGACCGACGCGCTGCCGCGGGGCTTCAGCGGATGCGGAGCTCCCGGAGCTGCCCGATCATGCGCGCATGGAATTCAGAGTTCTGGATCTCGCGGTGCTCATCGAGCGGATAGACGATCCAGAGCGGCCCCTTGTTGCCTGCCGCGATGGGGCTGCCGTTCTGACGGAAGGCGATGATGACGGCATAGCGCTCGAAGTCGACCGCGGGAATCTCGACGGCGCGTTCGCCCGCCGCCATGGCCTTGACCGTGTCGCCGCGCCCGCCGGCGGCCGCGAGCACGTCGCGGACCAGCACGCCTTCGAACTGCTGGACGCCCTCGGTCCAGGGCGTCGTCGTTCTGATCACGACATGCGGCAGCGTCTCGAGCGTGCTCCAGTCGAAAGCGGCGCCCCAGGGACCGTTAGTCTCGCGGACCTTGCCCGTGATGGTGAGGACGGGATCGCCCGACGGCTTCGGCAGTGCCGCTAGGGCCGCTGCAGCGATCAGCACGATGCCCAGGGGAACAAGGCGGAGCGCGGTTCCGATGATATGGCGCATGGCGAGTACCTCTCGCAGTCAGCCGGATCGGCGCGGCCTCCTTGGCCGGATGGCGCCGGTGCCTTCAAGAATAGGAAAAGCGGGATAAGGGAGCGTTAAAGCTAGCGCCGGCGGGCGGCCCAGCCGTCCGGGTCGTCGAGGAAACGATCGATCTCGTCAAGGACAGAGGCGGCGAAATCGCCGCCCGCCCGCGCCTCCGCGATCACGTCGCGCCAGGTGGCCAGGGCATGCAGGCGCACGCCTTGCGCCCCGAGCGTCGCGACGCTTTGCGGGAAAATTCCGTAGTGGAACACGACGACGACGTCGCTGACGGTGGCGCCCGCCGTGCGGAGCGCGTTGATGAAATTAACCTTGCTGCCGCCGTCGGTGGCCAAGTCCTCGACGAGGGCGACGTGCCAGCCCGCGCCGAGATCGCCCTCGATCTGCGCCATCCGGCCGAATCCCTTGGGCTGCTTGCGGACGTAGAGCATGGGGAGCGAGAGCCGGTCGGCAAGCCAGGCCGCGTAGGGGATGCCGGCCGTCTCGCCGCCCGCGACCGCATGGAGCGATGCTAGATCGAGCTCGCGTCGCATGAGTTCCGCCGCGAGATCGATGATGAGGGAGCGCTGCTTGGGGAAGGAGATGATCTTGCGGCAGTCGATGTAGACAGGGCTGATGCGGCCGGAGGTGAAGGTGTAGGGTTCATCCGGGCGGAAGTTGACCGCCTTGATGTCGAGAAGGGCGCGGGCGGTGAGGCGCGCGGCGTCGGCTGGCGTTCGCTCTGTCATGGATGTCCCCGGAGTCGTGGGCGCTGTTTACGTCCGTTGGCGGGGGCAGGCAATCGCAATCTGGGGCATCTTTGGGGGCGGGATGCGCGCGCATCGCGCAAGGCCGGGCGATCGGCGCCGAAATCAATACTTACAAGCGAATTCCGTTGAGCACGCTCGACTTAGCGGCGAATTCTGACTAAACCTATCAACCGTATTGCAAGGCGGCGGCGTACGGGAAGAGACCGCGAGCGCAATGGTGGGGATCATGGTGCGTCGGCTCTTGGTTGTGTTGGCCGGGCTTTCGGGCGTGTTGATCGGATCGGCCGACGGTTGGGCGCAGCAGGGTCCACCGCCGTCGCAGCCGGGTGCCGCCCCGCCGCCCGTCGGCAATTCGGTCTCGACCTTCACCGCGGGTCCCAGCACCGCCAATGCCGTGCTCGAGGGCGCGACGCAGGGGCTCGGCGGGAGCCAGAACGTGTTCAAGGGCGCACTCGCCTCCCATGCGACGGGCGTGCGCGGATTCGCGGCGGGCGACGGGCCATCGCGCATCGGTCTCTGGACGAACCTCGCCGGAACCTGGTTCGAAGAGGATCAGGTGGCGCTGAGCTCGAGCGGGACGATCGCCACCGGCCTCGTTGGGGCGGACTATCGGATCAACGATTGGTTCATCCTCGGCCTGTCGGCCGGCTACGAGCGCCAGGACATCACGACCCATTTCAACCTGGGCTCGATCGATTCGAACGGGTACATCGTCGCGCCCTATCTTTTGGTCCAACTCATTCCGGACCAGCTGTTCCTCGATCTCTCCGGCGGCTATGTCGGCGCTGGGCAGACCATCGACCGCACGCTCAGCGGGCGGGCGGTCTCGGGCTCGCCGGACGCCCAGCGCGTCTTCACGACCGCCACGCTCCAGGCCAATCTCGAGCGCGGGGCCTGGCGGCTGCGTCCCGAGACCGGCGTGCTGTGGCTCAATCAGCACATCGACGGCTATGCCGAATCGAGCGGCATCTACATCCCCGGCAGCAACGCGCCGCTCGGCCGGTTCCATGTCGGCAGCCGGATCGCATACAACTTCGGCCGCATCGAGCCTTACGCCTTGGCCCAGTTCGAGTACGACTTCAAGACCAGCTCGACCACCGTCGATGTGGGCCTGCCGCAGCCTTCGACGCGGCGGACGGGCGGCGTCCTCGGGACGGGCGTCCTGTTCCAGCTCATGCCCGGCCTGTTCGGCGGACTCCAGTTCTCCGCGAGCGTGGGTCGCGCGGACTATGCCCAATACAATCTCGGCGGGACCCTCCGTTACGGGTTCTGATCGTCGATGGCAGCACCTGCGATCGGCGCTGGCGTCTCGCTCGGGCGGGCCGTCGCTCTCCTTGTCCTCTCTCTTCTCGCGGCGGGCTGCTTCGGCGGCACCGCGCGCCCGAAGCCAGGCGATGCCGCGGCGCGGCAGCGGGGTTGGGAGCGGGTGGCGATCGACACGGGACCCTTTCTCCTCGTCGGATACCGGAGCTTCGGCGCGCCGGAGGATCGCGAGCTCACGGTCTATATCGAGGGCGACGGGACCGCGTGGCTGACGCCCACCCAGCAATCGACCGATCCGACGCCGCGCCACGCCCAGGCCTGGGCGCTTGCGCTCCTCGATCCGTCGCCCAATCGCCTCTACCTTGCGCGTCCCTGCCAGTACCAGTCGCCCGAGCGTCTCGCGCGCTGCGATCCCGCCTATTGGTCGGTGCGCCGCTACTCCGAAGAGGTGATCGCGGCCATGAGCGAGGCCATCACCGTCGCCAATGACGATCTTGGCGCCCGGCGCATCGTGCTCATCGGTTATTCAGGCGGCGGGACGGTCGCGGCGCTCATCGCCGCGCGGCGGCCGGACGTCGCGCGCCTCGTCACGGTCGCGGCCAACCTCGACCACGCCGAATGGACGCGCCGGATGAACGCGACTCCGCTCGACGGCTCGCTCAACCCCGTCGACCAGGCGGGCGCGCTCGCGCGGATTCCGCAGGTCCATTTCGTGGGCGAGGACGACCGGATCGTGCCCAAGGCCATCGCCGAGTCCTACCGGCGCGAATTCCGCGATGCATCGCGAGTCCGCATCGTCGACGTGGCGAATGCCGATCACGATTGCTGCTGGACGAAATTGTGGCCGACGCTCGTCGCGGACTATCTCGGTCCGGGTTCGTGAGCGTGTGCGCTCAGCGCGCTGTCTTCGCCCACGGCAATGTGCCGAGGATGGGGCTGAGAAACGCATTGAGATTGCCGCCCGAGAAGAGAAATCCGCGCACGCCGGCCGCTTCGGCCGCGGCGATATCGGTGTCGCGGTCGCCGATGAGAAAACTCGCACCGAGATCGACCGGCCACTCGGCCGCCGCGCGCGTGAGCATGCCGGGCGCGGGCTTGCGGCAGGTGCAGGCAATGGAATAGGGGCCGTTGCCCGCGCTCGGATGGTGCGGGCAGAAGTAGAAAGCGTCGACATGCGCGCCCTCGGCCGCGAGCTCCTTGTTGACCCAGCCGTGAAGGGCGAGGACGTCGGCTTCCTGGTACATGCCGCGCGCGATGCCGGCCTGGTTCGTCACGACGAAGACGAGCGCGCCGAGCGCGTTGAGGCGGCGGATGGCCTCGCGCGCGCCGTCGATCCACACGAAATCGGCGGGCTTGTGGATGTAGCCGACGTCGTGGTTGAGGACGCCATCCCGGTCGAAGAAGGCGGCGGGGCGCGGTGCGGGCGATCGCGGGCTCACGGCAGGCTGCGACCCTTGATGATCGAGGCCGGGCCCAGGCGGTCGCGCACCTCGTCGACCGCGCGCTCCGCGCGGGCGCGGCGCTGGGCCTCGGGATCGAGGAGATCCGGCGGGTCCGCCTGGCGATCGGAGGTGAGGGAGCCGGCGCCGATGCCGATCAGGCGAAAGGCCGTGCCGTCGGCCTCGCGCTCGAGGAGCGGGAGAGCGTGGCGGTAGATGACGTCGGCGAGCTGGGTGGGCGAGGCCAGGCGGCGCGAGCGTGTGCGGATCTGGAAATCGGTGTCCTTGAGCTTGAGGGTGATGCTCTGCCCGGCCAAGGCGCTGCGCTTCAGGCGCCGCGCGACCGTCTCGCAGAGCGGCCACAGCTCATGCTCGAGCGCGCGCCGGTCCTTGAGGTCGCGGTCGAAGGTGGTCTCGGCCGAGATGCTCTTGGTGGGCGCGTCCGGATCGACCCGCCGGTTGTCCTCCCCGCGCGCGAGATGGGCGAGCCGCCGGCCGATCGAGCCGTAGCGTGCGACCAGGCGGTCTTCGGGAACCGTCCGAATGTCGCGGACGAGCGCGATGCCGTCCTCGCGCAGGCGCCGCGCGAGCGATGGCCCGACGCCCCAGAGGATGGTCACCGGGCGGTCGGAGAGGAAATCCAAGGCTTCATCCGGGCCGATCACGGCGAATCCCCGCGGCTTGTCCAGATCCGAGGCCAGCTTGGCCAGGAACTTGTTGTAGCTCAAGCCGACCGAGGCCGTGATGCCGATCGTGTGTTCGATGCGGAGCACGAGGCGCGCGAGCGTCGTGGCCGGGCTCGCCCCGTGGAGCTTCTCCGTGCCCGAGAGGTCGAGGAAGGCCTCGTCGATCGACAGCGGCTCGACGAGCGGCGTCACCTCGAGCATCAGTGCGCGGACCTCCTTGCCGACGGAAGAGTATTTCCGCATGTCCGGGCGGATGACGACGGCCTCGGGGCAGAGGCGGCGCGCCTTGAACATGGGCATGGCCGAGCGGACGCCGTACATGCGCGCGATGTAGCAGCAGGCCGAGACGACGCCGCGGTGCTCGCCGCCGACGATCACCGGCCGGTCGCGGAGAGAGGGATCGTCGCGCTTCTCGACGGTGGCATAGAACGCGTCGCAGTCGAGATGCGCGATCGACAGGCGGTGGAGATCGGGATGCCGGCGAAGGCGGGGCGAGCCGCAATCCCGGCAGCGCTCTTTGAGAGGCTCTTTGGCCGAGCCGCAGTCGCGGCAGAGGGAGGGGACGCTCACAGCTCGTCGGCCCGCCACAGCCAGGCCGCGCCCCTGACGCCGCTCGAATCGCCGTGGCGCGGCGGAAGGAGCGCCGTCTCCACGCGGTCGGAGAAGATGTAGGCGCCCCACCGCTCGGGCACGTTCGCATAGAGGCGCTTCACGTTCGAGAGCCCCCCGCCGAGCACGATGGCGCCCGGATCGAGGACATTGATGATGCTGCCGAGCGCCCGCGCAAGACGATCCTCATAACGCTCGATCGCGGCCAGGGCGAGCGGCTCGCCCGCCTCCGCACGCGCGGCGATTTCCGCGGCGTCGAGCGCATGGCCGCCGGCCGTCCGGTAGTCCACGGCAAGCCCGGGACCCGAGAGGAAGGTCTCGACGCATCCCTGGCGCCCGCAATAACAGCGCTGTCCCGGCCACTCCTCCGGACTCATCCCCGGCAGCGGATTATGGCCCCACTCGCCGGCAATGCCGTTCCGGCCCGTGAGGAGACTTCCATCGACGACGATTCCGCCGCCAACGCCCGTGCCCAAGATCGCTCCGAAGACGACGCCCGAGCCCGCCGCCGCCCCGTCCGTCGCCTCGGACAGCGCGAAGCAGTCGGCATCGTTGGCAAGACGCACGGGCCGCCCCATCGCCTTGGCGAGGTCGGCATCGAGCGGCTTGCCGATGAGGCAGACGGAATTCGCATTTTTCACGAGACCCGTCGCGGCCGAGATCGTGCCGGGCATGCCGACCCCGACATGGGCGCGCGACCCGAGCGCGGTCTCGATCTCGCCGACGAGGGTCGCGACCGCGCGCACCGTTCCTTCGTAGTCGCCCCGCGGTGTCGGGATGCGCCGCCGCTCGAGCGCGTGGCCGCCGCGGTCCATCGCGATCGCCTCGATCTTCGTGCCGCCCATGTCCACGCCGATTCGCAAAAAGCGCCTCACGCTCGAAGCAGATGCGTCGCCGTTAATTTTATGCCAACCTCCGGGCGCTGCGACAGCGTCCGGCCTTTTCCGAGAGAGGCCAAGGCGTTGTTTCGCGATCGTGCAGAGGCGTTACCTCCGATGGGTCTCCCCCCATCAAGGGACCATTAACGATTTTGCGCGATGGTCGGCTGCTCAATGAGCCCAACCCGGAGCCAAGTCTTGGACAACTCTCTCGGATCGACCGCAACCCATAGTGAGGCCCAGACCAACGGGTCGGCGCGCGTCCAGGCGTTGCGCAAGACGATTCTCGTTGTCGAAGACAACGAGTTGAACATGAAGCTGTTCGAGGATCTGCTCCAGGCGCACGGCTACCGGATCATCACCACCAAGGACGGCAAGGAAGCGTTGCGCCTCGCCAAGGAGCATCGCCCGGACCTCGTTCTCATGGACATCCAGCTTCCGGAAATCTCCGGCCTCGAAGTCACGCGGATGATGAAGGCCGATGGCGACATCCGGCACATTCCCGTCGTGGCCGTCACGGCCTTCGCGATGAAGGGCGATGAAGAGAAGATCCGGCAGGGCGGATGCGAGGGCTACATCTCGAAGCCGATTTCCGTTTCGCGGTTCATCGAAACCGTCGCGCATTTCCTGAAATAGATCTCGGCCGGCTCGATCGCCATGCCCGCGCGCGTGCTCATCGTCGACGATGTGCCGGTCAACCTCAAGGTTCTGGAAGCCAAGCTCTCCCAGCACTACTACGAGGTCATGAAGGCGCCTGACGGGCCGAGCGCGCTCAAATGCGTGCAGGACGAATCGCCGGACATCGTGCTCTTGGACGTGATGATGCCGGGCATGGACGGCTACGAGGTCTGCCGGCGCATCAAGGCCGACCCGAAGTCGACCCACATTCCCGTCGTCATGGTCACGAGCCTCACCGAGCAGTCCGAGCGCGTCCTCGGGCTCGAGGCCGGCGCCGACGATTTCCTGAGCAAACCCATCAATGACGCCGCGCTCATCGCGCGCGTGCGCTCCCTCGTCCGCTTGAAACAGATGATGGACGAGTGGCGCCTGCGCTCCCGGACTGGCGCGCAGCTTGGCCTCATCGAATTGCAGGACGTCCTCGCGGATGGCCCTGGCCGCATTCTTCTCGTCGAGAGCAATGCGCTTCTCGCGAACAAGGTCGTGGAGGCGCTGACGCCGCTCGGCCACAGCGTGAGCGTGGCGAGCGACACGACCGCAGGATTCGAGCAGCTGCGCACGGGCGACTTCGACGCCGTGTTCGTGGGGTGCCGCAAGGACGTGACCGACAGCTTCCGCTTCTGCGGCCAGGTTCGCTCGCACGAAGCGTCCCGTGCCATCCCGATCGTCCTCATCATGGAACAGCAGGACGTCGCGGCGGTCGGCCGGGCTCTCGAGCTCGGTGTCACGGATTACATCGTCCGGCCGGTCGATCCGAACGAACTCCGCGCGCGCACGCGCAGCCAGATCCGCCGCAAGCGCTATCAGGACCGGCTGCGGGAGGATTTCGACCGGAGCCTGTCGATGGCGTTCACCGACAGCCTCACGGGAATCTACAACCGACGCTACCTGATGGCGCATCTCGGGACGCTGCTCGGCAAGTGCCAGAGCGATTCGCAGACTCTGGCCGCCCTCATGGTCGACATCGATCACTTCAAGGCGGTCAACGATTCGCGCGGCCATGCGGCCGGTGACGCCGTCCTCCGGGAAATCGCCAATCGCCTGTCGGGGCGGGTGCGCGGCTCCGACCTCGTGGCCCGGCTCGGTGGCGAGGAGTTCGTCGTGGTGTTGCCGAGCGCGGAGGCGGCCAGCGCCAGCGCCGTCGCCGAACGCATCCGCGAGACCGCTGCCGCGACTCCAATCGAGATTCCGGGCGAACAGCCGATCGCGGTCACGCTCAGCATTGGCATCGCCGTCTCCGAGCCGGCCGATTCGGTCGATGCTCTGCTGCGCCGTTCTGATGAAGCGCTCTATGCCGCCAAGGCGGGCGGGCGCAACCGCGTGATCATGGCGGGCCCGGCGCTCGTCGGCCTGCCGCGCGCGGCGGCAGGCTGAGGCATCGTGCGCGGGAAGTCCCGCGCGACGCCGCTACTTGATTTTCGCTTCCTTGAACAGGACGTGCTTGCGCGCCACGGGATCGTATTTCCGCAGCTCGAGCTTGGTCGTCGCCTTCTTCGGGTTCTTCTTCGCGACGTAGAAATAGCCCGTGTCGGCTGTGCTCACGAGCTTGATCACCATCGTGTTCGACTTCGCCATCGGCTTAGCTCCTCGACGCCCTTTGGGGCTTTCCAGGTCAAGATAGCGCGCAGGCCCGGCCTGTCAATCGGACCTAGGGCGATCGGACCCGTGGCCCGGCGCAATCGTTAACGATACTCGGGGCTCAGCGCTTGGCCAGGTCGGTCGGGGCGAGCGCCAGCGCCTGCCGGTAGGTCGAATTGTCCCCCAGCACGCTGCGCGCGACCTGGTTGTCGATCTCGCGCACGGTCTTGTCCGGCCGGCAATTGGACCTGAGGGTGTCGAGCCCGTCGAAATTGGGCGCGAGCACCGTCTGCCAGCGGGACAGCAGGGCCTGCGTCTCAGAGCCGCGCCGCTTCATGTAGTCGAGCACGGAGGCCACGTTCACCTTCGACCCGGCCGTGCAGAGCGTCGGCATGACCCCGAGCTTGTTGAGGATGTAACCCGAGGGCGCGACCAGGCGCGACCAGGTCAGGATGAGTTCGCCGTCATTGGGCAGGTGGACGACCGTCTGCACGGTTCCCTTGCCGTAGCTATTCGTGCCGATGACGACGGCGCGGCCATTGTCCTGCAGGGCCGAGGCCACCACCTCGGCGGCCGAGGCCGTGCCGCCGTTGACGAGCACGGCGATGGGGATGCCGGCCGCGATGTCGGTGCCGGTCGCGTCGTAATGCTGGAAGCTCTCCGGATGCCGGCCGCGGGTGCTGGTGATCGTTCCCGACGCGAGGAACCGGTCGGCCATCTGGACGGCCTGGTCCAGGAGGCCGCCCGGATTGTCCCTGAGGTCGATGACGATGCCGCCGAGCGTCCCGCCGAGACGCTGCTTGGCGTCCACGATGTGCTGGGTCACGTTGCGGGCGGTGTCCTGATTGAAGCTCGTCACTTTGATCTCGAGGATCCGGCCGTCGATCCGCGAGGTCACGGTCTGCGGCACGATCTTCTCGCGCGTCAGGTGATAGGTGAGGACGCCGACGAGATCCGTCCGCTCGACGGTGAGACTCACGCGCGTGTTGATCGGTCCGCGCAGCCGGTCGATGACGTCCTTGAGGTCCCAGTTGCGGATGTTGAGTCCATCGACCTGGGTGATGCGGTCGCGGGGCTTGATGCCCGCCGCCGCGGCGGGCGTGTCTGGCATGACCGTTTCGACTTCGATGCGGCCGTCGATCGAATGGAGGCGCAGGCCGATGCCGCCGAAGCCGACGCGGCGCGCCCGCTCCTCGCGCGCGAGGTCAGGCCCGGCATAGCGCGAGAAGCCGTCGAGCTTGGCAAGCGCCGCATCGAACACGGCCTGGTAGATGGCGTCTTCCCTCGCTGTTTGAATGGGGACGGAGGCGTTGCGGGCCACGCGAATGACGTCCGACGTGACGACCGCCCAGCCGCGCACGTCGCCGCTCTTGGGCACCGGGAAGCTGCCGATCGTCTGCCCCCGCAGCGAGGCTTGCACCGTGTTTCCGATGCGCGCGACGGTCACGGTCTGGTCGATCGTCGAGAGGCCGTTCAAGCCGCTGATCGCGATCGTCTCGAGCGACACGCCGTCGAGGTAGCGATCCGTGATCGCCTCGTAGCTCGTGGCGAAGAGATTGGTCGTCGCGTTGTCGCCGATCTCGTGCGGCCGGGGAGACCCGCCGGCGCATGCGACGATGAGGAAGAGGAATGCGGATGCGAGGCCGAGGCGCCATGCGCGCGGACCGCGCTGTCCCCCTCCGGCTCGCGCTGGCCCGAATCGATACCGAGTTACCGCCGCACGCATAAGTTCGCCCGCCCACAGGTGCACGTTGGCCTGCGCACCTCGTGCCGGAGGCAGCGATCGCGCGCTCGGGTTCGGGAACTCTTCGTTGTCCCCCGCACGAACATGATGAGGCCGATGCCGGGCTGCGGTCAACGGCCGCAACGGGTTATGTCGCGAGCTTCAGCCGAATCGCGTGCGCGGTGCCGGACTCGTTAAGCGTGGCCTGCGTTAGCGGCGCTTGCTTCCGCGCGATGGACGCTTGTGCGCCTCGCGGCGGCGCGGGGGTGCCTCCTCGACCAAGCGCAAAAGGAGGCTACCCGTGATCGGCTCTGCCTCCAGGAGACGTACGACGACAGGCTCGCCGAGACCGTAGCTCCGCCCCGCATGCTCGCCCACCAGCCGGTTCGCCCGCTCGTCATGGCGATAGAAATCGTCGGGCAGCATGCTCATGGGAACAAGGCCGCTCGCGCCCACGTCGTCGATCGTGACGAAGAGGCCCGCGCGATTGAGGCCCGTGATGCGCCCCCGGAATTCGAGCCCGACCCGATCGGTGAGGAAGGCCGCCATGAAGCGGTCGAGGGCGTCGCGCTCGGCCGCCATTCCCCGGCGTTCCGCGCGCGAGATGCGTTCGGCATGGGCCTCCATCGCTGTCCTGTCCTCGAACGCGCCGCCCTCGAGGCCCAGCGTGCCGAGAAGCGCGCGATGCACGAGGAGATCGGCATAGCGCCGGATCGGCGAGGTGAAATGGCAATAGCGCGTGAGGCCCAGGCCGAAATGGCCGATGTTGTCGGGATGGTAGGCGGCAAGGGCCTGGGTGCGGAGGACGAGGTCGTTCACCACCGCCGCGTGCGGCGATGACCGCGCCTGATCGAGCACGCGGTTGAGCACGGCGGGCGTCACGACCTGTCCCTTCGAGAATCGGATGCCGTACTCCCGAAGGAGTTCGGCGAGACTGTCCAGCCTCTCGGGATCGGGCGCGTCGTGCACCCGGTACATGCAGGGGCGGCGGTGCCTCTCGAGCGCCTCGGCCGCGGCGACGTTCGCGGCGATCATCAGCTCCTCGATCAGCCGGTGGCTGTCGAGGCGCGTCCGGCGCGCGACACTCCGAACCCGACCCTGCGCGTCGACGTCGATGCGCCACTCGGGAAGGTCGAGATCGAGGGCGCCGCGCCGCTTTCGCGCACCCGCGAGCGCCTCGAAGACTCCGTAGAGGGGCGCGATGACGCCCGGGTCGATGGGCGCGCTGGCCGCGATCCCGTCGGCCAGGGATTGGACCTGCTCGTAGGTGAGGCGCGCGGCGGAGTGAATCATCACGCGCTCGAAGCGATGCCGGCGGATCGTTCCCGCCTCGTCGATCCACAGATGGACCGCAAGGCAGGGCCGGTCGAGGCCGGGCTTGAGCGAGCAGAGATCGTTCGACAGCGCCTCGGGCAGCATCGGCACGACGCGGTCGGGGAAGTAGACGGAATTGCCGCGCTCGGCCGCGGCCCGGTCGAGCGCGTCGCCCGGCCGGACGTACCAGCCCACATCCGCGATCGCGACGACGGCGTGCCAGGTCCCGTCGGCGTCGCGCTCGGCGAAGACAGCGTCGTCGAAGTCTCGCGCATCCGCGCCGTCGATGGTGACGAAGGGCATGCCACGGAGGTCGGTCCGGTCCGCGAGCGATGCGGCGCGCGATTGCTCGGCCTGGCGGATCGCGGTTTGGGGGAAGGCCAGTGGCAGCTCGTGAGTATGGGCGGCGATGAGGCTGAAGGAGCGATGGTCGCTCTCATGGGCGATGCGCTCTTTCACCCGGCCGCGTCGCGCGCTGAGACGCGAGGCGGGGTCCGTCTCGACGAGGACGATGTCGCCGGGCTTGGCGCCGCCGGCTTCGCGCGCCGGGATGACGTAGTCGCCCTTGTCGCGGCGGTTGGTCGAGCGGACCCGGCCGCCGCCGTCGGCCAGGCGTTCGAAGACGCCGACGACGCGGCTCGGCATGCGGCCGAGGAGACGCAACGTCGTCGCGGTATAGCCGTCCGAGGAGCGGGTCAGGCGTCCGAGGATGCGTTCGCCGAGCCCGGGCGCGCGGCCGGCCTGCCGCGAATGTTCGAGGAGGATGGGCGGTGGCGGCGAATCGTGCGGCCAGTCGACGGGGCGAAGCTGGATCTCGCCGTCCTCGTCGATCGCGACGGCCTCGAGGACGGCGACGTTCGGCAGCGCGTCCGCGGGCGCCAAGCGCCGGCCGCCGCCGCGGACGAGCGTGCCCTCGGCCTCGAGCTCGCGGAGGATCGCCTTGAGCGCGATGCGTTCGGGTCCGTGCAGCTGGAAGGCGCGCGCGATCTCGCGCTTGCCCACGCGCGAGGGGCTCGTGCGGATGAAATTGACGATCTCGTCCTTGCTGGGGAGGGCGTCTGCGGTTCGGCGAGGCTTCGGCACGACCTTAGATATGGTGTGCCGGGTCCTCAGTTGCTAGCGGCTTCGGCCGGCGGACGGGCCTTGCGCTTGCCCTTCGCCGCGGCCGGCGGTGCCTTGCCCGCACGCGCTCCGCCGGGGCGCCGCCGTCCTTTGGAGGGACGCGCGGCTCGCGCCGCGAGAAGCTGTACGGCCTCCTCGAGCGTCACTTCTTCGGGCGCCTTGTCGCGCGGGAGCGGCGCGTTCGTCTTCAGGTGCTTGATATAGGGTCCGTAGCGGCCGGACATGATCGCGACGGGCTTGCCGTCTTCGGGATGGGCGCCGAGTGAGCGGAGCGTGTTGGCGCCGCGCCGCGCGGGTGCGGCCAGGAGATCGACCGCCCGGTTGAGGCCGATCGACAGCACGTCCTCGACCGAATCGACGGAGCGGTAGGCGCCGTCGTGCTGGACATAGGGTCCGAACCGGCCGAGGCCGGCCGTCACCGGTTTCCCTGATTCGGGATGGAGGCCGACTTCGCGCGGCAGCGAGAGGAGCTTCACCGCCATCTCGAGCTCGATCGTCGTCGGGTCGAGCGGTTTCGGGATCGAGACGCGCCGCGGCTTCTCCTCGCCGTTCTCCTGCTCGAGCTGGACATAGTGGCCGTAAGGGCCTTTCCGGACCGAGACCGGCTTGCCCGTCACGGGATGGGGACCGAGCTCGCGCGGGCCGATGAGCTCGGCGCCGTTCTTGCCGTCCGCTCCCGGCACCTGCACCGCGAGCGCGCGCGTGAAGCGGCATTCGGGGTAGCGCGAGCAGCCGATGAAGGCGCCGAACTTGCCGAGCTTGAGACCAAGCCGGCCCGTGTTGCAGCCGGGACAGAGGCGCACATCGACGCCCGTGCCCGTCTCGGGGAAGAAGTGCACGCCGAGATATTCGTCGAGCGTGGTGATGACTTGCGAGACGGAAAGGTCTTTCGTGCCGTCGACGGCGGGCCCGAACGCCTGCCAGAACTCGCGCAGCACCGTCTTCCAGTCGATGCGGCCGCCGGAGATGTCGTCGAGCCGCTCTTCCATCTCGGCCGTGAAGTTGTACTGGACGTAGCGCTCGAAGAAATTGGCGAGGAAGGCGGTGACGATGCGTCCCCGGTCCTCGGGCACGAAGCGTCCCTTGTCGAGCAATACGTATTTCCGCGCCTTCAGGATCTCGAGGATGCTCGCATAGGTCGAGGGCCGGCCGATGCCGAGCTCTTCGAGACGCTTCACGAGACTCGCTTCCGTATAGCGGGGCGGGGGCTGGGTGAAATGCTGCTCCGGGCGCACGGCGTCGCGCGCGAGAGCGTCGCCGGCCTTGAGCGGCGGCAGCGAGCGGCCTTCGCCCTCCTCGTCCTCGGCCGGGTCGTCGCGTCCCTCCTGGTAGAGCACGAGGAAGCCGTCGAAGACCTGCACCGAACCCGTCGCGCGAAGCGTGATCGCCCCGTCGGCGGAGTCGATGTCCGCCGCGATCTGGTCGAACTCGGCGCTCGCCATCTCGCTCGCGACGGTGCGCTTCCAGATGAGCTCGTAGAGGCGCTGCTGGTCGGGATCGAGCACGTGCGCGACATCCTGCGGCCGGCGCGAGAGGTCGGTCGGGCGGATCGCCTCGTGGGCTTCCTGCGCGTTCTTCGTCCGCGTCTTGTAGACGCGCGGCTTCTCGGGGAGGTAGCTGTCGCCGTACTGGGTCTTGATCATGCCGCGCGCGGCCGTGATCGCCTCGCGCGAAAGCTGCACGCTGTCCGTGCGCATGTAGGTGATGAGGCCGACGCCTTCGCCGCCGATGTCGACGCCTTCGTAGAGCTGCTGGGCGAGACGCATGGTGCGCGAGGCGCTGAAGCGGAGCTTGCGCGCGGCCTCCTGCTGGAGGGTCGAGGTGGTGAAGGGCGGCTGTGGGTTGCGGCGGACGCGGTTCTTCTCGACATCGCGCACCGCGAAGCGTCCGGCCATGATGGCGTCCGCCGCCGCGCGCGCCGCGGCCTCGTTGCCGAGGGCGAACTTGTCGAGCTTCTTGCCGCCGAGATGGGTGAGGCGCGCCGTGACCTTGGCGCCGTCGGTGGTGAGGAAGTCGGCGTCGACCGTCCAGTATTCGCGCGGCTTGAACGCCTCGATCTCGGCTTCCCGCTCGCAGATGAGGCGGAGCGCCACCGACTGCACGCGCCCCGCCGAGCGGCTGCCGGGGAGCTTGCGCCACAGCACGGGCGAGAGGCTGAAGCCGACGAGGTAGTCGAGCGCGCGGCGCGCGAGATAGGCGTCGATCAATTCCTTGTTGAGGTCGCGCGGGTGCTTCATGGCGTCGAGCACGGCGTCGCGCGTGATCTCGTTGAAGACGACGCGGCGCACCTCGATGTCGCCGAGCGCCTTCCGCTGACGCAGCACCTCCTGGACGTGCCAGGAGATGGCCTCGCCCTCCCGGTCGGGATCGGTCGCGAGGATGAGGCGCTTCGCCCCCCGGAGCGCCTTGGCGATCTCGCCCAAGGGGCGCTCGGCGCGCTCCTCGACCTGCCAGCTCATCTCGAAGTCCTGATCGGGCCGCACGGAGCCGTCCTTGGGCGGGAGATCCCGCACATGGCCGTAGCTCGCGATCACCGTGTAATCGCGGCCGAGATACTTGTTGATGGTCTTCGCCTTGGTCGGCGATTCAACGATGACGACGTCCATGCTCACCCGTTCCAGCGGTGGCAGCGGATGGTATCCACAAAGGTTTTCAAATAGTTAAAGCCTGGATACCTGATTGCCCGGATGCCTCGCTAAGCGGCCCGCGAGCTCCAGTTCCAGGAGGACCAGCGAGACGGTAGCGGGTGACACTTGGCACCGCCGGACGATTTCGTCAACGGGCAAGGGTGAAGGACTCAAGGATTCCAGTACCTTACGACGGGCTGGTGTAAGGTCTTCTTGACGGACGGGGGCGATTTCGCGTCCTCCGGTACCGTTTGGCGCGGTATCCAGGCGCCTTGGAAGCCGTTCCGGGCCGAGGGCGCCCAGCACGTCGTCCGGCCCCTCGACGAGGATCGCCCCTTGGCGGAGGAGGTCGTTCGCCCCCCGCGCCCGCGGGTCGAGGGGCGAGCCAGGGACGGCGAAGACCTCGCGCCCCTGGTCGAGCGCTTGCCGGGCGGTGATGAGCGATCCGGATTTGAGGGCGGCCTCGACCACGATGGTGCCGAGCGCCAGGCCCGCGATGATCCGGTTGCGCTGGGGGAAGTGGCGGGCGAGCGGCTGGGTCCCCGGCGGCATCTCGCTCACGACCGCGCCGGTCTCGGCGACCTGGCCGTAGAGCGCGCGATTCTCCTCCGGATAGACGACGTCGACGCCGCCCGCGAGCACGGCAATCGTGCCGGTCGCGACGGCGCCGTCATGGGCGGCCGTGTCGATGCCGCGTGCGAGGCCGGAGACGATGGTGAGACCCGCCGCACCGAGCGCGGCGGCAAGCTCGCGCGCGAAGCGCCGTCCGTTGAGCGAGGCATTGCGCGCGCCGACGATCGCGACCGAAGGCCGATCGAGCATCGCCTTGTGGCCGAGCACGGCGAAAGCGGGCGGCGCGTCATCGATCGCGGCAAGGCGCGGGGGATAGTCCGGATCGCCCCAGACGATGAGCCGTGCGCCTAAACGCTCGAGTGCGGCGAACTCCCCATCGATCGCCGCTTCGCTCGCCGGGCGGATGGGCGCCCGTCGCCCGCCGCGCCGCGCAAGCTCGGGCAACGCCTCGATCACCCGTTCGGCCGAGCCGCAATGCTCGATGAGGCGGCGGAAGGTGACGGGGCCGACATTCTCGCTGCGGATGAGGCGGAGGCGTGCCCGGCGTTCGGTCTCGGGCGGCGACGTTTTGCTCATGGGCGCGTGGCGCCGCGCATGGTCAGGATTCGGCGACGTTCGCTCCACCCTCGCCGATCTTGGGCTCCTTGCGCTCGAGGAGGCGGCGGACGTTGGGCATGTGCTTGAAGAGAACGATGACGCACATGGCGATGGCGAACTCGTTCTGCATGTGCGTGCCGAAGGCGCCGAAGAGTCCCGGTCCTGCGACGATCGCAGCCATGCCGGCGACGGAGGAGTAGCGCGTCACGGCCGCGACGATGATCCAGATGAGCACCATCACCAAGCCGGCCTTCCACGAGAGGGCAAGGGCGATGCCGAGCGCGGTGGCGACACCCTTGCCGCCGCGAAAGCGCAGCCAGACGGGCGCGATGTGACCGAGGATGGCGCCGGCGGCGGCCAGCACCTCGAAGTCGGGGCCCCAACGGCTCGCGATGAGGACGGCGGCCGCGCCCTTCGCGCCGTCGAGGAGAAGCGTCAAGGCCGCGAGATCCTTCCGGCCGGTGCGCAGCACGTTGGTGGCGCCGATATTGCCTGAGCCGATTCGGCGGATGTCGCCCCCGCCCGCGAGCCAGGTGAGGGTGAGGCCGAAGGGGATCGAGCCCAGAAGATAGCCGCCGAGCGCCGCGAGGTAGGTGGACGGGCTGAGCGCGATCGCGCTGAGCGAATCAGGCATCAGGCCTCTCCGCCGAGGGTGAAGACCGTGCGGCCGTCGACGATGGTGCGGAGCACGCGCCCCTCGACCGGCCGCTCGTCGAAGGGCGAGTTCTTGGACTTGCTGCGGAACTGGTCGATCTCGATCCGCCCCGGGCGGTCGAGGTCGAACAGCACGAGATCGGCGGCGGCACCCACCGTGATCCGGCCGAGCGGCAGACCCAGGAGTTCTGCGGGCCTCGTCGTCATCGCGCGGAGCACCTGCAGCAGCGGCAGATGGCGGTTGTGGTAGAGCTCGAGCGCGATGGGAAGCAGGGTCTCGAGCCCGACGATGCCGAACTCGGCCTGGGCGAAGGGCAGGCGTTTCGAATCCTGGTCATGGGGCGCATGGTCGCTCGCGATGACGTCGATCGTGCCGTCCTTCAAGCCCTCGACCACCGCGCGGCGGTCGGATTCGCTCCGGAGCGGCGGCGAAAGCTTGGCGAAGGTCCTGTAGTCGCCGACCGCGGTTTCATTAAGCGCAAAATATGGCGGCGCCGTGTCGCATGTGACGGGCAGGCCGGCGGCCTTGGCGCGCCTCACGCGCTCGATCGCGGCCGCGGTCGAAAGGTGCGCCGCGTGGTAGCGCCCGCCCGAAAGCTCGACGAGCTGAAGGTCGCGCTCGACCATGATGGTCTCGGCCGCGGCAGGCACGCCCGAGAGGCCGAGGCGCATGGCGATCTCGCCCGCGTTCATGACGCCGCCTTCGGCCAAGCGCGGCTCCTCCGGATGCTGGATGATCACCTTATTGAATCCGCGCGCGTAGGAGAGGGCGCGCAGCATCACCCGCGCATTCGCGACCGCCTTGATGCCGTCCGTGAAGCCGAGCGCCCCCGCCTCGGCCAGGAGGCCCATCTCCGTCAGGTCCTCGCCCTTCAGGCCCTTGGTCACGGTGCCGTAGGCGAAGACCTTGACGAGGCGCACCTCGCGCGCGCGGCGCGCAACGAACTCGAGCACCGCCACGTCGTCGATGAGGGGCTCGGTGTTGGGGAGGCACACCATCGCGGTGATGCCGCCGGCGGCTGCCGCGCGGCTCGCGGTCTCGATCGTCTCCTTGTGCTCCTCGCCCGGCTCGCGGAGCTGCACCCGCATGTCGACGAGGCCGGGGGCCAGGCAATGCCCGCCGCAATCGATCGTGGTGATGCCTTCGGGCACGCCGTCCCTGAAGAGCCCGGGACCGAGATCGGCGATGAGCGGCCCGTCGGTGAGAAGCGCGCCCCGCTCGTCGAGCCCGGTCGCGGGATCGAGAAGGCGCGCGTTGATGTAGGCGACGCGCCCGGCCGCGGTCTTGCGCCCCTCGGCGAGCTTGCGTCCCTCGGCCGTCATGCGCGGCCTTCGCTCTGGTTGCGCGTCAGGACCTCGAGGCAGGCCATGCGCACGGCGACGCCCATCTCGACCTGCTCGCGGATGACGCTCCGCCCGAGGTCGTCGGCCACTTCGGTGTCGATCTCGACCCCGCGGTTCATCGGCCCCGGATGCATGATGAGGGCATCGGGCTTGGCCGATTCGAGCTTCGCGTAGTCGAGGCCCCAGAAATGGAAGTACTCGCGGATGGAGGGCACGTAGGCGCCGTTCATGCGCTCGGACTGGAGGCGCAGCATCATGACGATGTCGCAGCCCTTGAGTCCCTCGCGCATGTCGTGAAAGACCTCGACGCCGAGGCGCTCGAGATTGCCGGGCACGAGGGTCGGCGGGCCCACGACGCGCACGCGGGCGCCCATGGTGTTGAAAAGGTGGATGTTCGAGCGCGCGACGCGGCTGTGCGCGAGATCGCCGCAGATGGCGACGAGGAGCCCGTCGAGGCGCCCGCGGCGCCGGCGGATGGTGAGGGCGTCGAGGAGCGCCTGGGTCGGATGCTCGTGGCTGCCGTCGCCCGCGTTCACCACCGCGCAGTTGACCTTGTCCGAGAGGAGCTTGACGCCGCCCGAGAAGGGATGGCGCACCACGAGCACGTCCGGGTGCATGGCGTTCAAGGTCATCGCGGTGTCGAGCAGCGTCTCGCCCTTCTTGATCGCGCTGTCGCCGACCGAGATGTTGATGACGTCGGCGCCGAGGCGCTTGGCCGCGAGCTCGAAGGAGGTGCGCGTGCGGGTCGAGGTCTCGAAGAACAAGTTGATGAGGGTGCGGCCGGAGAGCACCGCGCGCTTCTTGTCCTTCTGGCGGTTGTGCTCGACATAGGTTTCCGAGAGGTCGAGGAGGAGGGTGATCTCCTCCGGCGACAGACCCTCGATGCCAAGAAGGTGCCGGTGGGGAAAGCCGATGTTGGATGCGACCATCGCCGGAAACTATACGCGCTCGCCCGGCGCCAGGCGAGGGTTCAGGACCGCGGCCGCGCTGCGTCGAGCGCGCCTTGGAGGATATAGGCCGCGGCGGCCTTGTCGACGACCGCCCGCCGGCGCTGCCGGCTCATGTCGGCTTCCTCGATCAGCATGCGCTCGACGGCCGCGGTCGAAAGCCGCTCGTCCCAGAAGACGAGCGGCAGGTCGATCTTCGCGAGAAGGTTCTCGGCGAAGGCGCGCACCGACTGGCAGCGCGGGCCCTCGCTGCCGTCCATGTTGACGGGGAGACCGAGGACGAAGGCGCCGACCTGGCGCTCGCGCACGATCGCGGCCAGGCGCGCGACGTCCGCCGTGAATTTCGTGCGCCGGATGACCTCGACCGGCGTCGCCACGGTGAGCGTCGCATCCGACAGCGCGAGGCCGATCGTCTTCTCGCCGAGATCGAGGCCGAGCACGCGCTGGCCCGTGGGAAGTGCCGCGCGGAGCTCCCGAAGATCGACTACCGGCATGGGTCGAAGACCGCCATCGGGGCTGGATAGACCGGGCAGTGACACGGCGCAAGGTGGCGCGTGAGGTATAGAGTCGCGACGGTCGGCCCATCTTCGTCGCTCGTCCAGACACGAGCCCATGCGATGTCGTAACGTGGGTCGATCAATACGCGTCGTGGATGAGGAAACGGGAGCGCCATGCCGGATGTGGTGGTGATCGGAGCGGGAGCGGCGGGTGTCGCTGCGGCGCGCACGCTCGCCGATGCGCGCGTGCCCGTCCGCGTGCTCGAGGCGCGCCCGCGCATCGGCGGCCGTGCCTGGACCGCGCACGCGGGAAGTGTGCCGCTCGATCTCGGCTGCGGCTGGCTGCATTCGGCCGAGGAGAATGAGTGGAGCCGGATCGCGCCTTTACTCGGCCTCACCATCGATCGCTCGCCCCCGCCCTGGTCGCGGCCTGCGATCGAGGCGGGCTATCCCTTAGCGGACCAGGACGCGTTCGCCCGTGCCTGGATGCGCTTGAGCGAGCGGCTTGATGCGGCCGCGTCCGCGTCCGTCGACCGGCCCGCATCCGACTTCCTCGAACCCGGCAACCGCTGGAACGGCTACCTCAACGCGCTCTCGACCTACATCAACGGCGTCGAGCTCGACCGTCTCTCGGTCCAGGATCTCGGCCGCTACCACGACACGGACGTCAACTGGCGCGTCGTCGAGGGCTACGGCACCTTGGTCGAGGCTCATGCCGCGGGGCTCGATGTCACGCTCGACTGTCCCGCGCGCGTCGTCGACCACGGTGGCAAGCGCCTCAGGATCGAGACGGCGCGCGGCACGATCGAGGCCGATGCCGCGATCGTCACGGTCCCGACCACTCTCATCGCGTCGGACGCGCTGCGATTCACGCCGGCCTTGCCCGCGAAGGTCGAGGCTGCGGACGCGCTCCCCTTGGGCGTCGCGGACAAGGTGTTCCTCGCCGTCGAGGGCGAGGCGGGACTCCCGTCCGACACGCGCCTCGTCGGCGCGACCGATCGCACCGAGACGGGCAGCTATACGCTCCGCCCCCTGGGCCGTCCGATCATCGACGGTTATTTCGGCGGCCGGTTCGCGGAGGCGCTCGAAGACGCGGACGGCTTCGCGGCCTTCGCCATCGACCAGATCGCCGGTCATCTCGGGAGCGCCATCCGCAAGCACCTCCGGCCCATGATGGCCACGGCCTGGGCCCGCGATCCCTTCGCCCGCGGCTCCTACTCGGCCGCGCGGATCGCCCGGTCGGATGCGCGTGCGGTGCTCGCGGCGCCGGTGGACGGACGTCTTTTTTTCGCGGGCGAGGCGTGTTCGCGTCACGATTTCTCGACCGCGCACGGGGCCTACCGGACCGGGGTCGCGGCGGCCCGCGCGGTTCTCGAGGCTCGGTGAATCCAGCGCGTTTGATAACCGACGTTAACGCGGATGTGTCGTCGATGGCACTGGCGTACCGCTTCGCCTTGCCGGACTCCTGGGCCGATGTTACCTTCCGGCCTCCTCGGAAGAGTTGAGACCCACACGCTCGCCGTCACGGAGCAGACATGGCGCTGGACAAGGCTACCGTCGCGCATATCGCGCGGCTTTCGCGCATCCGCATCGATGAGAAGGATCTCGAGCCCATGGCCAAGGAGCTCCAGCAGATCCTTGCCTGGATCGAGCAGCTGAACGAAGTCGACACCAAGGGCGTCGAGCCCATGACGAGCGTCGTCGAAGTCAGGCTTCCGCAGCGGAAGGACGAGGTGACCGACGGCGGGGTGCCGGAGAAGGTGCTCGCCAACGCGCCCGCGGCGCGGCACGACTATTTCGGCGTGCCCAAGGTCGTGGAGTAGCCATGGCCGCGCTGACAGACCTCACCATCGCCGAGGCGCGCGACGGCCTCGCCAAGAAATCCTTCTCGGCCAAGGAGCTTGCGGACGCGCATCTCAGCGCGATCGAAGGGGCGAAGCACCTCAACGCCTTCATCACCGAGACGCCCGAGCGCGCACGCGCCATGGCGGGCGAATCCGACGCGCGGCTTCAGCGCGGCGAGGGGCGCCTGCTCGAGGGCATTCCGCTCGCGATCAAGGACCTATTCTGCACGGAAGGGATTCTCACCACGGCCGCCTCGCACATCCTCGACGGTTTCAAGCCGCCCTACGAATCGACGGTGACGAGAAATCTCTGGAACGCGGGCGCGGTGCTGCTCGGCAAGACCAATCTCGACGAGTTCGCCATGGGCTCGTCGAACACCACGAGCTACTACGGCCCGGCCGAGAATCCGTGGCGCAAGCGCGGCGACAATCGCCCGCTCGTGCCGGGCGGCTCCTCGGGCGGCTCGGCAGCGGCCGTCTCGGCGCGGCTTTGCCTCGGCGCTACGGGTACGGACACGGGCGGCTCCATCCGCCAACCGGCCGGGTTCTGCGGCATCGTGGGGTTGAAGCCCACCTACGGGCGCTGCTCGCGCTGGGGCATCGTCGCGTTCGCCTCTTCGCTCGACCAGGCAGGGCCGTTCGCGCGCACGGTGCGTGATTCGGCGGTCCTCTTGCGCGCCATGGCGGGCCACGATCCCAAGGACTCGACGTCCGTCGACCGGCCGGTGCCGGATTACGAGGCAGCGCTCGGCCGCGGCATCAAGGGGCTCAAGGTCGGCATCCCCAAGGAATACCGGGTCGATGGCATGCCCGCGGAGATCGAGCGGCTGTGGCAGCAGGGAGCGGATTGGCTCAAGGCCGCGGGCGCCGAGACGCGCGAGATCAGCCTTCCCCACACGAAATACGCGCTGCCCACCTATTACATCATCGCGCCGGCGGAGGCGTCCTCGAACCTCGCGCGCTACGACGGCGTGCGCTATGGCCTCCGCGTCGAGGGCGAGACGCTCGAGGACATGTACGAACGCACGCGCGCCGCGGGCTTCGGCTCGGAAGTGCGCCGGCGCGTGATGATCGGCACCTACGTGCTCTCGGCCGGCTACTACGATGCCTATTACTTGAAGGCGCAGCGCGTGCGCGCCCTCATCGCGCGCGACTTCACCGAGGCGTTCAAGGGCGTCGATGTGATCCTCACGCCGACCGCCCCCTCCGCCGCCTTCGCGATCGGCGAGAAGGCCGAGGATCCGGTCGCGATGTATCTCAACGACATCTTCACGGTGACGGTCAATCTCGCAGGGCTTCCGGGCATCTCGGTGCCGGCGGGGCTGTCGGCCGACGGCCTGCCCTTGGGGCTCCAGCTCATCGGCAAGGCGTTCGATGAGGAGACGCTCCTTCGTGCCGCGAAGACGGTGGAGGACGCCGCCGCATTCGATTCGCGGCCCGGCCACCGATCGTGACAAAGAGAGAAGTGCCATGAGCATGATCGAGGGCGAGACTGGCGCGTGGGAGATCATCATCGGCATGGAGGTCCATGCCCAGGTGGTCTCGAAGGCCAAGCTGTTCTCCGGTGCCGCGACCGAGTTCGGCGCCGAGCCCAACAGCCAGGTCTCCTTCGTCGACGCGGCCATGCCGGGCATGCTGCCGGTGATCAACGCCTATTGCGTCGAGCAGGCCGTGCGCACGGGACTCGGCCTCAATGCCGCGATCAACATGCGCTCTGTCTTCGACCGGAAGAACTATTTCTATCCGGACCTGCCGGCCGGCTATCAGATCTCGCAGTACCTGCAGCCCATCGTCGGGGCCGGCACGCTCTACCTCGACATGCCGGACGGCTCGACCAAGGCCGTCGGCATCACGCGCCTCCATCTCGAGCAGGATGCGGGGAAGAGCATCCACGATCAGGACCCGAAGATGACCTATGTCGATCTCAACCGCGCGGGCGTCGCGCTCATGGAGATCGTCTCGGAGCCGGATCTGCGAAGCGCGGAGGAGGCGGCGGCCTATTTGAAGAAGCTCCGCTCCATCTTGCGCTATCTCGGCAGCTGCGACGGCAACATGGAGGAAGGCTCCATGCGCGCCGACGTCAACGTGTCGGTGCGGAAGCCGGGCGAGCCGCTCGGCACGCGCTGCGAGATCAAGAACGTCAACTCCGTGCGCTTCGTCCAGCAGGCCATCGAGTACGAGGCGCGCCGCCAGGTCGAGGTGATCGAGGGCGGCGGGACGATCGACCAGGAGACGCGGCTTTTCGACTCGCGTCAGGGCACGACGCGGCCCATGCGCTCGAAGGAGCACGCGCACGACTACCGCTACTTCCCGGATCCCGACCTTCTGCCGCTCGTGCTCGACGCGGCCTGGGTCGACGGAATCAAGAAGAGCCTTCCGGAGTTGCCGGACACGAAGAAGGCGCGCTTCATGAAGGACTACGGCCTCACGGCCTATGACGCGGGCGTGCTCGTCGCGGAGCGCGAGACGGGCGCCTATTACGAGGCAGTGGCCAAAGGCCGGGACGCGAAGCTCGCGGCCAACTGGGTGACGGGCGAGCTGTTCGGGCGCTTGAACAAGGCGGGCACGGCGCTCGCCGATTCGCCTGTCTCGGCCGCGGCTCTCGGCGAGCTCATCGACTTGATCAAGGACAACACCATCTCCGGCCGCATCGCGAAAGATGTGTTCGATGCGATGTTCGAGACGGGGAAGGGTGCCCGCGCGATCGTCGAGGAGAAGGGCCTGAAGCAAATCACCGACACGGGCGCCATCGAGACCGCGGTCGATCAGGTGATCGCGGCCAACGCCGACAAGGTCGAGCAGGTGAAAGCGGGGAAAGAGGCGCTCCTTGGCTGGTTCGTCGGACAAGTCATGCGCGCGACGGGCGGCAAGGCCAATCCCGGCATGGTCAACGAGCTGCTTCGGAAGAAGATCAAGGGCTGACGACTGACGCGTCGCGCCGCCCCTCATCCTTCGACGGGCTCAGGACGAGGGCTCTATTGCGACGTCCTCACACTGAGCGTGTCGAAGTGCGAGGGGACGACAGGCTGAGGTTATTCCGTTCCCAATTCTTCGGAGCACGTTTCTCTAGGCAGATGCGGCTCACCCGCCGGGCGCCGGTCCGACCCGCGCATAGACGAGGCAGCCCAGCTCCGAATGGGGCGCGTGGCTCGAGCCGACGGGGAAGCGGATCCAGGTGCCCCGTTCGTAGATGCCGTGCTCGTCCGCCATCGTGCCGTCGATGACGAACAGCTCAACCAGATCCTCGTGCGTGTGGAGCGGGGCGGAGGCGCCGGGCCGCCAGCGCTCGAGCTGCATGCGCTCGCGGCCTTCCGTGTAGAGCGCGACGTAGTCGATGTCGGGATTGCCGCGGTTCTCCCACCGCGCGCGCGTCGTGTCGAGAACGATGCGCGGGCGGCCGGCACCCGGATACTGGCGCAGCTTGACGAACAGGGTGCAGCCCTCGGGCGAGGACGGCGCGTGGCGCCAGCCGTCGGGATTGAGAAGATAGCTTCCCTTGGGATAGGTGCCGTGCTCGTCACGGAAGACCCCATCGAGCACGAGGATTTCCTCGCCGTCGGGATGCGCATGGCTCGGGAAGGCCGAGGCCGGATCGTAGCGCACGACGGAGGTGACAGAGCCCGATTCCGCGGGCCCCACATGGAACACGCGTTTGCGCCAGACCTTGGGCGTGGGGCTGGCCTGCCAGTCCATCGCCGCCGTATCGACGACGACGTGGCGCGTGAAGTCAGCGTGAATTCCTTGATGGGACGGCATGGATCCCTCCCGGTGTTGCAGTATGGCATTGCCCGATGGTCGCTTGAAGCGTCCTCCCGGGGAAACTAGGTTTGGACGGCACCAGGGAAAGGGGCACGGGAATGATCGAGCTCTTCACGGCGGCGACGCCCAATGGGCAGAAGATCCACATCATGCTCGAGGAGTGTGGGCTCCCCTACAAGGACCACTGGATCGACCTCGACGGCGATCAATTCAGCGACGAGTTCCTCGCCATCAGCCCCAACAACAAGATCCCGGCGCTCATCGACCCGGAAGGGCCGGACGGCAAGCCCATCTCGCTCTTCGAATCGGGCGCGATCTTGATCTACCTCGCCGAGAAGACCGGAAAGTTCCTGCCGACGGAGCCCGAGGCGCATTGGAACGTCTTGAAGTGGCTTTACTGGCAGATGGGCAGCTTCGGGCCATTCCTCGGACAGGCGCATCACTTCAACGCCTATGCGCCCGATCGCATCAAATATGCCATGGACCGTTACACGAACGAGGCGCGCCGGCTCTACGGCGTGCTCGACCGGCAGCTCGATGGGCGGAGCTACGTCGCGGGCGATTATTCCATCGCCGACATGGCGATCTTCCCCTGGACGCGCCTTTACCAGCGCCAGGGGCAGACGATCGAGGAGTTTCCCAACGTGAAGCGCTGGCACGAGCGCGTGGCGGCGCGTCCTGCCGTCGCCAAGGACATGCAACGCACCACCGATGTCGCGGGCACGTTCACTTCGAAATCCTGGTCGGCGCTGTTCGGCACCGAGCAGTACAAGCGGCGCTGAAGGGAGAGTGCATCATGGCGGCGAAAATCGACCTCTACACCTGGCCGACGCCCAATGGGCACAAGCTCCATATCATGCTCGAGGAGTGCGGCCTCGCCTACAACGTGATCCCCATCGACATCGGGCGCGGCGAGCAGTTCACGCCTGAGTTCCTGAAGATCAGCCCCAACAACAAGATGCCCGCGATGGTCGATCACGACGGGCCGGGCGGGCGCGCCATCACGCTCTTCGAATCGGGCGCGATGCTCATGTACCTCGCCGAGAAGACCGGGAAGTTCATGGCGAAGCAGCCTCGGGCGCGCTATCTCGTCCTGCAGTGGCTCATGTTCCAGATGGGCGGCATTGGCCCCATGTTCGGCCAGTGCAACCATTTCCGCCAATACGCGCCCGAGAAGATCCAGTACGCGATCGACCGCTACACGAACGAGGTGGGGCGGCTCTTCGGCGTGATGGATCGGCGTCTCGCGGATCGCGGCTACTTGGCCGACGACTACTCGATCGCCGACATGGCGTGTTTTCCCTGGGTGCGCCTCTACGAGAACATGGGGCAGAGGATCGAGGATTATCCGAGCGTGAAGCGCTGGCTGGACGCGATCGCCGCGCGTCCGGCGGTGGTGAAGGCGCTCCAGGTCCTGGCCGACCGGCGCCGCCAGGGGCCGATGGACGCGACGACGCGCGAGATGCTGTTCGGCAAGACGCAATACCAGAAGCGCTAACGCCTCACTTGTGCGGCTCGTGCCGGTTGGCCTCCCGGTAGAAGCGTCCGATCTTCGCTTCGGGCGGACAGCTGTCGCCGCGGCAGGTGCAGGGGCTCTCTTCGGTCGGCATGCCGACAGGGCAGCTCCAGCATTGATGGATGACGGGGAAGCAGCAGGCCCAGCCGCCGTCACTCCCGGATTCGACGACCCCTTCGAGGTTGCGGCATTCGGCCGCGCTCCAGGGCGTCGACATGGTCAGGTGTTTGGCCTCGGCCGGAGCGGCGCCGAGAAGTCCCACGGCAAGGAAGGCGAGGCAGTGAATCGGCCGCATGCCGTCCTCTCAGCCTCTTGAGGAGGGGCAGGTCGCTCCCAACGGATGGGGCAGGCTAGCCGGGCGAGGAGGCGAAGGCAAAGGGCCGGCGCGCCGGCCCGGGGCGCTAGTTGGCGGATTCCCGCGGGGTCTGGCCGAGGCGCTTGTAGAGCTTGGCGATCTTGGCGTCGGACGGGCAGCCGTCGCCGCGGCAGACCGAGGCCGGAGCGCCGCCGGCGGTCGTCTCCGGGAACCAGCACTGGCCAATCTCGCGGAAACAGCAGGACCACTGGCCGTCCCCGGCATTGGTCACGGTGCCTTCCATGCTCTTGCATTCGGCCTGGGTGAGGACGCCCGAGGGGGCGGCGTCGCGCGGGCCGGCCAGCGCCGTTGCCAGCAGGCCGAGGCCTGCGGCCACGACGGCCACCGCTGCCACTCTCACCAGGGTTTTCACGACACCGAACCGCATGGTCGCTTGCTGCTCTCGTTTGGAGCGGGGCGCGCCGTCGCGCCGTCCGCGTGCCAAGAATGCGCAAAACAAATTTAAGATCGCTTAACGTAGGCCTGACGGCCCGAGGGGCGCAGTGCTCCGCGTCACACCTTGGTGCGGATTCACGGTGTCGTAAGGTTGACAGGCGTCTGACCGCTCGGCCGGCCATGCCGCGATGTCGCACGAGGAGCCTTCCATGATCGATCTCTACACCTGGAGCACGCCCAATGGACGCAAGGCGTCCGTCATGTTGGAGGAGGTGGGGCTGCCCTACCGGGTCCACCCCATCGACATCGGCAAGGGCGACCAGTTCGCGCCCGCCTTCGTCGCGATCAACCCGAACAGCAAGATCCCGGCGATCGTCGATTCCGACGGGCCGGACGGGAAACCCATCGCGGTCTTCGAGTCGGGCGCGATCCTCATCTACCTCGCGGAGAAGACGGGCAAACTGATCCCGGCAGGCGCGCCGTTCGGCGCGCCTACTTTGCGCGACGCAAAAGCGGGCGCGGCAAGTGCCGCGCCGGGGGCCGCCCGGGCGCGCTATGAGGTGTTGCAGTGGCTCATGTTCCAGATGGGGGGTGTGGGGCCCATGTTCGGCCAGGCGCATCATTTCCGCCGTTTCGCGCCCGAGAAAGTTCCCTACGGCATCGAACGCTATACGAAGGAAACGCGGCGCCTTTATGGCGTGATGGACAAGCGCCTGGGCGGCGCGGGCTATCTCGCCGGCGACTATTCGATCGCCGACATCGCGACCTTCCCCTGGGTCGCGCGCTTCGAGTACCAGGGGGTCGATCTGGCCGAATTCCCGAACGTCAAGCGCTGGTTCGACGCGATCGCGGCGCGGCCGGCCGTCGCCCGCGGCATGGCCGTGCCGTCCTAGGAGCGGCCATGGCGAGCACGACGATCCGGCCGGAGACGGACGTCCTCATCGCGGTGGACGTCCAGAACGATTTCTGCCCGGGCGGGGCGTTGGCCGTGCCGAAGGGCGACGAGGTCGTGCCCGTCATCAACCGCCTGTCGCGCCTCTTCGCCCATGTCGTCCTCACCCAGGACTGGCACCCTCGGGGCCACCAGTCCTTTGCCTCCTCCCACCCGGGGAAGAAGCCCTTCGAGACCATCCGCGTCTTCTACGGCGAGCAGATCCTGTGGCCGGACCACTGCGTCGAGGGGACGCACGGGGCCGATTTCCACGCAAGCCTCGACGTGCGCCATGTCGAGCTGGTCCTGAGGAAGGGTTTCCACCGAGCGATCGATTCCTACTCGGCGCTGTTCGAGAACGACCGCCGGACGCCGACGGGGCTCGCGGGATATTTGCGCGAGCGGGGCTTCGAGCGCGTGGTCCTCGCGGGCCTCGCCCTCGATTTCTGCGTGCGCTATTCGGCGGAGGATGCGAAGCGGGAAGGGTTCGAGGTCCTCGTCATCGAGGACGCGTGCCGGGCGATCGATATCGGGGGATCGGTCGAATCGACGATGGGGGCGTTCGCCCGTGCGGAGATCGGCTGCCTCCGCGCGGCAGAGCTGGGGGCCTGAGACCGGGCGCGCCGCCCCGGAGGGGGCTGCCGGCCGGGGTCTAGATCGCCGCGGGCCGGGCGGCCGAGGCGTCGGTCATGGCACCGGCCATGGCGCCGTTCACGGCGCGGGTCTGGGCGCGGGGCTTATGGAGCAGCCCGGCAAGCTCGCGCTTGCAGGCCTCGAGGATCGCGGCCTCGCGCGCATCCTCCCGGTCCATCACCTGGATCGTGCTGAGCTTGATCTCGACGAGGTCGAGCATCGTTTCAACACACCGCTTCGACAAAGCCACTTTATCCTCCCCTGGCGTTTCAAGACGACCGATGGTTAAGCCTGACTCGGGCGCGCTTAAAACTTTATGAACGACAGGTGGCCAAATTACGGCGCCTTCCCCGGACGCGAAGTGCGCGGCATCACAGGGGTGTGCGCGCCATCACAAGGGGGGCGAAGTCGAAAAGCCCAGCCAATCCAAGGCTTGGCGCGACGGGGCTCCCAAGGCGTATGTCGGGAGGAGAGGTATCCCGTTCGGCAGGCGCGCGGGCGGAGCCGAGCCGACGGCCGACGGAAAAATCTTCGAGGTTCGCGGGGGGGCTCGTCAGGCCGGCAGGCGGACCCGCGGGCCGGGCGGGGAACGGGATGAAAGCGATGCGCGCTTAGCGAGAAATTAGAGCCTTTGAATTATTGCTCTCGGGCCTATAGTTGGGGCCTCGATTGGGACAGGTGGCCGAGCGGCTGAAGGCGGCGGTTTGCTAAACCGTTATAGGGCCCTAAAGCTCTATCGAGGGTTCGAATCCCTCCCTGTCCGCCAACTCTTTAAATAAATTATTTTATTTCAAAGGGTTAATTAGCTGAGTTCTTCCTACCCATCCCCAGACCCATCCCGCTCTGAGGGACAGACAGAGACAATAGCCTTCTCGACAATCGGCGGGCGCGCGTGCGCGCTTCTGGGTCAGCGGCCCTGCGACATTCTACTCCACCCAGCACCATGCTTTTTCCAGACACCGTCGGCAGCAGCGTCGGAAAAAATTGGCTAGGCCCCTGGGCCGTTCTCGGAGTCCGCGCGCCAGCGGTTCAATAGAGGCTCGACGCCCTCAACGATTTTGGGAACCGTGGGCGGTTGAGGTTAATCAGCCAGTCCCGCGTAGACCACTGCGCATGGATCGGACGCGCTACCGTGCCTTGGGCAGTTGGCGATCAGGCGCAGGAGGTCGGGCAAGGTCATGTCCGGCCCGTGGCGGTCGATCAAGCCGTCACGTCGATACCGTCCCGAGCGTCCGCATTTCCGGCACGCGACCCCGATCATCGGGCGGTGACAAGTCGAGAGGGTGAGAGAGCCACTAGGTCGCGTACTCATAAAAGGGATACCCGGACGGGCTGGAGTGTGATTCAAGCTTCCAAACTGTGGGAGCTTGAGCGATGCGCTACGATCTGACGGATTTCGAGTGGTCAGTCATCCAGCCGTTGCTGCCGAACAAACCGCGTGGGGTCGCACGGGTCGACGATCGGCGGGTGCTGAACGGCATCTTCTGGGTCCTGCGCTCGGGCGCACCCTGGCGTGATCTGCCCGAGCGGTACGGGGCCTACACGACCTGCTACAACCGGTTCAACCGCTGGCGCAAAGCCGGGGTCTGGGACCGCCTCATGGATGCGATCGCCGCCGCTTACGACGGTGACATCCGGATGATCGACAGCTCCGTGGTGCGCGTTCACCAGCATGCGGCGAACTCAAAAAAAGCGGTCGAGATCGTTGCATGGGTCGCAGCCGAGGAGGACTGACGACCAAGATCCATGCGCTGAGTGATGCTCGGGGACTCCCTCTCCGACTGACGCTCACCCCGGGCCAGGCGCATGACAGTCAGGCCGTCACCGAGCTGCTGAAGGGCCTCAGAAGGCGCTGCGTCGTGCTCGCCGACAAAGCCTATGACGCCGATTGGATCAGGGACCACATCCAGGCACAGGGCGCGGCCCCGAACATTCCATTCAAGTCAAACCGGACCTGGCGCGGTTGCTTCAGCCCCGCGCTCTATCGCGAGCGCAACCACATCGAACGGCTGTTCAACAAGCTCAAGCACTTCCGGCGCATCGCCACCCGCTTCGAGAAGCTTGGCTCCAACTTCCTCGCCATGGCTAAGCTCGCCTCCATTCGCCTCTGGCTCCGGCATAATGAGTCCATGGCCTAATGCATTGAAAAGGATCTTGCTATTGCAATTGATCCGTAAATCATTAACCAGCGCTGTTATTGGATAGGTTAAATAGACCCAATGACGATCTGACGCACGAATTATCATGCCTGAGCGCCGAACTGTAGTGTACGTGTTTCTCCTAACAATGGAGATGGCACTCACCGGCGTTCCGGCCCACGCTGATGGCTTCGAGCTGATCGGAGCCAATTACGAGATCCGGATCGGTCCTTCGCAATTTCCGAAGTGGACAGACATGTTGGACCGTGCGGCGCAGCAACGCATTGATCCACGCGCTGCCTCAATTCTGTCGGCCTGGCTTGATTTCCTGAAATCCCAGGAGTTGGTGGACGAGGCTCAACAGCTCGATGCTGTCAATCGGTATGTGAACAGCGTTCCATACAAGTCCGATCTTGATAACTATGGCGTATACGATTGGTGGGCGACCCCGGCCGAGTTCTTCGAAACGAACGGAGGCGACTGCGAGGACTACGCCATCGCGAAGTATCTGTCTCTGAGGCAGCTGCGGCAGCCGCCAGAGAAGATGCGCCTAGTGGTGCTCTGGGATGAGAAGCTCGAGCGTTACCATGCTGTCCTCGAATACGCACTGCATGGCCGCTCGATTATACTTGATAGCTTTCGGAAAGATCCGTACCGCTGGTCCGACGTTCCTGAATATCACCCAATCTTCGCTCTAAACGAATACAGCTACTGGGTCTTCGATGCCGCCTTCCAGCCGCGATACGCAGCCAAACCGAAAGATGCAGAGCGAGGCGATGCAGCGCCGATCGGGCCTTAACAGTGACCTCGGCAAGGGCGCCTACTCATATACTTGCCATAACCCCTATGCCCCCGATAGCGGCAAAAGGCGGACATAGCTTCACGTCTGCATTGGGTCAGAAGCCGCCGAGGGGAGATATTTGAGACACGTCCGCTCCAGCTCTGAGACTCGCCGTGAGACAGGATATTGCCTGACGTCGGGTCATGGCGCATAGCGGACACGGCAAATTTATGAGTACACGCCCTAGTTTTCATTAGGACCTTATGGTGCGCCAGGCGCTGCTGCTGTGATGCGCCTCTAATGCCTTGTCTGGCAGAGCTTTAGTGAGCTGACTGGTCGGGCGACTTTGATATTTTTTGATTGTTTTTCAAAGCGCCCAGCCCGGTGAGGCCGGCTTGATTTCCAACTTGATTAATTTGATTTCCGACCAAAGCGCGAAATTCCCCCGCCGGGCGCTACGGCTTGCAGAGGATATTGAGGGAAGTCTCCCCGATGCTTCCGGGTACCACAGGTTCCCATCTAGTTAGGCTGGACTCAGAATGAATAACGCTGCCGCTTCCCATTTGACCGGCATACCAAATAAATGAGGTCATTCTCGTTTGTTCTTCTCTGCAGTCATATTCCCGCTGCTCCAGTGCTGAGCGGTACTTCTTTGCTCCCGACTTTTGCTCCACCTTGAAGTCCCACAAACTCCACACCTTGCGCTTCTCGCCGTTGATGCGGATCGTCGCGGGGTCTAGGTAGATATCAGCCGCCTGAGTCCCTCCCGCCTCACTGACTTTCACCCACTCCGCCCTCGCGCTCGAGGTGCTCAGCAATAACAGCACGACGATCAGCACGGCACGCATTGCTTCCCCCTGCGATATGCGCGGGACGGTCTCGCCCCGGCAATCATCTATTTTTGTCTACTTTTAGACAACCGCTCAGGTCAGTCTGAACCGCCCCGGGACCACCTTCATTGGCCTGATAGCGGTGAGAATGGAGTAAGGATGAGAGAGACGATGCAGCCTACGAAAGAAACCGCTGCGCTAGCTTCCACAAATTCGCTTGGTCGGAAATTGCGATATGCTAGTTGGAATCTTAATGGCCGGACAAAGTTGACGGGTCAGCAAACCCTTTTAGAGGAAGCGGCACCTGATATTTTTGCCTGCCAAGAAGTCACTTCCACCCTTTTCGAGAAACTTATGGCAACAAGGTTCTTCGATTGGGGTGCTTGTTCGCTTGAGCTGCGGCCACCACGAATTGGCGAAGGGCGTGGCCGCCAATTAGGTTGTGCACTTTTTGGCAAACTCCCTCTCAAGGTTCTCGAGTTCTCAATTCTGGATTCCGTGCCCTTTCCGGAACGTACTATCGTTGCGCTTATCGAAGCACCATGGGGCCGCTTTCGCTCTTGTAGCTTTCATGTGCCACCTGGCGCGAGCTGGGGAAAATTAAAGCCGCAAACCGCAGTCGAAATTGCGCGTTGGCTATCCGCACAAGTGGAACCCACCATATTCGGCATCGATGCAAACGCCCCCAAAACAGATCACCCAGACCATATGCAAAATGAATGGTGGTGGGCTGACGAGCCGAAGCTATTAGGGCCGGCGCCGCTACATCATTTGCACGATACATTGCGAGTATATTTGCGTGCCAATCCGCATGTCGCAGCAGAGATGGTGACTCGTTATCCGAATGGGCCGCTGGCGGTACCACACGAGCGCAAGCGTGGAAGTGTTCGGACTAAGTGTCGATACGATTTTATATATGCCACAGACAATTTTGGCGTCGATAAGGTGGAATATTGTTATGAGCGCGCATGCCAAGCTGGCAGCGACCACGCTCTCGTGCTCTCAGATCTAGTTTTCCATGCAAAGGAAGACCGGGGACGAGGCCAAACAATTGCTTAGCTATTGCTCTGTAGAGCCCTACGCCAATTCAACAAATTTTTGTGCACAGAAATTTGCGGCGCCCCTTAGAAGACTCTTCCCTTGGATGCATACTCTGTTAAGCGAAGAATCTGTTTGGGGAACCGTACGCTTCCAGGGCCCCTGGCACCATACGGTTCCACCATTCTCAGGTGCCCTTTCTGAGTCGCACACGCGTTCTGGCTGATTTCTGGCCGCGTGCATCGGCGGCTGCCGCAATTCGCTCCTGGGGCGAAAAATCCGGCATTGACGGAAATGCTAAGCGGTAGAGGTGGCTCGTATCTGCGCCATTGGGTCGATACCGCCGCTCGACGGTGAGATAGCCTAGCTCCTGCGCCGCTCGTAGGTGTGCTCGGATGGCCACTCGCGACCGCCCACGTTCTCTTGCTAACCGAATGATGGACACGAAGGCTTCGCCTTGCCTATTGGCGTAGAGCCCCACGAGCGCGAGTGTCCGGAAGACGACATCCGATAGTCGGGGGTCCGTAAGAGCGGCGGCGCTGACCTTCGCCCAGGTACGCCGGTCAGAACCACGTAGAAACGACGGGATGGGCAAATTATCACCCATCCCAATCGCACCTAGGTCGTCATCCTTCGGAAGTGGCGAGCCTGCCACGCTTCGTTGCTGTTCACTCGCCGCCATCGAGAAGTCCGGCAGTGCGGGCCTCATGCTCCGCCCTACGAAGCGCGTCGAGAATATCCGGGAGTAGTCGAACATTCACAGTCAGCCCCTTGTGTGTCGGAATTTTTGCACCTTCGG
Organism: Alphaproteobacteria bacterium; assembly: GCA_046349515.1. Classification (GTDB taxonomy): domain Bacteria; phylum Pseudomonadota; class Alphaproteobacteria; order CADEGL01; family CADEGL01; genus JBGPGW01. The sequence goes on along the minus strand of JAXMCE010000001.1, from coordinate 298,043 downwards.
AATTTTCGACCCAGATTCTGGCCGCGACGAGGTCGTAGCCACGGTACTCGGTCAGTTCGACCCGCAATTCCTCGCGCGCATTTTTCAGAATGGTGGCTATGTGCTTTTGCATCACACAACCTCCAGACCGTTGGGAGCCTCAAGAATCCTCACCTGGGAACGGAGCACATAGCGTGCGTGTCGCCCAGGAAACGGGCCGTTGTGGTGCTCGTGGATTGTCTCGACTCTGATTCCTGCGCGGCGCAGTTTGTGGACGTAGCCGCTCCATCTCGGACCGGGATGGTCAATCGGCGTGCATCCACGCTCGCCAGCGTCCATCAGTTCTCTGAGTGCCCATGCGTCGCGACCTTTGACTTGGATGCTGAGTGGTCGGTCGGCATCGAGAATTTCCACGGAGATAGCCGCTGTCCTCATGCGGAGCCTCCGAAAAGAAACTCTGCAATGACCTTCGCATGGGACCGATTCAATCCGTGACGCACTCGAACGTGCTCCGCCTGCCACGGAAGTGGTTTACGTGGGGTCGTTGGGGACCAGTCAAAGAGGGAGGGTTGAGAAGCAGGCTTGCGCTGAAAGCGGCTGCTGCGTAATTTCATTCCGTTGATCCTTTACTTCGCCGTAGGGGGCAACATCTTGGCCCGGCGGTCGCGCCACGACCGTCGGGCGTTTTCATTTTCAGGCAGTGTTAGGTTGGTATGCGATTAGCGAGCGAAACCATCGCTCGGCTTCGTCGGCGGCAATGAGCGTGCGGCGTCCTCGCTTTACTGCCTTGAGTGTGCCTTCAGCGAGCAAGCGATAAGCACTTGTTCGACTGGTGCGATACCGCGCGCAAAATTCAGGAATTGTAAGAGCTTCTAGGGGCTTCATCGGTTCCTCATTGGATGTAGCGGGATGCGCCCGCTTCATGAGGAACGTTCTTGCACCGAGAGAACTTCAGCTCAAATGGCCAACCGAGGATTTTCAACGACGCGTGTCGGCCATATCTACCAAACGACGTATTCTGGCCCTGACGGCATCCTCTCCAAATGGTTTACCGTCTCGACCTCTTGTCAAATTCAGTACAGCGAGGCATGCGAGCGTGAATTGAATCAGTTTGCCATAAGCAATACCATCCTCACCCACGGCCGTCTTAACTTCGCGCCCCAAGACCGTAGTCCAGATATTGAGAATGCCTCCAATGGCATCATTCACGGGGTCATAAATCAATGGCTCCATGCCGAGCACGTTGACCGTATCGACCTCAATTTTATTAGATCCAACTTGCTGGCGTGCAGCATCGCGCGCGCGAGTCGACCAGTTACGGATTTGAGTAATGCCTGCGATATTATCGAAAAGTTGGTTTGCTCCTTGATAATCTGGATATTCCACGCCTCTTGCCCGAATGTGCACTAAAGGGTGGTTTGGAAACCCTCCCAAGCGTTCAGCGTCACTTTCTGCAAACCCAAGTAGGGCGTTGAAAACTTGGCGTGGCATTCTATTGGGCTCTCCGTCAGGGCTTGCTCCGAGCGCGTCAAGGAGGCTGTTTGCAGCGGACGAAATAGACCCAAGACGTTTTGCTAGAGCAGACGGCGGCAAATCGTTGGAGTGCTGAAGTCCCAATTGCGCCCATGTGTCGAGCCATTCTAAATGTCTGACAATGACTTCGGCTAATGGCACAATTCGGAACTCTCCGGTCGCCTTATCCTCTTCTTTCAGGCCGTCGGTAGGTATTGGCGCAGCAGCATCGAGTAATCTCGTGACGCTATCAGGCGTGAACCGGCCGATGTATGGGGCAGCAGCCATTATGCTTCCAAGAATGCTACCGCTAACCTAGCGCGGCAGAAGGCGGCTTGTCAGGTGCCAGCCGTGTTGGGAGCGATCCAATCCGCCACTATTCACAACCTTGAATTATCTGCGACTGCTCATTTTGGCCGAGCTATTTAGAGCAGCCTGAAATGCTAGGACCTACGATTTGATTAGGCGCGATGAATAGCAATCACCCGCGCTCCCTTTAAAATTGTCCCGCACTTCTTGGCCCATTCCTCCATCAAGCGCACACGTTTCGCAAATAAATCACCGCGTCGATATGCCGCTTCAACCTTGTCTGAAACAGCATGGGCGAGAGCCATCTCGCAAACCTCGCGCGGATAGTTGGTTTGCTCGGCTGTCCAGTCACGGAAGGTGCTACGGAATCCGTGCACCGTAAGGTCAGCACGATTCATCCGCTTCAGGAGCGCCAATAAGGCGTTGGTTGAAAGCGGTCGGTCACGCTTGCCACCCGGAAACACGTAGGTATCGGTGCTAGACGCCCGCATTTGTTTGAGAACGGCCAAGGTAGGAACTGATAACGGCACGCGGTGAGCCCGGCCGGCTTTAATTCGCTCGGCGGGAATCGTCCAGAGCTTGGCTTGAAAGTCGATTTCGTCCCATCTCGCGCCAATGGCTTCGCTCGTCCGCGTCGCCGTCAAAATGAGAAATTCCAACGCCCGCGCCGCTATACCCTCTTGGGCTCGCAGATCGTGCACGAATTTCCCGATATCGGCATATGGCAGAGCAGGGTGATGAACGATGCGCCGCACTCGCGACCGTGGTGGCAAGAGATTTTCGAGTCTTCCGCGCCAGCGAGCGGGGTTATCTCCGGTCCGGTAACCGCGGGCAGCGGCCCAGTCCAAAACCGCCTCGATACGGCCCCGCAGCCGCGAGGCCGTCTCAGTCTTGGTGGTCCAGATTGGCTCCAGGACTTTGAGCACCAAGCCGACATCGATTGCCTGGATGGGCAGTTGCCCAATTGATGGGTAGGCGTAAGCATTGAGCGTCGCCGGCCATTGGTCGGCGTGCTTTGGATTACGCCAACCCGCCTTGTGACTTGCGATGTATGCCGTCGCGCACTCCTCAAAGGTGCGGGACTTTGCAGCGTCTAGAATTGCTGCGGCATGCCTGTTGCGTCGAGTATCGATAGGGTCCTTACCCTCGAGAACAGCCTTCCGTGCTTCTGCGGCCTTTTGTCGAGCTTCCGCAAGGCTCACGGTCACGAGAGACCCCAGGCCCATATCGCGGGGGGTCTTTCGGCCGTTCATTCGGTAGCGAAATATCCAGGAGCGAGCGCCGGCGCCAGTCACTTGCAGATAGAGACCAGCGCCGTCGGCATAAAGCCCTTTTGCCTTCGCCCGGGAAACCGCCAGCGCGGTTAGTCGGCCATGCGTCCGTGCCATCCCGGTCTACCCATCTCTGTACCCATCTATGATGATGAGATTCTGAGATACATTGGCGGACACTACAAGGCGACAACGGATTTTTTGACAAACAATACGCGTTAATTTCGGAATATGCCGGGATGGGTAGGGCCAATCGGAAACGATGGTTTGTCGGACTCCCTGTCCGCCATTTAAAAAGGGACCCCGTTCGGGTCCCTTTTTAGTTCGCGCATGGGAGAGGCGGACTGCGCCTCGTTCGACAAGACGCTGGAAGCGTCTTGGACGCCGAGCAGCGCGAGGCGGTCCGAGGGCGAAGCCCGGGGATGAAAACACGCGCCGGGCGCGTTTTCACAATTCCTCCCTTTCTGCCAACACCAAGGAATTTGCGGAACTGCGATGACGTGGGTTCGGTCGCGAGAAGAGGTTTTCGTGCCAATTCTCTAAGACGAACAACGCACAAGGTTTCACCGATCTTTGATATCACTTGCCGCTTTAACGGTTTTGTTGCGACCAACGCTCCCATATGTGCACGGGCGTGACGATCGGTTACGCTTCCCGGCATGGGCTTTTGTGTTTTCATGCACCGGCCTGATTCGATTTACGACGACAGTCCGGCCGAGCAGTACCAGTTCCCGAAGCAATATCTTGGTCGCGCGGAAAAGAGTGTTGGAGATTGGATTGTTTATCTGGAGCCAAGCAAAGTTCCTGGCACCCGCGGCTATTTCGCGATAGCGCGAGTGCAGCAAATCATTCCGGATCCGAAGGTGCCGGGAATGTATCTTGCCCTCATCGAGCCGGGCTCATATCTCGATTTTGCGCGCCCGGTTCCGTTTAACGATGTTGATGGCCCGCTCGAGCAGGGCCTTCTGAACGCGCACGGGAAAATATCAGGTCGCGCTCAGTCTGCGGTACGCCCGGTTTCGCCACAAGATTTTCTTCGCGTCGTCGAACGGGGCCTTGATGATCATGAGCCGCTGCTTCCTCGCGTCGGCGCAAATCTGCCCGTCACCGGCTTCGAGGAACGGCGAGCCCCCTTCGTTTTCGAACAACAACGCGCCCGCTTACTGCAACTGACATCACGAGTTGTACGTGATCGTGTGTTTCGAAAAACCGTCCTGCGTGCCTACGATGAACGCTGCGCGATTACCGGCCTGAAGCTGATCAATGGTGACGGGCGGGCCGAAGTCGACGCTGCGCACATTCGTCCGGTTCAGGCGGATGGACCAGATATCGTGAACAATGGCCTTGCTCTCTCGGGCACGGCGCATTGGATGTTCGATCGGGGGTTGATCAGCCTAGCTGACGACCTTGAAATCTTGATCTCGCGCCATGTTAACGACGTGGATAGTGTTCGCGGCTTCATCAATAAGACGGGATTCGCTTTTTTCCCTCAGCGTGCCTTGGATCGACCGCACCCACGTTTTCTAACATGGCATCGCGAGAACTGTTTCAAATGATTTGCTATCTTCTTTGGTGTGAGTGCTCGACGGCAACACCGTGAAAACATGCGACACGCGTGTTTTCACATTCCCTCCCTGTCCACTTCCTGCTTCAGCGCCCGCGCCTAACCCACCTCAACCCTCACCTCAGCCGACCACGTTCAGCGTGTAGGGGATTTCGGGCGTCGCCAGCGTGACCTTGTCCTTCTCGAAGAGGAAGGATTCGATCATGAAGAACTGTCCCACGTGGCGCGGCATGAAGACCTGGATCTCGTGGTTGACGGCCGTGTTGGGCTCGAAGAGGCGGTCGGCGTTCTTCTCGGAGAGCGGATCGTAGACGAAGTTGCCGACCCAGTCGCTCGGGAAGCCGATGCCCATCTCGTAACCGCCGATCCAGCCGCGGCTCGTCCAGAGCTTCTCCCGGTCGTAGTGCGCCTTGACCTTCTCGTTGAGCTCGCGCACCGGCAGGTTGGGGCGGAGGCACGATTTCACCACCTCCATCACCGCGGCCGCGCGGTCGGTCACGTCCTTCACGTCCTTCGCCGGCTCGCCGATGCTGAAGGTGCGCGCCGCGTTCACGTGGTAACGCTCGTGCACGCCGCACACGTCGATGCAGACGATGTCACCCGCCTTGATCTTGCGCCGCGTGGTGTAGGCGTGGGTCGCGAGCGATTTCCTGCCGGAGATGACCGGCATGGGCTGCGCCTGGATCTCCCCGCCCGCCTTCGCCATGGCGAGCGTGATCTCGCCCTGCACTTCGAGCTCCATGACGCCGGGGCGCAGCACTTCGAGGGCGCGCTTCAAGCCGATGGTCGCGATGCGCGCACTTTCCTTCAAGACCGCCATCTCGGCGTCCGACTTCACCCAGCGCGCCTCGCGCAGGATCATGCTGCCGTCGATGACCTTGGCGCCGGCCGCCTCGAAGGCCGCCTGGAAACGGTCCGAGACGGCGCGGTTCGGGCGCATGGCATGCATCTCGATGCCGATGTTTCCCTTCAGCCAGCCCTCGGCCTTGAGTTCGTCGGCGACGAAGCTCGTGCCGACGCGATAACTCGTCTTGGGGAAATACCGGGTGTCCTTGTCGACCGTGAAGATGCGCGTCAGCACGGCCTCGCGCTCGGTCTCGAAGTGGATGTAGCGGTCATGGTCGACGTGGATCGCGATGCCGTTCGCCGCCGCCCATTCGATCGGACTCTCTGTCTGGTACCACATGCAGCGATAGCCCGAGATCCAGTACATGCTCTCTGGAGAGGTGAGAAACAGGCAATCGATGCCGGCTCCCGCCATCGCCTTGCGGACGAGCGTCAGGCGCCGGGCGAATTCCTCCTCCGTGAAGGGCCGCTCGCGCTCGACCTCGGCGTTGAAATAGACGTCGTCGCGGTACTCCATGGCGGTCTCCTATGGCCGGTGGCGGAGGCGCTGGCGCTTCGAGCACGCCAGGGTCGGGCCCGTTGAATCAAGCCTCGTCCACATTTCCCAGGTGCCCTTGGCTTCGTCAAGACTGGGCCCCGTCAAGACTGGGCTCCGGCCGGGCACGGCCTGGACGACACGCCGCGGCTCAGTTGGCGTCGCTCTCGTCCACGGCGATGTCGATGTCCCAGCCGCCGGTCATGTTGCTGTAGAGGTTGTTGGTTTCGAGGCAGAGAAGCAGCTCGCCCCGCTCATGGGTGACGAAGCGCACATTCGTGCCGCCCTGCACCTGCTGATTGCCGACGACGAGGATGAGCGAGAATTCCCGGAATCCGGGGAAGGTGAAGCCGGTGGGCGCGCTCGTTCCGGGCGCGCCGTCGGGATCGTAGGTGCAGCCGCCCGGGCAGCCGAAATTGATCTTGGGCGTGGTGAGCGAGGTCACCGTCACCCGCGTGTTGGTGCGGAGCGGGGGCAGCGGAACGACGCGGGGGACCCGGTAGCACATGATCCCCGGGCTCGGATTGGCGAGCCCGATGTGGTGGTCCTCGCGGGTGCTGTTCTGTTGGAACACATGATGCAGCACGCTCGCGCGCCCGGCGCAGTCGGTGACGCCCTCCGCGACGATGCGCTTCGGCCCGACCCAGCCATCCTCGAAGGAATGGGTCACGACCCACGGTTGCTGGTCGAAGTCGATGTTCTGCCCGACGAGGTCGAAGGAGCCGTCGCCGAAATTGATCTTGGCGGCCTGGCAGCGGCCGACGCCGCTGACCGAGACGGTCACGAGATCGAGGCGCTCGACGCCGCAGACGCCCGTGTTGGGGTCGCAGACGGGCGCGGTCGTGACCTTGACCGCGCTCACCTTGCCGGACGCGCATCCGACGAGCGCGAGCGCCGCGATCATTGCGATCGCTTGTGCCGCGATTACTCCGGCTGCCCGCCCTACGCCACTCCGTTGACGCCTCATGGGACACCTCCCGTTGCGGTTGCGTTGCGAGTCGTCGTGCCTGTCTCCTTGGTCGTGAGAATCGAGTCTGGTGAGGGGGGCGAGCAGTGCCTTCCCCTGCGGCGGCGGGCTAGTAGGACGACCGCCCGCCCGATGCGTCGAACACCCCGGCCGTCGAGAACGAGCATTCCTCCGAGGCCAGCCACGCGGCGAGGGCGGCGATCTCCTCGACCGTGCCGTAGCGGTTCATGGGCGTGCGCGAAAGCGCGAAGGCCTTGTAGCTCGGTTCGTAGCTGCGGATGAGGTCGGTCTCGATCGTCGCGGGCGTGATGCAATTGAAGAGGACGCCCGTCTCCGCGTACTCCTTGCCCATGGCCTTGGTCAGGCCGATCACGCCCGCCTTGGCCGCGCTGTAGGCGGGCATGAGGGGCGAGCCCTCCTTGCCCGAGACCGAGGCCATGTTGACGACCCGCCCGTAGCGGTTCTTGAGCATGCCGCGCACGACCGCGCGCGAGCAGTAGAACGTCCCGCTCAGCAGGATGTCGATGCAGGCCCGCCACTCGCCGTCCGTGTGCTCGACGGAGGATTTCCTGGGCCCCGTGATGCCGGCGTTGTTGACGAGGATGTCGATCCGGCCCCAGTGCCGTTCGGCGTCGAGCGCGGTCTTCTCGACCAAGGCCGAATCGGTGACATCGACGACGGCCGTGCGGACGCGGCCGAGGGCCGCGAGCGCCTTCGCCGCTTTTGCAAGCTGCTCGTTGTCCATGTCCCAAAGGTCGACCGATGCGCCGGAGCGAAGGAACCGCTCGGCGATCGCATGGCCGATGCCGCGGGCCGCTCCCGTGACGATGGCGTTCCGTCCGTTCAAGTTGATGGCGTTCATGGCGTGCCTCGTCCGACCTCGGTTGGATTCCGGGCACCGCTACTCGCCCGTCGTGTCGCCAGCGATTGTGGAAGAGGGTGCCGGATGCTTCAAGTCGAGGGGGCCGGCCTCTCGTGACGATCCTGTCGCGGGACGGCGCAGGGCGCTCGTCAAATGCCGGCCGGCATGGGATGTCCGCGTGAGGCCGCTGGCGGAACGCGTCGCAGGCTGACATTCTTCATGGACGGCCGGGCTCGATTGGTGCGGGCCCATGCCAAAGTCGGTCGCGATGCCCCAGGATACGCCCATGAAAACATACGACGTGGTCATCGTCGGCGGTGGCCATAACGGCCTCGTCGCTGCCGCCTATCTCGGCAAGGCCGGATTGAAGGTGTGCGTCCTCGAGCGGCGCGGCATCGTGGGCGGCGCCTCCATCACCGAGGAGGTCTGGCCGGGCTACAAGGTCTCGGTCGCGGCCTACACCATGGTGATGCTCCAGCCGAAGATCATGATCGATCTCGATCTGCGCCGGCACGGGATCGAGGTGCTCGAGGGCGGCCCGTCCTTCCAGCCCTTCGAGGACGGGCGCAGCCTCGTCTTCTGGCCTGATGTGGCGCGCATGGCGGAGGAGATCCGGAAATTCTCGGCGGCCGACGCCGAGGCCTATCCCCGCTTCGTCGCGCACATGGACCGGCTCATGCCGCACATCCGGCGGCTCCTCTTCGAGACGCCGGTCGACCCGACGACGGGGCGCATCAAGGACCTGGCGAAGGCGCTGCGTCTCGCCTGGCGATTCCGGTCCATCGGCCGCCAGGCCTATGACATCTGGGATCTCCTCACCCTGAGCGCGCACGACTACCTGAAGCGCTGGTTCGAGAGCGACCAAATGCTGACGGCCTACGGGAGCTACGCCTCGGGCTCGGCCGGCTACATCAGTCCCAAGACTCCGGGCTCGGCCTATGTGCTGGCGAGGCCCCTCATGCGCGATCCCAACACGGCCGCGGGTCCGGGCGGGCTCGTCCGGGGTGGCATGGGCGCGGTGACCCAGGCGCTCCTCAAGGCCGCGACGGAGGCCGGCGTCGAGGTCATCACCAACCGGCCCGTTGCGAAGATCGACATCGAGGCGGGGCGCGCGCGGGGCGTCATTCTCGAGGGCGGCGAGCGCATCGCGGCGAACGTCGTCGCGGTCAACGCGCATGCGAAACATCTCTATCTCAAGATGATCGATCGCCAATGGCTCGACGATGACATCGTCGCGGCGGCGAAGCGCATGCGGACGGATTCGATCGCCTTCAAGATCAACGTCGCGGCGAGCGCGCTGCCGCGCTGGAAGGCTTACGATTCGCGGCGCCTGAACGACCCCGATCCGGGCTCGATCACCTTGGCCGAGAATTCAGACGAGCTCGAGGACGCCTTCTTCAGCGCGAGGAACGGCGAGATGGCGAAGCGCCCCTATCTCTGGATCGTGACGCCGACCGCGGTCGACCCGAGCTTGGCACCGCCCGGCCAGCACATCCTCAACATCATGGGCGGGCACGTTCCCTATCAGCTCAAGGGCCGCGAGTGGGACGAGGCCGCGCGCGAGGAGCTGTTCCAGATCGTGATGAGGCAGATCTGCCGTTACGCGCCCGGCTTCGATCAGGCCGTGACGCACCGCCAGATCCTGACGCCCAAAGACATCGAAGCCCAGTTCGCCCTGCCGGGCGGGCATGTGCATCACGGCGAGATGAGCATCGACCAGGTCTTCTTCCGCCGGCCCGTCGCGCGCTACGCCGATTACCGCACGCCGGTGAAATCCCTCTATCTCTGCAGCGCCTCGGCCCATCCGGGCGGCGGGGTCAGCGGCGTTCCCGGCCACAACGCCGCGCGCGAGATTCTGAAGGATCTGGGGCGGCGGATGGGGTGAGAAAGGATCGGCGCGATACGGGCGCGGGCTAAACCCAGCGAACGAACTTCCGTCAAGGCGGGTTGAGAGTCGGGGAGTAGCGCGGGGCTGATTGATCGCCGGCGCGGGTCTTTGACGCCTAATTCCAGACGCGCACCCATCGAATGGAGGTCCTGACGTGTCCACGACGTACGATGAGTTGAACAATCATGTCGTCGAACGGGTGAATACCTACAAGGTCCGCAGCATCTTCCCGCGATTGGTCGGAAAGAACGCGTTTCGCCCGGAGCATTCCTTTGGCGACGAATTCATCGTCAAGGAGTTGGTGACCAATAAGGGCGCGATGGGATGGGGTGTCGGGAACGGGCTTTTTTACCGGCCGGATCTATCGGTGGACAACCTCGTTATCGGCAAGCGTGTGTCGCAGTTGATTGATCCCTCCAAAGGGATATTGAGCAAGACGCTGTCCACCTTCGATTTCGCGCTTCACGACCTCGCCGGCGTCATTCTCAATATTCCGGCGTACAAGATGTTCGGGGGGCAAGGCGTCAACCCTGTCCCTGTCTACGATACGCTGATCTATTTCGATGATATCAGCCCCGATCGAAGACCAGGCGGCGTCAAGAGAATCATCGAAGAGTGCCAGTTCGGCTATGACTACGGCTATCGGGCATTCAAGCTGAAGATTGGACGCGCGCCTCTCTGGATGAATTGGGATGACGGACTGAAGCGCGATATCGAGGTGACGCGCCTCGTCCGGAAGCACTTCCCCGATTGCGCGATCATGGTGGATGGGAACGACGCGTTTCCGCTCGATAAGATGTTGGAATACGTCTCCGCTGTCGGTGACGTCGGACTCTATTGGATCGAGGAGCCGTTCCGCGAGGACAGGGAGAATTTTGCGCGGTTGCGCGAGCATCTAGACAAGGTGTCGCCGGCCACATTGATCGCCGACGGCGAAACAGACCCGGATTTTTCGCTGTTGGTGGATTTGTATGACGAGGGCCTCTTGGGCGTGCTCCAAATGGATATCTCCGGGGATGAGTCGTTGGCGCATTCCTTCGGACTGACGCCCTGGCGCCAGGTCATGCCGCAACTATCTTCGATGAAGGCGAGAATTTCGCCCCATACCTGGGGATTGAAACTCAAGACCCATTACGCCGTTTCCTTCTGCGCCGGGTATCCGGGAATAACCTATGTCGAAGGCATCACCGACGTGACCGAAGGTGTCGATTTCGAAGGTTATGTCCTGAAGAACGGCCTGATGGCTCCGCCGGAGCGGCCCGGCTTCGGCATGGATTTCATCTGGGGCATGGCCATCACGGGCGAGAACACAGAAAGCAAGTCGATCTGGCATCAAGTGAAGGTCTTTCCGCAGGCCTGATTGTATCGCCGCGAATTGGTTGGCCTCGTCTCAGAGGCAGCGCCGCTCCCCGCAAACTCTGGCGGCGTGGGTAAGCGGCCGCTGCCTGACAAAGGAGCGGACGGTCAAGCGATCGAGCCTCGCCCAGCGATCGACGTATTGCCTCGGCGGCCAAGGATCCGCAGCCAAGAAGCCGCGCTGATCCTCATCGCTCGCGGCTCTCCATCGATATGGCGGCCAATTCGAATTGGATTCTTGTCAGCCGATATGGCGGCGACAGCGTGTGCGCGTCACCCCATCACCATCCGCTCGCCGAAGGGCCCGAACCCGGCGATCATGTCGTCGACCGCCTCATGGAGTCCGCCGAGCGCCCCTCTAATCCGCCGCGAAGCAATAGAAGAAGCCAGCGCCGCCGGTGCTCTTCAACGCGTCCTGGCTGCAGCCGCCGCGCGAGAGATGGGACGAGTTCCAGGATTTTGCGGGCGGCTCTTCGTTGAGTCCCGTGCGGTCGTGATGGCCGACCATCGCCGCGCCGTCCGCGCCGCTCTTCGTCCAATTGCCGCAGGTCTGATCCTCGCCGCCGGCGGGAGCCGTTCCGTCCGGCTGCGAGCCGGTCAGGATATCGTGCATGTTGGGCGCGTCGCCGCGGCCATTGATGACGTCACCCTTTTCGGTCAGGGCCGTCTGCTTGTTCAAATTGTTGGCGCCATGCAAATCAGCGACATCCTTCGCGATGACGACGCCTTTGGCGTTCTGCCAGGGCCCGCGGCCGATGCAGTCGCGCGCATTGACGGCGGGCACACCGCCCGAAGCCTGCGCCGAAAGATACGCGCGCCACGTCTTGGCGCCCGCGCCCACCGCCTGGGCAAGCGACTGGCAAATCCGGTCCGCGCCCGCAAGGCCGCCGAGATCCGCGCCTTTGCCCGAGCCGGCGCTGGTGAGGAAGAACGTCATGGTGTTCTGTTGCGCCGGTGCCGCGCCGCTCATGAGAGCGAGCAATACGACGGATGCGCACACGGTGAGGGAACGCGCGATGGTCATTTCGATCCTCCCATCCATTTTCGCCTTCGATCTTAGACTAGGCTGCGGGCCCATGAAACCGCGGCCGGGATCCTATGGCCGCTATCGCGAGCGCTCGCACGATGTGATGCATTTTGCAGTCCGCCGCGCGGGCGGCGCTCAATTGTAGGACCCCCGCGTTCGAGGGACTTGCCGGTTCCGCGCGAAGATTTGGCGCCGGGTGCTTCAGGAAAGAACCATCGGCTCGCCGAAGTGCCAGAACTCGACGATCTTGCCGTCCGCGATGCGGAAGATCTCGATGCCGCTGACCTTGATCGTCTTGCCCGTCGGCTTGACCCCGTAGAAGTCGCCGGTGTGCCGGGCGTGGAGCGTGTAGCGCACGGCGACACGGTCGCCTTCGGCGATCATGTCGTCGACCGTCTCATGGAGCCCACCGAGCGCCGTCTGGAAGACAGCGATGTCGCGCTTCAAGCTCTCGATCGTGCGCGTCTTCCCACCATCGAGATGTCCGATGAAGTCCGGGCTCACCATCTCGTCGACCGAGCCGGGGTTGCCGTTCGCGTTCCACCATTCCTTGTAGACGCGGCCGACGAGGGCCTTGTTGGCCTCGATCGCTTCGGCCGTCGCGTCACTCCCGCCTTTGCCCATGGCCGCTCCCTCGCGTGATGCCGTTGCGCGTCTTCTAGCAGGGTGAGTGCGCGAGAGGGTACCTCAAGCCTCGCCCGCTCGATTGACGCGCTGAAGGTAGCGGTAGGTGTCGCTCGTCGCGACCGCGCCGCCCGAGAGCAGCAGCACCGCACCCGACACCCAAGCGGCCGCGTCGGAGGCGAAATAGACCGCGGCCGCCGCGACGTCGTCCGGTTGGCCCACTCGCCGCAACGGAAAGAAGGAGGAGCGCAAGCGCCGGTCAGCCTCGGTCGCGAGCCAGGGTGCCGTCAGCGGCGTCTCGACGACGGAAGGGGCGAGGGCATTCACGCGAATACCGAACTGCCCGAGCTCGACCGCCATGGTCTGTGTGATGTTGTTGATCGCCGCCTTGCAGGCGCCGTAAATGCCTTCGCCGCCCGGCGCCGCGTAGAGGCTGTCGATCGAGCTCAAGAACAGGATCGATCCACCCTTGCCCGATCGACGCATGGCGCGCGCCGCCGCCTGGGCGCCGAACACCTGGGCCTTCAAGTTGAGATTCACCATGGCGTCCCAGCCGGCCTCGGTGACGTCGAGCCACTCGCTGGTGCTGCCTTTCTCGCTCGTAAATCCGCCGGCGTTGTTGACCCAGCTGTCGATGCGTCCGAAGGCGGCCACCGTCGCGTCGGCGAGCGCGGAAAGCTGCGCGATGTTTGTGACGTCGGTGACTTTCACCACCGCGCGCCGGCCCTTGGCCTCGATCTCGCGCCGGAGTGAATCGAGATCGCTCTCAGTCCGGCCTGCGAGGGCCACGTCCGCCCCGTGATCGGCATAGGCCAGCGCGATCGCGCGCCCGAGGCCCCGACTGGCACCGGTGACGACGCCGACTTTTCCTCGCAACGAGAACTCGACCATGGGTGACTCCTTTCTTCGTGACGGCGCGCCGATGCTAGCAGATCGGCGCCACCATCCGATCGTCATCGCCGCGCCCTCGATTGGGAATGATTTGCATCATGGTCGCCCGCGCGGCCATTCGCGGCCGCCATTTCCACCGTTCAGGGAAGCCGCCCGGTCGGCTATGCTCGCCTGTCCTCGGCCGGCCGACAGGCGGCCCGGCGGGGCAGCTGAACCCAAAGGAGGACGCGAGCGATGGCAACGGTCGTACGAATCGATCAGCGCACGGACCCCGTATGGCAGGCGCGGGTCGACCTGGCAGCCGCGCACCGGCTCGCCAATCGCTTCCAGTTCGACGACGGCATCTGGAATCATTTCACGGTGATGGTGCCCGGCACCAAGGACCGCTTCTTCGTCAAGGCCCACGGCACGCTCATGTCCGAGGTGACCGCCTCCAACCTCATCGTCTGCGATTTCGAGGGCAATGTCGTCGAAGGGCAGGGCGAGATCGAAGCGACGGCCTATTGCATCCACTCCCAGTTCCACAAGCTCCATCCCCACGGTGCCGCCGTGCTGCACTGCCATCCCTACTACGCGGCGTGGCTGTGCATGACCGATCCCGGGCGCCTCATGATGGTGCACCAGGACGTCATGGCCTTCGACGGTCTCGTCGCCTACGACGACAGTTTCGAAGGCCAGGGCCAGACGATCGAGGAGGCCCAGCGCATGGCCAAGGTCACGGGCGACAAGCCGCTGCTCTTGAGCGCCAACCACGGCCTGACCTCCGTCGCCGACAGCGTCGCCGAGGCCTGGTACGACCTCTACTATTTCGAGAAGGCGTGCAAGACCATGCACAGCGTCATCGCTTCGGGCGCGAAGCTCAGGCCGGTGCCGGAGCAGATCGTGCAGTTCACGCGCAGCCAGCAGACCGAGGGAGGGCGTCGCGCGGAATCCGCCCACCTCAACTACGCGGCCATGAAGCGCACGCTCGACCGCGATCAGCCTGACTACAAGACCTGACCGTCACGATCGGATCGCAGCACGTCTTCGCGTCGTGACGGGAGCCCGCGCTCTCGTCCTCGCGCCCGCCCGATCGGCGCCTTGTCGCAGTGCGAGCATCGTGCGGCGTGCGGCTGCGGATCGTTTGCAATCGCGGCTGCCCTGTCCGTCGTCTCGTTTCGACTCTGTTTGACTTGTCTCAAGGCCGATCGGCCGCTTCCTCCTGTCTAGTGCGCGCCGCGCATATTCGAGAGTGCGCGCACAGAGGGGGGGGAGATCCTGCAATGAGACGATTCTTTGTCTTCTGCGCGGCGGCCTTGGCCGTTGCTGGCAGCTTTGCCGCGCCCGCGCGTGCCGAAGAAGGTCCCGGCGACGGCACGAGTCCGTGGCTTCTTCGCTTGCGCGGCGTTGCCGTCATTCCGAATGCGTCGGCCAGCATCGACCAGGTGCCGGGCGCCGATGCGTCGATCGACACTTCCGTCGTTCCAGAGCTCGACGTGAACTATTTCTTTACGCCGAACATCTCGAGCGAGCTGATTCTCGCCGTCACGCCTCACCGCGTGAAAGGGCGCGGCGCGCTTGAAGGCGTCGATATCGGCAAGGCGTGGCTGCTGCCGCCGACGCTGACGCTCAAGTATCACCTGACGTCGCTCGGTGCGTTCCGTCCCTATGTGGGCGCGGGGCTCAACTACACGATCTTCTTCAACGAGCACGCCGCGGGTGGCACGATCACCCAGCTCGACGTCCACAATACGGTCGGTGGGGCGGTCCAGGCGGGCTTCGACTATTTCTTGGACAAGCATTGGGGCGTCAATCTCGACATGAAGCGCCTGTTCCTCCGGCCTGGCGTCAGCCTCAACAACGGCACGCTGACGGGAACGCTCGCCATCGATCCATGGATCGTCGGCGGCGGCATCGTCTATCGGTTCTAGCGAAGAGGACGCGAACGAAAGAGCGATCGCTGAGCCCCTTCCGGCCTTGCGATCGCCGGGAAGGGACGGGGACAGGTCTTCGGACGATAAGCGACGCGGCTGCGCATCGCCGCGCCGTTCCTAATCGCCGCCCGTCCAAAGGCCGCGGATGAGACGGAAGGGCGGCCGGCGCCAGCTGGGGAAGTAGACGAGGCCGTCGACGAGGACTTCGGGCAGCGGATCGTTCGTCATCTCGCCTGTCCAATAGGCCTGGGCGTGATCGTGCCAGCGCTCCTCATCGCATTCGAGCCAGCGCGCATCCGCCAGGTGCAGCTTGGTCCCCCACACGATGCGGACGTCGAGCACGTGCTTGACCTCGGGCGCGAACCAGCGTGTCGCGGCCTCGCGCGCGATGCTCTCGTCATCGAAAAGAAGTGCCGAGTGCCGGCGCGAAGGCAGGCGCGGATCGGTGAGAAGGCGGATCGACTCCCAGGCGTTTTCCTTCTCCTCGCTCATCAGCCGCAGGCCGAAATGGGGGACGCTCCCGTCGAGAGCCGGGAGACTCGCGATCATGGAGATGCTCGAGCAGATTCCTTCGGAGAGGCTCACATAGTGCCGGAGAAGGCCCATCGTCGATGAGGCCAGGTACCAGTACGATCCCGGCTGCAACTGGTAGAGCTGCTCACCGCAACGGATGATCCGGTCGCCCGACTCGTGCCCGGCGACGGTTTCGGATGGTTCGGTGAGTGCCAAATTAACCACCGTCCGCTTCCCTCTGCGGTTTTCCACAGCCGAAACGGGGCGCAACGCAGTGTCATCCGCCCGATGAATCGAGGCGGCGAGTCTTAGGCTTGCATGGTTAAATTGGTCTTAAGACCGGCCATTTTCATGGCCCTGAGCTTCGATCAGGACGCCAGCGTCGTTAATCTCGGTGCCGTTCGTTAACGATTGGCGCGCGCGCGATCGCTAGGGATCACGCTTCTGAGGCGGTCCTGCGCCCTCCGGCACGGGGTGGAGCTGGCTCTCGGACGCGATGCGCTCGGCGCCGTTCGCCATGGATTTGACCCAGTACTGATTCTCGGTCCCGTCCGTCGCCACGATGTGCAGGATGCGCAGGAGCTCGGGCGAAGCCAGGAGCCCGCCGGCGGCAGTGCCGAAGGACACGGTCTGCCCGACCTTGAAGCGGTGGCTGCGGCTCGCGCGCGGCGGCGGTTGCTTTGTTTTCGGAGCGGGTGGGACGCTCTTTTCCGGAGCCGCTTGTCCCCGGCGGCGCTCGTTCCGCTCTTCGGCCTGGCGCGCGAGACGCTCGTAGGTGCCGGCGAGGTCCTGCTGGACGTCGCGCGAGGTCGCGTTGGACGCCTCGGCCGCGAGGGCGCGCAGCTCTTCGGCCCTTTTGCGCCACCGCGCGATGTCGGCCCTCTCATCCTCTCCGAATCCGAACATCGTGCCACCTCGCTTTCACCCGCCCATGGCCGAGTCTCGATCGCACATTATTCGCAATCGCTGCGGAAGGCGTCGATACCTCGGACACCGTCCTATCGCGTGGCCTTGGCCCGCAAATGCATTCTGGCTGCCGCCCGCGTTGCGGGCCCTGCTCCCGATGCACTAACATCCCGCTTCGCCATTCCACGGAGTCAGGCTCGCGATGTCAAAGGCTGAATTCGATCTCGTGATCGTGGGGGCCGGGTTCTCCGGCCTCTACATGCTGCACCGGGCCCGGGGCCTCGGGCTCTCGGCGGTCGTGCTCGAGGCCGCCGACGGCGTCGGTGGCACCTGGTATTGGAACCGGTATCCGGGCGCGCGCTGCGACGTCGAGAGCGTGCAGTACTCCTACCAGTTCTCGCCCGAGCTCGAGCAGGAATGGGATTGGTCGGAACGCTATGCGACCCAGCCCGAGATCCTTCGCTACGCGAACCACGTCGCCGACCGCTTCGATCTCCGGAAGGACATCCGGTTCAAGGAGCGCGTCCTCTCGGCGGTCTTCGATGAGGCCAAGCGGCGCTGGACCGTCCGGACCTCGGCGGGCGCGGAATACTCGGGGCAGTACTGCGTCATGGGCACGGGCTGCCTCTCCTTGACGAACACGCCCAGGTTCAAGGGCATCGAGACCTTCAAGGGCGACACCTACCACACTGGGCAGTGGCCGCATGAGCGGGTCGATTTCACGGGCCGGCGCGTCGCCGTCATCGGCACCGGCTCCTCCGCGATCCAGACGATTCCCGTGGTCGCGAAAGAGGCGAAGCATCTTTTCGTCTTCCAGCGCACGCCCAACTACACGGTCCCCGCGCACAACATGCCGCTGACGCCGGAGTATCGAAAACAGATCAAGGCGCAGTATCCGGAGCTTCGCCAGCAGGCCAAGGCCATGCCGAGCGGCCTTCTCTACGATCTCAGCTCGAAGTCGGCGCTCGAAGTGACGCCCGAGGAACGCACGCGGGAATACGAAAAGCGCTGGGCCTTCGGTGGCACGGTCTTCATTGGCGCCTACGCCGATCTTCTGATGAGCGACGAGGCCAACGAAACGGCGGCCGAGTTCGTGCGCGCGAAGATCCGCTCGATCGTGAAGGACCCCAAGGTCGCCGAGCTTCTCTCGCCGAGGAACATCATCGGGTGCAAGCGTCTCTGCGTCGACACGGACTATTGGGAGACCTTCAATCGGCCGAACGTCACGCTCGTCGATGTCAGCGGAACGCCCATCGACTCCATCACGGAGAAGGGCGTCAAGGTGGGCGGTCGGGAGTACGAGGTCGACGCGATCATCTTCGCGACGGGCTTCGATGCCATGACCGGCACCTTGAAGGAGATCGACATCCGCGGCCGGGGCGGCGAGGCGCTCAAGGACAAGTGGGACGAGGTGCCGCACAACTATCTCGGCCTCATGGTCGCGGGATTCCCCAACATGTTCACGATCACGGGGCCGGGCAGCCCGTCTGTTTTCACGAACATGCTGCCCGCGATCGAGCAGCATGTGGATTGGGTGACGGACTGCCTTTCCTACATGCGGAAGAGCAATTTCAAGTCGATCGAAGCCAGCGCCGAGGCGGAGAAGGCGTGGATCGCGCATGTCGAGGAGGTGGGCGCTGTCTCACTCCGCTCCCACTGCGACTCCTGGTATTTGGGGGCCAACATCGCGGGCAAGCCGCGTGTCTTCATGCCCTATATCGGCGGCGTGCCGGCCTACGCGAAGAAATGCGAGGAGATCGCCGCGCACGGCTACGAGGGCTTCGTTCTGTCCTGAGCGGCGGAGCCGGGCGCCGGGCGAGGCGCCCGGTCCCCATCAGCCCGAATCCGCGCCGAACTGTTTCTCGATTCGGAAGAGGAACCGGGCGAGGGGACCCTTGGGCGCGTAGCAATACGGGTTCGTCTCGCCGAGCCAATTCATGTTGCATTGGGGATCACGGAGATTGCGCCCGTAGCCGGCGATGTCCATGCACGCCATGATGAACGGATTGCGCTCGTAGAGGTCGCGCGGATGGACGCGCATCCCTTCATCGGCGCAGCGCGCGAACTGCGTCTTCTGCTCCGCGAGACAGCCGGTGAGCAGCGCGAGGCTGAGAATCGCGATGGGGATGAGGGGCGCGGTCGAGCGGCGCGAAGGGCGGATGGTCATGGTGTCCGCCGGTCGATGGGATGATGTCAGCGCGAGAATAATCGAGACGGGGCCGTCCTTCCAGTTTGCGCGCTGCTCTGTTGATGGGCGCGCATCGGCTGGCGTCCCTTCGCGGCCATCAGCCCGGCTGGTTCTCGCGAAGAAGATTTTGCCCCGCGATGTAGCCCCAGGTCATGAAGGGGCCGAGGGTCGAGCCCGAGGCGACGGCGGCCGTGCCGAAGAAATTGGCCATGATCGAGCCCGCGCAATAGAGCCCGGCGATGACCGTGCCGTCGGCGCGGAGCGCCTGGGCGCGGGCGTTCGTGCGCGGTCCGCCTTTCGTGCCGAGAAGGCCGAGATAGTAAGGTGTCGCGTGGAAGGGCGGCTTCGCGATCGTGCCGAGCGAGGGATTGCGCGTGTCGCTACCGGCTGCGTCCTCGGCGTGACGCTCGATCGCGGACTCGCCCCGATGGAAATCCTCATCCACGCCGTTCTCGGCGAAGCGGTTGAAGCGCTCGACAGTCGCCCTGAGCCCGGCCGGATCGACGTCGATGAGACGCGCGAGCGCCTCGACCGTCGCGGCGGTGTGGAGCTGGCCCGGGACCCATCGCGTCAGGCGCAGGGCGAATGGGTTCTTCGCCGCGAACTGCGCGTCGAAGATGCGCCAGGCCGGCGCGTGGAGCGACCGCCCGGTCGCGGGATCGCGCGCAGAGATCGCCGCCGTCACCGCATTGCGCTGGCCTTCGCACGCGAAGCGGCGGCCCGTGCGATCGACGAGGATGCAATGGGCGCGGTCGAACTGGGTGTTGGGGAAGGCGCTCCGTTGCCCCTCATAGGTCGTGGCCGAGACGGGATAGATAGTGCCCTCGCCCATATGGGCGAAGACGGCGCCGGCTCGCGCCGCCATGCGGTGGCCGTCGCCCGTGTTCGTCCGCGGACTGCCGAGGAGAATCCAGTCGGTCGGAAAATGCTCCGACAGCATGGCGGGATCCCATTCGAACCCGCCTGTCGCGAGCACGACGCCCTTGCGTGCGCGGATCATCCGGCGCTCGCCGCCGAGCGTGGCGGCGACGCCCACGACGCGGCCGCGCTCGCCACCTTCGATCACCAGCTCTGCCGCCGGCGTAAGGGTCTCGATCGCGCAGCCTCGGTCGAGGCATCCTTTGAGGAGCCCCACGACGAGGGAAGCGCCCATGCCGACGCGGCGCGTCAGGATCCGGTGGAGAAGGGTCGGCGCCATGCGGATGATCGTGCGCACCGGGCGTTTCAAGAGCGGACCCAGGATCATCTCGTCATAGGTGAACAGCTGCGGCCGGATGGATTTCCGGACCCGGTCGCGCCAGGGGCCGAGGAGGTTGCGGCTCAGGAGCGCCGGGCTCAGGAGGCGGCCGAAGTCCCGGCTGCCTTTGGCGTCGGGCTTGAGATCGGGATAGCGGATGAGCGTGAAGCGGAGCGGCGAGTGATGCTCGACGAAGGCGAGCATCGCCGGCGCCTCTTCGAGATAGGTGCGCCAGAGCGGGCCCTCGTCCTCTTCCCACCCGGGCGGCATGACCGCGCGGATATAGGCGAGCGCGTCCTCGATCGAGTCCTCGCATCCGGCCGCGAGCATGTGGTGGTTGCCGGGGACCCAGGTGCCGCCTCCCGACATGGCGGTGGTCCCGCCGACCCGGTCCGACTTCTCGAGGATGAGGACCTCGGCCCCTCCGACGGACGCGCTGAGCGCGGCTGAAAGCCCCGCGGCACCCGAGCCGACGACGACGACATCGACCTCTCTGTCCCACGCCATGTCGCCAGCCATGGTCCCTTCTCGTCGGACGCGCGAGGCCGGACGGCTGATTCGCGCCCGGCGGGCCTTTCGCCAACCCGTCGCCTAGGTTAGCCATGGGCTGGCGGGTGATCCAGGCCGGACCAGCCTGACGGGATGCGGCGCCAAGACCAGGCCGCCATTGATGCGCATCACGGCCGGCCGGCGCGCGAGGAGAGAGATTAGGGAGCAGCGCGGCAAGGAAAGGGCGCGAGACGCGTGACCACGACGGCTCCATTCTGGCAAGGCCCGATCGCGGCGCTTCTCGAGCGGCTTCGTGCGACGCCTGGCGGCTTGAGCGACGAGGAGGCCGCTTCCCGCCGCGCGCGACTCGGCCCCAACGTCCTCGACGGGGTGGGGCGGCTCGGCTTTCTCCGGCGCTTCATCGGCCGGTTCCGCAACCCGCTCGTGCTCGTTCTTCTCGTGGCGGCATCGATCGCGGCGGCGACGGGGGACGTGACGAGCTTCCTCATCATCGCGACGATCGTCGTGCTCAGCATCGTCCTCGACACGGTGCAGGAGCATCGTGCCGAGCGCGCGGCCGAGCGGCTCCGCGCGTCCGTCGCCCTCAACGAGCAGGTGCTGCGCGGCGGGCGGCCGGTGACGATCCCTGCATCCGAGATCGTGCCGGGCGATGTGGTCCTGCTCGCGGCGGGCGACCTCGTGCCGGCCGACGGTCGCCTCATCGAGGCGCGGGACTTCTTCGTCAACGAGGCGCTGCTCACGGGCGAGTCCTATCCGGTGGAGAAGCACGCGATCGATGGCGGGATCGACGGCGCGGACGTCGCGGAGGCGACGAACGCCGGCTTCATGGGCACCTCGGTCATCAGCGGCTCGGGCAAGCTCCTCGTCGCGGCGACAGGTCGCGCGACGGTGCTGGGCGAGATCAGCGGCACGCTCCGCCACACCCCGCCGCCGGCGGCGCTCGAGCGCGGCACCTACGAATTCGGCATGCTCATCCTCCACCTGACCGTCCTGCTCACGCTCTTCGTGCTCCTGGTCAACGTTCTGTTCGCCCGCCCGCTCCTCGAAAGCTTCCTTTTCGCCCTGGCGCTCGCCGTCGGGCTCACGCCCGAGCTCCTGCCCATGATCGTCTCGGTGACGCTCGCGCGGGGCGCGCTCCGCATGGCCGCCGACCGGGTGATCGTGAAGCGCCTCGCGGCCATCCACGACCTCGGCAGCATGGACATGTTCTGCACGGACAAGACCGGTACCTTGACCGAGGCGAAGATCAAGCTCGTGCGGCATCTCGCGCTCTCGGGCGAGGACAGCCCGCGCGTGCTCGACCTCGCCTGGCTCAACAGCCGGTTCGAGAGCGGATTGAGGAGCCCCCTCGACACGGCCATCCTCGAGCGGAGCCCGACGGATGCTTCCGGCTGGTCGAAGATCGACGAGGTGCCCTTCGATTTCGAGCGCCGCCGCGTCTCGGTGCTGCTCGAACGGAACGGCGCGCGCGCGCTTATCGTCAAGGGCGCGCCCGAGGACGTTCTCGCCATGGCCCAGCGCTATGAGGATCGCGGCGGTGGCGAGCCTCGTGTCCTCGACGATGCTGCCCGCGCGCGGGCGCATGCGCTCTTCGAAGCGCTCGGCGAGGAGGGGTTCCGCGTCCTCGGCGTCGCCTGGCGCGAGGTGCCGGCGGCGCAATCGCATGTCGCGGCATCGGACGAGGCGGACCTCGTCTTCGCGGGCTTCGTCGCCTTCCTCGATCCGCCCAAGGAGGGGGCGGCAACCGCGCTCAACGCCCTCGAGCGTGGCGGCGTCGCGATCAAGATCCTCACCGGCGACAACGAACGCGTGACGCGCCACGTCTGCAAGGAGCTGGGCATCCCCGTCACGGGCGTGCTGTCGGGCGCCGAGATTGGCGCGCTCGCCGACGACGCGCTCGCCGCGCGCATCGAGGAGACCAATCTCTTCTGCCGCGTGACGCCCGCGCAGAAAAACCGCGTGATCCTGGCCTTGAAGCGCGCGGGGCACGTCGTCGGCTTCCTCGGCGACGGCATCAACGACGCGCCCTCGCTCCATACGGCCGATGTCGGCATCTCCGTCGAGAGCGCCGTCGACGTCGCCAAGGATGCGGCCGACATCATCCTCCTCGATCGCGATCTCGGCGTGCTCGCGCGCGGCGTGCGCGAGGGGCGGCGTACCTTCGGCAACGTCATGAAATACGTGATGATGGGGACGAGCTCCAATTTCGGGAACATGTTCTCGATGGCGGGCGCCTCGCTCATCCTGCCGTTCCTCCCCATGCGCCCGGTTCAGATCCTCCTGAACAATCTTCTCTACGACCTGTCCGAGGTGCCGATCCCCATCGACGAGGTCGACGAGGAAGCGATGGCCGAGCCGCGGCACTGGGACATCCGCTTCATCCGCGACTTCATGCTCGTCCTGGGGCCGGTCAGCTCGCTCTTCGATTTCCTGACCTTCGCCCTCCTTGTCCTCGTCTTTGATGCCGGAGAGGCGTTGTTCCAGACCGGCTGGTTCATCGAATCCTTGGCGACGCAGGTGCTGGTGATCTTCGTCATCCGCACGCGGCGTAATCCGTTGAAAAGCCGGCCGCATCCGTGGCTCGTCGCGACGTCCTTGGGCGTCGTCGCATGCGCGACAGCGCTTCCCTACACGGCCGTGGGCGCGTGGTTCGGTTTCGTCGCACCGCCGCCGCTCTTCCTCGCCGCCGTCGCCGGCATGGTGCTCTGCTATCTCGTGCTTGCCGAAGGCGTGAAGCGCTGGTTCTACCGTCGCCGGCCGCCGAGAGGCGTCGGGCGCGCTTCGGTCCTGCGGGCGCACCTGCCGCTCATGGGGCGGCGGTAGGCGAGGCGATTCATGCGGGCAAGCCGATGCGCCGCAGGTGGCGCGCTTCCTTGTCTTTCCGCGCCGCATCGCGGTCGGCCGATGCCGCAAGCCATCGACCGACGGTGAAGAACGGGTCGATCCGCAGGATCTCATCGGCGCGCGCCCGTGCCTCGGCACCCCGGCCTGCTTCCGCGAGCGCCAGCACAAGCTCGAGCCGCGGCACCTTGCTCGGTGAGCGTTCGTCGAGGTGGTCGGACAGAATCGCGATGGCCTCATCGAAGCGCTCTTGAAGCCGGCGAATGCGCGCGAGCGTCCAGCGGTACCAGAGCGGCGGGTAAGGGCTCAGCCCGATCGCCGTGTCGATGAGGGCGGCGGCGCGCTCGACGTCACCGCAATGGCTGAGCGTGTAGGCCAGGAGCGCGATCGGCTCTGAATCCTGGGGCGCGAGCGCGATCGCGCGTTCCGCCGCGGCGATCGCTTCCTCGCATTCGCCCCGCAGAAGGGCAATCGCGCCGAGCAGGCTGTAGGTCCGGCCCCGCCCCCTGTCGAGCGCCTGGGCCTTGTGTGCAAGCTCGGCGGCCGTATCCAGGTCCTGCTGGCGATCCTCGCTCCAGCCGAACTGCACGGCCAGGAGGTGCGTCCAGGCCAAGCCTTCCCAGGCGGCGGGGTAGAGGGCATCGTGCTGTGCCGCGCGCCGATAGAGATCGCGCGCGCGCTCGGCATTCGCACGCGATGCGCGGCGAAGAAGTTGCAGACCTTGCCCGGCCGCGAGCCACGCCTCGAGATTGCGCGTCCCGCGCGCGTGCGAGGTGCGTGCCTGCTCGCCTTCGGTGATTTCCACTTGGAGGGCGGTCAGCACCTCCATCGTGATCCGGTCCTGGAGTGCCAGGATATCCGCCGTGGCGCCGCTGAACCGTTCGGCCCAGATCTGCTGGCCGCGGTTGCGGTCGGTCAGGCGGACCCAGAAACGGACCTGATCTTCCGCGCGTTGCAGTTTGCCCTCGAGCACGTAGCGAACACCGAAATGCGCCGCGATCTTGGACTCGTCGTCTGGCACCGGGGCACCGGTCTCGAGGATCGTGAGAGGGCTGAAGACAGCGATGTTCGAGACCGCCGACACGCCGGCGGCGATGTCTTCGGTGAGGGCGTCCGCCAGCGGGTCGGCGACGCTGTTTGGATCGACAGGTCGGAAGGGGAGGACGAGAAGCGTCGGCCTTGCTTCCAGTGTCCGCACGCCTTCGGCGGCTTGACTGGTCTTGCTCCGCTGGTCCGGCTCCTCGGCCGTGGCGGACGCCTTCCGTCGGGCGTGGGCATCCTGCGGCTCTGCGCGAATCGTCTCGGCCAGCCCGACCGTTGCCTGGTCCGGTGCCGTGCCGAGATCACGCCGGAGGAGGTCGGTCAGGTCCCGATAGACCTTGAGCGCCTCCGAGCGCCGGCCGCGGGCGGCATGGGCGCGCATGAGGAGGCGATGGCTTGCCTCATCCAGCGGATCGATCTCGATCGCGTGCTGGGCCGCTCTCACGGCGGGCGCGAAGTGCCCCGCCTCGACCTGTTGCGCCGCGAGGCGCTGAAGCACGTCGATCGCGATCCTGCGCCAGCGCGCCCGCTCGGCCGTCAGCCATTCCTCGAACGCCTCGGAGGGGATCGCGAGGCCCGAGAGGAGGTCGCCGCGATAGAGCGCGCCTGCACGCGCGAGCGATTCGGAACTCGTCTCCCGCGCGAGCGCCTCGAATTCGAGCGCATCGACGCTCACCAAGTCCGGGTTGAGCGAAAGCGTCGCCGCATCGCCGCGGATGAGGTGCTCGTCGGAATCGTCGAGAAGCTTTCGCAGCGTGAGCACGCTCTGGCGCAGGCTGTGCCGGGCCTGGGCATCGCCGCGGTCATGCCAGAGGAGCGAGGCCAAATGCTCCCTCGAACGTGCTTCGCCGCGCGCGAGCGCGAGCGCGGCGAGAAGAGCTTGCTGGGTCTTGCCCGGCTTTCGTGACGCACCGTCTGGTGCCGTGAGCGCGAAGGCGCCGAGGATCGACAGCCGGAATCGTGGGGGTACCGTCACCGTGCGCGCCTAGCCTATTCCACCGTCGATTGGCCCTTGGCCCGTGTCCTGCGCCCATCGGGCGGCCATGGCCCGAGAGAGCGCGATTCTAGTGCGATTTGACGACATTTGACGCTTTTTTGACGCGGTCCCCCGGTCGCCCGGGACGGCCGGATGACGCTTCTGCCCCATCCTGCCTTCGTTCGGACGGCGCCCTTGGCTGGCGCCGTCGGGGAGGGGAGGAGCCAATGGACGGCAAGCAGCAGGGTGGACGCGACGAAGCCCCTTCGAGCCTGCCCATCAAGTTCCGCGAGGGCAATCACAGCGCCTTCTACCGGGCCTTGAGCGCGCGGGTGGACCGCTACTTCAGCGTGACGGGGCGGTCGCGCCACGCGAGCGCGGGCGTGGTGTTGAATGGCGTCCTCCTTCTCGGCACGGCCATCGCGGGGTATTTCGCGGCGCTCCTCGGCGGGTTCGGCTTCTGGACGACTCTTGCCTTCGCGATGGTGTACGGCATCGCCGTCTTGCTCCTCGCGATCAATGTCGGCCACGACGCGGCGCATGGCGCCTTCACGAAGAGCCGGTGGGGAAACCATCTCGCGCTGTTCGGGACCTTCACCCTTCTCGGCGCCGACCCCTATCTCTGGCGTCTGCGCCATGTCAAATCGCACCACGTCTTCCCGAACGTCAATGGCTGCGACATCGACATCGACAGCAACGCGGTTCTCCGCCTCTCGCCCAACCATCCGCGTCGCCGGCAGCATGCCTATCAGCACCTCTACGCGCCCGTCGTTTATTGGATCGTCGGGCTGCACACCGCCTTCATCCAGGACATCCAGTATCTCTTCAAGCAGCGGCTTGCCAATCTCGTTGACCTCAAGCATCCGCGCTGGGCCTATGCATCGTTCGCAGGCTGCAAGCTCGTCTACCTTGCGGTCAACTTCGTCGTCCCGCTCGCCCTGCTGCCCTTCGCGTGGTCGCTCACGCTTCTCGGCATCCTGGCTGTCAGCGCCGTCCGCTCGTCTGTCTTCATCTATCTCCTGATCGGCACGCATTTCGCCGAGGAAGCCGATTTCCCTGCGCGGGCGCCGGACGGCGCCATCCCGCGCGACTGGGCCCGCCACGCCATGGCGACGGCCGTCGACTGGTCGCCGGAGAGCCCGATCGCGCAATTCATCAGCGGCGGCGTGAACGCCCATGCGGCCCATCATCTCTTTCCGACGGTCTCGCATGCCCATTCCATCGCGATGTCGCGTCTCGTCGCGCGCACGGCGCGGGAGTACGGCATCAGCCACAACGTGACGACGCTGCCCCGGATGATCCGCTCGCATTTCCGTTTCCTCCGCAGGATGGCGCGAGGGTCCGCCATGCCGGCGGGTGCGGTCGCTCGGTTCGCGTCATGACGACCGATCCTTCGAAGGAGCACGCCATGAAGACGAATGCATTCGCTGAATTGCTGCGGAGCAGGGGATTCCGGTCGCTGTTCTCGGCGCAGCTCCTGGGCGCCCTCAATGACAATCTCTACCGCATGATCGTCTCGCTGTTCGCGGTCTCGCTGGGCTTGGGTGCCGCGGCCGAGCGCGGCGCCATTGCCCTCATCGGCGTTCTCTTCATCCTGCCCTATCTCTTCTTCTCGGGCCTCGCCGGGCGCCTGTCGGACCGGTTCTGCAAGGGTCGGGTCTTCGCGGCGACAAAGCTGTGCGAGGTCGCGATCATGATCTTGGCGGCGCTCGCCCTCGGCAGCGGCCGGATCGAGGCCATGCTCGCGGTCCTCTTCCTCATCGCGACCCAGGCGGCTTTCGCGAGCCCGGCGCGTTACGGCCTTGTGCCCGAGATCGTCGAGGCGCGGCATCTCTCGCCGGCGAACGGTCTCGGCGAGATGTCCGTGTTCATGGCCATCATCCTCGGTGGCGCCCTCGGCGGGGTCTTGTTCGAGATCGCGAGTGGCGATCTGCGCCTGCTCGCCGCCCCGCTCGTTCTCGTCGCGCTCGCGGGCTGGCTGATCAGCCGGAACATTCGGCCGCCCGTGGCCGCTCCGCGGGCCGCTGCGTTCGCCGAGGGTGGTCTTCTCCGCGGCCTCAGGCTCTTGCGCGACTCGCGCCCCATGCGCGTCGCCGTCATCGGCATGACCCATTTTTGGTTCGTCGGCGCGCTCTTGCAGCTTGACCTCATCGTCTACGGCAAGGACGTGCTCGGCCTCGGCGGAGTCGGAATCGGTGTCCTCCAGGCCGCGCTCGGCGTCGGGATCATGGCGGGCTGCATCGCGGCCGGCCAGATTTCGGGCGACCGGGTCGAGCTGTCGCTCGTGCCGGTGGGTGCCGCCGGCATGGGCGTGGCCGGGCTCGTGCTTGCGAACGCCGCGCCGTCGACCGCGCTCGCCCTGGCGGCGCTCGTCGCCGTCGGCATCGGGGGCGGCCTCTTCATCGTTCCGCTGGTCGCCTTCCTCCAGCAGGAGGCGCCGCGCGAGTGCCGTGCGAGCCTTTTCGCCACGAACAACGTGGCCAACATGCTGGGCGTGCTCGCGGCCTCTGGCGTCTTCTACGGCCTGTCGGGCCTGGCGGACGTGGCGCCTGATGACCTCATCGCGATCTTCGCGGGCGCGACGCTGCTGGTCGCGATCTATGTGATGACGATGGTGCCGGGCCTCGTGACTCGCATGGTGCTCCGCTTCGTCGTCCGGGGTCTCTACAGCATCCAGGCCACCGGACTCGAGCGCGTGCCGGCCGAGGGAGGGGCGCTGATTCTCTGCAATCACGTGTCCTTCGTCGACGGTCTCTTGATCGCATCCGTCCTGCCGCGCCCGGTGCGCTTCATCGTGAATCGGCACTTCACCGACATGTGGCCGCTTTCGATCATCCTTCGCCGCGCGCCGGTCATCCCCATCCAGCTCCGCGCGGGCAAGGCGACGCAGAAGGCGCTCGCGGCTGCGCGGCGCGCACTCGAGGCGGGCGAGCTTGTCTGCATCTTCCCGGAAGGCGCGCTCAGCCGGACCGGCAACCTGTTGCCCTTCAAGCGTGGATTCGCGCGGATCGTGGACGGGCTGGATGTGCCAGTCATCCCCATGCACCTCGACCGGCTCTGGGGCAGCGTCTTCAGCTTCAAGGGCGGCAAGTTCTTCTGGAAACGTCCTGAGCGCGTGCCCTACCCGGTGACGATCTCGGTGGGCCGCCCGCTCGCCTCGACGGTCACGGCCGACGCGGTGCGCGAGGCCATCCAGGAATTGGGCGCGGAGGCCGCGACGCTGCGGACCGCGGACGATCTCCTCCACCTCCGCTTTCTCAGGACGGCCAAACGCAATCTCAGCACTTTTGCCATGGTCGACGCGACGGGCCGCGCCATGAGCTATGGCCGCGTGCTCGCGGCGAGCCTCGCCCTTGCCCGCCATCTGCGTCGCCGCCTGGCCGGCGAGGGCACGATCGGTGTCCTGCTGCCTGCCGGCGTCGCGAGCGCCATCGCGAATATCGCGCTCACGCTCGCGGGCAAGGTTCCGGTGAATCTCAACTTCCTTCTCGATGCCGACACGCTCGCCTCCTGCGCGCGCCGGGCCGAGGTCAAGACCATCATCACCTCGAAGCGCCTCCTGGCGAAGCGCGGCCTCGCGGCCGAGACCGGTCATCTCGACATCGAGGCGTGCTTCGGCGCGATCGGCGGTGCGGCGAAGGTGTCGAGCATGCTCGTGGCCTGGCTTCTGCCTGCGCGCGCGATCGAAGCGTTCCTGCCCCGTCCGCCGGCCAGTGCGGATGCGACGGCCACGATCATCTTCTCGAGCGGCAGCACCGGCACGCCCAAGGGCGTCGTGCTCTCGCATCGGAATGTCCTGTCGAACATCGAGGCGACCGCGCAGGTTTTCCCCGTCCGGCGCGATGATCGCGTCATGGGCGTGCTGCCGTTCTTCCATTCCTTTGGCTTCAGCGCGACCTTGTGGGCCCCGCTCATCAATGGCGTGGGCGCGATCTATCACGGCAATCCGCTCGAAGGGCGCACTGTCGGCCGTATGCTGAAGACGCATCGCGCGACGGTGCTGATGGCGACGCCGACCTTCTGTCGGACCTACTTGGCCCCATGCGCGCCGGGCGATTTTGCGACCGTGCGCGCCGCCATCGTGGGCGCGGAAAAGCTCCCCGTCGGCCTCGCGGCGGCGTTCCGCGACAAGTTCGGCATCGATCTCCTCGAAGGCTACGGTGCCACCGAGATGGGGCCGGTCATCGCGGTCAGCGCACCGAACGTCGCGCACTGGACCGAGACACAGAAGGGCTCGAAGCCCGGCTCCGTCGGCCACCCCGTGCCCGGCGTCGCCATCCGCGTCGTCGATCCCGAGACGGGCGAACGCTGCCCGCCCCATCGCGACGGCCTCATCCTCGTCAAGGGTCCGGGGCGCTTCGGCGGCTATCTCAGTGATCCAGACAGGACAGCCGAAGTCATGCGTGGCGACTGGTACGTCACGGGCGACATCGGTCACGTGGACGATGACGGCTTCATCACCTTGACGGACCGCCTCTCGCGCTTCAGCAAGATTGGCGGCGAGATGGTGCCGCACGGTCGGATAGAGGACGCCATCCAGGCGGTGCCGGGCGTCGATGCGTGCTTTGTCGCGGGCGTGCCCGACGAGCGCAAGGGCGAACGTCTCGTCGCCCTCATCACGAGTGCGGACGGCGTCGCGCCGGGCGCGGTCGCCGAATGCCTCGCGCGCTCGTCGCTGCCGCCGCTCTGGCGGCCGCGCGAGGCGGATATCCACCGCGTCGAGTCGTTGCCGATCTTGGCGACGGGAAAGATCGACTTGAAGCGCGCAAAGGAAATCGCGCTGCGCCTCTCGGCGGGACATCCGATGGCGGCCGCGTCGTGAGCGACGGCCACGCCATGGGCGAGAACGGGATGACCGAGGCTCGCGTGCCACCGGACGAGATAGGCAGCGCCGAGGGTGCCCTTGACCGCACGGCGCTCTACCGGCGTTTCCTCGCAGGCGATTCCTTCGACGGCGACGCGATCGAGCGTGCGTTCGCGACCATCCGTCCGCGAGTCCGGACGCTCCGTGTCGTCGTGGCGCCGTCCTATCTCGTGGGATTCATCCTGCCCGCGCGGCGCGTCCGTCTCCTCGACTATTTCTCCCATGAGGAGCGGTGGCTCGCGGACGAAGGGATCGAAGTCGCGATCGCGGACCTCAATCCCGTGGGCACGGTCGAGGAGAACGCCGGACGGCTCGGGCACCTCGTGCGTGCCTCCCAGCGGCCGGTCGCCATCGTCTCTCACAGCAAGGGTGGGCTCGACACGTTGACCATGCTTCTCGGCGCAGGGTCGAGCGTGCGGGACAAGGTCGCCTGCTGGATCGCCGAGCAGACGCCGTTTCACGGCTCGCCTGTTGCCGACCGGGTGAGGGACAGTCGCGCGGCGCCATTCGTCGTCGATCCGTTGCTGCGCGTCCTTGGAGGATCGGAGCGGTCGCTCGACGATCTCACGACCGCCGTGTGCCGGATGGAAATGACTCGGCGCCGAGTCATGATCGCGGATCTCGCGCGGGCGCTGCCGATCCTCTCCGTCGCCACCTATTCATCGGTCCGCGACAGGGGGGCCGTGTTCGGCATCACCCGGTCCTGGATGGAGCGGCAGGGTCTTCGCAACGACGGGCTCGTTCCCGTCGAGTCCCAGATCCTGCCCCATGCGCCCTATGTGATCGTTCCCGGCCTCGAGCATGCGGGCACGATCACGAGCCGCCCGTTCCGCCCCCGGCTCGACCGCAAACGTTTCTTGAAGCTCCTCTTCGTGCTGGCGCTCACGCCGCCCGACTGACCCGGCACCCCTTGCCCGCGACGTCTCTGCCCGCGCTGTCTTTGGCCCGCTCTTTTGCGTATATGGACGCGGACCACCAGCGGACAGGAGCGCCCCATGGCCTACCAGGCGATCACCTACGAGAAGGACGAACGCGTCGCGATCATCAGCTTCAACCGCGCCGGGCAGCACAATGCGTTCAACGCGCCCCTGCGAGAGGAGATCCCGCTGGCGCTCAAGGAAGCCGAGCGCGACGAGGGCGTGCGCGTCATCGTCATCACGGGGGCGGGCGAGCGCGCCTTCTCGGCCGGTTATGACCTGAAGGAGATGCCGACCGACGTCGAGTACACCATCGCTGATTGGCGCGAGCGCATGGCCAGCGATTACGAGTTCAGTGCCGCCGTCTGGCGGTGCTCGAAGCCCGTGATCGCCATGATCAATGGCTGGTGCCTCGGCGGCGCGCTCGAATTCGCCCAGATGTGCGACGTCCGCTATTGCTCCGACGACTCGAAGTTCGCCGTCATCGAGACGCGCTTTTCCTTCGGCATCGTGACCTTGGTCATGCCGTGGGTGGTCGGCGCGCGTTGCCGCGAGCTCATCTACACGGGCGACACGATCGGCGCGGAGGAAGCCTTGCGGCTCGGTCTCGTCAACCGCGTCTTCCCCAAGGCCGAGCTCAGGCGCGAGACGATCAAGATCGCGAAACGCATGTCGCAGGTGGCGCAAGCCTGCCTCCAGTGGAACAAGCGCGCGCTCAACTACACGGCCGAGGCCCAGGGGTTCAGTGCCGCCATGCGCTACGGCGTCGAGGCGTGCAGCATCCTCGACGCGACAGAGACGCCCGAGGCGCGCCAGTTCGAGGCGCTCCGCCGCAAGGACGGGCTCGGCGCGGCCTTGCGCTGGCGCGACGGCCTCTTCGCCCAGTACGAGTAGCGTTCGTGGAGGATCGAGTGCGTCTCACCGCCACAGCTTGTCGTGGCGGTCGTAGCTGTCCAGGCGCAGGTCGGCGGTCTCGGCGATGAGCTTCTTCTTCTCGACTCGTCCCGATTCCGTGCGGGGGAAGCTCTCGCGGTAAGCCACATAGCGCGGCACCTTGAAGGGGGCGAGGTGGGACGCGCAGTGGGCGAAGACGCGATCCGGCGCGAGATCGTCCCGCGAGCGGCCGGGCATGAGCGCGAGGTAGGCCTTGACCTCCTCGCCGCGGTAGTCGTCGGGCACCGGCACGACGGCGGCGTCCTGCACCTCAGGCAACATGCGCAAGACCGCTTCCACCTCGCGCGCGGCGATGTTCTCTCCGCTCCGGCGGATCATGTCCTTGAAGCGGCCGAGGATGGTGTGAAAGCCGCGCGAGTCCTCGCGGAACTGGTCGCCCGTGCGGAACCAGCCGTCGCGGAACGACTCGGCGTTGGCCTCGGGCTTCTTGTAGTAGCCCTTGAGAAGCCCGTCGCCCTTGACCCACAACTCGCCCGCCTCGCCCGGCGCGACCGGCCGCCCCTCCTCGTCGAGGATCTTCGTCCGGATGAAAGGGGCCGCGACGCCGCACGTCCCCGTGCCGAGCGTGCGCTCGATTTCGTGCACGGGCACGTAGAGCGCGAGCCCTGTCTCGGTCATGCCGTAGATCTCCTGCGTGCGCACGTTGAAGCGCCGCTCGAAATCGGCGTGGTAGGCCTTGTTGAGCCCGACCGAGTGGGCGATGCGGAGCGCGTTCTTGCCGTCATCGGCGTGCGCCGGTTGCTTGTAGACGGACGATTCGTAGACGGCGGCGAAGTCCGCGCGCGTCGCGCGCACATGCGCCATGAAGTCGCGCATCGAGGGTCTGCGCGGCACCGAGAGCGTCGAGCCCTGCACCATGCAGTGCATCAGCATGCGCTGCACGACCATGTAGAACAGGTTGAACCCGCCGTAGACGCGCTCGATGGGTGTCGCGAAGGAAGCCGCGCAGGCCACCCCAATCGTAACCCAGTAGCGGTGGGGCAGCATGCAGCCCTTGGGGAAACCCGTCGTGCCCGAGGTGTACTGGATGTTCATGAGGTCGTCGGGCGCGACCGACACGCGCTGCGTGAAGGCAGGGGAGGCGCCATCGAGGAGCGCCGGCCAGTGATGGGCGAAGTCGCGCTGCCGCTCGCCCACGACGATGACGCGCTCCCGCGGCACCGGCTTCGGCTCGAGCGCGTCATAGGCCGCGCGCAGCTCGGCGTGCATCACGAAATATTCGGCGTCGCTGTCCTTGAGGATGTAGTCGAGCTCGCGCGCCGTGTAGGCCACGTTGATCGGCACCATGACCGCGCCGAGCCGCGCGAGCGCGAGCCAGGTGATGGGAAACTCGGCGACGTTCGGCAGCTGCACGCCGACATGGACGCCCTTGCCGATCCCGAGCGATGCGAACGCGTTGGCCGCTTGCATCGTCGCCGCCTGGAACGCGCGCCAGGTGAGGGCGACGCCGTCATCGAAGAAATCGAGCGCCGTCTTTTCGGGGTGGCGCGCGGCCGCGCGGTCGAGAAGAGCGTCGGTCGTGGGCGGCCGCGCCTCAGATTCGAGTCGCGCGCGGAGCGCGTCCGGCTCAATGTGCTCGAAATCCGTGAACATGGGAGAGTGGCAGGCGCGGGTCGACGCCTAGGCCGCGGCGCGCGCGAGTGTCCTCGCGCGGCCGGGGCGCCGGCGGTCAGGATCGCGTCTGCCAGCCATCACTCGGCGTAGGACGGATCCTTCTCGTCGAGCAGGAGCTTCAGCTCCGCGAAGAACGCGTCCGCGAAATCGCCGCTATAGGCCTTGTCCCACGCGGCCGCCGTCTTCTCCGCGATCTCGTGCGACAGCGGGTTGAGTTTCTGCCCCGTCGAATAGGCCAGCACCATCGTCTGGCAGGCGCGCTCGAGGTAGTAGAGGTCCTCGAAGGCCGCCGCCACGCTGTGGGCGGCCACGAGCACGCCGTGGCTGCCGAGGATGACACGCTTGTGATTGCCGAGGACGCCCGCCAGTCGCTCGCCTTCCTCGGTGAGGGTCGCGATGCCGCCGTAGTTGAGATCGATGCCGAGCCGGTTGTAGTAGCGCGCCGTGTTCTGGTCGATGGGCTTCAAGGCCGGGTCGGCCAAGGTCGCGATCGCCGTCGAGTAGGGCGGATGGACATGGAGGACGCAGCGCGCCTGGGGCAGGCGCGCATGAATCGCGCCGTGGATGCACCAGGCCGTGCGCTCGGGCGCGTTGGGCCGGCTCATCGTCTCGGGGTCGTCGCTGTCGACGAGGAGGAGATCGCTCGCCTTGATGCGCGCGAAGTGACGGTACTTCGGATTGACGAGGAACTTCTTGCCATCCGGCGACACGGCGACGCTGAAGTGGTTGCCGACCGACTCGTGCCAGTTGAATTCGACCGCGAGGCGGAACGCGGCGGCGAGGTCGACGCGGAGGCGCCACTCCTCGGCATCGAATTTCGGTTTCAGCCTCGTGACTTTCGCCATGCTCCGTTCCTTTCCTCGCCCAAGGTGCGTTCGACCTCTCCGGCACTGGCCGGCTCGGTCCCATTATCGCGGAAAGGGGAGGGGGGCGGCAATGCTCGGCCGCTCATGTCTCCATGCGATTTCGGATCTAAAACCCCACCACGGTCTCGCCGCCGTTGGGGCTCACGACCTGGCCGGTGATGAAGGCGGCCTCGTCCGAGGCGAGGAAGGCGACGAGGGCCGAGACCTCCGCGGGCGTGCCGAACCGGCGAAGCGGCACGGCTTCCGCCCACACTTTGACCTTCTCGGCCGGGTGCTTGCCCGTGTCGATCCAGCCGGGCGCGATCGCGTTGACCCGGATGTTGTAGGGCGCGAGCTCCTTGGCCCAGGCCTTGGTCAGGCCGAGAAGCGCCGCCTTGGCCGCGCAGTAGTGCGAGGAGACCGGCCATCCGGTCATGCCCCAGGCGGAGGCCGTGTTGACGATCGAGCCGCGCCGCCGCCGCTTCATGCCGGGAACGACGGCCTGGGCCGCGAAGAACCCGCCCGCGACGTGGACCGCCATCATGCGGTCGAACCGCGCTTCGTCGATCTCCTCGATCGTGACGTGCTGGCCGCTGATGCCGGCATTGTTGACGAGCACGTCGATGCGCCCGAGTTCCGTCTCGGCACGGGCGATGGCCGCATGCGCCGGCGCGATGTCGGCGATGTCGCAAGCAATCACATGGGCGCGTCGTCCCCGCTTTCGCACGAGCGCCGCCGTCTCCTCGACCGTCTCGGCATTTGAATCCTGAACGATCACATCGGCGCCGCGCTCGGCCATGGTGAGGGCGTGCGAGCGGCCGAGGCCGCGCCCGGCGCCCGTGATGAGCACAATCGAGGATTTGAGCGCGCTCATGGTTCCGTCAGCCGTGCTCCGTTCCCCTTGGCATCCCCGCGGCTCGGCGGTCTAGCCCGCGCCGGGCGGGCTGTCTTGATGCAGAAGGACCACGTTCTCCGCATCGCTCAAGCGCTGCGCGCGGTCGCGCCGTTCAATGTCCGCCAGCCGGACGCTGAGATTCTCCGATGCCGGACAGAAGACCGCCATCGGATTCTCCACGCCGCGCAGGGACTCGTGTCCCAGCGAGTCCCACGCGCCGCCGCAATAGCCGACGAAGGTCTCGCTCGCAACAATGGGTTTTGCGAATTTCTTCGTGAGGCCTTCGAGCCGCGCCGCTTCATTAACCGCCGAGCCGAAGACGGAGAAGGCCAGGCGGTCTGCGAGACCGACATTGCCGAACATGACGTTGCCGATGTGAAGTCCGAGTCCATAGCGGAGTGAGGGATTTCCGACGGCACCTCGTTCACTGTTGGCCTCGGCCATGCGCCGTTCGGCCTCGATCGCGGCGGCCAATGCGCGCTCGCATGCCTCCGCCGATTCTTTGTGATTGCGTCCGCAGGGAAACGCGACGAGGAAGCCGTCGCCGAGGAAGCTCAAAATCTCGCCGCCCGCATCCGAGAAGGCGCTGGCCACGTTGTCGAAGAAGCAGTTGAGGTTGTCGATATAGGCCTGGCGGCCGAGCTGCTCCGCCATTTGCGTCGAATTACGAAGATCGCCCCAAACGATGGCAGCCCGGACGGTCTCGCCGTCCCCCCGCTTGATCTGGCCCGCGAGCACGCGCTCGCCCGCACTCTGTCCGAGATAGGTGGCGAGCGCATTCTTGGCCACGTGGTCGCGCACCGCCATCTTGCAGGCCACCGCCAGGCGTCCTTGCACCGCGATGAGCGCTTCGATCTCCTCGTCGGTGAATCCACTCGGTCGGCTCGTCGACCAGGAGCCGAGCATCCCCTGCCGCCGTCCCCGGTGGAAGTTGGAAATGAAGGCCAGATAGTCGGTCAAGCCCTCGCGCCTCAGCTCGGTGAAGATCGGAAACTCGGTCTCGCTGTCGGCGTCGAGGCGGCGGCGCATGTGCTCGAGGCCATGCTGCAGCATGTGGTAGTAGGGGCTGAGGCGAAATCGGTCGGTCCCGTCCGAACTAATCACGTGGCGGTAGGCTTCGATCTGGAGTCCCGTGCTCCGCCGCCAGACATAGCCGACAGCGCGGTACAGCGGATGGAGGACCGAGAAGGAGAATTGCACGCGCGCGAGCGGCAGGCCCGCGCCGTGCAGGCGCTCGCAGCAGCCGCGGACGATGGTTTCGAGATCGGCGTCGGCCAGCGATTCTTCCATCAGCCATTCCGCGGCCTTGTTCACGAGAATCCGTGACACGGCACTCGTTCGGCCGTTGCTGGGGGACCGCGTTTCGAGTTCAGCCATGGTTCACCGCTGACTGATGGACGAAGGGTGGCGCCGTTTCCCCTCTCATTCTCTAGGTAGGTCGCACATCCCTGACCGGCAAGGCGCGCTGAGACGTGCGGCATCCGCTCCGGTGCGGTTCAATCGGCGAAGGCGGGCATCACCTTCTCGGCAAAGAGCGCGAGACTCTTCATGGAACTCAAATGGGACATGCGCGCCTGCGAGGTCCAGATGAACAGGTGCTCGAGGTTCAAGGCCTCGCGGAGCTCGTGGATCTTGTCGATGACGAATTCGGGCGTGCCGACGAGCAAATTGCGCGGAAAGAGGAAGTCGAAGTCGAGGTTCATCTCGTCGGTCAATGCCTCGCCCGGATTGAGCACGCGCGCGCGGCCTCTCCGCCCGAGGATCCACTTGTAGGATTCGACGATGGACGACTCGGACGCGCGGCGCGCTTCCGCCATCGTGTCGGCGACATAGGTATCGCGGAGGAGGGCCAGCCGCTCTCCCAGCTTCACCGTCCCGCCGCGTGCCTTGATGCCGGCCGCGCGAAACGCCTCGAAGCGCTGCTTGAGCACGGGAATCGTCGGCCCCCACATGAGGCCCAGGATGTCGTTCTCGGCGGCGAACTCGATCGAGCGGGGCGAATCGACGGGCTGCCAGAGCGGCGGGTGAGGTTTCTGGAACGGGCGCGGCGTCACGGCAAGGCGGGTGATGGTCCTGTCGGGATCGACGAGCTGCGGGCTTGCCGGCGGAATCTCGTAGTCCCAGCGCACGCCGGGAACCGGGAACTGGTAGAAGCGTCCCTTGTGCGCGAAGCTCTCATTCGTCCACGCCTTCTTCAGGATCTCGACCGTCTCCTCGAAGAGGGCGCGGTTCTGCTCCTGGTTGCGCGTGTCGGCGGCCGTATTGAAATTCACCGCCTCGTAGGCGAAGCCGCGCCCCACCCCGATCTCGATGCGCCCGCCCGTCATCTGGTCGAGGACAGCCAGATCCTCGGCAAGCCTGATCGGGTGCCATTGCGTCACGATGTTGGCGGCCTGGCCGATGCGGATGCGCTTCGTGTGGGCGGCGGTCCAGGCGCCTTGCAGCACGGCGTTGGGCACGGCTTCGTTGCCCTCGAGGCGGAAGTGCTGCTCCGGATACCAGATCGACCAGAAGCCCGCATCGTCCGCGAGCCGCGCGATCTCGACGACTTCTCGCATGACCGTGTGGTAGTCGTGCCAGCGGCCGATCGCATCGAAATTGTGGAAGATCGAGAAACGCATGGGATATCCCTCGTGGGCGCGTCAGGAGAGGCCGGGCGCCGGACGGCCGAGATCGATCATGGCGGTCATGGCCACGATGACAAGGGGCCACAGGATGATCGGTGCGAAGGCGGCGGGGGGATAGCCGGTTGTGTCCCACAGCGCGCCGCCGAGGATGGGGGTCAGCACCGCCATCATGTAGCTGATGGTGAAGGCGCCGGCGGACAGGCGGTGGACGTCGTCGGGCGCGCTCAAGATCGAGGGCAGCGCGAAGACCAGCACCAGGAGAATCGAATTGGCGAAGCCGATGAGCCCCGACCAGGCGACGACCCACGGGCCATCCATCGCGATGATGCCGGCGAGGGCGAGGAACAGCAGCACGGCGCTGCCCCCATAGGCCCATTTGCGCCGGATCATGCGGTCGGCGAAGGCCAGCATCAGCAGGGCCGCCGGCACCTGGCACGCGTTCAAGGCGACGAGCGCGTCGCCGATGAGGTCAGGGCGGCCGAGCGCATCCATGTAGTCGGGCAGGAAGAAATTCGTCGAGAGATAGATGCTGTTGACGCCGCCGGTGAGGAAGCCGAGGCGCCAGACGACGGGATTGCTCCAGTCGGGCCACCGGCTGCGGAGCGTCGTCGGGCTCGCTGGCCGCGCGCTCCGCGGTGCGAACCGCCAGATGAGGACCGCGATGAGCACGACTGGCACCGCCCAGATGACGAGACTCAATCGCCAGCTTCCACCCGCGAGCGGCAGGATGACGGGGACAGCCAGGCCGACGGCGATGATCTCGCCCACGAGAAGGCCGCTGATGTAGACCGCGGTGGCGAGACCGATCTGCTTGGGCAGCCAGTTGCGCACGAGCTGGGGCAGCACCGGCTGCATGATCGAGATCCCGGCCGCCATGGCGATCGTGGTGAGGAAGAAGAGGATCGTGCCCGGCGAGCCCGCGCGCGCGGCGGAGGCAAGGCCCGTCAGCATCACGCCCGCGACGAGCGCCGGCACCGCGCCGATGCGCGTGACGAGCAGCGATCCGGGAATGGCCGCAAGGCAGAAGAGGAGCGGCGGCAGGCCCGAGAGCACGCCGACCTCCGTCTGCGAGAGCCTGAGCTCCGCATGGAGGAGGGGGATGATCGGCGGCACGACGAGGATGGTGAGGCGCAGTGCGACGCCGGAGAGCCACAGAAGACCAAAGCACACGGCCTTGGCCGCGGGCGTCAAGTTGGGCGGGTGATCGGCGACGTCACCGGATCGCGCGTTGTCGTTCATTCCGGATCAGACACCGGTGTAGCCGCCATCGACCGGAAGCGCCACGCCCGTGACCCAGCGCGCATCATCGGATGCGAGGAAGAATGCGGCGCCCGCGATGTCCTCGGGCTCGCCGAGGCGCCCCAGCGGGTGGAGGCCCAGCATGTATGCCAGGCGCGCGGGATCGGAACGCGTGCCGCGCGTCAACGCCGTACGCACGACCCCCGGGCAGATGGCGTTGACCGTGATGCCGTGCTTCGCCACCTGCGCCGCGAGCGTGCGCACGATCTGGAGCGTGGCGCCCTTGGATGCCGCGTAGCCGACCCCCCAGGACCCGCCGACGAGCCCGGTGATGGAGGCGGTGGCGATGATGCGCCCGCCCGTGCCCTGGCGAAGCATCTGGCGCACCGCCTCGCGGCAGGTCCACCAGACTCCGTCTTGGTTGACGCGGGTCGTGGCCTTGTAGTCCTCGAAGGGCTCGTCGGGCAGGTCGTGGAGCGCCCGCTCGATGCCGGCGTTCGCAACCGCGATGTCGAGGCGCCCGCACGTCTCGGCCGTCGTCTCGATCGCGCGCCGGACCGAGGCGCCGTCCGTCACGTCGCAGGCGATGAAACGGGCATCGAGTCCTTCGGAGCGAATCACCTCGTGCGTCGGCGGACCGGCGTCATCGCCGGCTTCCGCTTCGGGCCGCTCGCGCCGGTCGGCGCAGACGACACGCGCGCCCTCGCGCGCGAAGCGAAGCGCGATCGCGCGGCCGATGCCGCTCGTGGCCCCGGTGATGAGGGCGACGCGGCCCTCGAGACGCCGTTCACGGCTCACGGTTGATCTCCCAAGACCTGCAACGTCCTTCGGCTCATACGGCGGTGAACCCGCCATCGACTGGAAGTGCCACGCCCGTGATCCAGCGCGCGTCATCGGATGCGAGGAAGAACGCCGCGCCCGCGATATCCTCGGGCTCGCCCAAGTGTCCCATCGGGTGGAGCGCGCGGGTGAAGGCGTTCCGTTCGGGGTTGGTCATGGTCTCGTGGCTCATGGCCGTGCGCACCGAGCCCGGGCAGATGGCGTTGACGGTGATGCCGTGCTTGGCCACCTGTGCGGCGAGCGTGCGCACGATCTGGATGACGGCACCTTTGGACGCGCCGTAGCCGACGCCCCATGGACAGCCGGTGAGCCCGGCGATCGATGCCGTCGCGATGATCCGCCCGCCCTTGCCCTGGCGCAGCATCTGGCGCACCGCCTCGCGGCAGGTCCACCAGACCCCGTCCTGGTTGACGCGGATCGTGGCCTCATAGTCCTCGAACGGCTCGTCGGTGAGGGGATAGGTCTTGAGGCCGATGCCCGCATTGGCGCAGACGATGTCGAGCTGTCCAAAGGTGTCGGCGACAGTGCGCATGGCCGCCGCGACCGAGGCGCCGTCGGTGACGTCGCACGCGACAGCGGCGGCTTCGAGGCCTTCGGCGCGGATCGCCTCGTGGGTGGGCGGGCCCGCATCGTCGCCGATTGCGGGATCGGGACGGGCGCGCCGGTCGGCGCACATGACGCGCGCCCCTTCGCGGGCGAAGCGCAGGGCCATCGCACGCCCGATGCCGCTCGTGGCCCCGGTGATGAGGGCGACGCGGCCCTCGAGACGTCGTTCATGGCTCATCTCGACCTCCGTTCCCCGCCGTCACGCCTGGGAGGCGTGCTCGGCCGCGCCTTGGTACGCGCCGCCGAGGCTCTCGCCCCCGTCGATGTCGATCGAGGTGCCAGTGATGAAGCCGGCCTCGTCCGAGACGAAGTACGCGATGGCGGAAACCACGTCCTCCTCCTCGACGTAGCGACCGAGCGGGAAGCTCCTGGCCATGGCGCCAAGGACGTCGCTCTCGCTCCGACCCGTGAGGCGCATCTTCCACTGAGTCAATGTTTGGCCCATCCCTGTCGTGGGACAGCCGGCCGGGCAGACGCAATTGACGGTCACGCGGTCGGGTGCCAGTTCCGCCGCGAGCGACTGGCACAGTCCCAGCACGCCGAATTTCGAGGCGCAATAGGCGTGCCACATGGGATAGCCGCGCTTCCCCGCGTCCGATGCGATGGCGACGATGCGGCCGCGCTTGCTCGCGCGGAGCGCGGCTTCGGCCGCCTGTGCCGCGAGGAAGACGCCCTTGAGGTTCACGTCGAGCGTCAAGTCCCACTCGGCCTCGCTGACCTCGCCGAGCGGCTTCACATGGACGACGCCAGCGCAGCAGATGAGCGTATCGAGTCCGCCGAAGCGCTCGATTGTCCGTTTGACGGCCTCGGTGACTGCTTTCTTGTCGGTGACGTCGCAGACCATGCCGAGAAGACGCGGGTCGCGCCCAGTCGCTTCGGTGAGCTTCGCCTGTGCCACGTCCGTGATCGCCACGCTCGCCCCCGCATCCGCAAGCCTTCGGGCGATGGCGAGGCCGAAGCCCGACGCCCCGCCCGTGATGAACGCCTTGCGCCCCGCACCGATCGTCATGCCGCTCTCCCTCTTGGGTCGTCGGTTCGCTTGAATTTCGGCTTTGAGTGCATAGCCCTCGCTCGAATACTTATTGCCATAAGACTGCCCGACGCGATACCGCGGAACGACCCGGAGCCTTGCGATGACGATCACCATCACGGCCTTCGCGCAATCCCCCGATCGCGGCAGGGGACTTGCGCGTGATATGCGCGTTCGTTGGGCGCTTGAAGAGGTGGGCCAGCCCTACGAGGTTCGGCTCGTGACCTTCACCGAGATGAAGGAACCCGCGCATCTCGCGATCCATCCTTTCGGATCGATTCCGACTTATGAAGACGGTGATCTCGTGCTGTTTGAAACAGGGGCCATCGTGTTTCATATAGCCGAGCGCCATCAAGGCCTCCTGCCAACGAATCCCAATGCTCGGGCGCGTGCGATAGCATGGATGTTTGCCGCCGTTAACTCGGTCGAGCCGCCGATCCTGGAACGCGCGAACGCCACGCTTTTGGAGAGCCAGGAGAGCTGGGCCAAGAAACGCATGCCCCTCGTCGAGGATCGCGTCCGTGGCCGCCTGAGTCTCCTTTCTCATCGTCTCGGCAGCGCCGACTGGCTCGATGGTGCGTTCAGCGCAGGCGACCTTATGATGGTCGACGTGCTGCGCAGGTTGAGCGGATCCGGCCTCGTGGAAGAATATCCGAACCTCTCCGCCTATATTGCCCGTGGTGAGGCGCGGCCCGCCTTCAAGCGTGCGTTCGCCGCTCAACGGGCGGTTTTCGAGGCCAGGAATTTGGCCGGCTGACGAAGGTCTGCTCTCTCATGAGCGGTCGAGGAGTGAACTGTGACGCACGTCCGTTGCGGCTCCGAAACGCGCCGCGAGGCTGGACAATGCGCATAGGCCCTTGAGTGGCGACGGCGGACACACCGGCCTCGGCTGCCCTGACTCAATCGCCTGGCGCTACAGGCGCAAAGGTCCTGAAGAGATCGCTCCGGATGCCACTCCGGGCGCGGCGGCGGCATTGAAGACACGCTCGACGGCCGGCTGGCAGAGGGAACGTGCTTCTATGACCTCAAGGGCGTCCATGCGCGCGAATTTCATCCGATCCCGCGTTTCGGCGGCTGGTCGGACCCTGCCTTGCTGTGTAATCTCCGCTCCCGGCGGTCGCGGGTAACGCACCGCATGAACCGAGGCGGGAGTCCCAGAAGCAATCATGACCGATATGCAGTACGTGGCGCCGGCAACGCTGGAGGAAGCAATTCGTGCCTTCGCCGGCGCAGGCAGTGCGGCGCGCATCCTGGCCGGCGGCACCGATCTCTTGGTGCAGATGCGCTCCGGCGTCGTGAAGCCGGGATTGATCGTCGATATCAAGAAGATCGCCGAAATGACCGAGATCGCCGAAACGCCTGACGGCGGCTTCCGCATCGGCGCGGCGGTCTCCGGCGCCAGGCTCGCCAAACACCCGCGCTTTCGAAAAGTATGGCCGGGTGTGCTGGAAGCAGTGAACCTGATCGGCTCCAAGCAGGTGCAGGGCCGCGCGTCGCCCGGTGGC
Source organism: Alphaproteobacteria bacterium (assembly GCA_046349515.1). Taxonomy (GTDB): domain Bacteria; phylum Pseudomonadota; class Alphaproteobacteria; order CADEGL01; family CADEGL01; genus JBGPGW01. The sequence goes on along the minus strand of JAXMCE010000001.1, from coordinate 254,351 downwards.
AATCTCTGCAACGCTTCGCCCGCCGCCGACAGTGTACCAGCGATGATCGCGGCCAACGCGGTCGTGACGGTGCAGGGGCCGAAGGGCCGCCGCGAGCTGCCGGTCGAGAAGGTGCCTGCCGGTCCCGGCCGCACCAATCTCGCGCCCGGCGAAATCCTTGTCAGCTTCAAATTGCCGCCGCACCCAGGGGGCTCGAGCGACGCGTACTTGCGCATGATTCCGCGCACCGAGATGGATATTGCCGTGGTCGGCTGCGGCGTCAGCCTGACGATGAAGAATGGAATCTGTACCGCCGCCCGCGTCGCCCTGGGAGCGGTGGCGCCGACGGCGCTGCTGGTCGAGCCTGCCGCGAAGGCATTGATCGGCTCGAGGCTGGATGATGCGGCGCTCGAGGCCGCCGCCAACGCGTGCCGCGCCGCCTGCCGTCCGATCGACGACAAGCGCGGCACCATCGCTTACCGCACCAAGGTCGCCGGGGTCCTCTTGAAACGCACCGCGACGATCGCTGCGAAACGCGCCGAAGGAAACTGACACGATGCCAAAGCTGCACGTCACCACGACGATCAACGGCGAGCCCATGGAGTTCCTGTGCGAGCCCGACAACACCATGCTCGACGCGCTTCGCAATGTGCTCGGACTGACCGGCTCGAAAGAGGGCTGCGCCACCGGCGATTGCGGCGCCTGCTCGATCACGGTCGATGGGCAGCTGGTCTGCTCCTGCCTCATGCTCGCCGCCGAGGCTGAAGGTCACGAGATCGGGACGATCGAGGGGATGGCTCAGGGCGGCACACTGCATCCGCTGCAGCAAAAATTCCTCGAGCAGGCCGCGCTTCAATGCGGCATCTGTACGCCCGGCATGCTGGTCGCCTCCGAGGCGCTGCTGAAGCAGAACCCGAATCCGACCGAGGAGGAAGTGCGGTTCTGGCTCGCCGGCAATCTCTGCCGATGCACGGGCTATGACAAGATTGTCCGCGCGGTTCTGGAAGCCGCGGCTGAAATGCGGGAGGCTCGCCGATGAACACCACGACCCCCAACAAATGGATTGGTCAGCGCACCATCCGCCCCGACGGTGTGGACAAGGTCACGGGACGCGCGGCCTTCGCCGCCGACAGCACCATGCCCGGCATGATCTGGGGCAAGATTCTCCGGAGCCCGCACCCGCATGCGCGCATCCGCAAGATCGACACCTCGAAGGCCGAGCGGCTGCCTGGCGTAAAGGCCGTCATCACCGCGCGCGACGTCGTCGATTTTCCGCTCGATAAACCCGTGATTCTCGGCATCCAGGACATGCGCTGGATGTGCCGCAACGTGATGGCGCGCGAGAAGGCGCTGTTCCCCGGCCACCCCGTCGCCGCCGTCGCCGCCACCACGGAAGCCATCGCCGCCGAGGCCTGTGCGCTGATCGAGGTCGATTACGAGGTGCTGCCGTGGTCGATCGAGATCGATGACGCGCTCAAACCGGGTGCCCCGATCCTGCACGAGTTCAACACCTTCGAGGGCAAGTCCTCCAACATCGTCGGCAAGTACGAGGCGAAGAAGGGCGATATCGCGGCGGGCTTCGCGAAGGCCGAGGTGATTGTCGAGCGCACCTTCACGACGCGTCCGGTGCACCAGGGCTATATCGAGCCCCACGCGTGCCTCGTCTCGGTCACCGCCGACGGCAAGGCCACGATCTGGAGCTCGAGCCAGGGCCAGTTCATGGTGCGCGCGATGACGGCGTTTCTGTCCGGCATCCCGCAGAACGACATTCGCGCCATTCCGGCCGAGATCGGCGGTGGGTTTGGCGGCAAGACCATCGTCTATCTCGAGCCGCTCGCCACGATACTGGCGAAGAAATCCGGCCGGCCGGTCAAGATGGTGATGACGCGCGAGGAAGTGATGCGCGCCACCGGCCCGACATCCGCCTCGAAGAGCACGGTCAAGGTGGGGGCCACGAAGGACGGCACCATCGTCGCCGCCCAGGGCACGTTCTACCTGCAAGCCGGCGCGTTCCCGGGGTCGCCGATCCGCGGCGCGGTCGCTTGCAGCTTCACGCCTTATGACATTCCGAACGTGCTCTCGATCGGCTACGACGTCTGCTCCAACCGCTCGAAGGTCGCGGCCTATCGCGCGCCAGGCGCGCCGATCGGCGCCTATGCGGTCGAGTGCGTGCTCGACGAGCTCGCCGAGGCACTGAAGATCGATCCGCTCGATCTGCGCCTGAAGAACGCCGCCAAGGAAGGGACGACAGCCGCCTACGGCCCGACATTCCCGCGCATCGGCTATGTCGAGACGCTGCAAGCGGCGAAAAGCCATCCGCACTACCGCGCGCCGCTCGGCAAATTGCAGGGCCGGGGCGTCGCGAGCGGCTTCTGGTTCAACGCCGGCGGAGAATCCTCGGCGCTGGTGAACATCACCGAGGACGGCAACGTCGTCGTCACCACCGGCCATCCCGACATCGGCGGCTCCCGCGCCGGCATCGCGAACATCTGCGCCGAGTTGCTCGGCATCGACTACCGCCGCGTCTCCGTCATCATCGGCGACACCCAGACGATCGGTTTCTCCAATCTCACCGGCGGGAGCCGCGTGCTGTTCGCGTCGGCCATGGTGGTGACCCAGGCGACCGAGACGGTCATCGGCACGCTGCGCGAGCGCGCCGCGAAGATCTGGCAGGTCGATCCCGAGTCGGTGAAGTGGGAGAACGGCGCCGCCCATCCGGCAAGTCCCAATGCCGGCCAGTTCGCGCCGCTGACGCTCGCCGAGCTTGCCGACAAGGCCAATGCGATGGGCGGTCCGATCGGCGCCAGCGTTCAGCTCAATACGCAAGGTGCCGAGGGCGGCTTCGGGACGCATATCTGCGATGTCGAGGTCGATGTCGCGCTCGGCATCGCGCGCGTGATCCGATACACCGCCGTGCAGGATGTCGGCCGCGCCATCCATCCCGGCTATGTCGAGGGGCAGCTCCAGGGCGGCGTCGCCCAGGGCATCGGCTGGGCACTCAACGAGGAGTACATCTACACCCAAGACGGCAAGGTCGATAATCCCGGCTTCCTCGACTACCGGATGCCGGTCTGCTCGGACTTGCCGATGATCGACTGCGTGCTGGTCGAAGTGCCAAACCCGAAACATCCGCAAGGCGTCAAGGGCGTCGGCGAAGTGCCGCTCGTGCCGGTGATGGCGGCCGTCGCGAATGCGATCCACAACGCGCTTGGCAAACGCTTCTACAGCCTGCCGATGTCGCCGCCGAAGGTGCTGGAGACGCTGGATGCGCCGGTGCGGCAGGCGGCAGAGTAGGCGGTGCTTGGCGGGATTGGATTTTCTGGAGGTGCGATCCGAGCGTGCCGATCGCCCGTGACCGATCCCCGGTAAGGGAACTGCCCGCCAAGTTATCTTAGAGGCTGATTACCGGTCGGCCCCGTCGCGATCGCGGCCGTCTCGTGGCCCCTTGGCGCCGTGCCGCCCTCGACTTGGCCCCCCTAGTCGGGGGCGCTAAGCTCGCGCGCAAGCGGCGCGGTCGGACGCGCCCGAGACGAGGGGTCGGGGGGCAGCATGCAATTGACGATGAGCGAAGCGATCAACCGCGTGATCGCAGGCGCGCTCGAGGGGCCGGAACCGGTCATGGTGCTGGGGCAGGACGTGGGGCCCCATGGCGGCGTCTTCGGCGTCACGCGCGGCCTCTGGGAAAAATACGGCGACGACGTCATCCGAGACGGTCCGTTGTGCGAATCCTCGACGGTCGGCTTCGGGATCGGTCTCGCGATTTCCGGCGTGCGCGCCATCGTCGAGCTCGAGATCTTCGATTTCGTGGGCGTGGCCATGGACCAGGTCTTCAACCAGGCGGCCAAGCTCCACTACTTCACGGGCGGGAAGCTCTCGGTGCCGCTCGTCATCCGCGCGCCCATCGGCGCCCGCATCGGCATGGGGCCGCAGCACTCGCAGAGTCTCGAGGCCTGGTTCATGCATATCCCGGGCCTCAAAGTGGCGATGCCGTCGAACGCGGCCGACGCCTACGGGCTCCTTCGCACGGCTCTCGCGGACTCGAACCCTGTGCTGTTCCTCGAATGCGCGCGCGCCTATGGGCGGCGCGCCGAAGTCGACCTGGACGCCCCGCCCATCCCGTTCGGACGCGCGCGCATCGCCTGCGAGGGACGCGACGTCACGATCGTCGCCTTCTCGGGCATGGTGGACGAGGCGCTCGCCGCCGCGGGCCGGCTGAAGGAGGAGGGGGTCGCCGCCGAAGTGATCGATCCGCGCACGATCGCGCCGCTCGACCGCGAGGCGATCCTCGATTCGGTCAGGAAGACGGGCCGGCTCGTCATCACCCATGACGCGCACAAGACGGCGGGGATCGGTGCCGAGATCGCGACGCTTGTCGTCGAGGGCGCGTTCGATGCGTTGAAGGCGCCGCCCGAGCGTGTCGCGGCGCTCGACGTGCCGATCCCGTCGGGGCCGCTTCTTGTCGAAGTCTACCCGAACGCCGACGGCATCATCGCCGCCGTTCGCCGCACTCTCGGCAAGGGACGGGCATGACCGCGCTCAAAGTGCCGCCGGTCTCGATCACCATGGAAAGCGTGCGCGTCGTGCGCTGGCTCGTTGCCGACGGCGCGCAGGTGCATGAGGGCGACACGGTGGTCGAGATCGAGACCGACAAATCGACCCTCGAAGTGAGCGCGCCGGCCGCCGGCACGATCGCGATCCGCGCCGAGGCGGGTGCCACGGTCGCGCCGGACGCCGTGCTGGCCGAGATCGGCTGAGGCGGCGCGCGATGGCAAGAAAGGACAGGTTGTGATGACGACGACGCTCCCCCTGGCCGCGGACGAGGCGCCGGTCGGCGCGCGTCCCAACGATCTCACCGACGACCAGCTTCTCGCGCTCTATCGCACGATGGCGCGGGTGCGCGTCTTCGAGGAGGTCGTGCTCGAAGCCTTCGCCGCGCGCCTCGTGCCGGGCACGACCCATGTCTGCATCGGTCAGGAGGCCATCAAGGCCGGGACGATAGACGCGATCCGGCCCGATGATCTCGTCCTCGCGACCTACCGCGGGCATGGCGAGGCCATCGCGAAGGGCGTCGATCCGGCGGCGATCATGGCCGAGATCATGTGCCGCGAGACGGGCGTGTGCCGCGGGAAGGGCGGCTCGATGCACCTGGCCGAACCGTCGAAGGGTTTGGTGCTGACCAACGCCATCGTCGCGGCGCACCTGCCGATGGCGGGCGGCGTGGCACTCTCGGCCAAGCATCGGAAGTCGGGGCAGGTGGTCCTCTGCTTTTTCGGCGACGGGGCCGCGTGCGAGGGCGAATTCTTCGAAACTCTCAACATGGCGCAGATCTGGAAGGTTCCGCTCGTCTTCATGTGCGAGAACAACGGCAAGGCCATCTCCGTGCCGATCGCCAAGACCCATGCGACGCCCGACATCGCGGACCGGGCGCGCGGCTTCGGCATGCCCGCCGTGATCGTCGACGGCAACGACGTGCTCGCGGTCCGGCGCGCGACTCTCGAGGCGGCCGAACACGCGCGGAGCGGGAAAGGCCCGTACTTCATCGAGCTCAAGACCGTGCGGTGGGAGCATCACTCGGCGTTCTCGGCGCGAGGCGACGATCTCGTCGCGCGGGCGGCGTGGCAGCGAGTCGATCCCCTGAAGCGCTTCCGCCGCTCGCTCGAAGCCTGGGGAGTCGTCAAGGGCGATACGCTCGACAAGATCCTCGGCACCGCGCGCGAGGAGGCGGTGCGGGCACGGCGGGACGCGGAAGTCGCGCCCAAGCCGGGCCGCGAATCGGTCTTCGAGGATATATTCGCACCCGCCGCCTCGGTGCGCTGACCGATGGGCGGCGGGTGCGCTCGACGCGCGGGGGGATGGTGCGTCGAAACCGGCTAGGGGTGCCTGTCGGCACCGCCCTGGTGACGAGTCCGCTACTCGACGATCAGCGTCGAATCGATCGGGATCGGCCGCGAGACGTTGAAGTAATTGGGCGAGGTCTTCATGACCGTCTCGTGGATCTCCTGGAACTGCGCGGCCGTGCCCTTGCCCTTCAAGCGCACGACGGTCTTGATCTTGTCGTAGCCGGGGCGGACCGAGGCATCGATGCCGAGGAAGCCGCGGAGATCGAGCATGCCGGTGCTCTCGATCTCGACCTTGTCGAGCTTGATGCCCTTGACGGCCGCACCCGCGACATAGCCCACCATGATGCAGGCGTTGAGCGCCGTCATCAGGTACTCCTGCGGATTGGGCGCGGTGTTCTCGCCGAGCAGCTCGAAGGGTTCGTCGACCGCCATGGAGAACGCGCGCGCGATGCGCTCGCCGCCCAACCTGTAGGACTCGACCTTCGAGCGGCTCTTCGTCTGGCCGGTCCAGTTGGACATGACGCGGAACTCGACCATTCCCTTCTTGGGATCGGCCTCGACGTCGCGCACGACCTGCATCAAGGCATCGACGTCGATGCCATTGACCTTCGCCATCTTGGTATTGGTGGTATCGGGCATGGGATGTCTCTCCTTTGTTGAACGCGTTGCGTTGTCGAACGGGTCGTGGGCAGTTCAGCAGAAGGCCTGGGCCATCTCTTCGACGGCGGCAGCCGTGCCTGGCTTGAGCGCTTCGAGCGTCGCGAGCACGTTCGGGTGCGTCATGCCGGAGCCGAGATAGGTCCAGCGGTTGGCTTGGAGCTGGTGCTCGAGGAACCGCTCGCGCTCGATCGAATTCAACCTGCGCCCGGTGGCTCCTTCGAACGACTCGAGGTCGAATTCCGTCTGCTGTTGCAGCCCCTCGTCGAGGAAGGCGCCGATCTTGGCGTAGCCGGCGATGGCCTCCGCGATCGAGGCCTCGTCGCGGCCCGCCGCGAGCGAATGGACCATGAGCGTGTCGAGCTTGGCGTGCTGGCTTTCCTCCTGCCAGTGGTGCTTGAGCAGGCTCTTGAATTGCGGGTCGAGTCCCTGGTCGTCCTTGACGCTGTCCACGTAGTGACGCTGCGTCATCCACTCGATGTGGAGGGTCACGAGGGCGACCGAGAGCGGATCGTGCGCAAGCACGGACTTGGCGATCGCCTCGGCGGGACCGATGACCTGGCACGCCGCGCCGAAGCCCTTCGTGAACTCCTCGCGGAACCGCTTGAAGAGGTGGATGTGCTTCGCTTCCTCGCAGGCGAACTGCAACATTGCTCGCGTCTGATAGTCGTCGTCGCGCAACGCCGGGCGCGTGTGATCCATGACGAAGGGGAGGATGAACTCTTCGACGAGGCCGAAGATCGAGAGGTAGGCGTGCCCCCGGATCTGGTTGAGGGTCCGCTTCTGGGCCGTGGACAGGAAGTCGAGCGCCGCCGTGCGCGCGAGAGACTCCGGCATGAAGGGCTTCGAGAAGTCGAGGCGCTTCTCGCCGCCGATGATGTCGTCGACGCGCCAGCTTCCGCGTTCCGCGACCGACAGGGTCTCCCGGAAGGTGTAGGGCATGTGCATGATTGTTTCCCTCAAAGCGATCAGGTCCACTCTGCGATGTGTGCCGTGGTCCTGTCGGTCCCCCGCCCATCGGCCCACATCAACGGCGGCGGACACTGATCGCCGAGTGGGGGAACAAGCGTTGAAATTGCCGTGGAAAGATTCTTTGATGGGGCTGCTTCACGGAAACGTGAGAGTTAGGAGAGCCGAATGATCGCTCAGTCGCGATGCTGACGATCCGGGTCTTGGGTCCGCTCGAGGTCGTGCGGGATGGCGCGGCGTTGAGCCTGCCGCAGTCGAAAAAGACGCGTGCGCTCTTGGGTTATCTTGCCTTGAGCGATCGACCGCCGCGGCGCGACCGGCTCATCGCGATGTTTTGGGAGGTTCCCGACGATCCCCGGGGCGCGCTCCGGTGGAGTCTCAGCAAGCTGCGGCCCATCGTCGACGAGCCAGAGCGCAAGCGCATCGACGCCGATCGCGAGGTCGTCGCCTTCGACCGCGAAGGGCTCGAGATCGACTTCTTCGCCATGCGCGATCTCGTGGCGGAGGGGCTGGAGACGCAGCCCATCGCGCGCCTCGAAGCCGCTGCGGCGGCGTTCCGAGGCGAGCTCTTGGAAGGCCTCGACCTCTCCGATTGCCCGGATTTTGGAATCTGGCTCGCCGCCATGCGCGAAGAGGCGCGGGCGCTCCGCCAGAACATCCTCAAGGCGCTCGTCCACAAGTTGAAGGACACACCGGAGACCGCGCTGCTCCACGCGCGGACGCTCGTCGAAGTGGATCCGGTCGATTTCGCGGCGCGGGAGAGCGTCATGCGTCTCCTCGCGGCGCTCGGCCGCCGGAATGAAGCCAAGCAACACTACAAGATCGGCAGCAAGCTTCTCGAGGAGCAAGGTCTGCCGGGCGGGGAGGCGCTGCGCCGTATTTGGAAGGAGCTGCGCGGTCCGGTCGAAGAGACGCCGCCGCCCGCCGGGGCGGACGTCCGGCCGTCGCCGATATCGGCGTCCGCTGGGGGCGCCGCCGGCATCATGGAACGGCCGGTCGTGGCGGTCCTTCCCTTCGACAATCTGAGCCAGGACAACGCGCAGGACTATCTCGCCGACGGCATCACCGAGGATGTCATCACCGCGCTCTCGCAGTGGCGCCTTTTCCCGGTCATCGCGCGCAATTCGACCTTTGCCTACAAGGGCCGGCCCATGGACGTCGTGGCCGTGGGCGAGGAGCTGGGCGCGCGTTACGTCGTCGAGGGCAGCGTGCGCAAAATGGGCGACCAGGTTCGCGTCAACGCGCAGCTGATCGACGCGCGCACGGGAATCCATATTTGGGCCAACCGGTTCGACCGGGAAATACGCGACATCTTCGCGCTCCAGGACGAGTTGACCGAGCATATCGTGGCGCAGCTGGGGCCCGAGCTCGAGCGGGCCGAGTGGCAGCGCGCCGAGCGGAAGCGGCCTCAGACCATGGACGCCTGGGACCTCGACCTGCGGGCGCTCTTCCACGTCTACCGGGCGGACGCGGGCGATTTCGACGAGGCGCGCCGGCTTCTCGATGAGAGCCTGCGGCTCGACGCCGGATGGAGTCAGACCTACGCGATTCGCGCCTACTGCGAGTGGCACAGCATCCTTCTCGAATGGACCAAGAATCCCAAACGTTCGGCTGACGCTTACCTGGCTCCGGCGGAGACCGCGGTGCGGCTCGACGACAGCAATTGGCTGGGGCATGCGCTTCTTGGCATCTCGGTGCTGTGGAGCCGGCGGGACTACGAGGCGGCCGAGCGCGAAGTGGCGCGCGCCATCGCGCTCAATCCGAGCGCGGCCCTCGCGCACCAGTTCCAGGGCTGCGTCCTGAGTTTCGCGGGCGAAGTGGCGCGCGCCATCGCGCACCTCGAGACGGCATTGCGCCTCAATCCGCACCGCGAGTCGGCGACCCTCCTTCTCGGCGATCTCGCGCTTTGCCATCTCCAGCAGGGCACTTACGAGGACGCCGTGTCCTATGCGCGCCAGGCGATCCAGCGCTTCGGCGGCAATGTCCGCGCGCGCCAGCGCCTCGCGGCGGCCCTCGGCCAGCTCGGCCGCTTCGGCGAGGCGCGTGACGAGCTCGAGTCTCTCCTGAAGCGCCAGGGCACGCTGTCACGACGCTATGTCGAAGTGACCTATCCGTTCCGCAATCCCGCCCATATGCGCACGTTTCTCGACGGGTTGCGCCGCGCCGGTTGGACGGGCGGCGAGGAAAAGAACGCCGAGACGCCGTACGAATGGGTCTGAGGCGCGTTTCGCGCGCTCTACGCCACCGTCAGCTCGACATCGCCGCCGCTCAAGGTCTCGAGGCCCTTGTCCGTCAAGGCGTAAGCGCCGCCGACCATGATGCCGACGCCGTCGGCCGAGGTCGCGTAGCTGTGCAGCACGAAGGCCATGTTGCGTTGGAACACCTCGGGTGATTCGCGCGTGATGTCGAGGCCCTCGAGCCAGGTCGGCGGGTAGGCGGCCGAGACGCCGTAGCCGAAGCGCATGTGCGCGGCGGTCGCGAAGCCCGCCTGTCGCAAGGGACCGAAGGCGGCCTCTTCGGCCCGGGTGACGGGGACGCCGATCGCGATGGCGCGGCATCCGGCGCGGAGCGAGGCGAGGGCGGCATCGTAGGTGCGACGCGCCTCGGCGCTCGGCTCGCCACACCACAGGGTCTGCATGGTGACGGCGTGGTAGCGGCGCACGACGCCCGCAAACTCGCATTTGACCGGCTCGCCCGGCCCGATCGTCCGCGTGGTCGGTGTGCGGTGGCTGCCGCGCGTGCGTGGGCCGCTCGAGAGCCAGCACGGCATGGCCGGGTACTCGCTCCCCGCCTCGCGCATGGCACTCTCGATGAGGCCCGCGAGGGTGATCTCGCTCATGCCGGGTGCGAGCGAAGCGCGAAGGCGCGCGAGGCCCCGTTCCGCGATCGCGGCCGCCGCGCGGATATGGGCCATCTCGGCCTCCGACTTGACGTAGCGCACGCGCTCGAGGAGCGCTGTCACGTCGAGCGCATCGGCACGGCCGAGCCTTTTCGCGAGGTGCAGCGCGAAGGCGCCGGGAAGCGCATAGCTGTTGAGACAAAGCCCCACGCGTCCGCGCGGGCCCGTGCGTTCGGCAAGGGCAGCCGCGATGAGATCGGCGGGATCGTGTTGGCCGTGGTGGTAGAAGCGCTGGTCACCGAGCCAGCACGACTCCTCCGCGTTCGCCCGGTCGACATCGCGGAGGATGATCGCCGGCTCGCCCTCGGTTCCGATGATGAGGGCCTGGATGCTGAACTGCGTATGGGCGTCGTAGCCTGCGTAATAGTAAAGGTGTTCGGGAGCGAAGGTGACGGCGGCGTCGAGCCCCGCTTCGGCGATCGCAGCGCGGGCCCGGTCGAGCCGCGCGCGGTGCTCCGGCTCGGTGAAAGCGCGCGCCATCACGCCGCACCGTCCTCGGTGAGCGCCGTGGCGATGAGGCGCTGGAAGCGATGCACCATGGCGTCGAGCACCGGCGTGAAGGCGCCGCCGTCCCATGCGGTCGTCTCGAACGAGCGCTGGAGCGCCTCGAGGATCCCGATGTCCTCGGCGTTGAACTCACGGAAGCGGTCGACGAGCGTCTTCCGCATCGCCGCGAGCGCGGGATCGGTCGCGGCTGAGTCCACGAGGAACACCTCGACGCGCTCGGTGCATCGCGCGGGTCCATCGGGCTCGACCAGGATGATGCGGAGATTGTCGTGGAAGAGCGTCATGCAGAGATTGGGGAAGACCCCGAACGCCTCCATGCGGGAGATGGCCTTGGGACCCAGGCCAGGGAAGGACGGGAGCGCGCCCGCGGCGGCATCCTCGGGCGCGTAGGCCTCGAGCCCCTGGCCCATGAAGACGTCGTTGTCGGCGACGAGGTAGTGGTCCTTCATGGCGCAATAGCCGTTGAGCCCCGGATGCACGTAGGGCACGTGGTAGATGTCGATGAAGTTCTCGATCGCCAGCTTCCAGTTGCAGGCGATCTCATAGCGGAGGCTTTCGCCGCGCTTGAGGACGCTGAAATCATAGTCCTTCCAGCGCCGGGCCAGGGGCGCGATGTAGGTCTCGAAGGGCGGGGCAGCCCCTGAGAGATCGACGAAGACGAGCGGCCCCCAGAGCGCGAAGCGGACGGGTGCCAAGCCCGGCAATTCGCGCGGAAGGCCCGCGCGGTCGTGGCGGTCGATGCCCGCGACGTGCGGAGTCTTGAGCAAGGCGCCATCGAGCCCGTAGCTCCAGGAATGATAGCGGCACAGGATGGCGCGCTGGCCTGTCGCCGCCTCGTCGATGAGCCGCATCCCGCGGTGCCGGCAGAAATTGTGGAAGACGCGGATTGTGCCGTCGAGGTCGCGCAGCAGGATGAGGGACCGCCCCGCCGCCGTGACGGGACGCACCGATCCCGGCTCGGCCACGTCTTCGACAAGGCCGACGCACACCCAGCGCCGGGCGAAGAGCCGCTCGTTCTCCGCGGCGAGGAAATCGCGATCGACATAGGCCGCGCGCGGCAAGCCGCCGGCCTCGCCCGTCGGCTTCATGAGCCGCGCGAGGTCGGCCTGGGAGAGGGGCGCGCGAGACACGGCGCGCTCTAGAGGGCCATGTCCTTGTCGATCGGGTAGAGCGGCCGCGGGATGCGATTCCATTTGAAGAGGCTGTAGTCGCTGCTGGTGACCCCCGGCCCCGAGAGCAGCACGATGTGTTTGGCGATGGGCTCGAAGCCCGCGCGGAAGTGCTGGCGCGACTTGATGAGAAGATACCGCTTGGCCGTCGGCTCGATGCCCGCGTGGCGGAAGACGCCGAGGTCGAAAGCCTCCATGCGCTCGGAGCACACGAGGATCTCGGCCGCGCCGGTGTCGAGCACGGCGCTGACGCCGTGGTTCATGGTGAGGCCCGTGTTCATGGGCGCTGTCACCTTGTATCGGCCATCGGTGATGCGCCTGACCGTGCCCGTGACCTCGATGGGCCGTCCCTGAAGGCCGAGCGCGGGCATGCTGGTCTTGCCGCCGAGCTTCAAGGTCACGCGCGCACCGATGCCGGCTTTGACCATCTCTTGGACCGAGCGCGGATCCCAGATGGGGCCGACCGCCATGTCGGCGAGCCCGTGCCGGAACGCGGCCTCGACCGTCTCCATCACGTCCTCGGTGCCGCCCGAGAACACGTTGTCGCCGTGATCGACGAGGATGATCGGCCCGCCATCGAGCGTCTTCGCGTGCGCGAAGGAGCGGTCGAGCGGCTCGACCTCGTAGACGAAATCGGCGCGCCGCTGCCAGGCCGTATCAAGCAACTCGTTGCTCAACGCCTCGGCGGCTTTCGTATTGCCGTCCGCGACGATGACGGTCGTGAAGCCGACATGGGGGATGTCGGCCATGGGGAAGCCGCCGAAGACCGAAGCGTTCAGCACCGCGCCCGACCGCTCGGCGTCCATGGCCTTGTCCATGATGTCCTTCATGGGCTGGAGCGACGGGCTCTGCCGGAGCGTGTGGGTCAGCATGGGCCGCTTGCCCCAGACGATCTTGGGCTTCACCTCGCCCTTGAGCGCGCGCAAGAGCGTCCGCCCGGCGCGCGCCGCCGTCTCGTACATGTCGATGTGGGGATAGGTGCAATAGCCGGTCATCACCGTCGCCGCCTCGATCATCGTGCGGCTCATATTGGTGTGGAAGTCGAGCGAGACGGCGATGGGCACATCGGGCGCGAGCGCGCGCACGCGGCGGAGCAGCTCGCCCTCGCCGTCATCATGGCTCTCCGTCACCATGGCGCCGTGGAGGTCGAGGAGCACCGCGTCGCAGCCGCGCTTCACCGCCGCGCACACGGCGCTTGCGAAATGCTCGAAGGCGGCATCGGCGACGGGGCCCGACGGCGCGGCATTGCCCGCGACTGCGACGTCGATCTCGGCGCCTGCCTGATGCGCGAGGTCGATATAGGCCGCGATGCCCATGTTGGTGCCGGTGTATTTCTCGATCGCCGCGCGGCCGCGGACGGGCTCTCCGCCCGGCTCGCCGATCGCGAAGGATTGGATGGGCGTCGGCACCGGCGAGAAGGTGTTGGTCTCGTGCTTCATCATCGCGGCGACGAATCGCATGGCGCTCTCCCTGTGCCCTGGCGGGGCTGCTGAGTCTTCCCGGAAAGCATGCCCGCTCGGCCGTCCGCGGTCGACTCCGGGATTGCACGATTCTGGCGTTGCTCGCCCGAGGATCGCCCTCATCCGTCGACAGGCTCAGGATGAGGCGCCATGGGGAAGGCCCTCAGGTTGAGCGTGTCGAAACATGAGGACCAAGCGGCGGCGTTCTACGCGCGGGGTTTCAGCCCCTTCTGCGACATGCGCCAGAGGAGGAGCTCGACCCGGTCCTGGCCGAAGAAGGGCTCGCCGTCGAAGACCATAGTCGGCGTGCCCCAGTGGCCGGCCGCTTCGAGGGCGCGCCCGTTGGCCTCGATCTCGGCGTCGTAGCCGGCGGGATCGGCGGTGATGGCGCGATCCATGGCCGCGAGATCGAGGCCGGTCTTGCCGATGGCCTCCGCCATGCGGCGCCCCTCGTTCCAGCCGGGCCCGCCCGCGAAAACGAGGTCCGAGAGCGCGCGCACGAAGGCGAAGCCGCGGCCTCGGCGCTCGGCCTCGACGCCGAGGCGCGTGAGCCTGCGAATGTGCGGCTGGTGTTCGGCGGGCGCGCGCTTCGCCCAGTCGAGCGTCGCGGGCTCGGGCTCGGGATTGGCGAGGGGCACGCCCAAGCTCTCCGCGACCCGGGCGGTGTCGAGGTCGTAATAGCTGCCATAAGCGGGGGGCGCATCGAAGAGGGCGGCGGGCCGCCGGAAGGCCAGCGGCCAGACAGGGCGGAGTGCGATCGCGAAGTCGTGGCGCTGACGCGCCCGCTCGAGGCGCACGCCCGCGAGGTAGCAAAAGGCGCTGTAGAAAGACCAGTAGAGATCGATGCGCATGGCGGCCTCTTGACCCACTGGCGCGAGCTTAGGGAGACCGCGGCAGGGAGAGCAAGGCCAGGCGAGCGATCGCTTGCTCCCGCCCGGATCCTCGGCTTTGCTAGGCGCGCCTCGTGACCCATGGGCACCTGATCATGACCGAAACCTTGCCCGCGCATTGGTATGTCGACGAAGGAATCGCGCGCCGTGAGCGCGAGACGATCTTCGCCAAGAACTGGCTGCTCTTCGGGCCCGAGGCGGGTCTCGCCGAGACGGGATCGTGGCGCGCCGAGGAGGTGAACGGCTGGCCCATCGTCGTCGTGCGCGGCGCGGACGGTGCGCTCAGGGCTTTCCACAACGTCTGCCGCCACCGCGGTGCCAAGCTCTTCGCGGAAGGCGAGGGGCGGTGTTCCGCGATCGTCTGCCCCTATCACGCCTGGACCTATCAGCTCGACGGGGCGCTCGCGGGCGCACCGGGATTCGGCGATGGCATCGAACGCGGAGCCCTTGGACTCTATTCTCTCCATGTCGACGTCTGGCAGGGACTCGTCTTCGTCGCGATCGACCCGGATGTGCCGTCGCTTCTCGACTGGCTCGGCTCGGCGCCCGCCATCTGCCGCGACTTTCCATTGGCACCCGACATGGACTATTTCGGCTCCTTCACCGTCGAGGGCGACGCCAACTGGAAGACCTATTGCGACAACACGGTCGAAGGCTATCACCTGGCGACGGTCCATCCGCGTCTCGCGCGCGCCGTCGTCGCAAAGGACATTTCGATCACCGGCCATGACGGCGGCCGGCTCGTCGTCTTCGACGTGCGGTATGCGAACGACGGCGGCACGCTTCGCGGCGACCGGGGCATCTGGTTCTACCGCTTTCCGTCCTTCCAGACCGTCGTCGGCATGAAGGGTTTCAAGGCCGAGCGCATCGAGCCCTTGGGCGCGCGCCGGCAACGCTCGACGAGCTGGGCATGGTATCGCGACCTTTCCCCCGAAGCGCGCGCGGACAATTTTCGCTGGGCTGAGGCCATCGTGCGCGAGGATCTCGGTGTCTGCCAAAGCGTCCAGCGCAACATGGAGGCCGGCATCTACCGCGCGGGACTCCTCTCGCCCCGGCAGGAAGGCCACACGGCGCGCTTCCAAGCTCTCGTGCGCGAGGCGGTGGGGAACGTCGAGGTTCCGCCGGCCGTGTGAGTGTCGAGTCCGTTACCCCTGCGCCACGCCCCAGATTTCGACCGTGTTCTCGACCGAGTGCATCATGGGCTTGGCGACGAGCGTCATGGGCGGCAGCGCGCCGCCCATGCAGTCATAGAGGGTCTCGATGAAGGCCGAGGTCGTCGACTCCTTCCCGTCCGAGGTGAAGTAGCACACCATGAGCTTCAGATCCGCCGGACGCCGACCGAAGGGACGGAGGAGATCCTCGATATAGCTCATGGTGAAGCGCGTCTGGGGCTGGAGCTCGCCGGCCATCACGCGAAGGCCCGAGTTCAAATGCGGCCGTGACGGCACCTGGCCGCCCAACCAAATCGTGTCGCGGAGCCGGATCGCCTGGCGGTAGGGAAGGGGGATCGGCCAGTCCCATACGCGCTTTGGCCAGTGGTCCTCGCGCGGGATGTATTTGTCGAAGCCGTTCCAGCGCTCGCGCATGCACAGCACTTCGATCTTGGTGACGGCGTCCTTGGGATAGAGGCGCTGGCACGGCACGACCGTCGCGGGCGGGCCCGGCTCGCGGAAGTGGCTGGCGCGCGCCTTGGCCAACGGCGCCCAATCGGCGCGCGTCGTGCCGAAGTAGTAGCCCTCCATCTTGACGCTGTCCTGGAAGGAGGCGCCGAGCTCGGCCAAGGTCGCGGCGTGGGCCTCCATGATCGCGTGGCTCTGCGCGACGCCGTCGCCGGGAGCGGCGATCGTGCCGTTCGAGTCCTCCGCCGTGCGGTTCGAGACGGCGATGAACTCGTGCGCGCGCAACCCGCCCGTGAGTTTGCGACCACCGAAGAGGCTCTGCTTCGCGGGCGGAACGGGGCGCACCGCCACGCGCACGTCCTCGCTGTTGCGCCAGCCGCGCTGCGCGATGGCCTGGAGCTGGATCGTCTGGCCCGTGAAGGGCTGCAAGGGCTCGGGCACCGTGCTGATGGCGGGCAGCGGATCGGTCTTGAAGAGACGCGCAAGGGAGGCGATCACCTGCCAGTCGTCGACCGGCGCGTCTGCCGTGAAGAACGCCTTCAAGCGCACCACGTCGTCGAGCGTGCAGGATTCGGTGTCGAGGGCCGCCGCGAGGTTGGCCACGGCCCCTTCGATCTGCGCGTCGAACTTGCCCGGGTTACGGATGCGCCCGCTCGCATCGAAATCGCCGGCCCCGCCGACGAAGGTGAGATGCGCGGCCGTGCCCGCGATGTGGTGCGTGCGCCCGATCGGCAGCCGCCAGATGTTCGCCATGGTCTCTGTCTCCCCCGGATCAGCCTTGTGCAATTCCCCAGATCTCGACCGAGTTCTCCTCGGTGTGCATCATCTCCTTGGCCACGAGCGTCATCGGCGGCAGGGCGCCGCCCGTGCACTCGGCGAGAGTCTCGATGAACGCCTCCGTGACCGCCGGCGTGCCGTCGGAGGTGTAGTAGCAGACGAGCAGCTTGACGTCCGCGAGGCCGCGACCGAAGGGGCGCAGGAGATCCTGGATGTAGCCCATGGTCACGCGGGTTTGCGCGCGAAGGTCGCCTGGAAATTTCCAGCGCCCGCCGTTGCTGCCGGGCTCGAACGGCACCTGCCCGCCGAGCCAGATCATGCCGCGGAGACGAATCGCCTGGCGGTAGGGCACGGGGATCGGCCAGTCCCAGACATGCTTCGGCCAGTGATCTTCGCGCGGGATGTATTTGTCGAAGCCGTTCCATTCCTCGCGCATGGCCATGACTTCGATTTTGGTGACGGCACCCTCGGGCGAGAGACGCTTCGCTGGCACGACCGTCGCGACCGGCCCCGGTTCGCGGAAGGACCG
Source organism: Alphaproteobacteria bacterium (assembly GCA_046349515.1). GTDB lineage: Bacteria > Pseudomonadota > Alphaproteobacteria > CADEGL01 > CADEGL01 > JBGPGW01. Next base: position 237,056 of record JAXMCE010000001.1, on the reverse strand, counting down.
CGCCCGCGCCGCCGCCATGCCCGCCCACTGCTCCATGGTCGTGCCGAGGTAATAGCCTTCCATCTTGACGCAGTCCTGGAAGGACGCGCCGAGGCCCTCGAGCGTCTCGCCCAGCATGGCCATGATCGCGGTGCTCTGGGCAATGCCGTCGCCGGGCTTGGCGATCGCGCCCGTCGCATCGGTGGCGGCGAGATTGGAGAGAGCGATGAACTCGCCCGCGCGCAAGCCCGCCGTGAGTGCCCGCCCGCCGAAGAGGCTCTGCTTCGAGGGCGGAATGGGCCGCGCGACGGCCCGCACGCCGGGGTGTTTGCGCCAGCCGCGCTCAGCGATCGCCTGCACCTGGATCGCCTGCCCGGGCCAGGGCTGGAGCGTCTCTGTCACCGTGCTGATCGCGGGCAAGGGATCGGACTTGATGTGCCGCGCGAGCCCGGCGATGACCGTCCATTCATCGGCGTCGGCGGGGATGAAGGCCTTCAAGCGCACGACGTCGTCGAGCGTGCATGATTCGACATCGAGGGCGGCCGCGAGATCGGCCATGGCGCCGTCGATCTGCTTCTCGAGGTTACCCGGGTTGCGGATACGTCCGCTCGAATCGAAATCGCCGACGCCGCCGATGAAGGTCAAAGGGCCCGCCGTGCCCGCGAGGTGATGGGTGCGCTCGATGGGCAGGCGCCACAGGTGCGATTCGGTCACGGTCATCCTCCCCCGGATGCGGGCCATCCTAGGCCGCAGCCGCGCGGAAGGGGAGTCCGGCAGGGCGATCCGCGCGTGCGGCCATTCGCGATGCTCGTTGCCGGGGCCCGGGCTCGCTAAGATGCCGTTCGGCCGAGGAGCGAGGGAGGACGGCAGTGGAGGGTTCCAACCGGATCGAAGTGCACGACCGCAACGTGCTCGCGCATGCGCGCGCGATCCTCGATGCCTGCGAGGACGCGGAAGCCATGGGCGAGGCGGTTATGGCGGCCGTCGAACGGAATGCCGAATGGCGCGGCCGGGAATGCATCAACCTGCTCGCACCCGAGGCGCCGACGAGCCCGCAGGTGCGCGCGCTTCTCGCGGCCGAGATCGGCACGCGCGCGGCCGAAGGCCATATCGGCCGGGTCAACCGCTGGTTCGCGGGCACCCGCCATATCGACGAGGTCGAGGCGCTCTGTGTCGAGTTGCTGAAGCGCCACTTCCGCTGCGCCTACGCCGATCACCGCATGTGCGCGAGCATGATCGGGAATGCCGTCGCCTACACGGCGCTTTCTCAACCGGGCGACATCGTGATGACGGCGCCCCAGCCGACGGGCGGGCACTCCTCCAACCGGCAGGATGGCCCCGCGGGCGTGATGGGCCGGAAGATCGTCGACATCCCCATGGATCCGCACGAGCTCGTGGTCGATGTCGATCGCTTCCGCACGGTCGCGCGCGCCGCGCGGCCGAAGCTCGTGGCGCTCGGCCTTTCCATGACTCTCTTCCCCCAGCCCGTCGCCGCGATGAAGGAGGTCATCGCCGAGTGGGGCGGGCGCTTCTTCTACGACGCCGCGCACCAGCTGGGGCTCATCGGCGGCGGCCAGTTCCAAGATCCCTTGCGCGAGGGCGCCGACATCATGACGGGCTCGGCGGGCAAGACCTTCGCCGGCCCCCAGTCCGGCATCATCGTCTGGGACGATCCCGCGATCACCGAATCCGTGACGACCGCCGTCTTTCCCATCTGGGCCGCGACGCACCAGGTGAACCGGGTCGCGGCGCTCGCGGTCGCGGCGGCCGAGGCCATCGCCTACGGACGCGACTACATGGCGCAGATCGTGAAGAACGCGAAGGCCTTGGCCAAGGCGCTCCACGACCGCGGCATCCCGGTCTTGGGCGCGCACAAGGGATTCACCGAGACTCACCAGGTGATCGCGGACGTGCGCAACTTCGGCCGCGGGCTCGACGTCGCCCAGCTCCTCGAGCGCGCCAACATCATCGTCAACAAGAACCTCATTCCGACCGATACGCCGGCCGACTGGGACTATCCCGGCGGCATCCGCATGGGCACGATCGAGGTGACGCGCCTCGGCATGAAGGAGCGCGAGATGGAGACGATCGCCGACATGATCGCGCGAATCGTCGTGCGGAAGGAGGACGTGGCCGCGGTCTTGCGCGAAGCGACCGAGTTCCGCAGCGCCTACCAGACACTTTATTATTGCTTCGACGCCGGCCTGCCGGACTGAGGGTGGGCCGAGCGTCGCCTGCCTAGTGCTGAACGGCGGCGACCCTCCCCCTGCCCCCTCCCTTTCAGGGAGGGGAAGAGTTTTGTTCGATGCGCCGCACTTCATTCAATGGCTGGCATCATTCGATGGCCGACATCGCTCAATGGCCGGCATTATTCAATGGCTAGCATCACTCTCGGCATGGGACGCTGATTGTCCCTCTCCCGTTCACGGGAGAGGGAGGGGCCCGCCGCGAACGCGGCGGGAGGGTGAGGGTTGGCGAAGTGGGCTCACGCTTCGATCACCGCGCAATGTTCGATCACGGTAACAATGAAGGTTGGTGCGGCGTCCTCGTCCTCCTGCCTTCGCCGAAGCAAAGCCACTGCGGCTTCGCGCAGGCTGGTCGACAGGCTCAGGACGAGGGAAGCGAGAATGGGCCGAGCGTCGCCCGTCTCGCGCTGCGCCGCCATGAGGCGCTCGGGCTGTCCAGTCTTGGGCCACGGGTGACGCCGCGGCGCTTGCTCCGCGAGACGCCTGCCCCCACAATCGCCCGCCCGCATGACCGAACCCGAGAAAAGCCGCGCGCTCCGCGGCATCATGTACCTTCTCCTCGCTCTCCTCATCTTCGGGTGCATGGACGCCATCGTGAAGCAGTTGCGCACGGAGTATCCGGCGCTCTTCATCATGTGGGTCCGCTACATCTTCCAGCAGGTCGCCGTCATCATCCTGCTCGTGCGCCTCGGCTCCTTCGGCCTCCTGCGCACGACGCGGCCGGTGCTCCAGACGGTGCGCGCGCTCATCAACGTGGGCTCGTCCTTCTTCTTCTTGACGGGTCTTGCCTACCTGCCGCTCGCGGATGCCGGCGCGCTCGGCATGGTCTCGCCCATGTTCGTGACGGCGCTCTCGGTGCCCTTCCTCGGCGAGAAGGTGGGCGTCCGGCGGTGGAGCGCGGTCATCGTCGGCTTCATCGGCGCCCTTATCATCATCCGCCCGGGCATGGGCGTCGTCCACCCGGGTGCGCTCTTCATCCTGGCCTCGGCGCTCTGCTACGCCTCCTACCAGATCACGACGCGGATCCTGAGTACGACGGACGCGCCGGCGACGACGCTCTTCTACACGACCTTCGTCGGACTCCTAGCGTCGAGCGCGGCGGTGCCGTTCGCCTGGGTCGACGCGCCGCGGGAGATCTGGGCGCTCCTCGCCTTCCAGGGGACCATGGCCGCGGTCGGCCACTTCTTCCTCATCAGCGCTCTCAGCCTGTCGCCGGCTTCGATGCTCGCGCCCTTCAACTACACCTCGCTCGTGATCTTGACGGTGCTGGGCTACATCTTCTTCCACCAGTTCCCGGATCACTTCACGGCCTTGGGCGCCCTCATCATCGTGGGCTCGGGCCTCTACATCATCTACCGCGAGCGGGTGCGGCGCGCCGCCGCGACGTAGGATTTGGAATCGCGGGGAACCTACGGCGCAGCCCTCATGCTTCGACGGGCTTAGCATGAGGGTCTTGGTTCGGGCTCACCCTGAGCCTGTCGAAGGGTGAGGCAGTCAGTCATCGTTGGAAGCGTGAGTTGACCACGCGAGATTGACTTGTGGCCACGGGGGACTCCGGCCGCCGATTCCGCTAGGATCGCATCATCGGCGCGGGCGATCTCGGGGGAGGGGGCCATGGCGAATCTCGGCAGTACGGATGTCCTCATCGTCGGCGGGGGCATCGTCGGCGCGGCGACCGCCTATTTCCTCTCCCAGCGCCGCCGCCGCGTGACTCTCATCGACGCGAAGTATCCGGGCTTCGGCGCCTCGGGCCGGAACGGCGGCTACATCTGGCTCCACTACCGCGCGCCGGGCCCGCAGCTCCAATTGGCTCTCGCCAGCCGCGCGATCTACGACTCCTTCGTCAAGGAGCTCGATGACTTCGAATTCCGCCCCTCGGGCGGCATGACTTATTTCTTCGATGAGCACAAGCAGCTCTTCAAGGAGATCGTCGAGGAGCGTCAAGCCGCAGGCCTGCCGATGCAGCTGCTCAGCCGCGAGGAAGCGCGCCAGATGGCGCCCATCCTGCCCGACACGATCGCGGGCTCGACCTTCAATCCGCTCGATGCCTACATGAACACGGCGAAGCTCGTGCAGGCGCTCGTTCTCGCCGCGGAACGGAACGGCGCCAAGGTGGTCTCCGGTCTCAAGGTCACGGGCCTCGATATCGCCAACGGCACGGTGCGCGGCGTCAAGACGACAGAAGGAACCTTTGGTGCCGATGTGACGGTGCTCGCTGCCGGGACCTGGGTCGGCGAGATTCTCGAGCCGCACGGCATCAAGCTCCCGATCAAGCCCGAGCGGATGCAGACGATCGAGCTCGGCAAGAGCGACATCCAAATCGGCCCTGCGGTCTATGGGCCGCTCGCGATCAAGCTCTACAACTGCGTCCATTCGCGGCCGAGCTACCGGGACGAGCTGGTGACGCATCCCCTGGAGCGCGCCAATCCGGGCGTCGAGTTCTTGGAAGGCATCTCGCAGCGCCGCGACGGACGGGTGTGGCTCGGCTGGGCCTGCGACCAGCCGGGCTTCGATGACCGCACCACCATGGCCGGCTTGAACATGATGCTCAGCGTCTTTCACGACCGCTTCCCGGCCTTGCGGAACCTTCCGATCGAGCGGAGCTGGGCGTGCATCCTGCCGACGACGCCGGATGCGCTCCCCATCCTCGGGCCTGCGGACGGGCTCAAGGGACTCGTGCTCGGCGCGGGCCACTCGTTCGGCAACAGCGGCGGGCCGATCAGCGGGAAACTGCTTGCCCAACACATCAACGGCGAGAGCTTGGACATGGATCTGGCGCCCTTCCGCTTCGACCGGCCGAGCTTGAAGCCGCTGCCGTCGGGTGTGCCGCTCCGGTACTGACGCCGGTTCGATCGCGCTGCCCCTTCGTGTGAGAGGAGCATTGGCCATGGACACGATCGTTCGCGAAGGCTGGTCGACCTTGCCGAGCCGCTACTACTACGGTGAGGACATCTACGAACAGGAGAAGGAGAAAATCTTCTACCGCTCCTGGTTCTCTGTCGCGCGCGCGGAAGAGGTGGCGAAGCCCCGCGACTACGTCGTGCGCACTGTGGGCGATGAGAGCATGATCATCGCGCGCGACGACACAGGCGCGATCAATGCGTTCTACAACGTCTGCCCGCATCGCGGGAATCGCCTGTGCACCGAGGCGGCCGGCACCTTCCGGGGCGGGGCCGTGTCGTGCCGCTACCACGCCTGGACCTTCGCGCCGGACGGCAAGCTCATCGCGACGCCGCGCATGGTCGAGCCCGCCGGATTCCGCAAGGAGGAGCATTCGCTCTACCGCGCCCATGTCCATGAGTGGGAGGGTTTCGTCTTCGTGAGCCTGGCGAAGACCCCGCCCGCCTTCGCGCCCAATCTCGGTCACATCGCGCCCTACGTGCCGCACTACAACATCCCGAATCTGCGCATCGCGCACACGGTCAGCTACGAGCTCAACACGAACTGGAAACTCGTCATCGAGAATTTCTGCGAGTGCTTCCACTGCCCGACCGTGCATCCGGAGCTTTGCCGCATCAATCCCGAGTTCCGCGAGGGCATCATCAAGCAGGAAAGCACCGCGGGCGCCCGCTTCCTTGACGGCGGCAATTCCTTCTCGATCGACGCCAAGACGAATCGCCCGCTCATCAGCACGGTCACCGACGAGGATACGGGCGGCTTCCGCAGCACCTCGATCTATCCGAATCTCCTGATGCTGCTCGTGCCCGACCACGTCATGTACTACGTGCTGTGGCCGAAGGGGCCGGCCGCGACGACGGTCGAGGTGAAATGGCTGTTCGAGCCGGCCGCCATGGCCACGCCCGGATTCGACGCGAGCGACACGATCGCCTTCATGGACATGGTCAACAAACAGGATTGGGGCATCACCGAGGACGTGCAGCTGGCCATCCGCTCGCGCGCGCATGTCCAGGGCTTCTACTCGCCCCAGGAGCACCTGCCGCACAAGTTCAACCAGTGGGTGCTCGAACAACTGGCGTGAGGCGCTCTCCTGAGAAGCGGCGCTCGGTCGCGCGAGGACGCCGCCCGCACGGTAGGATGAGAGACGGAGCGCCCCATGGCCTTGTTCACTGAAGAGGAATATCGCCGCCGGCTCGACCTGACGAAGGCGGCCATGGCCAAGCGCGGCGTCGACAGCGTCCTCATAACCGACCCGTGCAACATGTTCTGGTTGAGCGGGTACAACGCCTGGAGCTTCTACACGACGCAGGCCATGCTGGTCGCCCAGGATCGGCGCGAGCCGGTCTATATCGGGCGCGCGCTCGACCGGGTGGCGGTCGAGCAGACGACCTCGCTCTCGCCGGACAGCATCCATTGCTATTCGGACGACTGGGTGCAGATGGCGGGCCGCAATCCTGCCGACTTCATCGCCGAGACGATCAAGAGGCTGGGATTGGCCCGAGGTCGGATGGGGGTCGAGGCAGAGAATTACTACTTGAGTCCGAAGATTCTGGACGGGCTCCGCCACGCTCTCCCCAACGTGACGATCGAGGATATCGGCTATCTCGTGAGCCGCGGACGGTCGGTCAAATCGGCGGCCGAGCTCGCCTTCATGTGGCAGGCGGCGAAGATCGCGTCGAACGCCATGCGTGTCGCCTTGGACGGCATGGTGGTCGGCGCGCGCCAGTGCGAGGTCGCGGGAGCGATCATGCAGGCGCAGATGGCGGGCGTCGATGGCATCGGCGGCACCTACACGAGTTCGCCGCCCTTCCTCCTCACCGGGCGGCGGGGCGCTGCCTCGCACCTCACCTGGGACGACGACATCTTCCGCAAGGACGACACGGCCTATATTGAGCTTCTTGGCTGCCGCTATCGCTACCAGGTCACGGTGTCCCGCGCGGTTCATTTCGGGACGCCGCCAAAGCACGTCGTCGACGCGGCCAAAGCGTCACAGGAGGCCATCGAAGCCGCGATCGCGACGGCCAGGCCTGGCGTCACGTGCGAAGAGGTTGCGAACGCCATGCTGCCGTGCTTCAAGCGCTGGGGTGTCGCGAAGACAGGGCGCTGCGGTTATGCGACGGGCATCGCCTATCCGCCCACCTCCGGTGAGCGGACCATGAGCCTCCATCCCGGCGACACCACGCCCTTGGTGGCTGGGATGACGTTCCACGTCCACCCCAATCTCAGCTTCGATGATTGGGGACTCTACATCACGGAATCGATCGTGATCACGGAGAGCGGCTGCAATCCGTTCACGACCATTCCGCGCGATCTGATCGTCAAGCACTAACCAACACAGGCACAGGGAGGAGTACGGTCATGAACACTTACATCGTCATGCTTGATTTCACCGAATGGGGCATCGCGTCGATCAAGGATTCACCCGGACGCTCTGCCACCATGTCCGCGATCATGGAGAAGCACGGCGCGCGCATCAAAGACTACTACCTCACGATGGGCGAGCATGATTTCGTCGTGATCTTCGAGGCGACCGACGACAGGGCGATGGCCAAGGTTCTCTTCGAGATCGGGCGTCTCGGCGCCGTCAAGACGCGGACCATGCGGGCCTTCTCCCGCGACGAGTTCAAGGACATCGTCGGCGAATTGCCCGCGCGCGGGATTTTCGAGGACTTGAAGAAACGCTAGACCGGCGGGCGGAGGCCGCGCGGCCGGGGCGGACTCCACGGCGCGAAACCAGAGGCCGTGATGTCGGGCGTCGGCCATCGCATTGGCCAATGCGGCGGCGATCGGGTGCGTCGTCGCCGCCGGCCATGTCTATGTCCGAAGCCGGCGAAGATCGGTCCAGGCTTGGACTCGCGCGCGCGGCCTCTGTCGCGTCAGGCGGTGTGAAAGAGCCGGCGAGGGAAGTTGGCGAAGGGCTTGCCGCCTTTGTCCGTCACCTGGAACGATTCGCTGATGACCACGGTGACTTCCTTGCTCCAGATGCCCGGGATGCAATGGAAGGTCATGCCGGGCTGCAGCACGGTCGGGTCGCCGGCGCGGATGCTCGCGGTCAACTCGCCCCAGTTGGGTGGATAGGCGAGACCGACGGGATAGCCGATCCGCGTCGACTTCGTGATGCCGTGGCGGTCGGCGACACGCTGCCAGGCTTCGGCGACTTCGCCGCATGTGGCACCTGGGCGCGCGGCCTCGAGGGCAGCCTCAAGACCCTCGACGATGCCTTTCGCCAGGTCCTTCATCCGTTGGGGCGGCTCGCCCATGTGGATCGTGCGGGTGAGGGGGGCATGATAGTGGTGACGGCATCCTCCGGTTTCGAGCCACGTCGTATCGCCGTTCCGGTGGATCTTGTCTTCCCACGCGAGATGCACCGCGTGCGCGCGATCGCCGGTGCCGACGTTCGGGGCCTTGCAAAGGAAGTCCCCGCCATACTCGTCGGTCCCGCGTATTTGCGCGGCGTAGAGACAAGCCATGGGCTCCGATTGGCGGACGCCAGGCCGCATGCTCTCGATCGCTGCGGCCATGGCGCGTTCCGCAATGCGGCCGGCTTGCTCCATGTAGGTCAGTTCCGCGGGTGACTTCTCGAGCCGTACCCAGTTCACGAGCGCCGTGGCATCGGTGAGTTTGGCGTCGGGCAGGCCCTTCGCGAGTTCCGCGTGGCAGCGCGCGGAAAAATAATACTCGTCCATCTCCACGCCGAAGGTGCGTCGGCGCCAGCCTTTTTGGTCGGCGAACGCCGCGATGAACTTCATCGGATGATTCGCGGGATCGCCGACATAGGTGTCCGGATAGCCCACGATGGCCTGGGCGCCCATGAACACGGTCAGTTCGGCGCCGGAGACGTCCAGGCCCCGTCCGATCCAGATCGGTTCGCCGACATCCTGCGCGAGCACCAGCATCTGGTGAGTGTAGAACGACTGTCCGTCGTAACCCGACAGATAATTGATGTTGGCCGGGCTCGTGACGAGCAGCACGTCGATGCCCGCGGCATCCATCCGCTTCTTCGTCTTGGCGATGCGCGTGAGGTATTCGTCTCGCTCGAAAACAGCCATGGGCACTCTGCCGTGTGATGGGTGGCCACGCTACGCGTCAGTCGTGAATAGCTTCCGTGTGAAGGGAGTGAGGGACTCGCATCCGCCTGAAGTCACCCGGATCGTTTCGCTGATGGAGAAATTGAGGTTCTTGGCCCACATGCCGAGATTGAAGTGGAACGTCATGTTCGGCTGCAGAACGGTGCGATCGCCTTTTCGGATGCTGTAGGTGAGTTCGCCCCAATTGGGCGGGTAGCCAAGGCCGACCGAGTAACCGATTCGCACGCCCTTCTCATATCCCGCCTTCGTGATTTCGGTCCGCCAGCGTTCCTCGACGGACTCGGCGACAACTCCCGCCTTGATGACGTGCAAGGCCTGCTCCATCGCGCCGATAACGGCCGCGGCAAGGCGCTCTTGTTGTGCCGAGGCGCGCCCGAGATGGATCGTTCGGTTCATGGGCGAGTGATACCAATGCCGGGACGCGCCGAGCTCGAACGAGACCGAGGAGTCGGGTTCGAAGGGGCGGTCGGAGAACGGCATGTGGATGGCGCCGTCGGCGCCGGCGGCGAGGAAGATCGGGGCGGCTGTCCATCCGCCGCCTGCGTTCGGCGTTCCTCTGATCATCTCCCGCGCCATTTCGGCGACCGCGTCGCATTGCCTGACCCCCGGCCGGATGGCTTTGAGACCTGCTTCCACCGCGCGGATGGATGCTTGCCCCGCCTCTCGCATGGCCGCGATCTCGGCATCGGACTTGACCGTGCGAACCCAGTTCACCAGCCGCCCTGAGTCCAGGAGACGGGCGTTCGGCAGATAGCGTTCGAGCGCCTGAAAGATCGCCGCGCTGAAATAATAGTCGTCCATCTCGAGGGCGATCGTGCCCTTGTCGAGCTTGTGCTGCGCCAGGACGTCGGCCACTCGCTTCGTCTCGAGCCGGTCCGGCGTGTCGAGCTCCGATTCCGCATAGGGAATGAGCGCGGCGGGTGACATGAAGACCGTGGCTTCCGCCGCAATGCGATCCATGTCCCGGCCGATCCAGATTGGCTCGGCAAGGCGCGGAGAGATAATGACGGTCTGCGGCGTATAGAACGACCATGCGTCATATCCGGTGGCGTAGAGCATGTTGGCCGGACTGGCGCAGAGCAGCACATCGAAGCCTTTGGCTTCCATGGCCGCGTGGATGCGGCTGAGGCGTCCTTCAAATTCTTGCGTTGCGAAGGGCTTCATGATCGTGCGCCTCTCCTCGCTATTCGGTTGGGACGAAGACCGTTTGTCGGGCGCCGGTCGCATGGGGACGCACAACGGCTGGCCCGTCGTCGACATTCAGTCTAGCACTCGTGACGGCGATTAGGTTGGTCGTCTATCGGTCGGCCGAACTTGTCGGGAGGGCTGCCGCCTGCTTGCGTCCGCCCTCGCGCGTCACGACGTAGAGGCCCGAGCCGATCACGACGACGAGGCCCAAGACCGTCCACCCGTCGGGCAGCTCGCCGAACCAGAAATAGCCGAGCGCCGTTGCGCTCAGGATCTCCATGTAATTGAAGGGGGCCAGCACCGAGACGGGCGCGTGGTTGAACGCCTTGACGAGAAGGTACTGGCCCGAGACGGCGAAAGCCGCGCTGCCGGCGCTCCACAGCCAGGCCTCGGCTGTCATGGGTGCCCAGACGAATGGCATGAACGGCCCCATGGCGAGAACGCCGACGAGGGCGACGTAGACGAGCGAGGTCTCGGCAGGGTCGGACGTGGCCAAGGCGCGCGAGGCGATCTGGAAGAGCGCGTTGCAGAGCGCGGCGATGAGCGCAAGGCTCGCTGCCCAGTGCACGAAGCCGAGTCCGGGACGCATGATGATGAGCGTGCCCGCGAAGCCGGCGATGACGGCGGCCCAGCGTCGTCCATCGATCCGCTCGCCCAAGAGCGGTGCCGACAGCGCCACCATGATCAACGCGTTCGAGAACAGGATGGCGATCGCATCGACGAGGGGGATGAACCGGAGCGCGCCGACGAAGGCCAGGGTGCCGAGGACGAGCGTCAAACTGCGGCCGATCTGGAGGGCCGGGCGCCGGCTTCGGAGGAGCGAGCCGAGTGAGCGCCTCGTCAAGAGCGGCAGCATCATCGCGAGCTGGACCAGATAGCGCGCCCAGAGGATCTGGAGCGGGTGGTAGCGCGAGGCCAGGTGCTTCGCGATCGCATCGGTCGCGGGGAAGATCACCGCCGCGGCAACGATGAGCGCGATGCCGGTGAGGACGCGGCCTTGGTGCCGCCCGGGTGCGTCCGCGCGCATCACGACATGCCGAAGGACTGGGGCGGCTTCGGGCAGACCGTCACCGAGTGTCTCCCGCCGCAGCCACCCATGGACGCTCCACCAATCGTGCCATCGTCGTCGAGTCGGGCGGCCATCCTCCGCGCCTTCTTTCGGTGGGTTCCCAGCGGCCGCGCACTATAGCCGAGCGGCACGCCGGCGCCGATGGCGCGCGGTCGATGGTGTTCCCGCATCGTCGGGAGCCTCCGTCGACGCGGTTGGTCTCCTCCATCGATCGGCCTAAGATGTCGCGGGTCAACGGGCCGGTCGCGCGACCGGCAACTTCCGGGGGAATCATGGCGAAGATCATCGTCATCGGCGCGGGCGTGGTCGGTCTTGGCTGCGCGAGTTATCTCCAGCGCGACGGGCACGCGCTCACCATCATCGACCGGGTCGAGCCGGGACGCTCGACCTCCTACGGCAACGCCGGCGGCATCGCCAACACCTTCGTCATGCCGCTCGCCATGCCCGGCCTCATGAAGAAGTACTTCAAGTACCTGATCGACCCCGAAGGACCTGTCTCGGTGCGCTGGTCCTACGTGCCGCAGCTCGTTCCCTTCCTGTGGAAGTTCTTCCGCAACTGCCGGCCCGAGCGCGTCAAGCACTGCACCGAGGCGCTCGCCGCGTTCATGCCGCCGGCGTACGAGGCGTGGGAGCCACTCTTCAAGGACGCCGGCCTCATGCCGCTCGTGCGCCATGGCGGAGGGCTGTGGCTCTACAAAGACGACGATGCGCTCATGCACGACTGGCCGTTCTGGCAGGGGCGGCGCGACAGCGGGCTCGACTTCATCCGATTGAACGATGACGAGCTGCGGCAGAGCGAACCTCACGTCTCGCGTGACTGGAAGGCCGGCATCATCGAACCCGACTGGCATTCGGTGGCAAATCCCTACGACGTTTCGGCCGGCCTCGCCGCGCAGCTCCGCCAGCGTGGCGCCACGTTTCTCGAGGAGGAGGTGCTCGACTTCGAGAAGGGGCCGGGCGGTGTCACGGCCGTCGTCACCAACAAGGGACGGCACACGGCCGATTCCATTCTCATTTGCGCCGGTGCCTGGTCGCACAAGCTCGCAGCCAAGCTCGGCAGCGCGGTGCCGCTCGAATCCCAGCGCGGCTACCACGTGACTCTGCCCAACGCCGGACTCGAGACGCGGCACCTCCTCGTGGTCGGGTCCGCCAAGATCGCCATCTCGACGCTCAATGTGGGCGTGCGCATCGTCGGTGCCTCGGCTTTCCCTGGCGTCGATGCGCCCGCCGACTGGCGGCAGTCGAAGATGGTGCTGGCCTGGGGCAAGAGAGTGCTGCCCGGGCTCAACACGGAGGGCATGACGGAATGGTTCGGTGAACGGCCACTGACGCCCGACTCGCTGCCCGTCATGGGCCGCTCGCCGCATTTCAAGAACGTGTACTACGCCTTCGGTCACAGCCACATGGGGCTCACGACCGGCGGCATCACGGGGCGCTTGATGGCCGAGCTCATCACCCACGACAAGCCGCGCATCGACCTCTCGCCCTTCCGCATCGACCGGGACTATTGAGCGGCGCCGGGCCCGCATGACGATCCGCACGAAGATCCTGGGCCTTTCGACCGCGATCCTGGCGCTTCTTTGCATCGCGTTGTTCATCTCGCTGCGCTTCCAGAAGGGCGTGCAGGAGGAGATGGCCGGGATCACGGAATACCACCTGCGCCTGACGGCGCTGATGGCGGAGATCGATGCTGAGACCTTCGAGTACGAACTGATCCTCGCGCGCCTCCTCCATTTCGACGACCCTTCGAACGAGGCGACCCAGGCGATCGTCGCGCGCGAACGCGAGGTCATTCGCGCGATCAAGGACGATTTCACGGCGGCCAACGAGCTTCTCGTGCGTGCGGCGGCCGATAAGCGCAACGACGAAGCCGATCGCATCGGTTTTGCGCGCCTGCACGGATCGTTCACCATACTCCAGCGCGAGGTCGCTCCCTTCGAGGAACTCGGATTGAGCGTGATCGAGGCCTATCGGCGCGGCGATCACGCGGAGGCGCGGCGGCTCCATCACGGCTTCGAGCGCTTCGAGCGGATCTTCGGGCCCGATCTCGCGTCCATCCGGCGCGACATGGAGCAACTGGCCCAGGAATCGACCGTCGAAACGTTGGGCCAGCAGAACGACGCGCTCCGCTTCAGCCTGGCACTTTTCGTCGTCGCTGCGGCGCTCGGCCTCGGTCTTGCGAGCATCATGGCGTCGCGCATGGTCGCGAGCCTGCGGCGGCTGCTCGCGGGCGCCCAGGCGATCGAGAGCGGCCGCGCTCATGCACCACTGCCCGTCACGGGCTCGGACGAAATCGGTCAGTTGACGCGCGCCTTCAACCACATGGTGAGCGAGATCGCGACGAAGGAGCGCATCAAGGACACCTTCGGCAAGTACGTCGATCCGAAGATCGTGGCCAATTTGATCGGATCCGATGGCGCGGCGCAGGACACGGCCGAGCGACGCGTGCTCACCGTCATGTTCGCGGACATCCAGGGCTTCAGCGCGATCAGCGAGCAGTTGACGGCCGCAGTCGTCGCCAACCTGCTCAATCGGTATTTCACGGTTGCGACCGATGCCGTGCGGGCACGAAACGGCGTCGTCGACAAGTACATCGGGGATTCGCTCATGGCGTTCTGGGCGGCGCCGTTTTCGCCGGGCGATAACCATGCGCGGGATGCCTGTCTCGCCGCCCTTGATATCCAGGAGGCGCTCAAATCCTTGCGCGCGGACCTGCCGCAAATTCTGGGCCTCCGGCGCCAGGTGCCGGACTTCGTCGTGCGCATCGGGATCGCGACGGGCGAGGTCGTGCTCGGCACGATCGGCGCGCCGACGGCCAAGAGCTTCACCGTCATCGGCGATGCGGTGAACCTGGCGTCGCGCATCGAATCGATCAACCGCCTCTACGGCACGAGCATCCTCATCACGGAGGATACCTACCGGCTCGCCAACGACACGGTCGAGGTGCGCGAGCTCGACACCGTGACCGCCGCGGGCAAGACCGAGCCCGTGCGTATCTTCGAGCTCATCGGCGCGATCGGAGCGACCGTGCCGGGCGCGGCCGCGCTCCGCGACAAGTATGCCGACGGCCTTGCCCTCTACCGGGCGCGCGATTGGGACAAGGCCGAGGCTGCGTTCGCCTCGTGCCTCAGTCTCGATGCCGCGGACGGGCCATCCAAGCTGTTCGCGGAGCGGAGCCGGTATCTCCGCGCGAATCCGCCGCCCGCGGATTGGGACGGCGCATGGCGCTTTGCGGAGAAGTAACTTCGGTCATGCGAATACTGCATGCGTTCCTTGCGTGAGCAACGTGTTGCTCGCAATGCGCTGAGGCACGCGCATTCATCATGTGTCTAAGACGCGTTCACCTCCGCAGTCAAAAATTCAATGCACAATGATCGGGTGCAAGGATGCATCGCGACCGCGCACGTAACGTGATTTGAAGCTCTCACGCAACGTGCGGCGCATCGTGCGCTCGTCATCCATGCAGGGCGTCGCGACTGTCACCAGCGAGCGAGCTACAAGGCTTGAATTTTTGAGTGCCGGTCCCACGTGCTGGTCATGCGGATTCTAAGCGTTGTGTGGTTGCCTATGATCACGCCGTGGATGGGATGGTCTCCAACATGTGACGTGATGCTATTGCGGCGACCAACGTAAGACGGGAGACAATTCCGCGGCGCATTCGCAGCAATCGTGTGCAGAGCCATGGGAAGGGGTGAACAGTTGAGAACAATAATCGGAGTCGTTGGTGCCGGGGTCGTGAGCGCTTTCACCTTGGGCGGTTGCGTGCTGCCCGCAAGCATGTCCGCCATTTCGTCGATATTCGATGGCGCGAGCTATGTTGCGACCGGGAAGTCACTTCAGGATCAGGCCATTTCAGCCATGGCCGACAAGGATTGCGCGTTATGGCGCGCCGTGGCGGGTCGCGAAATGTGTGTCGAGAAATCGGAATCCTCCGTCGCGTTCCTGCCTGTCCAGCCTCCGGCGCGAAGCCGCGACGGGGACAGCGAGGCAGGAGACTTGCCTGCCGCGGCCGCCCTTCCTGAGAGTCCGAGCACTCTCGGAGGTGATGAATCGCAAAGTGCGCGCGCCGAGAGCGACGCGATGGCCGAAGGCGAGACAGAGCCAGCCGTCCCGGCTGTTCTCGTGGCGAGGGCGTCGTCGGCGCACTGAAAACGCGTGTGGCGGACGAAAGCGGTGACACACTGGTCCTGCGCGTCTCCCGTTCACTCCATTTGACCTGTCGCACGTCCTGAAGCCGCGTGTCTTCGAGCGAGACGATTGTCTCGGCTCTGTCCCGCCGTCCGGCGATAGGGACTGGGTGCTTTGCCGACGCATGAACGTCGAACGACGCCGAGCGGGCAAAGGCGCGTCTAGCCTACGGCCGGCTCCGTCGTGCCGCCCGATTTCCGGCGCGCGAAGATGCCGCGCGCATTCTTGATCGTGTGGCGAAGTCCGCCCGCGAGAGCCATGCGAACGACCCGCAGGCGAGGGAAGCGCGGTACGATCTGGCCCGCGAGACGAAGCCCCCATTGCCGTCCCCACACGCCCATCTTCTTCCATACCTGATGGATTTGCGTGTCATGGAACTCGGCAAAGGTCATGGGCCGTTCGACGACGAGGACGCCGTCGCGAATGGCGGCGTCGACGAGGGCCTTGCCGCGCGGCGTGCGGGCGGCGATGCCGCTGAAGCCCTCGTCCTCGCCCGTGGGTGAGGCGCCCGGCCAGACGTCGAAAGCGACGACATCGGCCTGTTCGCCCACCGGGTCCATGCACATCTTGCAGCGGAACTGGAGATGCCAGTTCTGCTTCTCGCCCCAACCGTCGTGGTAGCTGGCCTCGAAGACGCGGCCGTCCTTGGTCTCGAAGCGCGTGGGGCCGGGACAGCCATGGCCGCGATAGCGCATGAGGCTCAGCTCCTCCTCACGCACCGGAAACCGCTTCATGATTCGCCAGGTGAAGTTGAGGTCCGGCTCGCCTGCGCATGAGATGGTGAGGAGATACTTGATGAGCCGGTCGACCCGCGGGTCGTGCTTCGCGAGAGTCCGGATGGCCGAGATGTCGCAGGGCTTGGCCACGACCGCGAAGGGCCGGCCGCGATCGAGATGCTCCATCAGGTGGAGAAGCGGCGCCACGGGCGCGTAGCGCGAGCCCATGCCTTCGAGGACGTCCGCCCGGGTGACGCTCACATGGGGCACGTTGCGCAAGGGCTGGTCCTTGGGCGACTTCACATGGGCGATGAATTCGACGGCCTTCGTCTCGAGTAGATAGATGGCGAGGGTGGTCAGCACCCCGCCGGTCGCCGCGCGGAAGCGGATCTCGGGATCGCCCGACCAGCCGCGCCACAGCGCTTGCGCGTAACCGAACGCACGGTCGAATGTGGCCCCGGGGCCCGCCGTCGCGCGCTCCATGCCTTCGACGCGAAGGCCAGGGCAAACCTCGTTGATGAGGTCGAGCGTCTTCCCATCCATGCGCGCCGTCTCGACCGGGCGGAGGCGCCCTTCCGTCGTCCAGCGCATGGCGATCCGGTCATGGCCGGCCACGCTCGCGCACAGGCCGCAGCCGAGGCACAGGCCGTTCGTAACGATCTCGCCGATGGTATGCGCCATGGTCCCCCGACGCGCGGGCTCTGGGAGTGCCCGGCCGCTCCGGCATACACGGCGCGGGCGGTCTCGGCAACGGGCGCTATCTCGACTTGCCCGAATGCTGGTTGAGGTCGTGCGCGGCCCGCTTCAAGGCCTCGACGAGGTGCTTCCGTTCGACCTCGGCGACCCGGGCGAGGGCGTCTTTCGATGCGGCCAGATCGTGGAGGATGTCGCCGAACAGCGCGTAGGCGAGATGGATGTCCACGACCTTCCGCTCCTCGCCGGGGTGTTCGAGCTTGATGACGACTCCCTTGTCGTCGAAGCCGGCCGAGTAGCGGCTGTGCCGCTCGAAGATGCCGATGTAGGTCTTGTCGGGATAGTCGAGTGCCACTTCCGCGCGGCTCGAGATGTCCTTCATCGCCTGCCTTCCGGTTCCCCCGTCACCGCTGGCGTCGTGCCTGCGGTCGATGCGTCGCCCGAAGACAGCCGAGCACGGCCGCCCGGAGCATTGACCTGGCGCAAGGACAGGGACGGTCCGGCAAGCCCGGGGCCCCTTATGGCCCTCGATCAGGCGATGCGTCGCTCTTGCGAGGGGCCCGTGTCGTCGTTCCAATCGAGCGACATGAGCCGGCCGAAACCGGCGACGCCGTCGCGGATGCCGGCCCGCCTGAGGGCGTGCCACATCGTCGCCTGGTTCGCCGTCACCACAGGGATGCCCAGATCGCGCTCGATCGGCTCGATGAGGTCGATCGGGAAGAAATCCGTGCAGGAGACGAAGAGTGCCTCGGCCCCCTCGACCATCGCGTCGCGCGCGAGGCGGTAGACCACCTCCTTGCTCGCGCGCGAAATCTCCCGCTCATGGGCGAGGCCGAGGGTGCGGAGCGAGAGTGTCTCGACGCCGTTCGCCGCGAGGAATTCGGGAATCCTGTCGCTCACCTCGGCGAGATAAGGCGCGGCCACGGCGATGCGCCTGGCGCCGAGCACGGCCAACGCCGCGAGCACGCCCGTCGAGGTGGTCGAGGCGGGAATGCCGGTCGCGGCTTCGATGGCCGCCACTTGGTCTCGGTCGCCGCGCGCCCCGAACATGAAGCTGCCCGAGGTATCGGACCAGGAAATGCAGTGGGGCTCGAGCGCTGCCAGCAAGCGCGCCGCGGCGACGAGGTTGTCCGTGCTGCTCATGGCCCCGATGGCGGCAAGCGTTCCATCGCCGCTGAAGGCGACGCGCGTGAAGTGGACCGTGACGCCCTCGGGCGCCATGCGGAAATAATCGTGATCCCTCTTGGCCGAATCGGGGCAGATGAAGCCGATCCGTGCGCGCCAGCCGTCCATCGCGATCTCCTGGCCGTCTTCTGCTCGAGCGTCCAGAATGGAGCGACCGTGCGACTCTGTCGAGAGGCGGGCGGTCGACGAGCGCGGCGGGAGAGGGAAAGACATCGATGGGATGGCGCGCCTTCCCGTGCGTTCGGCTCCTGGCGATCGCGGTCGTCGTCCTGTCGTGGGCGACGGCCAGTGACGCGGCCGAGACGGGGGCCGTCGCCGGCTGGCCAGGGCTCCATTGGGGGATGACGACGGCCGAGCTCGATGCCGCGCTCGTGGGCCGTATCCGGCCGCTCAAGGGCCGGCTCGACTACGGCCAGACCTATGCCGAGCGCGCGGTCTTCGACGTCATGATCGGCGGCGAGCCCTTCACGGCCTTCTTCCAGATGGACCGCGAGACCGGCCGGCTGAGCCAGGTCCTGCTCGAATTGCGCCGTTCCCGCGTGTCGGTCAAGGGCTACAACAACCTGCTCTTCGCCTTGCGCGGCCGCTACGGCCCGCCCGCCGCGCGCTGCATCGATCTCGACACGAAAGACACGCCGCGCTCGGCCGATATCGTGTGGCGCCAGCCGACGACGACGGTGCACGCGGTGTTCCTCGACTTCTATACGACGTCCATTCTGTTCGTGACCGCCAATGCGGATGTCGATCCGCTCGAGACCTACTATTCGATTCGCCGCGTGAACGAGCGCTTCCTGCCGCGGCGCATCCTCGTCCGCGAAAGTCCTGACCTTCCGCCGCCGACCTGCCCTCGCTGATCGTCGCGGCGCTTCTCACATGCGGGATGGTTCTGCTGTATGATGCACAGGATGAGACGGCCTCACACCGGCACACGGTCCCACTCGTGACGACGACGCCTGAGGATCACTTCGCCCTCCTGCGGCACCAGATGGTCGACGAGATCGCCGCGCACACGACCCTCGTGAGCGGGGAGATCGACCGGCCGTCGCTCAACCCGCGCGTCATGGCGGCGATGGCGACGGTCCCGCGCCACGACTACGTGCCGGTCGAGATGCAGCCCTTCGCCTATGTCAATTGCCCCCTGCCGATCGGCTGCGGCAAGACCATCTCGCAACCCTTCATCGTCGCGCTCATGATCGATCTTCTGGAGATCGAGTCCGGCGATCGCGTGCTCGAAGTGGGCACCGGCCTCGGCTATCAGGCGGCGGTGCTGGCCGCGCTTGCCGAGCGTGTCTACACCGTGGAGATCATCGAGGAGTTGGCGGAGGCCGCTGTGAAGCGCCTCGCGTGCTGCCGCAACGTCGAGGTGCGCATCGGCGACGGGCGCCTCGGTCTCCCCGCCGAGGGGCCGTTCGACAAGATCATCGTCGCCGCGGCGCCCGATCTCGTTCCGCCCGCGCTTCTGTCCCAACTCAAGCCCGGCGGGCGCATGGTGATCCCATGCGGCATCCCCGAGGAGCAGAAGATCGTGCTCGTCACCAAGGACGCGAGCGGGCGTCTTGCGATGAAGGATTTGTTGCCGGTCCGGTTCTCGGCGTTGGAGGAAGGCGGCGCACCCTAGCGCCGAACGGGGGAGGAGCATGGCCGTGATTTATGTCGCGAGCAGCAAGGCGCTCGCGGAATGGGGCGGGGATGTGGGCTTGACCAAGCATCTCTACAAGGTCGGCATTGCCGAGGATGGCGCCGAAGCCGCCATCGCCGCGCTCAACGAGGCGCGCCATGCGGGCGTCGACGACTGGCGCTTGCTCAAGCAGGAGGAGGCGGACGGCGTCGACGAGCGGGAGATGTGGGAGCGACTCGGGCGCAAGGAGAAGCCTGTCGATCCTCTCTACTATCCGAAGATCCAGGGGGCCGAGGGCATCTTCAAGGTCAAGATCACCAATGTGGAGAACCACTGGGTGGTGAAGCACGCGCTCGAGAGCAGCGAGGTGCTGGCCAAGAAGATGAAACCGGCCGACGTCGCGGCTTATCTCATCAGCAATGCGTTGAAGTAGCGGTCCGGCATCCGCCCGTGCGCGCGTGGGCCATGGCCGGCAGCTCGAGACGCACCGCGAGCACGCCGGCCAACGCGAGTGCGATCGCGATACCGGCGACGCAGGCGCTCCAGCCCAGGCGGTCAAACGCCGGTCCCAGCACCGCGCTGCCCGCGAGTCCGCCGAGGTAGTAGCAGGCAAGATAAATCCCGCTCGCGGCCCCGCGGTCGGTCGTCGCGGCGCGGCCGACGAAACCCGTCGCGGCCGCCTGCGCGAAGAACGTGCCAACGGCGATGAGCGCGAGGCCCGCGAGGACAGCGTCGAGATGCGCCGCCAGCACGAGCGGCAGGCCCGCGGCCGCCACGGCGAGCGCACCCCAAAAAACAGATCGCGTTCCGAACCGCTTGACCGCGTGTCCCGCGAGCGGCGTCGTCAGGATCGAGGGCAGGAAGACGAAATAGACGAGGCCGAGCGACATGGGCGAGAGCGCGATGGGCGGGCGCGCGAGGACGAAGTTGACGAAGGTGAAGGTGCCGATGAACGCGAAGAGAATGATGAAGCCGATGGCGAACGCCGCGCGCAGCGGCGGATTGCGAAAGTGCTCGGCCCAGACCGAAAGGGCCGAGCGCTGGACCGTCCCGCCCGCGGCCGGCGCGCAGCGCTTGAGACTCAAGGCGACCAGCACGGCTCCCGCGAGGTTGAGCGCCGCGAACACGTAGAAGTTGGGCGCGAGCCCCAGGAAATCGACGAACGTCGCGGCCATGAGCCGGCCGAAAAGATTGCTGGCCACGTTGCCGGTGATGTAGGCGGCGAGCGCCCGGGCGGTGTCCTCCCCGCTCGTCTCCTCGGCGAGATAGGCCATGGTGAGCGTGAAGGCCGTGGACATGAAGACGCCCTGGGCCACGCGAAGCACGGTGAAGACCATGATCTCGGGCATCGTCCCGAGGAGGGCGGTCGGAACGGAAAGAAGCGCGAGGCTCGCGGCGATGCCGAGGCGGCGGTTGATGTGCCGGCTGAAGAGGGCGACGACGATGCCGGCCGCGGCCATGCCCATCGTGCTCGCATTGACGGCAAAACCCATCATGGCGGGCGTCGTGTGGTAGGCGGCGGTGAGCGTGGGCAATATCGCCTGTGTCGCGAAGAGGTCGACGAGCGTGAGGAACGCGGTGATGCCGACGACGAGGAGCCGGAAAAGCCGCGTGCGCGATCGCGGCCGTGCGGCGGCGAGATCCGTGGGGGCGTGGTACGCGGTCATGACCGGCTCCGCGAGAGGGAAAGGGGGGCGGGGCCCGACGCTCGGGGGGAAGCGTCAGGCCCCGGGTGATCGCGCCGAGGGGGACGGCGCCTCACATGTTCTTGTCGGCAGGATCGTGGAGGATGTCGGCCGAGATGAGCACCACGGTCTCCTTGCCGGTGTTCTTCCACCAGTGCGAAAGGCCCGCATCCTTCGACACCTCGCCCGCCTTGTGGACGATCGGCACGGCGCAATTGCTCGCATGCTCGATGATCGTGCCCTTGATGATGTAGATGATGGCGGGCCGGTCGGCATGGTTGTGCCACGGCACGACGCCGCCCGGCTTGATCTCGAGCCGGCGCATGCGGAGCTGCCGGTCGTTCGCTGCAATCGCTTCTTTGCTGAGATCGACCGTAGCCAACACTGTATCCGTCACGTCCTTCGGCATGGTTTCGCCGGACTTGACGGCATCGGGCATCACTTTGTCGGCGGGACACTGGCCGGCCAGCGCGGCGGACGCGGCGAGCGTCATCGCGGCGGCGGCTCCGGCGATCGCAACGCGGCGCAGGCTTCGGTCAATCATGGATCGGGGCGACATGGCAGTTCTTCCTTCTCGTTGGCGGTTGCGGCGGTTCGGTGTGGGCCGCGTTGCAGCGGAGGATCGTGAAAACCGGCCCGCGACGGAAATGCCGCTTTCCTCCCGTTTTGATAGCAGGGGGCTATGACGCGACGGCGCCGACGGTCTCGATCGCGCCAGCGCCGAGACCAGCGGGACGGTGGGGCATATCGCGCGACGGGTGGGGCGCTGACCCCACCGGCGATGGGCGCTCGCGCTCGGCCGGTCATGCCCTTTTTCGCGTTTTCTCCATCAGCGGAAGGGCTTGCATGATCCTTCGCGCCGCGCGCTCGGGCTGGCACGGGGGTTGCGATGAAGGGGTCAAGCACGGGTGACGTGCTCGGTTTCGACCCTGAATGAGGAGAGTGAGATGAGAATTGTGATGGAACGAAAGACGACGGCGCGGCTGATCGGTCTCTTCGCCGGCGTGTCGTCCCTGGCGATCGTTGCGGGCCTGCCGCTCTCGATCGATTCTGACACGGGCGCGCTGTCGCTCAAGGCGGCCTACGCACAGGCCGCCGACAATGGTGGACGAGTCTCCGGCCGTGGCCGGGGCGGTGCCGATGACGGCGCGGGCCATGAAGTCGGTCATGAAGCCGGACACGAAGCGGGCCATGAGGCAGGGCATGAAGCCGGCCATGAGGCGGGCCATGCGCGCGGCGGCGATGATGGCGCGGGCCACGAGGCTGGCGAGGCGGGCGGCCGTGGCCGCGGGCGTGGTGGCGATGTCGCGGGCGTCGGCAACAGCGGCCGCGGCGATGGCAGCGGCGACAATGGCGGCCGCGGTGACAGCGGTGGACGCGGCGAGTCCGGTGGACGCGGCGGCTCGGGCAGCGGTTCTGGTGGCTCGGGTGGTTCCGGTGGCGGGTCTGGCGGCGGATCCGGCGGGTCCGGCGGCGGGTCGGGCGGCGGGTCCGGTGGTTCGGGCGGCGGCTCGGGTGGCGGCGGTGGAGGTGGCGGTGGCCATGGTGGCGGTCACGGCTAGATCGCATCCACCGTACGGACGGAATGATGAGAGGCGGGAGAGATCCCGCCTCTCGTTTTTTTGACGCGCGCTGATCGGGTGATCCGCCGCGCATTACGTCGTGGCGATGTCGCGATGGTCGGCCGTTCGGCAACGAACGACGCGCGCGATCGCCTCGCACCTCGCATGTCCCTCATCGCGGTGTGGGATTGGCCGCATGCTGTCGGGCGGGAATGACTTGGATGGATCGACGCGCTGACGCAGTATGGGGCGGGGAGGGACCATCGATAGCGGCGGCCGCGAGTAGGGCCGCGCGGGAGCCATGTGATGAATGTTCTCTTCGTCCATCCTGGACCGCTCATGTACACGAAGGTCTTTCTGCGACTCGAGCCGCTCGGCCTCGAACTCGTCGCGGCCGCGGCGGAAGCGGCCGGGCACGAAGTTCGGATCATCGATCTCCAGGTCGAAAGCCAGGCGGCCTATCACCGGCTGGTTCGCCACTGGCGGCCCGACGCCATCGCCTTCTCGTGCAACTATCTCGCCAACGTGCCGGAGATCATCGATCTCGCGAAGGCGACGAAGGCGTACCATGCGCGCGCCTTCATCGCCGTCGGCGGACACAGCGCGTCCTTCGTGGCCGACGACTTTCTGTCCCATGCCGAGGGCGCCATCGACTGCGTGCTCAAGGGCGAGGGTGAGGCATCGATCGGGCCGCTTCTCGAGGCCGTCGAGCACGATAGGCGCGCGCTCGCCAAGGTTCCTGGCGCCGTGAGCGCCGAGGGCGAGGGACCGCCGCCGGGCTTCGTCGCGAGTCTCGATGCCGTGCGGCCGGCACGGCATCGCTTGCGTCACCGGCGCAAGTATTTCATCGGCGAGCTCGATCCCTGCGCCTCGATCGAGTTCTCGCGTGGCTGCCCCTGGGATTGCGTGTTCTGCAGCGCCTGGACCTTCTACGGCCGCAGCTACCGGATCATGAGTCCCGACCACATCATCGCCGATCTCGAATCGATCCGGGAGCCCGGCGTCTTCCTCGTCGACGACGTGGCCTTCATCCACGCCGAGCATGCCTTCGCGATCGGCGAGGCGATCGAGCGGAAGGGAATCAAGAAGCGCTACTACCTCGAGACGCGCGGTGACGTCCTGCTCCGGAACAAGGAGGCCTTCCGCTTCTGGCAGTCGCTCGGCATTCAGTACATGTTCCTCGGCCTCGAGGCGATCGACGAGGAGGGGCTCAAGAAGTACCGCAAGCGCGTGTCGCTCGGGCGGAACTTCGAGGCCCTCGAATTCGCGCGCTCCCTCGACATCAAGGTCGCGGTCAACCTGATCGCCGATCCGGACTGGGACCACGAGCGCTTCGAGGTCGTCCGCCAGTGGATCATGGAGGTGCCGGAGGTCGTGAACATCAGCGTCAACACGCCCTATCCCGGAACCGAGAGCTGGCGCACCGAAGAGCGACGCCTGACCTCGCGCGACTATCGCCTGTACGACATCCAGCACGCGGTGCTGCCGACGCGCCTGCCGCTCCCTGAGTTCTACGACGAGCTCGTGAAGACGCAGACGCTTCTCTACAAGAAGCACATGGGCTGGACGGCCTTCCGGCACGTCTTCCACATGGTGGCGGGCTGCCTCGCGCGGGGGCAGACGAACTTCCTCAAGAGTCTCTGGAGCTTCAAGGGCGTCTACGATCCGGGGAAGCTCCTGGCCGACCACGGGCGCGAGGTGCGTTACGCCATGCCCGCGCCGCCCGATGCGTCCACCTCGGCCGGCCGGCGCGCGGCCTATGTCCATGCGCCGCGCGGGCGCGCGAGCCGGTCGATCGACGATTCGACCGAGCGGTTCGTCGAGGAGACGCGGATGGGTGCCTCCGCCTGACGCGCGAGCGGAGTGCGCCGCAGTCGTTCAGGCGCCGCGGCGGCGCTCCTCCATCTCCTCGAGCGTGCGCGGCCAGTCGGATTTGAGGAGGCGCGAGAGCGCGCGGTCCGCGAGAACGCGCCCGCCGGTCTGGCACCGCGCGCAGTAGTTGGTCTCGTTCTCGGCATGGACGATGCGCTGGACGGGTGAGCCGCAGACGGGGCAGGGCTTGCCGTAGCGCCCATGCACGGCCATCTCGGGCCGGAACGCCGTGACCTTCTCGGGGAAGCCGTCGCCCGTCTGTTTTCGCAGCAAGTCGACCCAATGGACGAGCGTCGCGCGCGTCGCCTCGTGGAGGCGCGCGATCTCGTCGTCCTCGAGGTTCTGCGTCATCTTGATCGGCGAGAGGCGCGCGCGGTGGAGGATCTCGTCCGAATACGCGTTGCCGATGCCGCTGAAGACGCGCGGATCGGTGAGCGTGCGCTTCAAGGTGTGATTCTCGGCGAGGAGCGCCGCGCGGAACTCGGCGAGCGAGCAGGTGAGGGTCTCGATCCCGCCCGGGTCGTGCGCCTCGAGCGCCGCGCGGCCGCGCGCCGTGTGGAGGGCAGCGCGCTTCTTGGGACTGGCTTCGGTCAGCACGAGGCTGCCGTCCCTGAAGTCGAACGCGGCGAGGCCGACCTTGCGCGCGAGCGGGGCACCCCGCGCGCGCCAGTGGAGGCGCCCCGCGATCATCAGATGGAGGACGAGGAAGAGATCGTCGCCGCAATCGAAGACGATGCGCTTTCCGAGACGCCGGACCGCCCGGACCCGCCGCCCCTTGAAGAGCGCAATCGGCGGGTCGACGCTCCGCAGGAGAAACGGGCTCGCGACGCGGATGTCCTCAATCGTCTGACCGATGACTCGTTTCTCGAGGCATTCGATGTAGACCGTGATGTCCGGCAGCTCGGGCATCGGGCGCCGCGGCGTGCCGTCCGGTCAGCGGCCCTTCCAGACGGGCTTCCGCTTCTCCGCAAATGCGCGCGGGCCTTCGAGGAAGTCCTCGGAGTTCGCCATCTTCTCGTAGATGGGAACGCCGCTCTTGCCGCGCTTCAAGAGCGCCATCGAGTCCTTCTCTGACATGTCCATGACCATGGGCATGACGGTCAGGAGCGCCTCGGTCGCGAGTGGCGCGCCCTCCGCGATGAGCGCGGCGAGCGCATGCGCTTCCTCCATGAGCTTCGCGCGCGGCACGGCCTTGTAGACAAGGCCCCAATGGACGGCCTCGGCCGCACCCATGTGGCGGCCGGTGAGCAGAAGCTCCATGGCGACGTTGTAGGGAATGCGCTTGGGCAGGCGCTGCACGGCGCCCGCATCCGCGAGAAATCCGCGCTGCATCTCGGGGAGCCAGAATTCCACATGGTCGGCCACGACCATGATGTCGGCCGCCAATGCCAGCTCGAAGCCGCCGCCGATGGCGACGCCGTTGACGGCCGCGATCACGGGCTTGTGCAGATCCCAGAATTCGGTGAGGCCCGCGAAGCCGCCGGGCTTGTGCAGCGCCGAGTCGTCCGCCGCCGTCGGGCTCGAGGAGGCCGCGACCGCTTTCAGGTCCCAGCCCGCCGAGAAGACGCGCTCGCCCACGCCCGTGACGATGCCCACGCGCAGGGCAGGATCGTCCTTCAAGGTCGCGAAAGCGTCGTAGAGCTGGTTGCTGACCTCCAGGTTGATGGCATTGACGGGCGGCCGGTCGAGGACCACCTCGAGGACCCCGCCGTGCCGCTCGGTCCGGACATATTGCGCCATGATCTCCTCCCTCTTCTCTCTCAGCGCCCTTTGAACGCGGCGCCCCGCTTGTCGACGAATGCCATGATCCCCTCGCGCACATCCGCGCTCTTGAGACTGTCGAGCTTGGCCGCCTCTTCGACTCTCAGCCCCTCGTCGAGCCCCAGGGTCTCGACCTTGTACACCGCCGCCTTGGTGAGTGCCAATGAGCGGGCCGGGCCGCTGGCCAGGCGCTGGGCAAGGGCCAGGGCCGTGGGCAGGAGCGCGTCATGGTCGACCACCCGATTGAAGATGCCGAGCTGGCAGGCCTCATGCGCCTCGATGATGTCGCCCGTCATGGTGAGCTCGAGCGCCTTCGCGGTCCCGACCACGTGGGTCAGGAGATAGGCGCCGCCCGCGATCCCCCGACGGATGAAGATGTCGGCGAAGCGCGCGCGCGTCGACGCGATGCGGATGTCGGATCCGAGAACGAGGCCGCTGCCCGCTCCGCAGGCGATGCCGTTGACGGCGGCGATGATGGGCTTGGGCAAGGCCCGCATCTCCCGCACGATGGTGTGCCAGACGATCTCGATCTCCTTCTCGGGCGGGGCGGCACCGTCGCGTGGATCGCTTTCCTTCATGTCGTCGCCCGAGCAGAAGCCGCGCCCGGCGCCCGTGATGATGAGCGCGCGGATGCCGTCATCCTCGCGCACCAGCTTGAGCGCCTTGAAGATCTCGGCGTGCATGGCGAGGGTCATGGCGTTCAGCGCCTGCGGCCGGTTGAGCGTGAGAATCGCGACCGCTCCCTCGCGCTTGAACATGATCGATTGGAAATTCATCGCTGTCTCCCTGTCTCAAGGTTTGAGCAAGTCCGGAATGTCCTCGATCGAGTCCGCCACGCGCGCGCCGGCCGAGCGGAGGGCCGCGATCTTCGATCGGTGCGTGCCGCGCTCGCCGCGGATGAGGGCGCCCGCATGGCCGATGGCGCGCCCCGGCGGCACCGTGCGGCCGGTGATGAAGGCGACGACGGGCTTCCGGCCTTCCGTGCGGATATGGTCCGCCGCCCGTTCCTCGTCCTCGCCGCCGACCTCGCCGATGATGAGCATCGCGCGCGTCCTGGGATCGGCCTCGAAGAGGGCCAAGCCGTCGGCAAAGGTCGTGCCTTTGATCTCATCGCCCCCGACACCGATCACGGTGCTGGCGCCGAGCCCCCGGCGCTTCATCTCGGCGAGTATCGCGTAGCTGAGCGTGCCGCTTTTCGCCATGACCCCGATGTCGCCCGGCCGGCACACATCGTCGCAGAAGAATCCGACCTTGGCCTCGCCGGGCGAGATGAGGCCCGCGCAGTTGGGGCCGATGAGGCGGGCGCCCGCGTCCTTGGCGCGGCGCTTCATCAGGATCACGTCGTGGACAGGCACGAACTCCGCGATGGCGATGACGGTCTTGATGCCGCCAGCGAAGGCCTCGAAGGCCGCATCCTTCGTGCGCGCGCCGGCGACGAACATGACGGACATCTCGGCGCCTGTTTCCGCGACCGCTTCCGCGACCGTATCGAAGACAGGGGCGTCGGCGACGCGCACGCCGCCGCGCCCCGGGCTCACGCCCGCCACGAGATTGGCGCCGGAGCGCCGGATCTCCTCGGCCTGGAAGCGGCCCATGGCGCCGGTGATGCCTTGGACGAGGACGCGGGTCGTCCGGTCGAGCAGCACGCTCACGGCGCCTCTCCCTTGGCCGCGCGGCAGGCGGCGCGAACCGCGTCGCCGATGCTCATCGACAGGGGATAGCGTGTGGCGCGGATGATCTCATGTGCGCGCGCGGCACGGTTGCCCTCGAGATGGATGAACACGGGCTTTGCCAAGCGGGTGCCCAGGGAATCGAGCGCCGCGACGAGCGAGAGGGCGATCTCGTCGAGCTTCAGGCCGCAGGTCGTGAAGTTGACGATGATCGCGCGGATGGACGCATCATCGGCATAAGCGGCGAGCAGGAACCGCATGGCCTCGTCGCCTTTGCCCGCGATGAGCGCGTAGTCGATGTCGACGAAGGCGCTGAGCGCGCTGCCCTCGGCCGCGACCCAGTCCATGATGGTGACGCCGCAGCCGGCGCCTGAGCTCAAGAGGCCGATCGGCCCGCCCATCGGCGCGTATTGAATCTCGAGCGCCTGGAGCGCGCCGAGGAAACCTTCGGCGGCTGGCCGCGCTCCCTTGATCGCGGCGAGGCGCGGCTGGCGGAAGAAGGCGCCCTCATCGACCTCGATCCGCGCATCGAGGGCGAGAAGCGAGCCGTCCTCGAGCACGGCCAGCGGATTGATCTCGGCGAGGGTCGCGTCGAGCGAGCGGAGGAGGGCGAAGAGCCTCGTGGCGATGCCCGTGATCCCCGACCAAAGTTCCCCAGGGATGGCGAGACGCCCGAGCGCCGCCGGCAGCCGGTCGGCACGAAGGCCATCGAGCGGGTCGATCGCAAGGCGTTCGAGCGTCGCGCCGCGGCTTTCGACTTCGACCCCGCCCTCCGCGCCGAGGAGAAGGAGGATCTCGCCCCCTTCGATCGTGACCGCAAGATAGAGCTCGCGCGCGACCGAGGCGCGCTCTTCCATGAGCACGCCGCGGACGGGTTCGCCCTTGACGGTCGAGCCGAGAAGCCGCTTTGCGGCGTCGCGCGCGGCGGCGCTGTCCTCTGCCGGAAGGATGGCGCCTGCCTTGCCGCGCCCGCCGGTCAAGGCCTGGGCCTTGACCATCACGGGAAAGCGCAACGCGCTCGAGGCGGCTTCGATCGCGGAGGAATCGCCCGCGAATGCGGCGCGCGGCACGGGAATGCCGTGCTCCTCGAGGAACGACTTGCCTTCGTGTTCGTAGAGAAGCATGGGCGCCGTCGCGGCCGGTCAGGTGAGGGAGTAGCCGCCGTCGACCGTCATGACCGCACCGGTCATGTACGGGTTCGCCATCATGAAGAGGATGGCGGCGGCGATCTCCTCCGCGGTGCCGAGGCGCTGGACCGCTTGGCGCGAGACCATCTCCGCCCAGGCGCGCTTTCGTTCCTCGGGGATTTCCTCGGTACCCGGAGTCATGATGAAGCCCGGCGCGATGACGTTGACGCGGACGGGCGCCAGTTCGAGCGCGAGCACGCGGGCCAGCGATTCGACCGCACCCGCGGCCGAGGCCGAGGCGGCGTAGCGCGGAATCGATTTCCGCGGCTGGGTCGAGGACATGAAGACGATCGAGCCGTCCTTGGCGACGAGCGGCGCGCCGTGGCGCGCGATGTAGCACTGCGCCCAGAAGCGGTTGCGGAAGATGGCGGCGAACGTATCGCGGTCGATGTCGACGAAGCGGCCGAATCGAGCGGACATGGCCTTGTCGGAGGCACTCGGCACGAAGCTCGCCACATGATCGAAGGCGCCGACACGCGCGAAGAAGGCGGCGACGGCGTCCTCCTCGGTCGCGTCGACCCGGTGCGTCTCGACCGTCCCGCCCAATTCGGCCTTGGCGGATTCAAGGCGGGCCTGCGTGCGGCCGGCGATGACGAGGCGTGCGCCCGCCTTGGCCGCGGCCCGCGCGGTCGCAAGGCCAATCCCGGCGCTGCCGCCGACGAGCACGATGCGGCGGCCTTTGAGCGTGTCGAGAGACATGGAAACCCCTGGTGCGTTCCGAGGAGCAGCATGGCGAGGCGGCCCGCCCGAGTCCACATGGCGCGATCGCCCTTGGCGCGGGCGCGCCGGCGCGCTTCAATGGCACCAGTCCGGAGGACCGATGGGTGGTACCGGCGAGACCGAGGGGTGCGATGGCTGATTTTCCGACGCTTCAAGATATCGTGCTGGCCGCCAAGGCCAAGCTTCCCAATGCGACCTGGGACTTCGTGACCTTCGGTTCCGAGTCCGAGACGACCGTCCGGCGCAACCGCCATGCCCTCGACAGCCTGGCCTTCCGCCCGCGCGTCCTGCGCGACGTCATGGAGATCGACACCACGACCAACCTCCTCGGCGTGCCCTTGCGCATTCCGGTCATGATGGCGCCCGTGGGCTCACTCCACCTCCTCGATCCCGGGGCGGCGGTGACGGTCGCGCGCGCGGCCGCCGAGTTCGGCACGATGCCCATCATCAGCGGCTTCGCCGATCCCGGCTTTGAGCAGGTCGCCGAGGCCGTGAAGACGCCGCTCGCCTATGCGCTCCACCCGCGCGCCGACATGGCCTTCATGGACGACCTCGTCGACCGGGTGAAGGCGCACGGCTACCGCGCCATCGTCTATGTCTCGGAGGGTGCCTATTACAGCCGTCGCGAGCGCGACCTCATGAGCGGCATCCAGACCAAGGCCAAGCGCTCCCGCACCTATGCGAGCTATCAGCAGCAGCTCCGCGAGGAGCGCGCGAAGGCGCCGGGGAAGGCGCCGAGCTACGAGGGGCTCCTCGGTGCCGGCGGCACCTGGGCGCTCGTCGACCGGATCAAGTCGCGCTCGGGCCTGCCGTTGGTCTTGAAGGGCATCACCACGGCCGAGGACGCACGCCTCGCCGCCGAACACGGGGTCGATGTGGTCTATGTCTCGAATCACGGCGGCCGGTCGCTCGACCACGCGCGCGGCACGATCCAGACGCTGCCCGAGATCAAGGCGGCCGTCGGCGAGAAGGCCAAGGTCATCATCGATGGCGGCTTCGTCCGCGGGACGGATGTCCTGAAGGCCATCTCGCTCGGCGCCTCGGCGGTCTGCATGGGGCGGATGCAGGCCTGGGCGGTCGCGGCAGGCGGGCAAGCGGGGCTCGTGCGCGCGCTCGAGATCCTCGAGGAGGAGATCATCGTCAACATGGGGCTCTTGGGCGTGACGAAGCTCGAGCAGTTGGCGCCGAGCTATGTGGCGCCGGTCGAGCCGGTCGGCCCGCCTCATCCCTTGAGCGCCTTTCCGGTTGCCCTCGAGCGCATCAGCGAGGGGCGGAACTAGGATCCGTCGTCGCCGCTCAACCTCACAAATACGACCGAAAATAGCGCGAATAATTCCATTCAAAATGTTGGCGTTGATGTTCGGCCGCGCGTTGCGCTCCACAACGACCCTCCCCTAACCCCTCCCTTGCAGGGAGGGGAATTAGAAGAGATGTCGCGCACCTTCTTTATTGCCCCTCCCCCTGCAAGGGGGAGGGTAGGGAGGGGGGCGCGCCCGCGCGCAGCCCTAATTGCTGAGCTCCTTCCTGTCGCCCGCGCCGAAGAGGCGCACGGCGTTCTTGTAAGCGATGGCCTCCGCCACTTCGCGCGGGAGTTGGGCCAGCCACGCCCGGTGGTCCTCGATGATGCCGCGATAGCCCTCCCAGCGCGCCGTCACATAGGTGTCGCTGCCGATCAGGATGCGGTCCTTGTGGCGGAGGAACAGCGCGCGCCAGGCCGGTGACAGAGTTCCGCCTGGCGCGATCTCGCCGGTGCGAAACGACACCTCGGTCGTGAGCTGCGGGTACTGCTCGAGGAGGGCGGCCACCACCTCGGGCGGCTCGATCATGCCGGCGTGGGCCCACAGCACCTTGAGCTTCGGATTGTGGGAGAAGAGGACGCGCACCGGGCCGGCACCCGAATGGACGTGGACCGGGATGTCGCGCTCGACGGCAAGCGAGACGACTTTCTTCACGACGGCCGTGCCGGCGCTCGCATCGTCCGACAAGTGAAACTCGCCGATGCCGCGATAGGCGCCGCTCTTGAGCCTTCCCTCGAGATAGTCGGCAAGGGTCGCATCGTTGTACCAGTTGCCCGAGCCGACCGTGCCGCGATAGGGGCGCAGGATCGGCACCACCCGGCCGGCATTGGCGCGGTAGAGCGTCATCGTCCCATCATCGGGCGTGCTCGAGACGAGCGCCCGCGGCACGCCCGCCGCATCGAAGACCTCGAACACGGCGCCCGGTGGAAAGGCGCTCCAGGCCGGCTGGCTGTAATGGACGTGGGCATCGAAGATTGGCAAGCGGTCTTGCGCCTGAGACAAGGATGGTACAACGGCAAGTAGCCCCAACGCTGCCGCTGTCGCGCACAGCGCTTGCCAGCATCGAATAAAGACAGAATTTAAATGGCTCGCATTTGGTCTCGGTAACGCGGCGTGTCGCAGGTGCATTGCTCACCCCACCGTCGGCGCGTTGCCGATGACGCGCTCGGTGAGCCAGCGGCCGAGATGGGCGACGATTGGCTCCATCCGCGGCTGGAGGCGCCCCGGCCGCGCGAAGGGCGAGGCGAGGCCGCGCTGCTGGCGCTCGAGGATCGCGTTGTCCTCGACGACGGCCACGTCCCAGCGCTCGTAGTAACCGGGGGCGATCGTCGAGTAATCGGCGCACGCCGCGGTCGAGCGCGGGAAGCAATTGACCCAGGCATAGCGCGTGCGGTTGGGCCCGAGCGGGTAGCATTCGATGAACCACATGGAATCGATCGTGACCGCGAAGCAGAAGCCCGAATAGGTCACTGTCCAGCGCGTCCCGGCCTTGGCCTGGCCTTCGAGAGTCGGAATGGGCGGGAACGGCCGGTGCCCACGGCCTTCGATTAGCGCGCGCGAGCCTTCATGGGCGCCGAACACCGTCGCATAGGCGCCGGGCACCTCGTCGTAGCGGTGCATCGTGAGCGGGCGCCGGTAGAGCGTGGTCTGATGCACGACCGGCGCGTGGTACTCCTCGATGAACACTTCCGTCGCGAGCTTCCAGTTGGCGGCGATCTCGCCTTCCCAGCGCCGCACCGTCACCATGTCCTCGAGCCGGTAGCAATCGAAGAGCGGGCCCCAGCCGCCGAGCCAGACATCGAGCCCGGCCGCCTCGTCGTCGAAGTTGACGAAGATGAAGCCGCCGCGGCAGTCGAGCCGGATCGGACGGAGGCCGTGCTGTTCGCGCGCGAAGTCGCGCGCGGCTTCCATGCCCGGCGCTCCCGTCAGCGTGCCGTCGAGTCCGTAAACCCAGCCGTGATAGGGGCACTTGATGGCGCGGCAGTTGCCGGCACCCTCGAGAAGCTGCGCGCCGCGGTGCCGGCAGCTGTTGGCGAAGGCGCGGATCGTCCCGTCCCGGTCGCGAAGCACGATGAGAGGGATGCCCACGAGCTCGCGCGTGAAGTAGTCGCCCGGTTTCTCGATGTAGTCAGTGCGCCCGACGCAGTTCCACGAATGGCGGAAAACGCGCTCGACCTCGCGCGCGAAGAAGGCGTCCGAGGTGTAGACCCAGGGCGGCGGGCTCTCGGCCTCCGCGGGCGGGCGCCTGACCGCCGCGTAGTGCCGTGGATCGAAGATGTCGGCGGGCTCGGTCATGGCGCGTCTCCCCGGCAGCGATCATGTCATATCCCCTGCCGGTGGACAGCGCGCGGCCAACGGCATCCGGCGTTCTGTTTCACGTATGCCGTTCCGGGGGCGTTGGGCGAGATGACCGACAGTTGAGGGGCATATGGCCCGCGCATGCGGCGGCGGGCCGCGAGGCGTGCGCGGTGAGGCTTATGGTTTTCTCGATACGCCAAAGACTTAGCGCAAACGGCCCCGCTCGGCGCCTTTGGCACGCACCTTGCGGAAGGGGAGGTATCAGCTCGGGCCCTTTCATGGGCCGCTTCATTGAACAAGGAGAACGTCGATGACCCACAGGATCGTTTCACGACTGGTGTTGCCTGCTTTCGGCGCGGTGGCGGCACTCACCCTCGCGCTGCCGGTGTCGCTCGATACGACATCCGGGCTGCCTTCGTTGAAGGCTGCGTCCGCCATGACGATCACGGGCACCGTCGCCCATGACGGCATTGTTTACCGCGAGGCTGGCGAAGGCGCGCGCGGCGAGGGCCAGGGCGGCAACGCTGGTCCCGGCAGCGGCGGCAATGGCGGTAACGGCGGCAGGGGCAAGTAGGCGCAGCCGCACGCGGACGACCGCCGGCAACCTGGTCGCCGGCGTCATGGATGGCGGGTCGTCGGGCGGGGCATGGCGTCGCCCGGCGTACCGTCGCGTCCAGGATGGGATGAGATCGGGCCTTGCCTCGGTGGCGGACGTGGCGCATCTATCACGGCTGAGCCGACGAGGAAGGGGTCTCGTAACGGAGGAGCGATGTGTCCGAACCACCGGCCTCAGTCTTAGCGGTGCGCTCTCGTGCCTGAAGAGAGAGACGAGCGACCGTTCAATCTCCTCCGATGGTTTTCCATCGCGAGCTTCCTCGTCATCGCCCTCATCAGCGCCGCCTCCGCCTATTTTCTATCGCAATTCCTGACGACCAACCTCCTGCGCCGCGAGGCGAATCTGAGCATGCAGCTCATCGAGCGCTTCGTCGAAGCCGAGAACGCGGCCGCCTATTTCTCCGAGCGCGAAGAGTTGAGCCAGGCCAGCCCGGTCGTCGAGCCGTTCTTCGCCGAGCTGTCGCGTCTTCCCGATGTGGTGCGCGCCAATGTCTACGGCCGCGACCGGCGGCTCATCTGGTCGAGCAAGAGCGAGCTCACCGGCCAGCGCTTCGAGGGCAATCCGGATCTCGATCGCGCCTTCGCCGGCCATGTCGAGGTCAAGGCCGAGCACAGGGAGGAGATGGAGAAGGCGGAGCATGTCCTCTTCGAGGGCATGGATCCGCGCGCGACCTTGATCGAGGCTTACATTCCCATCTGGGACAAGGACAGGCGCAACGTCGTCGGCGTCGTCGAGATCTACAAGTTTCCGCGTGTCCTCCAGGAGACGATCGACCGGGGCAATCGCCTGGTGTGGGCGAGCGCCGGCATCGGCGGCGTCTTCCTCTACGTGACCCTGTTCTGGATCGTGCGGCGCGCGGGCGCCGTCATCCGTGCGCAGCAGCAGCGCCTGGTTGAGAGCGAAACGCTTGCCGCGATGGGCGAGATGGCCTCGGCCGTCGCCCACAGCATCCGCAATCCCCTGGCCGCGATGCGCTCCTCGGCCGAGATCGCGGCGACGGCGGATCTCGCCCTCGCGCGCGAAGCGGCCGGCGACATCATCGGGGAGGCCGATCGCCTCGACCGCTGGGTGCGCGAGCTTCTCATCTACGCGCGGAGCGAAGGGCCGACCTCGGAGCCGACCGACCTCAATGCGGTCGTGCGCACGAGCCTCGCAGGCTGGCAGCAGGCCTTGGAGCGCCAGCGCATCACGCCGCGCTTGGCGCTCGCCGAGAAGCTTCCGTCGGCGGGTGCCAATCCTGCGCCGATCGGACAGGTGCTCAACAGTCTCATCGCCAACGCGCTCGAAGCCATGCCCAAGGACGGCGAGCTGAAGCTCGAGACGAGCCACGACGGCCAAGCCAAGTCCGTCGAGATCCGCGTGAGCGACACGGGGGCCGGCCTCACGGCCGAAGCCGCACGGAAGGCCTTTCGTCCCTTCTTCACGACGAAGCAGGGCGGGCTTGGCGTCGGCCTCGCGCTCTCGCGGCGGATCGTCGCGCGCTATGGCGGCACGCTTGACCTCGCAAGCGCGACTGGTAGGGGGACGACGGCTATCCTGAGGCTTCCGGTCGCGAGCGCCTGACATGACGCAAGCCATCCTGGTCGTCGAGGACGAGGAAATCCTGGGGAAGAACGTCAAGCGCTTCCTCGAGCAATACGACTACGACGTTCAGGTGGCGACGAACGGCGAGGCCGCGCTCGCGGCGTTCGACGCGTTCAAGCCGGACCTCGTGCTTCTCGACTACAACCTGCCGGGCGACTTGAACGGCCTCGATCTTCTCGAGCGCATGAAGGCGCTCGATTCCCAGGTCAAGGTGATCCTCATGACGGCGCATGGCAGCGTCCAGGTGGCGGTCGATGCCATGAAGGCCGGCGCCTACGACTATCTCAGCAAGCCCGTCGTGCTGGGCGAGTTGAAGCTGCTCATCGACAAGGCCGTGGGGGAAGGGCGGCTCGAGGGCGCGCTCAGCTACTACCGGGGCCGCGAGGCGGGGACGAGCGGCCTCGACAAGATCCTCGGCGCCTCGCCGCCCATCCTTGCGGTCAAGCGGCGGGTCGAGCAGCTGCTCGAGGCCGAGCGGCGCTTGGCGGAGGGGTCGCCTCCCAACGTCCTCATCACCGGCGAGACGGGGACCGGCAAGGAGCTCGTCGCGCGCGCGCTTCACTATGCGGGCGCGCGGAAGGCGCGGCCCTTCATCGAGCTCAATTGCGCCTCGATCCCGACCGATCTCGTCGAATCCGAACTCTTCGGCCATGAGCGGGGCGCCTTCACGGGCGCCAAGGAGCGCAAGATCGGCCTCGTCGAAGCGGCCGACACGGGCACGTTCTTCCTGGACGAGATCGGCGAGCTCGACCTCGCGGTCCAGGCGAAGCTTCTCAAGTTCCTCGAAGACAAGTCGGTTCGCCGCGTCGGCAGCGTGCGCGACCGCACCGTCGACGTGCGGTTCATCGCCGCGACGAACCGCGCGCTCGAGTCCCTGGTGCGCGACGGCAAGTTCCGCTCCGATCTCTACTACCGCTTGAACGTCATGACGATCGAACTGCCGCCTCTGCGCGCGCGGGGCGACGACGTGATTCTCCTGGCGCGGCACTTTCTCGACGAGCTCGGGCGCCGGTACGGCCGGCCCGGCCTGCGCCTCGGCGATGCGGCCGAGACGGCGCTCCGCCGCCATGGCTGGCCCGGCAATGTGCGCGAGCTGCGCAATGTCATGGAGCAGGCGGCGCTCCTGTCCCAAGGACGGGAGATCGATGCGGCCGACTTGGCGCTCCAACGGGGATCGATCCTCGAGCCGCCGGGCGCGCCCTCGCCCGACGCGCCGGCGACGGCCGGATCGGCTGACGGTGAAGAGGCTCCAGGCGGACGGCTTGCGGCCGTCGAACGCGACCTCATCAAGAAGGCGCTTGCCGATTCGGGCGGCAACGTGACCGAGGCCGCGCGCATTCTTGGCATCTCCCGCGACACGCTCCGCTACCGCATCGAGAAGTATCGCCTCCGCTCCTGACCGCGCCATCGCGGCGAGTGGACCGGCATTCCGCGGTGGGGCAGTTGCCCCATTCGAGGGTCATATCACCCGGACGCCTTGATGCGCGCGCGCGTGGCAATTTCGAAAAGACGCGGCGAATCCGGCACCTGTCCGCCGACCTTCACCTTGCTCATCCTTGGCATGCGGGTTGCTCCCCACCCTCACCAAGTGGCGCACACGCCTTCCTCCTTGGTGGGGTTCGGCCTCTTCGCGTCGGCTGCATTGGGCTGATCAGCCTCGTGAAGAGCTGCCGAGGGTACGGGGCGCACGTCTTCGGGCGTGCGCCCCTTGCTTGTCCGCACTCCAATATCCCGGTGTGCGATGGAAGGTGGGCGGCGCCCTCGCCCCGCGATCTACGCGGTGATGGCGTAGCTTGCGCGCCGTGGATCGGCGCCGGCCATGCGCGTTCCGTTGGCAAGACAATGGATCGCATTGGCGCCGCCCATGACGCGCGACCAGGGGCCCACGCTTTCGAGGACGTATCCCGCGGCCGAAAGGGGACGCACCGCATCGGCGGGGAGGCGGTCCTCGTACATGACCTTCGTTCCCGCATCGTGGCGGATGCGCGGCGCTTCGACCGCTTCCTGGATGTCGAGGCCGCGGTTGAGCACGTTGACGAGGATCTGCGCGAGGGTCTGGGGCTGGCCGTGATCGCCGGGCGTGGCCAGCGCGAACTCGCATGCGCCGTCCTTGAGCACGAGCGCGGGGCACAGCGTGTGGAACGGCCGCCGGCCGGGCGCGAGGCTGTTGGGGCCGCCGGGCGTGAGGCTCGCGAGGCTCAGGCGGTTGTGGAACACGATGCCGGTCGAGGGCGAGGCGACGCCGCTGCCGAAAGCCTCGAAGAGACTCTGCACCCAGCTGACGGCATTGCCGGCGCCGTCGACGACGACGAGCGTCGAGGTATCGCCGCCGGCGGGTGCGCCCCCGCGTGCGCCTACGCCGGCTTCGTTCCGCGCGAACGCCGCGAGGCCCTGGGGCGTCAAGAGATCGTCCGGCACGTGGCTGTGATCGGGATCGCCGAGATAGCGGTCGCGCGCGGCGAAGGCGATCTCCTTCGCCCGCATGAAGCGGGCAAGGAACGGCTCATCCGTTGCCGCGTCGGCATCGAGCAATCCGAGGAGGGCCAGGAGCGCCAGGCCTTGCGTGTTGGGCGGATTGGCATGGACGCGCCGGCCGCGGAAGGCGACCGAAAGCGGCGCGCCCATGAGCGTCCGGTGCGGCACGAGATCGCTCGCCTCGAGGATGCCGCCCGCCGCTTTGAGATCGGCGGTCATCGCGGCGCCGATCGCGCCGCGGTAGAAGGAATCCGCGCCTTCTTTCGCGATCCGGCGGAGCGTGGCGGCGAGGGCGGGGAGCGCCACGACCTCGCCGAGACGCCGGCCCGCGGTCGGCCCATAGAGCGCACCGAGGGCAGGGCACGCCGCCACGAGATCGCGGTAGGCTTGGCCGTTCAACAGGTCTCGCTGGTGGCGGTCGAGCGGCAGGCCCTCCTCGGCCAACGCGATCGCGGGCTCGAGCGCGCGGGCGAGCGGGATCGTGCCGAATCGCTTGAGCGATGCGTCCCACGCGTCGAGCACGCCCGGTACGGAGATCGAGAGAGGCCCGCGCTGGGGAATCGCTGCGTGCCCGGCCGCGCGGTAGGACTCGATCGTGGCGCGCGCGGGCGCGCCACCGCTGCCGTTGATCGCAACCGTCTCGCCCGACTTGGCGTCGAACCACAACGCGAAGGCATCGCCCCCGAGGCCGTTCATGTGCGGAATCGCGACCGAGAGCACGGCCGCTGCCGTGACCGCCGCGTCCATCGCGTTGCCGCCTGCGCGCAAGATTTCGGCGCCCGCTTCGGCGGCGCGGTGGTGGCCCGCGGCGATGAGGCCCTTCCGCCCCATCACGACGGGACGATGGACGAAGCTCCGGCTTTCGGTTGGACCGCTCATGTGACGGTGGCGTCCCGAGGATTTTCGGTTCGCAGCCGGTCGCCCGTGTCGGTGACGGCGCGCGCCATGCCGCGCTGGGCCTTGGGGCGACGCCCGGCGAATTCCGCGCGGCTCAACGGCGGCTCGTTCCTCGTTGGCATCCTCTCCCCCCGCGGCCTTTTCGCTCGCCGGCTAGAGTGTCGCTGCGATCTCGCTTTGTCGATAGGGGCTGCCGGAGCTTCGCCCGCGGCAATCCGTCGCGCTGACCGTGCCGGGCAGGGTCGCGCTAGTGCGACAGGGTCGCCCAGCGCGCCTCCGCGCTCGCGATGACGGACTGGGGGTCGGCGAGGAGCTTCGCCTGCATGGCCTTGTCGAAGGTGACGTAGAGCTTGCCGTTCACGATGGCCCAAGCTTCGGGATCAGCCTCGAGCTTCTGTCCCGCGGTCATGCCGAAGACGCAGAATCCGTCGAATTGCGGCGCGTAGCGCGCCGGGTCTTTGATGAAGGCCTCGCGATGCGAGGGCGTCGCGAAGAGATACATCGCGTCGTGCCAGACATGGACGTATTCCTGATTGCCGTGCGTGGCCCGGCCGTTCGTGAAGTAGGCGACGGGGTCATAGCCACCGATGGCGATCTTCGGCCATTCGTTTGAAACCGCCGCCGTCGGCGGCACGGCGAGCACGAACAGCCCCAACAGAATCGGCGCCGCCTTCGTCAGTCGCGCCCACATGAGTGCCCCCCTTGTCCCACGCGTCCCGCTCGAGAGAGCGACGGCGGATGCGCATCGGTACGGTCGCCGCGCATCGTTGCGGTACCATGGTCTGTGCTCGGAATCGCGAGGTCAACGTTTTCCAAGGCTTACGCCATTTGGCTGATGTGAAAGTGTGTTCGAGCCATAAATGCGCAAGTATCGCTTGCGAAAACGCGCGCTCTTGGCGTGCCGAACGGCATGAAGAGGTCAATCCCAGCGGGTCTTGCGCCGTGAGAGCGGTCGGCGGTTGGGGGCGGTCCCGAAGCGCGAGGGTCGGCGACCGCCCGGAAAGCATCCATAGGCGGGCGCGGCCTGTTGGCAGGGACAGCTCTCGCGGTCGGGCCCGGCTTTGGCCGTATCGGGAGCGCCTGCTATCTTGGCTGGCATGTTCGATCCTCGTGCCGAACACGCTTGCCGGACTGCTTCCGCCGCATTGATGCGGGCGGGATGCGATGGCTGACGGGGGGACCGCATCGTCGCGGCGTGACAGGGCCCGGCTCTGGCGCTGGGGGCTCGCGATCGGCATCGTCGCGGCCCTCCTCGCGGCGGGCACGTTTCTCGGCTCGCCGGCCCTTGTCGGGAAGGTCGTCAAGGACGCGCTCACCACGGACGCGGCGAACGAGATCAATCTCGGGGCGATTCGCTTCAACCCGGTAACGGGGCGCGGCAGCCTCAGGGACCTCAGCATCAAGACCCCGTCGGGCGGAGAGCTGTCCATCGCCCGTGCGCAATTCGACATCGACGTTTCGGATCTCGTGAATCACCGCGTCCGCTTCCAGGACCTGCGCATCGACGATGCGCATTTCGAGTTCGAGCGCGCCGACAACGGATGGGTGCTGGCCGGCTGGGGGCCACTCGGCGACGCCAAGGCGCCGTCCGCCGGGTCCCGGTGGATTGTCGGCATCGAGTCGATGGAGATTCGGAAGGCGCGCATCCGCTATCGCCAAGGGGAGCTGGCCGAGACGGCCGACATCGAACTTCTGCGCCTGTCGGACGTCCGCCCGTGGACACCCTTGAGCGAGAGTGCCTTCGAGATGAAAGGAACCGCGGCAGGCGGACACATCGCGGCCAAGGGAACGATGACGCCCTTCGCGAAAATCCTTCGCATCGCGGGCGAGTTCCGGCTGGCATCGCTCCGCCTGAATTCCTTGGTACCGCTCGCCTCGCCCGGGAGCGTCGACCGTGTGGGCGGTATGGTCCATGCGGAGCTGAAACTGGACCTGAGGCGCGCGCGCGATGGCGGCCTCGAAGGACACATGTCGGGACCGTTGTCGCTCGACGACGTCGAGGCGGCCGTCGGCGACATGTCCGTCGGCTTCAAGAAGGCGCGTTGGGCCGGCGACGTCAAATTCTCGACGACAGCGCAGGCGAAGAGCGCGCCGCCGAGCCAAGACAGCGCGGGCGCAGGCGCGGCCGCTGAGAACGTCCGCATCGATGGCACGCTTGCGGCCGAGGTTGCGCAATGGGAGGGCCCTTATCCGCCCGGCCGGCAAAGAGTGACGGCGGAGAACGTGACGCTCGACGATCTACGGGGCGAGTTCGCGATGGGGGCTGCCGGGCACATCCGCGCCACGCTCGGCGGGAATGCGCGCATCAAGGCATTGCAGTCGCGCGATCCCGTGTTCAATGGGAGCAGCGAGCTCGTCGAGTGGAACGGCTCTCTCTCGTACGCCGAAGGAGAAGACGGCGGCACGAGCGCGTCGGCCGACGGCCGGGCGCGCTACGCGAAGTCGATACTCGAATGGCTGCCGGCGGGACTGGTGCTGCGCCAGGAGGCGGTCCAGTGGGCGGGCAAGGTCGACGTCGCGCGCGCGAACGCGAATGCGCCGTCGAAACTGGTCATGGAAGCCGATTCGCAAGTGACCGGCTTGAGCCTCGATTCGAAGCGGCTTCGCCAGCGGGTGATCGACCTGGGCACGCTCGAGGCGAAGCGCCTCCGGCTTGGACCCAATGTCGTCCTGGCCTTCGATGAGATGACGGCCACCGAGCTTCGTGCGCTTCAGGCGGAGGGCGATGCCGGTGAGGGTGGGCGGCGCGGACCACGGCCGGCGCTCGCTCTCAAGAAACTGACCGTCGAGCGCGTCGAGATGCCGACGCCGGCGCGAATCACCGCCAAGCGCGTGGCGTTCGATGGCAGCACGACCCGGATCGTTCGCAATGCCGATGGCCGCTTCGATTTGGTCGAACCCGTCCTTTCGCTCGGCAAGCCCTCCAGAGCCGAAGGCGAGGGACAAGCGCGGCAAGGCCAAGCGGCGACGCCTGACGAACGCAGCGCGACCTTTGCCGTCGGCGAGGTCGTCATCGGCGAGGGCAGCCGTCTCGTCTTCGAGGATCGGAGCGTCGAGCCGCCCGTGCGCCTGGCGGCCGCGCCGTTCTCGGCCCGGATCGGGGCCGTCGATTCGGCGGAGCCGGCCGCCGATTCGCCGTTCGCGCTCAGTGCGACCTTCGGCGGCTACGGCCAGCTCGATGCCAAGGGCACGGTGCGTCCCTTCGCCTCGCATCTGACGCTCGAGGCGGAAGGCACGCTCAAATCCTTCGATCTGCCGGTCATCTCGTCCTATGTGTCTCGGAATCTCGGCTACGCGCTGACGCGCGGTCGGCTCGACGCCGATGTCCGCGTGAGCGTCAACGACGGCCAGCTTCACGCCGGCAGCAAGTTGGTCTTGAGCAAGCTCCAGGTGGAGGCACCCGACACGGCGGATGCGCGCGCGCTCCGCGAGAAGCTCGATGTGCCGCTCGAGAAGGGTCTCTCGCTCTTGCGCGATTCGGACGATGTCATCCACCTCTCGCTGCCGGTCTCGGGCAACATCGACAATCCGCAGTTCGATTTCAGCGACGCGATCAACCAGGCCGTCGGAAACGCGATCCGGAACACGATTCTGACGACCTTCAAGTTCGCGATCCCCATCGTCGGCCTCATCTCCATCCTTCACGATGCCGGCGAATCCAAGCTGCAGTTCAATCCGGTGCCGTTCGAGGCCGGGTCGGCCGATCTCGGTCCCGCCGGCATCACCTATCTTGGGGAATTGGGCAAGATGCTCACGGAGCGGCCGGGCGTGACGCTGTCGGTCTGCGGGCGCGCGACGGACGGCGACCGGGACGCGCTCGCGAAGCGCGCAGCCGAGGCCGCCGCTGCTTCGCCGCCTCAGGGAACGCCTGTCGAAGCCGCGCCGCGAAGC
Source organism: Alphaproteobacteria bacterium (assembly GCA_046349515.1). GTDB lineage: Bacteria > Pseudomonadota > Alphaproteobacteria > CADEGL01 > CADEGL01 > JBGPGW01. The sequence continues at coordinate 193,672 of JAXMCE010000001.1, read as the reverse complement.
GAAGATGGCGATGATGGGACCGCGCCATCGCCGGGTGCGACGCCACCCGCTGGGGCCGCGCCGGCCGGGATCAGCGACGAGCGGCTCATGCGCTTGGCGAACCGCCGCGCGCGCCTCGTCAAGGATCACCTCGTCGAGACCCGCCATGTGTCCCATGAGCGCGTCTTCATCTGCTCGTCCAAGATCGACACCAAGGCCGGCGCCGCGCCCCGCGTCGAGGTGCTGATGTAGGCTCAGCCGCGCGCGGCCTCCAGGAGAAGCCGCATCGGCACCATCGTCGATCGCGTGAAGCCGTGCCGTCCGTAGAATCGCTGGCCCGCCGCGTTCGACTGGTCCGTGAGGAGCGTGATCCGCAGGCAGCCAGCATCGCGCGCATGCGCGATCGCGGCGGTGAGGAGCAGCGAGCCCGCCCCGCTACCGCGTCTCTCCGGCTCGACGACCATGTCCTCGAGAAGGGCGACGCGGCCGCCGAGTGCCGTCGATACGAGATAGAGAAGGCTGACCATTCCGATGATGGCGCCGCCGTCCCGAAGGACGAGGATCTCTCCCATCTCCGGATCGCTCACGATGGCGCGAAGGCCTCGTTCCTGGCGCGGCCGGTCCGGCACGAATTCGTCCTCCTGGGAGAAGAGAATCTCGAGAAGCTCGGCCAGTCTCGGAACGTCCGCGATCGTCGCCAGATCAACGCGCATGGACTGGCCTCCCTCCTCGATGTTGGACAGGCGTTTCCTACCTCATGGCCTGGTCGAGATCCGCGATGAGGTCGTCGACGTCCTCGATCCCGACCGAGAGGCGGATGAGGCTGTCGCCGATGCCGAGCGCCGCGCGCGCCTCGGGCGTCAGGGACGCATGCGTCATGAGCGCCGGGTGCTCGATGAGGCTTTCGACGCCGCCGAGGCTGACGGCGAGCGCGAAGAGCTCGCACCGCTCGAGCACGCGCCGCACTTCCGCGATGTCGCCCTTGAGCGTGGCGCTGATCATGCCACCGAAGCCACGCATCTGGCGCTTGGCCAGCGCGTGCTGCGGATGGCTGGCAAGGCCGGGGAAGAACACCTGCTCGACCCGGGGATGGCGCGCGAGCCAGGCCGCGATGGCCTCGGCGTTTTCGCAATGCCGCTCCATGCGGATCGGCAGGGTCTTGACGCCGCGGAGCGCAAGAAAACTGTCGAAAGGCGAGAGAATGCCGCCGGTCGACATCTGGATGAACTTCAACTGGTCGGCCAGCGCGGTGTTGGCGCCGACGACCACGATGCCGCCCAACATGTCCGAATGGCCGTTGATGTACTTGGTCGCCGAGTGGAGCACGATGTCGAAACCATGGGTGAGGGGGCGCTGCACCCAAGGCGAGGCAAAGGTGTTGTCGCAGACGGTCGTGATGCCGCGTCGCCGGCCGAGAGCCGCGATGGCTTCGAGGTCGGCGACCTTGAGGAAGGGATTGGTCGGCGTCTCGATGTAGATCATGCGCGTCTCGGGCCGGAGCGCGGCTTCGAGCGCGGCGAGATCGGTCGGATCGACGAAGCTCACCTGGAGCCCTTGGGAGCGGTTGCGGACCTTGGTCAGCATTCGATACGTGCCGCCATAGAGATCGTCGCCGGTGACGAGATGGCTGCCCGCGTCGAGCGTCTCGAGCACGGCGGCGATCGCGGCGAGACCGCTCGCGAAGGCGAACCCGGCCTGCCCGTCCTCGAGGTCGGCGATGCAGCGTTCGAAGGCGAAGCGCGTGGGGTTGTGGGCGCGGCTGTATAGAAATCCCTTGTTCACGCCCGGTGATTCTTGCGCGTAGGTCGAGGTGGCGTAGATGGGCGTGATGACGGCGCCGGTCGTGGGATCGTGGTGCTGTCCCGCGTGGATCGACCGGGTCGCGAAGCCGGGGCGGTTTCTCTTTTCGGCCATCACGGCCTCCTCTCGCTTGGATCACCCATCGGGCGAGAGCAATACAATGGCGGCGCATTTCGCGCCATGGGCCGAATCGGCCGGGCCGGCTATCCGCCCGAGCGCTTGCGCAGTTCCTTGAGCGTGCCCTTGAAGAGTGACCGGCCCGCGACCTCGATCGCGATGGCCGCGTCCTCGCCCTTGGCGGCGAAGAGGGCGAAGCGATAGCGCCCGTCGCCGAGATCGGCGGGGCCGTCGACCCTGCGGCCGCCCGCGAGCGCGACCACGACCTCCCTCGGCAGGCCGGGACCCAGAAGGTTGCCATGCGCGTCGCGGGGCCGAAGCGTCAATTCGATCACGCTTTTGTTCGGGAGAGGCCGGAGGAGGATCTGCGATCGGTTGAGATCGGCTTCATTGAAGCGCACGACGGTCGTCGCCGTTTCCGTGCGCTCGAAGGCGCCGAGGCGGCTGTCCTCCCCCTTGATGTGAACGATCGCGCGATACAGGCCGGGTGTCGTCACATCGCCGATCGTCGCATGAAAATTGCCTTTGCCGTCGGGCTCGAGTCTGATGGTCGATCGGAGCGGATTGGCGAGCATCGCCCACCGCGACGAATCGCCGGGAAGAGCCAGATGCCGCCGTTCGGCGAAGGATTGGCCCGGCTCGCCCGCCGTTTTCGTCCCCTCGAACAACGCGACGGGGCCGAGAATGTTGCCGGCGGCCCGTTGAGGCCGCTCGATCGTGGCCGTCACTGTCACGGTGCCGTCGATGGGCTGCTTGTCGCCCAAGACTTGGACGTCGAGCGCGATTGGCTGGTCGACTTTCTCGCGCCGCGCGCCCAACCGGACCCTGTAGGCGAGCGTCGAATCGTCCGCGAGGGCCGCCGCTTCGTAGGCTGTCTTGGGCTTGCCGCCGATCGTCATCCGCCAGCGTCCGTCCGGCGCGGCGACGCCCCCCGTGCCCGGAAATGCGAAGCTGTAGATGCGGAAGAATTCACCCGTGACGACGCGAGCCGCACCCGTCACGTCGGTTCCGTCCTTGAGAATGCGGAGGTCGAGCGGTTTGCCATGCGGCCAGTTGAGCATGAAGGCGATTTTGCGTACGCCCCGGTTCACGATGAACTCTTCGTTCGCGCGCGAATCCCCAAGCGTGCCGCGCCGATAGCCGACGAGCTGCGGGCTGAATCCCCTCAAGGCGTTGACAAGCTCCTCGACGAAGAAGCGGCGCAAATCGTCGTTCGCTGCTACGGTCGCCTTGGTGTCGCCGCCGGTCTCGCCCGCGATATCGGCGAGCAGGTCGAGGAAGGCCTGACCCGTGCCGATTCCGATGGTGTCAATCGAGATGCCGCCAAGCGCGTTGAGCGTCATCGGCGGTACCGTCGGCGCGACGTTCGAGGCGGTGCGGCCCGGAGTCGCATCGTTGTCGATCACGAGGTGCGCGGGATCCGCCGGATTGGGCAGCACCATGGGGTTCACGTTCTGCATGCCGTCCGTGAAGAGAATGACGTGGCGGGGGCCCGTGGTTGCAGGCGCCGCGCGGAGCGCGTCGACCGCGCTCTGCAGTCCGCCGCCCATCGCAGTCATGAGGTTCTGCGGCTGGATGTCCTGGGCGCGGATGTCGGCGATCAGCGCGTCGACGAAACCGATCGAGGGCAGCACGTTGCCGTTGATCGCGAACGGATCGACGCTCGTGCGGAAATAGGTGACGCCGAGCGCGTCTTCATCGCGCCCCATGACGGACCACAGGCGCGCGAAGATCTCGACCGCATCCTTGAGGACGGCGAGCCGCGTGGGACAGCCGGGGCAGGCCGGCAGGTTCATGCTGCCGGAGATGTCGAGCGTCAGCATGGCCGCGGCTTGCGGCGGGAGCGGCACGACGGGCACGCCATCGGCATTGGTCGGGCAGCTCTGGCCGGTGGGCGGCGCCCGGTGATGGACGGCGGTGAGGAGGGCGAGGCAGATCGCGGACGCGGTGTGCACGGTGTTCGCATGGACCTCGCCCTCATTGGCGCCGCCGATCCCGCCGAGCGGGATGTTGACGGCGTCGGGCGCGAGGTTGCGCGCGACCTTTCGTCCCTGGCAGTCGCTCGAAGGATTGTCCCCGCCCACGAGATCGGCGTCGTTGGTCGCATAGATCGTCGTGTAGAGCGTGCCGGCCGAGGGTGGCGTCGGAGGCGCGCCGGGCGGGGACGAGGCGAGGGGCGGTCGGCTGCCCGGCGCTTCGGACGCGAAGGACCCGAAGGGCGCGCTTTGTGTGTCGGCGATCGGGTGGCCGTTGAGGATCTGGATGTAGTCGCTGGCCGCGGGCGCGCCGAGAGCGTTGCAGAGCACGCCGCCATAGCCGTTGTTGAGCTGCTGCCGCGACAGGCTGTTCAGGCTCTGGCCGAGGATCGGAAGGTTGATCGCATGATTGGGCGGAGAGAGGGCGATGAACTCCGAGACAGGGCGGTAGGCCGGGCGCGGCGCGGGCAGCGGCGTGCCGCCGGCGTCCTGCACGGCCGTCGTGAGGCTCTTGAGATATTGTCGCGCGCTGATCGTGCCCTTGCTGTAGGCCACGATGACGACCTGAACGGGCGGACTGGTCGTGGCGCTGGCCGTGGCAAATCCCGGGTTGTGGCGTTGAACGATGAGGTCGATCGCCTCGCCGATGTCGCGCGCGTCCTCGGTGATCGAGCGGTTCTGATCCTGGAAGCGAATGAAGTAGGGCTCGATGCCGAGGCCCGCGTTGTCTCCGTGGTCGAGCGTGCGCTTGAACGAGGTCAGCGCGCCCAGGGGATTCCAGAAATTCTGCTGGTAGTTGGGGCCCGCCGCGGCCGTGTCGTCGGCCGAATCCGGGTTGTGGCCGTGGATGAAGAGCACCGGCAGCCGGCGCTCGGGCTGGCCGAGATTGGCGGGATCGAGCAAGACGGGCATCGTGGGAGCCGCGCGCGACGTGACATAGATCTCGGCCGCGTGCGCATCCAACGCCGCAAGAAGGCAGGCCAAGGCGAGCCACCGCGCGAACCGCCCCATCGTCCCCTCCAGCGCTCGCGGATGCGACCGGCCGACCGTTGGTCTGTCGGCTCTTACATGTCGCGATCCGGACCGCACCGATCGCCGTGGTGCGTCGATGGGTGAGAGTGTGCGCGGAATGCGTGCGGAAGAAAAGACGCCGCGCCGGGCGCGAGAGATGCGCGCTTCTCACGCTCCCAATTTGCGCTTGACCCAGGCCGGAAGCGCGAAGGAGGCAAGATGCACCTCGGGCGTGTAGTACTCTGTCGCGATTCTCGCGCCCGCGAGGCGTTCGGCGAGCGTCTCGCGCGTGACTCCCGTTCCGAGAACCGTCCCCTCGCTGGCCCAGGTCACGGCCAGGAATCCGCCGACATAGGTGGGGACGACGATGAGGTAGAGGCCGTGGTGCCGGAACACGCTGCCCAATTGCCGATGCGCCTCCGCGAGCTCGTCGTCCTGGTAGAACGGCACGCCGTTCTGGAACACAGCGATGCCGCGGGGGCTGAGCGCGCGCTTCACGAGCGCATAGAACTCGGTCGCGAAAAGGACCTGCGCCGGGCCCACCGGGTCCGGGCGGTCGGTCACGACGAGGTCGTAGCGGCCGGCGGCGCCGGGCTCCTTCAAGAACTCGAAGGCGTCCTCGATGCGCACGGTGAGGCGCGGATCCGAGAAGGCGGCGCCGCTCACATGGGCGAAATGCCTCTTCGAGGCTTCGACCACGTGCGAGTCGATCTCGACGAGATCGACGGCCTCGACCGTCTTGTGCTTCAGCACCTCTTCCGCGATGGCGCCGTCGCCGCCGCCGGCAATCAGCACGCGCCGCACATCGCCCAATTCCAGAATCGGAAGATGGGAGAGCATCTCGGAATAGACGCACTCGTCGCGATCGGAGAGCTGGACGATGCCGTCGAGCGCGAGCACGCGGCCGTTCAAGGGCGTGTCGAAGACATGCAAGCGTTGGAAGGGAGTCTGTTCGTCCGCGATCATCTCGCCGACGATGTCGAAGGTCTGGGCATAGCCCTTGTAGAGCTTTTCCGCGAACGGTTTTGGCATCGATGCGTCCTTCGCTAGCGTCGCTTTCTATTGCCCATTCCCGCCGGAATTTCACGAGAAATTCGCGCGCCCTCGCGTGCGGCGATGGCATCTTGGCGTGCATGCCGTGGCATTTCGATGACAGGGCCGACGATGTGGTTGTCGCGGGTGGCGGCGGGCGAACCTCGAGCCGATGATGCGAGGGAGTCACGGACTGCGAGACTCGATGTGCGACGCGATTCTGCGCGCCGGATCGCGGCGTTCGCGCTCACGCAAACTCAACGTGTGCATAAGTTTGTGGATAACTCTTACTGTTCCTGGCGTATGTCGAACGGATAGAACGAGCTCGGCGATCGATGATTGAAATCGCGGAAACCGCTCGTTAGGTTCGCCCGAGTTTCGAACCGAAATACACATCCTGGGCCCCGCAACGGGGCACCGGGGGGACGGCCTTTTCAGGGAGGGCCTCGATATTCGAGACGTGGGACGGGGGGATAGCGACGTAATGGGATAAATGAGAGGTGGCGTGGCTCGCGCTGGCGGGATGCCGTCGCGAGAGGCGCAAGCGCAGCCGATCGCTGCATCGGCTGGATCAAATGGCTGGCTGCCCAACGTCCGCCGGAGCGCCAGCTGATCATCCGCGAGCGGGGCGAGCTCCGCTACATCCGCCTGTCGCCGACGCGGCAGCTCCTGGGCGCGGCCATGGCACTGGCCGGATTTGCCGTCGTCGTCGCCGGTGTCACCACCTTCATCGTCCGCGGACATTATCTCTCCAAGACGACCGACGCCCTCGCCGATACGCGGGCCTCGCATCAAATCCTCCTCGGTTCGCTCGGAGACTACCGCGACCGTTTCACGGCGATCGGTCGCGAGCTCGATGACGGCGGCAGGGATCTTGCCACGGTGATCGAGCGGAGCCGCGCGCTCCGGCAAAGTCTGACGTCTCTCAAGACGAAAGCCGTCGATTCGGATGGCGAGCCGGTGAAGCAGGCTGGCGTTCCGGAACCGGTGGCGCGCCAGCTGGACGCGCTCGAGGCGGCGCTGCGGGCGCTCAGCGGCCGCGACGCGCTCGTGCGGACGGAGATCGCGGCCGTCGAAAGCCGGCTCGCGCTCGAGCCCGGCCCGGCGCCCGACTCGAGCGAGCCGGACAGCGCCCTCGTCACGCGCATCAAGTCGTTGGAGCGGCGCGTGGCGAGCCTCCAAGCCAGCGAGGCCGACCTCATCAAGAAGCTGACGGAGAGCACCGCGGCCAATATCGGCGAAGCGGAGCGCGCCATCCGTTCGGCCGGGCTCGATGCCGATCGGCTCATCGATTCGGCGAAGGGCCGCGGTGGCCTCGGCGGTCCCTTCGTCGCGTTCCGCCCCGAGATGCTGCGCCGCGTGTCCGAGGACACGGGACGGGTCCAGCTCGATTACAGTCTCGGCCGCTGGAACGAGCTGCGGACGCTGCTTCGCGCCCTCCCGCTCACCGCGCCCATGCCGGAGTACGAGGTCGCCAGCGGTTTTGGCCAGCGCCAGGACCCCTTCAACGGGGGGCTGGCCATTCACAACGGTCTTGACTTGACCGGGCCGCTCGGATCGCCAATCTATGCCACGGCGCCTGGGCTCGTCAGCTTTGCAGGCTGGCGGGACCGCTTCGGGAAGATGGTCGAGATCGACCATGGCCTGGGCGTTCGCACGCGATATGGCCACCTTCGCCAGATCGGCGTGGGGCCCGGACAATGGGTCGGCCCGGGCGATGTCGTGGGCGAGATGGGCAGCACGGGGCGCAGTACGGGTCCGCACCTCCACTACGAAGTGCTGCTGAACGACGAACCACAAGACCCTATGAAGTTCATTGAGGCAGGTGTTCGTGTTCACAAAAACTGAGAAGAACGACAAGGTGGAAAAGATGGTTGCCACGCCGCGCCCGGTGGGGGCGCAAACGATGCCGTCGATCATCGGATCCGACATGCGAATCGTCGGTGAAGTGATCAGCCAGGGAGAGACGCAGCTCGAAGGCACGGTCGAAGGCAATGTGAAGTGCGGCAATGTCACGGTCGGCAATGCGGGGACCGTCAACGGCGAGATCAGCGCCGAGACGGTTCATGTGAGCGGTTCGGTCACGGGCAAGATTCGCGCGAAGACCGTCACGCTCACGAAGTCCGCGCGCGTGAAAGGCGACATCGCCCACGACAGCCTCTCGATCGAGGCGGGCGCGCAATTCGAGGGACAGGTGAGTCGCCTCGACCAGGCCGACAAGGCGCTGCGCCCCGAGATGCCGAAGCCCAGCGTGGTCGCCGTCAAGCCGGCCTAAGCGGGATCGAGGCCGGAGAGAAAGGCGTCGATGACGGCCCGCGAGGCGGGCTCGTCGAGCGATGGCGCGTGCCCGATTCCGGGAAGCGTGAGGCGCACGAGGTCCGGCTTTTCCTGCGCCATGCGGTCGAAGGCGGCGGCCGATAGGACGTCCGAGGCCCCGCCCCGGATCGCGACCGTCGGCGTGCGCTTCAAGGCGCGGAACACGGGCCAGAGATCGGGAAGGGCGGGACCCTCGACGAGCGGCTTCGCGATGCGGACGTCCCAGTCGAAATGGAGCATCCCGTCGCTGCCCATGCGGTAGGTGTTCTCCGCCATGCGCTGCCAATCGGCGTCGCTCGACAGCGAGAGGTTCGGCAGGAGCGTGCGCAGGTGGCTCTTGGCCTCCTCCCAACCGGGCTGCGGCCGATCGACCGCGATGTAGCGCATGATGCGCCCGATTCCTTCGCGGTCGAGTTCCGGTCCCGTGTCGTTGAGGACGACGCCCGCGACGGCGGCGGGCGCCGCAATCGCCATCGCGGCCGCAAGAAGACCGCCCATCGAGGTGCCGATGAAGACCGCGCGGTGGATCTGCGCGAGCGCCAGAAGGTCGCGGATATCGCTGAGATAGGTCGCAGGCGCGTAATGGCGCCAATCGGGATCGTAGGCTGACTGGCCCCGCCCGCGGTAGTCGGGACACACGACACGGCGCTTCGTCGAGAGGTGCGTTGCGAGCAGGTGGAAGTCCTTCGAGTTGCGCGTGAGGCCGCCGAGGCAGACCACGGGGATACCGGGCGAGAGCGCATCGCCATACTCGCGAACGTAAAGGGCGAGGTCGTCCTGGCTGCGGTAGCGCCGCTCGCGGAAATTCGTCTCTTCGCTCATGATTCGATCCCCAAGAGGCGCGGCAGCGCGGAGAGACTCGTGATCTCCTCCGCGATCACGCCGGGCAGCCGTTCGGCCGGCTGTCCCGTCCGGTTGAGCCAGAGGGAGCGGAAGCCGAAGACCGCCGCGCCATGCGCATCCCAGCCATTGGCCGACACGAAGGCGATGGTCGCGGGCGCGGCTCCCACGCGATCGGACGCCAGTTGATAGACCGCGCGGTGCGGCTTGTAGACTCCCACCTCTTCGATGGAAAGAACGGCGTCGAAATGGCGTCCGAGCGCTGCCGTGTCGACGGCCGAAGCCAGCATGGTGGGCGATCCGTTCGAGAGAATGACGGTCCTCAACCCGGCGCGCTTCAAACGCTCGACGGCCGGCGCTACGTCACCATAGGCATCGAGCGTGAGATAGCATTCCATGAGGCGCACGCGAAGTGCCGGGTCCGCGATATCCAGCGCCTCGAGCGCCGCGTCGAGCGCATCCCCGGTGACCTGCCAGAAATCGGCATGCACCCCCATGAGGCTTCGCAACCAGGTGTATTGGAGCTGTTTTGTGCGCCAGAGCGCGCTCAGCGCTTCCGCCCGCTCGCCGAGCACCTCCTGGCAGCGCGCGGCCGCGCTGGTGACGTCGAACACCGTGCCGTAAGCGTCGAACACGCACCCCGCCGGGCGCGCTGAGCCCGTCATGTCACTGGCTGGGACGGCGCCGCGCGCTCAGCACGACTTGTTCTGCGAGTCGTCATCGTCGCTGTCGGGCGCGCAGATCACGTCCACGGGCGCCTCGGCCTGGCCGCGGCCGCGCATGAGGTCCTGCTCGATGAGGGCCGTCTCCGTCTTTTCGCCGAGGCGCAGGCGATAGACCTGGACGCCTTCGAGCACGCGCTGCACGTAGTCGCGCGTCTCGCTGATGGGAATCGATTCGATCCAATCGATGACGTCGATGTCGTGGCGGCGCGGATCGCCGAGCGTGCGCATCCAATAGCGCACGCGGCCGGGCCCCGCGTTGTAGGCCGCGATCGCGAGCACGTAGGAGCCGCGGAAGTCCGAGATCTGCCGGTCCATGTAGCTGCGGCCGAGCTCGAGGTTGAAGGCCGGATCGTTGTTCAAGCGATCGGCCGTGTACTTCACCTTCAAGGTCTTGGCCACCACTTTGGCCGTCTGCGGCATGAGCTGGAGAAGGCCGCGGGCGCCGGCGCGGCTGACCGCGTTGGTGTTGAAGGCGCTTTCCTGGCGGATCATGGCGTAGGTGAGGGCGCGCTCGGGCGCATCGCCGTGCGGCAGCGTGACCACCGGATAGCCGAGCGTCACGAAATTCGCGTCGTCGCGGCGCGCACGGCGCGTGAGGCGAACGGCGATGTCGGGCCGCTTGATCTCATGGGCGAGCGCGACGACGAGAGCCTCCTGCCCCACGGTCGGCGACGTCTCGACGAGCCGCTCGAGGAAGGGATCGGCGAGGTCCGCGCGGCCGAGGCTATTGAGAACCCGGACGAGCTGCACGACTTCCTTGCCGCGGAATGCCGCTTCGTCCTCGGCCGTGGGCGCGGGCTCGACGAGGCGCGGCCGTGTATTGCCGAGGCGCGCGGCCGCGAGCTGTCCGTAGAACGTCATGCCGTGGCGCGCGGCCTGGCTGTAGCTGTGGCGCGCCTGCTCGGCATTGCCCATCGCCTCATAGGCCCGTCCGGTCCAATAGCCGCCGCGCGCCTTGCTGACCTTGCTCGCGACTTTGGCGGCCATGGCATCGAAGTGCTGGCGGGCCTGGCCAGGGTTGTTCAGATGGCGGAGCGCGATCCAGCCCGAGAGCCATTCGGCCTCCGCAAAGGCGGAGCCTTCGCTCAGGCCGTTTTCGCTCGCGATCTTATAGGCGTCGGAATAGAGGCCGAGGGCGAGCGCGCGGCGCGTTTGGGTGCTGCGTTCGCTCCACCAGAGATCGGGACGGCCGCTGTCCCGCGGCAGGCTGAGGAGGATGGCGCGCGCCTCGTCGTCCATGCCCTTCTGGCGCAGCGCCCGCACGCGTTCATAGAGAAGGCCCGGATGGGATCGGAGCGCCTGTGGCACCCGGTCGATGGCGTGCTCCGCACCCTTGTCCTCGCGCCGTAGCTTCAAGCGCGCCTCGGCCAAAGCCTGCTGGTCGGCATCGACATAGGCCATGGCGGAGCGGGCGCCCGCTTCCTGGCCGTCCCAGAGAAGCCGGTCGAGCCGCGCGACGTGGTCCTCGGGCCTGAGGCGCGCGCCGTACCGGCCGTAGAAATCCTGCTCCTGGCGGGGCGTGAGGGTGATGTTCGTCCAGGCGCGCCTCGCCTGCGCCGTCGCCCCTTGCTCGTCGCCGGCCGAGGCGAGCAGATCGATGTAGCGCGAGGCGCCCTCGACCGTGCGCGGGGGGCCGCGTTCGAACCAGGCGCGCACGGACGCATCCGGGGTCGCCGGGGCCATGGTCTCCTCGGCCCGCCGGCGGAGCGTGTCGAGCGACGGCCAGTCCGGATTTTCATCGATGAACCGCGCGATCTCCTCGAAGAAGGCGCCGGAGCCGGTCTGCTTGATTTCCATCCAGCGGACCATCTTGAAAAGGGGCGGCGAGGGGGCCGCCATGCGGCGGGCGGTGATCCAGTCGCCTTTCTCGGCGGACGCGAGCGCACCCCTGAGCCCGCTATCGGCCTCGATGGGGGCGGGCTTTGCGGCGCGGGCGGCCTGTTTCGTGGGCTTCGCCGACTTCGCTGGCTGGCGTCCCGCGCGCTTCTGTGCGTGCTTGCCCCGCACGCTGGCCTGATTGGCGCGCGCGCTCGGCGTGGCCGCTTGGGCCGCGGTGTCCACGGCCGCGAACGCCGCCGCGAGGAGCAGCAGGCCAACGACCGATGTCAATCGAAGCAGGCGTTTCGTCAACGATCGGATCCCTGGCGTCATGCGCTGCGTACGGGGCGGCGGCTACTATTGTATGGGGATACCGCGTGGAGACGCTAGACCCTCCCTTTCGGGCGCTTGCCGCCGCAGGTCCGGAGGTCTATCGTCCTTCCACGATGGAACGATAGCGCTGCCATGGTTAATGAAAGGTGACTCGCGCGCGTTCCTGGCCAGCAAGAAGTGAGGGCGCCATGTTCAGGGGATGCTACACCGCACTGATCACCCCGTTCCGCGACGGCAAGGTCGACGAGAAGGCGTTCCAGAAATTCGTTGCGTGGCAGATCAAGGAAGGAATTCACGGTGTCGTGCCCTGCGGCACGACCGGCGAGTCGCCGACCTTGAGCCATCCCGAACACGACCGGGTCATCGAGCTCTGCGTCGAGGTCGCGAAGGGCAAGGTGCCCGTCATCGCCGGCACGGGCTCGAACTCGACCGAGGAGGCGATCCGCCTCACCAAGCACGCGGAGAAGGTCGGGGCCGACGCGGCGCTCCACGTGACTCCCTATTACAACAAGCCGACGCAGGAAGGCCTCTACCAGCATTACAAGGCGATCCACGACGCGACCGATCTGCCGATCATCATCTACAACATCCCCGGCCGCTCGGTCGTGGACATGAGCGTCGACACCATGGCGCGCCTCGGCAAGCTGCCGCGCATCGTGGGCGTCAAGGACGCGACCAACGATCTCGCGCGGCCTGTCCTCACCCGCCTCGCGATCGACGACAAGTTCTGCCTGCTTTCGGGCGAGGATCCGACGATCGGCGCGTTCCTCGGCCAGGGCGGCCACGGCATCATCTCCGTCTGCTCGAACCTCGCGCCGAAGTTGAACGCGCAGCTCCACGAGGCTTGGTGGAAGGGCGACCTCAAGACCTTCGCCGAAATCCGCGATCGCTTGATGCCCGTGTCGACGGCGCTCTTCGCCGAGACGAGCCCGGCACCCGTGAAGTACGGCGCAAGCCTTCTTGGCCTCTGCACCGCCGATGTGCGTCTGCCGCTCGTCGGGACCACGGAGGCCACGCAGAAGCGGATGCGCCAGGCGCTCATCGGCGCGGGTCTCCTCGAGAAAGAAGGGCAGTGGCGCGCGGCGGAGTAGAGCCTCCTCAACGGATCGCGGCGCAGAACCGCAAGGCTCGGCACGAATACTTCATCGAGGACCGCCTCGAGGCGGGGATCGTTCTCGCGGGCTCCGAGGTCAAGGCGCTCCGCGAGGGGCGCGGCAACATCGCCGAGTCCTACGCCGGACCGTCGAAAGGCGAGCTGTTCCTCTTCAACGCCTATATCCCCGAGTACAGCGCGGCCGCGCGCTTCAACCACGAGCCGCGCCGGCCGAGGAAGCTCCTCCTCCACAAGCGCGAGGCCGCGCGCCTCATGGGCGCGGTGAAGAAGAAGGGCGTCACGCTGGTGCCGCTCACGATCTATTTCAACAAGCGGGGCCGGGCGAAGGTCGAGCTCGCGCTCGCGACCGGCAAGCAGAAGCACGACAAGCGCGAGGCCACCAAGACCCGCGACTGGCAGCGCCAGCGCGAGCGCCTGTTGCGGGCGAAAGGCTAGGAACCGAGACGGCGCTTGGCTTCGCCAAGCACGCGCTCGAACATGGCCTCCGTGAGCCGGCCGGTGTTCGTGTTCTGGCGCGAGCAGTGATAGCTGTCGATGAGCACGAGGCCACTGTCGAGTTCATGGACCGCCCCGTGCGCGAAGGGCCAGCGCGTGCGCGGCGCGAGCCCCAGGACGGTCAGGCACTGGGCATGCGCACCTGTCCCGAGTGCCAAGATGCAGCGAAGGCGGCCCATGGCGCGGATCTCGCGTTCGAGATAGGGGCGGCAGTGCGTGAACTCCGCCGGCGTCGGCTTGTTCTCCGGCGGCACGCAGCGCACGGCGTTTGTTACGCGGCAGTCCTGCAGGCGGAGTTCGTCGGCTGCGCTCTCGTCATAGCGGCCCCGAGCGAACCCGACCTTGAGCAGCGAGGGATAGAGGAGCCGCCCGGCATAGTCGCCGGTGAAGGGCCGGCCGGTGCGGTTGGCGCCCTTGAGGCCGGGCGCCAATCCCACGATGAGAAGGCGCGCCTCGAGCGCGCCGAAGGCCGGCACCGGGGCGTTGTGCCACTGAGGTTGCGCCTGCCGATGCTGACTGCGGAACTGGACGAGGCGCGGACAGAGCGCGCAATCCCTCGGCGGGTCGAGGGCCGCCTGCCTCGCGCCCACGGGCCTAGGCGTCCTCGTACATGTTCCGGTTCTGCGATTCCGAACGCGGTGCGTGGCTGCGCTGGATCTCGGGGATGAGGTCCTGGAGTTCGATGAAGATGTCGGCCTGGCGCCGCAGCTCGTCCGCGACCATGGGCGGTTGCGACCGGACCGTGCTGACGACGCTCACGCGCACGCCCTTTCTCTGCACGGCCTCGACCAGGAAGCGGAAATCGCCGTCGCCAGAGAACAGGACCACATGGTCGAGCCGGTCGGCCATCTCCATCACGTCGACGGCGATCTCGATGTCCATGTTGCCCTTGATGCGGCGCCGGCCTTGGGAGTCGGTGAATTCCTTGGCGGGCTTGGTCACGAGCGTGTAGCCGTTGTAGTCGAGCCAGTCGATGAGCGGTCGGATCGACGAATATTCCTGATCCTCGAGGAGGGCGGTGTAGTAGAAGGCGCGGAGGAGCCGGCCCTTGCCCTGGAAGAGGGTGAGAAGCCGCCGGTAGTCGATGTCGAACGCGAGCGCCCGCGCGGCGGAGTAGAGGTTCGAGCCGTCAATGAACAAAGCGATGCGTTCTTCGGGATAGAAAATCATGGTCGGGTCCTATTCGTTGCCGAAAAAATGCCTTTGGGTCGCCGGTCATGCGCTCGCGCTTGGCCGGCTTGGTAATCGTGCCGTTCGATGCGAAGGAGACGATACTTGCCGCAACGGCCGGGTATGGCAAGCTGAACCGTATGGGGCCGAGAGCGGCGGGTTCGTGATCGTTCCATGATTCTCATCGGCATCGGCGCCAATCTTCCGACGGTGCGCTACGGCCCGCCGCGCGCGGGATGCGAAGCGGCGCTCGCCGAGCTCGGCGCATGCGGCGTGCGCGTGATTCGCCGCTCGCGCTGGTACGAAAGCGCGCCCGTCCCGCTCTCGGACCAGCCGTGGTTCGTCAATGGCGTCGCGGCGGTCGAGACCGCGCGAGCGCCGCGCGCGCTTCTCGAGGCGCTCCAGGCGGTCGAGGTGCGCTTCGGCCGCGTCCGCGCCGAGGCCAATGGCCCCCGCGTGATCGACCTCGATCTCCTGGCCTATGATGACCGCGTGATCGAGGAGCAGGGGCTCTCCGTGCCCCATCCGCGGCTCGCGAGCCGGGCCTTTGTCCTCCTGCCCATGCGCGAGGTGGCTCCCTTCTGGCGCGATCCCCGTTCGGGCCGCTCGCTCGACGAGCTCATCGCGGACCTGCCCGCTGGCCAGGTCGTCCGGCCCCTCGGCGAGGAGCCGGCCTGATCGTCCCTTGGCGCGAGAGCGCTGCGGCTTGCGCCCGCGCGCCTCTCCCCTATATAAATGTGATCCGGCCCGGGGCGGGGTCAGCGTGGTGCATTCAAGGAAAAAATTTCCTTTTTCAATCTCTTAGAGGATTTTTCTCATGGCGCGTGTGACTGTCGAGGACTGCGTTCTCAAGATCCCCAACCGCTTTGATCTCGTCATCGTGGCGGCCCAGCGCGCGCGCGGCATCGCGGCGGGAGCGAGCCTCACCGTCGAGCGCGACAACGACAAGAACCCGGTCGTCGCCCTTCGCGAGATCGCCGAATCGACGGTCGACATCGCCGAGCTCGAAGAAAACGTGGTCAAGGGCCTGCAGAAGGTCGTCGAGATCGACGAGCCCGAGCCAGAGGACGAGATGGAGATGCTGACCGCCGGCGGGATCGCCGAGGCGGTGAGCGAGGATCTCGGCCAGATCGTCGAAGAGGGCGAAGAAGGGATCGAGGGCAGCGAGGTCGAGCCGAGAGAAGTCGAAGCGGGTGAAGAAGGGCTCGGTGAGGGCAGTCTTGGGGAGGAAGGCCTCGGCGAGGAAGAATCGGCCGATGAGGAATCGGGCGAAGAGGGCGCGGGCGCGGTCGAGCTCGAGATCGGCGAAGAGGGCGACGTCGACCAGCCGCCGGAAGAGTAATGCGAGGCGCGCGGGCCGGCGCGCAGAACGATCGGGACGGCGGCCCGCGGACATCCGGTCCGGACCCGCGGCGGGGCGCGCGACCCCCGGCCAGATGGGCCGAAGATGCGTCAGAATGATCTCGTCGAGCAGGTCAGGGCCTACGATCCCACGGTCGACGTCGATCTGCTGAACCGCGCCTACGACTTCTCGATGAAGGCGCACGGGACTCAGCGCCGCGAATCGGGCGATCTCTACTTCTCCCATCCGCTCGAAGTCGCGGGCATCCTCACCCGCTACAAGCTCGATTCGGCGTCCATCGCGACGGCGCTCCTCCACGACACGGTCGAGGACACGGTCGCGACGCTCGATGAGATCGAGGGGCAGTTCGGCGACGAGATCGCGCGCCTCGTCGACGGCGTCACCAAGCTCTCGCGCATCGAGCTGCAGTCGGACAAGACGAAGGACGCGGAGAACTTCCGCAAGCTGGTCCTGGCCATGTCGGAGGACCTTCGCGTGCTCCTCGTGAAGCTCGCGGACAGGGTCCACAACATGCGCACCCTGTCCTTCATCGCGAGCGCCGAGAAGCGCCGCCGCATCGCGCGCGAGACCATGGACATCTACGCGCCGCTCGCCGAGCGCATCGGCATGCATGAGATCAAGGACGAGCTCCAGGACCTGGCGTTCCGCGAGCTCAATCCCGAGGCGCGGGCCTCGATTTTGAAGCGGCTCGAGTTCCTGCGCGAGCAGGGCGGCGCCCTCGTGCCGCGCATCATCGAGGAGCTCAAGGCGACGCTCGCCGCCGGCGCGGTCGAGGCCGACGTCTCGGGCCGCGAGAAGGCGCCCTTCTCCGTCTGGGGCAAGATGCAGCGGAAGAATGTGAGCTTCGAGCAGCTCTCCGACATCATGGCGTTCCGCGTGCTGGTGAACTCGCTTCCCGAGTGCTACACGGCCTTGGGCGTGATCCACCAGGCCTACCGGGTGGTGCCGGAGCGTTTCAAGGACTACATCTCGACGCCCAAGCCCAACGGCTACCGCTCGCTCCACACGGTCGTGATCGGGCCCGAGCGCCAGAGGGTCGAGATCCAGATTCGCACCAAGGAGATGCACGAGATCGCCGAGCTCGGCGTCGCGGCGCACTGGAACTTCAAGCAAGGCAACCCCAAGGCCGATCCGCGCCAGTACCGGTGGCTGCGCGAGCTTCTCGACATCCTGGAGCAGGCCGCGGGACCCGAGGAGTTCCTCGAGCACACCAAGCTCGAGATGTTTCAGGACCAGGTGTTCTGCTTCTCGCCCAAGGGCGATCTCGTCACCATGCCGCAAGGAGCGACGCCGGTCGATTTCGCCTACGCGATCCATTCGGAGGTGGGCGACAGCTGTGTCGGCGCCAAGGTCAACGGACGCTTGGTGCCGCTCAAGACCGTGCTCCAGAACGGCGACCAGGTGGAGATCGTCACCTCCGCCTCGGCGGCGCCGTCGCCCACCTGGGACGGCTTCGTCGTGACGGGCAAGGCCCGCGCGCGCATCCGCCGCATCGTGCGGACGCAGCAGCGCGAGCAGTACGTGGCGCTCGGTCGCTCGATCATCGAGCGCGAGGTGCGCCAGATCGGCCTCGAGCCGTCGGAGCCCGTGCTTCAAACAGTGCTCGGGCGCTTCGGCTGCGACACGGTCGAGGACCTCTACGAGCAACTGGGCTCGGCCCGCCGGCCGGTCCAGGAGGTGGTGGATGCGGCCTATCCCAAGGCCAAGAGCGACAGCGTCTGGGCCAACATCGTGCCGTTGCGGTTCGCCACGCGGCGGGAGAAGGAGAAGGCCTCCGGCATCCCGATCCGCGGCCTCATCCCCGGCATGGCGCTCCACTACGCCGGCTGCTGCACGCCCGTGCCGGGCGACCGCATCGTCGGGATCCTGACGCCGGGCAAGGGCGTCACCGTCCACACGACCGAGTGCAGCACGCTCGAGAATTTCTCGAGCGTGCCGGAGCGTTGGCTCGAGCTCACCTGGGACGCCACGGCGAGCGGGACCGCGGCGCATCTCGTCCGCATCAACGTCGTGGTCGAGAACAAGCCCGGGAGCCTCGGCACCATCTGCACCGCCATCGGCAACAACGACGGCAACATCAACAATCTGCGTTTCGTCAACCGGGCGCCCGATTTCTTCGAGATGAGCATCGATATCGACGTGCGCGACGTGAGGCAGCTGGCCTATATCATGGCGGCGCTGCGCGCGATGCCGGCGGTGAGCTCGGTCGAGCGTGCGCGCGGATGATTTGTAAGGGAGAGAGGCCATGAGCCGAAAGCTGCGCCTGGGCGTCAACATCGACCACGTGGCGACGATCCGGAACGCGCGCGGCGGGCTCCATCCCGATCCCGTGCGCGCGGCGCGCCTTGCGTCCGATGCCGGCGCCGACGGCATCACGGCGCATCTTCGCGAGGACCGCCGCCACATCTCCGACCGCGACATCGAGCGCCTCGCGACCGAGATCGAGCTGCCGCTCAACTTCGAGATGGCGGCGACCGAGGAGATGCTCAAGATCGCGCTGCGCCATCGCCCGCACGCGGCCTGCATCGTGCCCGAGAAGCGCGAGGAGCGGACGACCGAGGGCGGCCTCGACGCCGCGCGCGGCCACAACCATCTCCAGCCCTTCGTGAGGGCGCTCGGCGATGCGGGCATCCGCGTCTCGCTGTTCATCGAGCCCGATCCGAAGCAGCTCGATGCGGCGCGGGCGCTGGGGGCGCCGGTCGTCGAGCTCCACACCGGGGCCTACTGCGAGGCCGCCGGGCGCGCGCGGGACGAGCTGCTCGTGAAGATCCAGAGTGCCGCGGCCCATGCCGAGGCGATCGGGCTCGAATGCCACGCCGGCCACGGTCTGAGCTACGACACGGTCGTTCCCATCGCCGCGATCCCGACCATCGTCGAGCTCAACATCGGCCACTTCCTCGTGGGCGAGGCGATCTTCAGCGGTCTCGACCATTCGATCCGGCGCATGCGCGCGCTCATGGACAAGGCGCGCCCCGACGTGCCGGCATGATTCCGCGACCCGTGCGACCGTGATCCTCGGTATCGGCAGCGATCTCGTCGACATCCGGCGCATCGAGCAGACGCTCGAGCGGTTCGGCGAGCGTTTTCTCTCGCGCATCTTCACCGAGGAGGAGCGGCGGCGCTCCGAGCGGCGCGCCGATCGCGGCGCGAGCTACGCCCGGCGGTTCGCGGCCAAGGAGGCATGCTCGAAGGCGCTCGGCACCGGCTTCCGGCGCGGCGTGTTCTGGCGCGACATGGGCGTCATCAACCTTCCCTCGGGCAAGCCGTCGCTCCGGCTGACGAACGGCGCGGCCGCGCGCCTTCGGGAGCTCGTCCCCGACGGCATGGTCGCGCAGATCGATCTCTCGCTCACCGACGACCCGCCCATCGCCCAGGCCATCGTCATCATCTCGGCCGTGGCCGAGGGCGCACCGCGCTCTCGGTAGGGGCGGAGAGAAGCGGTGCTCATCGACGTCGCGCATTTCACGCCGTGGCGCGGATTGGCGGGCGGCGTGATGATCGGCGTCGCGGCCGTGCTCATGATGGCGCTTCAAGGCCGCATCGCGGGGGTGAGCGGCATCGCCGGCGGCCTCCTTCGTCCTCTCAAGGGTGATGTCGGCTGGCGGCTCGCCTTCATCCTGGGCCTGATTCTCGGCGCAGCGATCTTTGGCGCCGTGCTCGCGCCCCTGTTGGACGGAACACGAATCCTCATCGACATCGGCGCATCGCCGGTGCTTCTCGTCATCGGGGGATTGCTCGTCGGTTTCGGCACGCGGCTTGGACGCGGTTGCACGAGCGGGCATGGGGTCTGCGGCCTCGCCCGCTTCTCGCGCCGCTCGATGGTGGCCGTCACGGTGTTCATGGTCTCGGGCTTCCTTACCGTCTTCATCGTGCGGCACGTGGTGGGCGGTTCCTGATGCGAGAGATCGCTGCGGCGCTGTTGGCGGGCGTCATCTTCGGCCTTGGGCTCGCGATCTCGGGGATGATCAATCCGGCCAAGGTTCAGGGTTTCCTCGATCTCGCCGGCGCATGGGATCCGACCTTGGCGTTCGTGATGGGCGGCGCGCTCGTGACAACGGTGCTCGGGTATCGAATCGTTCTCCGCCGGCTGGCGCCGCTCCTCGGCGGCTCCTTCGCATTGCCGACGGACCGCGCGATCGACCGCTCGCTCGTCTTGGGCGCTCTCGGCTTTGGCATTGGCTGGGGCCTTGCAGGCTTCTGCCCGGGGCCTGCGATCGCGTCGCTTGCCTTCCTTCGACCCGGCTCGTTCATCTTCCTGGCCGCAATGGCGGCGGGCATGTGGTTCCACGACCGGCTTGATCGCAAGGTCCCATGAAAGGATCATCCCAGGGGCTCTTCGGGCATCTCTCCTTGACAGGGGCACGAAGCCTTGGCTTGATCCAGCCTCCGACGCACCCCATATCTCAAATTCGATAAATAAATGAATGCGTTAAGAGAGGACCGGGTGGCCCAGAAGAAATCCGGCGGCCTTGGCGAGACGATCAAGACCGTCGTCTATGCGGTCCTCATCGCGCTCGGCATCCGCACCTTCTTCTTCGAGCCCTTCAATATTCCGTCGGGCTCGATGATTCCGACGCTTCTCGTCGGCGACTATCTCTTCGTCTCGAAATTCTCCTACGGCTACAGCAAGCACTCGCTGCCCTTCAGCCTGCCGCTCTTCTCGGGCCGCATCCTCGGCGGCAATCCGGAGCGCGGCGACGTCGTCGTCTTCAAGCTGCCGCGCGACGGCAAGACCGACTACATCAAACGAATCATCGGCCTGCCGGGCGACACCGTGCAGATGCAGCACGGCATCCTCTACCTCAACGACAAGCCCGTGCCGCGCGAGCGCGTCGAGGACTACACGGGCTCGGTGCGGGGCCTCAGCGGCCAGGCGATCCCTCAGTTCATCGAGACGCTGCCGAGCGGCAAGAGCTACCGCATCTTGAAGATCACCGAGGACGGTCCGCTCGACGACACGCCCGTCTTCCATGTCCCCGCCGGGCACTTCTTCGCGCTTGGCGACAACCGCGACAATTCGCTCGACAGCCGGGCGTCTGGCGGCGTCGGCTACATCCCGAGCGAGAACCTGATCGGCCGCGCGGAGTTCCTGTTCTTCTCGACCAACGGCGAGGCGCGGCTGTGGGAGGTCTGGAAGTGGCCGATGGCGATCCGCTTCGGGCGCCTCTTCCGGCCGGTGGATTGAGGGGCGCGGCGCGTCTTGATGGTCTCGACGCGCTCGAAGCGCGTCTTTCCCATCGCTTCCGTCGAAAGGCGTTGCTCGAGGAGGCGCTCGCACCGCGCAGTGCGGGCCGCGTGCGCGACGGTCGCGCCGTCACCAACGAGCGGCTCGAATTCCTCGGCGACCGGGTCCTGGCGCTCGTGATCGCGGAATGGCTGATGGAGCGTTTTCCCGATGAGAATGAAGGGGCGCTCAGCCGGCGTCTGGCCTCCCTCGTCCGGCGCGATTCGCTCGTGAGCGTGGCGGAGGGGATTGCCCTCGACGACGCGCTGCCGGCCGGCTCCTCGCCCGAGGATGCGCGCGGCCGTGCGAACCGTCTCGCCGATGCGTGCGAGGCCGTGATCGGCGCGCTCTATCTCGACGGCGGGATCGCCACCGCCGCTTCGTTCATCCGCGGCGCCTGGGACTCGCTGCTCGACGAGGCCAGCCGGCCGCCCAAGGATTCGCGAACCGCCCTCCAGGAGCGGGTGCAGTCGATGGGCAAGCCGCTGCCGGCCTATGAGACGGTCAAGGTCGAAGGGCCCGACCACGCGCCGCGGTTCCGCATCCGTGTCTCGGTCGCAGGCGCGCCGCCGGCGGAGGGGGAGGGGCCGACCAAGCAGGCGGCCAGCGAGGCCGCGGCCAAGGCCATGCTCCATTGGCTCGTTGGGGAGATCTGATGGCGGAGCCCACACGCTGCGGCTATGTGGCCCTTCTCGGCGCGCCCAATGCGGGCAAGTCGACGTTGCTCAACGCCCTCGTCGGCGCCAAGGTCTCGATCGTCACGCCCAAGGTGCAGACGACGCGCGCGCGCATCATCGGCATTGCCATCAAGGGCGCGGCGCAGATCGTCTATGTCGATACGCCCGGGATCTTCGCACCCAAGCGCCGGCTCGAGCGCGCCATGGTCGAGGCCGCCTGGCAGGGCGCGCGCGACGCGGACGTCATCGTGCTCCTCGTCGATGCGGCCGCGAGCGACGAGAATCGCGAGGCCGACACGGATGCCATCGTCGCGGGGCTCAAGGAGGCGGGCCTCTCGGCGATCCTGGCCTTGAACAAGATCGATCTCGTGGCGCCGCCCGTGCTTCTCGGACTGGCCGACCGGCTCAACCGCACGGGCGTCTTCAGCGAGACCTTTATGATCTCGGCGCTGACGCGCGACGGCGTCGCCGATCTCGAGGACAGGATCGTTTCGCTCCTGCCCGAGGGGCCGTTCCTCTATCCGGAAGACCAGGTGACCGATCTGCCGCTGCGCCAGCTCGCCGCCGAGGCCACGCGCGAACAGCTCTTCCTCCAGCTTCGCCAGGAGGTGCCCTACGCCTTGACGGTCGAGACCGAGTCCTGGGAGGAGCGGGGCGACGGCAGCGTGCGCATCGAGCAGACCGTCTACGTCGAGCGCGAAAGCCAGAAGGGAATTGTCCTCGGCGAACGCGGCCAGCGTATCAAGACCGTGGGCGCCGCCGCGCGTGCCTCGCTCGAACGCTTCCTCGACCGGCGCGTGCATCTCTTCCTCACGGTCAAGGTGCGCTCCGGCTGGCACGACGATCCCGCGCGCTACCGCGCGATCGGCCTCGACTTCGATGTTTAGTGCCGCGGGCATTCGCGCATCGCGTGCGCGGATGTGAGCCATGGACTGGTCGGACGAAGGGATCGTTCTCTCGGCGCGGCGGCACGGCGAATCGGCCGCCATCGCCGTGCTGCTGACGGAGGCGCACGGACGGCACGCGGGGCTCGTCCGCGGCGGGAGCGGGAAGCGCGCGCGGGGCGTGCTCGAACGCGGCAACCGCGTCCATGCGTCCTGGCACGCGCGGCTCGAGGAGCATCTCGGCACGTTCCGCTGCGAGCTCGTCCAGAGCACGGCCGCGGGCATGCTCGACGATCCGCTGCGCCTCGCGGTCTTGAGCTCGGCCTGCGCCGTGGCCGAGGCGGCGCTGCCCGAGCGCGAGCCGCATCCGCTCGTCTATGCCGGCCTCGCGCGCGTGCTCGACTCGCTCGAGGGCGATGCGTGGGGCGAGACCTATGTGCGGTGGGAACTCGCGCTCTTGGGCGACCTCGGCTTCGGCCTCGACCTCGGCGCGTGCGCGGCCACGGGTGAGACCGAGTCGCTTGCCTATGTCTCGCCGCGGACCGGGCGCGCCGTGTCGCTCGCGGCGGGCGAGCCCTACAAGGACCGTCTGCTCGCCCTTCCGGGCTTCCTTCTCGAGGAGGGAGGCGTGGCCGAGCCGGCGGCGCTATCGGCTGGGCTCGGCCTGACCGCGCATTTCCTCGCCCAGCACGTGTTGGCGCCCCACGGCCGCACGTTGCCCGATGCGCGCTTCCGCCTTGCCGAGCGGATCGCGCGCCTCTGATCGCCGCCATCCTTGAGGCGCGGCTCGCCTAAAACTTGATCGTGCTCCGGAGGCCGATGATGAAGGCGTTGGGGATCGGCTCGGTGCCTGACGCGCTCGCGGGATTGGCGGCATTGCCAGCCGGATGGATGATGAATTGCAGGTCCGGCTGGATCGACCACCACGGCGTGACCTGCGCCTTGTAGGTGAGTTCGAGTGCGGCTTCGAAGACGCGCCGCGGCGCGTCCGAGCCGGTGAAGGCGTTGGTGTCCGAATCGAGATTGCGTGCGGCACTGCTCACGCGCGCGAAGGCGATACCGAGGCCGAGGATGTCGTCGCTGCGGCTCGGCACGATGCCTTTGAAGGTAAGACCTCCATCGGCGTAGAGATCGATCACGTTCCGGTTCGACGGGCTCCCGGAGAGGCGCAAGAACGCGCCGAGCCCCTCATCCTCCGTGTCGGGACGCCGCCAGATCATCTGGTCGAGCACGACATAGCCGCCATAGTTGCCGCGGTGCGTCGCGGCGATCCCGGTGCTCGCAGGATCGGCGAGGGAGCGGCTGGTGTTGTCGAAGCGCACATCGTCGAAGCGTCCGGCGTGATACCAGGCGCCGAGCTTGTAGGTGGCGGGCAGGCGATCGTCGCTCTTGTCGGGCTTCACCGCATAGGCCAGCTCGCCGATCGTGAAGGGCGCGTCGCTCGTGCGGAAGTTGGTGCCGCTTCGGTCGCGCGCCTGCGGGTCGCCTTGGCCGGGTCCCGCGGGATCGCCGTCGAAGAGCGCCGCCGAGAGGGTGAGGGACTTCGCCGGCTGGAGCTTGATGCGGAAGCCGGGTGTCGCGAGCGGATAGGCGGGGCCGCCGCTCGGCAGATCGGCCGCGAGGATGCCCGGCCAGCCGAAGGTCGAATTGACGAAGGTCGCGCCGTAGTCGCTGATGAAGAACTCGTCGTCCGCGGCGATCTGCCCCGCGCGGACCGACACGCGCCGGTCGAACAGCTCCTGCTGGAACCACAAATCGAAGAGGCGGCTTGAACGGAGCGCCTCGATGCTGCTCGCGACGAGGAAGTTGTTGCCCAGATCCTTGGCCGACAGGCCGCGGCCGTGGATCTGGTACGCGTTAGCGTGGATGAGCGCGCCGTCCCACCCGATGGCCTTGGCCAGGTCGATGTCGAGGCTCATCTCGAGCCGGCCTTCGTAGATGGCGCCGCGCTTGACGCCGCCCGCGGGATTGCCCAGGCCCTCGCCGATATAGGTGACGCCGAGCTCGAGCCCCGCATCGCGGAGACTCGTGCGGAGACCGCCCCAGTCGCCGGTGAGGCCGTCGGGCGCCGCCGCGTCGTCCGCCTTGTCGGGCCCATCTGTCATGGGAGCCGATTCCGTTTCATCGGCACGCGAAGACACGGCGCACACCGTCATGAGCGCGACAGTGAGCCAGATAGTGCCAAGCGGTGCGCGTGCGTTCGCGCCGCCGCTTGAGACCGATGTCGGGCGAAGAGCACGGGAGTTCCCATCGGAAGGCAAGGCGTTCATGCGGACCTCGGTTGCGGAAGACATTCCACGTCACCCGCGAACCGGATCCGACGTTGCCCCCCCGGCGGGGGGCGTCGATTCCCGCCGGTGCACCCCGCCCAGCGCGCTCGCACGTGACCCCTTGCGATGGCAGGTCTCCTGGCTTGCGGGTCGTCACCGATCGCCGCCTTCCCGGTGTCCCAGTGGCGTATTGGCGATCGGCTCGCCGCTCACAGTTGCGGGGGCAGCCGCGGCTTGGGCCCTAGGGGCCCGACCGGCGTTCCCTTTTAATCCCCGAAGAGGGGAGCCATCGCCGGCGATCTTAGTTTTGCCGCGGCCCGGCTGCAATTACCCGCGCCGACTCCCGCCTCTCGCGTTCGCCATCGGAACCGCATCAGACGCAACATTTTGACTGTTTTCCTTGCCAGCCCCCAAGGGCTTGGGCATAAGGTGCGCCATGGCCAAAGCGGCGACCGCCGGTGAGATCCGCCCGACGCCGCTCGCTCAGGCTTTGGGCGAGCGGTACCTGTCCTATGCGCTCTCGACCATCATGGCGCGCTCGCTCCCCGATGTGCGCGATGGCTTGAAGCCCGTCCACCGGCGGCTTCTCTACGCCATGCGCCTGATGCGCCTCGACCCCGAGGCCGGCTTCAAGAAGTGCGCGCGCGTCGTGGGCGAGGTCATCGGCAAGTATCACCCCCACGGCGACGTCGCGGTCTATGACGCGCTCGTCCGCCTCGCCCAGGATTTCGCGCAGCGCTATCCCCTCGTCGAGGGGCACGGCAATTTCGGCAACATCGACGGCGATAACGCCGCCGCCATGCGCTACACCGAGGCGCGCCTGACGGCCGTGGCCCAGGCGCTCCTCGACGGGCTCGACGAGGACACGGTCGACCTCCGCACGACCTATGACGGCGAGGGCGAGGAGCCGGTGGTGCTGCCGGCCAATTTCCCCAATCTCCTCGCCAATGGGGCGACGGGCATCGCCGTCGGCATGGCGACGAGCATCCCGCCGCACAACGCGGCCGAGCTGTGCGATGCGCTGCTCCACCTCATCAAGTTCCCCAACGCGACGGTGGCGAAGCTCGTCGAGATGGTGCCGGGGCCGGATTTTCCGACCGGCGGCATCATCGTCGAGCCGCGTGACGCGATCCGCGAGGCCTACAACACGGGCCGGGGTGGATTCCGGGTGCGCGCGCGCTACGAGGTCGATCGCCAGAAGGGCGGGACCTATCGCGTCATCGTGACCGAGATTCCCTACCAGGTGCCGAAGTCGCGGCTCATCGAACGGATCGCGGAGTTGCTCGCGGAGAAGAAGCTCGCGGCCCTGGCCGACATCCGCGACGAGTCGGCCGCGGATCTCCGCATCGTGCTCGAGCCGCGCAGCCGCGCGATCGCGCCCGAGACTTTGATGGAGACTCTCTTCCGCCAGACCGACCTCGAAGTGCGCGTGCCGCTCAACTTGAACGTGCTCGACAGCGACAACACGCCGCGCGTGATGAACTTGCGCGAGGCGCTCAAGGCCTTCCTCGACCACCGCCACGAGGTGCTGCTGCGCCGCACGCGCCATCGCCTGAAGGAGATCGACCACCGGCTCGAGGTCTTGGGCGGCTATCTCATCGCCTATCTCAACATCGACGCGGTCATCAAGATCATCCGCACCGAGGACGATCCCAAGACCAAGATGATGAAGCGGTGGAAGCTCACCGAAATCCAGGCCGAAGCCATCCTCAACATGCGTCTCCGCGCTCTCCGCAAACTCGAGGAGATCGAGATCAAGCGCGAGCATGAAGCGCTCACGGCCGAGAAGCGAGACCTCGCGCGGCTCTTGAAAGACGAGGGACGGCGGTGGAGCGTCATCGCCGAGCAGATCAAGGAGATCCGCGAACGTTTCGGCCCCAAGACCGAGCTCGGCAAGCGGCGCACGGGCTTCGCCGAGGCGCCGACGGCCGAGATCGTGCCGATTGAAGTCATGATCGAGCGCGAGCCGATCACCGTCGTGTGCTCGGAGAAGGGCTGGATCCGTGCGCAGAAGGGGCACCTCGCGGATGCATCCGAGCTTCGCTACAAGGAAGGCGACCAGGGCAAGTTCGTGCTCCACGCCCAGACGACGGACAAGCTCCTCGTCTTCGCGACGAACGGCCGCATCTACACGATCGGCGCCGACCGGCTTCCCGGCGGGCGCGGCATGGGCGAGCCCATCCGGCTCATGGTCGATCTCGAGAACGAGCACGAGGTGAGCGCGATCCACGTGCACCGGCCGGGCGCCAAGTATCTCCTGGCCTCGAGCGACGGGCGCGGCTTCCTCGCCGCGGGCGACGAGGTGATCGCCCAGACGCGCGCGGGTCGCCAGGTGATGAACCTGCGCGATGAGGGGCGCGCGATCGTGGCGGTACCGGCCGAGGGCGATTCGGTCGCGGTCATCGGCGAGAACCGCAAGCTCCTCATCTTCCCCCTCGAAGAGGTGCCCGAGATGGCGCGCGGGCGCGGCGTGATCCTGCAGAAATACGCGAGCGGCGGCTTGGCCGATGCGATCGTGTTCACGCTGTCGGCCGGCCTCACCTGCCAGGCGGGCGAGCGGAGCCGCTCCTTCACCGAGCTCGGCGACTGGATCGGCAAGCGCGCCCAGGCCGGCCGCCTGCCGCCCACGGGCTTCCCCCGCTCGAATCGGTTTGCCTGAGGCAGGCCCCACGCTATAAGGGCGGGCAGGGGAAGGTATCGAACCAGGGAGACTTCCATGCGCGCACCGTCTCACGCGACGCTCATCGGCGCTCTTGCGCCGGCACGGGACATGCCGGCGGTGCTCCGCAATGTCTTGCTTGCCGTTCTCGGCAGCGTCTTCGTCGCGGCGTCGGCCCAGATCCAGGTGCCGCTCTGGCCGGTGCCGATCACGGGCCAAACCTTCGCCGTGCTCATCGTCGGCATGGCCTACGGCTCGCGCCTCGGTGCCGCCACCTTGGCGCTCTATCTCGGCGAAGGGGCCGTCGGCCTTCCCGTGTTCGCGAAATGGGCCTCAGGTCCCGCGGCCATCATCGGTCCGACGGGTGGCTATCTCGTCGGCTTCATCTTCGCCGCGGCCGCCGTCGGCTGGCTCGCCGAGCGCGGCTGGAGCCGCACGGTCCTTTCGACCATCGGCGCGATGGTCGCGGGCAATCTGGTGATTTACGCCTGCGGTCTCTCCTGGCTCACAAACTTCTTTGCCGGACCCGGTGCGGCCCATGTGGCGGCGACGGGTGCCGAGACAGCGCTCGGCGCCGCCGTCGTGAAGGGGCTCTTGCCGTTCCTGCTCGGCGATGCCTTGAAGATCGCGCTCGCCGCTTGCGCCATGCCGCTCGCCTGGAAACTGGTCCGGCGCCTTCGCCCCTGACGCATCGCCGCATGTGATGGTCACCGTGTCGATCCGCATGCGCCCCTCGCGCGCTGGCGGGATCGCGGAGGGAGCGGCGTGAAAGCGCTCCTCGCCTTGAGCGGCCTCATCGACCGGCTGAACGCCGGCGTCGGCCGGATCGTCGCATGGCTCATCCTCATCGCCGTGCTGGTCAGCGCCGGGAATGCCACCGTCCGCTACGCGCTCAACACCAGCTCGAACGCCTGGCTCGAAGTGCAGTGGTATCTCTTCGCGGCCGTGTTCCTCCTCTGCGCCGGCTACACGCTCCTGCGCAACCAGCATGTGCGGATCGACATCGTGAGCGGCCGCTTCTCGCGCCGCGTGCAGACTTGGATCGACATCCTGGGCGGACTGTTCTTCCTCCTGCCGATTTCGATCATCGTCATCCGCCTGTCCTGGCCGGTTTTCGTCGAATCCTTCACGCGCCATGAGATTTCGGGCGACGCGGGGGGCCTTCTCCGCTGGCCGGTGAAGCTGCTGATTCCCGTCGGGTTCTCGCTTCTCGCCCTCCAGGGCGTCTCCGAGATCGTCAAGCGCGTGGCGTTCCTCATGGGCCTCATCGAAGACCCGGCCGCGAAGCCGCCGAGTCTCCACGCCGAATCCGCGACGGACGGGCCATGACCTCGTTCATCATCGCCGAGATAGCACCGCTCATGTTCGCGGCCCTCGTCGTCTTCCTTCTCTGCGGCTATCCGGTCGCCTTCGCGCTGGCCGCGAACGGGCTCGCCTTCGGCCTCTTGGGCATCGAGCTCGGGCTTCTCACGCCCGAGCTTCTCCAGGCCCTGCCGGAGCGCATCTTCGGCATCATGCGCAACGACACGCTCCTCGCGATTCCGTTCTTCACCTTCATGGGCCTCATCCTCGAGCGAAGCGGCATGGCCGAGGATCTCCTCGACACGGTCGGCCAGCTCTTCGGCCCGCTTCGAGGCGGTCTCGCCTATGCGGTCATCTTCGTGGGCGCGCTGCTCGCGGCGACGACGGGAGTCGTCGCGGCCTCCGTGATCTCGATGGGGCTCATCTCGTTGCCGATCATGCTGCGCTACGGCTACGACCGGCGCCTGGCGTCGGGCGTCATCGCGGCTTCGGGCACGCTCGCCCAGATCATCCCGCCGAGCCTCGTCCTCATCGTCATGGCGGACCAGCTCGGCCGCTCGGTCGGCGACATGTACCAGGGCGCCTTCACGCCCGGCCTCGTGCTGACCGGGCTCTACGCCCTTTTCGTGCTGGGGACGACGATCCTCCGCCCGGATGCGGCGCCGGCCTTGCCGCCCGAGGCGCGGAGCCTCCGCGGCTTCACGCTCGTGCGCCGCGTCGTCTTCTCGCTAATCCCGCCGCTTCTCCTCATTTTCCTCGTGCTCGGGACCATCTTCCTCGGCGTGGCGACGCCGACCGAGGGCGGCGCCATGGGGGCGACCGGCGCGCTGATTCTCGCCGTCGCCCGCCGCAAGCTCGGCTGGACCCTTCTCCGCCAGGCCGTCGACACCACGGCCAAGATCTCCTCCTTCGTTCTGTTCATCCTCGTGGGCTCGACCGTGTTCAGCCTCGTCTTCCGCGGCGTGAACGGCGATCTGTGGGTCGAGCGCCTGCTGATCGGGCTGCCCGGCGGGCCGGTCGGCTTCCTCATCGTCGTCAACATCCTGGTCTTCGTGCTGGCCTTCTTCCTCGATTTCTTCGAGCTGTCCTTCATCGTGGTGCCGCTCCTGGGTCCGGTCGCGGAGAAGCTCGGCATCGACCTCATCTGGTTCGGCGTGCTCTTGGGCGTGAACATGCAGACATCGTTCATGCACCCGCCGTTCGGCTTCGCGCTGTTCTACCTGCGGAGCGTGGCGCCCCAATCCGACTTCATCGACAAGGTGACGGGACGGCTGACCGCGAAAGTCACGACGGGGCAGATCTACTGGGGCTCGGTGCCTTTCGTCTGCATCCAGCTCGTCATGGTGGTGCTCGTCATTGCCTTCCCCTCCCTCGTGCTCGACGCCGTGCGCCGCCCGGCCGCAGAGCCCTCGCAGATCAACATCGAGGTGCCGACGCCGGAGTTGGGCGCGCCCGAGGGCGACGTGACGCCGCCGTCCGACGGCGAGGAGGAGGATCCCGCGAAGGCCATCGAGCGTTCCTTGAAAGGCGGAGGCGGTTGAGTCCGCGCCGTCCCGTCCTCGGTCCAACAAAAAACCCCGCGTTCGCGGGGTTTTTCGCTGGACGATGGTTCGCCCGCCGTCAGTTTTTCTTGGCCGCGGCCGTCTGAGCGTAGACGAAATTGTCGAAGGTGTTCTCGGCGACTCGGAACCACAGGTATTCCTCGCCGCGGAACTTCAACCAGGAGTCGTAGACCTTCTTGAATTTCTCGTTCTTGGCGGCGGTCTCCTCGTAGAGCTCGAAGGCGGCCTTGTAGCAAGCCTGCATGATCTCCTTGGTGAAGGGACGAAGGTTGGTGCCGCCGGCGACGAGGCGCTTCAGGGCCGCCGGATTCTCCGCATCGTACTTCGCGGGCATCCAGACATTGGCCTCGGCGCAGGCCGCTTCCAGAATCGCCTGGTATTCTTTCGGCAGCGACTCCCATTGCTTCGTGTTGATGTAGACCGAGAGCTGCGGCCCGCCCTCCCACCAGCCAGGGTAGTAGTAATATTTGGCCACCTTGTAGAAGCCGAGCTTCTCGTCGTCGTAGGGGCCGACCCATTCGGCGGCATCGATCGTGCCCTTCTCGAGCGCCGGATAGATGTCGCCGCCCGCGATCTGCTGCGGGACCACCCCGAGCTTGGTCAAGACCTGTCCTGCAAAGCCGCCGATCCGGAACTTGAGGCCTTTCAGGTCATTGACGGTCTTGAGCTCCTTCCGGAACCAGCCGCCCATCTGGCAGCCCGTATTGCCGGCGGGAATGGGGTGGACGTTGTACTCCTTGAAGAACTCGCGCATGAGTTCGCCGCCGCCGCCCTGGTACATCCACGCGTTCTGCTGGCGCGTGTTGAGGCCGAACGGGATGGCGGTGTCGAAGGCGAAAGTCGGATCCTTGCCGACGTAGTAGTAGCTCGCGGTATGCCCGCATTCGACCGTACCGTTCTGAACGGCGTCGAGGACCTGGAGGCCGGGGACGATCTCGCCGGCGGCGAAGACGCGGATCTCGAACTTGCCGCCGGTCGCCGCGGCGACGCGCTTGGCGACGAGTTCCGGGCCGCCAAAGAGCGTGTCGAGGCTCTTGGGCCAGCTCGTCGCCATGCGCCACTTGATCTCCGGCAGCGCCTGCTGCGCGATCGCGGGCGCCGCGATCGTACTTGCCGCCAAGCCCACGCCGGCGGTCTTGAGGAATTTACGTCGCTTCATGACCCCTCCATTTCGATTCGAGCGGCCGCGCGCGATCGTTCCGATCAGCGGCCGGCCCGCAAGGCGCGGATATTACACTATGGAGACGGCATGGCGCGAAGGGGTAGGGGCCTTGGCCGGTCTCAGCCGGACGGGAGCGTGCCGCCCCGGAAATCGAGATAGGCCCGGTCGGAGACTTGCGACCAGGCGGCGGCTTTCCGGCGGAAGGCCGCGTAGCTCTCATGGATCCGCTTCGTGATGTCGTCGCCCGCCGCGAGCTCGGCCAGGACCTCCTCGGAGACCTTGACGATCGCGGACAGGACGGAATCGGGGAATCGGCGCAGCTGCACCTGGTGCTGGCCGACGAGAGTCTCGAGCGCGTCCGCGTTGTTGGCGGTGAATTCGGCGTGAAGCGTGTCGTTCTCGGCAGTAGCCGAGAGTTCGATGACATTGCGCTGCTCGGGCGTGAGCTCGTCCCACAGTTTCTTGTTGATGCCGAGCGTCACCGCCGTGCACGGCTCGTGGAATCCGGGGAAGTAGTAATTCTTCGCGACCTTGTAGAAGCCGAAGGTGAGGTCGCCCCAGGGGCCGATCCATTCCGCCGCGTCGATCGAACCGGACTCGAGCGCGCCGAGAATCTCGCCGCCGGGCAGTGCCGCGACGACGGCGCCAAGGCGTCGCATGACCTCGCCACCGATTCCCTGCATGCGGATCCGAAGGCCGCGGAGATCCTCGACCGAGTGTATCTCCTTCGTGTACCAGCCACCCATTTGCGCGCCGGAGTTGCCCGCGAGGATCGGCTTGATGTTGAACCCCGCCGACAATTCGTCCCAGAGCGCCTGCCCGCCGCCGAAGCGAATCCACGCGCCGAGCTCGACCGCCGTCAGGCCGAGCGGGATGGAGGCGAAGAAGTTGTACGCCTTCGACTTGGCCTGCCAGTAATACTCCGGGCCGAAGTACATCTCGGCCGCGCCGCTCGACACGGCATCGAAGGACCCGGTCGCCGGCGCGACCTCGCCGGGCGCGAGGACCTTGACCACGAGCTGGCCCGCTGCCGCGTCGGTGATGCGTTTGGCCAGGCGCTCGCTCGCGGGGCCAACCCCCGGCGTCTCCTTGGCCCAGGATGTGATGAGGCGCAGCTCCCGCACCGCGGGCTTGGCCGCGGGCATGACGATTCTCTTGTTGTTCGTTGCGAGACCGTAACCGGCCACGGTCCCGATCACGACACCGGCGCTTGCGCCGCCCAGGAAGTCGCGACGGTTCATCGCTCGATCGCCCGAATCAACTGCTCCCCCGCCCTGGGCGCGCGGCCGCCATGTGCGCTCGCACCGGCGCGGCACCGGCCCGCGCGTAACGGCCTGACCTTACAATCCGGCTCGTGCCGGGGCAATCGCGAGGAGTCTCAAACGGCCAATCGGGCCCAGCCGTCGGTGCCCAGCGCCTCGAGGGGCTGGAAGCGCGCCTTGTAGGACATTTTGCGGCTCGATTCGATCCAATAGCCGAGATAGGCGTAGCGCTGTCCTTCGCGGCGGACGCGCTCGATCAGCCAGAGCACCATGAACGTGCCGAGGCTGGCCGAGCCGAGCGTGGGCTCGAAAAAACTGTAGACCGCCGAGAGGCCGTCCTCGAGGCGGTCGATGAGGCACGTGCCCTGGAGCGCGCCCGCGGGATCCCGGAACTCGACGACCATGCTCGGCACGGGCGTATCCTCGATCATGCCGCGGAAATCCTCGTAGTCCATGGTCGACATCTCGCCTTCGCCGTGCCGCGCTTCGACATAGCGACGGAAGAGGCGGTATTGCTCCTCGGTCGCCACGGGCGGGCGCTCACTAACGAAGAGATCCGCGTTCCGTCTCACGACGCGGCGCTGCGATTCGCTGGCTGAAAATTCCGGGACCACGACGCGAACGGGCGTGCACGCATTGCAGCCCGGGCAGTCCGGTCGGTAGACGATGCGGTGACTGCGCCGGAATCCGTGCCGCACGAGCACGCCGTAGACGGCCGCACCCTCGGGGCTGCCGAGTTCGGCGAAGATGTTCCGCTCGACCCGCCCCGGAAGATAGGGGCAGGGCTGGGGAGAGGTGCGGAAGAAGAACCGTGGCAGTCGGCTTGACTGCTGCGTCATCGCGGCGGCGCTCCCGATCCGAAAGGACCAGAATACGCCGGGCCTGCGCCCGGCACCACTGTCTCGGCGGGTTCGGCCGGAGAGGGCCTAGTTGGCCGCCGCGTGCGGCTTGCCCAAGTCGGCCTTGACGTCGGGCTCGGACGGGACGTCCGTGTGGTTTTCGCGAAGGAGGATGATGCTGATCCGCCGGTTGCGGGGGTTGAGGGGCTCGTTGCCCACGAGCGGCTCGGTTTCGGCCTTGCCCATGACCCGCGAGATGCGCGCGGCCGGCAGGCCCGAATCGAGCAGCGCGCGCCGGCTCGCATTCGCGCGGTCGGCGGAGAGTTCCCAGTTGCTGTAGCCCTTGTCGTTCGCGTAGGGGCGCGCATCCGTGTGGCCGGACACCGCGATCTTGTTCGGCAGCTTCTGGACGACGCGGCCGATCTGGGTCATGAGGTTGCGCGTGTGCGGCAAGAGGTCGCTCGACCCGACCGCGAACATCGAGAGGCCGTCCTGGTCGACGACCTGGATGCGCAGGCCCTCGGGCGTGCGGTCGATGATCATGCTCTCAGCGAGCTTCTTCAGCTCCGGCGACGACTGGATGGCCTGCTTCAGGTCGCGCTCGGCGGCGGCGAACTGCTGCTCTTCGCGCTCGGCAAGCTGCTTCTTCATGTCCGCGTCGGAAACGGTCTGTTCCTTGCCGACCTCACGCTCCTCGCCTTCGGAGGAATCGGAGACCGGTTTCGGCTCCACGCTCTGCAGCTTGACCAGCACGCCGCTCATCTCGCCGACCTTGACCTGCTTCGTATCCATGGCCTGGCCGCCGAGGATGCCGCCGCCGCCACTGTTGTTGTGCGAGACGCTGGCTGGCGTGAAGTAGTCGGCGATGCCTTTCTTCTGCTCTTCCGTCGTGACGTTGAGGAGCCACAGAAGGAGGAAGAACGCCATCATGGCCGTGACGAAGTCGGCATAGGCGACTTTCCAGGCGCCGCCGTGGTGGTCGTCGTGATGACCGCCGCCGCCCTTCTTGATGATGATGGGCTGCTGGTTGTCGGCCATGGTCAGGCGGAGATCGGCGGGAGTTCAGAGCAGGTCTGTTCGACCTCGAGGAAGCTCGGCCGCACGTTCGAGAGGAGCGCCTTGCGCGCGAACTCGACGGCGACAGCGGGCGCGTAGCCGTGCATGTGCGCGAGAAGCCCCGCCTTGATGCAGGCAAGGTAGCGGCCCTCCGCCTCGTAGGTGCTCTTGAGCGCGTTCGCCGTCGGTGCCACGAACCCGTAGGCCATGAACACGCCGAGGAAAGTGCCGACGAGCGCCATGGCGATGAGGCCGCCCAGCACTTCCGGCGGCTCGCTGATGTGGGTCATCGTCTTGATGACGCCGAGCACCGCGGCGACGATGCCGAGCGCGGGCAAGCCGTCGGCCACGTTCTGGACCGCCTTGGTGATTTGCTGCTGTTCGAGGTGATGCGTCTCGATCTCCTCGTTCATCAGATCTTCCATGATGTGCGGCGAATCGGTGCCGAGCGTGAGGAGGCGCAGGTAGTCGCAGAGAAAATCGACCGCGTGATGGTCCTTATGGAAGATCGGGAACTGTTGGAAGATGGAGCTCTCTTCCGGCTTCTCGATGTGGGGCTCGAGCGCGAGCGGGCCCTTGGTGCGGAGGAGCTTGAAGATCACGAAGAGCAAGCTCATGAGCTCGAGATAGCTTTCCTTGCCGTAGCGCGAGCCCTTGAGGAGCGCGCCGAACGCGCTGAAGGCGCGCGTCACGACGACCTTGGGATT
The DNA here is from genome assembly GCA_046349515.1 of Alphaproteobacteria bacterium. GTDB lineage: Bacteria > Pseudomonadota > Alphaproteobacteria > CADEGL01 > CADEGL01 > JBGPGW01. The sequence continues at coordinate 157,979 of JAXMCE010000001.1, read as the reverse complement.
GCCGGCGACGAAGGCACCGAGGGCCGAGCCGCCGATGATGACGAGCTCGAGCGGCTGGATCAGGATTCCGAATTTGCCGCCGGCGCCAAGATAGCCGCCCAACACGCAGCCTATGACGATCAGCAGCCCAACGATGACGAACATGCCTTGGCCTCGCACCCGTCCGGGAACGGCTTTCTTGGGGCGAGACTGCCGGGTTTAGGTTAAAAAGCCGTTTAGTCAGAGGCTTAGGGCACTTCCGCCCGGGCCGTGCCGCCCAGCTGGCGGGCGGGAAACCCAGCATTTTTGAGGCGTTGGCAGATTTCCTCGGCATGGGCCTGGTCGCGGGTCTCGAGCACGACGTCGAGCTCGGCCTGCTTGACCGGCACGTCGTAGAACAGGCGGTGGTGGTAGATCTCGACGATGTTGCCCCCGCCGGCGCCTATCGCCTCGGCGACGCGGGCGAGCACCCCCGGCCGGTCGCTGATCTCGAGGCGGAGGCGCACGAGCCGTCCTTCCCGGACGAGACCGCGCATGAGGATCGAGGCGAGAAGGCGCGTGTCGATGTTGCCGCCTGAGACGACGAGACCGACACGGCGCTTGGCGAAGAGAGCGCGGTTCTCGATGACGGCCGCGAGTGCCGCGGCGCCGGCGCCCTCGGCGATGGTCTTTTCGATCTCGAGTAGCAGCAGCACCGCGCGCTCGATGTCCGCCTCCTCGACGGCGTGGAGCCTGTCGACGAGTGCCGCCACCACGGGACGCGTGCGCTCTCCCGGGTGCTTCACCGCGATGCCTTCAGCGATCGTTTGGCCGCCGACGCGGGGCGCCTCGCCGCGGAGCGCCTGGATCATGGACGGGTAGAGTGCGGCCTGCACGCCGTGGATCTCGATCGACGGCTTGAGGGCCTTGGCCGCGATCGCCATGCCGGCGATGAGGCCGCCGCCGCCGATGGGCACGACCAGGCAGTCGAGGTCCGGCCGGTCCGCGAGCATCTCGAGCGCGACCGTGCCCTGGCCCGCGATGATGCGGTCGTCGTCATAGGGGTGGACGAGGGTGAGCTTGCGCTCGCGCCGAATCGCCTCGGCGTGCTCCGCGGCGCCGGCGAGGTCGTCGCCATGCTGGATGACCTCCGCGCCGAAATTCTGGGTGTGGATCACCTTGATGAACGGCGTGCCCTTGGGCATCACGATCGTCGCCGGGATTCCGAGGCGCTGCGCGTGGTAGGCGACGCCCTGCGCGTGGTTGCCGGCCGAGACCGCGAGCACGCCTGCGCGTCGCTCTTCGGCGCTCAAGCTCGAGAGCTTGACGAAGGCGCCGCGATCCTTGAACGAGGCGGTGTATTGAAGGTTCTCGAGCTTGAGATGGATCTCGGCGCCCGTGATGTCGGACAGCGTCCGCGAATGGACGATGGGCGTGCGGATCGCCGCACCTTCGATCGTCCGCGCGGCGGCGCGTATGGCCTCGATCGTCACGGGCATCGTCATCTCCTCAAGACGCATTCGGGACGAGACCGCGTCGTCCGTCAAGCGGTGCCTGCCCGGAGCGTCAGGGCGTGGGGGTGGGCTTGAGCGTGAGCACGCGCCCGCCCTCGCTTTCGCCAGCGCTCCGCGGAATGGTGACGTAGTCGAGCCCGTGCCAGAGCGGCGCCATGTCGCGGTAGTGGCGCGAGAAGGGGTGGCCCGACTGTCCCGTTGGCAGGATGAAGCGCGAGCGGTTGAGGTCCGCCAGGTCGTAGATCGCGCGCATGCTTGCGATGTGGATCGCGCGGTAGGGATCCTCCTCGGCCATGAGCGTCGGCACGGCACGGAGGAGCGTGTAGGTGTCGCCGGCGAGCGGCAGCTCGATTCCCAGCCAGCGGCCGAGGGGCGGGATGTGCTCGAAGAGGCGATGGCGGAAGCGCACCGTATGCGCCGCGCCCCATTGCCAGCGATCGATATCGGCGCCGAAGCGCGCGGCAAGCCCCGCGAGCGCCTCCTTGAGGGACACCGTCACCTGGTCGGCGCAGCTCATGCGATTGGCGCCACACCAGGGCGATGCGGGGCCAAGTGCGATCGTCAGGGCATCGCCGCCCATGACGCCGTAGTGGGGCAGGTCGCTCGCGAGAGCATCCCCCAGCAACCGGCGGTTGAGCGCGCGGATCCACGCGGCGAAGAGGAGAGGCTCGGGCCGGTCCTCCGCCATGGTGCCGTCCCACGCTCTGAGACGTTCGCCCACCGCGCGCACCGCCTCGTCGTTCGGGTCGAGCAGGGCGAGGAGCGCCGGCAGCACGTCTTGCGCCATGAGGGAGAGCGTGTCGCCCTGGAGCGCTGCCGATTCGTCGAGCGTGTGGGAAGCGGATGCGGCCAGGCGCTGCTCGATGCGACGCGCGCGGTAGGGATCCTCCCAGAAACGCGCAAGATAGTAGGGATACCCGCGGCCGACCGGCCGGTTGTTGGCGTTGATGAGGCGCCCGCTTGCCGGGTTGAGGTCGTGGGGCAGGGCGTCGAAGGGAATGAAGCCGGTCCAGTCCGCGGCGTCGCCCGATCCGTCGCCCGGGAGGAATCCGTCGGACGCGCGCCGGATCGGAACGTGGCCCGGCGCATAGAAGCCGATGTTGCCCTCCACGTCACCGTACATGATGAACTGCTGCAGCGCGTTGAAGGAGCGCAGCGCGTCGGTGAAGTCCTGCCAATTCCGCGCGCGGTTCAAGCGATAGATGGCGGTCGCCGTCGTGTCTTCGGGCGCGAGGTAGGACGTCGCGAGGGAGAGGATGACGTCCGGGGACGGGCGCCGCTGCGGCGTGAGCGCGTCCGAAATGACCGGCCCATGGCGCGTCGAGCGGACCGTGATGACGATGTCGTCGCCGTCCTTCACGCGGATGCGTTCCTCGCGCGTCTCGAAGAGGCGGGGGCCGTCCGGCGTCATGTACATCTCGGGGTCGTCGGGCGACAGGTGCTCGATGAAGAGATCCTCGACGTCGCTTTGGCTCGAGGTCATGCCCCAGGCGATGCGTCCATTGTGGCCGAGGATGACGAAGGGGACGCCGGGGGCCGAGGCGCCGGTGACTTCGAGATCGGGCGCGGACATGTGGACGAGGTACCACTGGTTCGGCAGCGATGGATCGAGGTGCGGATCGTTCGCGAGAATGGGCTTCGCCGTCGCGGTGTGGCGCCCGTCGACGACCCAGGCATTGGAGGCGCCGCCGCCGAACATGCCGTCGAGCCCTTTCGGGATCGACCAGGGCAATGCGAGCGCGGGGCCGCGGTCGGACGCGGCCAGCGTTGTCGGCGCGCTGTCGGCATCGGCGGGCCACAGCGCATCGATCCGTTCGCGCCCGAGCTTGGGCAGGAGCCGGGCGCGCAGGAGCTCGCTCCGCCAGTCGACCGAAAGCTGCATCTCCATGAGCTTGCCCCAGACGAGCGAATCGGCGGGCTGCCAGGGCTCCGGCGTGTAGCCGAGGAGAAGGAACTCGGGCGGAAGCGCGCCGCGGCGCGTCTCGAGGAACGCATTGACGCCGTCGGCATAGGAATCGAGCGCGTCCCGCACGTCGGGCGGCAGGGTCGCGTAACTCTCTTCGGCGAGGCGATAGAGGCCGAGGGTGCGCATCATGCGGTCGAGCTCGATGGCGCGCGCGCCGACCACTTCCGAAAGCCGGCCCGCGCCGACCCGCCGCATGGCCTCCATCTGCCACAGCCGGTCCTGCGCATGAACGAAGCCGAGGGCGAAATAGGCGTCGCTCGCCGATTCGGCGCGGATGTGGGGAATGGCGTGGGCATCGCGCACGATCGTGACCGGATCATCCACGTCCTCGGTCTCGATCGTCCCCTCCATCTGGGGCAGGCCGCTCCGCAACCAGAGGAAGATCGCACCGGCGCCCATGAGCAGGATGAGCGCCAGGACCGCGAAGACGCGCAGGATGTGCCGCGAGGGCGAGCGTCGGCGCCTGAACATTAGCGATCTCCCCAGGCGGCGCGCGCCTGCTCCGCGAGCTCGGCCAGCGAGCGGAGCGTGAGGTCCGCCTCGACCGGCGCATCGATGACGAGGCCGCGCCCCTCGCGGTCATGCCGCCGGTTGATGCGCACGGTCGCAAGGCCGAGCGTCTGCGCGGGCTGGATGTCGTGGAACCGGCTTTGGGCCACGTGCAGGATGCGCGCTGCGGCGATGCCCTGGCGCTGGAACATCTCGATCGCGCGCCGGAAGTGGGCGGGGTCGGGCTTGTAGGCGTCGACGTCGTCCGCCGTCACGGTGCAGTCGAGCGGCACCGCGAGCTTCGAGGCCGTCTCGGCGAAGGAGATCCGGTCGACGTTCGAGAGCACGCCCAAACGGTAGCGCGTCTTCAGGTAGGCCAGGGCCGGCACCGTGTCGTAGAAGGGGCGCCACCGGGAAATGGAGCGGGAGAACTGCGCGGCGATCTCGGGCGCCGGCCGGCCGCTCCATTGCCGCGCCGCGTCGATGAAGGCGTCGCGGAGGATGATCGGATAGGGCTTCATCGGCCGGAGAGCTTGATGCTCGCGCTGCGCCGCGGCGAAGGCCGCCAGCATCTCGTCCTCATCGACATCGAGCCCCGCCTCGATCGCCCAGGTCGCGAGATCGAGGCGGATCGTCGTCTCCCAGTCGATGAGCGTTCCGTAGCAGTCGAAGGTCAGGGCTCCAAAGGCGGTCAGATCCACGGCCTTGCACCTTCACTCGTCGCGGGCGGTCATGCGGGTCGGAACGTATCCTTGTAGCGGTCGCGGAGCACGTTTTTCTGGACCTTGCCCATGGCGTTGCGCGGCAGGTCGTCGGTGAAGAATACCTGTTTTGGCACCTTGAAGTTGGCAAGCTCGCCCTTGAGCGTGGCGATGATGGACTCGGCCGAAGGTGCTGCGACACCGGGCTTTGTCGTGACGACGGCCGCAACGGCCTCGCCGAAATCGGGGTGCGGCACGCCGATCACCGCCGATTCGGCGATGCCGGCGATCGCGTCGATCTGCATCTCGACTTCCTTCGGGTAGACGTTGAACCCGCCGGAGATGATGAGGTCCTTGGCGCGGCCGACGATCGAGACGTAGCCCTCTTGATCGATCCGCGCGACGTCGCCGGTGATGAAGAAGCCGTCCGCGCGGAACTCCTCCTTCGTCTTCTCCGGCATCCGCCAGTAGCCCTTGAACAGGTTGGGGCCGCGGATCTCGAGGACGCCGGTCTCGCCCTGGGGCAGAAGGCGACCGTCATCGGCCGCGACGCGCACCTCGATGCCGGGGAGGGGCGGGCCCACGCTGCCGGCGATGCGCGCGCCGTCGAGCGGGTTCGAGGTGATCATCCCGGCCTCGGTCATGCCGTAGCGTTCGAGGATCGTGTGGCCCGTGCGCGCGCGGAAGGCGTGGAAGGTCTCATCGAGCAGTGGCGCCGAGCCCGAGATGAAGAGGCGGATGGTCCGGCAGGTCTCGCGGTCGAAGCGGCTCTCGGCAAGAAGGCGCGTATAGAAGGTGGGCACGCCCATGAACACGGTCGCGCGTGGCAGGAGGCGCATCACCGTCGCCGCGTCGAACTTGGCGAGGAACAGCATGCCGGTGCCGTTGAGGAGGACGCAGTTGCTCGCGACGAACAGGCCATGGGTGTGGAAGATCGGCAGGGCGTGGAGGAGCACGTCGCCCGGACGGAATCCCCACGCGCGATGCAAGGTCAGCGCGTTCGAGGACAGGTTGCCGTGCGTGAGCATGGCGCCCTTGGACCGCCCCGTGGTGCCGGAGGTGTAGAGGATGGCGGCCGTGTCGTCCGTGTGCAGGGCGGCATCCGCATCGAGCGGCGGCAGACTCCCGCTCTCGTCGACGAGCGTGCCGGCGCCCGACGCATCGAGCGTGAAGAGGCGCGCGACGCGGGCCGCGCGCGCGGGCTCCTCGATGGCGGCGCGTGCCGCGGGATCGCACACGATGACGCGCGGCTCGGCGTCGCCGATGAAATAGGCGAGCTCCGCCGCCCGGTAGGCGATGTTGAGCGGTACGTAGATGGCGCCCGCGCGCAAGCACGCGAGATAGAGGAACAAGGCTTCGGGCGATTTCTCCGTCTGCACGAGCACGCGGTCGCCGGGTGCTATGCCCGTTTCGCGCAGGAGGCGCGCGTAGCGGCCGGAGATGGTCTCGAGATCCGCGTAGCTGTATCGCCGGCCCGTCTCCGTTTCGATGACGGTCTCGCGCCGATCGGCGGGAAAGCGCGACCGGAAGAGGGCGTAGAGATTGCCGTCGGCAGCCGTCATGGGCGGATTTCGTAGGTCAGCCACTGGGTCTTGGTTGCGATGCGGTCATAGAAGGCCCGGCCACGGTAGTTGGTCTCGGCCGTGATCCAGCGAATGACCTGCCAGCGCCGCTCGCGCGCGATCTCGGTGAGGCGCGCCGTCAGCGCATCCGCGACGCCCGTGCCGCGCGCCTCGGGCGCCACGAAGAGATCGTCGAGGAAGGCGCCGACTGCGCCGGCCAAGGGACGCGCCATCGCGCGGAAATGCGCGAGGCCGACGAGCTGTCCGTCCGCGTCCTTCGCGACCAGCGCTTCGACTTCGTGGTCGGGGTCGTGGATCCAGCCCCAGACCGTGTCTGCGATCGCGTCCGTCATGGGGACCTTGTAAAACGCCGCATACCCGTTATAGAGCACACGCCAGCCGGCCTTGTCGGCCTGTCCGGGTGCCGCGATCACGAGGCCGCGCGGAGGAGATTTCATGCCGCTCTCGCATTGGAAGGACGCCCTCCGTCGCGGGGCGTCGGTGTTCGGACGGGTATATCCGGAAGCCCCGGTCGAGTCACGCAGCCTCATGGCGCTCAGCGCCGGCGGCTTCCATCGGATCGCTTACACCGAGTGGGGCGAGCGGGACAACCCGCGCGTGCTCGTCTGCGTCCACGGCCTGACGCGGAACGGCCGCGATTTCGATGCGATCGCGGCGGCACTCTCGCGCCGCTACCGCGTCATCTGCCCGGACGTGGTGGGGCGCGGGGCGAGCGACCGTCTCGCCGACAAGACCCAGTATGGTTACCCACAATACTGCGCCGACATGGCGGCGCTGATCGCGCGACTCGGCGCGAGCGAGGTCGACTGGTTGGGGACCTCCATGGGCGGGCTCATCGGCATGCTGCTCGCCGCTCGCGCGGGCGCGCCCATCCGGCGCCTCGTGCTCAACGACGTGGGGCCGTTCATTCCGAGGGCCGCGCTTCAGCGGCTCGGCACCTATGTCGGCAAGGATCCGCGATTCGCCGACGAAGGAGAAGCCGAAATCTATTTCCGCCGCGTGATGGCGCCGTTCGGCGCGCTCACCGATGCGCAGTGGCGGCACGTCGTTGCGCACGGCGTCGAGCCGGACGGGGGAGGGCGGTGGCGTCTCCGCTACGATCCCGCGATCGGCGATCCGTTTCGCGGAGGCATCTTCCAGGACGTCAATCTGTGGTCGGTGTGGGACGCGATCCGTTGTCCGACCCTCGTCATACGGGGGGCCGAATCCGACCTATTGCTCGCGCGGACGGCGGAGGAGATGATGCGACGCGGCCCGCGCGCGGCACTGCGCGAGATCCCAGGGACGGGCCACGCCCCCGCGCTCATGGACGAGACGCAGATCAAGACGGTGGCGGAATGGCTCATCGGGGAGTGACGGGACCATCATGGCCAAACGCTACGACATCGTGATCGCCGGCGGCGCCGGCATGGGCAGCGCCACGGCCTATTTCCTGGCCTCGGACCCTTCCTTCAAGGGCTCGATCCTCGTCGTCGAGCGTGATCCGAGCTACGAAACCTGCTCGAGCTCCCGCGCGACGGGCGGTATCCGCCAACAGTTCTCGACGCCCGAGAATATCGGCATGACGCTCTTCGGCGCCACGTTCATGAAGGAAGCGGGGCGCCTCTTGGCGGTTGACGGAGAGGCGCCGGATATCGGCTTCCGCGAGAACGGCTACCTCCTTCTCGCGAAAGAGGCCCAGCTTCCCATCCTGGCCGAGAACCACAAGGTGCAGCGCGCCAATGGCGCGGAGATCACCTTCCTGCCGCCGGATCGCCTCACGGCGAAATTTCCGTGGCTCAACGTCGACGACCTCGCCGGCGGTTTCCTCGGCGAGCGGAACGAGGGGTGGTTCGACCCGCACGGGCTGGTCATGGCTCTTCGCAGGAAGGCGCGTTCGCTCGGCGTTGAATACATCGCCGACGAGGTGACGGGGATCGCGCGCACCGGCGGGCGCCTCACCGGGGTCACGCTCAAGTCAGGCGCGCGCATCGAGGCGGGCGCGGTCGTCAACGCCGCGGGCGCGCGCGATGCGGCCAAAGTCGCGCGCATGGCGGGCGTCGATCTCCCGGTCGAGCCGAGGAAGCGCTGCGGCTTCATCGTGAGCGCGTCCGTGCCCATTCCGCCGAGTCCGCTGATCCTTCACACCAACGGTGCCGGCTGCCGGCCAGAGGGCAAGCACCTTCTCTGCGTCATCTCGCCGCCCGAGGACGCCGATCCCGCGACCGAGGATTTCGACGTCGACTACGCTCTCTTCGAGGAGCGCATCTGGCCCGAGCTCGCGGAACGCAGCTCGGTCTTCGAGGCCCTGAAGCTCGTCCGCGCCTATTGCTGCCACTACGACTACAACACGCTCGACCAGAACGCGCTCATCGGCCTTTATCCGGGTATCGAGAATTTTTATGTCGTCACGGGATTCTCGGGCCATGGGATCATGCAGGCGCCGGCGGCGGGCCGCGCGATCACCGAGCTCATCGTCCATGGCAAATACCGCACGCTCGATCTCACGCGCTTCGGCATCGAGCGCATCTTCACGGGCGCGGCCATCCGCGAGACCGGCGTGTATTGAGCTGAGACCGTTCCGCGACCGCACCCACCCAACCGGAGGAAACGCCATGGCGCTCACGCTCAACCCCGCCCCGAAACCGCTCCTCGATGCGCGTGTCATCGCGTCCTGGCAGGGCGTCCCCGCCGCGATCGTGACCGACGAGCTCAATCGCGCGGGTGCCATGGACGCGGCGATCAAGCCCGTGGCGACAGGCTCGAGCTTCGTCGGCCAGGCCCTGACCGTCGAATGCATGGTCGCTGACAACAGCGCGCTTCACTACGCGCTCACCATCGCCTGGCCCGCGGCGGTGCTCGTGGTCAACGCCGGCGGATTCCTCAGGACCGCCGTGTGGGGCTCGATCCTCCACCGTGCGGGCGAGTTGAAGGGTCTTGCCGCGGTCGTCGTCGACGGCGCGGTGCGCGACCTCGCGGAGCTCCGCCGCTCGCGCGTGCCGGTCTACGCGCGGGGCGGCGTGCCGGCGGGACCGCACAAGGGCTGGGGCGGGGCGATCAACGCGCCGATCCAGTGCGGCGGCGTGCCGGTCGCGCCGGGCGACCTCCTCGTCGGCGACGATGACGGCATCGCCGTGGTCCGCCCCGACCAGATGGCCGGGCTGCTCGAACGCTGCCGCGCGCGGATGGCGAAGGAAGTGGAGATGGTCGCGAAGATCGAGGCCGGTGCCCGCACGGTCGACCTCATCGGCCTGCCGTCGGTGGACAAGGTGGGAAAGGGCTGAGACGCCGCCGCCTCGCGCGCGAGTCGGCAGGGGACTCAGGCGACCGTCGTCCGCACGTGCTCCGGGCGGAAGCCCATGCCGATCAGGCGCGACGGGATGCGCTGCAAGACCGGCAGGCGCTGCATCAGGCGGAGGATGAGCGGCGGGCGCACCGCCTCGCCCTCGCCGAGGACCGGGCGGATCACGCGGTTCTGGACGAAGACCTGGACGCGCTGGGTCATGCGCACCGGCCATTCGCGCCGCGCCTGCACGCGTCGCAGATGATCGAGGGTGAGCCGTCCGGCCTTGAGCGGCTCGGCCAGGATGTTCGCCGCGGCGACGGCGTCCTGGATCGCGAGGTTGATGCCGACGCCGCCGACGGGCGACATGGCGTGCGCCGCGTCGCCGATGCAGAGAAGCCCTGTCCTGTACCAGCGCGGCAGGAAATCGACTCGCACAGTCAGCAGCTTCGCATCATCGAGGCTCGCGATCTCGCCCGTCCGGTCGCGGACGAAGGGTGCGGCCGCGGCGACACCCCGCCGGAACGCATCCAACCCCAGCGCCTTCACGCGCTCATGATCGCCCTTGGGGATCACATAGGCGCACTGCCAGTAGCTGCCGCGGTTGATCATGATGAAGATGCGGCCGGGATCGAAGCGGCCCATCGTGTCGGCGGGATCGCTCGCCGCGCGCGACAGGCGGAACCACAGCACGTCCATGGGCGCGCCCAGTTCCTCGACCGTGAAGCCCGCCGCCGCGCGCACCGTCGAGTGCCGGCCGTCGGCGGCGAGGACGAGATTCGCCCGTACCTCGAGCGGTCCTTCGGCCGTCGCGGCGCGCACACCCTCGATGCGCTCGCCCGTCTCGATGAGCTCGGTCACCGCGGCCGAATTGAAAAGCCTGAAGGCGGGATAGCGCCGCCCTTCCGCCGCGAGGAAGTCGAGGAAGTCCCATTGCGGCATCATGGCGATGAACTTGCAGCGCGTGGGAAGGGAGCCGAAATCGGCCATCTGCACGAGCTGGTCGCCGAATTGCGCCGCGAGGCGCGGCACCTTCTGGTGCGGCAGCGTGAGGAGCCCGTCGAGGAGGCCGATCTCGGCCATGACCTCGAGCGTCGAGGGGTGGATCGTGTCGCCGCGGAAGTCGCGGAGGAAATCCGCGTGCTTCTCGAGGACGACGACCTCGACGCCGGCGCGCGCGAGCAAGAGGCCCGCGACGAGCCCCGCGGGGCCTCCGCCCACGACGCAGCACTGGGCAGTCAATGTTCGAGGAGGCACGGCGTCAGACTCCCTGGAGATGCCTTAGAGATGCTTTGCCGCGTGTCCCATGGGCGGTTGCCGCGCCTAGCCGTGCGTCGGCGACAGCCCCGACACTCGGACAACTTACGGTTGCCCAAGGCGCTGAAGCCGATGGACTGACAGCCAGATTGCGAACAGGGCTACCGCCAAGCCTGCCAGCTCGAAAATCGAAGGTGCCGTATCCATCACCATCAATACATAGATCGTGCCGAAAATCACGTCGAAGACGATGAGTTGGCCGAGCACCGAAACCTCAAGAAGCTTGGACGCCATGTTGAAAAGGACCGTGCCGAGCCAGGTCGTTCCCGCGCCGAGAAGGACACTCCAGAGCGCGAGCTGGGACAAATCCGGGACACTCAGGGTGCTCGGATCGCGCGCAAGGCCGAGCGACCAACTGACGGGAAGGCCGGCGAGGGACACGATGAGCGAGAGGATTCCGATGATGGAGCTCCATTCCTTCGCGGAAACCACGGTCGTCGCCTTGAGAAAGCGGGCGTTGGCAATGGCGTACCAGGTCCACATCGCGAGGCTCGCCGTGATGCAGAGAAGGCCGACGAACGAGAGATGGGAGACGTCGCGGAAGAAATCGGTCCGTGCCGCATTGAAAAAGATCACGCCGGCCCCGAACAGCAAGAAGGGAACGGCGAGACCCTTGAGCGCGCGGGCATCGGCGTGCAATTGCCCGACGACCGAGACCGTCACGGGAAGCAAGCCGATGATCAGCACGCCCATCGTGGCGCCGGCGAGCCGCATGCCCACCATGAGCACGACGTAATAGACGACGTTGCCGGCCAGGGCGAAGAGGAGGGCGCGCACGAGGATCCCTGCGGGCAGGCGCAAGAGGCGGCCGAGATCGAGCGTGAGAGACGAAATGAGGCCGTACACGAGGAAGCGGCCAAACGCGACTTCGGTGGCTGTGGCGTCGGGGATGGCGATCGGCGGCAGGAAGGTCAAGCCCCACAGACTCGTGGTCAGGACCATGAGAACGACGCCCCAAAAGAACGGGTGGCGCGCCGTGGTCGCGGCGGCTGCGCGCCGAAGCGCGGTGAAGCGAGATGGATCGCGCGCCTCACCAGCGAGGACGATGGCTGTCACGAGACATCTCCTTCCTTCGCGGCCGATACGGATCTTGCATCACGACGAGCCACCGGCTGAAGCGCGATCTGCCCGATATCGACGGGTCTAGCGCGCGGTCGTGCCGCCGTCCACCGAGAGAAGCGCGCCGGTGATGTAGCTCGCGCGTTGGGAGGCGAGGAACAGGATTGTCTCCGCGATCTCCTCGGGCTGGGATACGCGCTTCATAGGCACGTGGCTCGCGAGAACGCCGAGGCCCTCGGGCACCTTCATGCCGCGCTGGGTGATCGCCGATTCGAGCATCGCCGTGTGCACCTCGCCGGGGCAGACGGCGTTGATGCGGATGCCCTCCTCGGCATGGTCGAGCGCCATGGAGCGCGTGAGGAGCGCGACCGCTCCCTTGGTCGCGGCATAGGCGCCGAGGCCCTTGGCGCCGACGAGACTCGTCTCGGAGCCCACGTTCACGATCGCGCCGCGCGTCTTCGCGGCCCGCATGGCCTCGACGGCCGCGCGCGAGAGCACGAACACCGAATCGACGTTGACCTGGAACATCTCGCGCCAATGGGCGTCGCTCGTGTCGATGGGGGCCGTGCGATAGAGAAGGCCCGCATTGTTGACAAGGATGTCGAGCGAGCCGAGTTGGCGGATCGCTTGGGAGACGAGGCCGTGGGTGAACTCGGTATCCTTCAGGTCGCCGGGCAGGAATGTGACCTGATCACTTGCGCAGGCCGCCTGGACGCGCGCGCCGCGTGCGCGGTCGCGGCCCGTGAAGAGCACGCGCGCGCCCTCGCGGGCGAAGGCCGCGACCGTCGCGGCGCCGATGCCGGAGGTCCCGCCGGTGATGAGGGCCGTCTTGCCGTTGAGTTCCATGGAGCCTCCTCTCGAGCGCGCGACGCCATCCGGCGTCGGAGCCGGACGAAGCGCGCATCCGAGTGTGGGCCTTGGTCTCGCCTGCGGCAATCGCGCTCTTCGGCGCGACTCAGGTTCCGGCGCGGACCCAGCGCGTCCAGGCCCCGCCCGACGGGGCAGTCTCGAAGCTCTGGGGGTCGATGAGACGGTAGCGAAGCTCGACCGTGCGGCCCTGGGCCATGCGCGTGGCGCGCCCGTCCTTGGCGAACCAGCGGCCCGTCTCGCGCGTCTCGCCGCCCGCGGCGGTCGTCGTGAGAAGAAGATAGTCGCCCGTGTCCCTGATGGTGAGCGACTGGCGGGCGCCGGTCGTGCTTCGCCACGCGCCGGCGAGTGCCGGCTCGCCGATCGCGGCCGCGAGCTTGGCGTTCACGCGGTCGCGCGCCTTGATCGCGTCGTCGCGCTCGCGCCCCGGCGGGTATTTCGCCGCCGCCTGCTCGTAGAGGCGGCGCGCCTCGGCCAGGTCGCGTGGCACGCCGCGCCCATCCTCGTAGAGCTGCCCCAGGTTGAACTGTGCCTCCGTGCGCCCCTGAGCGGCTGCGAGCTGGTACCAGTGCGCGGCCTCGGCCTCGTCGGTCGCGACTCCCTGGCCAAGCTCGTAGCGCCGTCCGAGGTTGTTCTGCGCCGCCGCGTGGCCCTGCGCCGCGGCCTGGCGGTACCAGCGCACGGCTTCGGCGAAATTCTGCGCGACGCCGCGCCCCTCGACATACATGAAGGCCAGATTGTGCTGCGCCGGCGCATAGCCTTGCGCGGCCGCGAGCTGGAACCAGCGCACGGCCGCCTGGTCGTCGCGAGGCACGCCGCGGCCCCTCGCATACATGAGGCCGAGATTGCTTGCGGCCGCCGGCAGCTTCTTCTCCGCGGCGCTCCGGTAGAGGCGCACGGCCTCAGCATCGTTCTGGGCGACGCCGCGCCCTTCCTCGGCCATGACGCCCAAATTGTTCTCGGCCTCGGCCGAGCCCTGTTGGGCCGCGAGGCGGAACCAGGCGACGGCCTCCGCATCGCTCGGCGCCACGCCCTTGCCGTCGCGATAGAGAAGGCCGAGACCGTTCCGCGCGCCCGCATGGCCCGCATCGGCCGCCGGCCGCCACTCGCGCAAGGCCATCGCGAAATCGCCCTGGTCGTAGGCACGCTGTCCCGCCTCGAACTCCGCTCCCGCGGCAAACGGGAGGACGAGGAGGAAGGCCAGAGGAACGAGGAGCCTCAGGGCTCGTCTCAAGAGACGGCGCTCGTATTGGTGCGCATGAGGGACACGGTCATCATTCGTGTGGCGAAACTGTGACCAAGCGTGTTGCGGTGCCGCGGAGTGTGCCGCGTGGGGGCGGGCGCGGCAATTGATTTGGCGCCCTGTTCGTCCAGATTAAACTATGCGCCCAGATTAAAATTGAGCGCGCAGATTAGAATGAGACCGATGCACGGGATCGGCGATTCAGCAGAGCGATTCGGGCCGCGCGGGCCGTGGTGGGGCGGCGATCTCCAGACGGTGCGCAACTTCCTCGTGCGGCCGAGCGCGAATCTCGACCGGTGGCCGGCCGTGCGAATTCTCCTGCCGCTCGGCGACGGCGATTCGCTGGCCGCCGCCTACCACGCGAATGGCGCGGCGGTCGAGCGGGCGCCAGTGCGGCCGTTGGTCGTCATCATCCACGGCCTCGCGGGTTGCGAGGACAGCGCCTATGTGCGCGCCTCGGCCGCGTGGTTCCTCGGCGAGGGCTTCCCCGTGCTGCGCTTGAACCTCCGGGGCGCAGGGCCGAGCCGCGCCTTCTGCCGCGACCAGTACCATGCGGGGCGCTCGGACGATCTGCGGCGCGCTCTCGCATCGCTGCCGCGCCATGTGACGGCGAACGGCATCGTCGCGGTCGGCTTCTCGCTCGGCGGCTCCATGCTGCTCAAATATCTCGGCGAGGAAGGGGCGGCGGCACCCTTCCGCGCGGCCGCGGTCATCTCGGCGCCGATCGACCTTGCGGAGGCTGGCCAGCGCCTCATGGCGTGGCGCAACACGCTCTATCACCTCTACATGATCCTCGCGATGAAGCAGGAAGCGCTCGCGGCGCCGGCGGCGCTCTCGGATGCGGAGCGGATCGCGATCCGGCGCGCGCGGAGCGTCTATGCGTTCGATGACACCTTCGTTGCCCCGCGCAACGGATTCACGGGCGCCGACGATTACTACGCCCATTGCTCGGCCAAGGCCTATCTCGACGGCGTGCGGGTGCCGACGCTCGTCATCCATGCGCTCGACGATCCGTGGATTCCGCCGCGCCCGTACCTTGCGTACGATTGGCCGAGAAACGCCATGCTGCGGCCGGTGCTCACGGAATCGGGCGGCCATGTCGGCTTCCACGCGCGGGGCCACAAGGCGCCCTGGCATGACCGCGCCATCGCGCGGTTCTTCATGGAGACGACGCGGTCCTAGCCGCCGCTGGCCTCTTCGGTTGACAGTGCCGCCGATTTGGCGTCGAAGGGGGTGGCCGTTGCCGAGGCGCCATGTCGCGGGCCTGCCTGCAACGAAACGGTCACGGAGACGCCATACTGTCTCGTCGATCGGCGGGGCGCTTTCGCGGTCGGGCGTGACCGGGAATAAGCAATGGAGGGACTCATGGACGTAGGGCGATTGATCCGATGCGTCGTCTCGGTCTTGGCCGCGGCAAGCGCCGCGTGCGCGTCGGCGGCAAGCGCCGCGTCGATCGACCGCATCGAGCACATCATCGTGATCTACGCGGAGAATCGGAGCTTCGACAACCTCTACGGCCTTTATCCCGGAGCTCGCGGCATCAAGGATGCGCTCGCGCATGACGTGCCGCAGGTCGACCGCAACGGCGCGGTCTTGAGCGCCCTGCCGCCGGTCTGGTCGGACAAGAAGGATGCCGGCGGCACGGCCGATCCGAGCTATCCCACGGGCCTTCCCAACCGGCCGTTCCGCATCGACCGGAAGCCCGTCGCCAAGCCGTTGAGCGTGCCGACGCGCGACCTCGTCCACCGCTTCTACCAGAACCAGGAGCAGATCGATGGCGGGCGGAACGACCGCTTCGCCGCCGTCTCGGATGCGGGCGGCCTCGTCATGGGCTACTACGACGGATCGAAACTGCCGATGTGGTCGATCGCGCGGCGCTACACGCTCGCCGACCACGCCTTCATGGGCGCCTTCGGCGGCTCCATGCTCAACCACTTTTGGCTCGTCTGCGCCTGCACGCCCGAGTTCAAGGACGCGGACGCCTCGATCCGCGCGACGCTCGACGGCGAGGGGCGGCTTGCACGCAAGGCCGATTCACCCGCATCCGCGATGGACGGGCCGCCGGCCTTGGCCGACGGTGCCGTGACGCCGGACGGCTACGGCGTCAACACGCTCCAGCCTCCCTACCAGCCGAGCGGAATCAAGCCCGCCGCGGACGGCGATCCGTTGCTGGCGGATCCCGCGGCGAAGATGCGAATGCCGCCGCAGACAGCGCGCACCATCGGCGACGCGCTCTCGGAAAAAGGCGTCAGCTGGGCCTGGTATGCGGGTGCGTGGAACCAGGCGCTGGCCGACCGCGCGATCATCTACGACAACGGCAAGGTCAACTTCCAGCCGCACCACCAGCCCTTCAACTATTTCCTCCGCTTCGCGCCGGGCACGGCCGACCGGGCCGAGCATCTGAAGGACGGCGGCGAATTTCTCCGCGACATCGACGCCGGCACCTTGCCCCAGGTCGCCTTCTACAAGCCTCAGGGCAACCTCAACGAGCATCCGGGCTACGCCGAGGTGCTCTCGGGCGACCGGCACATCGTCTCGCTCATCCAGCGCATCCAGGCCAACACGGCGCTCTGGCGCAAGACGGCGATCATCGTCGCCTATGACGAGAACGGCGGATTCTGGGACCACGTGCCGCCGCCGGCGGGCGACCGCTGGGGGCCGGGGAATCGCGTGCCGCTCATCATCGTCTCGCCGTTCGCGAAGAAGCGCCACGTTGACCACACGCAATACGACACGACCTCGATCATCAAGTTCATCACGCGGCGCTTCGCGCTCGAGCCGCTCGCGGGCGTGCGCGCGAATGCGGGCGACCTCACGGCCGCCTTCGAGTGAGGGGCGTGGCCTGGGAAAGGCGGCGCGTCGTTCTCCGCGCGCGCTTCGGATCAGGGCCGCGCTTCGAGGATGAGGTTGAAGGGCGTTTCCGTCGCGCGCCGGAAGGATGAGAATCCGCCGCCGGTGACGACGACCTCGCGCAAGCGCGCCTCGCCGGCCTGGGCGCCGAGCGCCGGGCCGTTCTGGGCGAGCGAGACCGGCACGCAGATGAGCGATGAGGCGCCGTAGAAGACTCTCCCCACGGGGTTCAAGTTGTCTTCGACCCTGTCGCCCGCGAAGGGCTCGACGATCATGCAGTGCCCGTCTGACTTGAGCGCGCGGCGCGCATGCGCGGCCGTGCCGACGGGATTCGCCATGTCGTGGAGGCAATCGAAGAAGGCGATGAGGTCGAAACCCCGTTCCGCGTAGCTCGTCGCGTCCGCCGCCTCGAACCGCGCGTTGGCGACGCCCGCTTCGGCCGCGCGCCGGCGCGCGACCTCGATCGAGGGCGCGTGGTAGTCGTAGCCGATGAACTCCGAGCGCGGGAAGGCCTTGGCCATGAGGATGGTGCTGGCCCCGTGCCCGCAGCCGATGTCGGCGCCGCGTCCGCCGCGTTCGAGCTTCGCGACGACACCGTCGAGCTTGGGCAGCCAGTCGCCGAGGAGATGCATGTTGTAGCTCGCGCGGAAGAATCGCTCCGTGCCGTGGAAGAGGCACGGATGGTGCTCGCCCCATTCCATGCCCTTGCCGGTGCGGAAATTCTCGAGCGCGCGG
Source organism: Alphaproteobacteria bacterium (assembly GCA_046349515.1). Classification (GTDB taxonomy): domain Bacteria; phylum Pseudomonadota; class Alphaproteobacteria; order CADEGL01; family CADEGL01; genus JBGPGW01. The sequence continues at coordinate 140,435 of JAXMCE010000001.1, read as the reverse complement.
GGGAACACGTGGAACAGGTCCTGAACGAGGGCATAGGCGCCGGGCAGGTCGACGGGGCCGTTGGGATCGGCGAGGCAGGCGGCCTGCTCATCGGTCAAAAAGTATTTGCCTTCGGCGGCGTCGTATTCGACGTAGCCGCCGGCGGCCTGGTTGCCGAGCCACTCGCGGACGTAGCGCTCGCTGGTATTCGTGCGCGTGGCGAGCTCGGCCGGCGTCAGGCGCCCGTCCGCGAGCGCGCGGTAGAGGCCGAGCTCGTCGCCGATGGCGATCAGCGCCGCGCTCACCGCGGCGCCGAGGTCGCCCACGGCCTTGCCGAGGAAGGCCTGGAGCTTGTTCGGATCGATGGCCATGGCGCCTCTCCCCATTGTGCGGCGGGCCGCCGGCAAGGGGCTGCCGCGCCCGCGATCTTGCGTGCCCTTCAGCGGCTCAAATTATCAGCCGCGTCCGACGATCGACAGTGAGCGTGCGCACATATTGCGAGCGGTAAGGGACGTAGGCCGTTCGGCGTAGGCGCCCGCTACTCTGCCGCGGCCTTGGGTCCCTCGATGAACTGCGAGATCCACACGTTCCGCCGTTTCACCCCGTCGCGGTACATGGCCTCGAACTCGGCGGGCGGGAAGCTGTGGGTCGAGGGGCGGGCCGAGAGCGCCTCCGCCCAGGCCTTGACCCGCGGGAACTTGTCGATATGGCCGAGCTTCCTGATGCGCTCGAGGAAGAGATGCCGCTGGAGGAAAGGCGCGTAGGCCGCATCGACGAGCGAATAGCGCGCGCCGTTGAAATAGGGACCGCGGCCCTGGCGCTCGAGCGCCGTCTCGAGCTTCCCGAGCGCTGACGGGACGTCCGCGGCCGCCTTGGCATAGGCGGCCTCGCTCGCGGCGTAGGCATGGCCCGAGGACAGGTCGACAAAGCTCGGCAGGTATTCGATCCAGGCGCGGTTGATCGCGCGCTCGACCGGATCCTCGGGATGGAGACGCGGCGCGTGCACGTCGTCCAGGTATTCGGCGATCGCCGCCGATTCGAAGAGAGAGATCCGGTCGTCGATGCGCAGCACCGGCACCTTGTTGTGCGGCGAGATGGCGCGGAACCAGTCGGGCCGGTTGTTGGCCTCGATGTGCTGGAACTCGAAGTCGATCGACTTCTCGCGCAGCACGATCGCGGCGCGCTGCACCCAGGGGCATGTCTTGAAGCTGACCAGCCGGTATTTCGCCATGGCGCCCTCCCGCGATGTCCGTGAGGCGCCATCGTCGCACGTTCGGGCGACGGGATCAAAGGAAGGGCGGTCTCTCGCTCTCGACGGAGAGCGGGCCGCCCAAGGGCGTTTCGTCCTACCCCTTGTAGACCCCCGTATGCGGATCGAAGCCGGTGGGGAGGCGGCCCAAGGGTTGCGCCATGGGCGAGAGCTCGCGCGGCAGGTACTGGCCGCGGCCTTTCTTGCCCAGGAACTCCATGTCGCGGCAGACGACCTCGCCGCGGCTCAAGGTGATGACCGGCCAGCCCGTCACCTTGATCCCCGCATAGGGCGTGTAGTCCATGTTGTCGTGAAGGATGTCCTGGCTGATCGTGACTTCCTTGTTCGGATCCCAGATCGCGATGTCGGCATCGCCGCCGACGGCGATCGAGCCCTTCCGCGGCGCCAAGCCGTAGAGCCGCGCGGGATTGGTCGAGCTCACCGCGACGAACTGGTGGATGTCGATGCGGCCCTTGCCGACGCCCTCGCTGAAGAGGATGGGGAGGCGCACCTCCAAGCCCGGCACGCCGTTCGCGATCTTCTTGAAATTGGTCTTGGGGCCGCCCGCCAGCTTGCCTGACGAGTCGTAGCGAAAGGGCGCGTGGTCGCTCGAGAGCACCTGGAACACGCCTGTCTTGAGCCCGTTCCAAACGGCCGGCTGGTTTGAGCGCTCGCGCGGCGGCGGGCTGCACATGTGGCGCGCCCCTTCGAGGCCCGGCTGGTCGAGGTCCTCGGCCGCGAGCGCCAGATACTGCGTGCAGGTCTCGGCGTAGATCTTGAGGCCCTTGCTCTGCGCCCAGCGGATCTGCTCGATGGCCTCCGCGCCCGAGACGTGGACGATGAGGATCGGCACATCGACCAGCTCCGAGAGCATGATCGCGCGGTGGGTCGCCTCGCGCTCGACCGCCATGGGGCGCGAGACAGCGTGGAATTTTGGCGCGCTGTGGCCGTAGTCGAGGAGCTTCTGGGAGAGCCAGGTGATGGCCTCCCAATTCTCCGCATGCACCATGACGAAGCCGCCCTCGCGGCGCGCGACCGCCATGACGTCGAGGATCTGTTTGTCGTCGAGCTTCAGCATGTCGTAGGTCATGTAGATCTTGAAGCTCGTGATGCCGTCGCGGATGAGGGCGGGCAGCTCCTGCCCCAGCACCTGCTCGGTCGGGTCCGAGACGATCATGTGGAGCGCGTAGTCGATCGTGGCCTTGGCGCTCGCGTTTTCCATGGCCTCCTTGACGACCGCGCGGAGCGACATGCCGCGGTGCTGCGCCGCGAAGGGGATCACCGTCGTCGTGCCGCCGCATGCGGCCGAGCGGGTGCCGGTGAAGAAGTCGTCGGCCGTCATGAGCCCGACCGAGGATTTCTGCTCGATGTGGCAATGCGCGTCGATCCCGCCGGGCATGACGAGCTTGCCGCGCGCGTCGATCTCGTCGGCGCCCTTGGCCAATTCCTCGCCCAAGGCCGCGATGCGACCGCCCTTGATCCCGATGTCGGCGCGGAAGCGCTCGGAGGCGGTCACGACCTCTCCGCCGCGGATGACGAGATCGAATGGGGGCATGGTCACTCTCCTTTTGCGGAACTGCGTCAGTCGGTGTAGCGGCCTTCGTTGAAGCCGGGCATGGCGAAGCGGTCTATGTGGTAGGGCCGGCGCGCGAGCGTCGGGCACACGCTGTCGACGATGGGCGCGATCTTGTCGAACAGAGTCTTGTTGCGGTGGGTGGTCTTGGCCAGGCGCTCGAGCGCCGCCTGCGCCTTCCGCCGCAAGTCCGCGAGATCGACGGTCAGGAGCTTCCGGTCCTTCACGACGAACTTTCCGCCGACCATCACGTCGCGCACGGACGTGCCGTCCTCGACATGGATCATCTGGTTGGTCGGGTCGTTGAAGGGAATCCAGTTGGGGTGGTTGAGATCAAGGAACACGACGTCGGCCTTGTAGCCCTCGGCGAGGCGCCCGATCCGCTCGAATCCGAGGAGCCGCGCGCTGCCTTCGGTCGCGAACTCGAACACCTCCGCCGTCTCGAGCCAGCGCCGCGTATCGGGGCCGAGCACCTTGGAGGCGAGCGAGGCCAGGTGCATCGAGCCGTACATGTTGAGGTTGTCGGAGCAGGTCGCGGAATCCGTGCCGATGCCGACATTGACGCCGAGCTCGCGCATGCGTTTCACCCGCGCGATGCCGTTGCCGAGAAGCATGTTGCTCCCGGGATTGTGGGCGACGTGGGAGCCGTTGCCGGCCAGGCGCCGCATGTCCTCCTCGTCGAGCCACACGCCGTGCGCGACCGTGAAGCGCGGGGAAAGGAGGCCCAGCTTGTCGAGGTGCGATGTCGCGGTCGTGCCCCAGCGGTCCTTGCCCACGACCGCCTGGACCTTGCTCTCATGCACGTGGCTGTGGACGCCGCAGCCGAACTCATCGGCCAAACGCTTGCAGCCGAGAAGAAATTCCTCGGTGCAGTGGATGGGGATCGAGGGCGCGATGGCGGGGCGCACCTGGCCGCGGTCGAGCGGCCATTTGTGGAGAACGTCGCGCATGCAAGCCAGGCTCGCCTCGGCCGGCGCGAGCTTCATGCCGCGCACTTGCGACTGGGCCGCCTCGGGCATGGCCTCGATGAGGCCCGGCATGGCCTCGTAGAGAGTCTTGTCCATGACCGCCGCCGTCACGACCGCGCGCATGCCGGCATCCGCATAGGCGCGCCCGACGGATTCGAGCCCGTCGACGGACGGCGTCGGGAACTCGATGAAGAGGTCGTAGACCGCGGTGCAGCCCTTCAGGATCATCTCCGCCGCGCCGATGATCGTCGTCAGGTACTTGTCCTCGGGCGTGCGGTCCCCGCTGATCCAGGGCCCGGCGGCGAGCAGCAGCTCGAGCGTCCACCGGTCGCCCGCCGATTTCGAGAGGTTGCTGTGGCCGTGGGTGTGCGAGTTGATGAGACCCGCGTGCATGAGCGTGTCGGTGCCGTCGATGACCTTGGCGCCGTCCGGTGCCTTCATGCCCGGCTGGCCGATCTCGCGGATCGTGTCGCCGTCGATCAAAATGTCGCGTGGTTCCGCCGTGTGGGCGCGCGCGTCCAACAAGCGCCCGCCGCGGATGATCTGCATCGCCATGGTCGTCAATCCTTCCCTTCGATCACGCCGCGCCGGTGGTGGCGAGCCACCAGCCGAGGAGGCTCGTGGCCTGCATGAAGTCGTCCATCTCCATGTGCTCGCGCGGATTGTGGCTGCCGTGGTCGTTGCGGACGAAGATCATGGCGGTCGGCACGCCCGCGGCGGCGAAGGCGGCGGCGTCGTGGGACGCCGGGCTCGGCAGGTGCATGTGCGGGATCGAGAGCGCCTTGGCGCCGCGCCCGAGCGCCTCGACGATCGTCTTGTCCATGACGCCCACCTCGGCATGGGTGATGCGGCCCATGTCGATCGTGACGCGCTTCGCCTCCGCGATCTCGCGCGCCATCGCATGGACGCGCGTCTGGAGTCCTTTGAGCACGACGGGATCGGTCGAGCGCACGTCGAGGCTGAGTTCGACTCGTCCCGATACTTTGGTGAGCGCATGGTGCGCGGCGTCGGTGAAGAAGCGCCCGACCGTCATGCCCATGGACTGACGGGCGCCGAGCGTCTCCTCCCAGAGGCGGTCGAGGGTCGTCACGAACGCGCTCGCCGCGATCACCGCATCGCGCCGGTCCTGGCGCGCCGATCCCACATGGCCGTAGCCGCCGCTGACGACGATCTCGGGATGCCTGAAATTACCGGGGATGCCCTCGACGATGCCGACGGGCAGGCGCTCGGCCACGAGCCGCGGCCCCTGCTCGATATGCACTTCGAGATAGGCGTGGAGGGAATCGCGCGGGAGGGGCGGCCTGCCTTGCTGGAGAGCTTTCGGATTGCCACCCGACTCCGTCATGTGCTCGGACAGCACGCGGTCCGTGTCGATGCGCTTGGCCGTGTCGTAGACGGACGCCGGCAGCACGCCCAGGGCCGAGCGGCTGCCGATATAGGAGACGTTGAACCACGCGCTTTCCTCCGCGCGGATGCCCATGACCGCGATGTCGCGGCTGGGCGTGAAGCCCGAATCCTTCAAGCCAGCGATCGCGACGAGGCCCGCGACGACGCCCGCGGCCCCGTCGTAGTTCCCGCCCGCCTCGACCGAATCGAGGTGCGAGCCGATGACGATCTTGGGTGCCTGCCGGTCGCGGCCGGGGAAGGTCATGTAGGTGTTGGCGGCCGCGTCGCGGCTCACCTCGAAGCCGAGCTCGGCCGCGCTCTTGCCGAGCAAGCGATGGGCGAAATCCTCCTCCTTGCTATAGGAGGGGCGGCAGATGCCCTCGCCCTGGCTCGTGTTCCGCCTCAGCTCATCGAAGATCGTTTGCCCGAGCGCGCGCCGCCCGGCGATGCCGCGCGTGAGTCTCGCCGTGTCCATGCCGCTCGCTCCGAGGAAGACAACCGAAGCCGCGATTGTGGGCCGCGGGCGAGAGCCGGGTCAACAGGGAGAGACAATCGATCGGCGCACGATTCGAGAGGAACGGCGTGAAGCCTCGGAGATCGAAGGACGGAAAGACCGGGGATGACCTCGTCCTCCTGCCTGCGCGAAGCCGAGGCGGCTTCGCTTCGGCGAAGGCAGGGCGACAGGCTCAGGACGAGGACGTTTCAATTCGGCCCTCATGCTGAGCGTGTCGAAGCATGAGGTCTGTGATCGTTCTGATTGGGGCCGATTCGATCGGAGGTTCGCGCGAGCTACCCCGCCTTGAGCCTCTTCGCCACCTCGACCGCGAAGTAGGTGAGGACGCCGTCGGCGCCCGCGCGCTTGAAGCTCATCATCGCTTCGAGGATGACGCGGTTGGGATCGAGCCAGCCGCGCTCGATGGCGCCTGCCAGCATCGCGTACTCGCCCGAGACCTGATAGGCGAAGGTGGGCACGCCGAACCCGTCCTTCACCCGGCGCACGATGTCGAGATAGGGCATGCCGGGCTTCACCATCACCATGTCGGCGCCCTCTTCGAGGTCGAGCGCCACTTCGCGCAAGGCCTCGTCCGAATTGGCCGGGTCCATCTGGTAGGTGCCCTTGTCGTTGCCGCCCTTCTTGCCGGCCTTCGAGCCCAGCGCGTCGCGGAAGGGGCCGTAGAAGCCTGAATTGTACTTGGCGGCATAGGACATGATGCGCACATGCTCGAAGCCCGCATCGTCGAGCGCGGTGCGGATGGCGCCGACGCGGCCGTCCATCATGTCGGAGGGCGCGATCACGTCGCAGCCCGCGCGCGCCTGGACGAGCGCTTGTTTGCAGAGCACAGCGACCGTCTCGTCGTTCACGACGTAGCCGTTCCGCACGAGCCCGTCATGGCCGTGGGTCGTGAAGGGATCGAGCGCCACGTCGATGATGACGCCGACCTCTGGAACGCTCTTCTTGATCTCGCTGATCGCGCGGCAGGCGATGTTGTCGGGATTGATCGCCTCGTCGCCGTCCTCGCTCTTCTTCGCGGGATCGATGACGGGGAAGATGGCGACGGCGGGGATGCCGAGCTCGGCCGCGTGTCCCACGGCCTCCGCGAGCATGTCGACCGAGTAGCGCACGACGCCCGGCATCGATTCGACGGGCTCGCGTTGGCCTTTGCCCTCGCGCACGAAGATCGGCCAGATGAGGTCATTGGCCGACAGCACGTTCTCGGCGACGAGGCGCCGGTTCCAGGGATCGCGCCGGTTCCGGCGCATGCGGGTCTTGGGATAGATGCCGAGTGCGGGCGTCGCGCTGGGTTTCCGTGGTGCCATGCTGTCTCCCCACTGGCGGGCCTGGGAGCGCCTGGCGCGCGCCGCCCGCCGTCCCTGTCGGTCCGTGGCGAATACTCTCGGCCGACAAGGTTAAATCTTTACTCCAAACCGGAGGCCACGGGAACCCGGCTTGCCATGGGGGAGCGAGGGCTTATGCTCGGCTTCCCATGGATTTTGAGCTTTCCCACGAGCAGCGCGCGATTCGCGAGACGGCGCGCGACTTCGCCTCCGCCGAGATGGCGCCCCACGCGGCCCTATGGGACAGGAACGAGATCTTTCCCATCGAGGCCATGCGCAAGGGTGCCTCCCTCGGCTTCGGCGGCATCTATGTGCGGGACGATGTGGGCGGCGCCGGGCTCGGGCGCCTCGATGCGACGCTCATCTTCGAGGAGCTGGCGGCCTCCTGTCCCTCGACGGCCGCCTACATCTCGATCCACAACATGGCGGCGTGGATGATCGATGCCTTCGGGACCGAACGGCAGCGCCGCCACTTCCTCCCCAAGCTCGCCTCCATGGAGCATTTCGCGAGCTACTGCCTGACCGAGCCCGGCGCGGGCTCGGACGCGGCCTCGCTCAAGACGCGCGCGGCGCGCAAGGGCCACCACTACCTGCTCGACGGAGCGAAAGCCTTCATCTCCGGTGCCACGGTCAGCGACATCTATGTCGTCATGGCGCGGACGGGCGGGGAAGGGGCCGCCGGCATCTCCGCCTTCATCGTCGAGAAGGGCGCGCCCGGTCTCAGCTTCGGCAAGCGCGAAGCGAAGCTCGGCTGGCACAGCCAGCCGACCGCCGCCGTCAACTTCGAGAATTGCGAGGTGACGGAATCGCACCGATTGGGCGAGGAGGGCGACGGGTTCCGGATCGCGATGCGCGGGCTCGACGGCGGCCGCATCAATATCGCGGCGTGCTCGCTGGGCGCTGCGCGCGAATGCCTCGATCGCGCGCGCGAGTACATGGCGGCGCGCCGGCAGTTCGGCAAGACCTTGGCCGAGTTCCAGGCGCTCCAGTTCAAGCTCGCCGACATGGCGACGGAGCTCGAGGCCGCGCGCCTCATGGTGCACCGGGCGGCCGCAAGCCTCGATGCGGGAAGCGCGGACGCGACGCTCCACTGCGCCATGGCCAAGCGATTCGCGACCGATGTGGGCTTCCGCGTCTGCAACGAGGCGCTCCAGCTCCACGGCGGCTACGGTTATCTCCAGGACTTCCCGATCGAGCGCTACCTGCGCGACGTGCGCGTCCACCAGATCCTCGAAGGGACCAACGAGATCATGCGGCTCATCATCGCGCGGCGCCTCTTGGCCGGTGGATGACCGCGTGACGGACGCGCCCGAGATTCTCATCGACCGTGCCGCGGGCGTCGGCGTCGTCACCCTCAACCGGCCCCAGGCGTTGAACGCATTGACGCTCGCCATGGTGCGGGGGCTCGACCGGCAGCTGGCCGCCTGGGCGGACGACAGGTCGGTGCGCATCGTCGTCATCCGCGGCGCGGGCGAGCGGGCGTTCTGCGCCGGCGGCGACATCCGCGCCCTTTATGAGTCGGGCCGGTCGAAGACCGACACGCTGACCGCCGATTTCTACCGCGAGGAGTACCACCTCAACCGCCGCATCAAGCGCTACCCAAAGCCCTACGTGGCGCTCATGGACGGCGTCACCTTGGGCGGCGGCGTGGGCGTCTCGGTCCATGGCTCGCACCGGGTCGTGACGGAGCGCACGCTCTTCGCCATGCCGGAGACGGGGATCGGCCTCTTCCCCGATGTGGGCGGCACCTATTTCCTTCCCCGCTGTCCGGGACGGATCGGCACCTATCTCGGCCTCAGCGGCGCGCGCTTGAAGGCGGCCGACTGCCACTATGCCGGCCTCGCGACGCACGCCGTGCCGAGCGCGCGCCTCGATGAGCTCGTCGCCGCGCTTCGCCATCCGGGTCTCGACACCGATGCGCGGGAGATCGTCGACGAGGTGCTTTCCGAATTCGCCGAGGCGCCGGGCCCGCCGCCGCTTGTCGCCCACCGCGAAGCCATCGACCGGTGCTTCGCCGCGCCGAATGTCGAGGCCATCGAGGCGGCGCTCGGGGCGGAAGGGGGCGAATGGGCCCAAGCGACCTTGAAAGCCATGGCTGAGAAATCGCCCCTCTGCCAGAAGGTGACGCGCTTGGCGATCGCGCGCGGCGCCGATCTCGGCTTCGAGGATTGCATGGTGATGGAGTATCGTCTCGTCCAGCGCGCCATGGCCGCGCATGACTTCTACGAAGGCGTGCGCGCGGCGGTGATCGACAAGGACCGCTCGCCCCGATGGCGGCCGGCGAGCCTTGCCAAGGTGAGCGATGCCGAGGTCGAGGCATGGTTCGCGCCGCTCGGCGCTGAGGATCTCGTTTTCGACGAATGTTGATGGCTGACGGCGCTATCGCCTCGTGCTCTGCTTCGAGATGTTCGGTAGAAGGGCCTCATCCCGCGCTTGTCGAAGGATGAAGGCCCGTCCCATAGTGCGGTGATGGTGGGTCGAGACGGGATGGTCATGGGACGCATTCGGGCGGTCATGGGTCTGGCGGTCGTGCTTTTGATCGCGACGATGGCGGGCGCATCGGCGCAAGCGGTCCGTTGGAAGGCCGTGCTCGTCGCGGGCGACGATTCGATTCCCGTCTTCGACAACGCGGTCCGGACTCTCTCGACCCGCTTCAAGCAGCGCGGCATCGCGGAGGTGCGGATCCTGAGCTCGGCGCGGGCCTTCGCGCGTGGACCGCAGGCGGCGACGACGAAGAACCTGTTCGAGGCGCTCGATTCGCTCAAGATCGGCCCGTCGGACGGCTGCCTTCTCTATTTCACCTCGCACGGGACGGAGCACGGCCTTTACCTCAAGCGCGACCGCGTGAACAACGAGAAGCTCTATCCCGAAGACTTGGAGAAGGCGCTCGACACCTATTGCGACGGCGTGCCGACCATCGCGGTCATCTCCGGCTGCCATTCGGGCACGTTCCTCCGCGACGGCGTCAAGAAGGCCAACCGCATCATCCTCACCGCCGCGCGGCGCGACCGCTCGTCCTTCGGCTGCGACTTCCGTCTCGATTACACCTATTTCGACGGTTGTCTCCTCGATGAGATCGAGCGATCGGCCACCTGGCACCAGCTCTTCGACCGGACCGTCGAGTGCGTCGAGGATTTGGAGACGGGCTGGGTCGAGGAGCCGTCCCAGCCGCAGGCGTTCTTCGGCAAGGGCGTCGAGAGCTTGTCGCTGCCGCGGCGCGGCGGCAGCTAGAGGAGGGCTTGAGACATGTCTCACATCGGATTCATCGGTCTCGGCAACATGGGCGGGCCCATGGTGCGCAACCTGCTGAAGGCGGGCCACCGTGTCACGGCGTTCGACGTCGTCGCGGGGAAGCTCGAGGCATCCGTCCGCGATGGGGCCGCGCGCGCCGAGTCGGCGGCCGGGGCCGTGGCGGGGGCGGAGATCGTCGTGACCATGCTTCCCGCGGGCCAGCATGTGCGCGAGGTGTATCAGGGTGCGAACGGCCTGATCGGTGCGGCGAAGACGGGCGCGCTCCTCATCGACTGCTCGACCATCGACGTCGAGAGCGCGCGCACCGTCAGCGCCGCGGCCGAATCGGCCGGCTTCGCCATGGTGGATGCGCCCGTCTCGGGCGGCGTCGCGGGCGCCGAGGCCGCGACCCTCACCTTCATGGTCGGTGGAAGCGATGCCGCCTTCGCCCGCGCGGAGCCGATACTCAAGACCATGGGGAAGACGATCGTTCATGCCGGACCGTCGGGCGCTGGCCAGGCGGCGAAGATCTGCAACAACATGATGCTGGCCATCTCGATGATCGGCGTCGGCGAGGCCTTCGCACTGGCGGCGAAGCTCGGCCTCGATCCGAAGAAGCTTTTCGAGATCAGCTCGAAGTCATCGGGGCAGTGCTGGGCGCTCACGACCTATTGCCCCGAGCCCGGCCTCGTCCCGACGGCGCCGTCCAATCGCGACTACAAGCCCGGTTTCACGGCGGCCATGATGCTCAAGGATCTGCGGCTTGCCCAGCAGGCGGCGGCGAGTGCAGGGGCCGCGACGCCCTTGGGCTCGGAAGCGAGCGCGCTCTACGCGCTCTTCTGCAACGCGGGCAATGCGGAGCTCGATTTCTCCGGCATCATCCGCATGCTGAAGGGACGCTGACGGACCTTAAGAGATGAAGCGGTCGCCGTTCGCGGCGCCGGGATCGCGGAGAGCCTGCTCGAGCTTGGCGAGCGCCTTGGCCTCGAGCTGGCGGATGCGCTCCTTGCTGACGCCGAAGCTGTCGCCGATCTCGGACAGGGTCTGACGGCGCTCGCCGAGGAAGCGGTTGGCGATGATCGTCCGCTCGCGCGGTGTCAGGTGCCCGAGCGCTTCGCGCAGCCGCTCGCGCCTGAGGTCGCCGTCGACCGATTCGATGGCGATCTCCTCGGGCGAGGGGCCGGGATCGGCCAGCATGTCCTGGAGCGGCTCCGAGTCATCGGACTCGCGCGTGGCGCTCAACGACTGGTCGCCGCGCGCAAGGCTGGAATCGATCCGCTCGATGTCCGCGAGGGAGACGCCGAGCTCCTTCGCGAGCGCTTCGCGCTCGGCCGAGGGAAGCGAGCCGTCGGGCAAGGTCGGGCGCTGCGCGCGGATGCGCCGCAGCTTGAAGAACAGGCTCCGGTGCACGGGCGTCGTCGCGAAGCGCACGATCGAGGCGTTCCTCAGGATGAAATCCTGGATTTCCGCCATGATCCACCAGCCCGCATAGGTCGCGAAGCGCACGTCGCGGTCGGGATCGAAGCGCGCGGCCGCCTGCGCCAAGCCGATATTGCCCTCCTGGACGAGGTCGCCAAGCGGCATGCCGCTCCTGCGGAAGTCCCACGCGATGCGGACGACCAGGCGCGCATGGCTTTCGATCAGCTCGTGAAGCGCCCCCTCGTCCTTCTCGTCCCGCCACCGCCGGGCGAGCGCCTGCTCCTCCTCGCGGTCGAGATAGGGGGCTTCCATGGCGTTCGCGATGTAACGCCGGTCGCTCCGCTCGGTCTGGGACGAATTGACAAATGTCATGGTTGGACAGACCTTCTTTCCTGATGCTTCGATGGTCTGATGAAGCTAGTATCGACTCGATACTGTAAGGGCTGAGAGCGGCGTGGTCAATACTCATAGCGACTCGAAATCTTGAGCATGAGTTCGTCAGATAACCCATTGAAATCAAATGTGGCTGAGCTTGTGAACCGCATCAGCCGGGCGACCCATTGCCTCCAATTCGCGAGCGGATTGAACCCGGCGCAATGGGATGCGCTTCGCTACCTGTCTCGCGCCAACCGCTTCTCCCGCTCGCCCACGGCGCTCGCCGAATTCCTCGGCACGACCAAGGGCACGGTGTCCCAGACGGTCCGTGCGCTGGAGAACAAGGGCTATGTCCGACGGGCCCGCCACCGCGCCGACGGCCGGTCGGTGACCTTGGACGTGACGGCCGAGGGGGCGGCGATCCTCGAATTCGACCCGATCCGCCAGCTCGAAGCGGCGGCGGCGATGCTGCCGGGGGAAGCGGGGGCCGCGATCGTCAGCGGTCTCAACCGCCTGATGGCGGAGCTCCACGCGCGCTGCGGCACGCGAGTCTTCGGTGCGTGCGAGCGTTGCGGCCACCTCAAGGACGGCCGGGGCGACGGCGATCGCTGCGGCTTGAGCGGCGAGCCGCTCACGAGCGGCGACAAGCGTCAGATGTGCGTCAACTTCCGCGCGGTGCGCTGAACCTCGTTCAAGCGCCGGTGAAGGCCTGAAGACCCGTCTGCGCGCGGCCGAGGATGAGCGCGTGGATGTCGTGGGTGCCTTCGTAGGTGTTGACGGCCTCCAGATTCATCACATGGCGGATGACGTGGAACTCGTCGGCGACGCCGTTGCCGCCATGCATGTCGCGCGCGGTCCGCGCGATCTCGAGCGCCTTGCCGCAGTTGTTGCGCTTCATGAGCGAGGTCGATTCGTGCGCGGCGGTCCCGGCATCGATCATGCGCCCCAGGCGCAGCGAGCCCTGAAGCCCCAGCGCGATCTCCGTCTGCATGTCGGCCAACTTCTTCTGGATGAGCTGGTTGGCCGCCAAGGGACGGCCGAATTGCTTGCGCTCGAGGACGTAAGTGCGCGCGGCGTGCCAGCAGAACTCGGCCGCTCCCATGGCTCCCCATGAGATGCCGTAGCGCGCGCGGTTGAGGCAGCCGAACGGGCCCGAGAGCCCGCGCGCGCCGGGCAGCAGATTCGCTTCCGGCACGACGACGTTGTCCATGACGATCTCGCCCGTCGCCGAAGCGCGGAGCGAGAACTTGCCCTCGATCTTGGGCGTCGAGAGTCCCGCCATGCCGCGCTCGAGGATGAAGCCGCGGATCTGGTCCTCGTCGTCCTTGGCCCAGACCACCATGACGTCGGCGATGGGGGCGTTGGTGATCCACATCTTCGCGCCCGAGAGCACGTAGCCGCCATCGCCCTTGCGCGCGCGGGTCTTCATCGCGCCGGCGTCCGATCCGTGGTCGGGCTCGGTGAGGCCGAAGCACCCCACGATCTCGCCCTTGGCCAGGCGCGGAAGGTACTTCGCCTTCTGGGCCTCGGACCCGTACTGGTAGATCGGGTACATGACGAGGCTCGACTGAACGCTCAAGGCCGAGCGGTAGCCGCTGTCCACGCGCTCGATCTCGCGGATGATGAGGCCGTAGGACACGTAGCTGATGCCGGCGCAGCCATAGCCGTGAAGGGGCGCGCCGAGGAATCCCATCTCCCCCATCTCGTTGATAATCGCTCGGTCGAAGCGCTCGTGGCGGTTGGCTTCGAGCACGCGCGGCATGAGCTTCTCTTGCGCGTAGGCGCGCGCGGTGTCGCGGATCATCCGCTCGTCCTCGTTCAACTGATCTTCGAGGAGTAGGGGGTCATCCCATTGAAATACAGTCTTTCCCTTTGCCTTCGCCTGGGAGGTGGGGCGGGCGGCTGCATCCTGGGGCATGGCGGTCTCTTCCTTAGATTTTCACTGGGGCGAAGGCAGATCGATCATAGCGCCTCGGCCGGCCGCATGGCAGGGGCCGGGCAGTTTGGAAACCCTTTTTTAACCTTAATCAACTATCCGTTACGGGACAGCATTTGGGCGACTCGCGACGGGAGGCGTGGGGGGATGGCCGAGACAACAGTCGGGGACGTGTTCCTCGAGTTTCAGCGCGTGGGGCAGTTCATCAAGGTCACCGCGATCGATCCGGAAAGCTTGACCGAGGTGTCCATCATGGGACCGCCGTCGGCGAGCGAGGATACGCTCGGGCGGAACGCCATGCGCAAGCTTGCCTATGTCCTGAGCCGCAAGGGCGACAGGCATCAGATGGAAAGCAAGGGACGAACCGACGCTTGAGGGGCGATCGGTCGCTCCGATCAACCCTTGCCGCGTGACCGCCGGCCGCGTCCGCCTGAGGACTTGCGGCCCAATCCGATCTTTTTGGCGAAGGCCGAGCGCTGCGCCGCGTAGTTGGGCGCGACCATGGGATAGTCCGCAGGCAGGCCCCACTTGGCCCGGTACTCGTCGGGCGAAAGGCCGTAGGTCGTGCGCAGATGGCGCTTCAGCATCTTGAGCTTCCGGCCGTCCTCGAGGCAGACGATGTGGTCCGGCATGATCGATTTCTTGATCGGCACCGCGGGGCGGAGCGCGTCCGCCCGACCCTCCGCACCCGATCCCTGCAGCGACTGAAGCGAGCCGTAGACGGCTTTGATGACGTCCGGAATTTGGGCCGCCGAAAGCATGTTGTGGCCGAGATAGGCCGAGACGACGTCCGTCGTCATGCGAAGGAGTTCGGCGGGTGAGGTCTTCTCAGGCGTATCGTCAGCCATTCTTACCTGCTCCGGATTGTCATTTGAGGGATCAAAGGATTGGCGGCCTTCTGACACGCCATGTCGCGAGTGTCAATGAAGTAAGGCACGAGAGCAGTAATACCGGAAAAAGTTTGTGGTCATGAGAATAAAACCGGCGGGGGCGGCGAGAATTCGTATGACTGAATGCCCGAGTTTTTGCAGAACGGGAAAGACGAATCCTGGTGAGCCCGAGAGTCATTTCTGTAACGGGCTCGAGAGCTGGCCGGCTCGTCTCGCCCATGCTTCCGGCAGCGTGGGCAGGGACGGGCCCTGACCCGCCCATGGTCGTCCCGGTTGCTGTTCGTCGCTCCGCCCGACACCTAGTGGCGCATTGGCGCAGGCGGGCGAGATATGGTATCAAGCCACCCCGCTCCTCACGGATTGGTGCGCCCTGTGCCGATGGTCTCGGAAACGATTGCTATTGCCGCGGATCATGCGGGTGTGGAGCTGAAAAGCCTCCTCAAGCGCGATTTGGAGAGCGCGGGATTCGGCGTGCTCGACCTTGGCACCGATTCGGTCGACAGCGTCGACTATCCCGATTTTGCGAACGCGCTTGCGAACGCCCTCCTCGCGCGGCGCGCGGCGCGTGGCGTTCTCATCTGCGGCACGGGCATCGGCATGTCGATCGCGGCCAACCGGCACAGGGGGATTCGGGCGGCCGTCTGCCACGACGCGGTGTCGGCGCGGCTGGCGCGCCAGCACAACGATGCCAACGTGCTCGCGCTCGGCGCGCGGGTTCTCGGCCCTGAGGTCGCGCGGGATTGCCTTCGCGTTTTCCTCGAGACGGCTTTCGATGGCGGCGAGCGCCATGCCCGCCGCGTGCAGAAGATGAATTGACGGGGTTCCTATGGCGGGCGTGAAACAATCGGCGAGTGGTGCGGTGCCAAGCGAGGCGTTCTTCGCCGAGCCGCTCGCGCAGAGGGATCCGGCGCTCCATGCCGCGATCGTCGATGAGCTCCACCGCCAGCAGGAGCATATCGAGCTCATCGCGTCGGAGAACATCGTCTCGCGCGCCGTGCTCGAGGCGCAAGGCTCGGTCCTCACCAACAAGTACGCGGAGGGCTATCCGGGCCGGCGCTACTACGGCGGCTGCGAGTTCGTCGACGTCGCCGAAGAGCTCGCGATCGAGCGCGCGAAGACTCTCTTCGGCTGCCGTTTCGCGAACGTCCAGCCGCACTCGGGCGCCCAGGCCAACATGGCCGTGTTCTTCGCGTTGCTCTCGCCGGGCGACACGGTCCTCGGACTCTCTCTCGCGGCCGGCGGGCACCTCACCCACGGCGCGCCGCCCAACTACTCGGGCAAGTGGTTCCGCGCGGTGCAGTATGGCGTCCGGCGCCAGGACGGGCTCATCGATCACGACGAGGTCGAGCGGCTCGCGCGTCAGGAGAAGCCGAAGCTCATCATCGCCGGCGGCTCGGCCTATCCGCGCACCATCGATTTCGCGCGCTTTCGCGCGATCGCGGATGCGACGGGCGCGCTCTTCATGGTCGACATGGCGCATTTCGCGGGCCTCGTCGCGGGCGGCGCCCATCCGAGCCCGTTCCCCCATGCGCACGTGGTCACGACGACGACGCACAAGACCTTGCGCGGGCCGCGGGGCGGCATGGTCCTGACCAACGACGAAGACATCGCGAAGCGCATCAATTCGGCGGTCTTCCCGGGTCTCCAGGGCGGGCCGCTCATGCATGTCATCGCCGCCAAGGCGGCGGCGTTCGGCGAGGCGCTCGAGCCGTCGTTCCGCGCCTATGCGCGCCGCATCGTGGACAACGCGCACGCGCTGGCCGATTCGCTCATCCGGCGCGGCTTCGATCTCGTCTCCGGCGGCACCGACACGCATCTCATGCTCGTCGACTTGAGGAGCAAGGGGCTCACGGGCAAGGCGGCGGAGGCCTCGCTCGGCCGCGCCAACCTCACTTGCAACAAGAACGGCGTGCCCTTCGATCCCGAGAAGCCGACCATCACCTCGGGCATCCGGCTCGGCACGCCCGCGGGTACGACGCGCGGATTCGGCACGGCCGAGTTCAGCGCGGTGGGCGGCCTCATCGCGGACGTGCTCGACGGCTTGAAGGCGCATCCCGAGGACAACGCCGCGGCCGAGCGCACGGCGCAGGCCAAGGTGGTCGAGCTGTGCCGGAGATTTCCGATCTATCGTGATCTTGCCTAGGCGGGGGGAGGGGGAGAAATGCGGTGTCCGTTTTGTGGGAACGATGACACGCAGGTGAAGGACTCGCGTCCGACGGAGGACAACTCGGCGATTCGCCGGCGGCGGTCGTGTCCGGCCTGCGGCTCGCGTTTCACGACGTTCGAGCGCGTGCAGCTTCGCGAGCTGACCGTCATCAAGAAGGACGGGCAGCGCGTGCCGTTCGATCGCGACAAGCTGACGCGGTCGATCGAGCTCGCGGTGAGAAAGCGCCCGATCGAGCCCGAGCGCATCGAGCGCATGGTGAACGGCATCGTGCGGCGGCTCGAGAGTTCCGGCGAGTCGGACATCTCCTCGAACGCGATCGGCGAGCTCGTGATGGACGCGCTCGCCAATCTCGATCCCGTGGCCTATGTGCGCTTTGCTTCGGTCTACCGCAATTTCCGGGAGGCCAAGGACTTCGAGGAGTTCGTGGGGTCCCTCGGTGCAGGCGAGCGCGACGACGATCGATGACGGGGCGCGCATGCGGACCGCGCTCGCGCTGGCCGCGCGGGCGCTGGGGCGCGCCTGGCCGAACCCTGCCGTCGGCTGCGTTCTCGCGGACGCGACGGGCCGCGTCGTCGGACGCGGCTGGACGCAAGCCGGCGGTCGGCCCCATGCCGAGACCGAGGCGCTCGGCCGGGCTGGTGCCGCCGCGCGGGGGGCGACGGCCTATGTCAGCCTCGAGCCCTGCAGCCACCATGGCGCGACACCGCCCTGCGCCGATGCGTTCGTCGCGGCCGGCATCGCGCGCGCCGTCATCGCGATCGAGGACCCCGATCCGCGCGTCAACGGCGCCGGCATCGCGCGCTTGAAGGCGGCTGGCATCGCGGTCGAGCTCGGCGTCGGAGCTGAGGAGGCGGCCGAGCTCAACGCCGGATTCTTCCACCGCATCAAGACCGGCCGGCCGCTTCTCACCCTCAAATGCGCGACCACGCTCGACGGCCGCATCGCGACCCACCGCGGCGACAGCCAATGGATCACCGGCGAGACGGCGCGCGCCTGGGTTCACGGCATGCGCGCCCGGCACGACGCGGTCATGATCGGCATCGGCACCGCATTGGCCGATGATCCGCTGCTGACCTGCCGGCTGCCCGGGCTCGAGGCCGCCTCGCCCGTGCGCATCGTGGTCGACGGGCGCTTGCGATTGTCGCTCACGAGTCAGCTCGTGCGCGGCGCGCGCGCGATTCCGACCTGGCTCGTCACGCGCACCGGCGGGGACGCGCAACGCGCGGACGCCTACCGGCAAGCCGGCGTCGAGGTCATCGAGCTGCCGGCCGACACGGGCGATCAGCCGCCCATCGGCCGGATCCTCGCCGAATGCGGCCGGCGCGGCCTGACGCGCATCCTCGTCGAGGGCGGCAGCCACCTCACCGCCGCCTGCTTCGCGGCCGACGTGGTCGATCGGATCGCCTGGTTCCGGGCGCCGAGCGTCACGGGCGGCGACGGCGTGCCGGTCGCCCAGCCCTTCGGCGTCGACCGCCTGGCCGACATGCGCCGCTACGAGCGTATCGCTGTGCGCCCCGTCGGCCAGGACATCCTGGAAACCTATCGGCGGCGGGACTAATTTAGCGCCGACATGTTCACCGGCATCATCACGGACCTTGGCCGCGTCAAGGCGATCGACGGGGGTGGCGACACGCGCTTCGTGATCGAGACCCGCTATCCGATGGCCGAAATCGCGCTCGGCGCCTCGATCGCGTGCAGCGGCCCGTGCCTGACCGTGATCGAGAAGGGCGAGGGATGGTTCGCGGTCAAGGCCTCGGCCGAGACTCTCGCGCGGACGACTCTCGGGGCGTGGCGGGTGGGCACGCCGGTCAATCTCGAGCGCGCGCTCACGCTCGCGAGCGAGTTGGGCGGCCATCTGGTCACGGGGCACATCGACGGACTCGCCACGGTCACGGGCAAGCGCCCGGAGGGCGACAGTCTCCGCTTCGATTTCGAAGTCGCCGGCGCCAAGGCGCGTCTCATCGCCGCCAAAGGGTCCGTCGCCCTCGACGGCGTCTCGCTCACGGTCAATGATGTCGAGGATGGCGAGGGATCCGGCACGCGCTTCGGCGTCAACATCATCGAGCACACGCGCACCCACACGACCTTGGGCGCGCTGTCCGTGGGTGAGCGCGTGAATCTCGAGTTCGATCTTCTGGCACGCTACGCGGCGCGCCTCCTCGGAAAGGACTAGCGGTGCCTTATCGCTCCTACCTGTCGTCGACGGAAGACATCATCGAGGATGCGCGGAACGGCCGCATCGTCGTGCTGATCGACGACGAGAGCCGCGAGAACGAAGGCGATCTCGTGATCCCCGCGCAGATGGCGACGCCCCAGGCCATCAACTTCATGGCGCGTTACGGGCGCGGCCTCATCTGCCTGGCCTTGAGCGCCGATCGAGTCGCCCAGCTCGGCCTGCCGCTCATGTCGCAGCAGAACCTTTCGCGCCACCAGACGGCCTTCACCGTTTCGATCGAGGCGCGCGAGGGGATCACGACCGGAATCTCGACCTCGGACCGCGCGCGCACCATCGCGGTCGCGATCGACCCGACCAAGGGTCGCGACGACGTGACGAGTCCGGGGCATGTCTTCCCGCTCGTCGCGCGCGACGGGGGCGTGCTCGTGCGCGCGGGCCATACCGAGGCCGCCGTCGACATCGCGCGCCTCGCGGGCTTCAACCCGTCGGGCGTGATCTGCGAGATCATGAACGACGACGGGACCATGGCCCGCCTGCCGGACCTCGTCGGCTTCTGCCAGCGCCACGGGCTCAAGATCGGCACCATCGCCGATCTCATCGCCTATCGGCGCCGGAAGGAGCGCATCGTCGAGCGCATGATCGAAAGCACCATCGACACGCGCTATGGCGGCAATTTCCGGATGTACGTCTACCGCAACAAGGTCGCCTATGCCGAGCACGTGGCGCTCGTCAAAGGCGACCTCCGCGCGCCGGGGCCCGTGCTCGTGCGAATGCACGCGCTCAATCTTCTGTCGGACGTCTTGGGCGAGCGGACCGCGGGTCGCGGCCACGAGCTGCATGCCTCGATGAGCCTCATCGCCGAGGCGGGCCGGGGCGTGCTGGTGCTCATCCGCGAGCCCATGGCGACCAGCCTTTCCGACCGGGTCAGGCAGCGCGACGGGGACGGCCGCGCGGCCAGCGAGCTGCGCGATTATGGGGTGGGCGCGCAGATTTTGCTCGACCTCGGCGTGAATGAGATGATTCTACTCACCAACTCGGCGCGCACGATCATCGGCCTCGAAGGCTACGGCCTCAAGGTCGCGGAGCGGCGCCCGATCCCGCCCGTGGAGGATTGAACATGGCGGAGCGGCCGCATGTGATGTTGGTCGAGGCGCGCTTCTACCCCGCGATCACGGACGAGCTCGTCCGGGGGGCGGTGCTCGCGCTCGAGGAGGCGGGGGCGGGCTATGAGCGCTTCGCCGTGCCCGGCGCTTTCGAGATTCCGGCGGCCATCCAGATGGCCGTGCGGGCGCGGTCGTTCACGACGCTGCCGCGCCGGTTCGACGGTTTCGTGGCGCTCGGCTGCGTCATCCGGGGCGAGACCAGCCACTATGACCTCGTCTGCCAGGAAAGCGCGCGGGCGCTCCAGGAGCTCGCCCTTCGCTACACCCTGGCGATCGGCTATGGCATCCTCACGGTCGACAACGAGGCGCAGGCCTGGGAGCGCGCCCGCGTCGAGCGCCGCAACAAGGGCGGCGATGCCGCGCGGGCCTGCCTTCGCATGCTGGAGCTCAAGCGTCATTTCAACCTGTTTCCCCGTTAGGCCGATGGTGGGAGCGACGGACGAAGGCGAGAAGTCGGACCGGACGGATTTGCGGTCCCAGCGGCGGACGGCGCGCCTCGCGGCCGTGCAAGCGCTTTACCAGATCGAGATCGGCGGCGAGGCCGTCGAGCTCGTCTTGCGCGAATTTCCCGAGCGGCTCATCCCCAACATGTTCGACGACGGCAGCGGGGCGGAGATCGACCGCGATTTCTTCGACGCGCTCGTGCGCGGCGTCGCCGACAAGCGCGCGGAGATCGACGCTGCGATCAGGGGTGCCATGACCCGCGACGTCGGCATCGACCGTCTCGAGCCCTTGCTCAAGGTCGTGATGCGCGCCGGCGTCTATGAGCTGATGGCGCGCTACGATGTCCCGGCGCGCGTGGCGTTGGCCGAGCATGTCGCGATCTGTCATGCGTTCTACGGCGAACGTGAGACGGGACTCGTGAACGGCGTGCTCGACCGGGTGGCACGGACCGTGCGGCGCGAGGAGATGGTCAAGCCGGACGCCGAGCCGGGCGATCGTGCCGCCGGCGACGCGGAGTCAGGGTCCGATGGCGCGGCGCCCGCCGCCTGACGAATTCGAGATCATCCGGCGCTACTTCGTTCCGCTCGCGAAGGGTCATCCCGGCGCGCGCGGGCTCACCGACGATGTCGCGACGCTCGCGCTCGCGCCGGGCCGCGAGCTGGTCATCACCGCCGATGCGATCGTCGCCGGCGTCCATTTCCTTCCCGGCGATCCGGCGGATGCGATTGCGCGGAAGATGCTGCGCGTCAACCTCTCCGACCTCGCGGCCAAGGGAGCCGTCGCGATCGGCTATCTCATGACGATCGCGGCGCCCGCGTCGATCGGCGAGGATTGGCTCGAATCCTTCGCGCGCGGCCTGGCCGCCGATCAGGCCGAGTTCGGGGTGACTCTTCTCGGCGGGGACACGACCGCGACGCCGGGTCCGCTCACCCTGTCGGTGACGGCGGTCGGCGAGATCGCGGCCGGCGCGACCCTTCACCGCGACGGCGCCAAGGCGGGCGATGCCGTTTTCGTCTCGGGCACGCTCGGCGACGGCGCGCTTGGCCTCGCGGTCGCGCGCGGCGGGCTCACGAATCTCCCGGAATCGCTCCGCAACGCCTTGCTCGATCGCTACCGCGTGCCGCGGCCGCGGATGACGCTCGGGCCGCGCCTCATCGGCATCGCGCATGCGGCGCTCGACGTCTCGGACGGGCTCGTGGCCGATCTCGGCCATATCTGCGAGTGCTCGGGGCTTCGCGCCGTCGTCGATGCCGCCTCCGTGCCGCTGTCGGAGGCAGCCGCCCGCGCGCTCGCCGAGGACGGCTCGCTTCGCTCTCGCATCCTCGCTGGAGGGGACGACTACGAGATCCTCTTCACCGCCCCCGAGGACAGCGCCGCGGCGCTCGCGCGCCTGGCCGGGGAACTCGAGGTCCCGATCACGCGCATCGGACGCATGGTCGAGGGTACGGGAGTCACCGTGCTCGATTCCCAAGGCCGGCCCATCCCGCTCTCCCACGAGGGTTATCGCCATTTCGCCGGGCCGGGCTGAGGCTTTACCGAATCTTGATGAGTGGGGCGCTACGCTCGAACCCTTGGGAATCCGCCAAGGTCGTGGTCGCCATGTCGCGCGTGGTCCTTCTTGTCCTGGTCGTGCTGATCGCCTCTCTCGGCGGGCGATTCCTCCTGCCCGGATCGCTTGGTTCGGGCGGCGCGGCTCTCGCCTCCGAAGGCGGCGGCCACGGCCAAGAGGGCGACGGGCACGGCAAGAAGGATGAAGGCGGGCACGGCAAGAAGGGCGGCGATGAATCCGCCTCGCTCGTCGTCGAGAACCTGACGATCCCGGTGATCCGTCACCAGCGCGTCGAGCGGCACGTGACTCTTTCCTTCAGCCTCGAGCCGGCCAATGTGGATGCCCGCCACAAGATCTACGAGGCCATGCCGCGCCTGAGGAATGCCTATGTGATGGACCTCATGGCGTATCTCCGCGTCGTCGATCTCGACGGCGAGCCGCCGGCGATCGATGCGATCCGCTCGCGGCTCATGCTCGTGACCGAGCGGACGATCGGCGCCGGGGTCGTGAAATCCCTCTACTTCCAGCGGACGGGCGGCCGGACTCTCTGAGCCGGCGCGCCCCGGCGCGCCAACACGCTTGCCTCCGGCGCATCGGCCCCTATGCTCGCCCGCGATGCGCATCGATCCCGCCTGGAAGAATGTCTCGCTCTTGGCGGTCTGCCAGGCCCTCGCGTTCTCCGGCTCCTCCCTCATCGCGACCACCTCCGCCCTCGTCGGCAATTCGCTCGCGAGCGACAAGGGCTACGCGACCCTGCCGATCGCCCTCCAGTTCCTGGCCACGATGCTCACGACGATTCCAGCCTCCCACCTCATGCGGCGCATCGGCCGGCGGCGGGGCTTCATCCTCGGCGCGCTCCTCGGCATCGCGGGCGCCGCGACGAACACCGTGGCGATCTTCGCGTCCGACTTCCTCCTGTTCGCGCTTGGCTCGGCCATCACGGGGACATTCTACGGATTCGCGCTGTTCTTCCGCTTCGCCGCGGCCGATGTCGCGGATGAGCGACGCCGTGCGACGGCCATCTCGCTCGTGCTCGCCGGCGGGGTCGCCGCCGCAATCATCGGCCCTAATCTCGCGCGCCTGACGCGCACGCTCTTCGAGCCTGTGCTCTTCGCCGGCTGCTACTTCAGCCTGATCGGGCTTTACCTTGGCATCATCGGGGTGATCTCGTTCGTGCGCATCCCGACGCCGAGCGCGATCGAGCGCCGCGAATCGGGCCGACCCGTCCGCGCGATCGTGCGCCAGCCCGCCTGCCTCACGGCCATGCTGTGCGGCCCGATCGCCTACGGCGTGATGGCTCTCATCATGACCGCGACGCCCCTGGCCATGCTGGCCTGCGATCTCTCCTTCAGCGATACGGCCTTCGTCATCCAGTGGCACGTGCTCGGCATGTACGCGCCGTCCTTCGTGACGGGGCACCTCATCAGCCGCGTGGGCGTGCTCAACGTGATGGCGGTGGGGGCGGTGCTGCTCGCGGCCTGCGTAGGCATCAACCTCTCCGGCACGGCGATCAACGACTTCTGGGCGGCGCTGGCGCTCCTCGGCATCGGCTGGAATTTCGTCTTCATCGGCTCGACGACCTTGCTGACCCAGGCCTATCAGCCGGCCGAGCGCGCCAAGATCCAAGGTCTCAACGATTTCCTTCTCTACGGCATGGTGACGCTCTCGGCCCTCGTCTCCGGCAAGATCCAGCACGCTTTCGGCTGGGACGTGGTCAACCTGGGTGTCGCGCCGTTCATCGCCGTCGCCTTCGCCATGAGCTTCTGGCTGAGGACGCGCCGGGCGCCGGCCGCCGCCTGATACAAGGGGGCCAAGGGCGGGCCGGGCCCGAGTTGCGCCCATTCGGGCCTTCTGGCATGTTCCCGCGCGCGGTAAACCGGCTCAGGGTCCTTTGAGCCCGGGCAGGGGCCGCCCAGCAGTGCATTTTGGGGGGATTTCAGATGTCGATTCTCGAATGGCTCACGATCGGCTGCGGCCTCGTGGCGCTCGCCTACGGCGCCATCGTGAGCCGGCAGGTCTTGGCGGCGAGCCCGGGCAATGCCCGCATGCAGGAGATCGCGGCGGCCGTCCAGGAAGGAGCCCGCGCCTATCTCAACCGCCAATACCGGACGATCGGCATCGTCGGCGTCGTGGTCGGCATCCTCTTGGGTGCGCTCCTCGGCAAGACCGTCGGCATCGGCTATTTCATCGGCGCGATCCTCTCGGCCGCCGCGGGCTATATCGGCATGAACGTCTCGGTGCGGGCGAACGTGCGCACGGCCGAGGCCGCACGCTCGGGCCTCGCTCCTGCGCTCAGCATCGCCTTCCGCTCGGGCGCGGTGACAGGGCTTCTCGTCGTCGGGCTCGGGCTCCTGGGCGTCAGCATCTACTACTTCGTCCTCATCATGCTGGGCCTCGAGCTCCGCCACATCATCGAGTCGCTCGTGGCCTTGAGCTTCGGCGCCTCGCTGATCTCCATCTTCGCGCGGCTTGGCGGCGGCATCTTCACCAAGGGGGCCGATGTCGGCGCCGACCTCGTCGGCAAGATCGAGGCCGGCATCCCCGAGGATGATCCGCGCAACCCCGCCGTCATCGCGGACAATGTGGGCGACAATGTCGGCGACTGCGCGGGCATGGCGGCCGACCTGTTCGAGACCTACGCGGTCACGATCGTCGCGACCATGCTCTTGGCGGCGCTGTTCTTCACCAACGACGCCGTCGACGTGATGATGTTCTATCCCTTGGCCATCGGCGCGGTGTGCATCATCGCCTCCGTCATCGGCACCTTCTTCGTGCGCCTCGGGAAGAGCAACAACATCATGGGCGCGCTCTACAAGGGCTTCATCGCCTCGGCGGTGATCTCGGCGGGGCTGATCGCGGTCGTGACCCACTATCTCATCGGCTTCGCGACGGAGCTCGATTCGGCCGATGGCATCATCTCGGGCGCGCGCCTCTTCTATTGCGGGCTCGATGGCCTCGCCGTGACCGCGCTCATCGTGTGGATCACCGAGTACTACACCGGCACCGGCCACCGTCCGGTGACGAGCGTCGCGCAGTCCTCGACCACGGGCCACGCGACCAACATCATCCAGGGCCTCGCCGTGTCCATGGAAGCGACGGCGCTTCCCGTCGTCGTGATCTGCATCGGCATCCTTGTCGCTTACCTCTCGGCCGGCCTGTTCGGCATCGCCGTCGCCGCGACGACGATGCTGGCGCTCGCGGGCATGGTGGTGGCGCTCGATGCCTACGGTCCCGTGACGGACAACGCCGGCGGAATCGCCGAGATGTCGGACATGCCGCCCGAGATCCGCAAGACGACCGACGCGCTCGACGCCGTCGGCAACACGACGAAGGCGGTGACGAAGGGCTATGCCATCGGTTCCGCGGGCCTGGCCGCCCTCGTGCTCTTCGCGGCCTATACGCAGGACCTTCGCTACTACTTCCCCGACGTCGAGGTCGCTTTCACCCTCGAGAGTCCCTTCGTCATGGTCGGCCTCTTCATCGGCGGGCTGCTCCCCTATCTCTTCGGCTCGATGGGCATGCAGGCCGTGGGACGCGCCGGCGGCCAGGTCGTCCAGGAGGTGCGCCGCCAGTTCCGTGAGATCCCCGGCATCATGGAAGGCAAGGCCAAGCCCGAATACGGCCGCGCGGTCGACATGCTCACCGGCGCCGCGATCCGGGAGATGATCGTGCCCTCGCTTCTGCCGGTCCTGGCGCCGATCGTGCTCTACGTCATCATCTGGCTCATCGCGGGACAGGGCAATGCCTTCACCGCGGTGGGGGCCATGCTGCTCGGCACGATCGTCACGGGATTGTTCGTCGCGATCTCCATGACCTCGGGCGGCGGCGCCTGGGACAACGCCAAGAAGTACATCGAGGACGGCCATCTCGGCGGCAAGGGCTCGGACGCCCATAAAGCCGCGGTGACGGGCGACACGGTCGGCGATCCCTACAAGGACACGGCCGGGCCCGCCGTCAATCCGATGATCAAGATCTCCAACATCATGGCGATCCTCTTGCTCGCGATCGTCGCCGCGACCTGAGATCGGCGAAGACCCGTCCCAAACGACGACGCCCCGGACGCGAGTCCGGGGCGTTGTCCTGTCGAGAAGCTGTCGCTCAGTTGCCGCGGCCCGTCCCTCGGTAGCCGGGCTCGCTGTTGAGCACGTCGCGGCTCAAGAGGCCGATCGAGCCGAGGAAGGAGCGCATGAAGCTCAGCTCCCGTCCGCGCGTCGGCGTCTCGCGCTCGACCATCTCGACCTCCTTGCCGTCCTGGAGCGTGTACTTGCGGATCTCGCTCACCGTGCCGGACTCGTCGAATTTGATGGCGACAACCTGTTGTTCGAGAATCTCGGGCTTGAAGAAGGCGATCCGCTCCGTCTGGCCGCCGATGTAGTACCAGATGTTCTTGTCGAAGGAGGCCACGCTCGAGGGCGTGCCGAGCACTTGAGTCACGTTGTCGCGCGTATGCACGCCCGGCGTGATTTCGGCGATCGCGTCCTTGTCGAGCATGTTGCCGCGGGGCTCGATGGGCGGCGAGCACGCGACGAGAGCGCACGCGGTCGCGCACGCGAACGCCAAGCGCGTGGCACGGGCACGGAGATTCGGTCGGCTCGCTGGCATCGCGGCTGGGGCGCCCTTGATCCGATCGCAACGTCTGGTGATAGTGTGTTGGTACGAAGTTCGCACCACCTCTTGGGTGGTGTCAAGAGAGGCCGGCCATGCTCGGATGGGGACAGCGCGCGCGAAAGGACTCCGCGGCGCCCAGTCACGCTCTTTACGAGCGCATCGTCGGCCAGGCGCGCCAGGCCGAATTCTACGCACGGTACGGCGTGCCGGACACCCCGCTCGGACGCTTCGAGATGATCGCGCTCCACGCCTTCCTCGTCATGCGACGCTTGAAGCGCTGCGGGCGGGACGGTGCCGAGACGGCGCAGGCCCTTTTCGACCTCATGTTCGCCGATGTCGACCGCAACTTGCGCGAGATGGGCGTGGGCGATCTCGGCGTGGGGCGTCGCGTGAAGGCGCTGGCCAAGGGGTTCTACGGCTGCGTCCAGGCCTATGAGGCGGCGCTCGATGGCGGCGGCGAATCCTTGGACGCGGCGCTCGCGCGCAATCTCTATGCGGGCGCGCCGCCGGACGCGGATCTGCTTGCCTCGGTCGCCGACTACGTGCGGCGGGAAGACGCGGCGCTCGGCCGGACGAATGCCGAGGGGCTGCTCGCGGGCCGCGTCCAGTTCGGCGCGCCGCCCTGAGCCGCGCGGCGGCGGGCACAAGCGGCGCGGGGCACGCCCGGCTCCATTGATCCGCCGCTGCGAGTGGCTATATCAACCATCATGCGCGAAGCGCGTTGTCTATGCGCCGAGCGTGTCGCCGAGGTGTGTCATGGTCAGCAAAGCGCCGCCGCAACCGGAATTCAGCCGCCCCTTCGATACGGCCGAGCTTGGCGAAGTGGCCGAGCACCGCGTGATCGAGGCGACGGAGGAGGAGTGCCGCGCGCTCGCCGACCGGTTCGGCGCGCTCGGCATCGACCGGCTCCGGGCCGAGCTCACCATCGCCAAGCTGGGCCCCGGCCTCTTCAGGCTCGAAGGCCGCCTCAGCGCGTCCGTCCGCCAGCGCTGTGTCGTGACGCTCGATCCGCTCGAGAGCTCGATCGACGAGCGCGTGTCCATAAGCTACGCCTCCGGCGACGGCGGGGGCGAGGAGGGGGTGGCCGACGACCAAGGCGATGACGGGCCCGAGGCGCTCCATGGCAGCGTGATCGATTTGGGCGAGGCGGTCTCCCAGCACTTGGCCTTGGCGCTCGATCCCTACCCTCGGGCGCCGGGGGCGAGTCTCGACGCGGTCCTGCCGCGCTCGTCCGAGACCCCCGAAAAGAGCGCCAGCCCCTTCGCGGCCCTGGCCGCGCTTCGCAAACGGATGGGCTGAACTGCTCCAAATCCTTGCGTTTTGGGCGTTTTCTGGGCTATTGAACGGGACCCCCCGGCCCGCCTGAGCTTTGCCGAGACCCTTAGCGGAGAACACCATGGCTGTCCCAAAGAAGAAGACGTCCAAGTCGCGGCGGAACATGCGCCGGTCGCACCATGCGCTCAAGCCGTCGGCCTATGTGGAATGCCCGAATTGCGGCGAGATGATGCGCCCGCACAATGTCTGCGGGGCCTGCGGCCAGTATCGCGGCCGCGAAGTGAGCGAAGCCAGCCAGACCTGACCGGGGGCCGGACCCAGCCCGGCGGGAGGGGCTGTTGTCGACCACTTTGACGCTCGCACTCGACGCCATGGGCGGCGACAACGCGCCGGAGGCGGTCATTCGCGGCGCGAATATCGCGCGCAAGCGCTATCCCACCCTCCAATTCGTGCTTGTCGGGGACGAAAAGCGCCTCATTCGTCTCGTCCGGCGCAAGCGGAAGCTGCGCGAGCGGGTCTCGATCCGGCATACCAGCGAGGTCGTGCCGAGCGACATGCGGCCCTCCCAGGCCCTGAGGGGCGGGCGGGCCTCGAGCATGTGGCACGCGATCGACGCGGTGAAGGAGGGCGAGGCCGACGGGGTGGTCTCGGCGGGCAATACGGGCGCCCTCATGGCCATGGCCAAGCTCCAGCTCAGGACGTTGCCCGGCATCCATCGCCCGGCGATGGCCTCCTTCTTCCCGACCTTGAAGGGCGAGAGCGTCATGCTGGACCTCGGCGCCAACGTCGAGTGCGATGCGAACAATCTCGTCCAATTCGCTGTAATGGGTACCATTTTTTCTCGAATTGTCCTTGGTCTGGCCGAGCCGACAGTGGGCCTCTTGAACGTCGGGACCGAGGAGATGAAGGGGCATGAGGAGCTCAAGAGCGCGAACACCTTCCTCCGCTCGACGAACCTTCCGATCAATTTCCACGGCTTCATCGAGGGCGACGACATCGCGGCCGGGACGGTCGACGTCATCGTGACGGACGGCTTTACCGGGAACATCGCGCTCAAGACCGCCGAGGGGACCGCCCGGCTCGTCAACCAGTTCCTGAGGGAAGCTTTCAAGAGCTCGATTTCGGCCCAGTTGGGCTACCTACTCGCCCGCCGGGCCCTGAAAAAGCTCGCGCGCCGGGTCGACCCGCGCCGGCACAACGGGGCCATGTTCGTGGGCTTGAACGGCATCGCGGTCAAAAGCCATGGGGGGACGGACGCCCTCGGCTTCGCCAACGCCATCGGCGTCGCCCATGACATGGCCGTCGGGGGGTTCAATGCCCGGATCCGGGACGAGTTCGAGAAGCTCAACCCGGGTGAAATCCCGGGTCCTGCCAGTGTTGCAGCGGGAGCCTAGGGAACGTTAAAAAGCGGTCTTCACATTTCGTTCTAACGTCCGGTAATTGACGGATTTATGGCCGACCATTACCGTCTCGCTTCAATAAGAAAATAAAGGGGGACAGGGGATGGCAGGGCAGACGCTGACGCGCGCGGATTTGAGCGAGGCCGTCTATCAGGAGGTCGGCCTTTCGCGCCACGAATCGGCGCAGTTGGTCGAAACGGTTCTCAAGCACATTTCCGACTCGTTGACCAAGGGCGAGACGGTGAAGATCTCGTCCTTCGGCAGCTTCTCGGTGCGCCAGAAAGGCCAGCGGATCGGACGCAATCCGAAGACGGGCGCGGTCGTGCCGATCCTGCCGCGCCGGGTGCTGGTCTTCCGGGCCTCGCATGTGCTGAAGAACCAGATCAACGCGGCGCTCCACAAGATCGCCGAGGGCGAGAAGACGAGCTGAACCCATGGTCGAGGTCCATCTGTCGGATCCGCGGCGGGCCCGCAAATCCGATTCGGCGTTTCGCACCATCAGCGAAGTCGCGACCGATCTCGACGTGCCGCAGCACGTGCTGAGATTCTGGGAAACCAAGTTTCCGCAAGTTCGGCCCCTGAAGCGCGGCGGGGGACGCCGCTACTACCGGCCGGAGGACGTGGTCCTGCTCCGGCGCGTGCGCGACCTTCTCTATCGCGACGGCTACACGATCAAGGGCGTGCAGCGTCTCCTGCGCGACGGCGTGATCCGCGAGCCGGTGCGCCGCGCGGAGACCGCGATCCCGGTCGTCGTGCCGGCACCCGCGGCGCTGCCCGCGCCTGCGGCACCGGTCGTGCCGGTGGCACCGGCGCCGGTCGCGGCCGAGCCGGTTCGCGCCGCGATCGAGCCCGCGCGTCCCGCGATCGATGCGGCGAAGAGGCGCGAGCTCGAGGCGCTCTTGGGCGAACTCATGGAGTTGCGCGCGCTCTTGCGCGCCGTGCGCGGCTGACTCGCCGCTTGTCGCCTCCCGCGATTCGACCTAGGCTCCGCACGACGTCTCCGATCGGACCGTAGCGCAGCCTGGTAGCGCATCAGACTGGGGGTCTGAGGGTCGTGGGTTCAAATCCCGCCGGTCCGACCACTCTTTCCACTGTTCCATCGCCCGAGCCCGCCGCGTCGCCACGCTGGCGCACGCGGACGCGTCGTCGTGACGCGGCGGCTCAGCCCCGCAGGATCAGCACGACGCCGATGATGAGGAGCGCGATGCCCGCGATCTCGCGCGCGGCCAGGCGTTCCTCGAGCAGGCGCCGCGACACGATCTGCGCGAACAGGATCTCGACGAGGGCGAGCGTGCGCACGCGCGCGGCCGTCTCGATCGCGAAGGCGAAGAACCAGAGCTGCGAGGCAAAGGCGCCCGTGAAGCCGGCAAGCAACGACGGGCGCCAGGCGCGGAAGATGGCGCCGAGCGTGCCGTCCCGGCGCGCGAGAAGGAAGGCGGTGAGCGTTCCAGCCTGGACGGCGAGGGCAATCGTCAACGTCACCGAGGCGCCGACGAGGAAGCTCGGCGCGTCGAGCGCCTTGATGCCGCCGCGATAGCCGACGGCGGCGAGCGCGAAGAGCCCGCCCGCGCCGATGCCGAGCGCGGCGGGCCGCCACGAAATGGCCTCCCGCCAGGACCCGCGGCCCGGCCATGACAGCATGATGACGCCCAGGCTCGCGATGAGGATGGCGAGCGCGATGCCGACCGTCACCTCGTCGGCGAGAAGCACGGCGCCGAGGATCGCCACCTGCACGGGCTCGGTCTTGGTATAGGCGATGGCGATGACGAAGGAGCGCTCGCGCATGGCGGCCAGCATGAGGCCCGTCGCGACCATCTGCGCGAGGCCGCCCGCGGCCGTCCAAAGGAAGGCGGAGAGCGTGAGAGGCGGCAGCGCCTCACCGCTCGCGATCACGATCGCCGGAAGGAAGAGGAGCGCGAAGGGCAGGCCGAAGAGGAATCGCACATGGGTCGCCCCGACCGTGCCGAGACCCGAGATGAGATTGCGCTGCATGGCGTTCCGCGCGGTCTGGCAGACCGACGCGATGAGCGTGAAGACGATCCAGAGCCAGGGCGCGACGGTCATGGGGCGTGGCGGGGAAGGGACGAGGCGGTTAGCGAAGTCTCGCCGCTTTCATCCGTTTTGGCCAACGGAGACTTGGGGTGGCGCGCGTGTCTCCCCGTCGCGCGCCCGAGGGGTGGACAGTCTCGCCGCTCAGCCGGGCGCGGGCGGAGTCTCGCGGTTGGCTCCCGCTCGTGCGCGCGCGAAGGCGCCGCGGAGGGCCAGCCAATTCTCCTTGAAGCCGTTCGCGAGCACGTGGCGCCAGGCGCGGAACCGGCGGGCGCGGATCGTGGGCGCGCCGGCCAAGCGCATGCCCAAGGCGCGCGCGGGACGGCCGAGCTTCCGCGCCCGGTGATCGCCATGCTGGATCGCCATGTCCTCGATCGTGCAGGGCGCGAGGGTGAGGGCGCCGGCGGCGGCCGCGCGCTCGACGAGGCGCGAGCCCTTTGCCGTGCGCGCGACGGCCAGGTTGACGCCCGGCGCCTCGCGGAAGATGCGTTTGCCGCCTTCGATGATCCAGCCGTCGGGGCAGGCCACGTCGGCCAGCTCGCCGATCGCATCGGGGCACAGCTTGCAGCGGAACTGGAGGTCGTAGGTCCACGGCTTGTCGCCCGCGTACCAGGTCTCGAAATAGGTCAGGTCGAAGACGCGCCCGTCTTTGGCCTCGACATGGGTCGGGCCCGGCCAGCCTTCGCCGCGCCAGCGGAACACGGCCACGTCCTTGGGCGCGAGGCCGTGGTAGCGCGCGATCCGCCGGGCGGTCTCGAGGTTGGCGACCCCGCCGCAGAAGATCGAAAGAAGATAGGGAACCTGCGCCTCGACGCGCCCGTCCTGCCGCGCGAGGTTGCGGATGCCGGCGATGTCGCAGGGCTTGGCGATGACGGCGAAACGGCGCCCCTCATCGAGAAGGCGCATGACATGGACAAGCGGCGCCGCGGGGCCGTAGCGCGACTGGGCGCCCGACAGCACGTCATCGGCAGTGGTGCTCACGAGCGCGTCCGTGAGCATCGGCTCGGTCGCCGACGCACGCACATGGAGGATCGCGTCGACCTCTCCGCTCGCGAGGAGATACTGGCCGAGCGCTGTCAGCGCGCCGCCCGCGGCCGCCTTGTGACGCACCCGGCCGTCCGCCGCCCAGCACCGCCGGAGCGAATGGATGGGCCCCCACATCGTGTGCATGACGGCCCCCTCGGCCTTGGCGCGCGCCTCGTCCGGGCCGACGAGGCTGATGCCCGGGCAGGCATCGAGGATGCGGCGCATGAGGCCGTCCTCGATCGGACGCCGAGTGAGCGGGCGAATCTGCCCCGGCTCGACGAGAGTCATCGCGACGCGCTCGCGCCCGGCCATGCTTTCGCAGAGCCCGCAGCCGATGCAGAGTCCGTGGCGAACGATGTCGTCGAGATCGCGGATCCGCGCCATGCCGGTTTCTACCAGGAAGCGCCGCGGCGCGTCACGCCGACTGCATCCTTCGGCCGGCTCGGAAGGGAACGCCATGAGAAAACCTCACGCTGAGCGTCCTCATCCCGGGCCTGTCGAGGGACGAAGCGTGGGGCGTGCATCGCGTGATAAGGTTCTCGCAAGTTCAGGGTGGCAGGGGGGTGTGGAGAGATGGCGACGGATCAACGCGCCTGGGTGATCGCGGCCGCGATTTGCATCGGACTCGCGGTCGTCTCTTATTTTTTTCTCGATCGTGCCGTGGCGACGGTAAGCCACGATCACCTTCATGGCATTCCCTGGTTCGTGTGGCTGACCTACATCCCGGATCCGTTCCGGCCGGCCGCGGCCGTGGCGCTCGTCATCATGGCCCTCCGGCGTGTCGCGAGGGCCCGCCTGTGCCGGTTCGACGATCTGGTCCTCCGCCTCGGCACGAGCGTCATCGTCGCCTCCGCCATCAAGGAGCAGTTGAAAAGGGCCTTCGGCCGCACCTGGCCCGAGACCTGGGTCAACAACAACCCGTCCTATTTCGGCGACGGGAGCTATGGCTTCCATCCGTTCGAGGGCGGGGTTGCCTATGCCTCTTTCCCCTCGGGCCACACGACCCTGACCTTCTCGGTCGTCTCGGTGCTCTGGATCCTCGCGCCGCGCGTCCGCTGGCTGTGGGCCGTCATCGCCCTCGCCGTGCCTATCGGGTTGCTCGGCGCGGATTACCACTGGCTGTCGGACATCATCGTCGGCGCCGGGCTTGGCACCGCGACGGGCGCGATCGCGGCCACGATCGGCCGCGACGCCGCCGCTCGCGGTGGGATGGCTTAGCGCGCGGGGCGCCGCTCGGGCCGCGTCACGTCGATCGCGCCGCCCTTGAGGATGCTCTCGCCCGTCGAGCGCTGGTACATGAGGAGGTCGAGGGAGGGCGCCTCGCCCGCGACCATGGTGAGGATGCCGTGCGCCTGGCCGCGGTGATGGGTCTGGTGGTTGAAGACGTGAAGGAGGAGAGGGGCGAGCTTCTGCTCGATCTCCATGGGGTTCCGCGTCGAGCGGTAAGTCACCGTACCGTCGGCGAGCGTCGCTTCGTCGAGCGAGGCGATGTAGCGGACGAAGCGCGCATCTTCGTGCCGGCGCGCGGCGGAAAGCGAGCCCAGGTCGTCATGGAGGATCCCGTCGAGCGTGGCGGGCTCGGTGCCTTCGCCCGTGAGGCGATGGAGCCAGATGAGGTCGCCCACGAGCAGGTGATTGAGCGTGCCGTGGAGCGATCCGAAGAAGGCGCCGCGGTCGGCCCGGTAGTCGCGATCGGGAAGTGCTGCGGCCGCGGCGAACAGCCGGGCGTTGGCCCAGGCATTGTAGTCCGCGAGCATCGTGAACAGCGCCTTCATCCAGTCTTACTTCACCTGCCTAGGGTTTCTTCGGAGCGCCGACCTGGCTCCAGCTCTTGCCCCCATCGCGGCTCGCGATGACGGCCTGTCCGTGGGAAGGGCGGGTCGCGATCGCGACGAGGTTCGATGGATCGCCCGGATCGCTGTCGAGATGGACGATGAGTCCGCCGCCCCAGCCAGGGCCGACGACGCGCCATTTGAGCTCGGGCTCGCTCGCGGCGACGAGTCCCGTGCCCGCCATGAAGGCCAGGACCTCGCCCGAACTTCGCACATGGACGGCGGTCGCGGGCGCCGCCGTCTCGTGCGCGCGCGTCCAGCTTCGTCCGCGGTCCTGGCTCTTGAAGAGGCCCGTCCGCGCCGCGGCGTAAAGCGTGTTCGCATCCTTGGCCGAGGCGGCGAGGTCGAGGATCTCGGGCGGTGCCGGTGCTGCGATCGTCCAATTGCGTCCGCCGTCCTGGCTCATCTGCAAGGTGCGGTGATGGACGCCGAAGATGAGGCTCGGATCATGCGGGCTCACGGCGATCTGGTGGAAATCGACGGGGCCGTCGATCCCGGGCGAGAGCTGGCGCCAGTTGCGTCCGCCATCGTTCGATGCGAGGAAGCCGAGATTGCCGCCGCCCGCGGGATGGCCGCTCGCGACGAGGAGCTGAGCTTCTCCGGATGCGCGCGCGAAGCCCATGAAGTCGTCCTCGACGAGCGAGACGCGTCGGGCCCGCCCGTCCGCCGCCACGGCAAAAATGCCGTGATGGGTCGCGAGGAGGATGCGCGCGGAATCTTGCGGGTCGACCGCGATGCCGTGGAAATGGGTGGCGGCCGACAGCTTCTCGACCGTCGTGACCATTTCGACCTGGGCATGCGCGGCCGAGGGGAGCGCCACTGCCGCGCTCGCCCCGATGGCAATGGCGAAGGCCATGCGCTTCCACGCGCCGCGCGCCGCGCGCGTCCCTCGCCGCTGCCCGTGCCTGCCGCGACCGGGCGCGAGGCCGCTCACGTGATTCGCTTCGTGCCCTCGCGCTCGAAGACGATCACGCGCATGGGCTTGGCCTTGAAGTTGTTGCAAGGATTGCGTTCCTGCGGACAGACCGAGAGGGAGAGGAGCACGTCCATCTGCGCCTCGAGATCCATGTAGTCGCCGGCCTTGGACTTGGGCGCGCGGATCTCGCACACGCCGTCGGGATCGAAGCCGACATGCATGAAGATGGCGAATTCGCCCGATTCGGCGACGTGGTAGCGCGGCACGCCGAAGGGGGCGAGCGCGTTCGCGAGGTTGTCGCCGCAGTTCCGCGTGTGGGGCACGTCGTAGCGCGCGAAGTTCGATTCCATCGTGCAGAACCCGCCGCCCGAATAGTTGAGGCCCACCGTGTCCTCGACGATCTTGAACATGGGCCGGCAGCGGATCGAGTAGATCGTGTGGCCTTTGGTCAGGCGCCAGCGGCGATTCAAGAAATTGGTCCAGGGCATCGAGGAGTGATCGCTGTGGTCGTGGGCGTTGAGGGTCACCGTGTCCATGACCTGCTCGCCCTCGGTGTCGATGACACGCACTGTCTGGCCGGCTTTGATGAGCAGGCCCTGGTATTCCATCTTGGGGATCACCTGGTCGTGGACGACCCGGCCTGGGACGGACGTCGCATCGGGTGTGTTGGTAATGGCCATCGTTCTCTCCTCCTGGCAGCGGGCGATCCTCGGACGCCCTCCCGCCGCGCCATTATACGGCCGGGTTCGCGGCGCACTGCAGCCCTGGCTCTCTGCCCTGTCTGCCGTGACCTCAGGCACCCGGCCAATGGCACCTTTTGGCAGGGTCGGGGGGCGATTGGCCGGCCCGTCCATCCGGCCAGGTTCGGCAATCCACGTTATAAAAGCATGTTTTCAATGGGTTAGGCCTCGGAACCATCCGCGGCGACATAGAGTTTTGTTTTCAACAACTTAGCGTCACCGGCTTCACACGCCGTTAAGCGTTGGTTGCTAGGGTCTCGGGTAGTCCGCCGGGCGCATGTCGCGTGCCGGCCGAACCCTCGTGATTCGCAGCGGTCCGCAGGTGACACTCGCCTCTCACAAATCCTGGAACGCCTGGTACGGATCGGCGCCGCACTTGTTGCGCGTCTTCGCCATCCTGTCGGCCATCATCATCGGCATTGGCGTGCCCGCCGGGTTCTTCGCGGTGGCGATGAGCTATGAGGCCGGCGAAGCATCCGACGATGCCAGTATCCTGGCGAAGGATGTGGCGTCCTATGCGCGCATGGAGCCCGTCCATTGGCGCGAGGACGAGTACCGGCTGGCGGGCATTCTCCGCCACATCCAGAACGGCGAAGACGATTGGCATGCGCGCATCATCGGTCAGGACGGGCAAGTCATCGCGACGTCCGGGGTGGCCGAGCTTGGCTTCTCGGTCTCGCAACGGGCCGTCGCGCTGGTTGGCCCAGATGAGACGGCGATTGTCGAGGTTGCGATCAACGTCGACCCGATCTACGTGACCACGGCGGTCATTGCGCTCGTGTCGTTGGGGATCGCGATCGGCATCGTCTATCTCATGCAGATCGGCCTTCGCGCCATCCGCGAGCAGGAGATCGACGAGGACAAGCGGCGCGAGCAACTGGAACACCTCGTCGCCGAGCGTACGGCCGCGCTCGCGAACCGCACCGAATCCCTCTTGCGGGAGATCGAGCTGCGCACGGCTTCGGAGCAAGGTCTTCGCGTCGCAAAGAACGACACCGAAACCGCCCGGCTGCGGTTGAGCGAGGCCATCGAGGCGATCACCGAGGGCTTCGCGCTGTACGACTCCGACCAGCGCCTCATCGTCTGCAATTCGAAATTCCGGACGATCAACGGCCCCATCGCCGACATCATTCGCCCGGGCATCACGCTGAAGGACGTGCTCAGCGCCGTGGCGCAAGGCGGGGTGGTGGACACAGGCGGCATGGATGCCGATCGATGGGTCGAGCGTCGCCTCGAGCAGCCCGAGGGCACGTCCGACTTGCGCTACACGAACGGCACATGGCTCCGCCGCAGCACCCGACGCACCCAAGAGGGCGGCTACGTCTACACTTTCACGGACATCACGAACCTCAAGGAGAGCGAGGCCGCGCTCCGCGCCGCCCGCGACGAGGCGGACGCCGCCCGCGACGACGCGGAGCGCGCGCAGAGCCGTCTTGTCGAGGCCATCGAGGCGATCACCGAGGGATTCGCGCTGTTCGACAAGGACCAGCGCCTCGTCATCAGCAACGCGAAGTATCAGGCCATCAACACCATTCCGACCCTGCCGGGCGTCCATCGGCGCGATCTGCTCGAATCGGT
Organism: Alphaproteobacteria bacterium; assembly: GCA_046349515.1. Lineage (GTDB taxonomy): Bacteria > Pseudomonadota > Alphaproteobacteria > CADEGL01 > CADEGL01 > JBGPGW01. The sequence continues at coordinate 102,670 of JAXMCE010000001.1, read as the reverse complement.
GGCCAGGAGCGGCCTGATCGATCTTGGCGGCACGGATCCAGCGGAATGGGCGGCGTGGCGCCTCGACCACCCGATCGGCGTCGGCGACATCCCCTACACCGACGGCACCTGGCTTCGCTGCATCTCGCGCCCCACGGACGATGGCGGCCATGTCTTCATCTTCATGGACATCACGAACCTCAAGGAGAGCGAGGCCGCGCTCCAGGCCGCGACGGAGGATGCGGTCGCGGCCATGGACGAGGCCGAGGAAGCGCGGCTCCGCCTGGTCGAGGCCATCGAGTCGATCACCGAAGGCTTTGTGCTCTACGATTCCAAGCAGCGCCTCGTCATCTGCAATGCGAAATTCAAGTCCATCCATTCGAACATTGCCTATCTCATTCAGCCCGGCGTCACGCGCCGGGAGTTGCTCGAAGCGGCGCTCGAGGCCGAAGCCCTCGACCTCGAGGGGCAGGGGTCGGAACAATGGATCGCATCGCGGCTTGCCGATACCGACAGCGTGCATGACCGGCACTACGCGGACGGCTCCTGGTATCGCTGCACGACGCGGCCGACGCATGACGGCGGCGTCGTCGCCACATTCACGGACATCACCAACCTCAAGGAGAATGAGGTCGTCTTGCGGTCCGCCAAGGAGGACGCCGAGGCAGCAAACCGCGCCAAGTCGCAGTTCCTCGCCAACATGAGTCACGAGATTCGCACGCCGATGAACGGCATTCTCGGCATGGCGGAGCTGATGTCGCAGACGGAGCTGACCGAGCGGCAGCAGCGGTTCATGCGGACGATCCGCAAGTCGGGCCAGACGCTTCTCTCGATCATCAACGACATCCTGGACTTCTCGCGCATCGAGGCCGGCCGGCTCGAGCTCGACCGGGGCGAATTCAAGCTTCATGACGCGGTCGAAGATGTCGCGGCGCTCTTGGCGCCCTTGGCGGCGCAGAAGACCATCACGCTGTCCTGCCGGATCGGCGAGTCCGTGCCCACCGTCGTCTGGGGCGATCGGACACGGCTGCGCCAGGTGCTGACCAACCTCATCAGCAACGCCATCAAGTTCACCGAGAAAGGCTCGGTCGAGGTCGAAGTGACGGCCGGCGAGGACGGCGCGCGCGCTATCCCCGTCACTTTCGCCATCCGCGATTCGGGCATCGGCATCGAGCCCGACGCGATCGCGCGTCTGTTCAAGCCCTTCGAGCAGGCCGACGGCACGATCACGCGCCGCTTCGGCGGAACGGGCCTCGGCCTCTCGATCTCGCAGCACATCGTGTCCCTGATGGGTGGGCAGATCAACGTCGACAGCGCGCCGGGCAAGGGCTCGGCGTTCTCGTTCACGGTCGCGCTCACGCGTGGGCGGGCCCGTGATGCCGGCCCGCTCGAAGCCGCGGCCGGACCACGGCGCGCGCTCATCATCGACGGGAACGAGAGCAGCGCGTCGGTCATTCACGATTATCTCGCGCGCTGGCGCATCGGCGCCGACATCACGGGGAATGCCGAGCGGGCGCTCGAGCAACTGCGCACGGCGCACGCGAACGGGCTCCCCTACGATCTCGCGATCGTGGACGTGGCATCGTGCGGGGCGGCCGCGGCGGACATGGCGGCGCGGCTTGCCGAGGATGCAACGCTCAAAGGCACGCGAATCATCACGCTCGAATCGGTCGATGGCGCGGCCGGCGGCAGACTCGAGACCACGCGCGCCGGGACCACGGTCGTCTTGAAGCCCGTCCGCCAGTCGGATCTCTTGGACGCCATCACCTCGCTCTTCGATCGCCGGGTGGGCGGGGGCGAGCGCGGCAGGCGGCGCGGCCAGCGGATATCCGCGGCCAATGCCTTCGCGGGCGCCCGCATCCTTCTCGTCGAGGACAATCCGGTCAACCAGGAGGTCAACGGCGAGCTGCTGGCGAGTCTCGGTTGTGCCGTCGAGATCGCGAGTACGGGCCTCGAGGCCATCACCGCCTTCGACCGCGCGCGGTACGACGCGATCCTCATGGACTGCCAGATGCCGGAGCTCGACGGGCTCGAGGCCACGCGGCGCATCCGCGCGCGCGAAGAGGGCGCGACTCATCCACGCACGCCGATCATCGCGCTCACCGCCCATGCCTTCGAGGAGGATCGCCAGCGCTGTCTTGCCGCCGGCATGGACGACTACCTGAGCAAGCCGTTGATGATGGACGAGCTGACGGCGGTGCTGAAGCGCTGGCTGCCGGTCATTGCGTCCGCGACATCGAGCACGCGCGAGCCCCCCGCCGCTCCGCTGTCCGCGCCCGCATCCCCGTCCGCCGCCGAACCGGCGCCGGCCCCGTCTCCGTCTCTGTGCGAGGCGCCCGCGAACCCGCTCGCCGCGCTCCGCGAACGGGTCGGGACCAAGGTCGTGGTCTCGGTGGTCAGCACCTATCTTTCCAACGCGCCGAAGCAGCTCGCGGTCTTGCGCGAGGCGCTCGGCAAGTCCGACGCCATCGTGGTCGAGCGGACGGCGCATTCGCTGAAATCGAGCAGCGCCATCGTCGGCGGCGCCACGCTTTCCGATCTCTGCCGCAAGATCGAGCACAGCGGCAAGGCGGGAGCGCTCGATCAGGCGGGCGGATTCCTGGCCGAGGCGGAGCTTGCCTACGGCGCGCTCGAATCCTCCCTCCGCCGTGAATTCCTCGAATCGAGAGAGGCCGTGTCATGAGCCAACGCGCCCAGCCCCTCATTCTCGTCATCGAAGACGATGAGGTCCAACGGGTCCTTGCCCTCGAGGTTTTGCTCTCGCAGGGCTTCGCTGCCGAAGGGGCAGCCGACGGCGAAGAAGGTTTGCGGCAGGCGCGGGCGCTCATGCCCGATCTCGTGATGCTCGACGTGATGATGCCGGGCCTCGACGGCTTCGCCGTGTGCCGCGCGTTCAAGGCCGATCCCGCCTTGAAGGACATTCCCGTGCTCATCGTGACGGGCCTCGAGGACACGACGTCCATCGAGCGCGGCTTCGATTCGGGCGCCAAGGACTTCATGACCAAGCCGATCAATTGGGGCCTCCTCGGGTACCGGATCCGCTTCCTCCTCCGCGCGAGCGAGATGAGGCGAGAGTTGCAGGTCGCCAAGGAGGCCGCGGAAGCGTCGAGTGCCGCCAAGTCGGCGTTCTTCGCCATGGTCACGCACGAGCTGCGCACGCCGCTCAACGCCATCATCGGATTTTCCGACGTCATGCGCCTCGGCATGGGCGGCGAGCCGCTGCCCGAGCGCTATCGCGGCTACGTCGACGACATCAACGACAGCGGCGTGCACCTTCTTTCGCTCATCAACGACGTGCTCGAGATGTCGCGGCTCGACCGCGGCTCGGTCGATCTGCAGGAGGACTCGGTCGAGCTGGGAACGCTTCTCGACGGGGCGATGGCCGAGCTCAAGCGGAACGCCGAGGCGGGCGGGATCACGCTCGCCGCCGAGGTCGCGGGCGCCGAGACTGCGATCTGGGCCGACGCGGGACGCCTCACCCAGGCCATCGGCCGGCTTCTTTCGAACGCGATCAAGTTCTCGCCGAAGGGCAGCACGGTCACGCTCCGCGCCGAGCTGGCGGACGGTCGGGGCCCGCGCATCACGATCCGCGACACCGGCATCGGCATGACGAAGGACGATATCGCGCGCATCGAGCAGCCCTTCTACCAGGCCGACATGCGCCTCGACCGCAGCTATGGCGGGCTTGGTCTCGGCGTGCCGCTCGCCCTGGGCGTCATCAAGCTCCATGGCGGCACGCTCACCTACGAGAGCGCGCCGGGCGAGGGCACGACCGCGATCATCACGCTGCCCGAGTCGCGCGCGCTGCCCCAGCCGAGCCTGACGCCGGCCGCCTAGACGCGTTGCGCGGCTAGCCAGCGTGGTCCGCCCGGCGAGACCGCGCTACCATGCTGCCGCGTTCGATCTGGTTCATGGGGGTGAACCATTCTGCTGCGCGGCCTTGTTTTGGCGCTCCTGTCTTGGGCCCTGTCTTCTGCCGTGCTCGCCGACGAGCTCATCGGCCGCCCGAGCGTGATCGACGGCGATACGATCGAGATCGCGGGCAAGCGCATTCGACTCCACGGCATCGACGCGCCGGAGGGGTGGCAGACCTGCCTTCGCGACTCGAAGCCCGTGCGCTGCGGCCAGGAAGCGGCGTGGGCGCTCGCCGACCGCATCGGATCATCGATCGTGGCGTGCGACGACCGCGGGCGCGACCGCTACGGCCGCGTCATCAGCGTCTGCCATTTGGGCAGCCGCGAGGGTCCCGATCTTAACGCCTGGATGGTGGAGCAGGGCTGGGCGCTGGCCTACCGACACTATTCCCTCGCCTATGTCGGTGAGGAAGCGGCGGCACAGGCTGCCCGTCGCGGTCTCTGGTCCGGCAGCTTCAAAGCGCCCTGGGATTGGCGGCGTGAGCGTCGCCAGCCGAAAACGGAGTGATCGCGGATCTGTCCTCTTCCGTCGCCTTGGCCGCGTGACGAGGGTGCCTTGCCTGTGCTGAGATGATGCGGCGGGCGAGGGGGCCCGCGACCACGCACGGCACAACGGGGGGACCATGGCCAAGGCGCAGCCGACGACGCTCATCAAGGGCGGATGGATCGTCGCTTTCGACGGGACCGAGCACCGCATCCTCACCGACGGCGTCGTCGTCTTCGAGGGCGACACGATCCGCCATGTGGGGAAGCGCTACGACGGCAAGGTCGATGAGACGATCGACGCCTCGAAGCACCTCGTCATCCCCGGCCTCATCAACCTCCACGTTCATATCGGCGCCCATGCGGGCGACCGCATGATCATGGACGCGGGCCGCCGCGATCTCTTCCGCTCGGGCTTCCTCAACTACTGTCCCTCCAAGGGCATCAACGGCAAGACGATCTTCAGCTTCGAGAACCCGAAGGCGACCATCCGCTACAGTCTGGCCTCGCTCTTGAAGTACGGCTCGACCACGGTCGTCGAGATGGGCGGCGACTTCGCGGCGGGCGATCTTTCGGCGATCGCGGACCTCGCGGGCGAGCTGGGCCTGCGCCTCTACACGTGCCCTGGCTTCTCCTCGGGCGCCCACTACTTCGACCAGGCGGGGCATCACAACATCCATTGGGATGAGAAGCGCGGCATCGCCGATCTCGAGCGCGCCTGCGCCTTCGTCGAGAAGCACGACGGTTCGTATGACGGGCGCATCAAGACGATCCTCGTTCCCTTCGAGTATCACCTGTGCACCGCCGACCTCCTGCGCCGGACGAAGGAGGCCGCGAAGCGACTCAAGGTCGGCATCACGCTCCACTGCGCGGAATCGATGCCTGAGTTCCAGGACAGCGTGCGCCAGACCGGGCGCACGCCAGTCCACTTCCTCGAGGATCTGGGCTTCCTCGGGCCCGAAGTGATCTTGGGCCACTGCCTCTACCTCTCGGGCCACAGCCAGACGGCCTATCCGTACGGCGGCGACATCGAGCGCCTCGTGCGAACGCGCGCCAACGTGGCGCACTGCCCGCTCGTCTTCGGGCGGCGGGGCATCACGCTCGAATCGTTCCAGCGCTACCGCGACGCCGGCGTCAACATGGGCATCGGCACCGATTCCTATCCACAGGACCTGATCGGCGAGCTCGCCTATGCGGCGGTGCTCGGCAAGGTCACCGACCGGAGCATGGAGGCGTCGAGGGCGCGCGACATCTTCAACGCGGTGACGCTCGGCGGTGCGAAGGCGCTCGGGCGCGAGGATCTCGGGCGGATCGCGCCGGGCGCCAAGGCCGACATCGTCACGCTCGATTTCTCGGAGCTCCGCATCGGCCCCTTCCTCGATCCGATCAAGGCCATGATCCATTGCGGCAACGGCGATCTCGTCGACCGCGTCATCGTCGCGGGCCGGACGCTCGTCGAGGGCAAGCGCCTCCTTGTCTGGGACGAGGACAAGCTTCTCCGGGAGGTGCGCGATTCCACCGCCAACGCCTGGGGCCATTTCGGCGAGTACCATCCGCTCAACGAGACGATCGGCGAGGCGTTCCCCTCGGCCTTCCGGGCGTGGGAGTGACCCCCGTCACAGCGCGGCTCGCCGCTCATGGTTAAGAAGGGGGCATGAGACGACCCGAAGGGGAGGCTTCCATGCGCCACAGCGAATTCGACCTTTGGCCCTACGCTCAGGCTTCCTTGCCCGCGGATTACGAGGCCATCCTTGTCGCCGAGGACGCGGCCGCGCGTCGCCGCTGGCTGCCGCGCCTGATCGGTCGCCTCTTCGCGCCTGAGCACGAGGACAAGACAGAGCGCCGCCCGCATTGAGCGGTTCCGATCCCGCCGCGGGCGGGGCATTCTCCCCAGACTAGACTCTCGTCGCCGTCACGACCGCGATCGCGTCTGATTGACTAGGCGTGGGCGTGATGTCGCGGATTTCGATGTCGTGGAAATCTCGAGCCTCCTGGCAATAGATCGAGATGAGGCGGCCGCGGTCCGCCATGCCGATCGCGCGCCAAAGCGCTACCGCCTTGGTCGGGAACATGCGGTTCGAATAGGCCACGGCCAGACGGCCGCCCGGCCTGATGATGCGCGCGAGCGAGCGGAAGGTCTCGATGGGCCGCGTGAGGTACTGGGCCGAGACTGTCATGATCGCCGCATCGAAGGCGGCATCCTTGAACGGGAGTTCGGGAGTCCGGTTCACGTCGTGGACGATTCCGGCCGTGAGCTGAGCGTTCGCGTCGAGCTCGACCGCGTTCAAGCCGAGGCCGATGACCGCGCGGTAGCGTGCGTCCTCCGGCAGGTGCGAGTAGCAGCTCGCCATGAGGTCGAGCACGATTCCGTCCGCCGGCAGATGCGCGCCGTAGAAGCGGGCGAGCGCCGCGCGTGCCGCGTCGTCGATATGGGCGACGAGGCGCGGCTCGCGGTAGAACGCCCCATCGTCGCTCTCATCGACGCGCTCGAAGTGCTCGGGGCGGAAGGGACTGTCGGCCATGCGGGGCCGTTATCGCTCGAACGGGCCGTCGTAGCTCTGGCCCCAATGCTCGAGCGCGGCGGTGACCATCGTCCGCGCGACATCGGCGACGTCGCTCTCATTCGTCTCGTAGAGGGCGTTCGCTTCCCAGAGTTGCGCGCCCGGCCGGTCCTCGAGCTTGAGGGTGATCTGGTACTTGAGCGGCACCACCGGCTCGCTGCCGAGCTCGGGAAGGCGCAAGGTAAGATGGCCCGTGCCGCGGCTCGAGCTGCCCGCGCGGCCGTAGAGCTTGAGCCAGGATCTGTCGCCTTTCAGGCGGCTGAAGGTTCCCGCCGCTTGGTAGAGGATCGTGTGGGGCGCGCCCACTTCGACCGTGAAGCCGCGCCGGCCAAGCTCGTCGATCAGCACGGCTTCGACCACGAAATTGCGCTGCCGCGCCTGGGACGGCCGCACATCGACGGGCCCGATCGAGGGCATCGCACCCTTCTCGGCCGTCTGCAGGCGCCCCGTCGCCGCCTCGGCATCCGAGAGCGCCACGGCGAGAAGCGAGAGAATGGCCGAGAGAATGGCCGAGAGAATGGCGAGGTGATACCGGGCGATCCGTGTTAGTGTTGAGAGACGTTCGCGTCTCGCCCGGGCGTATCCGTCCGTCTGGTCGGCGGAGTGCCTGGCGCTCTTTCGAGCATTGCCGAAGCAATGTCGCCCGGCCAGACGGGCAGGGGAGGCGACGGTGGAAACCAGTCCTGAGATCCAGCTCCTGTTGTTCGGTTTTTCGGCCGCGACCTGCTGCATCTTTTTCAACGACGCCTTTGGCCGGCGCCTGTTCATGGGCATCGCGTTGGCTTGCGCGGTCGGCGTCGTCTTCATGTACCTCATGGGCATCTACCGCGTGCTGCTCATGATCTTCCTCGCCTACCTCGCCCATGACTGGTGGCGCGAACGGCGCGTGGCGAACAAGGTCGCGGCACCGCGCACGCCGCGGCCGAAGTCCGTCGAATCTACGGTCCGCGCGTCAGACCGCCATCAATGACGACGTTCTGCCCCGTGATGTAGCCCGAGTCCTCCGAGAGGAGGAAGGCCGCCGTCTTCGCGACCTCCTTGAGCGTCCCTGGGCGGCCCATGGGCACCGTGCGGCGGAGCGCCGGCTTCATCGGCCAGTTCTCGATGAAGCCCGGCAGGATCGCGTTCATGCGGATGTTGTCGCGGGCGTAGCGGTCGGCGTAGAGCTTGGTGAAGCCGGCGAGCGCCATGCGCAGGCACGCGCCGAGCGGATAGGCCGCACTCGGCTCCTTCGCGGCGAAGCTCGACATGTTGAGGATGGCGCCGCCCTTCTGCCGGCGCATGATGGGCGTGACGAGCCGCGACATGCGCACGACGTTCAAGATGATCATGTCGAGGCCGGTCTGCCAGTCGCCGTCGGAGAGATCGAGGAGCCGGCCCTTGACGGATGGGTCATAGGCTGGGCCGCGCGAGGCGATGCCGCCGCCCGCGATGTGGCCGGTGTTGTTCAAGACCGCGTCGATGCGCCCGTAATGGTCGAGCGCCGCGGTCACGATCTCCTTCAAATGCTTGGGGTCGCCGACCGAACCGCGAAGCCCGACGCCGCGAAGCGTCTTGGCCAGGCGCACGGCCGCGCCCGAGGGCGATTGCAGCACGAGCTTGTAGCCGCGCGCCGCGAGCTCGCGCGCGCAAGCGGCGCCGAGACCATGGCCCGCGGCCGTGATGATCGCGACCGGTTTCTTCGACGGCATGGCTGGCTCCCTTGTTGTCGGTGGATGGGTGGCACTTTCGGGGGAGCGGCGGGCCGGGGTCAACCGGATTTCGCGCTGGCCGCGGTCAGCCGCGCTTCGGGATGATCATGTGCTCTGGCCCGTAGGGGAAGTTCGTGATGTTCTCGGCGCCCCCGTCGGTCACGATGAAGATGTCATGCTCGCGGTAACCGCCGGCGCCCGGCAGGCCTTCCGGCAGCATGATCATGGGCTCCATGGAGACGACCATGCCGGGCTTCAAGACCGTGTCCACGTCCTCGCGCAGCTCGACGCCCGCCTCCCGGCCATAGTAGTGGCAGAGGACGCCGAAGGAGTGGCCGTAGCCGAACGATCGGTATTTCAAGAGATCCCATTCTCGATACATCTCGTTGAGCGCGAGCGCGATCTCGGCGCAGCTCTTGCCGGGCCGGATCATCGCCGAGCCCACGCGCATGACGTCGCAGTTCTTGCGCCACAAATCGAGATGGGCATCCGAGGCCCATTCGCAGAACAAGGTGCGCTCGATCGCTGTGTAGTAGCCGAAGACCATGGGGAAACAGTTGAGCGACAGGATGTCACCCGGGCGGACCGGCCGGTTGGTGACCGGGTTGTGCGCGCCGTCCGTCTCGATGCCGGACTGGAACCAGGTCCAGGTGTCCATGAGCTCGGCGAAGGGGAAGCTCCCCGCGATCTCGCGCACCATGGCAGTGGTCGAGGCGATCGCCACCTCGTGCTCGCCCGCGCCGGCCTTGATCGCGCCCATCACGGCGCGCGCGCCGACATTGGCGATGCGCGCGCAGTGGCGGATATGGGCGTGCTCTTCCGCGGACTTGATCGTGCGCAGCCACATGGTGGGCCGCGCGATGTCGACGAACTCGACTCCGGGGAAGGCGTCCTCGAGCTGCGCCTTGAAGTCGATCGAGACATGGTCGAACTCGATCCCGAGCCGCTTCACGCCCTTCGTGAGCGACCGCACGGCGCGGAAATAGTTGTCCCGCCGCCAGTCGGTATAGGTGATGTTGTCGCCGAACGTCCGCCGCCAGGGCTGTCCGCCGTCGATGGCGGCGCTGACCGTCGTGGCGGCCGCCTGGTCGACGACGAGCCCGTATTTGCGGCCGAAGGCGCAGTAGAGGAAGCCCGCGTAGTAGCAGATGTTGTGGTAGGAGGTGAGCAGCGCCGCGTCGACCGCGTTCGCCCCCATCCAGCGGCGCAACTCGTCCTGCCGTCGTGCCATCTCGGCATTCGAGAAAGGCGACCAGCGTTTCTCGCCATTGTGCCACTTCGCGACATGGACCATGTCCTCGGTCGCGCCGCGCTGGCTCGCTGTCGCCATGCTTCCCCCCAACGGTGTTGCGGCCGGTCGCTCGCTTCGCGGCCGTGGTGGACCTTAGTCGAGCTCGATCGACGCCTTGGGGCCGAGCTTCGCGGGCCAGCGCGCGCGGACGACGCGGCCCTGCTCGTCAAACCATGCCTCGCGCTCGAGCGGGCCCGCCATGTCGTAACGCTGCGCCGCGCGCCGTTCGCCCTTGATCGCGACCGAGTCATCGACGGGGCCGGTGATCTCGGCGGTCGCGTGCTTGCCGTTGACGAGGTCGACGAGAACCCGCGCGCCCGTGCGCGCCAAGATGCTGCGGCACCAGGGACTGCCGGGCAGGAAGTCGCCGGGCAAATTCGTGCGCTCGCCGTTCCGCGTCAGCACGTAACCCTCGCCCTCGGGCTCGATCTTGACCTCGATCTTGGCGCCGTTGTCGACCGTGCGGCCGCTGAAGCGCGTGAGGCGGCCGTCGGTCCACAGCTCTTCCGATTCATGGTTCAAGCGGAGGACCGGCACGAAGAGGAGCCTGGCTTCGACGTCGATCCGCGTGCGCACCGTGAGCTGGTTGCCCGCGGTCGTGAACTCGACCTCGTCGCGGCCGATGGGATCGCCGCCCCAGCGCACGACATAGGAGAGCTTCTCGGCGGGCGGCGTGCAGGCGGCGCGTGCGGCGGGTGCCACGACGACGGCGCAGAGCGCCGCGGCGGCAAGGCGCCAGAGCCACTCTCTCCGTTGTGCCGCGCCGGTCATGCGCGATGTGCTACGCCGCCGCGTAGTAGCGCTTGCCCGCGGCCGCCATGTCGCGGAGCGACTTGGGCGGCGCGAAACGCGGTCCGTGGCGCTGCGCGAGACGGTCGCATTCCGCGACGAAGCGTTCGGGCCCCACCATGTCGATGAAGGAGGAGGCGCCGCCGGTCCAGGTCGGGAAGGCCCAGCCGAGGATCGAGCCGAGATCGCCGTCGCGCGGATCGGTGAGCACGCCTTCCTCGAGGCAGCGCGCCGTGTCGACGCTCTGCACGTAGAGAAGGCGCTTCTTGATCTCCTCGACATCGGGCTGCTCGGCGGCTTCGGGGAAATGCTCCTTCAAGCCGGGCCACAGGAACTTCCGGCCTTCGGGCGGATACTCGTAGAAGCCCTTGCCGTTCTTCCGGCCGAGGCGCCCGAGCTTCTCGACGAAGAGGGCGAGGGTCTTCGCGCCAGGGAAGGTGACGCCCGTGTCCTTGGCCCATTCGCCGCGGATCTTGTGCATGAGCTCGATGCTGACCTCATCGGACAGCGAGAGGGGACCGACGGGAAATCCGGCGAGGCGCCCGGCGTTCTCGATGAGGGCGGGTGCGACGCCCTCTTCGAGGAGCGCGATGCCTTCCTCCATATAGAGCGCGACGACCCGGCTCGTGTAGAAGCCGCGGCTGTCGTTCACGAGGATCGGGACCTTCCGCAGCTTCTTCGCGAAATCGAGCGCGCGCGCGACGCATTCGGGCGAGGTCTCCTTGCCGCTGATGATCTCGAGGAGTTCCATGCGATCGACGGGCGAGAAGAAGTGGAGGCCGATGAAGTTCTTCGGGCGCTTGGAGGCCTTGGCCAGCATCGAGATCGGCAGGGTCGAGGTGTTGGAAGCGAAGATGGCGTCCGCGCCGAGCACTGCCTCGGCCTTCGCGGTGACGTCCGCCTTGATCTTGGGATCCTCGAAGACCGCCTCGACGATGAGGTCCGAGCCCTTGAGATCGGCGTAATCGGTCGTGGCTTTGATGCGGGCGAGGGCGGCATTCCGGTCGCCCGCGCTCGCGCGGCCCTGCTGGATGAGGCGGTCGTAGACCTTGGCCGTGTAGGACTTGCCCTTCTCGGCGAGCTCGGCCGTCCGTTCGAGGAGCACGACGTCGAGACCGACGGAGGCCGCGGCGTGCGCGATGCCCGAGCCCATCATGCCGGCGCCGAGGATGCCGATGCGCTTGTACTCGGCCGGGGGCACGTCCTTCGGCCGGCGGGAGAGTTTGCGCGCGTCTCCCATGCTGAAGAAGAGCGTGCGGATCATGTTGCGCGCCTCGGGACTCATGAAGAGCTTGGTGAAGTAGCGGCTCTCGATGCGCAGGCCCACCTCGATCGTGGTCTGCATGCCCTCATAGACGCAGGACATGATGGCTTGCGGCGCCGGGTAGTTGCCGCGCGTCTGGGCGTGGAGGCGGGCGTTGCCGACGACGAAGGTCTCGTAGCCCCGGGGGCTTTGGACGGCGGTGCCCGGCTGGCGGTAGTTCTTGTCCCACCACGGCTTGTTGGGCGCGCCGCCGGCGATCAGCCAGCGCTTCGCCGCCGCGAGCAGCTCGCCCGGCGGCACGACCTCGTCGACAAGGCCTTGCTCGAGCGCGTCCTTGGGATTGAGCCGCCGGCCCTGCACAAGGAGCGGCAGCGCCTTCTCGATGCCGATCATGCGCGGCAGGCGCTGGGTCCCGCCACCGCCCGGCAGCACGCCGATCGTGACTTCCGGGAGGCCGATCTGCGCGCGCGGATTGTCCGCGGCGATGCGCCGGTGGCAGGCCAACGCCACCTCGTAGCCGCCGCCGAGCGTCGTGCCATTCAACGCCGCGACAAAGGGCTTCCCGCCCGTCTCCATCTTCTTGAAGGTGGCCTTGAGCCCCTCGCACATGGCCATGATCGCGCGCGGGTCCTTGAGCGCCAGCAGCAGCTCGAGGTCGGCGCCGGCGATGAAGTCGGGCTTCTTGGATGCCACGATCACGCCCTTGACGGCCGGGTCCGCGAGCGCGCGGTCGACGGCCTTGTCGAATTCCGCCATCGACGTCGAGTTGAGCACGTTCATGGAGCGGCCGGGCATGTCCCAGCCGAGCGTCAGGATTCCGTCCTTGTCGAGGTCGTAGCTGATCACGATGCGCTGTCCTCTTGCGAGTTCCTGGTGTGTCGTGTGGCCCTCATGGTTCGCCACGCTCACCATGAGGGCGGTGAATTCCTGTCGCACCTCATCCTGAGCTTGTCGAGGGATGAGGCGCGAAGCTGTCTGTCGTCGGCCTACACCCGCTCGATGATGGTTGCGGTGCCCATGCCGGCGCCGATGCAGAGCGTGACGAGGCCGGTGCCGACGCCGCGCCGCTCCATCTCGTCGATCAGCGTGCCGAAGATCATGGCGCCGGTCGCACCCAGTGGATGGCCCATGGCGATCGAGCCGCCGTTGACGTTGACCTTCTCGTGCCCGACGCCGGTCGCGTCCATGAAGCGCAGCACGACCGAGGCGAAGGCCTCGTTCACCTCGTAGAGGTCGATGTCGCCGGCCGTCATCTTGGCGCGCTTCAAGGCGCGCTCGGTCGCGTAGGAGGGGCCGGTCAGCATGATGCTGGGCTCGCTGCCGATCGAGGCGAAGGCCTTGATGCGCGCGCGGGGCTTGAGCCCGAGGCGCGCGCCAGCCTCCTTCGAGCCGATGAGGACGGCCGCGGCCCCGTCGACGATGCCGGAGGAGTTGCCGGCGTGATGCACGTGGTTGATGCGCTCGACCTCGGGGTAACGGAGGATCGCCACCTCGTCATAGCCCTGCTTCGCACCCATGTCGGCGAAGGCGGGCTCGAGCGAGGCGAGGGACTGCATGGTCGTCTGCGGGCGCATGTGCTCGTCCCGGTCGAGAAGCAGCAGGCCGTTCTGGTCGTAGACGGGCGCGATCGACTTCTCGAAGCGCTTGTCCTTCCACGCCTCCGCCGCGCGCTTCTGGGACTCGACGGCGAAGGAATCGACGTCGTCCCGGCCGTAGCCGTATTTGCTCGCGATCAGGTCGGCGCCGATGCCTTGCGGCGTGAAATAGGTGGGGAAGGCGGTCTCGGGATCGGAGTACCAGGCGCCGCCCGCGCTCATGATCTTGACCCGCGACATGCTCTCGACCCCGCCGCCGATGGTGAGGTCGTTCTGCCCGGCCATCACCGAGGAGGCCGCCATGTTGATGGCCTCGAGGCCCGAGGCGCAGAAGCGGTTGACCTGCACGCCTGGCACTTTGAGGTCGAGGCCGGCATAGAGCGCCGCCACGCGCGGCACGCAGGCGCCCTGCTCGCCGATGGGCTCGACCACGCCGAAGACGATGTCGTCGATCTCCTCCGACTGGAGTTTGTTGCGGTCCCGGATCTGCTTCAGCACATGGGCCGCGAGCCGGATGGGCGGCACTTCGTGGAGCGCGCCGTCGGGGCGCCCCTTGCCGCGCGGCGTGCGGACGGCGTCATAGACAAAGGCATCGGCCATGGGACCCTCTTCGCTTGGGCGATCGTTTGGGCGTGGATACGGGCGGTTCGCCGGAAGTATGGAGCCCTGCTCTGGGCATGGCAAGGCAAGCGGCCGCGCCCTCAGCCGGGCAAATAGGTGCTGTGGTGGGGCCAGGTCTCGGCCACCACATGGGCCTGGCGCAGGCGCTCGATCTCGCCGGTGGTGAGCCCCAGCTCGTCGAGGATGCGCAGCGTGTCGCGCCCGTATTTGGGGGAGGGTGCGGTGAAGCGCACGGGCCGACGGGCGAAGCGGATCGCGCACTGGCCCGCGAGCTCGAGCGCCAAGGGATGGGTGCGGTAGCGGACGAAGAACGCGTCGCGGCTGCGCTGGGCCTCCTCGGCGCCGGACTCATCGACACGGTGCCGCGCGCGCAAGGACTCGTAATCCATCAGGCGATGGACCGCGGCGCCCGTGGGCGTGAGGTGCGCCTCAATCTCGGCGATTGGGCGCTCGAGGCACGCTTGAGCGATGCGCTCGCGTGCGTTCGAGCCCGGTCCTCCCGCATCCAGTGCCGTGAGGATCGAGGGAAGCCGCGCGCGCTCGGCGCCGAGGAAGAGCCAGCCGTCGGCCGCGCGGATGACAGCGTAATTCGCCTCCTCCCGTCCGTAGGGCGGGTCCGCCTCCGCGCCATCGGCGATGCCGGACACCATGAAGGGCAGCTGCATGAGCGCGGCCCCGGCGGCAAGCGAGGTCGCGGCCTGCTGGCTCACGCCCTCGCGCTCGCGCGCGATGAGCGAAGCGAGCGCCGCGACGGCACCGCACACGCCGGTGATGACGTCGACCGTGCCGAACTGCGCGTATTCCTCGGGCGGCGTGCCGGGAGGCGTCAAGCGCGCCATGATCCCGGTCGCGGCCTGGAGCACCTCGTCGAACCCTTTGTAAGCGCTCATCGGACCTTCGCGCGGCCCGCCGAAGGCCGAGAGCTGCACGAGGCAGGTCCTGGGATTGACGCGGCGGAGACTCTCCTGATCAAGGCCGAGGGCGCGGATCTGCGATGCCGTTCCGTTGAAAGTGATGAGATCCGCGCGGGCGATGAGGCGGTCGAGGATCTTGCGCCCGCGTTCCTCCTTGAGGTCGAGGAGGAGGCTCTCCTTGCCGCGGCCGGCCTGGAGCGCCAAGCCCACCGTGATGAAGGGATCGAAATGGGGCGTCGTCCCGTCGATCTTGATGACGCGCGCGCCAAAGCGCGCCAGCGTGCCCGCGATCGTCGGGCCGGCGATGACGTTGGTCAGGTCGAGGATCGTGATCCCGTCGAGCGGTGAGCCGATTCGCTCGGTGCCGTTCTTCGATGCGCCGAAGCCTTTCGCCGCCCAGTCGATCGTCGATGCGTCCTCGAAGCGCCGCGCGGCGATGTCGATCGTGTCGCCCGCGACCCAGGCCACGGGCCCCAATTGTTTGACCCTGCCGTGTTTCGAATCGTCGAGCTCAATCGCAAGCCCGCTCCGCCGTGCATGGTCGGTCTCGAGCCATTCCTCGGTCGTGCGCACGACGGCGCCCGCGAGGTCGGATTGCCCGCAGCGCCGTTCCCATTCGGCGGCTGGCGCCTTGGCGAATTCTTGCGCGAGCCCATGGAAAATCCGGTCGGTCCAGTGACGCGCGAGCTTGGGCATCGCATAGACGCTGCCCGATGCGGGGTCGAGCCACTCGCGCGATTCGCGGTAGGGCTCGTCCTTGGGCACGCCCTCGGTTTCGAGCGTCCGCCACAGGCCGAAGAGGTCGAGCGTGGCCTCGACGAGTCGCCGATGCGGCGGCACGGCCAGGTAGTAGGACCGCCCGTCCGAACAGCGATAGGAGCGGTAGAGCGGATCGATGAGCGTCTGCACTTCCGCTTCGGGCAAGGGGGCGTCGCCGCGTTGGCGAAGCGCATGAGCGCGCAAGTCCAGGTAACGCTCGGGGAGATTCTCGATCTTGAGGTGGTTGTAGGACAGACCTTCCAAGAGCGCGTTGTAGAGCGGCACCTCGATGCGCTCGCCGGAACCGTCGCGGAGACGGCCGTAGAGCGCTGCGAGCACGCCAACGGTGCCGTAAGCCGCGGCATAGGCGGACGCCATCGTCATGGGCAGGAAGGCAGGGCCGTTGCCGCGAAGCCTGTGGCTCGCGCCGCGCTCGGCCAGCACGCCGGCGGCCGCGAGGATGATGCCTTCCCAGCCGGGCATCGAGGCGCGCTCGCGATCGAGGCGCGAGAAGCCGGGAAGGGAGAGATGGATGAGGCTCGCGTTCTCGGATGCGAGCTCATCGGCGCCGAGGCCCAGTCGCTCCATGACGCCGGGACGGAAGTTCTCGATCACGACATCGGCGCCGCGGGCGAGCGTTCGCGCGCGAGCCCTGTCCTTCTCGGCTTTGAGGTCGAGGGTGACGACGCGCTTGCCGCGATCGAGCACGGCGTCGAGGGACGATGGTTGCAACCCCGGCCGCGCGACCTTGATCACCTCGGCGCCAAGATCGGCGAGGATCATGCCGACCGCGGGCCCGGCCAGGTGATGGCTGAATTCGAGGACGCGGAGATCGCGGAGCGGGCGCATCGCGTGCTTGGGTCGCCGGACGAGAGGCACTAGACTGTCCGCATTATATATAAAGTCGTGGCCGCGGGCGGTCTCTCATCCATGGCTCCTCGGGAGCGCTGAGGTGGGGAGACGCGAGGGGCCGGGCCTGGATGAGGAATCCCCGATGATCGTCGAGCAAATCTACACCGCGAACGAATACCGCAACTTCAACTACCTGATCGTCTGCCCCGAAACGGGCGAGGCGCTTGCGATCGATCCGCTCGCGGCCGAGCTGTGCCTCGCGCGCGCGAAGGAGAAGGGTTGGACAATCCGCCAGGTGCTCAACACCCACGAGCACGGCGACCACACGGGCGGGAACGCGGCCGTCATCAAGGCGACGGGGGCGAAGTTGCTCGCCCACGCCAAGGCCAAGGACCGCATCCCCGGCATCGATCGCGGCCTTGCCGCCGGCGACGTCATCAAGGTCGGCAAGCGGGTCGAGCTCGAATCCCTCGACACGCCGGGCCACACCATGTCGCATGTCTGTCTTCTCTCGCGCACGGACCAGCCCGCGCTCATCTGCGGCGACACGCTGTTCAATGCCGGAGCCGGCAATTGCCATGGCGGCGGGCATCCCGAGGCGCTCTACGAGACCTTCGCGACGCAGCTCTCGAAGCTGCCCGACTCGACCCTCGTCTATCCGGGGCACGACTACATCGCGAACAACCTCGGTTTCACCCTCGACCGCGAGCCCGACAATGCCCGCGCGGCCGAGATGCTGCCGAAGATGAAGGCGCAGGATCCGCACAAGGCCATGGTGACGACGCTCGGGCTCGAGAAGGAGATCAACACCTTCTTCCGCCTCCACAACCCGACGGTCATCCGGCGCCTGCGCGAGGCCTTCCCCGATCTCCCGGACAAGCCCACGCCCAAGGACGTCTTCGTCAGGCTCCGCGAGCTTCGCAACAAGTGGTGAGGGAGTCTCCTTTCCATCTCGGCCCTTCGACAGATTCGACAGGGAGCGCTCTCATTTCATGCTGCGGCTGTCCCGCAACTATCGGGGGATGATGCATGAGGGGCACCGACCTGAACACGCTGACCCTCCCCCTACCCCCTCCCTTTCAGGGAGGGGCGGTATGAGTTGGCGCTGCACGATGGCCCGTGACCCTCTCCCGTTCACGGGAGAGGGAGGGACCCGCCGCGATCGCGGCGGGAGGGTGAGGGTTGGCCATACATCGTCATGCCTCTGCAGGTTCGGCACGAGGGCGATGTGACATGACGCAGCTCACTCTCATTCCTTGCCAGCGCCATCTCTTCGACATCCCGGACGATGTCGCCTATCTCAACTGCGCCTACTTCTCGCCGTTCCTGAAGAGCGTGACGGCGGCGGGGCACCGCGGCGTCGACAGGCGCGCGCATCCGTGGGAAATCGAGACGCAGCATTTCTTCAACGAGGGCGAGGAGGCGCGCGCGCTCTTCGCGCGGCTTATCGGCGCCACGGCCGACGACGTCGCCTTCATCCCCGCGACGAGCTACGGCATTGCGCTCGCCATCCAGAATCTTCCGTTGCGCGCGGATCAGCGCGTAATCGTCCTCGAGGACCAGTTCCCCTCGAACTACTACGGCTGGCTCGAGCACTGCCGGCGCGTGGGCGCCGCGCTCACGATCGTGCCGCGCCCCAAGGACGACGACTGGACGAAAGCGGTCTTGGCCGCGATCGACAAGAAGACCGCCGTCGTCACGGTGCCGAACGTCCACTGGACCGATGGCGGGCTGCTCGACCTCGTGACGATCGGGGAGAAGTGCAGGGACGCGGGCGCGGCCCTCGTCATCGACGCCATGCAATCCTTGGGCGCGCTGCCGCTCGACGTGCGGACGGTACGCCCCGACTTCCTCGTCTCGGCCGCCTACAAATGGATGCTCGGCCCCTACAGCTTCGGCTTCGTCTATGTGGCGCCGGAGCGGCAGGGCGGGCGTCCGCTCGAGGAGAATTGGATCGCGCGCGAAGGGAGCGACCAGCTCTCGAACTTGCTCGACTACAAGGACCGCTATCTGCCGGGCGCGCGGCGCTTCGATGTGGGGCATCGCGGCAATTTCCTTCTCGTCTCCATGGCGATCGCGGCCCTGAAGCAGATCCACGAATGGGGCGTCGAGAACATCCAGGCGAGCTTGCGCGCGCGCACCGACCGCATCGCCGAGCGCGTCGGTGCGTTCCAGGTGCGCAGCGTTCCCCGCGAGCGGCGCGCAGGGCACTACCTCGGCTTGCGCTTCCCCGGCGGCGTGCCTGATGGTCTTGCCCAGCGCCTTGCCAGGGAAAAGGTTTACGTGAGCGTGCGCGGACGCGAGGCCGTGCGCGTGACGCCGCATCTTTGGGTGAGCGATCGCGACGAGGACCGCTTCGTCGGCGTCCTCGAGCAAGCGGTGAAAGGGCGGTAGCGGGGACGTTCGCGGCCTCGGTTGGGGCCTCGAACGATCCCAAGGAGAAGAACCCGAAGGCCGTCCACCACTGCGGCCGCGGGACCCTCGCAATTGACGGATTGGTGATCCGCACCGGCTCCGGAAATGCGTGCAGTCACGCGAACAGCGGGAACCGAATCCGCGGGACATGCGCCCCTGGCACGCGCCGTTGCAACAAGAGCATGTCTTGGGACGGGCCCCCATGTCGCGGAATGCCGGTTGGCATCCTAATATTCTCCGTCGAGCGAACATCGCGCATCTGCGCTGGTGTAGCGATGAAAGCGTGATTTCACAGACGGTATTGAAGAGGTCTCCGTGAGGACGATGACGGGATTTGCCGTGGCTGCGTCGCTTTGGTTGGCCATCACGCCAGTTGCGGCGGACGCACAGGAGGCATGTCAGAGGATGAACGACACCGTCACGGCCATGACGGGGCTCGTCGAGCATGTCTTCTACGACGAGGGGAAGGACAATTATTGGTTGTTCCTTGAATCAGGTCCGGTTTGCGGGGAAGTTGAGGTGCGCGGCAGGGGCAAGCCGCAGTGCCTGGAGCGGGCGCGGGCCGAGGTCCGGGGCAAATTCCTTTATCAGCAGCCGATCTTCGGATCCGACAACGTAGAGGCGATCAAGATCCTCTACGCTTCCGGCATCATGTGTCACTAGGTGGCGGGAGACATTTCGCATGACGCTGCAACCTTGGGTCGACGATCGTGATGAGGACCGATTTGTCTCCGTGCTCGAGCAGGCGGTGAAGGAGAAGTAGGAGCCCGGCGTCCTCACGGAGGTTCGCGATGGTGCAATCTCGGCGACGGGACGGCTCTCGGCCGATGAAGCGCCTGCCACTCTCCAAGGTCTATCAGCTGATCGAGCCCGGGCCGGTCGTGCTGCTGACGACCGCGCACAAGGGCCGGGCCAACGTCATGGCCATGTCCTGGCACATGATGGTCGAGTTCGAGCCGCCGACGATCGCCTGCATCGTGAGCGGGGCCAATCACAGCTTCGCGGCCTTGAATGCGACCGGCGAATGCGTGATCGCAATTCCGGCGCGGACGCTCGCGGCGACGGTCGTCAAGGTCGGCAACGCATCGGGCCGCGCGCGTGACAAGTTCAAGGCCTTCCACCTGACGGCGCGCGCGGCGGGGCACGTGGCGCCGCCGCTCATCGAGGAATGCTTCGCCAACCTCGAATGCCGCGTCGTCGACCGGCGCATGGTGAAGAGCCGCAATCTCTTCATCCTCGAAGTCGTCGAGGCCTGGATCGACCCCAGGCAGAAGAACCCGAAGACCATCCACCACCGCGGCTACGGCACCTTCGCGGTCGATGGTTCCTTGATCCGTATCCGTTCAGCCAAGCCGTAACGCCGCGCGAGGGGGCTGCCCCCGCGCGGCGGCGATCAGGCCGAGACGCTGTGCGGCTCGCTCGTCACTCGATCACGCGAAGCCCGCGCGGCACGTTGGCGAAGCACTCGGCGCCTTTGTCGGTGATGCGGAAGGTCTCGCTCGATTCGAATCCCCAGCCGTCCATCCACATGCCGAGGATCATGTGGAAGCACATGTTGGGCACGAGCACGGTCGGATCGTCTTTCCGCAAGCTCGCCGTATGCTCGCCCCAATCGGGCGGATAGCCGATACCGGTCGGGTAGCCGATGCGCGACTCTTTCTTGAGTCCCGCCCGGTCGAGGACCTTCTGCCAGGCGGCGGCGATGTCGTGGCAGGTCTTGCCGGGCCGGGCCTGCTCGAGCGCCGCCTCCATGCCTTCGAGCACGGCCTTGTTGGTGTCGATGAGCTTCTGGGACGGCTTGCCGAAATGGATCGAGCGCGCGAGCGGCGAGTGATAGCGGTGCCGCACGCCCGAGCATTCGATGTAGGTGGTCTGGTCGCGTTCGATCACCTGGTCGGTCCAGGTGAGGTGCGAAGCCTGGGTCTGCACGCCGACCGGAATGAAGACCTGTGCCGCCGGATAATCGCCGCCATAGTCCTTCGTGCCGCTCGTCGCGGTCTTGATGATCTCGGCCGCCGCGTCGCACTGGCGCGTGCCGGGACGCATCACGGTGTAGAACGTGTCGACGATGCGCTCCGTGATCTTCGCGGCCTCGCGCATCTTGGCGATCTCGGCGTCCGACTTCACGAGCCGCACCCAGTTCACGAGCAGGTCAGCCGTGACGTAGCTGGCGTTGGGCAGGCTCGCGCGGAGAGCGTCGTCCGCACGCGGCGTGTAGTAGTTGCAGTCGGACGCGACACCGATGCGCTTCTTGCCCCAGCCGCGACGCTCCATCTCCTGGGCCACGAACTGCATCGGATGCTTCACCGGATGCTGCACCGTGTCCTCTGGATAGGCGACGATGTTCTCGGGCTTCATCCAGCAGGTGAGCTTGGCGCCGCCGAAATCGACGCCGCGGCCGATCCAGACGGGCTCCTTGTCCTCGAGCGGGACGAGCACCATCTGCGGCACGTAGAAGCTCCAGCCGTCATAGCCGGTGAGGTAGTACATATTGGCGGGATCGGCTTCGACGAGGACGTCGACGCCCTTCTCGGCCATGCTCTTTCGCACCTTGGCCAGGCGCTGGCCGTACTCTCCCTTGTCGAAGACCGTCAGCATCGTTTGGCTCCCCCGTCTCAGTTGCGACGCCTTGCTGCGCGCGCTGGAATAATCAGGCTAGCAAGCGCTGGATGGCCCGGCAATCCAGCGCCGCCTTCACCTTCGTGCCGCGTCCCGCCCCGGCTGCCTGCCGTCTCGAGGGCAGGCGGAAGGAACGGGCGCGGATCGCGCGCCTACTCGGACACCCGCAAGCCGCGCGGGACGTTGGCGAAGCATTCCGCGCCTTTCTCGGTGATGCGGAAGGTCTCGCTTGCTTCGAACCCCCAGCCGTCCATCCACATGCCGAGGATCATGTGGAAGCACATGTTGGGCACGAGGACGGTCCGATCGTCCTTGCGGAGGCTCGCCGTGTGCTCGCCCCAATCGGGCGGATAGCCGATCCCGGTCGGGTAACCGATGCGCGACTCCTTCTTGAGCCCGGAGCGGTCGAGCACTTTCTGCCAGGCGGCGGCGACGTCGTGGCAGGTCTTGCCGGGCCGCGCCTCGGCGAGCGCCACCTCCATGCCTTCGAGCACGGCCTTGTTGGTGTCGACGAGCTTCTGCGGCGGCTTGCCCAGGTGGATCGAGCGCGCGAGCGGCGAGTGGTAGCGGTGCCGCACGCCCGAGCATTCGATGAAGGTGGTCTGGTCGCGTTCGATCACCTGATCGGTCCAGGTGAGGTGAGAGGCTTGGGTCTGCACGCCGATCGGGATGAAGAGCTGTATGGCCGGATAGTCGCCGCCGAACGCCGCGGTGCCACCCGTCGCGGTCTTGATGATCTCGGCCGCCGCGTCGCACTGGCGCGTGCCGGGACGCATCACCGTGTAGTAGGTCTCGACGATGCGCTCGGAGATCTTGGCTGCCTGGCGCATCATCGCGACCTCGGCGTCCGACTTGATGAGCCGCACCCAGTTCACGAGGAGGTCGGCCGTGACGAAGGAGGCGTTGGGCAGGCTCGCACGGAGCGAGTCGTCCGCGCGCGGGGTGTAGTAGTGACAGTCGGACGCGACGCCGACGCGCTTCTTGCCCCAGCCGCGCCGTTCCATCTCCTGGGCCACGAACTGCATCGGGTGCTTGACCGGATGCTGCACCGTGTCCTCGGGGTAAGCGATGATGTTCTCCGGCTTCATCCAGCAGGTGAGCTTGGCACCCCCGAGATCGACGCCGCGGCCGATCCAGACGGGCTCCTTGTCCTCGAGCGGGACGAGCACCATCTGCGGCACGTAGAAGCTCCAGCCGTCGTAGCCGGTGAGGTAGTACATGTTGGCGGGATCGGCCTCGACGAGGATGTCGATGCCTTTCTCGGCCATGCTCTTTCGCACCTTGGCCAGGCGCTGGCCGAATTCCCCTTTGTCGAAGACCGTCAGCATCGGTTGGCTCCCCCGTTTCATCCCTGATCCGTTTTCACGCTAGCAAGGGCCACGGACATCCGCAATGCGACGCGGTCTTCGCATCTCGCCTTCGTGTCCTTGGGCGCCTGCGCCATGCCATAATGCCGGTGCTTCCTTTTCGGCCGCTTGCGGCAGGGCCGCAGGTGGATTTCGGTCGGCGCCATGATCGGGGATGGCCTCATGATCGGGCGGCGGATGGTGGGAGGGTTTCTTGCCCTCTGTCTTCTTTCTCTTCCCGCGGCTGGCTTGGCACAGGTCGACAAAAGCGCCTACCGGCCGATCGATTACGACGCGATCTACGCGGAGAACGGTCTCGCCGGGAAGCCGGACGGCGATGTCAGCCTTTTTCCGCCGGCCCTCAAATACCGCATCAGCGTTCGCTCGACGGGCGCCATGCGCGACCTCACGCCCGGAAGCAGCGAGCTGCTGGCCCTTTGGGGCCGGATGAGCCCGCAGCTCCCGGCCTTCATCGCGCGCTACACACGGGAAGTCGAGATCGCGGTGGGGGCGAAGACTCATTGGGTCCTGTTGCAGCGCGAGCTCGTCGAGGATTACAAGGCCGAAGTCAAGCCGGGCGCCGCCGTCGACCTCTACGTCGTGCTCGCTGGTGCGGCGAAGGGCGAGCTTCTTCTGCTCGCGACGGAGTTCGAGGCGCGCTGACGGGCGCGAGTCTGCCAGCCGCCTAGTCGATCGCCCGGAGCCCGCGCGGCACCGTGGAGAAGCACTCGTAGCCCTCGTCGGTCACGCGAAAGCTCTCGCTCGTCTCGAAGCCTCTGTCGCCCATCCACATGCCAAGGATCATGTGGAAGCACATATTGGGCTCGAGCACCGTCGTGTCGTCCTTCCGCAAGCTCGCCGTGCGCTCGCCCCAGGTCGGCGGATAGCCGATGCCGATGGGATAGCCGATGCGTGATTCCTTCTTGAGCCCGTGGCGGGCGAGGGCGGCGCGCCAGGCGGCTTCGACGTCGTGGCAGGTCCGGCCGGGCCGAACCTGCTCGAAGGCGGCGTCCATGGCCTCGAGCACCGCCTTGTTCACGTCGAGAAGCCCCTGCGGCGGCTTCCCCAGATGGACGGTGCGCGCGAGCGGCGCGTGGTAGCGATGGCGGACGGCCGCGCATTCGAGATAGGTCGTCTCGTCGGCCGCGATCACCTGGTCGGTCCAGGTGAGGTGCGAGGCCGTCGTCTGCTCGCCGATGGGCAGGAACGGCATGGAGGCGGAATAGTCGCCGCCGAAGGCGGGCGTGCCGGCCGTCTGGGCCTTGCGGATCTCGGCCGCCACGTCGCACTGGCGCACGCCCGGGCGCACCACGCGGTAGAAGGTCTCGAAGATGCGGTTCGTGATCTGGCCGGCCTCGCGCATCTTCGCGATCTCGGCCTCCGACTTGACGAGCCGCACCCAGTTCACGAGCAGATCGACCTCGACGAAGCGCGCGTTGGGAAGCGACGATTTCAACGCGTCATCGGCGCGCGGCGTGTAGTAGAAGCAGTCATTGGCGATGCCGATGCGCGCCTTCGCCCAACCGCGCCGTTCGATCTCGGCCGCGACAAATTCCATCGGGTGCATGGCCGGGTGCTGCACCATGACTTCGGGATAGGAGAGAAGGCAGTCCTCGCCCATCCAACAGGTGAGCTTCGCACCCCCGAGATCGACGCCGCGCCCGATCCAAAGCGGTGCACGATCCTCGACGGGGACGAGCACGACCTGGGGCACATAGAAGCTCCAGCCGTCATAACCGGTGAGGTAGTACATGTTGGCGGGATCGGCCTCGACCAGGAGGTCGACGCCGCGCTCGGCCATGCGGGCGCGGACAAGCGCGAGGCGCCTTCCGAACTCGGCCCTATCGAAATGAGTGAGAGTGCTCATGCAGCGTCCTCCGTACTCAATCGGCCGCGGAGACGGCGCGCGACAACTCCGCACGCGCCGATGCGGTAAGAGTCCAGATCGCGGTCGAGGTCTTCCGGCCGCGCAGGACCTCGCGGCCGGCGGGCGCCAGGCCGGCGAGATCGGCGGGCGCCGCCACGTTTTCCGCGACAACCTTGGCGACGAACTCCTCGCTCGTGACGAGGCTCACGCCACGGACCCGGGTCATGTCCTCGAGACGGCTCGCGATGTTGATCGTGTCGCCCACGACCGCGAACTCGACGCGCCGCTCGTCGCCGACGAGACCCATGAGCACGGGACCGTAGTGGATGCCGATTCCGGCCTCGACCGTGAACTCCCGGCGCGCGATGCGCTCGGCGTTCCAGGCGTCGATGACGCGCAGCATCTCGCGCGCGCAGCGAAGCGCGTTTGTCGCGTCCTGCGGGCCCATCTGGGGCGTGCCGAAGGTCGCCATGATGCCGTCGCCCATGTACTTGTCGATCGTGCCGTCATGGGCGAGCACCACTGACGAGATCCGCGCATGGTAGTCACGCAGCACGTTGAAGGCCTCGACCGCCGGTAGCGCGATGCACATCTCGGTGAAGCCGACCATATCGATGAAGAGGGCGGCCACGTTCTGCGAGCGGATGCGTTCGAGAGACGAATCCATGCCGATGAGCTCGTCGACCATGTTGGGCGAGAAGTGGCGCGACAGGTTGGTGCGCGCCCGCTCGGCCTTCTTGAGCTCGGTGATGTCGAGGCCGACGGTCAAAATGAACTTCGTTCGACCATCCGGATCTTTGATGGGTTGCTTCGAGTGGAGCCAGGTGGTCTCGGGCGACGTGCCGGCGCCGCCGAAGGTCCGCTCGGTGAAGGGAACGGCGATGCCCGTCTCGGCGACCTGCCGGTCGAGGGCCGCGTAGAACGGTGTCAATTCGTCGCCCAGGACCTCGCCTGTCGAGAGGCCGACGGCCTTTTCCGGCTCGACGCCGAAGACCTGGCCTTGGTATCGATTGATGAAGACGTAACGTCCATCCGTGTCCTTGACGTTGATGATGGCGGGGACGCCGTCGATGACGGTCTGGAGAAGATTGCGGTTCTCCTCGAGCGCGCGTGCCGATTCGATCTCGGGCGTGATGTCTCGCCCGGTGCCGCGGTAGCCTTGGAAGGTGCCGTCGGCCGCGAAGACCGGCTTGCCGTGGACCCGCGCGTAACGAAGGCGGTGCCGCGCGTCGTAGTGGGGGAAGACGAAATCGCGAAACGGCTTGTGCGCCGCGAGCTCCTGACGATGGCGCGCCCAAAGGCCCATTTCGTCGGCGCCCGCGTAGAGATCGAAGCGGTTCTTGCCGATGATCTCCGCCGGCCGCTCGCCCGAAAGCTCCTGGAGGTGGTAGGAGAGGAAGCTGAAGCGGTGTTCCGCGTCGGTCTCCCAGATCCAGTCGGAGGCCGCGTCCACGATGTCGCGGAAGCGCTCGGCGCTCTGGCGCGCGGCGCTCTCGGCGGCGGCGGCCTGCGCGCTGAGGGCGCGGCTTCGCCTCAACGCTCTCGAGAGGCTCGCGATCAGCCACGCGCCGCACAGGATGACGCCGAGCATGGACGTGAGGAACCAGAGTTGCGCCACCTGCCGCTCGTCGCGAAACGCGCGGTCCCTGTCGCGTTCGTCCTGGAGCACCGTGTTGGCGACCAGGCGGAGCTGCAGGACCAGGGGATCGACGACGGCGAGGACGTCGCCCATCTGCGATCGGTCGCCCGCGGCAATCGCGTCGAAGGCGGGGGCGAGGCGCTCGAGCGTCTCAGCGCCTTCCGGCAGCATGGCGACGATGCCGCCGAAGTGTTCGAGCCGTTCGCGAAGGCGGCCGTCGGCGAACGCGCGCACGCGCCGCGCGGCGACCTCGTAGCGTTCCAAGAGAAGGCCCGGCGCCGGCTCGTTCACGGCCAGGCGGTGCAGCGCGTCGGCGAGGCGGGTGACTTCGAGCTGCGACTGGCTGACGTGCCAGAGCAGATTGTCGCTCAAATCCTCGCGCATCGTCTGTTCGACTTTGACGAGCCGGTGCGTCGCGATCCCGAGGCTCACGATGAAAAGGCCGAGCGCGATCGCGAAAGCGGCGTTCGTCCAGGAGCGAAGCCAGCGGCCGGCCACGTTACCTCCGCCGTGCCGACGACGGGGTCAGGCCGGGCCCCGCATACGCAGAGCGGCCCTCAGCACTGGGTTGCCGTCGCCATGACCCGGGGGAAGCTGTTGGAGACGGCATGGGGGGCAAGTCCATGGGAAGGCCAAAGGTGGATTCTAGCGTCATAGGCTCGGAGGGACCAGTGACCGAAGGGATGATTGGCGACCGGCCTCGCCGTGCCGTCGATCGGGGCGTTATAGTGCGTCGGTTTTCGGGGAGGACACGGTGACCGCCATCACACATTTCTCGGCGAGCTACGGCGAGGGCCGGCAAAAATTCCTCGACGCGGCGAAAGCGGCCGGTGCCGCGATCACGACCCATTCGCATCCGGGCCGTGGGCCGGATGGAGGGGCCTTGGCAACGGATGTCGCGCACTTCGGCGAGAAAGACGCTCCCAATCTTTTCATCGCGACCTCGGCCACCCACGGCATCGAGGGCTTCTGCGGCTCGGGTTCGATGGTCGGCTGGATGGCGGAGGGCCTCGTCCGCGAACGGCCGAAGGGAACGGCCATTCTTCTTGTTCATGCGCTCAACCCGCACGGCTTCGCCCACGAGCGGCGGGTGACGGAGGACAATGTCGACCTCAATCGCAACTTCGTGGACCACGCGCGGCCCTATCCCGTGAATGCGGGGTACGCGGATTTGCACGCCCATCTCGTGCCAAGCGCCTGGGACGGAGCGCCGCGGCAGACGGCCGATCAAGCGATCGCGGCCTACATTGCGCGTCACGGCCACGGGGCGTACCAGGCCGCCGTCACCCAGGGGCAATACAGCCATGTCGATGGGCTTTTCTTCGGCGGCACGGCGCCGACGTGGTCCAACCGGACCTGGCGCGAGATCCTGAAGACGCATGCCGCGCGTCGGCGGCACGTCGCGGTGCTCGATTTCCACACCGGCCTCGGTCCCAGGGGCTACGGCGAGATCCAATTCGAGCGGGGACCGAACGATCCCGAATACCTGCGCCTGCAATCATGGTTCGACGGGGAAGCGACCTCGCCCGACGACGGCAGCTCGAGCTCGGCCGCGATCAGCGGCTACATGGCCTCGGCCGTGGCGGAGGAATGCCCGGACGCCGTTCGAAGCTGCTTTGCCGTCGAGTACGGTACGCGCCCGCTCGATCAGGTTCTCGACGCCGTGCGCGCGGACAATTGGCTGTATGCGCGGGGCAAGGTCGATTCGCCGTTGGGCCGGACGATCAAGCGGGCGATCCGCGACGCATTCTACGGCGAGGACGAGCGCTGGAAGACGGATGTGTTCGAGCGCGCGGTCTCGGTCGCCCGGAAGACGCTGCGTGGACTGGCCGGAAGCTAAGACGGCATGTTGGATAACCGGATTCCTTGGCCGATGGGGAGGAGCACATGACGGATACGTTCTCGCGCACCTACGCGGAAGCGCGCGGCAAGTTCCTCGATGCGGCGAAGGGAGCGGGCGCGGCCCTCACGACCTATGCCCATCCGGGCCAGGGACCCGATGGCGGCGCGCTCGCGACGGACGTCGCGCGCCTGGGCGAGTCGAACGCGCCCAATCTCTTCATCGCGACCTCGGCCACCCACGGCGTCGAAGGCTTTTGCGGCTCGGGCTGCATGGTGGGGTTCCTCGAGAAGCGCCTCCACGCCGAGCTGCCGCGGGGCACCGCCATGGTGCTCGTCCATGCGATCAACCCCCATGGCTTCGCCCATGAGCGGCGCGTGAACGAGGACAACGTCGACCTCAACCGCAACTTCGTCGACCACGCGGCACCGCGCGCACCCAATGCGGCCTATGACGCCATTCACGCGATGCAAGTCCCGGAGGATTGGGATGGACCGGCGCGCGCCGAGGCCGATCGCCACATCGCGGCCTACATCGCGGCGCACGGCATGAAGACGTACCAGGCGGCGGTGACCGGCGGGCAGTACACGCATCCCGACGGGCTTTTCTACGGCGGGCGAGCGCCCGTCTGGTCGCACCGGACCTGGCGCGAGATCATCAAGACCCATGTGGCGCCCGTTCGGCGCGTGGCCTATGTCGATTTCCACACCGGCCTCGGCCCCCGCGGCTACGGTGAGCCCATCTCGCGGGAGGCGCCGGACTCGCCCGTCTTCCACCGCGCCCGCGCCTGGTACGGTGCGGAAGTCACCTCGACGCGGGGCGGCACCTCGACCTCGGCCGTCGTCGAAGGCGACACCTCGCGCGCGTTCGAGTCAGGTCCCCACGCGCCCGAGGTGACGACGGTCGCGCTCGAATTCGGCACGCGGCCGGTGGAGGATGTGCTGGGCGCGCTTCGGGCGGACAACTGGCTCTATCTTCGCGGCAAAGTCGATTCGCCGCTCGGCCGCACGATCAAGCGCCAGATCCGCGACGCCTTCTACGGGGAGGACGATCCGTGGAAGCGTTCGGTCCTGGAGCGGGGATTCGACATCGCGCGGAAGGCGTTCCGGGGCGTGAGCCAGAGCTGAGCGATCAACGCCAGACCTTGTCCTCGGCGTCGTAGGCGCCGATGCGGAGATCGGGTTTCTCCTTGCGGAGCGTCTGTTTCTCGATCTTGTCGGACGGCGTCGTCGGCACTTCTTTTCTGTACTCGATGTAACGCGGCATCTTGAAGCGCGCGAGGTGCTTGGCGCAATGCGCCAGCACCGCTTCGGGCGACAGCGTCTCGGGGCCGAGACCGGGATGGAGGACGAGGTAGACCTTGACCTCCTCGCCGCGCCGGTCGTCGGGCACGGGAACCGCGGCCGCGCGCTCGACGCCCGGAAGGCCGAGCAGCACCGTCTCGATCTCGACCGCCGAGATGTTCTCGTTGTTGCGGCGGATGATGTCCTTCATGCGGCCGAGGAAGTGGAAGAAGCCGATCAGGGTCGCGATAGGCGCGGTCGCCCGAGCGGTGCCAGTCGCCGAAGAAGGAATTGCGGTTGGCCTCCGGCTTCTTGTAGTAGCCCTCGAGGATGCCGGGTCCGCGCACGCAGATCTCGCCTGTCTCGCCGTCGGGGAGCGCCCGCCCGGTCTCATTCGCGATCATCACCTCGCGGAAGGGCGCGGCGACGCCGATGCAGTCGGCCCGATCTTGTGGGCCGCGGCGAGCGGCATGTAGGTCGCGATGCCGTTCTCCGTCATGCCGTAGATGTTGCGCACGGGGCAGCCGAAGCGCCCTTCGATCGCGGCCTGCACTTCGGGCAGATAGGCGGCCGAGACGTGGAGGAATTTGAGGTCGTTCCGCGAATCCTCCGGCGGCAGCGCCTGCTTCAGGATCGCGTTGGTGACGAGCGTGTATTCCGAGCGCGTCTCCCGCACCCAGGACATGAAGCGCCGGATCGAGAGTTGCGGCGCGATCGAGAGCGTGGCGCCGAGATGGAGGGCGAAGAGGAACACCGCCTGGCCCGCCATGTAATAGAAGGGATGAGCCAGGAACACGCGGCCGATGCCGAGATGGCGAAGCTCGAGCGTGCCGATCTTGGCGAAAGTGAACCAGTGGCGGTGCGACAGCATCACGCCCTTGGGGAATCCGGTCGTGCCTGAGGTGTATTGGATGGTGAGGCGGTCGTCGAGCGCGGGCGCGTCGGCGACGGTGAAATCTTCGCGGCCGCTCGCGAGCACCTCGTCCCAGGCGAGCATGGCGCCCGCATCCCCGCCGAAGACGATGGTGCGGGACGATGCCGGCCGTGCGGCGCCAAGCTCATCGAGAAGGTCCGTCAAGCCGTGGTCGATGACGAGCCAGGATGCGTCCGAATCGGCGAGCACATAGGCAAGCTCCCGCGCGGTGTAGCGCACGTTGATCGGCACCATGACAGCGCCGAGCCGCGCGATCGCGAGCCAGGCGATCGGCCAGGCGGGGGAGTTCGCCATCATCACGCCCACATGCGCGCCCTTCCTGAGCCCGTGGTCGTGGAGCGCGCTCGCGAGCCGGCTCACGCGGCGATCGAGCGCGCGGTAGGTGAGCGTCCGGTCGCTGAGATCGCCTGGCGCCTCGAAGAAGGTGAAAGCCGTCCGGTCACCGAGCGTCTCGGCGCGCTCGCGCAAGAAGGCGCCGAGGTTCGGGGGGAACGGCTCGCTCTCGACGAGGCGGTGCATGGCCTCGGTCGAGGGCAGGACGGGCCGGGAGACTCGTTTCGGCTGCTCCATCGCTTATGCCCTCTCGGGCCGTGGCGCCCGTCGCTGCCGCTCGCGATGGACGACATAGAGCCCGGCGCCGATGACGATGACAAGCCCGGCCACGGTCCATGTGTCCGGCAGGTCGCCGAAGACGAGGAAGCCCATGACCGTGGCCGACACGATCTGCGTGTAGAAGAACGGTGCGAGCGCCGAGGCATCGGCGTGGTCGAAGGCCTTGATGATGAGGTAGGAGGCCGCGCCGTAGATAAGGCCGACCGCGGCGAACCACAGCCAGTCGACGAAGGACGGCTCGATCCAAACGGAAACCAGGATGGGGCTCAAGGCGACGGCGCCGAACAGATTGAAATAGAGGAAGGTGGTGAGCGCGTGGTCGGTCGCGGCGAGCGCGCGCGTCGCGATCTGGAAAAGCGATCCGAACACGGCCGAGCCGAGCGGCAGGAGCGTCGCCCATTCGGTGTCGAGGTTGGGACGCATGATGACGAGGATGCCCGCGAAGCCGATGCACACGGCCGACCAGCGGTGGATGCCCACGCGCTCGCCGAGAAGCGGCACCGAGAACGCCACGACGAAGAGCGGATTCGCGAAGGTGATGGCGATCGCCTGGACGAGCGGCAGATAGGTGAGGCCGCTCACGAAGAAGATCGACGAGACGAGGGTGAAGAGCCCGCGGAGCGCCTGGAGACCCGGCCGGGCCGTGCGCGCGAGCGACCATCGCCCGAACAGGCTGAAAAGGATCGCGACGATGACGCACTGCGCCGCATAGCGCATCCAGATGACCTGCATCACGGGGTAGGTGGCAGTCAGATATTTCGTCACCGTGTCGCTCACCGGTATGAGCGAAACCCCTGCGATCATGAGCAGGATGCCCGTGAGTGCGTTGCCGCGCAGCGCGCCCTTGGCCATCGGCACCCCTCAGCCGGCTGCGCGCCTCTCGGCGCGCCGCTCGCGATGAAGGATGTAGAGGCCCGATGCGATGACGATGACGAGGCCGAGGATCGTCCAGGCGTCCGGCACGTCGCCGAACCAGAGAAGGCCAAGGACCGTCGCCGAGCCGAGCTGCGCATAGTTGAACGGGGCCAGCACCGCGGCGCCGGCGAAGTCGAAGGCTTTGATGAGAAGGAAGTGGCCGAGCCCGCCGATGAGGCCCGCGGCCGCGAACCACAGCCAGGTCTCGTCCGTGACTGCGGTCCAGACGAAGGGTATGGCGGGCGCCAGGGCCACGACGCCGACGAGGCTGCCGTAGAAGAACGTGGTGAGGGCGGCATCGGAGGCGGCCAGCCGCCGCGTGTAGATCTGATTGAGCGCGTTGCACAGCGCCGCGAGGAGGGCGAGGGAGGCCGCCCAATGGACGACGCCGAGGCCAGGGCGCATGACGATGAGGATACCCGCGAAGCCGACGGCGACCGCGCCCCAGCGATGCGCCCCGACCCGCTCGCCCAGCAGCGGGACGGACAAGGCCGCGGTCATGAGACTCTGCGCGAAAAGGATCGTCACCCCGTCGACGAGCGGCACGTATTTGAGCGCGGTGATGAAGAGGATCGTGGCGCCGACCGTGAGTCCCGCGCGCACGAGCTGGAGACGCGGGCGCCGCGTGCGGGTGAGCGCCCATCGCCCCGACGCCGCGATGAGCGCCACGACGGCGGCCAGCTGCACGATGTGGCGCAGCCACAGGATCTCCAGCACGTGGTAGTCGGTGGTGAGATGCTTCGAGATCGCGTCGCTCACCGGAAACAGCGAGACGGCGAGGATCATGATGCCGATGCCCTTCAGGACGTGGCCGCGCTCGGCCGTCATTGGGGGGCGCTCGCCCGTGCGGCCAGGCGCCGCTCGCGGTGGAAGACGTAAAGACCCGAGCCGATGACGATGAGGACGCCGAGCACGCTGATCCCGTCGGGCAGATAGTGCGAGACGACGAAGCTCACGATCGTGGCCGAGGCGATCTGCGTGTAGGAGAAGGGGGCGAGCGCCGAGAGCGGCGCCAGCTGGATCGCCTTGATGACGCCGAACAGCGATCCCGCCGATGAGCCCCGCGAGGATCATGAGCATCCAGGCGGTGCCCTGCGGCGGCGTCCAGTAGAAGGGCACGACGAGGCTGATGAAGGCGCCGCCGCCCGCGACGAGATAGAGAAGCGTCGTGATCGGCGGGTCCGTGCGCACGACCTTCCGCGTGATGATCTGCATGAGCGTGTTGAAGACCGCGGAGACGAGCGCCAGGAGCGCGCCGCCGACCGCCATGCCGAATCCGGGGCGGAACACGATGAGCATGCCGATGAAGCCGACGATGACAGCGCTCCAGCGGTGGATTCCCACGCGCTCGCCCAAGAGCGGCACCGAGAAGGCGACCATGAGCAGGGGGCCGATGAAGATGATGGCGATCGCGTCCACCACTTCGATCAAGCGAAGCGAGGAGACGAAGCACACGGTCGAGAGAACGGCGAGGGCCGCGCGCGCGAGCTGGAGCTTCAAGTGCGCCGTGCGGAACCAGCGCATGGCCCGCGGCCCGCCGAGCACCGCCGCGAGCATCACGGACTGGAAGACGTAGCGTGCCCAGGTCACCTGGATCGGGTGGTAGGTGAGCGCCAGGTACTTCGCGATGGCGTCGCTGATCGGATAGAGCGAAACCGCGCCGGCCATGAGCAGCATGGCGCGGGCGAGGGCGGGCTCATGCGCGACCGCGACGGGACCAACGGCGCGCACGCCCGGCTGCGAGGCGTCGCTCTCCATCGGAGCGTCCGCTAGTCCGCGACGAGCGGATGGCCCTCGCGACGCACGGGGCCGCTCGCGACCGCGTGCGGATCGAGCGCCCGGACGACGGGCGTCGTCTCGGGGAGGGAGACGTAGTCGCGCTGCTGCTCCTTGGGCATGGGCGCGCGCTGGAACATGCGGTAGATCGCGAAGCCGGCCAGGACCAGATTGACGAGCGCCGAGTAGATGAACAGCCCGTCGGGCCCGATCGTCGACATGAAGATCGACGCGATCGGCGGCCCGATGACGGCGCCGATGCCGTAAGTGAAGACGAAGCCGCCGCTGGCCTTGACGAGATCCTTGGGCGTCAAGAAATCGCAGGCATGGGCGACCGAGAGCGAGTAGGTCGTGAAGGACAGGCCGCCGTAGAGCGCGCCCACGAGGAGCGTCCACTGCGGATGGAGGCGGAGCGCGGCGCTCATCAGGATGCAGGCCCCGGCGACCGCGAAGAACACCGCCATCAGCACGGTGCGCCGGTCGTAGATGTCGGACAACCGGCCCACGGGCCACTGCATGGCGAGGCCCGCGATGATCGTGACGCCCATGAAGCTCGAGACGCCCATGTCGTCGAGGCCGATGTCGCGAGCGAAGATCGGCCCCAAGCCGTAGAACGCGCCGTTGACGAGGCCGGTGCCGAGCACGCCCACGACTCCCAAGGGCGAGACCCGGTAGAGGGCGCGGAAGCCCAGGGTCGAGCGCTCGCCGAACACCGGTGCCGGCGCGCGCGTGAGCGCCACCGGAATGAGGCCCACGGTGATGAGCACGGTCGCCAGCGCGAAGAGCTCGAATCCGCCCGGGCTCGCCAGGTTCAGCAGGAACTGCCCGAGCCCCGTCGCGAGATAGACCATGATCATGTAGAGGGCGAGCACCTGGCCGCGGTTCTCGTTCGATGCGCGCGCGTTGAGCCAGCTCTCGACCACCATGTTGAGCCCGGCCATGCCGTAGCCGGTCGCCGTCCGCAGCGCGGTCCAGACGAGTCCCGTCACGAGCAGGATCTGCGAGAGCGCGGCCGCCGCGAGGAGCGCCGCCGCCGCGGCGAAGGTGCGCACGGGACCCACGCGCTCGACGATCCGCGGCAGCGTGCGCGCGGCGATCATCTGGCCCGCGAAATAGCAGGCCAGCACCAGACCGATGATCTCGGCCGGGAAGTTTTCGATCTTCATCCGGAGGCTGATGATCGTGGTGAGCAGCCCGTTGCCGAGCTGCACGATTCCCATGCCGAGAAGAAGCGAGGCGATCTGGGGAAAGGTCTTGCTCATCGGCCGGTACCTTTCCTCAGGCATGCCACGGTCGGCCGCGCGCGGGCGATCACGGCGTCAGCGCTTGCCAAGCGCGGCGCGGCCCTTGTCGGTCAGCTTGCAGACCAGCCAGTCCGGCTTCAACGGATTGTCGAACCATGGCTCGGCCCAACCCTCATCCACGCAGCGCCGGATCGTGCGCGGGTCGACCTTCTTGCCGCTCTCGTCGAAAAGCGGCAGCTTCCCGCCGGGCTGATCGAGCCCGCGCGAGAGCCATGCGCGTTGAACGGCCGTAGGGCGCGCGGCGGGTGCGGGCTTCTCGCCCCCCGCCACGATCGCGAGACGTGCCATGGGCCTCCCTCCCATTGCGTGGGCCCATGCTAGGCGAGATCGCGGCGGAGGCCAAGCGAGGGAAGCATTCGGTCATGGAATGGCCTGGCGTGCGTTTCGCGAAATGGCAATTGATGCCGAAGCGACCGCGTCGGAGGCGAGGGAGCGCGTAAGGCTCGTTGTCCGCTCCGCGCCGCCCCTAAACGAGCGGGACGTAGTCGTATTCGCCGATTCCCTGAAGCACGAGGAACGTGAGCGAGCGTTGGCCCGCGTTCGTCACGAGATGGGGCCGGCCGGCAGCGACGCGGTAGCTCTCGCCGGGGCCGAGGTTCACCTCGTCCTTGGGATTCTGGACGAAGAGGCGAAGCCGTCCTTCGAGCACATAGAACGTGTCGCTCACATGGGTGTGGGTGTGCCAGGGCACTGTCTGGGTCGGGGAGAGCTGCAGCTCGCTGATCCGGAATCCCGGGCGCTCGAGGTGATAGGCGCGACGCTCGACCTCGTAGAGGTGGCTCGCGTCCTTGAGCGCTTCGCGCTTCGTCGCTGCCGTCATGACCGGCTCCCGTCCCTGGGTGGTGTGGAGGACGGGCGGGATGATATCAGGTCTGGCGCACGGGCGGGCTGCGCCTCTCGGGAAGGCCGCACTTCTCGAGCGACCAAACCGAGGCCGTTGACGGCGCGACCCTCTCCCTGCTCGCTGCCGCTCGCCGCCCTCTCCCGTGAACGGGAGAGGGAAACATGCGATCAGCGCAAACATTTCGTCCCCCTCCCTGGAAGGGAGGGGCCAGGCGAGGGTCACGATGACATTGCCATGCCGAGCCTGGTCATGCCGAACGTGACCGAAGCAGGGTGATAGCGATGCGGATCGCTTGGGACAGAAATTCGACCGATCGCGGCCGTGACGGCGGATGCGCGTCTAGGCCACGGTCTTGAGCGGCCGCGGCGCATCGTCATTGGCCGCGTTGCCGGGACAGCACGGCCTCAGCGTCCGCTGAATCTCCGCCCGGTATTCGGGATCCCAGACCAGGCGGTCGAGATCGACGTCGCCGTCTGTGCGGTGGGGGTCGGTGGGGCCCGCTTCGTCGAAGAGGGTGACCATGGCACATACCTTTATTGGCGTACTCTCAAGGAGGAGTATGGGAAGGCGCTGTGGCCGGCGAAGGGCCGGATTGGGGCCGGATTGTGGCGCGGCGGGCGAGGTGGCCAGGGAATCCGGGGTCGCTCCATGCGCCAACCAGGGGAAATGCCCGCGAATGGGGTTTCGCCCGCCCTCCGTTCCAGGCAGGATGGCGCACTCCGACGGGACGCTCAAAAAAAATGAACGGTGGGGCAAGGGCTTGGAACGTCGCGCGCTGACCTTCACCTATCTCGGCCACTACCTCCACCACCTGTTCATGCTTCTCTATGCGACGGTGGTGCTCGCGCTCGAGCGGGAGTTCCACCGTCCCTACGGCGAGCTCTTGGCCCTGTCGCTGCCGGCTTTCGTGCTCTCGGGCGTCGGCGCGCTTCCGGCCGGCTGGCTCGGCGACCGGTTCGGCGAGCGCAAGATGCTCACCGTCTATTTCCTCGGCATCGGCGCCTCGGCGATCGGCGCGGGCCTGGCGCCGAGCCCGTTCTGGATCGCGGTGGCCTTGGGCGTGATGGGCCTCTTCGCCTCGATCTACCATCCGGTCGGGTTCGGATGGCTCGTCCGCCACGCGAGCCGGCGCGGCCGCGCGCTCGGCATCAACGCGGTCTTCGGCAGCGCCGGCACGGCGAGTGCCGCCCTCGTCGCGGGCGCGCTCATCGACCTCGTCGATTGGCGCGCGGCCTTCATCGTGCCCGGCGCGGCGACGCTCGTGATCGCGCTTCTTTTCCTGGCGCTCATCCCGGCGGAGGCGCCGAACGCCGCCCGGCGCGAGGCGGGCTCGGCGCGTCCGACAGCGCGCGCAATGCTGGGCTCGACGCGCCTGTTCGCCGCGCTCTGCGTCATCCTCATGGGCGGCTCCGTCATCTACAACGCGCTCACCGTCGGCATGCCCAAGCTCTTCGCCGAGCGGCTCGGCGACGGGGGCGAGCTCGTCGATGTCGCGAGTCTCGTGACGCTCGTCTACGCGGTCGCGGCGGGGGCGCAGCTTCTCGGCGGGTATCTCGCCGACCGGGCGCCGCACCGCATCGTGCTGGTCGTCGCCTACGGGGCGCTCGTTCCGGTGCTGTTGCTGACGACGTCGGCCATGGGCACGCCGCTCGTCGTCGCCGCCGTCGCGATCCTTTCGCTCGTCATGGCGGTGCAGCCGGCCGTCGACAGTCTGATCGCGCACCACGCGCCGCCCGAGTGGCGCTCGACCGCCTATGGTCTTCGCTTCGTCGTGAGCCTGAGCTCGAGCGCCGCGAGCGTTCCGCTCGTCGGATTCATTTTCGATTCGACCGGCAGCTTCACCTGGGTGTTCTTCACGCTCGTCGGATTTGCGGCCCTCGTGCTGGTCGCGTGCGTGCTGCTGCCCTCGGTTCGGGCGGCGCCCGCCGGCGCCCGCTCGCAGCCGAGCGCCGCGGAATAGGCGCGGCCATGCGGTGGGGGAGCGTGGTCCTGATCCTGATCGCGATGCTGGCGGCGGAGGCACGGGCCCAGACCGGTCCCACGCCATGCCCGCCCGTGCCCGCGACGGTCTCGAACGGCGAGACGCTCGGCGCGGGTTGGCAGGTCTGGATCGAAGGGGCGAGCGAAGCGCGCGTCGAGGCGTGGGCCAACGGCCTCGCCTTCTTCCTGCCCGATGTGAGCGGGTCGGCCGCCGCGACCGAGCTCCAATGCGTGGCGCGCGTGCCCGCAGCCGGGGGCCAGCTCGTGACCGTCGAGGCGCGGAAGGCGCTCGACGGCCGCTATCGCTGCAGCTTCGCCAAGGGCACCTTCAACTGCGCGCGCTGAGCGCTACTCCGCCGCGCGTTGGGACTTGGACACCGCGGCACCTAGACCGCGATCGAGATCGGCGATGATGTCGTCGACCGACTCGATCCCGATCGAGAGGCGCACGACGTCGGGTCCCGCGCCGGCCGCGACGCGCTGCTCCTCCGTCAGCTGGCGGTGTGTCGTCGAAGCCGGGTGGATGATGAGGCTCCGCGCATCGCCGATATTGGCGAGGTGCGAGAACAGCTCGCAGCTCTCGACGAGCTTGACGCCCGCCTCGTAGCCGCCCTTGACGCCGAAGGTAAAGACAGAGCCCGCGCCCTTCGGGAGATAGCGCTTGGCGAGCGCGTGGTACCGGCTCGAGGGGAGGCCCGCGTAGGACACCCACGCGACGGCCGGATGCTTCTCGAGGAACGCGGCGACCTTGCCGGCGTTGGCGCAATGCCGCTCCATGCGGAGCGCCAGGGTCTCGATGCCGAGAAGCGTCAGCCACGCATTCAAGGGCGACTGGCTCGCGCCGAGATCGCGGAGGCCGATCGCATGGCCGTAGATCGTGTAAGCCAAATCGCCGAAGGTCTCGGCGAAGACGAGGCCGTGATACTCGGGCGCGGGCTTGGTGAGACTCGGGAACTTGCCGCTCTTCAGCCAGTCGAACTTGCCCGAGTCGATGACGACGCCCCCGATCGAGGTGCCGTTGCCGGAAAGGAACTTCGTCGTCGAGTGGATGACGATGTCGGCGCCATGCTCGATGGGCCGGCAGAGATAGGGCGTCGCGAGCGTGTTGTCGACGACGAGCGGGATGCCCGCCTTCTTCGCGATCGAGGCGATCGCGCCGAGGTCGACGACGACGCCACCGGGGTTGGCCAGAACCTCGATGAAGATGGCCTTGGTCTTCTCCGTGATCGCGCGCTCGATGTTCTTCGGATCGTCCGGATCGGCGAACTTCGTGTTCCAGCCGAACTTCTTGTAGCTGTGGCCCATCTGGTTGACCGAGCCGCCGTAGAGCTTGGTCGAGGCCACGATCTCGTCGCCCGGGCCCATGAGCGGGAAGAGGGCGAGGATCTGCGCCGCGTGGCCGGAGGCGGTCGCGGTCGCACCGCGCCCGCCCTCGAGCGCCGCCATGCGCTCTTCGAGGACCGAGACGGTCGGGTTCGTGAGGCGCGAGTAGATGAAGCCCGGCACCTGCAGGTTGAACAGCGAGGCCGCGTGGTCGACGTCGTCGAACACGAAGGAGGTGGTCTGGTAGATGGGCGTCTGCCGCGCGCCCGTCGTTGGATCGGGCGAAGCCCCCGCATGCACGCTCAGGGTTTCGAAACCGCGCTTCTGTTCGCTCATGACGCTTCCTTTCTCTCCGCCCTCAAAGGCGTCGCCGCTTGCTCGAGATGACTTGGGAGTTGATGCCGTTCCAGCTGAGCTCCCCGTGGAGGCGAGCATACTCGATCTTGGGGCAGCGGTTCATGACCACGCGAAGCCCGGCCGCCTCGGCCTCGGCCGCCGCCGCATCGTTCCGCACGCCGAGCTGCATCCAGACGACCTTGATGCCCCTGTCCTTGGCAAGCGCCAGGGCCTCGCGCGTGATGGGGCCGGCGGCCTCGGCGTTGCGGAAGATGTCGACCATGTCGAAGGGAACCGTGATGTCCTTGAGTTCGGCCACCACCGTCTCGCCCAAGACGATCTCGCCGGCCGCGCGCGGGTTCACCGGGATCACGCGGTAGCCCTTCTTCTGGAGATACTTCATGGCGAAGTAGCTCGGGCGGTTCCAATTGTCCGAGGCGCCCACCATCGCGATCGTGCGCACGCTCGCGAGCACGTCTCGGATGTAGTCGTCGGTGTAGGCGTCGTGATTCATGAAAGCCGTTTCGTCACTGCAACAGGCACGCCGTTGGGTCCTCGTCCTTCGACAGGCTCAGGATGAGGACCTCATGTTGAGCCTGTCGACACATGAGGTCCGGCGGGGGCGGGGCTGATTGCGCTATTTGTGCTTCCAGACCGGCGCGCGCTTGGCCATGAAGGCCTCGATGCCTTCCTTCGCATCGCCGAGCATCATGCCGTCCGCCATCGTCTCGCTCGCGAAATCGTAGGCCGCATCGAGGTCGAGATCCATCTGCCGGTAGAACGCGCGCTTGCCGAGGGAGACGGTGGCCGAGGATTTCTTCGCGATCGTCGTCGCCATCTCGGCCACGGCGGCGTCGAGGAGCGAGGCGTCCACTACCTGATTGACGAGACCGATCGATTCCGCGCGCGCGGCATCGATGAAGCGGCCGGTGAGAAGCAGGTCAAGCGCGTGCTTCCGGGGCACGACGCGCCCGATCGCGACGCCGGGCGTCGTGCAGAACAAGCCCGCATCGATGCCGTTCGTCCCGAATCGCGCCGAGCGCGACGCGATCGCGAGATCGCAGCTCGCGACAAGCTGGCAGCCGGCGGCCGTGGC
The DNA here is from genome assembly GCA_046349515.1 of Alphaproteobacteria bacterium. GTDB lineage: Bacteria > Pseudomonadota > Alphaproteobacteria > CADEGL01 > CADEGL01 > JBGPGW01. Next base: position 61,828 of record JAXMCE010000001.1, on the reverse strand, counting down.
GATGCCGTGGACACGGGCGATCACGGGCTGCGGCAGGCGCGCGATCGAGGTCATCATGTGGCTGCAGCGCTTGAAGAGGGCCAGGTGGTAGGCGCGGTCCGGATGCGCGCTCATTTCCTTCAGGTCGTGCCCGGCGCAGAAGGCCTTGCCGGCGCCTTCGATCACGACGACGCGGATCCCAGGATCTTTGGCGATCGCGTCGAGCGCGCTCTGGAGCTCGTCGAGAAGCGCATCCGACAGGGCGTTCGCCTGGCGCGGGCGGTTGAGCGTCAGGGTCGCGATCGCGTCCGCGTCACGCCGCAGGAGGACAGGCTCGTTCGGCACGCTGGTCATGGCGGGCTCCTCGCCCCCTTGTCGGGTCGACTGTTCCGTCAACGAGGAATCTCTTGCGTCGGGCAGGGGATTTCAAGGATGAAGGCCTTCCTATCGGGGCAGGGGGCCATGCCGCGGATCACGGTCGAGGCGTTCAACCAGCTCGTCGAAGCGGAGCTGCCCTTCGCGCGGGAGCTCGGCATGTCGATCGAGGCGATCGAGGCGGGCCGTGCCGTGGGCCGCCTGTCCTACCGCGAATCGCACCTGCGCCCCGGCGGCACGCTCGCGGGGCCTGCGCTCATGGCGCTCGCCGATTTCACCATGTATGCGGCGACCTTGAGCGTCGTCGGGCAAGTCGCGCTCGCGGTCACGACCAATTTTTCGATCAACTTCCTGAAGCGCCCGGCGCCCGCGGATGTGATCGCCGAGGCCCGGGTGCTCAAGGGCGGCAAGCGCCTCGTCGTCTCGGAAGTCTCGCTCCGATCGGACGGCTCGGACGACCTCATCGCCCATGTGACGGGCACCTATTCCATCCCGCCCGAGACGCGCTGAATGTCCCGACGCGGCCGCGCGTTGGGATGGAGGTAAAATAATACCGCAATGCTAATCGAAGGATTTAACAGGCATTTTCCGTTGACTGGCGGTCCGCCCGTGGCATACTCCGGCCCTTCGCGCGTCCCCGAAACGGCCTCGCGCGCGTCAATCCAGAACTTGAAGAACCTTGGATAACGCCATGAAAACATTTGTCGCGAAGCCGTCCACCGTGGACAAGAAGTGGGTGCTGATCGATGCGGAGGGTGCCGTCCTCGGGCGCCTGGCCGTCGTCATCGCCAATCGTCTGCGCGGCAAGCACAAGCCGAGCTTCACCCCCCATGTCGATTGCGGCGACAACGTCATCGTGATCAACGCCGAGAAGGTGAAGCTCACCGGCAACAAGCGCGAGGACATGCGCTTCTACTGGCACACCGGCTATCCGGGCGGGATCAAGGAGCGCTCGCCGGCCGAGACCCTTGCGGGCAAGCACCCCGAGAGAGTCATCGAGAAGGCGGTCCAGCGCATGATCACGCCGGGCCCCATGGGCCGGAAGCAGATGCGGAACTTGCGGGTCTATCCGGGCACCGCCCATCCCCATGCGGCGCAGAACCCGGAGACGCTCGACCTCACCAAGCTCAACCCCAAGAACAAGCGGAGTGCATGATGGCGGACGAGAAGTCCGGCGCGTTCGCGGCGCTCGCCCAACAGGCGCCCAAGGCCGAAGCCCAGGTTGACGCGCAAGGTCGCGCCTATGCGACGGGCAAGCGCAAGAACGCGGTCGCCCGCGTCTGGATCAAGCGCGGCTCGGGCCAGCTCACGGTGAACGCGCGCGAAGGGGCCAAGTATTTCGTGCGGCCGGTCTTGCGCATGCTGCTCAACCAGCCCTTCATCGTGACGAACCGGCTCGGCCAGTACGACATCTGGTGCACGGTCACGGGCGGCGGGCTTTCGGGCCAGGCGGGCGCGCTCCGGCACGGCATCTCCAAGGCGCTCGTCGCCTTCGAGCCGGACTTGAGGCCCAAGTTGAAGCAAGGCGGCTTCCTCACGCGCGACGCGCGCGTCGTCGAGCGCAAGAAGTACGGCCGGATGAAGGCACGACGCCGCTTCCAGTTCTCGAAACGCTAACCGCAGCGGGCAATCGCTCTGTATGCTAGGAGCGCCCCGGAAGCGGGGCGCTCTTTGCTTTTGGAATCCAACTCGACGCGACGAAGAGGCGACGATGGCGGACAGATCGAATCGGACGAAAGTGGCGATCCTGGGAGCTTCGGGCTACACGGGGGCCGAGCTCGTGCGTCTTCTCGCGCGCCATCCGCGGGTCGAGCTGGCGGCCCTCACCGCCGAGCGTCAGGCGGGCAAGCCCTTGGGCGACGTCTTCCCCCATCTCGGGCATCTGGGCCTGCCCGATCTCGTGAAGATCGACGACGTCAACTGGACTCCCATCGAGGTCGCGTTCTGCGCGCTGCCGCACGGCACGACGCAGGACGTCGTGGCCAAGCTCCCGCGGCATTTGAAGATCGTCGACCTGTCGGCCGATTTCCGGCTGGCGGACGTTTCGGCATACGCCCAGTGGTACGGCCATGAGCACAGGGCGCCGGAGCTCCAGAAGGAAGCCGTCTACGGTCTCACCGAGCTGAAGCGTGCCGAGATCAAGGCGGCGCGGCTCGTGGCCAATCCCGGCTGCTACCCGACCTCGGCGCAGTTGCCGCTCGTCCCGCTCATCGAGGCCAAGCAGATCGAGGCCTCCGACATCATCATCGATTCCAAGTCGGGCGTCTCGGGCGCGGGCCGCGAGGCGAAGCAAGGAAGCCTCTTCGCCGAGGTGAGCGAGGGCATCCACGCCTACGGCGTCGCGAGCCACCGCCACATGCCCGAGATCGAGCAGGGCCTGTCGGAGGCGGCGGGCGGCAAGGTCGTCGCCAATTTCACGCCGCACCTCATGCCCATGAACCGCGGCATCCTTTCGAGCATCTATGTGCGCATGGCGAAGGGCGCGACGGCCAAGGATCTCCGCGCGACGCTCGCCAAGCGCTACGCGCGGGAGCCCTTCGTGCGAGTCGTGCCCGAAGGCGTTTCGCCCGCGACGCGTCATGTGCGCGGCTCGAACCACTGCTTGATCGGCGTGTTCGAGGACCGCGTGCCGGGGCGGGCGATCCTGATCTCCGTCATCGACAATCTCGTGAAGGGTGCCTCGGGCCAGGCGATCCAGAACATGAATCTCGTCTGCGGCATCGAGGAGACGGTCGGGCTCGAACAGGAGCCGCTGTTTCCATGATCGCGCCCGCCGACCCTCACCCTCGCGCCGCAGGCGCGGCGGGTCCCTCCCTCTCCCGTGAACGGAAGAGGGTAGGCGTGCATCGATCCCATTTCTGCCCCTCCCTGGGAGGGAGGGGGTAGGGGAGAGTCCATGTCATCGAAGCGCGAAGCGCCGGCTGATCCCTCATGGTCGCAACTCCCCGCGGCGCTCGACGACGGTCCGGCGGGGCGAGCGGCGATCGGCCTTATCGTGCTGGGGAACGATGCGACGATCGAGCCGGAGCTGAACCGCATCCTCGCGCGCGATGGCGTCGGCGTGTACGCGCATCGGATCGCGCTCGGGCCGGATTTCTCCGTCGAGTCGATTCGGCGCCTCGAAGGCGCCTTGGCCGAGGCGGCCGGCATGATCATGCCGGACGACCGGCTCGACGTGGTCGCCTTCGGCTGCACCTCCTGCACGATGGCGATCGGGCAGGCGCGCGTGGCCGAGCGCATCCGCGAGGCGCGGCCGGGCACGGAAGTGACCGAGCCGGTGAGCGCGGCGCTCGCCGCCTTCAAGGCGCTCGGCATGACGCGCATCGGCCTGCTCACGCCCTATCCCCACGACGTGAACAAGGTCGCGGCCGAGTTCCTCGAGAGCCAGGGGCTCACCGTCGCCGCCAAAGCCGGGTTCTTGCGGCGTGCCGACTACGACATCGCGCGCGTCACGCCCGATTCGATCGCCGAGGCCGCGATCGAGCTCGGAAAGGCGGCTGTCGACGGCATCTTCATCTCGGGTACGGGGCTGCGCGCCTCGTCCGTCATCGCTCGGATCGAGGCTGCGGCCGGAAAACCCGTGGTCGCGAGCAATCAAGCCTTGGCTTGGCACTGTTTACGGCTGGCCGGAGCCAAAGCCCCCCTCGATGGCTACGGACGGCTTTTCGGCCTATAATGCGATTTGAGAATCCCCGCATGAACCGGCGGCCCTGAAGGGAGAAACCGATGCCCGATACAGCAGTCCAGACAGCAACAGCGAAACCCTGGGCGCTCATGCCCGCGACGCTCGACAAGGGGCCTGCGGCCAACCTCGCGATCGGGCTCATCGTCCTCGCGACCGACACGGTGATCGAACCCGAGCTCTACACCTTCCTGCCGCGCGACGGCATCGCGGTCTATTCGAGCCGCATCCCCATGGCACCCAAGGTCTCGGTCGAGGCCTTGAAGGACATGGAGCGAAACCTCTCGCGCGTCGCGAACGAGATTCTTCCCGACGACCACGTCGACGTAATGGGTTTTGGCTGCACATCGGGCAGCATGGCGATCGGCCCCGACAACGTGGTGAAGGAAGTGCAGAAGGCGAAGCCCGGCATCCCCGTGACGAACCCGGTCTCGGCGAGCCTCAAAGGCTTGAAGATGCTCGGCATCAAGAAGATCGCCCTCTTGACGCCCTATCCGGACGTCGTCAACGCGGTGGTCGAGAACTACGTGGGCGGCCAGGGCTTCGACATCGCGGTGCGCGGCAGCTTCAAGAAGGCGGGCGATCCCGAGATCACGCGCATTCCGCCGGAAGCGATCTACGAGGCGGGCGTGAAGCTCGGCCGCGAGAACGTCGAGGGTCTCTTCATCTCCTGCACGGCGCTCCGCTGCTCCTCCGTCATCCAGCGCATCGAGGACGCGATCGGCAAGCCGGTCGTAACCTCCAACCAGGCGCTCGCTTGGGATTGCATGCGCCTCGGCGGCTACAAGAAGCCGGTCAAGGGCTTCGGCAAGCTGATGACGATCTAGACGACGCGAATTTCCCGAAAAGTGTTGACCGGCGCTCCTCGAGGGAGCGCCGGTTTCGTTTGTGCCGTCCGCGCGACCGAGCGCCGGGCGTCAGCTCGCGGCCGTCGTCGGATCGATCATCTTGCGGACTTCTGTGATCTTGTTGGCCGGAAAGCCGCTCAGCTTGCTGTGCTCGCGGATGACCGATTCGTCCTCGGCGAGATAGACGCAGAAGGTCTTGTCGCCCGCGACATAGGACTCGATCCACTGGACGCGGGGCGCGAGCTTGGCCAGCACCTCGTTCGACTTCTGCGCGGCGGCGCGCAGCTCCTCGCGGGCCTTGCTGCCGATGGCGGGGATTTCGCGCTCGATGATGAACTTCTTCATGGTAGTTCTCCGTCGTGTTGTCGGCGGCGCGTAACCTGACACCCTGACGCCGTTGACTCCAGATGTCGGAATCGACAATCTAGGGTGGTCATTACGACATAGGGCGTTCGCCATGCTCAACGTCACGGTCTTTTTCCCGGAGCAGGGCTACGCCTCGACGGCGGTGGCGCCGATCGAGGTCTTCCATTCGGTGGGACGCGTCACGAATCTGCTGCGCGGCGCGGCGCCGGCGCCGCGCTTCGACGTCACGCCCGTCTCGCTGACGGGTCGCCAGGTCCGCGCGTCTTACGGGCTGGGCGTCGCGACCGAACACTCGATCCACGACATTCGCGACACGGACATCATCTTCGTCGCGACGGCGCCTCTCGAGACGGATGCCGCGATCGCGGCCAACCGCGCGGCGTTGCCCTGGCTTCGCCGCTGGCGCGATCGCGGGGCGGCGATCGCGGCCGTGTGCACGGGCGTTGCGCTCTTGGCCGAGGCGGGACTCCTCGATGGCAAGAAAGCGACGACCCATTGGGCGCTCGCGGACGCCTACGCGCGCCGCTATCCCAAGGCCGATTGGCGTCCGGACGTCTTCGTGACCGAGGATGACGGCATCTTCTGTGGCGGCGGCGTCTACTCCTCGATCGATTTGAGCCTCTACCTCGTCGAGAAATTCTGCGGCCACGACGCGGCGCGCGACTGCGCGCGGACGCTTCTCATCGACATGCCGCGCACATGGCAGTCGGGTTACGCGGTCCTGCCGCTCTCGCGTCCCCATGCCGATTCGGAGATCCGCAAGGCGGAATCCTGGTTGCAGGGGCATTACCGCGAGGCGATCCGGCTCGAGGATGTCGCCGCGCGCTTCGGCATGAGCGCCCGCACCTTCGAGCGGCGCTTCAAGGCGGCGACGGGGGAGAAGCCGCTGGCCTACGCACAACGCCTCCGCGTCGCCATGGCGAAGCAGATGCTCGAAACCGGTGCACGCTCGGTCCAGGAGGTCAGCTCCGCCGTCGGCTACGGCGACCTTGCCTTCTTCCGCACCGTCTTCAAGCGCCACACCGGCGTGGCACCGGCCGACTACCGGGCGCGCTTCGGTGCGTCGTCGCCCGAGCCCGCGCCCCGCCGGCGCCGAACCGTGCCGCGCCGCCGGCGCGCTAAGCCAGCTCCTTCAGGTACCAATCGGCGAGCCGGCGCGCGTTGATCTCCATGGGCGCAAACGGCCCCGGCTCGTAGAAGCGCGAGTTGATACCCTTCTGGTTGTCCTCGATGATGCGCTTGTCGGCCGCGCTCGTGATGTCCCAGAGCCAGACGAGCCGCGCGAGGTCGTAGTCTTTCCCCGCGACCGCATCGCCCCGGACGAGCCAGCACACCTCCATCTCGCAGTATTGCGGCGTCTTCGGAATGAAGAGGTACATGAGCCCGTGGTCGGGGTAGGCGAGGAAGAAGCTCGCCGGGCCGATGTGGATGAAGGTGCTGCCGCCGTCATAGTCCTTGAACGAGCCCATGAGCGGTGCCGCGGGCTTGCCGTCGTCCGTGCCGGTGACCGTCTTGTCGTACATGGGGTAGCGCACGCAGTAGACGGCCTCCTCGCCGGGTGCCGCGTCGAGCGCCCATTTGTCGCGGTTCTCGATGGCGATGTCGCAGGCGGCGGCGCGCGTGTTCATCTCGGCGACGAGCGCCGCGATCTTCGGGCGCGGCTGCTCGTTGGCGTGGAGCTTCGAGTACTCGGGATGGGCCGGCGCGCAGTGGTAGCACTCGACGTAGTTCTCGACGGCGAGCTTCCAGTTGGCGTCAATCTTGTAGACCGCGCGGTGGGCGACCTTGGCGTCCGCCCAGCCATAGGGGCCGTAGCCCTGCGTCAAGGTGCGCTCGACTTCGGCCAGGCCCAACGGGTCCTTCGCGAAGGAGACGAGGATGAGCCCCTCGACCACGCGGAGATGAATGCGCTTCAGGCCGTAGGCGCTGCCGTCGAAATCCTCGGGCATGTGGCGCGCCGAGCGGAGCGTGCCGTCGAGGTTGTAGGCCCAGGCGTGGTAAGGGCAGAGGAAGACCTTGGCGTTGCCCGCCTTCTCCCGGCACACATGCGAGCCGCGGTGGCGGCAGACGTTCGTGAGCGCGCGGAGCTCGCGGTCCGCCCCGCGCACGATGATGACCGACTCGCGGGCCGCCTCGTAGAGGAAGTAGTCGCCCGGATTGGGCACGCGGCTCACATGCCCGACGCACACCCAATGCCGCATGACGAAACGCTCCATGTCGCGGCGGAAGACGTCCGGGTCGTCGTAGAAGGCCTGCGGAAGGGAGAAGCCCGGCCGGTAGCGGGCGATGAGTTCGCGGATCTTGCCCTCAGGGCCGTTCATGATTCCGTCTGCGGACATCGGCGGCTCCATCACGGATCGGCGCAACTCGCGCGTGTGGCGCCACTATATCAAAAGGTCGCCAGGGATGCCCGCCCCGCAGGTCGGGGCCGGGCCCTTGTCTCGGCGGCGGTCTCAGGCCATCGTGGCCGGAACAGGTGAGGGGTGGAGACCGCCATGAAGATCGCAGCCGTTCAGATGGGCAGCACGCCCGATCGGGACGCGAACGTCGCCAAGGCCTGCGCCTATGTCGAGGAAGCAGTGAAGACGCACGGCGCCGAGCTCGTGCTCCTGCCCGAGTTTTTCAACACCATCTACTTCGCCCAGTACTGGGACACGAAGTATTGCGCGCTCGCCGAGCCCCAGGACGGCTACACCATGACGGCCATTCGCGACTGCGCGCGGAAGAACAAGGTGCACGTCATCGCCACCATCTACGAGATGGAGCAGCCGGGGCTTCTCTTCGACACGGCCATGCACGTCGATCCCGACGGCGCCATCCGCTTCAAGTTCCGGAAGATCCACCCGGCGGCGGTGAAGAGTCTCGAGAAGCTCTATTTCCGTTATGGCTCGAAGCTGCCGACCTATGCGTTCGGCGAGTGGCGCGTCGGGATCGGCATCTGCTACGACATGATGTTCCCCGAGACGGCGCGTGTGCTGACCGTGAATGGCGCCGAGCTCCTGCTCGCGCCCTACGCCACGACGCGCACGCACATGTACCAGGAGATCCTGCGCACCCGCGCCTTCGAGAACGGCGCCTATCTCGTCGCCGCCAACAAGGTCGGCCTCGACGACGGCTGGAATTTCGGGGGCTTGAGTCTCATCGCCGATCCGACGGGCGTCGTGCTCGACTCGGCGGATTCGAAGAACGAGAAAATCCTCTTCGCCGAGATCGACCGCGAGAAGGTCATCGAGGCGCGCCGGCGCTTCCCCATTCTCCGCGACCGGCGTCCCGACCTCTACGGGCCCATCGCCGAGGAATCCGAAGATGTGATCGGGCGGGTCTAGCCGTCCGCTCTACCGCACAGACGTTCCGAAAAGACGCCGCTACTCCGCCGCTTTCGCCTGCAATCCCATCCGCGCGGCGAAGGCGGCGTCTGCGTCTCTCACCATGTCGTGCTCGGTCCGCCCGCGCCGGAGCTCGCGGAAGAGCATCATGAAGCACCCCCAATAGGTCACGACCGGCAGCGGGTGCGGATATTTCGCCGAGACTTCCCGGTGTAATTCCGGCAGGCGGTGGAACGGCACGCTCGGGAAGGTGTGGTGCACCGTGTGATAGACCATGTTCCAGTGCACCCAGCGCATGAAGGCGTTGGTCTTGAAGGTGCGCGTGTTGAGCAGCGTGTTCGGATAGTGCGTCGTCGCCGTGTGCTCGCTGATGCCCTGGAGCCAGTAGACCCACTTGGCCGAGACCATCGGCCCCACCCAGTAGATGAGCGGCCACCACGACTCCATCGCGACGGCGCTCGCCGCGATGAGCGCATAGCCGAGCAGGTGAAGCCGCGCGGAGAGGACGAGGATCTCCGTCTGTTTGGGCGTGAACACCTTCTCCGGGATGTGGCGCACCGCGTGGCCGATGATCGACTTCAATCGGTAGTAGAAGAACGGCAGGCCCGAGAGCACCCACACCAGCTGCCAAGGCGAGGTGTAGGGCTTTCGCTTCAACAACTCGGTGTCCTTCTCCCAATCCTGCGTGTGGCGGTGATGGGCGAAGTGCTGCCACTTGTCGTAGTCGCTCGGATAGAAGTTGATGAAGCCGAAGAGGCGGCCGAACCAGTCGTTCAACCACCGGCTCTTGAACGCGGTCGCGTGATAGCACTCATGCTCCGCCGCGTAGAGCTGGACGAGGAGGATGCCCTGGAGGAAGAAGAAGGGCGCCGCCCACCATGTGCCCCAGGTAAGCGCGAGCGCCGTCGTTGTCGCCGCGATGGCGCCTAGATGGGTCGCGGCCTGAAACAGGCCCTTCGTATCCGAACGCTCCGACAGCTCGCGCAAACGCCGCGGCTCGAGCACGTTCCGGACACCGACAAAATCGTCCACCTGCATCGCACGATCCTCAATGCCGGCCGCCATCCTTAGCGAGACCGGTTGAAGGGGAAGTATGCCACAAGAAGACGCAGGCTGGAACGAGAGGCGCGGCCGGGCGTGCCGCCGGCTTTCGCGTCTGCGGTAGCCGATCTGCGCCGGGAATGGGCTACAATTTCTCCTCGAGCGAGGGTCGACGCGGGCAGGGGTGGCGCAGCCGTCGGCGCGCCCCGCGCGCATTCCTGGGAGGGGCCATCGGTGCAGATCGTATTCCGTGTCAGATTGGTGCCCGACGACTTCGCGGTGCCCGAGGTCGCCGATCACCCGAAATTCCACCTTCACCCGCTTCGCTTGAAGGACGCGCCAGAAGACTACGCCGCGATCATGCAGGACTACCGCGGACATCTCGCGGCCTTCTCGGACGAGCCCGACCTGTCGGGCAAGGGACGGTACGATCTCCACTACAACATGCAGCAGCTCGGCTGGCACGAGCAGGAGTTCTACAAGCGGACGAGCTTCACCTATGTGATCCGCGGCAAGGACTCGACGCGGCCGTCCTATCGGGGCTGCGTCTACCTGATGCCGAGCCCCAAGCGGGACCACGACGTCGTGGTCTATCTCTGGGTGACCGATGCCGGCGACGATCTCGAAGCGGACGTGCTCGCCTTCACCAAGCGTTGGCTCAAGAACGCCTGGCCTTTCGAGTACCCTGTCTTCCCCCGCGCCGAGATGAGCATGGATGAGTTCAACAAGCTGCCCGATGGCCGGACCTACGCCCACCAGGTCTACTGGGGGAAGAAGCGGTGAGCGGCCCGCGACCATTGGCCTCGGCGAGGCGGCGCGGCATAGTGGCCGTCGCACCGGGTGGCTAGAACGGGAGGGAGCCCATGGCAATCGATCGCGGCAACAAGCAGGGCATCGTCGAGCGCGACCAGTCGTGTCTCGCCGTCATCGACGTGCAGCAGTTTTTCGTCGACCGGCTGCCTCTCCATGAGCGGGGGCCGCTCGTCGCGCGCATCGGCTGGCTGATGCGTGTCGCGCGCGCTCTCGGCATTCCCATCCTCGCGACGGCGGAGGACGTGGACAGGAACGGCCCCCTGATGCCCGAGCTGTCGAGCCTCCTTCCCACGGGCACGACGATCTTCAACAAGATGATCTACGGCCTCGACCGCCAGAAGGACATCAAGGACGAGGTCGAGCGAATCGGCCGCGGCACCGTGGTCCTCGTGGGGCTCGAGACCGACGTGTGCATCGCCCATTCGGCCTTGGGTCTCGAGGCCGCCGGCTATCGCTCGGTCGTCATCGACGATGCGTGCTCGTCACCGATGCCGCACCACGAGCATGGCTTGCGGCGTCTGCGCGACGCGGGCGTGACCGTCACTTCCGTCAAGGGCATCTTCTACGAATGGTCGCGCGACCTTGCGACCTCGCGCCGCGTCAAGAGCGAGCTCAACGTGCCGGTCCCGGCCGGACTCACGCTGTAGCGGGGAGCAAGGCGGCAGCCTCAAATTCGCGCCACGGCGGAGAACAACGAAGGACATTCCACGCCGTTTACCCCCACCCGCTCGCTTCGCTCGTCCCTCCCCCTTGCAGGGGGAGGGTCAAGGGAATCGCGGTTGTCGTCTCCGGCCGTCCCCGGCGCTGTGGGGCGATTCGTCTTCTTGCAGTGCCGACGCGGTGATCGGCTCTACCCATGAGTGGAGAGAACGGCAGAGACAGTGCGACTGCGTCGTCCTTTTTTCTCCCTCCCCCTGCAAGGGGGAGGAAAGGAGGGGGTCGCGAACGGCTACCGAGGCATGAAGATCGGCGCCTGACGATGCCGCTAGGCTTTCAGCACCCAGATCTCGCGCGGCGCGCGCTTGGTGAGGAGCTTGGCCCCGCTCTCGGTCACGACGAGGTTCTCCTCGTGGACCATGATCTTGCCCTTGCCGAACTTGAGCATCGGCTCGATCGTCATGGCGGCGCCCGGCACGAGCACGGTCTTGTCATCGGGCTTGTTCGACGGCGGCTCGGTCAAGTTGCGCCCGAGCCCATGGCCCATGCGTCCGCCATCGCTCACCGCGTAGCCCGCGCCCTCGATCACCTTGGCCTGGGCGCGGAAGAGATCGGCCGAAGTCGAGCCCGGAATGGCGGCCTTGATGCCTGCTTCCGTCGCGCGCCACAGCGTGTCGTAGGCCCGCACGACGTCGTCGGAGGGCTTGCCCACCGCGTAGTTGCGGCAGAAGTCGCAGAAATAGGCGCCCCAGCGCGAGCCCGTGTCGATCTGGAAGACGTCGCCCTTGGCGAATTTGTGCCCGATGGGCCCGAGATTCGTCGAATCATAGCCGCCCTTGCCCGAGCCGATCACCATGTAGGGCACCTTGTCGGCGCCGCGGAGGAAGATGTCGGCCGCGAGCGCTCGCAGGAGCGCCGAATCGGTCATGCCGAGCTTGAACAGTTTGGGCAAATCTTCGAACGCGTCCGATGCGATCGTCGCGATGTGCTTCAGGTGCGCGATCTCGGCCTTGGATTTCACGAAGCGCAGGCGCCGGATGATCGACTGGCAGTCGCGCATCTCGATGGGCCCGATCATCTCCTTGAGGCGCATGAGGTCGCCGGGCGCCATGATGAGCCGCGCCTCCTGGCCGAGCTCGGCACCGATCCGGTTGAAGCTCCGCCTGAGCGACTTGATGGCGCTGGCCAGGAGATCGAGACCCTCGTTCGCAGGATTGGGCGAGCGCCAGGTGCGCACGTCCTTGATCCACGACGTCTCGCTCCATTCGCGCACACCGGCCGCCGGGATGATCGCCACCGGATCGCCGTCGCGCGGCAGGAGCAGGTGCCAGGGGCGCGACGGGCTCACCCAGGCGATCTGGCTCTCGAGGCCGGAGAAGTAGGGAAGCGTCGGCTCGGCCGTGACCAGCATGCCGTCGAGCTTGTCCTCGGTCATGAGCGCGCGGGCGCGTTCGATCCGCCCTTCATATTCGGCGCGCGTGAACTTTGGCGGCTCTCGGCGGACGGTCGTTGGGCCTGGCATGGCGGGGTTTCCTCGGGCGTAGGGAGAGCGGCGCCGGAATGGGCAGCGTGGGGTGCGAGAGTAGCGCAACTGCCCGCCCCCAATCGAGCCGAGCGTGGATTGGCCAGCAATACCGGGCTGTTAGGGGCGGAGTTCCGGGCCTAGAGTTCCCGGGGGACCGTAATAGGCCCACGACCACTGGGGGGATCGATGACCAAGCCTCGATTCGGCGCCATTTACAGCCGTTTGCATGACGTGATCGCGCCCGCGCGCTACGCGGCCCTCATCGAGAGGCTCGGTTATGACGCGGTCTGGATGACCGACGGTCTCGTCAACCAGTTGGCCAATCTCGATCCGTTCGTGGCGCTGGCCGGCCTCGCAGCGGGAAGCGAGCGCATCACGGTCGGAAGCTGCGTCATCATCGCGCCGCTCCGCCATCCGGCCCATCTCGCCAAGGCCGCCGCTTCGATCGATCGGCTCTCGGGCGGGCGGTTCGTCCTCGGCATCGGCGTCGGCGGCTCGACGCTGTCCCAGCCGGCCGACTACCGGATGATCGGCATCGACCAGCGCGAGCGCGGCGCGCGCTGCGATGAGCAGATCGCGGTTATGAAGGCGCTCTGGTCGGGCGAGCGCGTGAGCCACCGCGGCCGCTTCTACAGCTTCGAGGACACGTACATGCATCCTGTGCCGGTGCGGAAGCCGCATCCGCCCATCTGGATCGGCGGCGGATCGGACGGCGCTGTCAGACGCGCGGCGCGTTTCGGCGATGGCTTCGTCCCCATCAGCGAAGGCGTCGAGCGCTACACGGCGCAGTTGTCGCTGCTGAGAAAGACGGCGGCGGAGGCGGGGAGGGATCCCTCATCCATCGTGCCGGCCGTGCACCTCTATTACTGCATGGCGGGAAGCCGTGCCGAGGCGCAGGCGATCGTCGAGAAGACCTTGAGCGAGCGTTACGGCTACGCGGTCAAATTTCCGAACGATGCGCGCTTTCCCTTCGGCACTGCGGAGGATTGCGCGCGCGTGATCGAAAGCTACCAGGCGGCGGGCGTCGTCGAGTTCGTCGTCAATCCGGTGAGCCCGCTCGCCGAGGTGCCGGGCCAGATCGAGCGGTTCGCCGAGCGCGTGCTTCCGCGCTTCCGCTGAGCGGATCGACGTTTCGATACCATCGCCTTGCTGAGGCCGGATGCGGCGTCACCGCTTCCGGCAGGAGACAATCAGCGCTGCGCTTCGCTCGTCTGCGTCGGATTGGTCGGCGCGTTCGCGGCCGCCGAGTCCGGCGCCTCCGTGAGCAGCGCGCCCACGAGGAGCATCAATGCGAGAAAGAGTGTCGCGCCAAGCGCAAGTTTTGTTTCGGCCATTCTCAAGATCCCCACCCACGGGCGTTCATCGCCCTTGTTGCACGTTGAGGTACCATAGGATGCAATGGTTAACAAAAGTTAAATTTGCTTAAGGTCCTTTAGCCCTCCTTCAAAGTCCCACTCGCGCGAGGTCCTGGCTCATCTGGAGAGGCCAGGCCGTTCTCCGGATTCGAGTCTGGGATTCGAGTCTGGGGCCTCTGGCATCTTTGGGGCCTCCGGCATCGTCCCGCGACAGAGCATGGCTAGCATCGCTTTCGGGCGAATCGTTGGCGGTCGTGCGTCGCGGCTCTGCGGCCGGCACGAGCACGCGTCGGTGGGATTGCGGGCGCTTGGCGCCCATCGCGAGCCGGCGAGGGGGGGGGGATCGTCGCTTTTTTGTTGCGAGTAATTATCAATAGCGATATAACTGCGAATGAGAACCATATGCATATAGGCAAAATTACCATGCGAACGCTGGGCTTAGTCCTTGCAATTCTACTCCTAGGCGCAGGCACCCTCAGAGCGACGGCGAGCGCCGCGGAGGAGCCGACCGCGAACCTCACCATCAAGGACCATCGCTTCGAGCCGGCCGAACTCATCCTGCCCGCCGGAACGAAGGTGAAGATCATCGTCAAGAATCTGGACCCGACGCCTGAGGAGTTCGAGAGCATCGAGCTCAGGCGCGAGAAGATCGTCCCGGGCGGGGGCGAGGTCGCGGTCTATGTCGGCCCGCTGAAGCCGGGGTCCTACAAGTTCTTCGGCGATTTCCATCAGGACACGGCGAAGGGCGTCATCGTCGTCAAATAGGCCCTGGCGAGAGTCCCCGGAGACGCCCCCATGCTTGCAACCCTCATCATCGTCTTCCGAGAGGTCCTCGAGGCGGCGCTCATCGTCGGCATCGTCATGGCGGCGACGAAGGGAGTCGCGGGACGCGGGCGGTGGGTGGCGACCGGTGTCGGCGCGGGCGTGCTCGGCGCCGGCACCGTTGCGATCTTCGGCCAGGCGTTGGCATCGATGGCCGAGGGCGTGGGCCAGGAGCTGTTCAATGCCGCGGTCCTCTTCGCCGCTGTCGCGATGCTCGCATGGCACAACATCTGGATGGGACGCCATGGCCGCGCGATCGCCGCGGAGATGGGGGCGGTGGGGCGTGCCGTCGTCGCGGGACACCGGCCTCTCTATGCGCTCGCCATCGTCGTCGCCGTCGCGGTGTTGCGCGAAGGCTCGGAAGTCGTCCTTTTCCTTTACGGCATCGCGATCAGCGAGGGTGCGGACGGCTGGGGCATGATCCTCGGCGGCATTCTCGGACTCGCGGGCGGCGCCATCCTCGGGCTCGCGCTCTATCTCGGTCTTCTCCGCATCCCGACCCGGCACCTTTTCGCCGCCACGAGCTGGATGATCCTCCTCCTCGCCGCCGGCATGGCGGCGCAGGGCGCGGATTTCCTCGTGCGCGCCGATCTCCTGCCGCCGCTCGGCAAAGCGATCTGGGACACGACCGGCTTGCTTTCCGACCGCGACGTCCTCGGCCGGATCCTCCACACGCTCATCGGCTACACCGCGAGCCCGAGCGGCATCGAAATCGCCTTCTACATGGGGACCATCATCGTGATCGCCACTCTCATGAAGTTGCTGGGCCAGCAGCCAAAGCCGCGTCCCATCGCCACGCCTTCGCGCGTCTCCCTTCTCGCCGTCGCATTGTCGGCCGCGCTCGCCGCGAACCTCTTGCCGCGCCACGCCAAGGCCGATTTCGAGGTCTTCAGTCCCGTCGTGACGAAGGGCGAGGCCGAGTTCGAGTTCCAGGGCTTCGTCACGAAGGACAAGGACCCGACGAAGCGAAACGAACGCAACTACGAATACGAGCTCGGCTACGGCGTCACGGACAATTGGAAGTTTGAATTCGGCTACGAGCTCGAGCGCGAGCCCGGCGACCGGTTGCGCTCCCATGCCTTCGAGTTCGAGAACACGTTCCAGCTCCTGCCGACGGGCAAGTACTGGCTCGATTTCGGCATGTTCCTCAAATACGAGAAGGCGTTTCTCACCGACGTCGCGGACGAAGTCACCTTCGGCCCCTTGGTCGAGAAGAGCTTCGGCAACCTCACGACGACGATCAACGCGCTGTTCCCGTCGCCCATCGGCAGCAAGGCCGAGGGCGGCACCGAGTTCCAATATGGCGTGCACACGCGCTACCGGATCTTCCCCGAGCTCGAGCCCGGCTTCCAGGCCTTCGGCAACATCGGCGAGGTGACCCACAGCAGTCCGCTCAACCAACAAGACCACCGGGTCGGGCCGGCCGTGAACGGCGCGTTCAAGTTCAACATCGGCGCGCAGCCGCTCACGCTCAAATACATCGGCTCGCTGCTCTTCGGCTTGACCGACGCGACGCCGTCCCGGACCTACAAGTGGATCCTCGAGCTCGAGACGCCCTTGCCGTTCTGAGCGCCTCGGCTCAGACCTTCACCACCGGCATCTCCTTCGCGCAGCGCCGGGTCAGGAGCTTCGGCCCGTCCTCGGTGACGACGAGGTCCTCCTCGTGGACGAGGATCTTGTTCTTGCCGAACATGGCGCCCGGCTCGATCGTGAGCACCGTGCCCACTTCGAGCTTGGTCCGGTCGCCCAGCATGTTCGAGGGATACTCGGTCATGTTCTTGCCGAGACCGTGGCCCATGCGCCCCACGTTCCCCAGCACGATGCCCGCATCCTCGAGCACCTTCGCCTGGGCGCGGAAGACGCCTTCCGCCGTGTTGCCGGGCACCGCCGCCTTGATGCCGGCCTCGGTCGCGCGCCAGAGAAGCGCATGGAGGCGCTTGGCCTCGTCCGGCGGCTCGCCCAACGCGAAGTTGCGGTCGAAGTCGCAGAAATAGCCGCGATACTTGACGCCCGTGTCGAGGAACACGATGTCGCCCTTCCGGACTCTCCGGTCGGACGGGCCCTGCACGATCGAATCGTAGCCGCCCTTGCCGGTGCCGATCGCGGTGAAGGGCACCTTGTCCGCGCCGAGCATGAGCGCGTGCGCCGCGAACTTGCGGCAGATCTCGGACTCGCTGTCGCCGTCGGCGATGAACTTGGCCATGGCGTCGAAGGTGTCGGAGCCGATGGTGCAGGCGCGGCGGATATGCGCGATCTCGGCGGCCGACTTGATGTAGCGGAGACGCCGCATGACCGGGATGCAGTCGACCGCCTCGAAGGGGCGGATCGCGTCGGCGATCCGCATCATGTCGCCCATCGTCGTGCCGAGCCGGCTTTCGAGGCCGAACTCCATGCCGAAGCGTCCGAACTTGCGCTTGATGCCGGAGACGGCCTTGGCGACGAGGTCGATGCCCTCGTTCTCGGGCCGGGGCGAGGGCCAGGTGAGCACGGTCTTGGCCCAGGACGAGCCGCGCCAGCAGGTCTCGCCGAACTCGGGGATCACGCCCGTGCCGTTGCCCTCGCGGTCGATGATGAAATACCAGGGCCGGCTCGGGCTCGACCAGGGGAACTGCGAGACGAAGCCGGACATGTATTCGATGTTCTGCTCGACCGAGAGCAGCATGCCGTCGAGCTTATGCTCGGTCATGAGCGACTTCGCGCGCTCGACCCGGTGCGCGAATTCGGCCTCGGTGAAGCGGGGCAACTCGCGGTGCCCGAGTTTCACTGCCTTCACTTTCGCTGCCTTGGCCATTGCCGCCCCCCCTTGTCTTGGATCGAACGCGACGCATCTTGATCGTCCGGGATGTGCGGCACAAGCGGGCCGCGCGGGAGGAGGGGTTCATGCCGATACGGACGCTCGAACGGCTGGTCGACGGGTTCCGCGCGTTTCGCGAGAGCTACTACGAGGCGAACAAGCCGCTGTTCGATGCGCTCGCGCGCGAAGGGCAGGCGCCCAAGGTCATGGTCATCGGCTGCGCCGATTCGCGCGTCGATCCGCTTCTCATCCTCGGCGCGGGGCCGGGCGACGTGTTCGTGGTGCGGAACGTGGCCAACCTCGTGCCGCCTTACGCGCCGGACGGCCGCTATCACGGCACGAGCGCCGCGCTCGAATTCGCGGTCCAGGTCCTCGGCGTCGAGCACATCGTCGTGCTCGGCCATGCCCAGTGCGGGGGCGTGCGGGCGCTCATCGAAGGCTCGCCGGTCGCGGGCAAGGGCGACGATTTCGTCGGCGCCTGGATGTCGATCGCGGGGGCCGCGCGCGATCGCGTGGCCGCGTTGCCGGTCTCCCGACGCCAGCGCGCGGGCGAGCATGCGACGGTCAAGGTCTCGCTCGACAACCTCATGACGTTCCCCTGGATCGCCGAGCGCGTCGCCGGGTCCAGGCTCGCGCTTCATGGTTGGTACTTCGACATCGAGACCGGTCGGCTGCTCCAGCTTGATCCGTCCTCGCAATCCTTCCGCGACATGCCGGAGACCTGATCGCGCGACCGCGCGGACGGGCCGAATGCGCCCTTGAAACCGCCACCCCCCTCAGGTACAGGGCAGGGCCCGGCGGAACGGGGAGAAGAAGGAGGGGCCCGGTGTCTCCAGCGAATGACGGAACGAAGAGTCTCCTGTTCTCGCCGCTCGCGCTCCGCGGCTTGACCGCGAAAAATCGCGTCGTCGTCTCGCCCATGTGCCAGTACTCGGCGGAGAACGGCCACCTCACGGCCTGGCACGAGGTGCACCACAGCAAGTTCGCCCTCGGCGGCGTCGCGATCGGCATGGTCGAGGCGACGGGGGTCGAAGCGCGCGGCCGCATCACCCATGGCTGCCCGGGGCTCTGGACCGACGGGCATGTGGCGGGCTTCGCGCGCGTCGCCGAGATCTACAAGCGCCACGGCGCCATCCCCGCGATCCAGCTGGCCCATGCGGGGCGTAAGGCGAGCGCCCAGCGCCCGTGGGAAGGCAATCTCGCCCTCGGGGCGGCCGATGCCGCGCGCGGCGACGCGCCCTGGGAGGTGGTCGCGCCCTCGCCCGAGGCGGTCGCCCCCGGCTGGCCCACGCCCCACCCGCTGTCGGTCGACGAGATCCAACGTCTCATCGAATCCTGGCGCGAGGCGACGCGGCGGGCGCTTAAGGCCGGATTCGAGATTCTCGAGATCCACGGCGCGCACGGCTATCTCATCCATTCCTTCCTTTCGCCGCTTTCGAACCGGCGGAACGACGCCTATGGCGGCGATCTCGCGCGGCGCATGCGCTTCGCGATGGAGGTGACGGAGGCGGTGAGGGCCGAGTGGCCCGATCACCTGCCCCTGTTCTTCCGCACCTCCTCGGTCGATGGCGCCGAGGGCGGCTGGTCGATCGAGGACACGGTCGAGCTGGCCAAGGCCTTGAAGGCGCGCGGCGTCGACGTGATCGATTGCTCGTCGGGCGGCATCCACGGCGCGACCGTCGCCGCGGCCGCGCGCACGCGCCCCAAGCTCGGCTTCCAGGTGCCCTATGCCGATCGCGTCCGGCGCGAGGCCGGCATGAAGACCATGGCCGTCGGTTTCATCCTCGAGGCGCTCCAGGCCGAGGCGATCTTGCGCGAGGGCAAGGCCGACCTCATCGCGATCGCGCGCGAGCTGTTGTACAACCCCAATTGGGCGGTGCATGCGGCCCAGGCGCTCGGCGCCGATCCCGAGTTCGAGCAGTGGCCGGTGCAATATGGTTGGTACCTGACGCGGCGCGCCAAGGTGCTCGCCATGCCAGAATCATGACACGCCGGTCGTGAAGCGCGCGTTATGAAGCACGAATCGTGATGTGCCCATCGTTGAAGTGCAGGAAGAAGGGGAGACAAGCATGAACGCGGATGGCGGCAGGCCTGGGTTGAGCGGCCTCCTTCTTCCCTACCAGGACAAGCGGCCCAAGGTGGCACCCGACGCCTTCATCGCTCCCGGCGCCATCCTCATCGGCGACGTCGAGGTCGGGCCGGGCGCCAGCATCTGGTACAACTGCGTGCTCCGAGGCGACGTGAACCACATCCGCGTGGGCGAGGGCTCGAACATCCAGGACGGCACGATCGTCCATGTCGACCGCGAGTTCCCGACCATCATCGGCAAGCACTGCCTCATCGGCCATATCGCCATCGTCCATGGCTGCACCATGGGCGACAATTCCTTCGTCGGCATGAAGGCCTGCGTGATGGATGGCTGCGTCCTGGAATCGGGCTCGATGGTGGCGGCGGGCGCGCTCGTGCCCCCGGGCCGGCGGGTGCAGAAGGGCCAGCTCTGGGCCGGCGTGCCCGCGAAGTACTTCCGGGACCTGAAGCCCGAGGAAGCCTTCGAGCTCGAGGACGCGCCCAAGCGCTACATGCACTACGCGCAGATCCACAAAAAGAGCGTGGCGGGCTAACCGCACCTTCGATCGCCTGCGAAATCACGTCGCTCCCGCATCGGCGCGCTGGAGCGGCGACAGCCCTTGCTCTAGCCTCCCATTGGGAGGCGATCGGCCGCCCACCGCCGCATCGCGATCGGGACAGGGAGACGCGTCATGCCTCAAACGAAGCGCGTGGTCATCATCGGCGGTGGCATGATGGGGGTGGGCCTCCTCTATCACTTGGCGGAGCTCGGCTGGAAGGATGTGCTCTTGATCGAGAAGGGCGAGCTCACCTCGGGCTCGACCTGGCACGCCGCGGGGCAGGTCGCGAGCGTCCTCGGCAACTACGCCATCGGCAAGATCCACCACTACGCGAACACGCTCTACCCGAAGCTCGAGGCCATGACCGGTCAATACACGGGCTGGCACGGCTGCGGCGGCATTCGCATCGCGACCAACCGCGACGAGCTCGACTGGTTCAAGTATGTGCAGAGCTCCGCCCACGAGATCGGCTTCCGCATGGAGATCGTCGGGCCGGACGAGATTCGGAAGATCAATCCCTTCCTCACGGTCGACGGCGTCGTCGCCGGCGCCTGGACCCTCGATGACGGCCATGTCGATCCCGCCGGCTGCTGCAACGCGCTCGCGATCGCGGCGCGTAATCTCGGCGCCGAGATCCTGCGCCGCTGCCGGGTGACGGCCATCACCCGGCAGCGCGATGGCGCCTGGCTCGTCGAGAGCGAGAAGGGCGATTTCCTGGCCGAGCACGTGGTGAACGCCGCCGGCTGCAATGCTCGCGAGATCGGCCAGATGGTCGGCATCGACGTTCCCATCACCAACATGGAACACCAGTACCTCGTGACCGAGACGATCAAGGAGTTCCAGGAGCGCCGGGAGGAGATCCCGGTCATGCGCGATCCCTACACGGCCGGCTACTACCGGCAGGAGCAAAAGGCGGGGTTGATCGGCATCTACGAGCACCAGGGCGCTGAGGAGGCGTGGAGCGCCCGCGGCGGTTCGCCCGACTGGCCGTCGAGCAACGAGCTCTTCGCGGGCGATCTCGACCGGATCGACGTCTGGCTCGGGCGCGTGATGGAGCGCATGCCGATCTTCGCCACGGTTGGCATCAAGCGCATCGTGAACGGCGCCATTCCGCACTCGCCGGACGGCAATCCCTTGCTCGGCCCGGCCGCGGGCCTGCGCAACTTCTGGCTGTGCTGCGGCTGCTCGGTCGGCATCGCGCAAGGCGCCGGCTGCGGCAAGTACTTGGCGCAGTGGATGGTCGAGGGCGCGGCCGAGATCAACATGAAGGATTTCGATTCGCGCCGCTTCGGCCCTTACGCCGACAAGGATTACGTGCGAGCCAAGTCCTTCGACGACTATCACCACATGTTCGTGACGCACGTGCCCGGCGAGGAGCGGCCGGCCGGACGCCCGACGCGCACATCGCCGCTCCACGAGACCCTGGCCGCCAAGGGCTGCGTCTTCACCGAGGGCGGCGGCTACGAGCGGCCCAAATGGTTCTCGCGCGACGGCCGGGTCGAAGAGCCCGGCTTCGGGCGCACCAACGTGTTCGAGCCCGTGGGCGAGGAGTGCCGGGCGGTCGCCGAGCGGGTCGGCATCGCCGATCTCACGAGCTTCGCCAAGTTCGAAGTGTCGGGGCGCGGTGCCGCGTCCTTCCTCGACCGCATTCTCTCGAACCGCCTGCCGAGGAAGACGGGCGGCATCGTCTTGAGCCATCTCTTGACTGAGAGCGGACGGATCGAGACGGAGTTCACCGTCACGCGCCTCGCGGACGATCGCTTCTATCTTCTCTCCTCGATCGCGGCCGAGCGGCGCGACCTCGATTTCTTGACCCAGTTGCGCCGGCCCGGCGAAGACGTTCGCGTCGACAACGTGACTGATCGCCACGGCGTCCTCGTGGTCGCGGGGCCGCGCTCGCGCGATCTCCTGACCGGCTTGACCAACGAAGACCTCGGCAACGCGGCCTTCCCCTGGCTCACGGCGCGCGAGCTCAAGCTTGGCGGCGTCGGCTTGCGGGCGCTCCGCGTCAACTATGTGGGCGAGCTCGGCTGGGAGCTCCATGTCCCGACGGGCGACATGAAGCGCCTCTACGACCTCGTCTGGCGCGCGGGCGAGCCGCTCGGCATCGCCGATTTCGGCCTCTATGCGCTCAACAGCCTCCGCATGGAGAAGGCCTATCGCGGCTGGGGCAGCGAGCTCACCAACGAGATCACGCTGGTTGAGGCCGACATGGAGCGCTTCTTCGCCGCGGGGAAAGGCGAGTTCCGTGGCCGTGCCGCCACGCTCGCGCGTAAGACCGGGACCCTTGCCTACCGGCTTGCCTATCTCTCGATCGAAGACGCCAAGTCCGACGCGCGCGGCGGCGAGGCTGTGTTCTCCAACGGCCAGGTGGTGGGCCTCACCTCCTCGGGCGCCTTCGGGCACCGAACGGGCCGGTCGCTGGCCTTTGCCTATGTGCGTCCGGACGCGGCGGTGCCGGGAACGCGTCTCTCGATCGAACTTCTGGGAGAGAGGCGGGCGGCCCACGTGCTGGCCGAGCCGGTCTACGATCCGGCGAATGCGAGGCTTCGCGCCTGATCCGTTGACGCGTGCCGCGCCGTCAGCGCGCGCTCTTGCGCGCGCGCTCCTCCGGACCGAACCGCGCGAGGTCGACGATCGCGCGCTGGTGGGTCCCGGTCATGAGGAGGCGCTCGCCCGCGCGCGCCTCGGTCTCGAAATCGTATTTGCGTCCCTCGATGCGGATGAGGCGCGCCGTCACGGTGATGGGGGCGCCGATCGGCGCCGGGGCCACATGCGTCAGGTTGAACCCGACGCCGACAGACGCCTCGCCCGCCTCGAACGAGGGCGCGATGATCTCGTAACACGCGTACTCGATGAAGCCGATGAGCGTGACCGAGGAGACGACGTCGATGCCGGTGTTGCCGGTCGCCGCGGCCGATTGCTCGGGCACGGTCGCGAAGCTGCGCGTGTGCGCGGTGCCGACAGCCACGGGCTTCACGGCGGGGCTCGTCCGTCCTGCTAGCGCGCCGAAGGGAACTTGACCGGCTGCTTCGCGCGGAAGGCCTTGCGCGCGGCATCGACGTCCGGGCCGAAGAAGTCGACCATCTCGAGCGCCGCCGAGTGTTCGAAGATCGGCATGGCCTGGCGCAGCCAGCCGTTGATCGCGCGCTTCGTCCCGCGGATCGCGTATTGCGGGCCTTGGGCCAACTGGTTCGCAAGGCGCATGGCCTCCGGCAGCACCTGGTCCTGGGGCACGGCCTTGGTCACGAGGCCGATGCGCTCGGCCTCGCGCCCCGTGAGCGGCGCCAGGTTCCAGAGATAGAACTTCGCGCGCCCGATGCCGCAGAGAAGCGGCCAGACGAGCGCCGAGTGGTCGCCCGCCGCGACGCCGACGCCGGTGTGCCCGTCGATGAGCTTCGCATCCTCGGCCGCGATCGCGAGATCGGCCATGAGCGCGACCGCGAGCCCGGCCCCCACCGCGACGCCGTTAATCGCCGAGATGATCGGCTTGTCGCACTCGACCATGCCGCGCACGATGCGCACCGCGTCCTGCATGATCTCGCGCACGCCGTCGAAATCGGGATCGGGGTTCTTCAAGTCGTTGCCCGAACAGAAGGCGCGGCCCGCGCCCGTGACGACGGCGACGCGGCAGTCGGGGTCGTGGTCGATGTCGTGCCACAGGCGCGCGAGCTCGCCGTGCATGCTGTAGGTCATGGCGTTCAGCACTTGCGGCCGGTTGAGCGTCACGAGGAGAACGCCGTTCCCCTGGGCCTCGATCTTCAGTTCCTTGTAGCTCGCGTAGCGGTCCATTCTCGGGCTCCCTTCGTGAATTGTGGTTCTAAGCCTCGTCCTCTTGCCCGCGCGAAGCCGAAGCGGCTTCGCTTCGGCGACGGCAGGTCGGCAGGCTCAGGATGAAGTTAGGGTGGGGGAAAGCCCTCATGGTGAGCCCTTCGAAACATGAGGGCGTCGCGAGCCGAACGGCACAGGTGGTCAGCACCATGGCGCGACACTGTCCGACGTGGCCCACGCTAGCCCTTCGCCCGCAGCTCTTCGGCCATGGCGGCGAGGGCCTTGCGGTCGACCTTCTTGGCTCCCGTGAGTGGCATCTCGGGCAGGATGTAGACGCGGCGCGGATGCATGTAGGGCGCGCCGTGCTCGAAGAAGAAGCTCTTCAGTTCCTCGGCCGTCGTGCCGCCGGCCTTCTTCTCGAGCACGAAGGCGACAGGTACCTCGCCCTTGACCTCATCCGCCATGGGCACGACGGCGACGTCGGCCACGTTCGGGTGCTCCATGAGCACGTTCTCGACCTCTTTCGGATAGATGCTCTCGCCCGCGCAGCTGATGCGGTCGTCGATTCGGCCGATGACCTCGATGTAGCCTTGCTCGTCCGCGCGCACGATGTCGCGCGTGCGGAACCAGCCGTCGGCGAGGATGCGTTCGGCCGTGACCGCGGGCAGGTTGTGATAGCCGATGAGGTTGCCGGGCGCGCGCACGAGAAGTTCGCCCAGTTCGCCGACCGGCACGTCCTTCGTCGGATCGCTCGGATCGACGATGCGGAGCTCGACGCCGGGATAGGGAAGGCCCGTCGTCCCCTGCTTCTTGATGCCCCAGCGCGGGTTGTTGCAGACGAAGCCGCACTCGGTGAGGCCATACGCCTCGAGCATTTCGGCCGCGCGCTCGGTGAACTCCTTGAGAAGGTCTTCCGGCACCTCGGACGAGCCGCAGATGACGAAGCGGAGCGAGGAGATGTCGGTCTTGGCCAGGAGCTCGTCCTCGCGGAGCATCATCTTGTACATGGCCGGCACGCCGGTCGTGTAGGTGCACTTCTCCCGCCCGATGGCGCGGATCATCTCCGCCGGGTCGACGTCGTGGAGGATGACGGTGGAGCCGCCGCATTCGAGCATGGAGAAGAGGCCCGCGAACATGCCGTTCGCGTGGAACATGGGGACGGCCAGGAGGCAGCGCTCGTCCGGGCCGTAGAGCATGGCGCGGCGCACGTTCCGCGACATCCACTCGATCGCGGCATGGGTCAGGAGCACGCCCTTGGGCTTGCCGGTCGAGCCCGAGGTGTAGGAGATGAAGGCCAGCTCTTGCCCCTCGCGCGGCACGACGAGGCGCGCCGTCGACTGCCGGGCGAGCCATGGATCGTAGAGCGACGTGCCGGGCCGCGCCTCGTCCATGACGAACACATGCTTCAAGCCGGGCACCTCGCGCGCGAGCCGCTCGGCCTCGGCCGCGAAATCGGCGGAGGCGAAGAGCACCGCGGCGTGCGAATCCTGCATGATGTGCGCGAGCGTCGTGAAGTGCGCGCGCGTGGTCGCCGGCGTCGCGGTCGCGCCCGCGCGGAGCGCGCCCAGGATGCACTCGACGAATCGGTGGTCGTTCTTGACCAGCACCGCGACATGGTGGCCTTCGCCGATGCCGAGGGCTGCCAAGCCGTTCGCGACCCGGTTCGTGCGCTCTTCGAGCGTGGCGTAGGTGATGCGGTGGGGCCCGTAGATGAGGGCTTCCTTCTCCGGCCAGACGCGCAGGGGCACATCGAAGATGGTGCCGAAATTCACGACGGGTTGTCTCCGCGATTGCGAACCGGGACGTTAGCCATGGCGAGCCGGTGGGGACAAGGGCGGCGGTGGAGCCGCGCGAGGCGCCGTCATGCCTTGGGCGTGGGGCGGACCTCGCCCACGAACTCGAACACTTCGAGCATGACGCCCGCGAGGGAGGAGGGCTTGATCCAGTTGACGCGGAGCTTCTCCGGTAGATGCCGCGCGGCCTGGTTGGGTGTCGGGAACTCGTAGGGCTCCGGCAGCACCCAGTCGAACCCCTTCCACTCGGCCATCGCGTCCTTGAGGCTGTCGACGCGCACGGCGATCGAGTAGACGCCCTCGCCGCGCTTGTCGATGAAGCGTTTGACGGGCGACTTCTCACCGATCGCCGCGATGACGGAGATCGAGCCTTCGGCCCCGATGGGGAAGGTGACGTCGGTGATCGCCGCCGGCAGCTCCGGCATCACCATGGGGCGGATCGATTCGAGGCCCAAGGCCCGGTACTTGGCGAGGCCCGCGTCCAGATCCTTGACCGCGACGTTGACGGTCAGGAGCTCGAGGATCTTGGCCATCGGCTACTCCGCCGCCGTCGGCTTCACGGGCTTCTTCTTCTCCTCGCCGCCCTCGACATAGATGCCCATGGCGCGCGCCTTCTCGCGCATGGCGCGGATGTCCGCCATCACGTCCTCGGCCGGGCGCATGAAGTTCTGCCGGTTCTTGAAGTGCGGGATGACGTGCCGGCCGAACATCTCGATCGACTTCATGATGTTCGCGTGCGAGGTGCTGTCGATGCGCATGACGCACTGATCGATCCCGCAGGCGGCCAGGCGCTCGATCGAGCGGATGCAGCTTTCGGGCGAGCCGAAGATCGCGGCGCCCGAAGCGTCGGTGAAATAGCGGAAGTCGCTGGTCTTGCGCGACACCTCGTCGATCTTGGCCATGTAGGCGTAGCTCTGCGCCATCTTGGCGAGCCGCGGATAGCCGTCGAGGGCGATCCTCAGCCACTTGAGGTTGCCTTCGCCGGCTTCCGCCTCGGCGATCGCGTCGGTCTCGGCGCAGTAGCATTGGACGAGGGCGCCCGCGCTCTCGTTCACATGCTCGCCCTTGGCCTTGGTCGCGGCGGCCGCTTTCCTGAACGCGGAAACCGATTCGGCGAGCGCGTCATAGCCCATGAAATTCGACCAGCTGTAAACGCCGACGCCGAGATCGCCCGCCATCTTGTGCGACTCGGGGCTCGTCGCGGCGACGTAGAGCGGCGGGTGAGGGGTCTGCAGCGGCTTCGGCACGAGCGAGCGCGGCGGAATCTTGTAGTGCTCGCCGTAGAACATGAACGGATCCTCGGTGAAGGCCTTCTTCAGCACCTGGATCCCCTCGTTCACTTCGTCGCGGTTGCGCTCGAGGTCGACCTCGAAGGCGCGGAGCGCCAAGGTCGTATTGCCGCGCCCGACGCCCAACTCGATCCGGCCATTGGACAGGACGTCCTGGACGGCCGTGCGCGAGGCGACCCGGAGCGCGTGGTTGATGTTCTTCGGCAGCAGGGTGATCGCGTGGGCGAAGCGGAGCGTCTTCGTGAGGGGGAAGAGATAGGCGTAGAGCACTTCGGGGCAGGAGGTCGAGATGCCGCCGATCGCGTATTGCTGCTCGGAGACGCCGAAGGAATCGAAGCCCCACTTCTCGGCGTGGATGACCTGCTCGACGAGCTCCCAGTAGCGTGTCTGGTAGGAGGCGCCGGGGGCGGTCTCGGCCTCCGAGAAAAACATGAACTTCATCATCGCTTCTCCTTGGCTGAAGGGGCGGCGTGCTGGCCGAGGCCGTCGAGTACGAAGGCGCTGATGGCCTCCGTCACGCGCTCGCGGCCGTACTTGCCGATCGTCCAGTGCCTGAGCGGCCAGATCGTGCAGAGGAAATAGATGAAATTGGCGGCAAGCTCGGCGTCGATCGGCTCGGTCCCGGTGCGTTCGGCGAGCAGCGTCTTCCAGACCTCGATGTAGCGCGCGTCGAGGTCGTAGACGCGCGCGCGGGAGTTGGCATCGAGCGCGCGAGTCTCCTGGAACATGAGCTTGATGAACCGGTGGTTGCGATCGAAGTTCTCGATCGTCTCCCTCACGGCGTGGGCCAGGCGCGCCTCGGGGGATTGCTGCCCGCTCGCCGTCGCCGTGAGCGCGCCGATGTAGTCCTCCATGAAGTATTCGTAGATGAGGGAAAGGAGGTCTTCCTTGCGCTTGATGTATTGATACATGGTCGGCACGGGCATGCCGGCGGCCGCGGCGATCTCGCGGATGGTGGCGTTGTCGAAGCCCTTGCGCGTGATGACCGCGCAGGCACCCTCGAAGATTTGGCGCCGGCGCTCGGCGGCGGTATCGCCCGCGCGCTCGGCGCCGCCATTCGTCGCGGCGGCCGCGGGCGGCGGCGCCTCGGCCTCGCGGGTCTCGTCCTCCAACACCATCTGGGTCTGGGTGACCTCGGCGATGGGGCCGCCCGCGCCCCGCGAGATGGTCGCGCGCCAGACCGAGGTGCGCCGACCGATGCGAATCGGCCGTGCCTCGGCCGTGAGCCGCGGGCCCGAACCCGTGCGAAGGAAATTGGTCTTCGATTCGATCGTCGCCGTGTTGTGGCCCGGCGGCAGGTTGAGGATGGTGCCGTAGGCGTTCGTCTCGTCGGCCAGCGCCATGATGATGCCGCCATGGACGACCGAGCCGCTGTGAAGATGGTGCGGCGTCAGCGTCATCTCTCCGACGACGAGGTCCTTTCGCGCGGTCGTGAAGGTGATTCCCAAGAGCGCGCCAAGGCCTTGCGCGTGCTCTTTGAGGAAGAGGGCCTCGTCCACCATGGGTCCTGACTGATCGGTCGGTCGGGTCTTGTCGCGCGCGCTCGGCCGGGTGTCAAGGCATGTGGGTGATAAAACTGATTATTACTATATATCAAAGAAGTATCAGATTTTCTTTCATTAGCAATGGAGGAAAAAATTCGTGCGCTGCGGGGGCGAAAATCGGTAAGGCGAGCCGCCGCCGGTCCGGCCGTCCTCCGGGGCCTTCTTGTCGCTGGCGGCGGCCGGTGGCAGAACGGGGGCCCTGACCGCCGCCCGCGAGGTCCCATGGTCCGTCTCCGCCGTCGCCGGTTCCTCTCAGGCCTTGCCGCGTCGGGCGGTCTCTCGGCCGCGCCCATCCTGTGGCCGCGTCCGGTCTCGGCCGGCATCGGCGGCAAGCCGTCCCAGCGCCCGACAGTGCTCCGCGTCGTCGAGCGGCCGCTCGTCGTCAACGGGGTGAGCGCCGAGGTGCTCCGCCTCGAACAGCCGGACGGGAGTTGGGGGCTCACGCTCGAGAAGGGCAAGCGCTTCGACGTGCTCGTCGAAAATCTGACGAGCGAGCCGACGAGCATCCATTGGCACGGCCTCATCCTTCCCTGGCGCCAGGATGGTGTCGCTTACGTGACGCAGCCCGCGATTCCGCCGGGCGGACGCTATCGCTACAGCTTCCCTATTCTCCAGGCAGGCACCTATTGGATGCATTCGCATTACGGCCTGCAGGAGCAACGCCTTCTCGCGGCGCCGCTCATCCTCTCGGACCCCCGCGAAGCGCAGCAGGGCATGCGCGAGGCCGTGATGTTCTTGAGCGACTGGTCGAACAGGAGCCCGCTCGACATCTGGCGCGGCCTGAAGAAGGGCGGACGGATGGGCGGCATGAGTGGCATGGGCGGCGCGATGCCGGGCCACGGGGCGATGGGTGGCATGGCGGGCATGCCTCAGCACGGTGGCCATGGCACGGGCGGAATGCCGGGTATGCCGGGAATGCCCGCGATGGCGCCGGGCGGCGTCGACTTGAACGACGTCGATTACGACGCCTACCTCACCAATTGGCGCACGCTGAGCGATCCGGAGGTGGTACGGGTCGAGCCCGGCTCGACCCTTCGCCTGCGCATCATCAACGGTGCCGCCGCGAGCAACTTCATCGTCTCGACGGGGGCGGTTGCGGCCGAAGTGATCGCGACGGACGGCGAGCCTGTCGTCCCCTTGCAGGCCAACCGGTTCCAGATGGCCATCGCCCAGCGCCTCGATTTGCGCCTCACGATCCCGCCCGGTGAGGGCGTCTATCCGATTCTCGCGCAAGGCGAGGGGACCACGAAGCAGACGGGCCTCGTGCTCGCGACACCCAAGGCTTCGCCATCGCCGATCGCTGAGGTCGCGGGCGCCCCCGCGCCGGCGCTCGACTATGCCCAGGAACGCCTCCTCAAAGCCTCGGCGCCGCTCGCTCGGCGAACGGTCGACCGTTCGATCACGGTCGGCCTCGACGGCGACATGATGCGCTATGTCTGGTCGATCAATGGCGAGACCTGGCCGCGGGTGACGCCGCTCCGGGTGAAGCACGGCGAGCGGATCGAGCTCGTCTTCGACAACAAGACCGCCATGGCCCATCCCATGCATCTTCACGGCCATGTCTTCGAGGTGACGGAGCTCGGCGGGGCGCCCGTCTCCGGCCCCAAGCGCGACACGGTCCTCGTGCTCTCGCGCTCGACCGCCAAGGTGCAGTTCGATGCCGACAACCCCGGCATCTGGATGATTCATTGCCACGTCCTTTACCATTTGTTGGCGGGCATGATGACGACGCTCAATTATGAAGGCGTGGCACCGCTGTTCTCCGTCGAGGACCAGCTTGCCTCCCACGAGATCCCGGAGAATTAACCGACCGTAGAATGTTGCCTGCCAGGCTGAGCGGGTGGCGAGAGGGCCGGGAGGCCCATCGCCCTGTCCGTAGCTTGGGAGGCGCAGATGAGAACGGGTTGGGCCGGCATTCATGGCACGCTCGCGGCCCTGCTGATCCTCGGCACGCCCGCGCTCGCCTGCGCCCAGGACGATGGGAGGATCGACTATTTCGATCCACTCGTCAGCCGTTCGCCCGCGCCCGAACGCGAGCTCGACGTCGGCGTCTCGCACCAGAAGGGCGGCGACGGGCGGTTCACGACGATCTCGGGCGACTTCACCTGGAGCTTCGACGACAAATACCAGCTGACGCTCTCGACGCCGATCGGGATCAACGATCCGCGGAACGGCTCGGCCCGCGTCGGATTCGGCGATGTCGGCCTCGAAGGCCAATACGTCTTCTTCAGCGCGCCCGGCCAGCGGGCGCTCGCGGCCATGGGCCTCGCCCTGACCATGCCGAGCGGCTCGGCCAACCGGGGCCTCGGCGGTCAAACCGTCACCACGCCCTTCATCACCGGCGCGCTCGCGCGGGGCGATTTCCAGCTGATCGGCGAGGTCAACTACGCGCTCACCGGCGCCGGCCCGACGAGTGGGGCCCAGACCTTCACCGCGAACGCCGCGCTCGGTTACACCGCCTTCCGCGGCGTGACGCCTCTCGTCGAGCTGAGCCTCGTGCGCCAGACCCATGCCGCCGACCAGGCCTTCACGAGCGACGGCACCTCGAACAACCTTCTCCTCAACCGCACCCAGGCCTACGCGACGCCCGGCTTCGAAGTGAAGCTGGCCGAGCGCGTGAAGGCGCGCGCGGGCGTGCAGCTTCCGCTCACGAGCTCGAACGCCCGTCAGTTCGACTACAACATCATCAGCGCGTTTACTTTCGAGTTTTGACTCGCCGCGTCCGGCGCGCGGCCGGACGGGTGCGCTCGGAGTCCGCCCTGAGGTAGCGCCCGAACCGGGCGCGGAACCGGGCCGGCATCGCCACGGGCTTGAAGTCGCGCCGGCGGACGAAGCTCGAGACGAGGCGCACCGTGAACGCAACCTTCCGATCGCTTCGCCGCGCCTCGACCCGCCAGGTGATGGACGACGTGCCGAGACGTTCGATCCAGGCCGTGAGCGTGAGACGGTCGCCCTCGGCGAGCGGAGCCGTGTAGTCGCAGCTCAAATGCACGAGCGGCGCGCCCAAGGCGTGGCGCTCGATGAGGCCGAGGAAGGTAATGCCGAGCGCTTGCCGGTAGACGAGCTCGATCGCGTCGATCGCGTAGTCGAAGGCGCGCGGCGAATTCATCATGCCGGCCGGATCCGACTCGCTCCAGCTGACCGTGCGCCGGAGCGTGATGCCGCGCGCCTTCGCCCGCCGCGTCGCCATGAAATCCCTAGTCCTGCGCCTTGACGAGGACGTAGGTGCCCGGCGCGTCGGCGAGCGGCTTGAGCTTGCCTTTGCCGGGCACGCGCGCGGGCACGCGCTCGCCGCCGAACGGTTCGATCCAGCGCTGCCAGGTCGGCCACCATGACCCCTTGTGCTGGGTGGCGCCGGCCAGCCAGTCCTTTGGATCGGGCGGACAGGAGTCGTTCGTCCAATGGCTGTAGCGCCCGCCCGCGGGCGGGTTGACCACGCCCGCGATGTGGCCCGAGGCCGCGAGGTTGAAGCGCACGGGCCCGCTGAACAGCTGGGTCGTCGTATAGGTCGTCTCCCAGGGCGCGATGTGGTCCTCGCGCGTCGAGAGGAAGAAGCTCGGCGTCTTGACCGTCCGCACGTCGATGGGCACGCCCTTCAAGCGGATGCCGCCGGGCACGACCAGGCGATTCTCCTGGTACATCTTGCGCAGATAGAAGCTGTGCATGGCCGCCGGCATGCGCGTCGAATCCGCGTTCCAATAGAGAAGGTCGAAGGGGAACGGCTCCTTGCCGAGCAGGTAGTTGTTGATGACGAAGGACCAGATGAGGTCGTTGGCGCGCAGCATGTTGAAGGTCGTCGCCATGTGCGCGCCCTCGAGGTAGCCCTTCTCCTTCATCTCGCCTTCGAGCTGCGCGAGCTGCTCTTCGTCGATGAAGACGCCGAGATCGCCGGGCTCCTTGAAGTCGACGAGGGCGGTGAGGAAGGTGGCGCTCGCGATCCGGTCGTCGCGCATCGTGGCCATGTAGGCGAGGGTGCTGGCCAAGAGCGTGCCCCCGAGGCAATAGCCGATGACGTTGGCATCGCGCTCGCCCGTCGCCTGCTCGATCGCGTCGAGCGCCGCGAGCGGGCACTCGACCATGTAATCCTCGAAGGTCTTGCCGGCGAGCGCCGTGTCAGGGTTGACCCACGACACCATGAAGACGGTGTGACCCTGCTCGGTCAGCCACTTGGCGAAGGAGTTCTCGGGCCGGAGATCGAGGATGTAGTACTTGTTGATCCAGGGCGGGATGACGAGAAGCGGGCGGCGAAACACCGTCTCGCTCGCGGGCGCGTATTGGATGAGCTCCATGAGGTCGTTGCGGAACACGACCTTGCCCGGCGTCACCGCGATGTTCTTGCCGACCTCGAATGCCGTCGTGTCGGTCATGGTGATCCGAAGGCGGCCCTTGCCGCGCTCGAGATCGCCCAAGAGGTTGTCGAGCCCTTTGACGAGGTTCTCGCCGCGACTCTCGATCGTGGCGCGCAGGACCTCGGGGTTGGTCAGCACGAAGTTCGACGGCGCCATCGCGTCCACGAACTGGCGCGTATAGAAGTCGATCTTCTTGGCCGTCTTGTCGTCGAGATGCTCGACCTTGCGCACCGTGTCGAGCATCCAGCGCGAGGTGAGGAGATAGGACTGCTTGATGTAGTCGAAGAGCGGGTTGTCCTCCCACTCCTTGTCCTTGAAGCGCCGGTCGCCGTGGGGCGGCGCGATGACGGGCTCGCTCGTCTCGCCCATCATGCGGCGCGCGGCGCTTTGCCACAGGCTCATGTAGTCCTGCCACAGGGACACCTGCGCCTCGACGAGGCGCGCGGGGTCGGCCATCAGCTTGGCCGTCAACGCGAGGAACGCGCCGCCGATGTTGAGCGGATCGGCATTGCCGTTGGTCTCGGCCTGGTGCGCCAAGAACTCGCGGACGAGCCGTTGGCTGCGCTCGGCGATGGCCGCCATCATTTTGGCCAAATCTGCGGGATCAGGTTGTGCGTCGCCCATCGCAGGTTGATCCATCATGCGGCAATCCCTTATCATCGCGCGCCTCGATCCCGGAACGCGCCCTTCCGCTCGGCGTCGTGCCCCTCGGAAGACGCGGGGAAATCGGACTGACCACGAACAGGATGCCGCGCCTAAATACACGAGTGAGAGCCAGTTGCAAACCATGCGTGCCGTGACCGGCCTCCGCGCGCTCGGCCTCGCCGTGAGCGTGCTCGCGCTCGGCGCGTGCTCGACGCTCGAGAAGTTCGACCCGACGACCTGGTTCGAGGAGGCGCCGCCGACGACGGTGAGTTCGACCGCGAAGCCGAAACCGGGTGCGGAAGGTGTGCCCGGCGAGGGGCAGTCCTTCCCCAACCTCGGCACGGTCCCGGGCCAGGCGCCCAAGCCGCAGACCACCGCCGAGGAGCGCAAGAAGATCGCGGACGCTCTCATCGCCGATACGCGCGAGGTGCAGTACGCGGACAAGGTGGCGCGGCCCGAGCAGCCGATGATCGCTCCGCCGACGCCGCGCGCGCAGAAGGGCGAGGGGGCGCCATCGAAGGGGGCCGAGGCATCGAAGCCATCCGAATCCGCGAGCGCGGCCCCCAAGGCGACGCCCGCCTCGGCGTCGAGCACCGTCCCGCCCGCGAAGCCAGCGCCGTCTCAACCGGCCGCCTCGACCCCACCGGCAACGCAAGCGGCGTCTCAACCGGCCGCTCCGCCGCCGCCTCCATCGCCGCCCGCCGCGCCGACGCCGCCAGCGGCCGCCGTCGCGCCGTCGCCGGAGCCGCCAGCGCCGCCGCCGCCCCAGATGGCGGCCGTGCCGTCGACCTCCGAGCCGGCCGTCGTGCCTTCCCCGTTGGCAGCACCTCCTTCGCCGCCGGTCGCCCCAGCCTCGGTGGTGACGCCGCAGGCGACGCCCGTCCCATCGATTCCGTCGCCGCCGCCACCCGCGCCGGTGCCCTTGCCGCCGATCGCGGAGGCGTCGCCCTCGATCGCCGCGGTGCCGAGCGCGCCTGAAATCGCGCCGCCCGCGAGCCCCATGGCGACCAGTCCCCTGACGACGAGTCCGATGACGACCAATCCGGGGACGACGGTGATCGAGTCACCGGCCGCACCGAGTTTGACGCCACCGAGCGCTCGCGGAGCTAGCGCCAAGGGCGTGCGCACCTTGGCCCAATTCGACCGCTCGAAGGTCGCGATCTCGGCCGAGATGGCGACGATCAGCTTCGCTGATGGCGGCAACGACCTCCGGGCCGCCGATCTCGCGGTCCTGAGGGACCTGGCCGCCGAGCACCGCGCGCGCGGCGGTTTCATCCGCGTCGTCGGCTATGCGCAGGGCCCGGCCTCGGCCGAGCGGGCGCAGACGGTCGCGCGGGCCCTCGTCGAGCGAGGCGTTTCCGCGTCCAAGATCTACGCCGGCGAGATGGCGCAGTCCGATCCCGCCTACGCCGCCCCGCGTTCCGAAGCGGCGCCAAGCAATCGTCGCGTCGATATCTTTTTCGACTACTGAACGTCCATGATGGTCTCGGCTATGCTCACGCCGCGCCTCGCGGCTGGACGCGGAGGGTGGCGCATGGGGGATGCGTTGAACGGAGCGAAAGAATGAGTGGCGCGCTCAAGATCGCGGTTGCAGGGCTCGGGACGGTGGGCATCGGGACGCTCAAGCTTCTCGCCGAGAACCGCGAGCTTCTGGCGCGGCGCTGCGGCCGCGCGCTCGACGTCGTCGCTGTCTCGGCGCGCGACCGCAAGCGCGACCGCGGCGTCGATCTCTCGTCCTTCGCCTGGTTCGACGATCCGGTGCGCATGGCGTCGGAATCGCAAGCCGACGTGGTGCTCGAGCTCATCGGCGGGTCCGACGGCGCCGCCAAGGCCGTCGTCGAGGCGGCGATCGCCAAGGGGCGCCACGTCGTCACCGCGAACAAGGCCATGCTGGCCGTCCACGGCACGGCGCTTGCGCGCGCGGCCGAAGGGAAGGGCGTGACGCTCGCCTTCGAGGCGGCGGTCGCGGGCGGCATTCCCATCGTGAAGGCGCTGCGCGAGGGGCTTGCGGCGAACCGCATCCTGCGCCTCTACGGCATCCTCAACGGCACCTGCAATTACATCCTCACGACGATGCGCACGACGGGCCGCGCCTTCGCCGACGTGCTCGCCGAGGCGCAGAAGCTCGGCTATGCCGAGGCCGATCCGAGCTTCGACATCGACGGGATCGACACGGCGCACAAGCTCGCGATCCTCACGAGCCTTGCCTTCGGCTGCGAGGTGAACTTCCCGGGCGTCCATGTCGAAGGCATCCGGCACGTGGCTCCCCTCGACATCGAATATGCCGAGGAGCTTGGCTACCGCATCAAGTTGCTCGGCAGCGCGCGGCCGACCGCTCACGGCATCGAGCAGCGTGTCCATCCCTGCATGGTCTCGCTCGACAATCCGATCGCCCATGTGGAAGGCGTGCTCAACGCGGTCGTGGCCGTCGGCAACTTCGTCGAGAACGCGGTGTTCGAGGGGCGGGGCGCCGGCGGGGGCCCCACGGCCTCGGCCGTCGTGGCCGATCTCGTCGACATCGCGACCGGGCGGCGGGTACCCACTTTCGGCGTGCCGGCGACAGCACTCTCGCGCCTCGGCACCTCGCCCATCGAGCGCCACCGAGGCGAGTACTATGTGCGCCTCACGGTCGTCGACCGGCCGGGCGTCATCGCCGACATCGCCGCGGCGCTCCGCGACGAGCAGATTTCCATGGCGGCCATGATCCAGCGCGGCCGGAGTCCCGACAACATCGTCCCGGTCGTGATGATGACCCATGAGACGGAGGAGGCCGCCATGGCCCGCGCGCTCGCGCGCGTCGGCGCCTTCGATTCGGTTGTCGAGCCGCCCCGAATGATCAGAATAGAGGCGTTCTAGGCGGAGGAGGGGTCGAGATGGCGGACGAATTGGACCGCGTCGTGGTGCTCGAGGCGGTGCGCGTGACGGAGGCGGCGGCGATCGCGGCCGCGTCCTTCATCGGGCGCGGCAACGAGAAGGCGGCCGACCAGGCCGCCGTCGACGCCATGCGCCAGGCGCTCAACACGCTCGACATCGCGGGCACCGTCGTGATCGGGGAGGGCGAGCGCGACGAGGCGCCCATGCTCTACATCGGGGAGAAGGTCGGCACCGGCCGCGGCACCAAGGTCGACATCGCGCTCGATCCGCTCGAGGGCACGACGATCACGGCCAAGGGGGCCCCCAACGCCCTCGCGGTCATGGCGATCGGCACGGCGGGCGGCTTCCTCAACGCGCCCGATGTCTACATGGACAAGATCGCGGTCGGCCCTGGCCTGCCGGCGGGCGTCGTCGGGCTCGCGCAGTCGCCGGGCGACAATCTTCGCGCGCTCGCGAAGGCGAAGAAGTGCGAGGTCGGCGACCTTGTGGCCTGCATCCTCGACCGGCCGCGCCACGAGGAGCTGATCGCCAAGACGCGCGAGGCGGGCGTGCGCATCCAGCTCATCAGCGACGGCGATGTGAGCGGCGTCATCGCGACGACGCGGCCCTCGACCGGCGTCGACATCTACATGGGGATCGGCGGCGCCCCCGAGGGCGTGCTGGCCGCGGCGGCGCTCCGCTGCATCGGCGGGCAGATGGAAGGCCGCCTCGTCTTCCGGAACGACGAGGAGCGCGGCCGCGCGAAGCGTCTCGGCATCACCAACTTCGACCGCATCTACAAATTGAACGAGCTCGCGGGCGGCGACCTCGTCTTCGCGGCGACCGGCGTCACCGACGGCTGGATGCTCGAGGGCGTCCACCGGACCGCGTCCCATCTCTCGACCCAGTCGATCGTGATGCGGTCAAAGACCGGCACGGTGCGCATCATCGAGGCGACGCGCGACCTCGCGCGCGAGACAAGCGCCTGATGGCGGCGGCCGCGCCGGAGACGGCGGCCGGCCACGATGCGGCGTGCGTTCTCGGCGTCGAATCCTCCTACGGCGGCAAGCGCTGGTGTTTGAGGTTCGCTGACGCGCGGCTCGGCCTGGCGCTCGCCCAGCGTCTCGCGGTGCCGGAGATCGTCGGCCGCGTCATGGCGGGGCGGGGCGTCACGCTCGAAACGGCGGAGGACTACCTCAATCCGACGCTCCGCGCGCTTCTCCCCGATCCGAGCCACTTGAAGGACATGGACCGGGCCGCGGCACGCCTCGCCGCGGCGATCGAGCGGGGCGAGACGGTCGGCATCCTCGGCGATTACGACGTCGACGGCGCCACCTCCTCGGCGCTGCTTGCGCGTTTCGTGCGAGCGGCCGGCGGTCGCGCCGCGCTCTACGTCCCCGACCGCGTCAAGGAGGGCTACGGGCCGAGCCTCGCCGGCATCGAGGCGCTTGGCCGCCAGGGCGCCACGGTGATGGTCACGGTCGATTGCGGAATCACCGCGTTCGACGTGCTCGAAGCGGCCGCGGGCGCCGGGCTCGACGTCATCGTCGTCGACCACCACGTGGCCGAGCCGCGCCTCCCCAAGGCCCATGCGGTCGTCAATCCGAACCGGCTCGACGAGACGAGTCCGCACCGACACATGGCGGCGGTGGGCTTGGCGTTCCTTCTTGCGATCGCGGTCAACCGCGCGCTCCGCGCGGCCGGATTCTACGCGGGCGGGCGGCAGGAGCCGGATCTCATGGCCTGGCTCGACCTCGCGGCGCTCGGCACGGTCTGCGACGTGGTGCCGCTCGCGGGAATCAACCGCGCGCTCGTGGCGCAAGGCTTGAAGATCCTCGCGCGGCGCGGCAATGCGGGGCTCGCGGCCTTGGCCGATGTCGCGGGCATCAAGGAGGCGCCCGGCACCTACCACGCGGGCTTCGTCCTTGGCCCCCGCGTCAATGCCGGGGGGCGCGTGGGCGAGGCCGATCTCGGCGCGCGGCTTCTCTCGACCGACGATCCCGTCGAGGCGCGGCGCTTGGCCGAGCGCTTGAACGAGCTGAACCGCCTCCGCCAGCAGATCGAGGCGCGCTCGCTCGAGGACGCGATCGCGCAAGTGGAGGCGGCGCCCGCGAGCGCCGTCGCCTTCGCCGCGGGCGAGGGCTGGCATCCGGGCGTCATCGGCATCATCGCGAGCCGCCTCGTCGAGCGCTTCAACCGGCCCGCTTTCGTCGTGGCGCTCGAGGGCGCGGCGGGGAAGGGTTCGGCGCGCTCGGTGCCGGGCGTCAACCTCGGCGCGGCGGTCATCGCCGCGCGGCAAGCCGGCATTCTCAGCGCCGGCGGCGGCCATCCCATGGCGGCGGGCTTCACGGTGCCGCGCGACTCGCTTCCGCGATTCCGCGCGTTCCTCGACGAGCGCATTCGCACCGCCATCGATGAGCAGGCCATCGTGCCGACGCTCCATCTCGACGGCGCGCTCTCCCTCGGTGCCGCGAACGCGGGCCTCGCCGCGACGCTCGGGCGGCTCGAACCCTACGGTGCGGGCAATGCGGAGCCGGTCTTCGCCCTCGATTCCGTGCGCGTGGGCAAGGCCGATGTGGTCGGCGAGAACCACGTGCGCTGCTTCTTGGGCGATGCCGCGGGCCGGCGCCTGAAGGCCATCGCCTTCCGCGCGGCCGGCACGCCCTTGGGGCGGGCGCTCCTCGACCGCGCGGGTGCCACGCTCCACCTCGCCGGCCGCTTGCGCCTCGACCGCTGGCAGGACCGCGAGGACGTCCAGTTCGTCGTCGCGGACGCGGCGCCCGCACGGCTGTAGGCGCGGACGCTCATATCGCGGCAACCGGGGCGGGGCTGCGCGTCCAAG
Organism: Alphaproteobacteria bacterium; assembly: GCA_046349515.1. GTDB lineage: Bacteria > Pseudomonadota > Alphaproteobacteria > CADEGL01 > CADEGL01 > JBGPGW01. The sequence continues at coordinate 22,532 of JAXMCE010000001.1, read as the reverse complement.
GACCCCAACCGAGGCCGCCGCTGTGCAAATGTGCTTGATTTCGGCGGCCCCGCCCGGTAGGTGCAGGGCGCGCGACCCCATCGTCTAGCCCGGTCAGGACGTCACCCTTTCAAGGTGAAAACACGGGTTCGAATCCCGTTGGGGTCGCCATATTTTTTCAAGTCCGTAGTTTCACGCCGCATTTGCCGCACGGCAAAAAAGACGGCATGGCTGCTTCGGAACCGCCGGCGATGTACGGTGGCTCAAGTCGTGCTCGCGCGGTAGCAATGAGCCGTCGGCAACGCGCTCACAGGTCCGGCATCTGTTCGTTGCGCAGAACAAATTCGGTTTCTGCCGAATAGACAGAGTAGGGATGTACTCTCGGCAGTGCTGTGTTGCGCGACCGCAGGCTCGCTGGCATCAACTGCGGCGGCGCGCATTCCACCGTTGCAGTTATCTGCTGCAAACGTGTTGCGCGATGACGTCGGCGAGTTCGAACATTAGAACCGCGGCTACCCGCGCCGTGCCGCCGCTCGGGTCCAGCGGCGGGGATACCTCGACCACGTCGGCGCCGACAATGCTCTTGCCGCCCAGGGAGCGGATCATCAGCTGCGCGTCCCGCGGCGAGTAGCCGCCGATTTCCGGGGCTCCCGTCCCCGGAACGTAGACCGCATCGAGTCCATCGACGTCGATGGAAACATAGGTGCGGCCACTTCCGATGACCCTCGAGATTTCAGCGCAGACGCCCTGCACGCCCAGGTCGAAATATTCCTCGATCGTGATAACCCGCATCCCGCTGTCGATTGAGAAATCCAGGTCGGTGGGGGTGAAGCGTGTGCCGCGCAGACCGATCTGAATGCAGCGTTTCGGGTCGATCAAACCCTCCTCGACGGCGCGGCGGAATGTCGTGCCGTGGTTGTAGCGAAAGCGCTCGTCGAAAAAGTAGTCAAAGGTGTCGGCATGGGCATCAAGGTGCACGAGGCCGACAGGCCCACGCCGCGCAATCGAACGCAGCACAGGCAGGGTGACGAGGTGATCGCCGCCGGCGACCAAGGGAATGGCGCCCGCATCGTCGATGCGATCAAAGTAGGATTTCATCAACTCCAGACTGTGGTTCAAGTCTATCGGGTTCACGGGCGAATCGCCGACGTCGCCAAAGCGACAGCGATGAAAGGGCGACAGATTGGAAACCGGGTGGTAGGGCCGGATCGAGTTGACCGACATTTCACGTATCTGACGGGGCCCGTGCCGCGCGCCCGTCCGATTGCCGATGCCGCCATCAAAGGGTATGCCGCAAACAGCAACGTCGATCGATCCGAGATCCTCCACCACCGGCAATCGAAAGAAGCTCACATGGCCGGCAAAGCGCGGCGTTGAAATCGGATCCCTTAGGCCGGTCTTGCTCTCACCTACCGATGTCATCTGAGTTTCCCATCGCAAAAGCAGCCAGTCGGCCGTTCTGTACCAGCGTCATTGAGATTACCGCACCACGACTGGCCCATCTAGAGTGCGGCCTGCTTGCGGCGACCCCATCGCCTAGTCCGGTCCAGGACGTCACCACCGGTTCGAATCCCGTTGGGGTCGTCACTCACGTCCATCGATCCGACACCAAGCCCACGGCGAGCTCACGGTCGTCAGCAGGGACCGAGGGGGCTGGCGACCGCAGGGCCAGCTTTGCGGTCTCTCTTGCGCGACGTCAGGAATGGTGGGCGACGGGAATCGCCAATCCCAGCTCACGGCGATCGACGGAGTCCCTCAACTCGCTGGGGCGCACGGTCGCGGGCGTCTCGAGCGTGATCGTCGGCTCCACGACATCGTCGACCTGCAGGCGGGCGACGATCGTCTTCCCCTCGACTGTGACGGGAGCGCTGTTCTTGCCGAGCGCGATCCGGCACCCGGACGCAAATCCGGGCCTGATCTCCATGGTGAAGGGACACAGGACCTCGACCGTGCAGGGGGGGCGGATCGCCGCGCCGAACGTCCAGCTCACACGGCTCGATCGAGACCAACGGAAGCGGCCGGCATCGCCGCTCTCGACGCTGTGCCAAGAGGACGGATCGCTTTCGACATCGGCAGAACCGCGGGTCGAGCGGAGACCGTTGTCCGGCGAGGCTAGCGAGAGCACGACGTGCCGGCGCCCAATGGTCGCGAGGAGCGCCGCGATCTCTCCCTTCGGGTCCACCGGCCCAAACGCCATATCGCCCTGTCCGCCATAGAGGACGAGGCCGCACCGCTGCGCGAGGATCGCCAGCGACTCGATGGAGAAAATTGATATGTGCCCGTTGCGCGGGCCGATGTACCACCAATTGGCCCGCAGTTCGTCGATGTTGGCGGGCTGTATGCCGGTGCTGAACAACACGCATCCGCCGGGCGCCAGGAGCGATGCGATGTCCTCGATCGTGCGCCGGGGCTCGACCGAATGTTCCAGAACTTCGACGCACGTGATGATCTCGAACGTTCCCGATGGCCGCGCCGGGCTCGAGAACGGATCGAAATTCTCGACTTGCGTGAATCCCAGTGACGCCAATCGCTCGCGAAGCAGCCCTGTGCCGGAGCCATAGTCCAGGATTCGGCAGGATCTAAGTCGCGACAGGACCTGGCTCAATCGCAGCGCCTGTTGCTCGGGTCGGACGAGTTCGTATTCGGGATCGACCTTCACGTAATCGGCGTTGTAAATGAACTCCCTGAAATCGTGCTCGGTCCAATCATCGAGGAAATTGGTCTGCACGAACCGGCAATGCGTGCAGCGAAAATAGGGAACCGGGATTCCCGAAATGCCGAACGCATAGGGCCGCTCGATCGAGCAGCACTTCTGAAAGTCGACAATGTCGAAAAATCGTACCGCGCCGCCGCATGCCTTGCAGGCAATGCCGTGAGGCGATGGGGCATCCGCCGCCAGGCGAGGAAGCGCGCGGAGTTTTTTCAACACCTCTGAATCCATGGAGGACTCCGATTTCGCGTCACCGACTTCCGACTAGTCCAGTGTCAACGTGCGCGACGCCCGCCCGACTGCCGCGCGTTGCCCCCTTGGCGAGCGGCCGCGCCGCAAGGCCCTCGTCGCTAACAGCCACATCGGTTGAGCGCTCGGCCGCCGTCACGGTGACCCGGTCCCGATGAAATTTCACCGTGTGTCCGTGCGAATCGGAGCGGCCCCCATCGTGTGGCCCGCGGGAATGTTAGTAGAGGGGGACAGGTTTCGCCAGCGAGGCTGGCGGAGCCGGCCTTGGTGATGAATGCTTGAACGAGACTCTCATCGAGTCGCTCGCGCCGGTCCGATCAGCATTTGCAAAATGGAAGGGCGCCGACCGTACCATCGGCCCGCGTGGCCCGGTCTCGTCACTCCGCCTTCCCGGGGACGAGCTGATAGCCCTTGCCCGACATGCACTGATCGCGGATCTGCCGTTCATGGAAGTAAGAGTCGGAGCGGTACGGCCAGAACGGATCCCCGTCATAGACGAACGTCCGCCCTTTCCGGTCCCTCACGGCATAGGGACCCCAGCTCCCGCCGCCGAAGAATGCGTCGCGCCTCGCTTCCTGGGCCGCGAAGGTGCTGCACTCGGCGAGGTCGTCCGAGGTTTGGCTGGGGCCGAAACCGGGCCGCTCCCAATGCATCGGCTGGCAGGCCGCGAGGCCCGCGAGCACGAAGAGAATCAGGACGGGTCCAAGCCTCTCCATCGCGCCTGCGGTCGTCACGACCTCCTCTCGAGCCCCCGCTCAATCCTATCTGGGGGCCGGCCGAACGCGCATCAAGGGAGGCGCACGGGCCTCGCCCGCCTCCGCGCGATTCGTTCGTCCCCGCGCGCTTCACGCGCGATGCCGCGGCCGCGCTATTTCACGACGAGGTCGTTCTTCACTTCTTTCACGCCGGAGACGCTGGCCGCCACCTGGCCGGCTTTCGCCTTCTGCTCGGCCTTGTCGACGAAGCCGCTCAACTGCACCACGCCTTTGAACGTCGTCACGTCGATCTGGAAGATGCTCAGATCCTTCTCGCCGACGATTCTGGCGCGCACCTTGTTGCTGATGACGGAATCGTCGAGATACTCGCCGGTGCTCTCCTTCGTCGACGAGCCGGCACAGCCGGCGATCGGCAGGGCCAACCAGCCGGCCAACAACGCCGCAAGAACCAATCGTCCGTGAGTCATGATGCATGCTCCCCAGCCAAGCCAAACGGATCGTGCGCGTTCGTTGAAGAACAATGACGCACCCGTCGGTAGATCAAACGGCCCGGCAAGGCAACTCCGATATGCGCCCTGGCGGTGACGTCGCGGTGACTTTTGTTGGCGCGGCCGTTTTGTCCTATCGCCGCTCCATCCTTGCTTGGCACGATTGGAGACGGGTGAGCCGGTTCGCGTTCGACGATGGTCCGGCGCCGAGGTAATCTCGATGCCGCACACCGAGGAGCCACGATGATCACCCTCTATTCCTATCCCGGACTCAGCGGCGTCACCGACAACAACGGCTACGGCCTCAAGGTCTTCGCGTTCCTGCGGCTTGCGGGCCTCCCGTTCCGGCACGAGCACATCTTCGACGCCTCGGCCGCGCCGCGCGGCCAGCTTCCCTACATCGTCGACGACGGCGAGACGGTCGGGGACAGCGGCACCATCGTCGAGCACCTCATCCGCAAGTACCGCCTCGCGATCGACGCGAGTCTGACCCCAGCGCAGCGGGACATGAGTCATCTCGTCGCGCGGATGCTCGACGACCTCTATTGGGTCATGTCGTATTCGCGCTGGAAGGACGAGCGGTACTGGCCGGCCTTCGCCGCCTTGCTCAAGAGGGAGATTCCGAGTTTGACGGACGAGGGCTTGGAAAAGGCGCGCGCGTTCAACTTCCAGCGCTATCACTTCCAAGGCATCGGCCGGTACGAGCCCGAGGCGGCCTATGCTCGAGGGCTCGCGGATCTCGAGGTTCTCGCGAACCTTGTGCCGGCACACGGCTATGTGCACGGCGCCGAGCCCACGAGCGTCGATGCCGGCATCTACGGTTTCATCGCCAACATCCACTTCTATGACATCGACACGCCGCTCAAGCGGTTCGTTGCGTCCCGCGAGAATCTGGTGCGCCACTGCCGCGCCATCCACGAGCGCGTGATGCGAGAGGGCGCGTAGCGTCTCCGACAGGACGCGTTCGCTCTAATAAGGCGTATGGCGCAACCGTCGCCGCACTCTCTACCGCCGCTCCCACCGATCGAGGAGATCGTACCTCTTCATCACGATGGGCATGAACCACGGATTGCCCCGGTAACCGGGAACGGTGGGGAAGGGCCGGTCGGCGAAGACCGTGCGCCCGTCAGGCCGGCCCAGGATGCGCGCGGCCGCTTTCCGTCCGAGATAGGTCGACATGTGGATGCCGGCGTAGCAGTAGCCGCCCGCGACGTGCATGCCGTCATGCATCGTGAGGTGAGGCCACTGGTCGAAGGAGGCGGCGCAGCGCCCCGACCAGGCGTGGGAGAGTCGCACCGTCGCGATCGCCGGCACGATCGTGGCGGCGTCGGCCAGGAGCCGCGCGCCCATCATGCGGGCCGTCGTCGGCCGCGCGGCCGTGCGCCACACGAAGAGGATGCGCTTCTGGTCCGGTGTGCGGCGGATCGACATGATGTGGTGCGCGTGGTCGAGGACGCTCCGATCCTTGGGCAGGATGCGTGCCATCGCGGCGGGCGTGAGTTCTTCCGTCGCGATCACGTGGCCGTCGAAGGGGATCATGCGGCGCTCGACCCAGGGCACGGCCGGGCCCGAATAGCCGTTGGTCGCGACGAGCACGTCGCGGGCGCGGGTGATGCCGCGCGGCGTCACGACCTTGAACCCCGTCGCCTCGGCCTCGATGCGCGTCACCGGCGTTCCAGGCAGAAGCGTGACACCCGCTTCCTTCGCGCGCGCGAGCAGGCCCGCGTGGTAGAGGCCCGGGTGGATCGAGGCGAGTTCGGGGATGAGCGCCGCGCCGTAGTAGAGCTCGGACCTGATCTCGTCCTCGACGGCCGCGCCGGTCATGAGGGAGAAGCGCGTGCCGAGATGCGCCTCGCGGGTCTTGTACTCGTCCGCGAGATCGTCGAACTGCCGCTTCGAACGCGCGAGGATGAGGCGCCCGCCCGCATTGAAATGGCAGTCGATCCGTTCCGTGCGCACGCGCTCGGCGACGGAATCGAAGGCCGCGCGCGCTTCCCGATAGACTTCGACCGCGTAGGCGACGCCATGACGCTTCGTGAGCGCGCGGAAGCCGTGCCGCAAGGCCATGCCGACGAAGCCGAAGGTCCGCTTGCTGGCACCCTGGCCGAGATCGCCCGCATCGAAGACCGCGGTGCTGCGGCCCGCGCGGGCGAGGTCGATCGCGGCATTGAGGCCCGTGAAGCCCGATCCCACCACCACGACGTCGGCCGTTGCGGGCGGCGGGCCGGGCGCGCATGTCTCGTGCGGGGCCGCGTCCCACCAGTAGGGAGTTTCCTTGAAGTCCGGCGCGAAGAGATCGCCGTTCGCCCGCATCACGCCACCGCTCCCATTGCCGTCCACCGTCGTCGATGCGCCCCGGCGATCTCGCGATGCGAAGGGTCGCAGGACTGCCGGGCTCGTTCAAGCGCCCCCGTATTCGCCGCCGTCATCGGTGCGGCGGTCGGCCGTCGCCACGGGGACAATGGCGGGGCGGCAGGTTCGATCAGTTATGCGCCTTGAGGAGAGAGGCGGCGGCCGTGGCGGCCACCTGGCAGCCGAGCGCGATATCGTCCTCGGACGTGTCCTCGGCGAAGTCGTGGCTGACGCCGCCGATGCTCGGCACGAACATCATGGCGGCGGGGATCGCTTTCGCGATGATCATGGCGTCGTGGCCCGCGCCGCTCGGCATGCGCAGCCATTTTCCCGGCGCGTACGCCTCGGCCGCGGCCGCCACGTGGCCCAAGAGTCCCTCGTCCATGGGCGTCGGTACGATCGGAGTGCCCATGGGGACCACCTCGATCTCGACCGGGCCGTCGCGGTTCGTGCGCTCGACGAGGGCGCGGAACGCCGCCTCGAACGCATCGAGCCGGCCGAGCTCGGGATCGCGGAACTGGAGCGTCATCTCCGCGCGGCCCGGGATGATGCTGTGGGCGCCGGGTTCGAAGGAGGCGCGGCCGATGGTCCACACCGTGCGCTCGCCCGCGAGCCCGCGGAATGATTCGTTCACCGCATAGGCGAAGCGGATGAGGGCCATGCCCGCATCTTTCCGGATGGGCATGGGGGTGGTGCCGGCGTGGTTTTGGACACCCTTGAACTGCACCTTGAAGGTGCGAATGCCGACGATGGCCGTCACGATTCCGATCCGGTTGCCGGTCGCTTCGAGGTGTCCGCCCTGCTCGATGTGGGCCTCGAAGTAGCCGAGATAGCGGCCGGGATCGATGCGGTCGCGGGGCGAGGAGTCGTAGCCCGCGGCCCGGAGCAGCTCCTTGAAGCCGCGTCCCGCCGCGTTCCGCGCCGTCTCGATCGTTTCCTCGCCGATCTGGCCGCAGAACGAGCGGCTGCCGAGGCAGATGCCGAAGCTGCCTTCCTCGTCGATCCAGGAGGCGACGTCGACGGGAAGCCCCCGCGTCTCGCTGTCTTCGGCGAGCGCACGGGCGATTTCGAGCGCGTAGATCACGCCCATCGCCCCGTCGAGCCAGCCGCCCTTGGGCTGCGTGTCGGTGTGCGAGCCCATGAGCAGCGCCTTCCCCGGATGGCGCGAGCGGCCGATCACGTTGCCGATTCCGTCGATGCGCGCGTCGAGCCCCGCCTCGCGCATGCGGCCGAGGAGCCAGGCACGCGCGGCCAGGTCAGGCTCCGAGAGCGAGGTGCGCACGACGCCGTGGCCGGTTGCGCCGAAATTGCGCAGCGCCTTGAGATCGGCCAGGAGTCGCTCGGCGTTGATGCGCGGCATGGCGTGCTCCCTCGAGATGGAACGTCGGTAGCGGGAGCGTAGCACGGACGGCCCCGCCGTACCGTTCCGCCAGCGACGGGAATGCGTGCGATGTGCCGCTAGGGAAGCGCCCGGCGCTTCGCCGCGCCCGGTTGGCCCGCCGCGAGCACGTCCTTGAGAAACGTGCACGGCGCATCGAACTCGGCGGCCGCCGCTGGCCCTGAGTGCCGTGCGCGCGTGAAGCCGTGAATCATGCGCTTGGCGATGCGGAGGATCGCGGGGCTTCCGGCCTCCTTCAAGCGCCGCGCGTATATGATGCCGTCATCGGCGAGGCAGTCGACCTCCGCCACGTGGATGAAGGCCGGCGGCAGGTTCGAGAGGTCCTTGGCCTTGACCGGCGCCGCGTAAGGATCGCGCGTGGGTCGCCGGTCGCCGAGATAGAGCGACCAGGACCGCTCCATCGCCGCCGTCGTGACCGAGGCATGGCGATAGGTCTCGTAGGAGGGCGAGGTCAGCTCGTCGGTCAAGCACGGATAGACGATCACCTGCGCCGCGATCGCCGGGTTGCCCCGGTCGCGCGCAAGCAGGCAGGACGCCGCCGCCATGTTGCCGCCCGCACTGTCGCCCCAGAGGCCGATGCGCGTGGGATCGGCGCCGAAGCGGGACGCGTTCTCGACGATGTGCGCGATCGCGGCGTAGCAATCTTCGACGCCCCAGGGGAAGGGGTGCTCGGGCGCCAGGCGGTAGTCGATGCTGATGACGGGGAACCCTGTCCGCTCGGCAATGCCCGCGGCAATGGGGTCGCCGCTCTCGAGGCTGCCTTTGATGAAGCCGCCGCCATGGATGTAGACGACGAGGGGCGAGCCCGCGGCCGCGGCCTGTCCCGGACGGTAGAGGCGCGCCGGCGCATCGTGCCGCGTGCCCGCACCGGGCCCGCCCTTGATCGTGCACGGCAGGCGCATGTCCTCGACGCGCATGTCCGTGGGATAGGGGCGGCGGAGCGCCGCGTCGTAGCTGTCCCACTGGGTGCGGGTCGGCCCGGCCCCCGTTTCCGGATTGACCGCGGCCTTGGCCGCGAGCAGCTCGTTCATGTCCGGATGGATGTCGAATGTCGGTGCGTTGCCCATGCCCTTGTCCTCACACGCCGATGTCGCCGTTCCAGATTTCCATGTTGCGCGCCTTCCAGTCGCGGAAGAACGCGATCATGGCTTCGTCGCGCTGGATGTCGACCGTGACGCCGCGGCTTCTCAGGAACTCCTCGTTGCCGCCGAAATTCTCAGCGTCGGCGATGACGACGCGCGGGATCCCGAATTGGATGATCGTGCCCGTGCACATCATGCAGGGGCTCAAGGTGGTGTAGAGCGTGGTCTCCCGCCAGCGGCCGAAGAGGCCCGCCTTCATGAGGCAGTCCGTCTCGCCGTGGAGCGTGATGACCTTCTGCTGCTGGCGCTGGTTGTGGCCCTCCGCGACGAGCACGCCGCGCCAGGCCAAGGTCGAGCCGACCGGCACGCCGCCTTCGCCGGCGCTCTTCATGGCCTGGACGATCGCCCGGTCCATGAACGTGCGATCCATTGCATCCATCGCCGCCTCCTGCCCGCCGGGTTCGATTCGCCCGTGAGGAAATCGGCGTCCATCCAAGGCGAACCGGCGGGCAAAGACAAGCGGCTTGCAACGCCGGTGGCGCCGGGGCATATGGCGCGGGATCGGGCGCGCGTCATCGGCGGCGATCGCGGCAGGGGAAGGCGGGCATGGCAGAAGGCCTCCACGTCCATCACACGAATAAGCGGATCGCGGTGCTCATCGCCGTTCTCGCGGCCGTGCTCGCCTTGGCCGAGGCGGGCGGGAAGAACGCGCTCCATAGGACGCTCGCCCGCAACATCGAGGCGTCCGACCTCTGGAGCTTCTTCCAGGCCAAGACCGTGCGCATCACGGTGGTGCGCACGGCTGTCGAGCTCGTCGAGAGCACCATCGGCGCGACGCTCGCGGGCGACGCGAAGGCGCGCATGGAGAAGCAGCTCGCATCCTGGCGCGAGAGCGTCGCGCGTTGGGACTCCGAGCCCGACGCGCAGGAAGGCCGGAAGGAGCTCATGGCCCGCGCCCGCGCGGCCGAGGCCAAGCGCGACGAGGCGGAGGCCGCCTACCACGCCTATGAGCTGTCGTCGGGCGCGCTGCAGATCGCGATCGTGCTGGCCTCGGCCTCGGTCGTGACGGACGTCGTGCTGCTGGCCTTCGGCGCGGCCGGCCTTGGCATCATCGGAGCCGCGTTCGCCTTGCTCGGCTGGTTCGCGCCGACGCTTCTCCATCTCTGAGACGTCGGCTCCGGCCACGGCAACCGACCATTGGTCCACGTTACTCCTCGTCGACGTGGAGCCGGTGCAAGAGCAAATGGATCCAAGGCGCCAGCAGCACGGCCGCGCTGGCGAGGAAGACAAGTCCGCAAAAGAGCGCATAAGTGGCGGCGAAGATCTTCGCGCCGTCGTTGACCAGCGGGTTCACCGGCCCCATGCCGCCGAGGATCATGGCGGCGTCGACGAGCGCGTCGACCCAGCGCAACCCGTCGAGATAGTGGTAGCCGAGGACGCCCGCGCCGAGGGCGATCGCGACGAGAACGGCCGCCACGGCGAACGAGCGGAGGTAGTGGCGGCGCGTCGGCCGGCGGTCGAGCTTCCTCATGGAACGATCACTCGGGCAGGTGAAGGAGTTCCGGGAATTTCTGGATGGCGCGGTCTCGGTCGTGGGCGAGGAGCTGCTTGTTCGCGTAGACGAGCGCCTTTTCGTTCTCGGTCAGGGCGGGGCGCGTCGTATGGAGGAGTTGGAGCGCGGCGATCGGCGTCGATGGTGCCGCGGGCCGGTCCGTCCGCGCGGTTGGTGCCAGCACGCGCGAGAGGCTCTCGATGCCCTGGTCGAGGCGCATGGTGACGCCGTCCGAATAGGCGCGCGCGCTCCCGGCGAATTTCTCCGCGAGCAATTGCAGGACCGAGGTGTGGTCGAGCGTCCCCTTGTAGCAGCGCCCGCGCTCGACATGGGGCGAGGCGATGAGCGCCGGCACGCGCACGCCGGTGCTCACGAAGGGCTCGGTGTAGAGGGCGCCCGGCGGCGGCGCGCTCTTGATCGGCGCCGGCGGCACGTGGTCGAAGAAACCGCCATGCTCGTCGTGGATGACGACGAGAAGGGTGCCCGGCCAGCGCGGGCTGTTGAGAAGGGCGGTGTAGACCTCGCGGATGAAGTTCTCGCCGGGCCCGATCGGGAGCGGCGGGTGGTTGTCGTTCGGCGAGAATCCGAAATGCACCGGCGAGTCGCCGTACTCGGGCTCGATGACGATGACTTGCGGCGCCTCGTCCTCCGCCTCCGTCGCGAGGTCGGCGGCGAAGCGGCGGAAGTTCCGCACGTTGTCGCCGAGCGCCAGCGCCATGTCGCCGAAAAGCGGAAAGAAGGAAAAGCCGCAGTGATAGAGGCGCCAGCGCACGCCGTGCGCGGTCAGCCAGCTGAAGACGAGGTCGCGGTGCGGGATGATGCGCGTCTTGGTGTCGTCGATGAGGGACGATCCGGTGAAGGCCATCACGCGGTTGGGGTGCGTGTCGGCCGGGAGCGGCGAGAACCAGTGGTCGCAGACGAGGAAGTTGTCCGCGAGGAAGCGCGACATGACGACCGCATCGGGCGTCAGGTAACCCATGGGCGCCGGGTCGAGCACGGCGGTCTTGGTCAATGCGACATAGGATTCGACGAAGCCGCTCATGGCGAAGGTGGCGCCGCGGGGCGCCATCTGGGCCTGGATCTCGGCGCGACTGTGGGGGAGGTCGTGGGGAAGCGGTCCATCCGCCATCGGGAAGGGGCGGTAGACCTGCTGGTCGAAGATGTTGGCGAAGCGCGGGTCGGTGTCGATGTTGGCGAGGCCCTCGACGTCGCCGCGCCCGCCATACTGCGGCAGGGACAGGTGGCCGAGCACGTGGTCGAAGGAGCGGTTCTCCATCATGAGGACGACGATGGTCTTGATGTCTTCGAGCATGGCTCACTCCCCGCAGGCAAAGGCGATACGGACGCTCAAGCGCTGGGCGACGGAGGCAAGCGCCGCCTCGCAGCTCTCGCCGGGTGCGAGCGGCGCCTTGAGATCCCAGCCGCCCAGCACGCGCTGGCGCGCGAAGGCGCGCGAGGTGGTGCCGGCGGGAAGGGTCGCGGTGACGCCTTCCTTGGCAAGGACGAGCGCGCGCGTCTGCATGTTGGTGACGGTTCCGACCGCCAGTCCCGCCGAGACTTGCGGCGAATCGAGGTGGAGCGGGAGGACGACCCCGTCCGGCGTGCAGGCGGCGAGGCCGCCGAACTCGCGCGGCGGCGGGGCCACCTCGACATCGGCCTCGGCCGCGGCGCTCGAGAAGAGCCCGTGGGCGGTCAGCATGAAGCGCGTGCTCTCATGCGGGTGGAAGACCTGGGTTCCGGAGGACGGTTTGTTGCCGGTCCCGTTCGCGGGCGGGTCGGCCTCGAGCCTCACCGTGCCCGACGCCGCCCAGGTGAGCGTGACAGGCTCGTCGTGGCAAAGATTGCGCGGCGCCGCACGGAAGGTCTCGATCGACGCACAAGCGCCGAGCGCCGCGGCGGCGATGATGGCGATGCCAATGCGCGTTCGCATGCGGGATGGGCCCCCTTCACCCGTCGGATGTTCACGGAGGGTCCGAACCCTCCGGACGCGAAGGTCTCGATACGCTCAGAACGTTCAAGCTCTCGCCGGTGGGGGCAGCGAGGGGCGGTGGCCGGTCTGTCGCCCTCGAGGGACGGATGGACAGGTCGGCCCGCCGCGCGGCCGGATATTATGGGGAATGGAACCCTCTCCGCCATCGCTATCGACACGCGCTCGGCCCCTCATCACTGTCGCTTAACCATTCGCGGACATTGTAGGGTTCGCGCGGGGCCATCGGGTCAGGTTTCCAGCACCGGACGCCTTGCTGGCGGTCAATGACATCGGCCTGAACGCCGTTCTGTGCCGCACATGAGACGAAAAGGACACGAGATGAATCGAATGGCCATGGGCTTCGCGGCACTCCTCCTCGTCGGGTGCACCAACTCCGGCGGATCGGGCGGCTCCGTCAAGAATCTGGTCGACCAGTGCCTCGAAGAGAAGGGCACCTTGGAGGAAGGCATGCTGAAGCAGTGTGTCTCCGAGAAAATCCACGCGCAGTGCAGCCAGGCCGCGGCGCCAGGCTCGGCCGCCTACGGCGATTGCCGGCGCGATCTCTCGCGCCAGGCGCTGACGCGCGACCAGATCCAGCGCTACGGCTTCTAGCGTCTCATCAGGATCGGGCGGCGCCCGCTGCGTGTGCGGAGCCCGCTGCGTCAGCGTGATCGTCCGCCCTGGTCGAAGGCGGCGAGGATCGCGGCCATCGCGGCCTCGGGGTCTTGCGCCGCCATGACTGTCCCCATCACGGCGAGACCGGCGGCGCCGGCTTCAAGGCAGGCCGCGGCGTTCGCGGCCGTGATCCCGCCGAGCGCCAGGATCGGTACGGCGGCGCCTTGCCGGGCGCGGGCGAGCGCGTCGAGACCGAGCGCCGGTCCGTAGCCGGGCTTGCTCGCCGTCGCGAAGATGGGGCTGAGCGTCACATAATCGGCGCCCGCGCGCGCTGCCGCGCTGACCTCATCGCCCGTGTGCGTCGAAAGACCGATAAGAGCCTCGGCCCCGAGCCGCATGCGCGCCTCCTCGACCGAGCCGCCCGAGGGAAGGTGCACACCGGCGGCCCCCGCCGCGGCCGCGGCCGCGATGTCGCCATGCACCATGATGTGCGCCCGGTAGGGCCGCGCGAGCGCCACGAGCTCGGCGAGAAGCGCGAGCCGCGCATCGGGTGCCAAATCCTTCTCGCGGAGCGACAGCCAGCGGCAGCCGGCGCGAAACGCGGCGCGCGCGATGGCCGCGAGCGGATGGCGGGCTTGTGTGCGGTCGGTGATGAGAAGAAGCGGTGGGGTGGGGAGCGTCACGAGCCGATGAGGCCGAGCTGCGGGCTCGATGCGGCGGCGTAGCGGCGCTTCGGGATGCGGCCGGCGAGCAGCGCCTGCCGTCCGGCTTCGACGGCCGCGCGCATCGCGCGGGCCATCATGACGGGATTGCGCGCCTTGGCGACCGCCGAGTTGAGAAGGATGCCGGCGCAGCCGAGCTCCATGGCGAGCACGGCGTCGGACGCCGTGCCGATGCCGGCATCGAGGATCACCGGCACCGGCGTGTGGGCGCAGATGAGCTCGATGTTGTAGGGATTGCGGATGCCCATGCCCGATCCGATGGGAGCACCGAGCGGCATGACGGCGGCGCAGCCGAGCTCGGCCAGCTTCCGGCAGGTCACGGGATCGTCGTTGCAATAGGGCAGGACGGTGAAGCCGTCGGCGACGAGCGCGCGCGCGGCTTCCAAGAGCTGCTCGACATCGGGATAGAGCGTCTCGCGATCGCCGATGAGCTCGAGCTTGATCCAGTTCGTCTCGAGCGCATCGCGGGCGAGCTTGGCGGTCAGCACCGCGTCCTTGACCGTGGCGCAACCGGCGGTGTTGGGCAGCACGAGGTAGGATCCGCCGAGAAGGTCGAGCAGGCTTTCATCGTAGCTCTCGAGGCTGATGCGGCGGATCGACGCCGTGACGATCTCGGCCCCGCTCGCCGCGATGGCATCGAGCATCACCTGGCGGTTGGGATAGCCCGACGTGCCGATCAAGAGGCGCGAGGACAGGCGCCGCCCGGCGATCACGAGCGCGTCGTCTTTCTTGTCTTGGGTGCAGGGGCCGTCGGTCATGTGCGCTCCTTCTCAGCCGCCGCGGAATGCCGTGACGATCTCGACCGTGTCGCCCGCGGCGAGCGCGGTCGCGGCCCACGCGCTCCGCGGCACGACTTCGCCGTTGAGCGCGATCGCGATGCCCCGCCCTGCGGGATCGACGCTCATCTGCGGCAGGAGCTCGGCCAGCGTCGCGGCCTCGAGCGGGCGCTCCTTGCCATTGACGCGGATGGTGCCGTTCACGGCGTTGCCACCGCCGCGGACTCGCGCGCGCCTTTCGCGGCGGGCCCGCGACCAAACCGCTCGATGCCGAACGGCCGGATGGCCGGGTCGACCTCGCCCGTGAGGATGTGCCGGCTGATTGTATCGATCGTAAGGGGGGTCAGAAGAATGCCGTTGCGGTGATGGCCCGTCGCAAGCACGAGCCCGTCGGTTCCGCTCGGGCCCAGGATCGGCGCGTCGTCGCGGCTGGTCGGCCGGACTCCGGACCAGGTCTCCTCGATCGCCAATTCTTCGATGCCGGGCAGCGCGCGCCACGCGGCGTCGAGGAGCGAGAGCATGCCGCCCGCCGTGATCGTATCGTCGAAGCCGCGCTCCTCGACGGTCGCGCCGATGATGAGCCGCCCGTCGCCCCGCGGCACGAGATAGGCCTTGGGCACCCAGACGACGTGGGAGAGGAGCGGGGCCGCCGAGTCCATGCGAAGCGCCAGGAGCTGCCCCTTGATCGGCCGCACCGGCGGGCGCGCTTGATCGGGAAGGCCCCCGATGGTCCGCGACCAGGCACCGGCTGCGATCACCACCACATCGGCGGGATGGTGCCGTTCGCCGAGCCACAGGCCGCGCGCGCGGGCTCCCCCGACGTCGACCGCCGCAACGGGCGCGTTCTCGTGGAGCTTACCGCCCGCCGCGAGAAAGGCGTCCTTGAGCGCCACGGCGAGGCGACGATTGTCGACCTGGTGGTCATGCGGGCTCGAGATCGCGGCCAAGGTGCGGGGGCTGAGATAGGGCTCCTTCGCCAGCACCGCCCGGCCGTCGAGCCAGGCGAGCTCGATCCCCATGCCGCGCTGAATCTCGAATTGGTGGCGAAGCTCGCTGACCTCGTCCGCCGTCGTCGCGATGACGAGCGTGCCTTCGCCGCGATAGCCGAGATCGGCGCCGGTCGCCGTTTCGAGCTCGCGCGTGAAGGCGTGCCACATCCCCTGGCTCGCCCTGTTGAGGCGCGTCAACTCCTCCTCGCCGGGCTCGGCCTCGATGCCCGCGGCCAGCATGCCGCCGGCCGCCCAGCTGGCGCCGCGCCCGGCCGTGCCGCGCTCGAACACATCGACCTTGGCGCCCGCTTGGGCGAGCCGCCAGCCGATGCCGAGGCCGATCACGCCGCCGCCGACGATGGCGATCGTGGGCGTCGCACCGACAGGTCGAGAGGAGAGGGATTTCATGCGATCCGGCTCCCTGCGCTGGAATTACCCAGGTCAAGTTCGATGGGTGTTATCTCAGCCGGGCCATGACGGCGGCCCAGCACCCCAGCCTTCATCTTTAACTTTGGCCCGGCGCGAGGCCGAATTCAAGGGCGGCAATGGGTCAGCCGCCGATCAAGAAGAACGGCAGCAGGATGAGGACGGCGCCAACCCAACAGGCCCGCACGGCCTGCCAGAAGGTGGTTCGGCCGTGGACGGCGGCGAGCGTCCACGGAAAGTAGACGCAAAGAAAGGCCGCCCAGGCGAGAGAGAACACGCCGACCGGGACCATGAGCCAGCGTGGAGCGAGCACGGCGAGCTTGTCCGAGCACCAGAAGGCGAGGGTGACGCCGAGAATGCTTGCCGGCGCGAAGAATGCGCCGAACGCCAGGGCGGCGTTGACCGAATCCTCGAGCGAGCCGCACAGCAAGCGCGACTCCGTGACCGCGCCCGATCGGAGCGCCGCGAGGCGCGTCAATTGCTCGTAGAGGCGGACCAGGCCGTGGAGCACGACCGCGAAGGCCACGGTGATGCCGAGGATCGCGGGCGGCAGCGCGCGCAAATCGACTTCCCGGAACCACGCCACGATCGCCGAGGGATCGTGCTCGAACTCCGCCGGCTTCATGACGAGGATGAGGAGATAGGACGCGCCGATGCCAGCGAGGAACAGCGCCGTCAGATCCTTCTCGACCTTGCGCGAGGCGGAGTAAGGCTCGAGCGTCTTGCGGGGGCTCTGCGGAAAGCGCAGCACGAAATTGAGATAGTCCGCGATGAGGCCGAGCAGCCCCTCGAGCAGCTTGGTGCTGTCCATTGTCAACCGCCCCCCGAGGAGTCCGGCCCCCACGCGGCACCCGCCCGACGCGGGTCCGGAGAGCCATCCGATATGGAGAAAAAAGAAGGATATTTTTCAATATATTATGACGAAGTTCTCACCAAATGTACGAAAACTTTGGCGGCCGCGTCATGACCTGGCATCCGGGTGAGCTGGGATCAGTTCGATGCTCGCATTTGATGATGCAAATCTAGATCAGGAATTAAGCCCTCATTAGGGGACAGGCCGTAATGCTGTATGCCGTCGTAGACCAGATTTTATCGAGAAACTCTAACTGAGATTAGCTTCACACGCCTCACGCCCTGAGCCCAAGCCCATGTCGCCGAAGTCCTCATCCCTCGCGGCCGCTATTGGCCGCATGAAATCGCAGCGCCTCTTCGCCTGGGGCGGGCGGCGAGGATTGGACATTCGCCAGTGGCTGGGACCGGTGGCGATCGTCGCCTTTGGCGTGCTCGCGAGCGCCTGGGCGTCGCGCTCCTTGGAGGACACCCAATCGGCGCTCGAACGGCAGCGCTTCATCGAGTCGGTCACGCGCGCGACGGACAGCATCGATCAACGGATGGCGGTCTATGTCGACGCGCTTCGCAGCGGCGCGAGCTTCTTGGCCGTGCAAAATGGCCAGGTGAGCCCGGCGGCGTGGCGCAGCTTTGTCCAATCGCTGGCGCTCGACCAGCGCTATCCCGGGATCAACGGCCTCGGGATCATTGTTCCCGTTTCCTCCGCGGAGATGCCGCGGTTTCTAGAGACCATGCGCCGCGACAACGTCGGTGACTTTTCGATCAAATCTTCACCCGGCTCGGCGGAGGGTGGGCACGCCGCCGGTATGCATTACGTCATCACGCAGATCGAGCCGCTCAATCGGAATTACGCGGCGCGCGGTATCGACATCGCGCCGGAGAAGTTCCGCCGCGCGGCGATCGAATTGGCGCGCGACAACAATCATCCGGTGATGACCCGCCCGATCGTGCTCGTGCAAGACAGAAATCAGCGTCCCGGCTTTCTTCTCTATGTGCCGGTCTACCGGCCGGGCAAACCGATCGAAACGGTGAAGGACCGGCGGGAGAACCTCATCGGCTGGGTCTACGCGCCCTTCATCTCCGAACAGCTTTTCGGCAATGCCCTCGACATTTGGAAAGAATCGCTCGGCGTTCGCGTGCGCGCCGTGGCCGCCGATGGCGAGCTGCTCACGGTTTTCGAAAGTCGGTGGCACGATGCCGCGTCCGAGGGATCGCACTCGAAAAGCACGGCGATCGTTATGGCCGGCGAGAAATTTTGGATCGAATGGCAAAGTCTCGACACGAAGACCGCGGCGGCCGGGTTCGGCCGTGCCGATTGGGCCTTCATCGGCGGCGCGCTGGTCTCGCTCCTTCTGGCGGCGCTCATCTTCGTTCTCCAGTCGGCGGCCCAGCGGGCAGAGGCGCTTGTGTCCGAACGGACCCTCGAGCTCGAGGAAAGCGAAGACCGCTTCCGCGACTTCGCCGAGATCGCCGCCGATTGGTTCTGGGAGCTCGATGCCGATCTGCGCGTTACGCACCATACGGCCAAGGCGTCGATTGCCGGGTTCGACGGCTCGCGGGTCATCGGGCTCCATCCCTGGGATATGCCAGGGTCGAGTTTCGCCGAGAAGGGCGAGGATCGGATCCGGAAGCTGCTCGAAGGCCATCGGCCGTTCCGCCAGGTGGTGCGCGGCGTCGTGGGCGCCGACGGTACGCAGCGCTTCGGGCGCATCAGCGCTATTCCGATGTTTGGTGGGGACGGCAGATTTCAAGGCTATCGCGGCACGGGCAATGACGTGACGGCCGCGATCACGGCGGAGCGCGACCTCAAGCACCACCAGGAACGGATCGATCTTGCCTTGCGCGGCGGCGACATTGCGATCTGGGACCTCGATGCCAGGACCGGCCAGTTGAATTTCGAAGGCAACCTTTACGAGAAGCTGGGCTACACGGCGGGGGATGAGCCCAGGTCCATCTTGGACTGGGGTGCTCTCGTGCATCCGGACGATGCGCCGGAGGTGGAGAGCCAATTCGCGGCGCTCAAGGAGGGCGCCATTCAAGTCTCGGAAACCGTCGTGCGGTTCCGCGCAAAGAATGGAAACTGGCGTTGGATTCTGGCCCGAGGGCGCGTCGTGGAGCGCGACCAACAGGGCATTGCCGTCCGAATCGTCGGCTCCGACCTCGACATCACCGATCGGCGCACGTCGGACGAGCATTTGCGCCGCGCGCAGAAGATGGAGGCCATCGGTCAGCTCACCGGCGGCATTGCCCATGACTTCAACAACATCCTCATGATTCTCGACGGCTATGCGCGTCGCATTCTCGACAAGCGGGACGACTGGCCGGCCGTCGAATTCTCCGTCAAGCAGATCGAATCGGCGGCCGAAAAGGCCAAGGGCCTCACCAAGAGTCTCCTCTCGTTCAGCCGCCGCCGCGAGCTGCAGCGCAATGTCTTCGATCTCGACGCCGCGGTCCTCGACATGACCGAGCTCCTCAAGCGCGCGGTCGACGAGCGATACGAGCTGGTCTTCGAGCTCATGGCCGACGGCGCGCGCGTCAACACCGATTCGGGGGAGCTCGGCCAGGCCCTGCTCAATCTCGTCGTCAATGCGCGAGACGCGATGTCGCTCAAGGGCGGCACGATCATCGTCGGCACGCGCCGCGTGACGATCGACAAGAATCACGCGATCGCTCGCGAGGGGCTGAGCGAGGGCGAGTACATCGAGGTCTATGTGCGTGACCACGGCTGCGGCATGAGCGACGAGGTCAAGCAGCGCGTCTTCGAGCCGTTCTTCACGACGAAGGACCAGGGCAAGGGCACCGGCCTCGGCCTTGCCATGGTTTACGGCTTCTGCCACCAGTCCGACGGAAGCGTCGAAATCGACAGCATGGTCGGCGCCGGCACGACCATCACGATGGTCCTGCCGGTGACGAAAGAGGGCACGTCGGCGAAGCTCGTCGAGCAATTGAAATCGAGTCCGCGGGGCAACGGCGAGTTCGTTCTCCTGATCGAGGACGACGAAGCGCTCCTCGATCTGGTGAAGGAGGTCGTCGAGGGTCTCGGCTACACCGTCATGGCGGCCTCGAGCGGCTTCGATGCGCTCGAGATGACGCAGGACTCCGAGCGCCCCGTCGATCTCATCTTGAGCGACATCGTGATGCCCGGACTGAGCGGAATCGAGCTGGCCTCGATCCTCTCGGAACGCTATCCGAACGCGCGCGTCGTGTTCATGTCGGGATACCCGAGCCGCGGGGACCGGGATTACGGCCAGTTGTCGGAGGGCGCCTGCTTCCTCCAGAAGCCGGTCAAGGCCGATGAATTGGCCCGCACGTTGAGAGATCAATTGGATTGGGTGGAGCTAGAGGAAGCCGTTTAAACACTTAGAGTGGGGACTGTGCCATGTCGGCAGGATTTGATTTCGGCAAGGAAATGACCGTGCTCGTGGTGGACGACAACCCTCAGGTCGTCAGTCTGACCAAGCACATGTTGCTGGAGATGGGAGTCTCCCAGGTCTTCACCGCGAAGGACGGGCACGAGGCGCTCGACTTTATCTCCATGTTCGGCGAGAACGACATCGACGTCGTGCTGTGCGATTGGAACATGCCGCGAGTCAGCGGACTCGAGGTGCTGAAGCAGATCCGCACGGTCGACGCCGACATCCCGTTCCTCATGGTCACGGGCGTCTCGGATTACAACTCCGTCATGCAGTGCAAGGCGCTCGGCATCACGGGCTACATCAAGAAGCCGTTCTCGAAGGACGACCTCCGGCGCAAGATGCAGACCGTCGCCCACATCATCACGCACCGGAAGAAGAACGCGGTTCACTGAGCGCGCGAGCGCTCGCGTCCAGCGCCTCCCGTGACGAGGGCGCCCGGCCGGCAGCTCTAACGCTGGTGCGCGGGGCCCGGCGGGACGGGGCCGCTCGGGGGCAACGTGCCTTCGGCGTCGTGCATCTCATCGCCCTTGAGAGCGGGGTTGAAGATGCTGATGAGATGGAGGTCGGTGATCGCCTTCATGCTGTGGCGGTCCTTGGGCCCCACGATGTACATGACGCCGGGCTCGAGCGACCAGACCTCGCCCGTGGTCAAATCCTTGACCTGCCCCTTGCCGCTGAGGATGTAGTTGGCCTCCCAGTGGTTCTTGTACCAGAGCATGTTCTCGGTCCCGGCCGTGAGATTCACGTCGGACATCGTGAAGCCGAGGCCGTCCTCCTGCGTGAGAAAGCGCACCGTGCGTGCCGAGCCGTTGGCGACGACCTTCTCGCGACCGGCGGCCTTGAGATCCTTCAGCGTCTTCACGTACATCGCGGTCCTCCCTGTCGGCCGAGCATCCGTCTGCCGGCTTTGCCCATGACGCGCCAAGTCTAGCGCGCAAGGCGTCGCGCGCCGAGGGTCGCGAGCGTGCGTCGTCGTGTTCGCAGGGAGGATCGGCTACAGTCCGCCGCGAGATGAACGACGGCGATCGCACGTCCCGTGCCTCGCGCTCGGTCGCGGGCAGCCTAGCGCCGATGGACCAGGCGGAGGGCCCGCGCTGGCTCGGCTTCGCGGCCGCGTGCCTTGCGATTGCGGCCGTGGGTGAGAACAGCACGGCCATCATGGCCGCGCTCCCAGCCATGGCGCGCGCCTTCGGCCTTGATGCTTCCGGCACCGAGTGGCTGGTCAATGCCTATCTCCTGGCCTCGGCCTCCTTCATCGTGCTGGGCGGGGAGGGCGCCGGGCGCATGGGCGCAGGGCCCGCCTCGGCCGTGGGCGCCACGCTGTTCGGTCTTGCCTCGGCCGCCGTCGCGCTTCTCCCCGATGGCGGCGCGGTCATCGCGGCGCGCGCTGTCCAGGGGCTCGGCGCCGCCTTCGCGGTCGCCGGCACGCTCGCTCTCGTCACGATCGGCGCCGATGAAGGGGTCCGCGCGCTTCGCATCGGCACCTGGACCGGTTCGCTCATGCTGGGCTTCAGTATCGGCCCGCTCTTGGGCGGCGCGCTCACCCTGGCTTTCGACTGGCGTGCGGTGTTCTGGCTCAACGCCGCGCTGATGCTCGTGGCGGTGGCGGGCCTCGCGTGGAGGCACCGCGCGCCCGCGCGTCCGCCGCCAGCGGCGGCGATCGACGGACGGGGCTTCCTCCTTCTGGCCGGTTTCATGGTGGCCGTGACCTTCGGCATCCGCGCGCTGCCGCAATTGGACGTGGCGGCGTGGTCCTCGTTGGGGCCGCTTGCCGCGGCGGCGGCGCTCCTCGTCGCACTCGTCTTGGTCGAGCGCCGCTTGGCCCATCCGTTCTTCGTCTTGGCTTTCCTCGCGCACCGTCGATTCGCGCTCGCGATGGCGCTCGGCGCGCTCTCCATGTTCAACATCCTGTCGTTGCTGCTCTACTACAACCTCTACGCTCAGGCGGCGGACGGCCTTGGCATGAGTGCGGTGCGCGCGGGCCTGTCGCTCGTACCCTTGAGCGTGACGCTCTTCGTCGTCGCGCGCCTCGCTCCGCGCCTCGTCGCGCGCTTCGGCCTCCGGGTCACGATGCTTGCGGGCGCGCTGCTGACGGCGGCGGGCGCCGCGGCGATTGATCGGGTCATCGCCCAGCCGGTGATGCTCGCACTTGCCTTCGTCGTCATGGGCGCAGGACTGGCACTGCCCTATGCTTCGGCGCCGCGCATGGGCCTCATGGCGCTCGCGGGCGCGGAGGCGGCGAA